>NZ_JODL01000027.1 GCF_000718985.1 Streptomyces megasporus | reverse complement strand
GATGATCGTGGTGATGAAGTTGACCGAGCCCAGGATGGTGCCGAAGCCGCTCAGGCCCAGGCCCATGATCCACAGGTCCGCTCCCACGCCCGGGGTGTGCACGGTGTCGGACAGGGGAGCGTAGGCGGTCCAGCCGAAGTCGGGTGCGCCCTGCGGAGTGAACATGCTGCTGATGGTGATCAGCGAACCGAGCAGGTACAGCCAGTACGAGAACATGTTCAGCCGCGGGAACGCCACGTCGGGCACGCCGATCTGCAGCGGCATGATCCAGTTCGCGAACCCGAAGAACAGCGGGGTGGCGAAGATCAGCAGCATGATCGTGCCGTGCATGGTGAACGCCTGGTTGAACTGTCCGTTCGACATGATCTGCAGTCCCGGACGGGCCAGTTCGGCGCGCATGAACAGGGCCAGGAGGCCGCCGACGCAGAAGAAGAAGAACGAGGTGACCAGGTACATCGTGCCGATCGTCTTGTGATCGGTGCTGGTCGGCCACTTCACCACCAGCCTCCCCGCCCGCCTCTTCCGCGAGGTCGGGGGCGCGGTCCCGGGTGGGGCCGTCCTCGTCATCGGTTCGCCTACGGCCATCTTCCGCCTCCTCACGGTGTCCGGGCCGCCGCATGCCCGCTGCGCGGGAGGGCGGCAGACCCACACCATATCTCTCTCGCGAGCGAGATACTTTGAAGGGGGTGCGGACGGAACCGGGCCGGTGGCCATGGCGCCGAGCGGGGAAGCGAGTGCCGAGCGGGTGGGCGGGGGACCGGCGAGCCGACCCCGCCCACTTCTCAGCCGACGGTGCGGGCGAGGAAGTCGTCCCGGTCGAGGAAGACCATCCGAGCCGGTTTCTCCGGCAGCCGGACCTCGGGGCCGAGGACGAAGCCGGTCCGCAGCAGACGGGCGATGGCCTTCTCGTTGCGGGCGTCGGGCTCGGCGACGATCCGCTTGCGGGCGGGGTCCTCGGCCAGCACATGGGCGAGGAAGGTCCTCACCAGGGTGTCGGTGAAGCCCGGCTCCGGGACGCCCGTCACGGGACCGATCAACAGATGGAAGCCGAAGTCCCCCGGCCGCACCTCGTAGTACTTGCCGATCGGGTCGGCGTCCGGCTCGTACGTCTGGAAGAGCGCGACCGGCCGGTCGTCGCGGTGGATCAGGTACGCGTGGTGCGTGGACAGGGAATCCAGGTACTCGTAGATCTCCAGGACCTGGGCGCGGGTGTGGTCGCGCATCCCCCAGAAACGGGCCCTCTCCTGCGTCACCCAGCCGTACAGCAGGTCGATGTCGCGGGCCGGGTCCACGGGGGTGACGCGGACCGTGCCGAAGCCGTCGACGTGCCTCTCGTACACGGCCTCGCGGCGCCGGGGCGCGGACGCGCCGTCGGGTGCGGTGTCGGGGGTCACATCTCTCCTCGGTCGGATCGGTCGGATCGGTCGGGTCGGTCGGAGGGGGCGCCGGCTTCCCGGACCAGACGTGCCCGGTCGGTGACGACCGGGACGAGCTCGCACCGCGCCCACAGCGGAAGCTGATCACGGTGGTGCGGATGACCGGGCACGCCCGACGCGCCGAGCGGCACCACCCAGGCGCTGTCCTCGCGGCGGGCGAGGTCCCAGACGTAGCGGGCGGCGGAGGCGCGGGCGCCGAGGTCGGTGACGCCGGGCACGCTGGAGGTCGCCAGCACGCAGTCGTGGTCGCCGGAGAGGGCGGGCCAGGGTTCGGGGGGTTCGGCGGGGAGCGCCTGCCAGGGCGCGAGCCGGTGCGTGTCGCCCCACCGCGCCGGCGGGCCGTCCGCGACCGCCTGGCGTGCCGCCACCTCCTCGACGGCCGCCCGCACCACCCCGACCCGGTCGGCGAGCGGCAGCAGTTCCGTGGTCAACAGGTGCTCCAGGGCGTAACCGACACGGGGGAGGAGCGCGAGCCAGGGCCGGAACACCTCCGGGACGGGCGGCGGGTCCGCCAGCGGGCGGAGCCGCGGGTGGTCGGCCAAGTGCCGCACGGTCTCGTGGCGGACGGCGGCGAACGACGCGGCGTCGACGCTGTCCGCCTCCATCCGGCGGTCCCAGCGCAGCAGCCGTTCCCGCAGCCGGCGGGCGTCGGGGCCCAGCTCCGCGGGGTCGATCCGGTCCAGCAGGTCCAACAGGGGCGCGGCCGAGGCCAGGTGGGTGTCCCGGTGGACGGCGGCCATGTCCTCGGCGGACCACCGGTCCGACTCCTCCAGCAACTTTCGGATGCGCGCGGCCCGGTGCGGCGGCGCGAACTCGACGCCGAGGAGCTCGGCGAGCCCCCGCTCGTTGGCCATGACGGCGATGCCCTCGACGCGTGCGCGCGGCATCGGCCCGTACCAGCCCCGCCAGGCGTACCGGGCGTCCCAGGCGGGCACGACACGCCGTCGGTTGTCCGGATGCCGCACGGGGACGACGCCCGCCACCCGGTGCAGCGTCCCACCCGCGGTGTCGGCGGCCAGAACGACGTTGACGGGCTCCACCCAGCCGTCCAGGGCCCGGTCGACGTCGGCGACGCTCCGGGCCCGCAGCAGGGCGGGCAGCACGCCGAAGCCGAGGTCCTCGCGGACGCGCGGGGGGTGGCGGAGGCCGATCGCCCAGAAGGCGTCCGGATCCTCGGCGTCCTCGGCGTCCTCGGCGTTCTCGGTCCCCTCGACGGCTTCCGCTCCCCACGCCCGGGCGTCGGGGCCGTCGACGACGACGGGACCGCGCTCGGTCTCGATCACCTCGACCGTCACGGGGTCGGCGCCGGCCACCTCGACGGTCTCGACGTGGCGCGCGGCGGGCCGCAGGCCGTCCGGGCCGAGGGCCTCCACCGCCGTGCCGTCCGGCCCGGTGCGTCGCAGCCGTTCGAGGTAGAGGTCCTGGTAGTCGGCCATGGCGTTGGTGATGGCCCAGGCCACGTGGCCGGTGTGGCCGAAGTGGGCGATGCCGGGGACACCGGGGACCGCGAGCCCGACCACGTCGAACTCCGGGCAGACCAGCCGGACCTGCTGGTAGATCCCCGGAGCCTCGATGAACCGGTGGGGGTCCCCGGCGATGATCGCGGCACCGCCGGCGGTGCGGTCCCCGGTGACGAGCCAGCCGTTGCTGCCGGAGGTCCCGGGACCGTCGCCGGCGAACACCCCCACCCATCGGGGGCCGAGCCGACGGGTCACGGTGTCGCGCCAGAACTTGGCGGGGAAGCCCGCGAACAGCACGTGCGTGGAGAGCCAGACGCCCAACGGCGTCCACGGCCGCCACACACCGGGAGCGAGCCCGGTCGCGGCGAACTCGGGCGCTCGACGGGCCCCCTCGGCGAGGCCGGCGTTGACCCCGTCGACGTAGGCGCGCACCCAGGAGGCGGTCTCGGGGTCCTTCCGTTCCAGGGCGGCCAGGCACCGCCGGGCGGTGTCCTCCAACCGGGCCTGCCGCGCGAACCGGTCCCAGGGGACGGCCTCGGCGCCGAGGAACGCCGCCGTGGTGCCCTGGACGCGGTGCCGTTCGACCTCGATCTGCCAGGCGCGGTCCACGGCCGCGTTGTGTCCCTGGGCGAAGGCCAGCCCGTTCGCGTCGTCCGCGCGCAGGTGTGGGACGCCCCAGGCGTCCCGGAGGATCTCCATGCCCACCTCGTCACCCTTCTCTCGACAGGGGAGGCGGCCCCGTGGCCGCTTCCCGTGCGGGCCGCGCGGCGCGGTGGAGCAGCACCCCGGCCACGCAGCCGCCCAGCAGGACCGCCGCGGCCCCGGCCAGCTGGCCGGTCTGGAGCCCCGCGGCGAACGCCTCGGTGACCGAGGCGCGCTCCGCCCCTCCCGAGGCCTGCGCCAAGGCGGCGGGCAGCGACTCGGCGGTGTCCACGGAGCCCGGCAGCAGGGCGTCGAACCGGGAGACGAAGACGGCCCCCAGCACGGCGACGCCCAGGCCGGTGCCCATCTCCACCAGCGTGCCGTTGACCCCCGCGCCCGCGCCGGCCCGCTCCTTGGGGATGGCGCTCATGATGGCCTCGGCGATGGCCGGGTTGGCGCAGCCACAGCCGGCGCCCATCAGGACGAGCCCGAACAGCACCCCGCCGTAGCCCCCCGCGCCGACGAGGGCGACGACCGCGAGACCGACCGCCATCAGGGCCATTCCGGAGGCGATCGCGGCGGGCAGACCGAGGCGCGTGATGAGCCGGGCGGAGAGACCGGTGAAGTTCACCAGTCCCACGGTCAGGGCGAAGGGCGCGATGTCCAGGCCCGCCTGGAGCGGGGTGTCGCCGCGGACGAACTGGAACTGCTGAGTGAGCAGGTAGAGGGCGCCGCCGCTGCCGAAGGTGACCAGGACGACGCCCGTGACGGCTCCGGTGAAGCGGCGCTCGCGGAACAGCGACATGTCGAGCATCGGGTGCTCCGTCCGTCGTTCCCACCGGACGAAGGCGGCCAGGACGGCGACGCCGAGCAGGGCCGGGACGAGGACGTCGGCGGAGGTCCAGCCGTGCTCCGGTCCGGTGATGACGGCGTAGACGACCGAGGTCATGCCGACGACGGAGAGCACCGTGCCCGGCAGGTCCGGGCGGCCGGCGCGCGGGTCCCTGGACTCGGGGACGAGGGCCGTGACGGCCACGAGGCCGATCAGCACCACCGGAATGTTGATCAGGAAGACCGCGCCCCACCAGTAGTGGTCGAGCACCAGTCCGCCGACGACCGGCCCGGCGGCGAACCCCAGGGCGTTGACGGCCCCCCAGATGCCGATGGCCTTGGGCCGCTCGTGGGCGTCGAAGACCTGCATGACGACGGCGAGGGTGGTGGTCAACAGCAGCGCCGCGCCCACGCCCATGCCCGCGCGGGCCGCGATGAGCTGCGCGGAGGAGCCGGCGAGCCCGGCCGCGAGCGACCCGGCCCCGAAGAGGACCAGACCGACCAGCAGCATCCGTTTGCGGCCGTGGCGGTCGGCGGCGCTGCCCGCGCCGAGCAGCAGACCCGCCTGCACCAGGGCGTAGGCGTTGATCATCCACTGGACGTCGGCGGTGGACGCGCCCAGCTCGGAGGTGAGGGACGGGATCGCCACGTTGAGCACGGTGTTGTCGAGCACCACCACGAGCTCGGCGAGGCAGACCACGGCGAGGATCGCCCAGCGGGCGGGGTGCCCGCCGACCGGCCCGGTCCCCGACACGTGGCCGGGGACCGGGCCGGCGGATTCGGCGGTCGGATCGGTCGTCGCCATGCCGGGTCAGGCCCTCCCGGGTGCGAAGGGGGCGATGGGGTTCCTCAGATCGCCGACGAGTTGGAGCGCGCCGGACGGGTCCGCCAGGTCCACCATCTGCCGGTTGTCGCGCAGTTGGAGCCGGTTGAGGCAGGAGAGCGCGAACTTCTCGGCGAAGATGTCGTACCGCTCGAACCGTTCGGCCAGCTCCGGCACGGACTCCTGGTAGCGGAGCACCGCCTCGGCGACCGTGCGCCAGAAGGCGTCCTCCGTCAGCACGCCCCGGTCGGCGAGGATCGCGCCGAGGTGGCGCAGGAAGCAGTCGAAGACGTCGGTGAGGATCGACAGCAGCCGCATCTCCTCGGGGACCTCGGCGCGGATGCGCTCCACCTTCGGGGGCAGCTTCGCATCGGGGTTCATCACGACGATCTCCTCGGCGATGTCCTTGAACACCACCCGGGCCACGGCGTCGCCCTCCAGCACCAGGATGACGTTCTCGCCGTGCGGCATGTACACCAGGTCGTGGGCGTAGAAGCTGTGCAGCAGCGGGGTGAGGTAGGCGTCGAGGTAGCGGCCCAGCCACTCCTCGGGGGTCAGCCCGGAGCGTTCGATCAACGCGGCGGCCAGCGAACGCCCCTCGCGGTCGGTGTGGAGCAGGGCCGCCATGGTGGCCAGGCGCTGTCCCTCCTCCAGTTGCGGGACGGGGCTCTCCCGCCACAGGGCCGCGAGCATCTTGCGGTACGGCGAGTAGCGGTCGGTGGCGGCCTCGTAACCGGGGTGGCGGTAGCCGACGGCGGCGCGTTCGCGGATGACGCTCAGCCCGGTGCCGCGCAGCACGGGGTCCTTGGCGATCAAGTCGGCCAGCCAGTCGTTGATGGCGGGGGTGGCCTCCATGTAGGCGGCCGACAGACCCCGCATGAAGCCCATGTTCAGCACGGACAGGGCCGTCTTCACATAGTGCTTGGCGGGGTCGCCGGTGTTGAAGAAGGTCCGGATGGACTGCTGGGCCAGGTACTCGTCCTCGCCCTCGCCGAGGAGGACGATCCGGCGCTCGGCGACCTCCGAGGAGAACGTCACGGCGAGCTTGTTCCACCACTGCCAGGGGTGGACCGGGATCAGCAGGTAGTCCGCGAGGTCCAGGCCCAGGCCGCTCATGACGGAGGCGAAGCGGTCGAGGGTGCCCGGTCCGAGTTCGGCGCGGAGCAGCGTGGCGTAGTCGGTGTCGGCCGAGCAGGTGAAGGTGGTGTGGTCGCGGTGGGCGGCCACCCACAGCAGCCGTACCGGTGAGGCCGTCTCCGGGGCGTAGGCCAGGTACTCGTGGACGCCGAAGCCGAGGCGGCCGTTGTTGGCGACGAAGCAGGGGTGACCCTCGGTCATGCCGGTCTCGATCGCCTGGAAGTCGGAGGCGGCGAGCTCGTCGGCGCCGACGGGTTCCTTGGCGAGCTTGTACGCGGTGCTCGCGAGGGTGGAGCCGATCTCCTCCAGGTAGACGGGGAGGACCTCGTCGCTCAGGCCGAGGGCGCCGCGGAACTCGGTGAAGAAGGCGAGGGCGTCCAGCGGCGCCTCGGCCCCGTCGCGCAGACGGGTGATGCCGGCGGCGTCGATCTGCCAGTGGTCGAGCGCCATCAGCCGAGCGGTGAAGCGGTACTCGACGCGGCCGTCGTCGCTGGTGACGGCGTAGCGGCCGTCGCCCAGCGGAGTGGGGGTCAGCAGGCGTTCGTGGGAGAACTCGGACAGGGCCTTGCGCAGCAGCAGCCGGACGGCGGCATCCCAGTTCTCGGGGGTCAGATGGGCCACGGCCGCGTGGGGATCGGCGTGGTGAGTGGCGTGGTGAGTGGCGTGGGGGCGGGGTGTCACGGGGTGGCTCCTCGTACGGCGGCCTCGAACCGTCGGCGGGTGCAGACGCTGAGCAGGGCTTCCTTCTCCGGTTTGACGATCCGCCGGACGACCTCGAAGCCGACGGCGGCGTTGAGGGCGTGCACGGCGGTGTTCCGGACGTCGGGTTCGACGACCACGCGCCGGGTCGCCGGGTCGTCGAAGAGCATCGCCATCACCGTGGTGATGACGGCCAGGGTGAAGCCGTGGACGGGTCGGTCGGCGGGCGCGGTGAGGAAGTGCATGCCGACGTCGCCCTCCTCGTGGTCGTACAGCCCGGCGAGTTCCACGTGCGCGGGGTCGTAGCGTTCGACGAGGAACGCGGGACGGCCCCGGTGCAGGCCGAGGAAGGCGTCGTGGTGCGGGTGTTCGGCGATCTTGCCGTACTCGTGGGCGACCTCGGCCTCGTCGGCGTTCTGCATCATCCAGTACACGGCCTTGGGGTGGGTCACCCAGCCCAGCAGCAGGGCCGCGTCGGCCTTCGGGTCGAGGGTGACCACGGAGAACTCGCCCAGCTCGGGGTCCTCGCGGCGGAAGACGGTGTCCCTCACGCGATGTCCCCCTCGGGGGCGCCGAACTCCTGGAAGGCGATGGTCTTCTCGATCGGGTAGACCTCGCGGCCGAGGATGTCGCGGATGATGCAGGAGTTGCGGTACGGGCCCATGCCCAGGTCCGGCGAGGTGACGCTGTGGGCGTGGACCGCGCCGTTCTGCAGGAAGACGCCGTGGCCGGTGACGTCGACGCTGTAGTTGCGGGCGACGTCGAAGCGTCCCGAGCCGTCGAAGCGGAGTCGGTCGCGGATGCCGTCCAGGAAGGCGGGGACGCGGTAGCGGTAGCCGGTGGCCAGGATCAGCCCCTCGGTGGTGAGCGTGAACTTTCTGTCCTGCTCGTGCTGGTGGAGGCCGAGGGTGTAGGTGCCGCTCGCCTCGTCGTAGGAGGCGGAGGCGAGGGCGGTGTTGGTCAGCAGCCGGGTGGGGACGGGACCGGAGACGCTCTTGCTGTACAGCAGGTCGAAGATGCCGTCGATGAGATCCGCGTTGATGCCCTTGAAGAGGCCCTTCTGCTCGTCCTCCAGCCGGTGGCGGGTGGCCTCGGGGAGGGCGTGGAAGTAGTCGATGTAGTCGGGGGAGGTCATCTCCAGGGTCAGCTTGGTGTACTCCAGCGGGAAGAACCGCGGGGAGCGGGTGACCCAGGTGAGGCTGTAGCCGTGGGCGTCGATCTCGGAGAGCAGGTCGTGGTAGATCTCGGCGGCGCTCTGGCCGCTGCCGACGACGGTGATGCTCCGCTTGGCCTGGAGGGCCTCCTTGTGTTCCAGGTAACGGGAGTTGTGGATGGCGTCGCCGCCCAGCCCCTCGCAGGCCGCGGGGACGTGGGGCGGGGTGCCGGTGCCCAGGACGAGTCGGCGGGCCAGGTGCTCGGTGTGCTCTCCGGTGGTGGTGTCGCGGGCGGTGACGGTGTAGAGGCCGCTCTCCTCGTCGTGGGAGACGGCGGTGACCTCGTGGCCGAAGCGGACCGAGGAGAGCCGGCTCGCGGCCCAGCGGCAGTAGGCGTTGTACTCGGCGCGCAGCGGATAGAAGTTCTCGCGGATGTAGAACGGGTACAGCCGGCCGGACTGCTTGAGGTAGTTGAGGAAGGAGTACGGGGAGGTGGGGTCGGCCAGGGTCACCAGGTCGGCCATGAAAGGCGTCTGCAGGGTGACGCCGTCCAGGAGCATCCCGGGGTGCCAGTCGAATGCGGAGCGGCTCTCCAGGAAGAGGCCGTCGAGGTCGTCGATCGGCTCCGTGAGGCAGGCCAGGCCCAGGTTGAAGGGGCCCAGGCCGATGGCTATGAAGTCGTACGGGGCGCCGTGCGGGGCGTTGTGAGAGGTGCCGTCAGGGGTGGACACGTCGTCTCCGGTTGAGGGTGCGTCAGGCGGCCGGTGAGCCGGTGAGGTGGGCGGCGGACAGGTGGTCCTTCGCGTGCGCCGCGATCAGGTCGAGGACGGCGCGGATGTCGTCCGGTGAGGTCTCGGGGTTGAGCAGGGTGAACTTCAGGTGGTGCCGGCCGTCGACCACCGTCCCGGCGACCACGGCCTCGCCGGAGGCGGCCAGGGCCTCGCGGGCGTGGAGGTTGGCCAGGTCCACGGCCGTCTCCCCGACGGGCTCCTCGGGCACGTAGCGGAAGACCAGGGTGGAGAGGGTGGGCTTGGTGACGACGGTGAAGCGCGGGTCGTCCTCCAGCAGTCGCCAGGCGTCGGCGGCGAGGTCCACGACCCGGTCGAAGAGCGCGCCCACCGCGTCGGCGCCCATGATGCGCAGGGTCAGCCAGAGCTTCAGCGCGTCGAAGCGACGGGTGGTCTGGAGAGACTTGTCGACCTGGTTGGGGATGCGCTGCTCGGCGCTGCGGGCCGGGTTGAGGTAGTCGGCGTGGTAGGTCGCGTGCCGCAGGGTGTCGCCGTCGCGGACGATGACGGCACTGGAACTGACCGGCTGGAAGAAGGACTTGTGGTAGTCCACGGTGACCGAGTCGGCCCGCTCGATGCCCTCCAGGAGCCGGCGACGGGTGGCCGAGACCAGCAGCCCGCAGCCGTAGGCGGCGTCGACGTGGAACCACGTCCCGGCCTCCTCGCACAGGTCGGCGATCTCCGGGAGGGGGTCGATGGAACCGAAGTCGGTGGTGCCGGCGGTGGCGGAGACGGCCATCACGGTCAGGCCCTCCTCCCGGCAGCGCCGCAGTTCGCGGGCGAGGGCGTCGACGCGCATCCGGCGGTCGCCGTCGCAGGGCACGGAGACGACGGACTCCGGTTCCAGGCCGAGGAGTTTGGCGCTCTTCAGGACGGAGAAGTGGGCGGCCTCGGAGGTGAGGACGCGCAGTTTCGGCAGCATCGCGGAGACGGGCGGCGGGGTGGGGGAGTTCTTCCGCAACAGCCGGAAGGCCTCCTCGCGGGCCAGCAGCAGCGCCTGCAGGTTGGACTGGGTCCCGCCGCTGGTGAAGACGCCGTCCGCGGCCCGGCCCAGACCGATGCGCGCGGCCGTCCAGTCGACGAGCCGACGCTCCATCAAGGTGCCGCCCGCGCTCTGGTCCCAGGTGTCGAGGGAGGAGTTGACGGCCGAGAGGACGGCCTCGCCGAGGAGGGCGGGGAGCGCCACCGGGCAGTTGAGGTGGGCCAGGTAGCGGGGGTGGTGGAAGTAGACCGCGTCGCGGAGGTAGATCCGCTCCAACTCGTCGAGGGCGGCGGCCGGGTCGCCCAGGGGCCGGTCGAGGTCGATCGCGCTTATCCCGGGAGCCAGGTCCTCCGGGGTGACTCCGGTGAACGGGCGAGCGGTTTCGGCGACCGCCCGGGCGACCCGCGCCACGCCTTCGGCCACCAGGCTCCGGTAGTCCTCGGCGGTGGCGTTGTTCAACAGGTGGGAGCGGGGATCGTCGGCGGCTTCGGCCGCTTCGGCGACGGTGCCGGCGAGGGGAGCAGGGGATCCCTGGAGACTCACGCTCGGGTCCTCCGAGTTGGGGGCGTTTGACTTAGGTGAGGCTAGCCTAACTTGACCTTGGTTGTGCAAGAGCCCCGTGCGCCGCGGGACGTCATATCGGGGGTATCGGGGCTCCGTAGGGGACCGAGCCGCCGTCACGCGGCGCCGGCGAGCGCCTCGGCGCGCAGGCCCTCCTCGGAGACGCCCAGCCGCCAGTAGCCGGAGAAGGCCACCCGCCCCCGTTCCAGGCCGCGTTCGGACACCAGGTGGCGGCGCAGCGCGCGCACCGCGCCGGACTCGCCCGCCAACCACGCGTACGGGGTGCCCGCGGGCAGCACGGCCGCGCGCACGGCCTCGACCACCGCGCCGTGCGCGCGGCCGTCCTCCCGCACCAGCCAGGTGACCTCGGCGTCGGCCGCGGTGGGCAGCGGACGGGTGTCCTCGGCCCGGGGCACCTCGACCCACACCCGTGCCCGCGTTCCGGCGGGCAGCCAGGCCAGGATGCCCGCGACCGCCGGCAGCGCCGTCTCGTCGGCGGCGAGCAGCACCCAGTCGGTGTCCGAGGGGGGACGGAAGCCGACGCTCTTGTTCTCCGCCGTCCGGGGGCCCAGCAGACGGACCCGGTCCCCCGGGCGGGCGCCGCGCGCCCAGCGGGTGGCGGGCCCGGTGTCACCGTGCAGGACGAAGTCGACGTCCACCTCGCCCGCCTCCGGGCGCTGCCCGCACACGGTGTAGGACCGCATGACCGCGCGCACCGAGGGGTCCATCGCCCGCCAGGCCGCGAACCAGGCGTCGCCCAGCTCCACCGGGACGACCGGCTCGGCCTGGCCGGGGTGCGGCAGGAAGAGCGAGAAGCTCTGGTCCCGACCGCCGCCCGCGAACTCCCGGAGCTGCTCCCCGCCGAAGGTGATCCGGACGATGGAGGGCCCGAGCCGTCGGCGGCGCACCACCGCGGCGTCGAAGAAGCGGAACGGCGAGGCCGGCCGGGCGGCGGGACGACGGACCGCCCTCGGGGGAGCGGCGAGCGGGACGGCGGTGCGCGGAGTCATCCGCTGATCTCCTTCTCGACGGGTGGCTGTCCTGCGGGGTCCTGCGAGGTCCGACGGGCGCCCGCGGGCGCCCTGCCCGGTCTCAGCCGAGCTTCTTGGCCTTGGAGATGGCGTCGGCCAGGTTCTCCAGCAGCGGAGCGGCGCCCTGGTAGGAGAAGCGCGGCACCGGGTCCCACTCGGCGACCTGTCCGGCCTTGACCGCCGGGAGGGACGTCCAGGTGGGCTTGGACTTCAGGTCCTCGGGCTGCAGCGCCGTGCCGCGGTTGTCGAGGATGATGAGGTCGGCCTCGTACTCGCCGGCGTTCTCCCAGCTAAGGCTCTGGAAGTAGCCGCCGCTCTCCTTGGTGTCCTCGGGGATGACGAAGTTCACGCCGAGCTCGGCGAAGTAGTTCAGGTCGGCCGCGGGCTCGGGCGTGGAGACGTAGAAGTAGTCGGCACTGCCGGAGGCGGCCATCACCCGCAGGCCGCCACTGGCCTTGGCGGCCTTGCGGAGCTTCTCGGAGGCGGCCTCGAAGCGGGCCTTGCCGTCGGTGACCTGCCGGGACCTCAGGTCGGCGCCCAGGGACTCGGCCAGTTCGGCGTAGCGCTGGATCGGCTTGAGCAGGGAGACGTTGGCCACCTGGACGGCGACGCTGGGGGCGAGCTTGAGGATCTTGTCCTTGCTCTCGTCCGGCACGTACCACAGCGACCCCTCGTCGTACTGGTGCGTGACCAGCAGCTCGGGGTTGAGCGCCGCGTACTTCTCGATGTCGAACTCGCCCCAGACGTTGCCGATGACCTCGATCTTCTTCACGTCCAGGTCGCCGGCCTGGGGGTGGGCCGAGCCGTCGTCCAGGGTCGTCTCGCCGAAGACGCCGACGATCCGGTCCTTGAGCCCGAAGTCGGCGAGGGCGGCGGCGGTCCCGGTGAACGCCACGATGCGCTCGGGCGTCTTGTCGGCGGTGACCTTCTCCTTGCGGTCGTCGGTGAACGACCAGGAGCCCCCGTCCTTCCCCGATCCCTTCCCCGAGGTCCCCGAACCGCCGTCGCCGCACGCCGACAGCAGGGCGCCCAGGCCGAGGGCGCCACCCGCCGCGAGGAGACCCCGGCGGGAGAGGTTGACGGTTCTTTCACGGGACATGGCTGTGCCTCTCTAGCAAACGCACATGGGAAACGACAGGGGATCAGACGACCGGTCGCGGCTGTTAGGTTAACCTAACCAAAGTCCGAGCCCAAGGGGGTGGCTCGCCCGCCCCGGCACCACCGGAGTCCGCACGTGTCAGTGATCAAGTCATCGCCTCCGGAAGGGAGGACGGTGCCGGCGCCGTCCCCGCCCACCGAGGGTCCCGCCCCGAGGAGCGGCACCGCCCTGCGCTCCGCGGGGCTGGTGGGCGCCCTGGCGCTGCTGCTCGCCCTGCTGGTGCTGAGCATCGGCTTCGGAGCCCGGTCGCTGACGGTGGGCGAGGTCTGGGACGGACTCTTCGACCGGAACTCCGCCACCTGGGCCGTCGTCCACGAGATGCGGCTGCCGCGCACCCTGCTCGGACTGCTCACCGGGGTGGCCCTCGGGCTGGCCGGCGCGGTGATGCAGGCGCTCACCCGCAACCCGCTCGCGGACCCGGGACTCCTGGGCATCAACGCCGGGGCGTCGGCGGCCGTGGTCACCGCCATCGGCTTCCTCGGGGTGACCGGATTCACCGGTTATGTGTGGTTCGCCCTGGTCGGCGCCGCCGTCGTCTCCACCCTCGTCTACGCGATCGGCGGCGGACGCGGAGCCACCCCGGCCCGGCTGGCCCTGGCCGGCGCGGCCCTCAACGCCGCCCTGTACTCCTACGTCAACGCCACGATGATCATGGACAGCGCCTCGCTGGAGCGGATGCGCTTCTGGACCGTCGGCTCCCTGGCCACGGCCCGGATGGACACCGTCGTCCAGGTGCTGCCGTTCGTGGCCGCGGGCCTCCTGACCGCCCTCGCCCTCGCCCGACCGCTCAACGCCCTCGCGCTCGGCGACGACCAGGCCCGCGCACTCGGCGCCCGGCCCGAGCGGGTCCGGGCGGCCTGCATCGTGGCCATCACCCTGCTGTGCGGCGCGGCCACCGCCGCGGCCGGTCCCATCGTCTTCGTCGGCCTGATGGTGCCGCACTTCGTCCGCGCGCTCACCGGCCCCGACCTGCGCTGGATGCTGCCCTACTGCACGGTGCTCGCCCCCGTGCTGCTGCTCGGCTCCGACGTGCTCGGCCGGCTGCTGGGCCGCCCCGGCGAACTCCAGGTCGGCGTCGTCACCGCGGTCCTCGGCGGCCCCCTCTTCCTCTACATCCTGCGGCACCGGAAGGTGGCGGCGGCATGAGGACCCTCCGCGTCGGACAGACGCTCAGCCTCCGCTACCGTCCCCGGGCCCTGGTCGCCGCCGCCGGCTGCCTGCTCGTGGCCCTGGCCGCCGGCGTCGTCACCATCGGCAGCGGCGACTACCCCATGAGCCCCGCCGAGGTGCTGACCACCCTCACCGGCGGCGGCACCCCCTCCCAGGACTTCATCGTCAACGAACTGCGGCTGCCCCGCGTCCTGGCCGCCCTCCTCGTCGGCGCCTCCCTGGGCCTGGCCGGCGCGGTCTTCCAGTCCGTGGTGCGCAACCCGCTGGGCAGCCCGGACATGCTCGGCCTCACCCAGGGGGCGTCCACGGGAGCGCTGATCGTCGTCCTCGCCGGCGGCGGCAGCGCGGCCCTGGCCGGCGGAGCCGTCGCCGGGGGCCTCCTCACCGGCCTGCTGATATACGTCCTCGCCCGGCGTCGCGGCCTCCACGGCTTCCGGCTGATCCTCGTCGGCATCGGCGTCATGGCGATGCTCACCGGGGTCAACAACTACCTGCTCACCCGCGGCAAGCTGATGGAGGCCTCCCGCGCGATCCTGTGGATGACCGGCAGCCTCGACGGACGCGGTTGGCCCGAGCTCACCCCCCTGCTCATCGCGCTGGCGATCCTGGGACCCGTGATCGTCATCGGCTTCGGACGCGGCCTGCTGATGACGGAGATGGGCGACGACGCGGCCCGCTCCCTGGGGGTCGCGGTCGAGCGGTCCCGCACCGTGCTGCTGGGCTCCGCCGTCGTCCTGGTCTCCTTCGCCGCCGCCTGCGCCGGGCCGGTCTCCTTCGTGGCGCTCACCGCGCCCCAGCTCGCCAAGCGACTCACCCGCGCGCCCGGCCCCAACCTGATGCCCGCCGCCTGCATGGGCGCGACCCTGCTGGTGCTCGCCGACTGGGTCGCCCAGAACCTCTTCGCCGAGCGACAGCTCGCCGTGGGCGTCGTCACCGGCCTCCTCGGCGGCGGCTACCTGGTGTGGCTGCTCGCCACCCAGCGGAAGGCGGGACGCATATGAGGGCACACGCGACGGTGGACATCGAAGACGGAGAAGACGGACACGCCGAGGACGGAGCGGAACGGATGACGCAGGGCACGCACGACGCCTCCACGGCGGCGGCCGGAGCGACGAGACTCAGGGGCGAGGGCCTCACCCTCTCCTACGACCGGCGGACGATCGCCGAGAACCTCACGGTCGCGATACCGGACCGGTCGTTCACCGTCATCATCGGCCCCAACGCCTGCGGCAAGTCCACCCTGCTGCGCGCCCTGTCGCGGATGCTCAAGCCGGCCGCCGGCTCGGTGCTCCTGGACGGCAGGGACATCTCCTCGCTCAACGCCAAGCAGGTCGCCCGTACCCTCGGCCTGCTGCCGCAGTCCTCCACCGCGCCCGAGGGGATCTCCGTCTCGGAGCTGGTCTCCCGGGGCCGCTACCCGCACCAGGGGCTGCTGCGCCAGTGGTCCAGGGAGGACGAGCGGGTCGTCGCCGAGTCCATGGCCTCCACCGGCGTCGCCGAGCTCGCCGACCGCTCGGTGGACGAACTCTCGGGCGGGCAGCGACAGCGGGTGTGGATCGCCATGGCGCTGGCCCAGCAGACACCGCTGCTGCTGCTGGACGAGCCGACGACGTACCTGGACCTCGCCCACCAGATCGACGTCCTGGACCTGTGCGCCCGCCTCCACGAGGAGGAGGGCCGAACCCTGGTCGCCGTCCTCCACGACCTCAACCACGCCGCCCGCTACGCCACCCACCTGATCGCCATGCGCGACGGGCGGGTCGTCTCCTCCGGCCCCCCGGCCGAGGTCGTGACCGCCGAACTGGTGGAGGAGGTCTTCGGGCTGCCCTGCCGGGTCATCGGCGACCCGGAGACCGGCACCCCGCTGGTGGTGCCCGCCGCGCGCCGGCACGCACGGAAGCCGCCGGCGGTGAAGAGCGCCTCCTGACCCTCCGCGGCGTGCTCGGCACGCCGCGGACGGCGAGGGCGGAGGATGGCGACGGGCGGGCGATCAGCCCCGACCGGCGGCGTCCAGGATTCGCCCGCACAGCTCCAGGGCGTGGTCGACGTCGCGCGACAGGTACATCGGGTCGACGAAGGCGTGCTCGACGCCGGCCTGGCCGTGGGCCCGCTTCAGGGCGTCGACGATGTCGTCGACCGTGGCCTCGGAGGCGGGGTTGACGCGCAGGATCACGTCCAGTTCCCCGGGGTCCCGTCCGGCCCGACCGGCCTCCTGCCGCATCCATGCCATCGGCTCGGTGATCGAGACGGGGTCGAAGTCGCCGGGGAGGGTGACGACCGGCAGCCAGCCGTCGGCGCGCCGGGCCACGCGCCGCATCGCCCGCGGGGCGAAGGCCCCCAGGTAGATCGGCGGGCGGGGCTCACGGGCGGGTTTGAGACGGACGTGAGCGGCGGGGATCGTCCACCGCGGGCCCCGGTGCTCCACCGGGTCGGTGGTCCACCACGCCCGGAGAACGTCGAGGCACTCGTCCAGCCGGGCGCCGCGCTCCTCCATGGGCACCCCCACGGCCCGGTACTCCTCGGGGGACCAGCCGGTGCCGAAGCCGGCCAGGAGCCGCCCGCCGCTGATCCGGTCGATGCCGGCCAGTTGCCGGGCGAGCAGGGCCGGCGGGTACCAAGGGGCGTTGACGACGTTGCTGCCCAGCAGCACCCGTTCGGTCGCCACGGCCGCCGCGGTGAGGACGGTGAACGGATCCGCGGCGAGGCGGAACTCCTCCGGGACGCCGTCCGTGCCCGGGTAGGGGACGCTGGGGGAGACGGGCGCGAGCAGACGGTCGCCGACCCACAGGCCGGCCGCCCCGAGCGCCTCGGCCTCGCGGGCGAAACGGGGGACCTCGGAGATCCGCTCGCCCAGGGGGCCGAACTGCGGCAACGCGAAACCGATCCGCACGGTTTCCTCAACTCCTCTGTCGAAGAATCTGACTGACGGCGACTCGGGGAACGGTGAAAGGTGTACCGTGCAACGTGTCGCGGGCCGGTCGAGGGGGGTCTCGGGACCCTGCCCACGGCCGCCGGCGGAACGTGTGCCGGCATCGACCACGCCCCGAACACCCGGCGGCACGATACGAGTTCACACACGGGGGGTAAACGGTGCCTTCCAGGCGTCATCGGCTGGTTCTCGCCGTGCTCGGCAGCCTCGGCGTGGTACTGGCGCAGACCGGTCCGGCGTCCGCGCGGGTGCCGGACGAACGGCCGTGCGCCACCGCGGCCTCGTCCACCATGCCCGACTGGGCCTGGACCGGCGCCACCACGGTGGAGCGGCAGCTCACCATGGCGGGCACGGACTCGCACGACCGCGCCGACCCGCTGATGGGGACGATTCGGCCGCGGATCGACCCCGCCGCCTACGCGGACGGGACGACCGGCGAGAGACTGCTGCGCCCCGTCGGCCCGCTGGGCCACCTGGGCCCCCTCGGGCCCTGGGGTCCGCTGGGTCGGTACGGCCCCGTGGGGGAGGCCGGTGAGCACTGGGAGACACAGCTCCACCACATGCGGCAGAACCCCTTCCTGGCCTCGCTGCTCGACACCTGGGGCGTCCTCGCCGAGCCCGTCCTGGGGGAGGAGGGCCCGCTCGGCCCGTCCGGGCCGGTCGGCCGGCAGGCCTACTGCGAGGACCTGGCCGCGATCAACGAGGTCTCCGGGCAGTTGCGGGCCGGCGGTGTGTACGGCCCGCTCGGGCCCACCGGACCCCTGGGCGTCCACGGGCCGCTCGGGCCGCTCGGCCCCCGCGGTCCGCTGGGAGCCCTCCTCGACCCGGACGACGGCCGGTACTTCGAGAACGGCGAACTCGTCACCGAGGTCGAGGGCGCGGCCCCCTGGGGCGGTGGCGAGAGGCGCGCCTACGAACTGGTGGAGATGTACCCGGCCGGACGCGCCCGTGCCGCCGACGTCGACCTCGACACGTCCTTCACGGCCGTCGACGCCGTGGCGCCCGGCCGGTCGCTCGACTACCCGATGACCTCCTCCCAGGAGCAGTTCGTCACCGTCACGGTGGTGCCCGACGGCGGATTCGCCGACCTGCCCTGCATGCTGAACGCCTACGGCGTCAACCCGTGCGCCGTCTACCCGGCCCTGTCCGTGTATCCCAACGGGGCGGCGGTCGACACCGAGGACGTCCTGATCCGCGACGTCTTCGGATTCCCGGCCCCGTGGAAGACCCCGCGGGAGATCACCGACCTCCACACGCTGGAACTGCTCGACGGCTCGGGCGACGTCGTGGCGCGCTCCCGGGCGACCCGGTACGTCAATTGGATCCAGATCAAGGTGCCCGCCGGCGCGGAGCTGACCGCGCGGGTCACGGTGAACTCGACCTGGGACGACGGTGCGGTCGGCGCCCGGTACCGGCTCGTCGTCACCGGCTCCACGGACTGGATCGCCTCGGCCGACTCCTCGGGCGCGCACCAGGTGGGTCCGGGGGACCTGTGACGTCCGGGTCCCGGAGATCTTGACGTGGTGCCGGGCCCGTGGAGGATGGGCCCATGCACCTCGACATCGACCGGATCCGTGGTTGTTTCCCCGCCCTCGACGAGGGGGTGGCCCACTTCGACGGCCCCGGCGGGACGCAGGTGCCCCGGCAGGTGGGGCGGGCCGTCGCCGACACCCTCTGCGGAGGCATCGCCAACCGCGGCACCGTCACCGCCGCCGAGCGGCGGGCCGAGGCCGTGGTGCGGGAGGCCCGGTCTGCCATGGCCGACCTGCTGGGCTGCCGCCCCGAGGGCGTGGTGTTCGCGCGGTCGATGACGCAGGCGACGGTCGACATGGCACGGGCCCTGGCCAAGGGATGGGGCGAGGGCGACGAGGTCGTGGTGACACGGCTGGACCACGACGCGAACATCAGGCCGTGGGTCATCGCCGCCGAGGCCGCCGGCGCGACGGTGCGGTGGGCCGACTTCGACCCGGTGACGGGTGAGCTCACCGTCGACCACGTGGCCGCCGTGCTGACGCCGCGCACGCGGCTGGTGGCGGTGACGGCCGCGTCCAACCTGCTCGGCACCCGGCCCGACGTCCCCGCGATCGCCGAGGCGGCCCACGCGGTGGGCGCGCTGGTGTACGTGGACGGGGTGCACCTCACCCCGCACGCCGCCGTCTCGATGACGGACTGGGGCGCGGACTTCTACGCCTGCTCGCCGTACAAGTTCTTCGGCCCGCACCACGGTGTGGTCGCCGCCGCCCCCGAACTGCTGGAGACGATCCGCCCCGACAAGCTGCTGCCGTCCACCGACGCCGTCCCCGAGCGCTTCGAACTCGGCACGCTGCCCTACGAGACGCTGGCCGGGACGGTGGCCGCCGTTGAGTTCATCGCCGACCTCGGCGACCCGCCGGCCGGTGCGCGACGCGCCCGACTGCTGGAGTCGATGCGGCGGGTGGAGGCCCACGAGGAGGAACTCTTCGGTCGGCTGCTGGACGGACTGGCGGCGCTCGACGGCGTCACCCGGCACGGTTCGCCGAAGCGACACACCCCCACCGTCCTGTTCTCCGTGGCGGGCCACACGCCCCGCGCGGTGTACGAGCACCTGGCCCGGCTGGGGGTGAACGCGCCCGCGGGCAGTTTCTACGCGATCGAGGCGGCTCGCCGCATCGGCCTGGGAGAACCGGGCGCCGTACGGGCCGGCCTCGCCCCCTACACCAGCGCGGAGGACGTCGACCGGCTGCTCTCCGGCGTCGCGGAACTGGTGGCGTAGAGCGCCTCGTTCGGCGCCGGGCCCGGCGCGTTCGGCCGGGCCCGGCGGACTCTTTGGCGGCACCGTTTCCACCCGGGGAGGATTTCGGCGGCAGAATGGTTTAAGGTTCAACATATGCCGTGTCCCGCGACCACGAACCGCGGCGGCGGGATTCGGCATGGGCCACCGGCCCTCCATGGACACGACACCGAACGAAACGGAGACCGAGAAACCGTGAGTGCTCAGACCAAGCTCGCCGTCGTCTACTACTCCTCCACCGGCACCATCACCGCGATAGCCCAGGAGATCGCCGAGGCCGCGGAGAAGGCCGGCGCCGAGGTCCGGCTGCGCAAGGTCGCCGAGCTCGCCCCGCAGGCCGCCATCGACTCCAACCCCGCCTGGGCCGCCAACGCCGCCGCCACCGCCGACACCGTCGAGGCCACCCCGGACGACATGGTGTGGGCCGACGCGGTGATCTTCGGCTCGCCCACCCGCTACGGCAACATCGCCTCCCAGCTCAAGCAGTTCATCGACACCCTCGGTGGCCTGTGGGCCGAGGGCAAGCTCGCCGACAAGGTCTACAGCGGCTTCACCTCCTCCGCCACCGCCCACGGCGGCCAGGAGTCCACCCTGCTGGCGCTGTACAACACCATCCACCACTTCGGCGGCATCCTGGTCGCCCCCGGCTACACCGACCCGGCCAAGTTCGCCGACGGCAACCCCTACGGCACCTCCCACGTGGACGCCCAGGGCAACAACCCGGTCGACGACACCACCCGCACCGCCGCCCGCATCCAGGCCGAGCGCGTGGTGAAGATCGCCTCCGCCCTCAAGGCCGGCCTCGCCGCCTGACCGATCGGGGCACGCTCCCCGCGTTCGGTGACCGGGCAGCCTCCCATCCGGGGGCTGCCCGGAGCGGGAGAGTTCGGGAGAGCCCGACCGTGTGGTCTCCGGCCGACCGGATGGCCGCTCACCGCCCGCCTCCGTACGGTCGGTCCATGTCGATCCCACGACGCCGGATCATCCGCCGGGCGGCGACCGCCCTCGCCGCCGCGCCCCTGCTGCCCCTCACCCTTCCCGGAACCGGTACGGCGGCGCCACCCCGGTTCGCGCGACTGCAACAGGACGCCGACGCGCTGCGCGACGCCGGGGTCACCGGCGTGTCGGCCAGGCTGGACACCCCCCACGGGACGTGGACCGTCCGCAGTGGAGTGGGCGACCTCGGCACCGGACGGCCCGTCCCCCTGGACGGATACGTGCGGATCGGCAGCACCACCAAGACGTTCGTCGCGACCGTGCTCCTCCAGCTCGTCGGGGAAGGGCGCGTGTCGCTCGTCGACACGGTGGAGCGCCGGCTGCCGGGCGTGGTCCGGGGCAGCGGGAACGACGGCCGCCGCGTCACCCTGCGGCACCTCCTCCAACAGACCAGCGGAATCCCCGACTACACCGCCGACGTCGTCCCGGAGTACAGCGCCGAGGGGTACCGGCGGAACCGCTGGACCACCTACACCTCCGCGGAGCGCGTCGCCCTCGCCATGAAGCACCCGCCGTCCTTCGAACCCGGGGCGGACCGGGAGTACTCCAACACCAACTACGTCCTGGCCGGCATGGTGATCGAGGCGGTGACGGGCCGCCCCTGGGACGAGGAGGTGCGGAGCAGGATCCTGCGCCCGCTGCGGCTCGTCCGCACGCTCGCCCCCGGCGACCGGCCGTTCCTGCCGCGCCCCCACGCCCGCAACCACCAGCAGTTCGAGTCGGGCGGGCCGATGGTCGACACCACGGTCGCCTACCTCCCCTTCGACGGGGACGCCGACGGATCGCTGATCGGCACCACGGCGGACGTCAACAGGTTCTTCACGGCCCTGATGCGGGGGGAGTTGTTGGCTCCCGCCCAACTCGCCGAGATGCGGCGGACGATCGAGGTCCCCCGGGAGCCCGGGAGTCCGCCCGGCAGAGGCGGCGGGCTCGGCCTCTACCGGACGCCGCTCTCCTGCGGAGGCGAGTACTGGGGGCACGACGGCAGTGGGTTCGGCTCCACCGTGCACCCCGCCGTGACCCCGGACGGGCAGGCCGCCGTCACCGTCTCCCTGCACAGCCGCCCCGCCGACGAGGCCACCGCCGTACGTCAACTCCAGGGCGTCGGGGACCTGATCGACCACGCCCTGTGCGCCGCGCGCGACGCCGGAGCCCGGTGGCGGTGACCGGTTGTTCCGTCCTGGAACCTCGGTTCGGGGCGGGGAGGCCGGTGGTCGAGAAGAGGGCACGATCGGGGTGAAACCCGAGCGCGCCGCCCGGCGACCCTGCCAGGATCGAGGACGACGACCGAGGGTCCGACCGGAGGAGGACGCATGGCAGGCGGGGGAGAACGCGCGGAGACCCGGACGGGCGGGCTGCTTTCACTGGGCACACCGCCCGTCGCGGCGACCGTGCTGACGGGGATCGTCGCGGTCTACATGGCCCTGGTGGCTTTCGGCAACATCACGGACTTCGACACCAACCGGCAGTTCGTCCGGCACGTCCTGGCGATGGACACCACTTTCGAGGACCCGGACCTGATGTGGAGGGCGATCGAGTCGACCGCCCTCCAGGACGCCGCCTACGTGGCCATCATCGTCTGGGAGACCCTCACCGCCCTCGTCCTCCTCGCCGCGACCTGGCTCTGGGCGGTGGGCCTGCGCGGTGGCGACCACGGCCGCGCCCGCCGAGCCGCCACCCTCGGCCTGGTGATGGTCCTGCTGCTGTTCGGGCTGGGCTTCTTCGCCATCGGAGGGGAGTGGTTCGCCATGTGGCAGTCCTCGGACTGGAACGGTCTGGACGCGGCGGCGCGGAACGTGATGCTCGCCGCTTTCGCGCTCGTGGTGGTCAACCTTCCGGCCCGGCGCGGGAACGACCGTCGGACCGACGGGACGCCGCTCGCGAAGGCGGTGGACGAGGAACGGGCCGTCTGAGGACCGGGACACCGTGCCGACCACGCTGCCACCGTCTCCACCCCTCCGCGGACGGTCCCGACGGCGAGCACGCACGACCGCGCCCGCCGTACGAGGCCGGCGCGCACCGGTGCTCAACCGGCGGGCAGGGCCTCCCGCATGGCCTTGGCGGCGGCGGTCGGGTCGTAGCCCTCGGGGACTCCTTCGACCAGGATGATGTCGCCCTCGATGTGCCGTGAGCGCAGCGGCGCGATCTCCTGGTAGGCGGGCGAGTCCCACCAGGCCCGGGCCTCGGCGATCCCGGGGAAACCGATCATCACGACGTGCCCGGGCCAGCCGCCCTCCTTCACCTCGTGCTGCGCGGCGTGCACGAGGAAGCGTCCGCCGTACGGCTCGAAGGTGGCGGAGATGCGCTCGATGTACTCGGCGATCTCCGGGTGCGGGGCGGCGTCTCGCAGGTGGGCTATGACGTAGGCGGGCATGGTGTCCTTCCGGTCGGTCGGGCTCGGTACGTGGACGATCGTGGCATCCGGAATCGACGGGGTCGATTACCTGTCGGGTCATGGACCCCGGCCCGCGGAGCGGACCCGTCGCCCCGGTAGGCGACAGGCCGCGGACACCCGCGCCCGGACGCCTCCCCGTGCCGGGCGATGAATTCCCGTGCGGCCGGCCGTCACCACCACGGGGACGAGCGCGTTGATCCGGCCGGAGGGTGATTGATCATGGCGAAGCTGCTGTACTCGGTCGGCATGTCACTGGACGGGTTCATCGCCGGGCCGGGAGGGGACATGTCCTGGTTGGCGGACCGAATCGGCCCCAACCCGGCGGTGGACCGGCTCGTCGACGAGACCGGCGCCCTGCTCGTCGGCAACCGCACGTTCCGCGGCGACGACCCGTACAAGGGGACGGAAGGGGAGGGCGAGGCGTTCGGCGGGGGATGGAGCGGGCCGCAGTTCGTGCTCACCCACCACGTCCCGGACGTCCCGGTGCCGGGCGTCACCTTCGTCGGCGACCTCGCCGGCGGCGTCGCGGCGGCCAAGGCCGCCGCGGGGGAGAAGTACGTCAACGTCCTGGGGGCCAGTGTCGCCCGGCAGTGCCTGGAGGCGGGCCTCCTCGACGAGATCCTGGTGTGCGTCGTGCCCGTGCTGCTCGGCGACGGCGTCCGGCTGTTCGACCACCCGGGCGGAACCCGCGTCGGGCTCGAACGCGTCGACGTCACGCAGGCCCCACACGCCACGAACATCTGGACGCGCGTCGTACGCTGAGCCGCCCCGTCACCGGGCGGGTGCGGCCGGGCCGGCCTGTTCGCGCGCGTGCCGCACCGCGGCACGGACCGCGCCGCGGTGCACCGGCCCGTGGCCCGGGAGCAGGACGTCGGCGTCGAGTTCCTCCAGGGTGGCGAGGGACGCCAGGGCACGGGCGCGGTCGTGGTGGAACATGTCGGGCAGCAGTTGGGGCCCGTGGAGCGGCGAGGTGGGGTGGGCGCAGACCAGGGCGTCCCCGGTGATCAGAATCCCGGTGTGGGGCAGGTGGTAGGCGCAGTGCCCGTCGGTGTGGCCGGGGGTGTGGACGGGCACCGGGCGCCCGGGGACGTCGAGTGGGCCCGGGGACGGGAACTCCCGGGGCTCGGCGACCGGTGTCTCCCTCGTGCCGCCGGAGCGCAGCGCGTGCACGGCCCAGGGCAGGACTCCGGGACGCAGGCCGTTGGCCAGGACGCGCCCGACGGAGATCTGGTGGAGGAAGTCCCGGCGCGCGTGGGGGACTTCCGCCCGGTGCGCCAGCACCGGGACCCCGTGCTCCGCGCGGAGGAACTCCGCCGAGCCGATGTGGTCGCTGTGGGCGTGCGTGATCAACACGGCCGCCACGGAGGAGGGGGCGGCGCCGACCGCGTCCAGCGAGGCGAGCAGCAGTTCCCGGTCCCGGGGGTACCCGGTGTCCACCAGGGTCACCGCGTCGCCCTCCCGGACGATCACCCAGTTCGTGTTGCGGCCCGTCACCAGGTGGACGCCCGCCTCGACCTGGACCATCTCGGGTGCTCGCACCGCTGCTTCCCCCCCGTCACCGGCCTCCGGCGACCACCGGCCCCGGCGGACCCGCCGCGCGCTCGTGTGCGCTCGGGGGCAAGGGTAACGGCCCCACGCGCCCGGAACGTGGCCGTCGGAACGACGGACGGCGGCGGGAACCCCGCCGGGGTTCCCGCCGCCGCGGAAGCGGAGCCTTTGAGGCTAGATCACCAAGGACAACAGCAGGACCAGGGCGCCGGCCACCACCGAGATGACGGTCTCCATGATCGACCAGGTCTTGACGGTCTGTCCGATGTTCATCCCGAAGTACTCCTTGACGAGCCAGAACCCGGCGTCGTTGACATGGCTGAAGAAGAGCGAGCCGGCACCGATCGCGAGGACCAGCAGCGCCGCGTGCGCGGTCGACATGTCGGCCGCCAGGGGGGCCACCAGACCGGCCGCGGAGATGGTCGCGACGGTCGCCGAGCCGGTGGCGAGGCGGATGGCCACCGCGATCAGCCAGGCCAGCAGCAGTGTCGGGATCGCCCAGTTCTCGGAGAAGTCCAGGATCATCCGGCCCACGCCGACGTCGATGAGGGTCTGCTTGAAGCCGCCGCCCGCGCCGACGATGAGGAGCACGCCGGCGATGGGCGCGAGCGAGGTGTCGACGGTCGAGGCGAGCCGGTCCTTGGCGAACCCGGCGGCCCGGCCCAGGGTGAAGAACCCGACGATCACGGCGGCGAGCAGCGCGATCATGGGCGAGCCGATGACGTCGAAGGTCCGCTGCACCGTGTTCTCGGGATCGTCGACGACGATGTCCACCAGCGCCTTGGCGAGCATCAGCACGACGGGCAGGAGGACCGTGGCCACCGTGACGCCGAATCCGGGACGCCTCGTCAATTCCTCGGAGGGGCGCTCGGGGAGCATCCGCTCGGGAACGGGCACGTCGACCCACCGGGCCGCGTACCGGGAGAAGATCGGGCCCGCGATGATCACCGTCGGGATGGCGATGAGGATGCCCAGGGCCAGGGTCACGCCGAGGTCGGCCTCGACCGCGTCGATCGCCACCAGCGGGCCGGGGTGCGGGGGAATGAGGCCGTGCATCACGGACAGGCCGGCGAGGGCCGGGATGCCGATGCGCATCAGGGAGTAGTTGCCCCGCTTGGCCACCATGAGCACGACCGGGATCAGCAGGACGATGCCGACCTCGAAGAAGAGGGGCAGTCCGATCACCGAGGCGATCAGCACCATCGCCCACGGCATGGCGCGTCCACTCGCCTTGGCGAGGATGGTGTCGACGATCTGGTCCGCTCCGCCGGAGTCGGCCAGCAGCTTGCCGAGGATCGCGCCGAGGGCGATCAGCACGCCCACGCCGGAGACGGTGGAGCCGAGTCCGCTGCTGAAGCCGGCGATCGCCTCGTCCAACGGGGCGCCCGCGAGAGCGCCGAGCGCCAGGGAGCCGATGGTCAACGCCAGGAACGCGTGGAGTTTGAACCTGGTGATGAGCAGGACGATGACGGCGATGCCCGCGAGAACGGCGATCCCGAGCTGGGCGTGGCCCGCTGAGGTGATCGGCTCGACGGTGTCCGCTGCCAGTATCTCGGCGCTGAGTCTGGTCACGGTCTTTCCTTGTGGTGGATCGGGGTGAACGAGGGTGCGTGGGGGGTGAGGGGGTGGAACGGGGGTGAGCGGGAAGGCGGACACCCATGCCAGGGGAGTGGTGGATGTCCGTCCAAGGGGGCGCGGCTACGGGAGGGGTGCGCGCCGTTCGTCGTCGAGGAGAGCGCGGACCACCCGTTCGGCGACCTCCTCCGGACTGCCGGAGACGTCGACGGCGACGCCGGATTCGTCCGGTTCCAGGGGCTGGAGCGTGGCGAACTGCGAGTCCAGCAGGGCCGTGGGCATGAAGTGCCCCTCGCGGTGCGACATGCGTTCCTCGATGAGCCGCCGGTCGCCGGTGAGGTGGACGAACACCACGTCCGGGGCGGCGGCCCGCAGCCGGTCGCGGTAACTCCGCTTCAAGGCGGAGCAACTGACGACCCCGCCGAGTCCCGCCCGGGCGCGGGCCCAGGCGCCGATGTCGTCCAGCCAGGGCAGACGGTCCTCGTCGGTCAGGGGCTCACCGGCGGTCATCTTCGCGATGTTGGCCGCGGGATGGAAGTCGTCGCCCTCGGCGTAGGGAACGCCGAGCCGGTCCGCGAGCAGGTGGCCGACGGTGGTTTTGCCGGTGCCTGCCACGCCCATGACCACGACGACGCGGGAGCTGCTCATCGGTGCCTCGCTGTCTCCGTCGACATCTGGATGCCACGTCACTGAAGCCCAAAGGTCAGACGAAAACAAGACCCTGTGATTAATTAGTCTGACTTTTTGTTCGAGGGGTCGCTGCGTACTCTGAGGTCATGAGCACAGGGGCCCGGGGGCAGCACGCGCGTGTACTGGACGTCCTCGGGCTGGCCATCACGGCCGGTGAGCATCCGCCCGGCAGCGTGCTGCGCACCGACGAGTTGGCCGAGCGGCTCGGGGTGTCGCGCTCGGTGATGCGCGAGGCGGTCCGCGTCCTGGAGTCGATGTGCCTGGTGGAGTCCCGCCGTCGCGTGGGCGTGACCGTGCGCCCCGTCGAGGAGTGGAACGTCTACGACCCGCAGGTCATCCGGTGGCGGCTGGCCGGCGCCGACCGTCCCCACCAGTTGCGTTCCCTGACCGTGCTGCGCTCGGCGGTCGAACCCGTCGCCGCGGGGCTGGCCGCGCGCAACGCCACCCCGGAGCAGTGCGCGGAACTCACCGAGTGCGCCCTGGGCATGGTCGCCACTTCGCGCGGCGGCCAACTGGAGGGGTACCTGGTGCACGACATCGCCTTCCACCGGGTCGTGCTGAACGCCTCGGGGAACGAGATGTTCGCGCACCTGGGCGACCTCGTCGCCGAGGTGCTGGCCGGCCGCACCCACCACCGGGTCATGTTCGAGGACCCGGACCCGGCCGCCGTCACCCTCCACGTGCAGGTCGCGGAGGCGGTGCGGGCGGGCGACGCGGTCCGGGCCGAGGAGCTGACCCGCGAGATCACGGTGGGCGCCCTCCGGGAGCTGGACATCCTGGCGCCCTGAGCCGCTCGCCGTGCCGGGCGGCCGTCGGGGCCCCGCCTCGACCCTCCGGGAGGGCCCCGGGCGGGTCGATCGCCGGCCGGGCATAGCATCGACCCCCGACATGAACATCGATTTCTGGGGCTTCGTGGCGCTGGCGGCGGCCACCGTGCTCGTCGGCTTCTCCAAGACGGCGGTCAGCGGAGCCAACACGGTCAGCCTGGCGATCTTCGCGGCGGTGCTCCCGGCACGGGAGTCCACCGGCGTACTGCTGCCCCTGCTGCTGGTGGGGGACGTGATCGCCGTGATCACCTACCGGCGGCACGCGCACTGGCCGACGCTGGTGCGGATGTTCCCCGCGGTGGCCGTCGGGGTCGTCGTCGGCACCGTGTTCATGGCATGGGCCGGTGACACGCTGATCCGGCGGTCGATCGGCGTGATCCTGCTGTTCATGGTGGCCGTGACGCTGTGGCGGCGCCGTGTCGACGGCCGCCGTGCCCGGGAGGGCCGCGCCCAGGGGAGCGACGCCCAAGGGAACGGCGGCCGAGAGAACGGCGGGGGCGGCGGACGGACCGGGCGGCACGCCATGCGGTCGTACGGGGTGCTGGGCGGCTTCACGACCATGGTCGCCAACGCGGGCGGACCGGTCATGTCGCTCTACCTGCTCTCCGTCGGCTTCCGGAAGCTCGGTTTCCTCGGCACCTCCGCCTGGTTCTTCCTGGTCGTCAACGCCTTCAAGGTGCCGTTCATGCTCGGCCTCGACCTGATCAACGCCGAATCGCTGCGGTTGAACGCGACGCTGGTCGCCTTGGTGGTGGTGGGGGCGTTCGTCGGTCGGGCGGTCGTCGCCCGGATCGACCAGCGGCTCTTCGACCGGTTGGTGATCGCGGCGACGACCCTCGGCGGACTGCAACTGCTGCTGCGTTGATCCGGGGCCTCCCCCCCCCGCCTCGGACGAGGGAAGGCACGGGGCGTTCATGACAAACGGGCCGGCCTTCGACGGCTCCGTGCGCGACCGCCGGCCGGACCGGCCGGGAGCGCGGGACGCCCCGGCTCTCCCTCGGCTCTCTCTCGGTTCTCCCTCGGCCCCTCCGGCACACCGGAGGGGCTCGTCGGGACCGGGGGGCCGTCCGAGGACCCCCGCGTGTTTGGATGGTTCCCAGGTCACCGGTAGACCTGGATGGGACGGCACCACCGGGTCGTCGGGAGACGGCGGCCCGGTGACCGGCCCGTCGACTGAGTGAGAGAGGTCGCACAGGAATGTCGCAGAAGGTGCGGGCGGTCGTCGCCCGGGGCAAGAACCAACCGGTCACCGTGGAGACGATCGTGGTGCCGGATCCGGGGCCGGGGGAGGCGGTGGTGAAGATCCAGGCCTGCGGGGTGTGCCACACCGACTACCACTACCGTCAGGGCGGGATCTCCGACGACTTCCCGTTCCTGCTCGGCCACGAGGCCGCGGGCGTGGTGGAGGCGGTCGGCGAGGGCGTGGACGAGGTGGCGCCCGGCGACTTCGTGATCCTCAACTGGCGCGCGGTGTGCGGCCAGTGCCGCGCCTGCCGGCGCGGGCGGCCGTGGTACTGCTTCGACACCCACAACGCGGCGCGGAAGATGACCCTGGAGGACGGCACCGAACTGACCGCCGCCCTGGGCATCGGGGCGTTCGCGGAGAAGACCCTGGTCCACGCCGGGCAGTGCACCAAGGTCGACCCGTCCGCGTCGGCGGCGGTGGCCGGACTGCTGGGCTGCGGGGTGATGGCCGGTCTGGGGGCCGCGCTGAACACCGGGAACGTGCAGCGCGGCGACAGCGTGGCCGTGATCGGCTGCGGCGGCGTGGGCGGGGCGTCGGTGATGGGCGCGAACCTGGCCGGCGCCGCGCGGATCATCGCCGTCGACATCGACGACCGCAAGCTGGAGGTGGCCCGGAAGCTGGGCGCCACCCACACCGTCAACTCCCGCGAGAACGACGCGGTGGAGGCGGTGCGGGAGCTGACCGGCGGGCACGGCGCGGACGTGGTCATCGACGCGGTGGGGGTGCCGGAGACCTACCGGCAGGCGTTCTACGCCCGTGACCTGGCCGGGACGGTGGTGCTGGTGGGAGTGCCCACCCCCGAGATGAAGCTGGAACTGCCGCTGCTGGACGTCTTCGGCCGCGGCGGCGCGCTGAAGTCCTCCTGGTACGGCGACTGCCTGCCCAGCCGGGACTTCCCGATGCTCGTCGACCTCTACCTGCAGGGCCGCCTGGACCTGGAGGCCTTCGTCACCGAGACCGTCGCCCTGGACCAGGTGGAGGAGGCGTTCGATCGGATGAACGCCGGAGACGTGCTGCGTTCGGTGGTGGTGTTCTGATGGCGGCCCGGATCGACCACCTGACCACCTCGGGCACCTTCAGCCTGGACGGCGGCACCTGGGACGTGGACAACAACGTGTGGATCGTCGGCGACGACGCCGAGGCGATCGTCATCGACGCCGCCCACGACGCCGCCGCCATCGAACGCGTCCTCGCCGGCCGGCGGACGGTCGCGATCGTGTGCACCCACGCCCACAACGACCACATCGACGCCGCCCCCGCGCTGGCCGAGGCCACCGGCGCGCCGATCCTGCTCCACCCGGACGACCGGCCGCTGTGGGAGATGACCCACCCCGACCGGGCGCCGGACGGTGAGTTGTCCGACGGGCAGACGATCACCGTGGCCGGCACCGAGCTGACCGTGCTGCACACCCCCGGTCACGCCCCCGGCGCGGTGTGCCTGTACGCCCCGGCGCTGGGCACGGTGTTCACCGGCGACACCCTCTTCGCCGGCGGGCCCGGCGCGACCGGGCGGTCCTTCTCGGACTTCCCGACGATCATCGACTCCATCCGCGGCAGGCTGTTGACCCTGCCGCCGGAGACGGTGGTGCGCACCGGGCACGGGGAGTCCACCACCATCGGGGCCGAGGCCCCGCATCTGGAGGAGTGGATCGCGCGCGGTCACTGAGACCGGCGGTCCGTCCGGTCCGGTCGTGCCCGGCACCTCGGGTGCCGGGCACGACCACCGGTTCACTCGGCGTACGCGGCCTCGATGTCCTCGACGACCTTCTCCATCGCGTACAGACCCGCGCTGCTGCTCCACACCTGGCCGTCGACGCCGCTGACCTCGTCGTTCCGCACGGCCTTCAGCCGGGTGAACGACTTCTGCTTCTCCGCCGACTCCAGGGCCTTCCTGCCCTCGGCGTTGAGGGTGGCGACGAAGACGTGGTCGGCGTCGATCTTGTCGAGGTTCTCCAGGGACAGCGCGTCCGAGTGGGGCGAGTCCAGGTCCTCCGCGATCGGCATGAGCGTGGCCCCGGCCTCCTTCAGCAGGCTGCTGGGCATGTTGTCGGCGTTCATCACCATGGGGCCGGCGGGCATCCAGCGGACCACCACGGCCGTGCCCGGGTCCTCCCCGCCGGCGGCGTCGGCCGCGCGGTCCAGCAGGGCGTCGATCTTCTTGTCGAACGCCTCCTTCTCGCCCAGGGCCTCGGCGTAGGTCTCCGCCGGCTGCTTCCAGGTCTCGTTCTTCGGGACGACGGTGGGGGCCACGGCCTTGAGGGCCTCGTACTGGGACTTCTCCATCCGCGGCGCGGCGAGGATCAGGTCGGGGTCGGCCTTGAGGATCGCCTCGATGTTGGGCTCCTGCACCGTGGCGACCAGCGGGATCGACTCCGCCTTCGCTCCCAGGTAGCCGGGCGCGGTGTCCGCGCCGCGGGCGCTGCTCGTGCCGACCGGTTCGACGCCGAGGTACAGGGCGGTGTCCAGCGAGGTGTCACCGAGAGCGACGACGCGCTTCGGCTCGGACGGCACCTTCACCGTCCCGTAGGCGGTCTCGACCGAGCGGGTCGACTGCCGGCCCTTGTCTCCGCCGTCGTCGCCGCCGTCCGCGGAACCTGACCCTCCGCATGCACTCACCCCCATGACCAGCGCAGCAACAGCGGTGACCTGGAGAAAACGGCCGGCTCGGGGCAGGGGGGAGCGGAACATGGTGGATCTCCTGAACGGGGATGGTGCCGGTAGATGAGCGTAGGCTAACCTAACCAATGTATCGGCCATCGAGAAGGTGTGGTGTGACGCTCCGTAAGACTCTGCTGCGCGGCCTGCTGCCGGCGTCCGGCGTGCTGCTGGTCGTCGCGGTGGCCGGCCTGCTCGTCGGGGCCGGTGACATCGGCCCCGCCCGAGCCGCCGAGGTGGTACTCGGCGGCGGTGACGCGGACGCCCGTTTCACCGTGCTGGAACTGCGGCTGCCGCGCACCGTCGTGGCGATCGCCGTCGGGGTCGCCCTCGGCGTCGCCGGAGCCGTCCTGCAGGCCACCGCCCGCAACCCGCTCGCCGAGCCCGGACTGCTCGGGGTGAGCGCCGGAGCGTCCTTCGCCGTCGTCCTCGCGATCGTGCTCGGCGCGAGCGCCACGACCGTGGCCCCCTACGTCGCCGTGCTCGGCGCCGCGGCCGGCTGTCTGCTCGCCCTGGGCGCCGCCCGGCTGCGCGGAGCGGGCGACGACCCGGTCCGACTGGTCCTGGCCGGCGCGGCCTTCAGCGGACTGATGGGCGCGGCCTCCTCCGTGCTGCTCCTGGCGAACCAGCGGGCCGCGGACGAGATCCGGTTCTGGACGGTGGGCTCGGTCGCGGGACGCGACACCGACGACCTCCTCGCCGTGCTGCCCGTCCTGCTGCTCGGTCTGGTCGTGGCCGTCGCGGTGAGCCCCGCGCTGTCCGCGCTCACCCTCGGGGACGACGTGGCCACCGGACTCGGCCACCGCCCGCGCCGGGTGCGCGCGGCGGCCGTCACGTCCGTCGCCCTGCTGGTCGGCGGGGCCACCGCGATCGCCGGTCCGGTCGCCTTCGTCGGCCTGGTGGTGCCCTTCGTGGCCCGGGCGCTGGTCGGACCGGACCTGAGGCGGCTGCTGGCCGTGTCGGTGCTGCTGGGGCCGGCCGTGGTCCTGCTCGCCGACGTGGTCTCGCGGCTGGTCGTCCGCCCGTACGAGATGCCGCTGGGCGTGATGACCGCGCTGTTCGGCGCCCCGGTCCTGGTCGCCGTCGTCCGCTCCTCGAGGTTGCCCGCGCTGTGAAGACCCCGCCGAAGACCTCGCCGAAGACACCGACGGAGACGCCCACGGAGACGCTCACCGGGATGCCCATGGGCACGCCGTCCGTCGATGTGCCCGCCCCACGCCCGCCGCGGGAGTCGGTCGCACCGCCCGTGCCCGCCGCGCCGCCCGGCACGTTCCGACTGGCCACGGGCGGCCTCTCCGTCCTCGTGCCCCTCAGACCACTGCTCGCCGGCGCCGTGCTCGCGCTGCTCCTGGTCGCGGTGGGCACGGTGTGCCTGGCCGTCGGGGACATCGCCGTGGCCCCGCTCGACGCCCTGCGCGCGGCGGTGCTGGGCAGCGGCAGCCCACGCGACCTGCTGGTCGTGGAGGAGTTGCGGATGCCGCGGATCGAGGCCGGGATCACGGTCGGCGCGGCCTTGGGCGTGGCCGGTTGCCTGATGCAGACGCTCTCGGGAAACCGGTTGGCCACCCCGGACACCGTGGGACTGAACAACGGCGCGACCGCGTTCGCGGTCGCCGGCATCGTCTCCTCCTCCACCAGCCTGCTGCCCTCGGCGACGGCCCTGACCGGCGCGGCCACGGCCGCCGTGCTCACCCTCGCCCTCAGCGGGGGAGCCGGACAGCGCGGCTACCGTTTCCTCGTCGTGGGGCTGGGCGTCGGCGCGGTCTTCGGCGCCGTGACGAACCTGATCCTGTCCCGAGCCCGGATCGACGCGGCGAACGCCGCGTTCGCCTGGACGGTCGGCACCCTCAACAGCCGCTCCCAGACGGCGGTCACGGTGCTGGAGGTCGGACTGCTCGTCTGCCTGCCGCTCGCGGTGGTCCTGGGACGCCGGTTGAACGTGCTCCGCTTCTCCGACGCCGTCGCCACCGGGCTGGGCGTGCGGGTGCGGCCCCTGCGCGTGGCGGTGCTCCTCACCTCCGTCGTCTGCGCCGGACTGGCCGTGGCCGTCGCCGGCCCGCTCGGCATGATCGCCCTGGCCGCGCCCGAGGCCGCCCGTCGCCTGACCGGGCCCGGACCGGTGCCCGTCCTCACCTCCGCGCTCGCCGGAGCCGTCTTCACGCTGCTGGCCGACCTGATCGGCAGGACCGTGATGGCCCCGCTGGAGATTCCCGTGGGTCTGGTCACCGCCGTCGTCGGAGGCCCGTACCTGCTGTGGCTGCTGCTCACCACCCGCACGAGGAGGACCCCGTGAAGCCCGTGAACACCATGACCGAGGCCCGCCGGCTGGAGACCGCCTCCCTCACGCTCGCCCACGGGCACACCCCGGTCGTGCGGGAGTTGGACGTCGAACTGCCGCCGCACCGGGTCACCGCGATCGTCGGCCCCAACGGCTGCGGCAAGTCGACGCTGCTCAGCGGGCTCGCGCGGCTCCTGGCGCCGCGCGAGGGCGCGGTGCTGCTGAACGGCCGGGAACTCGCCTCGATCTCCACGCGGGAGGTGGCCCGCACGGTCGGCCTGCTGCCGCAGTCGGCCACGGCGCCGGACGGGCTGACGGTGCGCGACCTGGTGCGTTACGGCCGCCAGCCGCACCAGGGGCTGCTGCGCCAGTGGTCGAAGGCCGACGCCGAGGCCGTGGAGGCGGCGCTGGACGCGGCCGATCTGAGGGAACTGGCGGACCGGCGGCTGGAGACGCTCTCCGGAGGTCAGCGGCAGCGCGCCTGGATCGCGATGGCGGTGGCGCAGGACACCGAGATCCTGATGTTGGACGAGCCGACCTCCGCCCTCGACATCGGCCACCAGTTGGAGGTCCTGGAGATGGTCCGCGGTCTCGCCGCCCGGGGCCGCACGGTGGTGCTCGTCCTCCACGACCTGACCACGGCCTGCCGCTACGCCGACCACATGCTGGCGCTGTCGGACGGGCGGATCGTCGCACAGGGCGCCCCCGCGGAGATCATGACCCCCGACCTGGTGCGCGCCCTGTACGGGGTGGAGAGCACCATCCTCACCGACCCCGTCCACGGCACCCCCGTGGTGTGCCCCACGGCCCTGGCGGTGGCTCCCGAGCCGGCATCGGTGACCTCCGAGGCGGTGCCGGCGGCGACCTGAGACGCACGCGCGACGAGGAGCCGCCCCGGGGCCCGGCCGCTCAGTGCGGCCAGATGGGCGGGTTGGTCGTGAAGTGCCCACCCAGGTACGTGTGCTCGGGGTTGTCCGGATCGAGTTCCCCCTGCTCGGCGATGAGCTTCGCCGCGTACGGCTCGGAGTCGTCCCGGGGCTCGTACCCCAGGGCCCGTGCCGAGGAGAGGTCCCACCACAGCCGGGTGTTGGCCGAGGAGCCGTGGACGACGGTGTGGCCGACGCCCTCGGCGGTCAGCGCGGCGTGGAAGAGGCGGGCGCCGTCGGCCGGGCTCATCCAGACCGAGAGCATCCGCACCGACGTGGGCTCGGGGAAGCAGGAGCCGATGCGGACGGAGACGGTCTCGATGCCGTGCCGGTCCCAGTAGAGCTGGGCCAGGTCCTCGCCGAAGCACTTCGACAGGCCGTAGAAGGTGTCGGGACGGTGGGGGACGTCGACGGGGATCAGCGGGTCCCCCTCGCGCGGGCGCGGGGTGTAGCCGACGGCGTGGTTGGAGGAGGCGAACACGACGCGGCGCACGCCCTCCTCGCGGGCCGCCTCGTAGAGGTTGTAGGTGCCCTCGATGTTGGCCCGCAGGATCTTCTCGAAGGAGGCCTCCAGGGAGATCCCGGCCAGGTGGACGATGGCGTCCACACCTCGCACGGCCTCGCGCAGCGCCGCGCGGTCCGCGAGGTCGGCGGTGATCACCTCCTCGGTCCGCTCCTGTCCGTCCTCTCCGGGAAGCGGCTCGACGGGGACGACGTCGAGGAGCCGCAGCGTGTAGCCGTAGGAGGGCAGCAACCCCCGCATCAGCGTGCCGAGGCCGCCCGCGGCGCCGGTGAGCAGGACGGTACGGGGAGAGGGCATGGACGTTCTCCTCGGTGCGGTGAGCGGGGCGACGCATGCGGTGCGGAGACGATCCGGTGGTCCGCATGCGTGGACGGTATTCACATCCTTGGGCACGCTAAGGAGTCCTCGGGCCACCGTCAAGAGTAGGCGGACGTGGGCTTTTCTTTCTTCCCCTACGGCTGTTGGGCGTGATTCCCGCCGAGGCGGCCTTGACCGCCCCCGAGCCTCGGTCTACCGTGACAACGTTCATAAATATAAACATCGGTCATCATTGTGCACGTCGGCCGACGTGCCGCACGCCAAGGGAGTGCCGTGACGCCAGCCCCCCTCGCCACCCGCCTCGATGGCCTGCTCTTCTTCCCCGTCACCGCGTACGGGCCGGACGGCGCCCTCGACACCGACACCTTCCGCGCGCACGTGCGCCGTGGCATCGACGCCGGCGCCGCCGCCGTCTTCACGTGCTGCGGCACCGGCGAGTTCCATGCCCTCACCCCGGACGAGTTCCGCGAGTGCGTCTCCGCCGCGGTGGCGGAGGCCGCCGGACGGGTGCCGGTGGTCGCGGGCGTCGGCTACGGCACCGCCCTCGCCGTGCAGTACGCGCACGCCGCACGGGAGGTGGGAGCCGACGGACTGCTCGCCATGCCCCCGTACCTCGTCGTCCCCGATCAGGCGGGGCTGCGGGCCCACTACACGGCCCTCGCCGACGCGGCGGGGTTGGACGTCATCGTCTACCAGCGCGACAACGCCGTCCTCACCCCGGAGACCGTGGTCGAACTCGCCCGTCATCCCCGGATCGTCGGGTTGAAGGACGGCGTCGGCGACCTCGACCTGATGCAGCGGATCGTCAGTGCCGTGCGCGCCGCGGCACCGGACGGGGAGTTCCTGTACTTCAACGGGCTGCCCACCGCCGAGCTCACCGCCCTCGCCTACCGGGGCATCGGGGTCACGCTCTACTCCTCCGCCGCCTTCTGCTTCGCCCCGGAGATCGCCGTCGCCTTCCGGCGGGCCGTGGTGGAGGGCGACGACGCGACGGCGCACCGCCTCCTCGACGGCTTCTACCGCCCTCTGGTGGAGCTGCGGAACAAGGGACGCGGCTACGCGGTCTCGCTGGTCAAGGCCGGGGTGCGGTTGCGTGGTCCGGACGTGGGCGGTGTCCGGCCGCCGTTGAGCGAACCGGCCCCCGAGCACGTCGAGGAGTTGGCGGCCCTGGTGGAGCGCGGGCACGCCCTCCTGGCGGAGTCCGGTGGGGTCGGGTCCGGTGAGGCGGGAACGGCCGGCGTCGGGCAGGCCGGTGCGGAGGAGGTCGGCGCCCAAGAGGTCGGAAGCACCGTGTGAGGAGGGGCGCCGCCCTACCGGACCACGCCGTCCGCCGTGCGTTCCGTCATTCATGATCCTGAACAGCGCCCTCTGAGCAAGAGTCCTCTCCCGTCGCTGCGATCCCGGCCTTCACACGTATTGACGCCCCATGAGGGCGCTCCTACCGTAACGGCCACGCATTCATAGAGTTGACACCAGTTCACATCTATGAACTTGAGGAGCCGTTATGGCCGCACTGGACTGGATCGTGCTGGGTGCCTACTTCCTCGTGATGGTGGGCATCGGTCTCTGGTCGAGGAAACGCATCCACACCGTCGCCGACTTCTTCACGGCCCGTGGCCGCATACCGTGGTGGCTCTCCGGGATCTCGCACCACATGTCCGGCTACAGCGCGATCATGTTCGTGACCTTCGCGGCCGTGGCGTACGACCACGGTGTCACCGTCTACTTCTGGTGGCCGCTCACCATCGGACTGGGCATCGGGGTCGGCGCCTTCCTCTTCGCCGCCCGATGGAACAGATTACGGGCCAAACACGGTGTCGACTCACCGCTCGCCTACCTCGCCGTCCGCTACGACCTGCCCACCCAACAAGTTCTCGCCTACAGCGGCGCGGCCCTGAAAGTCGTCGACATCGCCTCCAAGTGGGTCGCCATCGCCCTGCTGCTCAAGGGCTTCGCCGGCATCCCGCTGGGGTGGGGCATCGCCCTGACCGGCGTCTGCACCATGTTCTACATGGCCTTCGGCGGACTGTGGGCCGACGTCCTCACCGACTTCGGACAGTTCGTCATCCAGGGCGTCGCCGGCTTCGCGATGCTCTTCGCGCTCTTCGCGCACCTCGACGGCGTGGCCACGCTCTGGACGATGTGGGGCGACCTGCCGGACGGCCACGGCGACCCGATCGCCGGCCCCGTCACCAGTGGGCTGATCGTGGCGTTCCTGCTGGTGAAGACCTTCGAGTACAACGGCGGCATGTGGAACCTGGCGCAGCGGTACATGGCCGCGCCGTCCGGTTCCAGGGCGAGGAAGTCCGCGCTGCTCTCCAGTTTCCTGTGGATCGTCTGGCCGTTCATCCTCTTCGTGCCGATGATCGCCGCCCCGCTCGTCGTCCCCGGCATCGAGGACGGCGAGAAGTCCTACATCCTGCTCGCGCAGGAACTCCTGCCGGCGGGCATCATCGGACTGCTCCTGGCCGGGTTCTTCTCCCACACCATGGCCATGGTCGCCTCCGACTCCAACGTCATCACCGCCGTCATCACCCGCGACCTCGCCCCGGTGCTCGTCCCACGGGTGCGGCGCCTGACGGAAGCCGGCCAGTTGACGTTCGCGCGGATCACCACGGTCGCCTTCGTCACGGTCAGCATGTCCTTCGCGTTCTTCGCCGACCCGGACGGTTTCATCATGACGGTCGTGGTGAGCATCGTCGCCGCCACCATGGGGCCGATCTCCATACCGCTGATGCTGGGGCTGCTGCCCTGGTTCCGACGTCACGGCCCGCTCGCGGCGCTCGTCTCCTGGGCCGGCGGACTCGCGGTGTGGGCCTGCCTCTACTGGGGCGTGGAGGACGCGAGCCAGACCGTGAACGTCGGGCTGCCGGTGCTCGTCTCGCTGGTGCTGTACGTCGCCGTCGGACTGGTGCGCCCCGAGGGCAGCGCGGCGCGCGACGCCCTCATCGACTCCCTCGCCGACGATCCCCCGGAGGCCGAACCGGGCGCGTCGGAGCGGCAGGCGCCCGAGGGTCCGCCGGCCTCCGACGGCGCCGCCCGGGCGGACACGATCCCCGGGCCCCGATCTCCCCGGACGCCTTCGTCCTCCTGAGCCGCCCCGGCGGAGGCCGGCGGACGGAACGAGTGCGCGACGGGCCGGACACCGCACGGTGTCCGGCCCGTCGCGCACTCCTCCGACGCCCCCGCCCGACCACCGGGCGGGGGCTCACCGCGAGCCCTCGGCCCCCGCGCCCGGCGCCAGTTCGGGGAACGCCTCGGCGAGCCGGTCGGGCGCGGCCTGTCGCCAGGAGTCGACGACGATGTCGCGCAGCTCCTCCGCGTCCTCCAAGGCCGCCAACCGCACCCGCACCCAGGCGGAGGACGCCTCGTGCGGGGGCACCCAGAACTTCTCCGGTTCGGCCGCGATCAGCTCCTCCCGTTCGTGTCGGGGGCAGCGCACCGCGATGGAGGTCTCGTCGTCGGGAACGGTGAGGTACATCTTCCCGGCCACCCGGAAGGTGGGCATGCTCCACGCCTCCTTCTCGATGGTCTCGGGAAGGGACAGCGCGATACGGCGGACGTCGTCGGCATCGATCACGGCTCCACGGTAGCCGGCGTCCGGACGCTCCGCTCGGAGCTTCGGCCATGACCCCGACCCATCTTTGTCCTCGATTCGGAAAAAGTGTGGGAGGTTTCCCGCGCAACTTCTTCCCAGCCCCGGAGGGCGCTGCTATGTTCCCCGTGAAAGCCCGGCGGACCACGGGAGTTCACCGAGGCCGGTACCGACGGCATTCCCCAGCCGAGGCGGGAAGGGAGGGCGGCGTGAGGCGGATGACGGCTCGACCCGCGAACGCGCACCAGGCCCGACTGCTCCGGCTGCTGCGCGACGGCGGCCCCAACTCCCGCGCCCAACTCGGAGATCTGGTCGACCTCTCCCGCTCCAAGCTGGCCGTGGAGATAGACCGCCTGCTGGAGACCGGGCTCGTGGTGGCCGACGGACTCGCCGCCTCGCGCGGCGGACGCCGCTCCCACAACATCCGGCTCGCGCCGGGGCTGCGCTTCCTGGGCATCGACATCGGCGCCACCTCGGTCGACGTGGCCGTCACCAACGCCGAGTTGGAGATCCTGGGCCATCTCAACCAGCCCATGGACGTGCGGGAAGGGCCGGTCGCCGTCTTCGAACAGGTCCTGGCCATGGCGGCCAAGCTCCGGGCCACGGGAGTGGCCGAGGGCTTCGACGGCGCCGGCATCGGCGTGCCGGGGCCGGTCCGCTTCCCTGAGGGCGTCCCCGTGGCACCGCCGATCATGCCCGGCTGGGACGGCTTCCCCGTCCGCGAGGCGCTCAGCCAGGAGCTGGGCTGCCCCGTCCTGGTCGACAACGACGTGAACCTCATGGCGCTGGGGGAGCGGCACGCGGGCGTGGCCCGATCGGTGCGGGACTTCCTCTGCGTCAAGATCGGCACCGGTGTCGGCTGCGGCATCGTCGCGGGGGGCGAGGTCCACCGCGGCGCGACGGGCAGCGCCGGCGACATCGGGCACATCCAGGTGGAGCACGGCCCGCAGGGCCGCCAGTGCGCCTGCGGCAACCGCGGCTGCCTGGAGGCCTACTTCGGCGGCGCGGCGCTCGCCCGCGACGCCGAGGATGCGGCCCGGGACGGTCGTTCGCCGGAACTCGCCGCCCGGCTGGAGTCCGCCGGACGTCTGACTGGGGCCGACGTGGCAGCCGCCGCGGCGGCGGGGGACACCACGTCCCTCGCCCTCATCCGCGACGGCGGAAACCGCGTCGGCCAGGTCGTCGCCGGTCTCGTCAGCTTCTTCAACCCCGGCCTGGTGGTGATCGGCGGCGGCGTGACCGGTCTCGGCCACACCCTGCTCGCCAGCATCCGCACCCAGGTCTACCGCCAGTCCCTGCCCCTGGCCACCGGCAACCTCCCCATCGTCCTCGGCGAGCTGGGGCCCGTCGCCGGGGTCATCGGCGCGGCCCGGCTCATCAGCGACCACCTGTTCTCCCCGGCCTGACGGCCGGACACGGCACCACCCGCACGGTCACGCACACGGCACCACCGGTACGACCCGCACCACCCGCGTCATCCGCACGTCCCGCACGGTCACGCACACCGCACCACGCCCGCGTCGAGTCGCACCACCGCACGGCGGCGCCCCCATGCCGCCGCGCCCCAGGCACCTCGCGCCTGTGGCACGAGCCGCACCGCACGCCGCACCACGTCCACCGCACCACACCGCACCGCTCGGCCTCCGCCTCGCCCTGCCCACCTCACCGGCCGCACCAGCCGAGGAGTCCGCCATGGCACCAGAGCAAGACCAGCCGCTCCCCGCCCCCCTCCTCACCATGTCCGGCATCACCAAGTCCTTCCCCGGCGTCCGCGCCCTCGACGGCGTCGACCTCGACATCGTGCCCGGGGAGGTGCACTGCCTCCTCGGGCAGAACGGCGCCGGGAAGTCCACCCTGATCAAGGTGCTCGCCGGAGCCCACCAACCCGACGAGGGCGAGGTCACCTGGCGGGGAAAGACGGTCCGGCCGAAGTCGCCCACCGCCGCCGTGCGGCTGGGCATCGCCACCATCCACCAGGAACTGGACCTGGTGGAGCACCTGTCGGTGGCGGAGAACGTCTTCCTCGGCCACGAGATCGCCACCGGCGGCTTCGTCCGGGCCCGCGAGGCCCGCGCCCGCACCGCCGCCCTCCTGACCCGACTCGGCCACGGGGAGATCGACCCGAACACCCTCGTCGGCGCCCTGCCGGCGGCCGGCCGGCAGATCGTCTCCATGGCCCGCGCCCTGTCCCACGAGGCACGCCTGATCGTCATGGACGAACCGTCCGCCGCGCTCGGCCCCGACGAGGTCGAGAACCTCTTCCGGATCGTCGAGGCCCTCACCGCCGAGGGCGTCGCCGTCCTCTACATCTCCCACCGCCTGGAGGAGATCCGCCGCATCGGCGACCGCGTCACCGTGCTGAAGGACGGCCGGACCGCCGCCCGCGGGCTGCCCGCCCGCACCACCCCCACGCGCGACGTCGTCGCCCTGATGACCGGACGCGACGTGGAGTACGTCTTCCCCGACCGCCCGGCCCGCCCGGCGGAGGCCGCGCCGGTGCTGCGGGTCGAAGGGCTCGCCCGGGAAGGCGAGTTCGCGCCGCTGGACCTGGACGTGCGCCCCGGCGAGATCGTGGGACTGGCCGGGCTGGTCGGCTCCGGCCGCTCGGAGATCCTGGAGACGATCTACGGCGCCCGCCGCCCCGACGCGGGCCGGGTCCTGGTCGACGGTCGCCCCCTGCGCCCCGGCAGCGTCACCGCCGCGGTGCGCGCCGGACTCGGGCTCGCCCCCGAGGAGCGCAAGACCCAGGGCCTGCTGCTGCTCGAATCCGTCACCCGCAACGTCACGCTGTCCACCCTGTCCCGCTTCGCCCGCGGCGGCCTGCTGGACCGCACGCGCGAGCGCGCGACCGCCCACGCGGCCGTCCGCGAGCTGTCGCTGCGCCCCGACGACCCCGACCGCCCGGTGCGCACCCTCTCCGGAGGCAATCAGCAGAAGGCCGTCCTGGCGCGCTGGCTGCTGCGCGACTGCCGGGTCCTGCTGCTGGACGAACCAACCCGCGGCGTCGACGTCGGCGCCCGCGCCGAGTTGTACGCGCTGATCCGTCGGCTGGCCGACGCGGGCCGGGCCGTGCTGCTGGTCTCCAGCGAGGTGCCCGAGGTCCTCGGCCTGGCCGACCGGGTGCTGGTGCTGCGCGAGGGCCGCGTCGTCCACACCGCCCCCGCCCGGGAGCTCGACGAGCACCGGGTACTCGACCTCGTCATGGAAGGGAGCACGCCGTGCTGAGCGCCGCGCCCACCGGGAAGCCCGCCAGGGAGGAGAACGCTCCCGCGCCCCCGCCCCGCCGGAGCCGGAGCAGGGGCCTGACCGTGGACCTGCACCACCTGTCCCTGCTCGGTGTCCTGGCCGTGCTGGTGGTCGTCGGGGCCGTCACGGTCCCCGAGCAGTTCCTGAGCGCCGGCAACCTCCAACTCGTCCTCACCCAGGCGTCCGTCATCGGCGTCGTCACCGTCGGCGTCACCTTCGTGATCATCGGAGGGGGCATCGACCTGTCCGTCGGCGCGATCGTCGCGCTGGCCTCGGTGTGGGCGACCACGGTCGCCACCCAGGAGTTCGGGACGGCCGGGATGCTGCTGTGCACGCTGCTGGTGGGACTCGGCTGCGGGCTCGTCAACGGCGTGCTCGTCGCCTACGGGCCGATGGTCCCCTTCATCGCCACCCTGGCGATGCTCGCCTCGGCCCGTGGCCTGGCCCTGCAGATCAGCGACGGGAAGACCCAGGTCGTCGAGGTCGACGCCGTGCTGGAGCTGGGGCTGCGCGACGCCTACGTGCTGGGTGTGCCCCCGCTGGTGCTGATCTTCGCCGCCGTCACACTGGCCGGTTGGCTGCTGCTGGGACGCACCACCTTCGGCCGCCGCACCGTGGCCGTCGGGGGGAACGCCGAGGCCGCCCGGCTGGCGGGCATCGACGTGCGCAGACAGCGGCTGCTGCTGTACCTGCTGTCCGGACTGTGCTGCGGCATCGCCGCCTTCATGCTGATCGTCCTCACCGGCTCCGGCCAGAACACCAACGGCAACCTCTACGAACTCGACGCCATCGCCGCGGCGATCATCGGCGGCACCCTGCTCAGCGGCGGCCGGGGCACCATCACCGGCTCCGTCCTGGGCGTGCTGATCTTCACCACCATCACCAACCTGTTCGCGCTCAACAACCTCCAGAGCGACGTCCAGCAGATCGCCAAGGGCGCGATCATCGTCGCCGCCGTCCTGGTCCAACACCGCACCACCGCGCGCTCCGAGGCCACATAGTCACGCAGCCACGTAGCGGCACCCGGTCCGCCGCGCACCCCACGGCCCCGCCGGACACCCCGGCGTCGGACACCCCAACGCAGTCCCGCACGTCGTGAACGAAGGGTCCAGCCATGTCCACACCCTCCCTCCCCAGCCGCAGAGGCCTGCTGTTCGGCACCGCCGCGGTCTCCGCGGGCGCCCTCCTCACCGGATGCACCAGCAACGAGAGCAACGAGAGCAAAGACGCCGACGCCCGGCAGGCCGACATCGCCGAGGACAAGCCCGGCAAGCCGGTCACCATAGGCTTCGCCGGCCCGCAGGCCGACCACGGCTGGCTCAACGCCATCAACGAGATGGCCGTCGGCCGCGCGGAGAAGTACTCCGACGTCACCTTGGAGACCACCGAGGGCTCCAACGACACCGCCCAGCAGATCGGCCAGATCGAGACCCTCATCAACAAGAAGGTCGACGTCCTGGTCGTCCTCCCCGCCGATGGCAAGGCCCTCACCCAGGTCGGGCTCAAGGCCATGCGGGCCGGCATCCCCGTGGTCAACCTCGACCGGATCTTCGCCTCCCCGCAGGCGTACCGCTGCTGGGTCGGCGGCGACAACTACGGCATGGGCCTCAACGCCGGGCGGTACATCGGCGAACGGCTGAAGGACAAGAAGAACGCCAAGGTCGTCGAGCTCGCCGGACTGGACAACCTGGAGCTGACCCGGCAGCGCACCCAGGGCTTCGACGACGCGCTGAAGAACTACCCGAACATCGAGAAGGTGGCCCGCCAGGCCGCCGAGTTCACCGTCGAGTCGGGCCAGGCGAAGATGGCCCAACTGCTGCGCGCCGTACCCGAGTTCGACGCGCTGTGGAACCACGACGACGACCAGGGCGTGGGCGCCGAACGCGCCATCCAACAGGCCGGGCGCGACGAGTTCTTCATGGTGGGCGGCGCGGGTTCGAAGCACGCCATGGACGCCATCAAGGCGGACGACACCGTGCTGAAGGCCACCGTGCTCTACCCGCCCACCATGGCGGCGTCCGCCATCGACCTCGCCCGCGCCCTCGGCCAGGGGAAGGGCATCGGCGGACTGGCCGAGTTCGAGATCCCGGCTTCCCTCACCCTCTACTCCGCCGTCGTCACCAAGGACAACGTCGACCGGTACCTGCCGACCGGCTTCCGGTGACCCGCACCCGGACGGCCCCCGCCGACGCGGGACCGCCCGGGTACGGATCCGACGGCGCGGACGACGATTTGGAGATCCCATGGACGTTTCCGACAACGAGAGCAAGCGACCCGCCCTCGGGGTGGGGATGGTGGGCTACGCCTTCATGGGCGCGGCCCACTCCCAGGCCTGGCGCACCGTCGCCCACGTCTTTGACCTGCCGCTGACACCCATGATGTCCGCCGTGTGCGGGCGCGACGCGGACGCGGTGCGCGCCGCGGCCGACCGACTCGGCTGGGCCGCGGCCGAGACCGACTGGCGCGCGCTGATCGCCCGCGACGACGTCCAACTCGTCGACATCTGCACCCCCGGCAGCAGCCACGCCGAGATCGCCATCGCCGCCCTGGAGGCCGGCAAGCACGTCCTGTGCGAGAAGCCGCTGGCCAACACGGTGGAGGAGGCCGAGGCCATGGCCGAGGCCGCCCGCGCCGCCCGGGCGCGCGGACAGATCGCCATGGTCGGCTTCAACTACCGACGCCTGCCGGCCCCGGCGCTGGCCCGCGGCATGGTGGAGGCCGGCCGGATCGGGGTCCTGCGGCACGTGCGGGTCACCTACCTGCAGGACTGGCTGACCGATCCCGGCTTCCCGCTGACCTGGCGGCTGCGCCGGGAACAGGCCGGTTCCGGAGCGCTGGGCGACATCGGCTCCCACGCCATCGACATCGCCCAGTACCTGGCCGGCGAGCCGCTGGCCGGGGTCTCCGCGCTGACCGAGACCTTCGTGCGGGAGAGACCGCTGCCCGAGGGGACCGCGGTGGGACTGTCGGGCACCAAAGGCGCCGGGCGGGGCCGGGTCACCGTGGACGACGCCGCGCTGATCACCGGGCGGCTCGCCTCCGGAGCGCTCGCCTCCTTCGAGGCCACCCGCTTCGCGACGGGCCGCAAGAACGCGCTGCGCGTGGAGCTCAACGGGGAACGCGGCTCGCTCGTCTTCGACCTCGAACGCCTCAACGAACTGCACCTCTACGACGGCACCGAGCCGCCGTCCACCGCCGGGTTCCGCCGCGTCCTGGTCACCGAACCGGACCACCCCTACCTGGAGGGCTGGTGGCCACCCGGCCACGGCCTCGGCTACGAGCACTCCTTCGTCCACCAGGCGCGGGACCTGCTGCTCGCCGTCGCCTCCGGGGAACCGCCCGAACCGTCCTTCGAGGACGGACTGAGGGTGCAGCGAGTGCTGGCCGCGGTCGAGGAGAGCGCCGCGAACAACTCCGCCTACACGCCCGTGCCGCCGGTGTCGCCGGCGGCCCCCGTCCCCGCCTGACGCCCTTCGAGGAGGCACCGTGCCCCGACCCTTCACCCTGTTCACCGGACAGTGGGCGGACCTGCCGCTGGAGGAGGTCTGCCGGCTGGCCCGCGACTTCGGCTACGACGGGCTCGAACTCGCCTGTTGGGGAGACCACTTCGAGGTGGACCGGGCCCTGAGCGAACCCGGCTACCTCGACGGACGCCACGCACTGTTGGAGAAGTACGGCCTGAAGTGCTGGGCGATCTCCAACCACCTCGTCGGCCAGGCCGTCTGTGACGCGATCGTCGACGAGCGACACCGGGCCATCCTGCCCGCCCGGATCTGGGGCGACGGCGAACCCGAGGGGGTGCGCCGGCGGGCCGCGGCCGAGATGGCCGACACCGCCCGCGCCGCCGCCGCCTTCGGGGTGCGCACCGTCGTCGGCTTCACCGGCTCGGCCATCTGGCACCTGGTCGCGATGTTCCCGCCCGTGCCGGAGGCCATGGTCGAACGCGGCTACACCGACTTCGCCGACCGCTGGAACCCGATCCTGGACGTCTTCGACGCCGAGGGCGTCCGCTTCGCGCACGAGGTCCACCCCGGTGAGATCGCCTACGACTACTGGACCACCCACCGGGCCCTGGAGGCCGTCGACCGGCGCCCCGCCTTCGGGCTGAACTTCGACCCCAGCCACTTCGTGTGGCAGGACCTGGACCCGGTGGGCTTCCTGTACGACTTCCGCGACCGGATCTACCACGTGGACTGCAAGGAGGCCCGGCGCCGGCTGGACGGGCGCAACGGTCGCCTCGGCTCCCACCTGCCCTGGGGGGACCCGCGGCGCGGCTGGGACTTCGTCTCGGCCGGGCACGGGGACGTGGTCTGGGAGGACGTCTTCCGGATGCTGCGCTCGATCGGCTACGACGGGCCCGTCTCGGTGGAGTGGGAGGACGCGGGAATGGACCGTCTCCAGGGCGCTCCCGAGGCGCTGACCCGCCTGCGGGCATACGACTTCGAGCCTCCCTCGGCCTCCTTCGACGCGGCCTTCGGAGGCGCCGGGGACTGAGGACGGCCCGGTGACCGGCCCGGCGGCGCACCGCGCCGCCGGGCGGCTCCCTCCTGCCTTCCCGCCCTTTGTCCAGGGGGAGGGAAAAGTCGACGCCTCGGATTTCGACGGGGTTTCCGGAATGGACGAACCCGGTTACGGTCCGTTTGAGATGTACCGGTCATCCTCGCCTCCTTCTCCCCGACCGGCCCCGGCGCGACGGCGCGCGCCTGTCACATCCCGTCATCCCTCCGGAGGACAACCGTGCACAGGAAACGCCCCAGACTCCGCAAGGCCCTCGCCGGCTTGACCAGTGCCCTCCTCGTCGGCGCGACCCTCACGCTCACCGCCCCGCACGCCGGAGCCCGACCGGCTCCGGCCGCCCCCACCGAAACCGCGGCCGAGGAGTTCCAGCAGGTCGCCCTCGCCCGAGGAGCCGCCGAGACCGGTGAGCCCATGTCGCTCGCCGTGCTCCCCGACCGGTCCGTGCTCCACACCTCGCGCGACGGCACGCTCCGCATCACCGACGCCGCGGGCACCACCCGGATCTCCGGGAAGGTCCCCGTCTACACCCACGACGAAGAAGGCCTCCAAGGCGTCGGCGTCGACCCGGACTTCGCCGAGAACCGGGCGATCTACCTCTACTACGCCCCACCGCTCGACACGCCGCCCGGCGACGCCCCCAATGAGGGAACGGCCCGGGACTTCGCCCCCTTCGAGGGCATCAACCGCCTCTCCCGCTTCGTGCTGAAGGACGACGGCACGCTCGACCCCGCCAGCGAGAAGAAGGTCCTGGACGTACCCGCCACCCGCGGCATCTGCTGCCACGTCGGCGGCGACATCGACTTCGACGCCGAAGGCAACCTGTACCTGTCCACCGGCGACGACTCCAACCCCTTCGCCTCCGACGGCTACACCCCCATCGACGAACGGGCGGACCGCAACCCGGCCTACGACGCCCAGCGGACCTCCGGCAACACCAACGACCTGCGCGGCAAGATCCTGCGCATCAAGGTCGCCGACGACGGCTCCTACACGATCCCCGAGGGCAACCTCTTCCCGCCCGGCACCGAGCGGACCCGCCCCGAGATCTACGCCATGGGCTTCCGCAACCCCTTCCGGATCAGCGTGGACAAGCCCACCGGCACCGTCTACGTCGGCGACTACGGCCCCGACGCGGGCACCGCCGACCCCGCCCGCGGCCCCGCCGGGCAGGTCGAGTTCGTCCGGGTCACCGGCCCCGGCAACTTCGGCTGGCCCTACTGCATCGGCGACAACGACGCCTACGTCGACCACGACTTCGCCACCGGAGCCTCCGGCGAACCCTTCGACTGTTCCGCGCCGAGGAACACCTCGCCGAACAACACCGGCCTCACCGACCTGCCTCCGGCGCAACCCGCCTGGATTCCCTACGACGGCGGTTCCGTCCCCGAGTTCGGCGACGGCTCCGAGTCCCCGATGGCCGGACCGGTCTACCGCTACGACGCCGAGCTGGACTCCCCGGTGAAGTTCCCCCGGGCCTACGACGGCGACTTCTTCGCGGGCGAGTTCGGACGGCGCTGGATCAAGCGCGTGGAGCACGACGCGGACGGCACCGTCCGGTCCGTCAACCCCTTCCCCTGGACCGGCACGCAGATCATGGACATGGCCTTCGGACCGGACGGCGCGCTGTACGTCCTCGACTACGGCACCGCCTGGTTCGGCGGCGACGAGAACTCCGCGCTCTACCGGATCGAGAACGCCACCGACGGACACTCGCCCGTCGCCCGGGCGGCGGCCGACCGCACCTCCGGCCGGGCCCCGATGAAGGTCTCCTTCTCCTCCGCCGGCAGCTCCGACGCCGACGGCGACGCGCTGACCTACTCCTGGGACTTCGGCGACGGCACCACGTCCACCGAGGCCGACCCCACCCACACCTACCGGAGGAACGGCACCTACACCGCCACCGTCACCGCGAAGGACCCCTCCGGCCGCACCGGCTCGGCCTCCGTCCACCTCACGGTCGGCAACACGGCGCCCAGGGTGACCCTCGAACTCCCCGGCGACGGGCAACTGTTCGCCTTCGGCGACGAGGTGCCGTTCAAGGTCAGGGTGAGCGACCCCGAGGACAGGAGGATCGACTGCTCCCGGGTCAAGGTCACCTACGTCCTCGGCCACGACAGCCACGGGCACCCCATCACCTCCGCGACCGGCTGCTCCGGCACCATCAAGACCGCCGCCGACGGCGAGCACGACCCGAACGCCAACATCTTCGGGGTCTTCGACGCCGAGTACACCGACCTGGGAGCGGGCGGCCTGCCGGCGCTGACCACCCACGACCAGAACGTCCTCCAGCCCAGGCACCGACAGGCCGAGCACCACGGCGACTCCCACGGCGTGAGCGTCGTGGAACACGCCCCGGCGCACGGCGGCCGGGCCGTGGGGGACATCCACGACGGCGACTGGATCTCCTTCGAGCCCTACCGCGTCGACAACGCCACCTCCCTCACCGCGCGGGTGGCGTCCGCCGGCTCCGGCGGCACCCTGGAGATTCGCACCGGATCACCCACCGGCAGGCTGATCGGCTCCGCCCGGATCGAACCCACGGGCGGCTGGGAGAAGTACACCGACGTCACCACCCCCATCAAGCGGGCACCGTCCGGCACCACCACGCTCTACCTGGTCTTCAAGGGCGGCGACGGGGCGCTCTACGACGTCGACGACTTCACCTTCACCACCGGCTGACGTCCCGCACACGGGCCGTGTCCCTGGCCCGCCGCCCGGGATGCGGCCCCGGACCGATTCCCGCGAGCCGGGGCGGGCTCCGACCGGCCGCCCGCCCCGCCCGAGGAAGGACATCCGCATGCACACAACCGCACGCCTCGCCACGGCCGCGGGCGCCGCGGCCCTGGCGCTGGCCGCCACCGCACTGCCGGGCGGCGCCGTCCAGCCGGACCCGCGCGGCCCCCGCGCGGAGGAGAGCCGCGTCCTGGTCTTCTCCAAGACCGCCGGTTTCCGCCACGACTCCATCCCCGACGGCATCGCCGCCGTCCGCGACCTCGGCGCGCGGAACGGCTTCACCGTCGACGCCACCGAGGACGCAGGCGCCTTCACCCGGAAGAACCTCGACCGCTACGCCGCCGTCGTCTTCCTCTCCACCACCGGCGACGTCCTGAACACCGCCCAGCAGAGCGCCTTCGAACGCTACATCGAGAAGGGCGGCGGGTACGTGGGCGTCCACGCCGCCGCCGACACCGAGTACGACTGGCCCTTCTACGGCGGACTGGCGGGCGCCTACTTCCGTTCCCACCCGCACATCCAGCGGGCGACGATCGAGGTCGAGGACCGGGCGCACGCCGCGACCGCCCACCTGGGCGCCGTCTGGGAACGCACCGACGAGTGGTACGACTACCGCACCAATCCGCGCGAGCGGGCCCACGTCCTCGCCACCCTCGACGAGTCCTCCTACACCGGCGGGACGATGGGGGAGGACCACCCCATCGCCTGGTGCCAGGAGTACCGGGGCGGCCGGGCCTTCTACACCGGCGGCGGACACACCCGCGAGTCCTACGCGGAACCGGCCTTCCGCGCCCACCTGCTGGGCGGCATCCGCTACGCCATCGGCGCCGCCCGGGCCGACTGCCGCCCCGAGAACGGCCACACCCCGCTCTTCGACGGCACGGACACCCGAGGCTGGAAGCAGGCCGGACCGGGCTCCTTCACGCTCCGGGACGGAACACTGACCTCCGCCGGAGGCATGGGCATGCTCTGGTACGAGGCGAAGGAGTTCCGGTCCTACTCGCTCAAGCTCGACTGGAAGACGGCCGGAGACGACAACTCCGGGGTCTTCGTGGGCTTCCCGGCCTCCGACGACCCCTGGTCGGCGGTGCACAACGGATACGAGATCCAGATCGACGCCACCGACGTCCCGGAGAGGACCACGGGATCGGTGTACGGCTTCCAATCCGCCGACATCCGGGCCCGCGACAGGGCGCTCAACCCGCCGGGGGAGTGGAACACCTACGAGATCCGTGTCGAGGGCGAGCGGCTGAGGGTCTGGCTCAACGGCGTGAAGATCAACGACTTCACCAACGCCGACCCCGCGCGCAGCCTGCGGCAGGGACACATCGGGATCCAGAACCACGGGGACGGCGACGAGGTGTCCTTCCGTCACATCCGGGTGAGGGAACTGCCCTCCGGAGACTGACCGCGGGCCCAAAGCCAGGCCGGGCCACGCCGGGCCGGGCCGCCGGCGACCCGGCGGCGGGAGGGGGGACCGCCGACTCCCCGCCCGCCGCCGACCCCGCGCCGACCCCACTCCACCGCCGCGCCGCTTCCGCACCACGGCCCGCCCGTGCGCCCCCGCGGCACCCACGACCGCGCACCACACCGGCACCACACCGGCACCGCGCCCGAGCGACGCCGTGCCGCTCACTCCTCGGGAGGCAGCCATGACCACCGACCACCACGACCGGTCCTCCTCCTCCGGCGCGCCCCGCCGGCCCACCGCCTCGACGCGCCCCACCTCCCCGGACCGCGACCCCGCCCACGGCCCCGCCGCACGGGAACCCCGCACCGGGATCTGGCTGATCGGGGCGCGGGGGTCCGTCGCGACCACCGCGGTGGCCGGATGGGCGGCGATCACCGCCGGGCTGCACCCGCCCACCGGCATGGTCACCGAGACCGCGCCGTTCGCCGGCTGCGGTCTCCCGCCCCTGGCGGCCCTGGTCTTCGGCGGCCACGACACCGCCGACTGCCCCCTGCCCAAACGCGCCGAGGCACTGGCTGCGACCGGGGTGCTGCCGCACGGACTGCCGGCCGCCGTCCACGCCGAACTGACCGCCGCCGACGCCGCGATCCGCCCCGGCGGACCACACCCCGGCGACCGCCGCACCGACGGTGAACTGATCGACGCCTTCGCCGCCGACCTCACCGCCTTCACCACCGACCACGGACTGACGCGCACCGTCGTCGTCAACGTCGCCTCCACCGAACCCGTGCCCGATCCCGCCGGCGACCGGCTGCCGCCCAGTTCCCTCTACGCGGCGGCGGCGCTCCGCGCCGGCTGCCCGTACGTCGACTTCACCCCGTCCGCCGGAGCGCGCCACCCGGCCCTGACCGACCTCGCCGCCCGCTGTGGACTCCCGTACGCCGGTCGCGACGGCAAGACCGGGCAGACCCTGCTGCGGTCGGTGCTCGCGCCGATGTTCCACCAACGCGCCCTGGCGGTGCGGGCCTGGTCCGGCACCAACCTCCTCGGCGGCGGGGACGGCGCCTCCCTCGCCGACCCGGCCGCCGCGGCGGCCAAGAACGCGGGCAAGGCCCGGGTCCTCGCCGACACCCTCGGCGAACTCCCGGACGGAGAACTGCACATCGACAACGTGCCGGCCCTCGGCGACTGGAAGACGGCCTGGGACCACGTCGCCTTCGAGGGCTTCCTCGGCTCGCGGATGGTCCTCCAGACGATCTGGCAGGGCTGCGACTCCGCCCTCGCGGCCCCGCTCGTCCTCGACCTGGCCCGACTGGTCGCCGCCGCCCACGCCGCCGGACTCTTCGGCCCCCTCCCCGAGCTCGGCTTCTTCTTCAAGGACCCGGACCCGGGCGCCTCCTCCTCGCTGGCGGACCAGTGGCAGGAGCTGCTGGCCTTCGCCGACCGGCTTCGGGAGGAGGCGTGACCCCCCGGCCCGGCCGCGGGCGGGCCTGGGCCGAACTGCTGCGGATCTCGGCGCTGTTCACCGTGCCCGGCGACGCGCTCGCGGGCGCGACGGCCGCCGGACGGACCCCCGGTCGCGGCACCGCGCTCGCCGTCGGCGCCTCCCTCTGCCTCTACGAGGCGGGCATGGCGCTCAACGACTGGGCCGACCGCGACACCGACGCCGTCGAGCGACCACACCGCCCGCTGCCGTCCGGCCGCATCGCGCCCGGCGCGGCCCTGGCGGCGGCGGGCGGGCTCACCGCCGCCGGACTGGCCCTCGCCGCCGCGGCCGGACGTCCCGCCCTCGTCACGGCCGGGGCCCTCGCCGGCGCGGTCTGGGCCTACGACCTCGCCCTGAAGAACACCCCCGCCGGCCCCGCGGCCATGGCCGCCACCCGTGCCCTGGACCTCCTCCTCGGCGCGACGGCCACGGCCCCGGCCGACCCGCGCGGCGCCGTGCGGAGCGCGCTGCCGTCGGCCGCGCTGCTCGGCGCGCACACCCTCGCCGTCACCTCCGTCTCCCGGCGGGAGGAGCGAGGCGGCTCCGCCCTGCCGCCGCTGGCCGCACTGGCCGCCACGGCCGCGATCACCCGCGCCGTGGCCGGTCGGCCCGCCGTCCCCCGAGGGCTCCGCGCGTCCACCACCGCCGGACTCTGCGCCGCGTACGGCGCGACCGCCGCCCGACCGTACGCGCACGCCGCCCTCAACCCGTCGCCGCAGCTCACCCAGCGGGCCGTCGGCGGCGGAATCCGCGCCCTGATCCCGCTCCAGGCGGCGCTCGCCGCCCGCGCCGGCGCACCGGCGACCGCGCTGCCGCTGCTCGCGCTGCTGCCGATCGCCCGCCGCCTGTCGAGAAAGGTCAGCCCCACATGACCCTCCCGCACACCCCCCTGAGACTGGCCTACGGCACCAACGGACTCGCCGACCTGCGCCTCGACGACGCCCTCGACCTGCTCGCCGACCTCGGCTACGACGGCGTCGGCCTGACGCTCGACCACATGCACCTGGACCCGCTCGCCCCGGCCCCCGAGCTGGCCGCCCGGACCCGGCACGTCGCCCGCCGCCTGGAACGCCTGGGACTGGCCGTAGCCGTCGAGACCGGGGCCCGCTACGTCCTCGATCCCCGCCGCAAACACCACCCCACCCTCCTCGATGCGGACCCGGACGCCCGCGGCGCCCGCGTCCGGCTGCTGCTGACCGCCGTACGGGTCGCCGCCGACCTCGGCGCGACGGCCGTGCACTGCTTCAGCGGACGCACCCCGCCCGACACCGACGAGGAGACGGCCTGGAAACGGCTGGCGGAGGCCGTCGCCCCCGTCCTGGAAGCGGCACGCGCCGCGGGCGTCCCGCTCGCGGTCGAACCCGAACCGGGCCACCTCCTCGCGGACCTGGCCGGCTTCCACCGGCTCCGCGCGGACCTCGGCGACCCCGACGGACTGGGGCTGACGCTGGACATCGGCCACTGCCAGTGCCTGGAGCCGGACCCGCCCGCCGACTGCGTCCGAGCCGCCGCGCCCTGGCTGCGCCACGTCCAGATAGAGGACATGCGCCGCGGGGTCCACGAGCACCTGCCCCTCGGAGAGGGGGAGATCGACTTCCCCGCGGTGCTGGCCGCGCTCCACGAGGCGGACTACGGAGGCCTGGTCGGCGTCGAACTGCCCCGCGACTCCCACGCCGGCCCCGACCTGGCCGCCGCGTCCCTCGCCTTCCTCCGCGCGGCGGACCCGACCGCCGGAGGCGCACCGTGCTGACCGACGAGACCGTCGCCGCCCTCCGGAAGGAGCTCGGGGCACGGCTGGACCGGGCGGGCCGGGAGTGGCTGGACCGGGCCCTGGCCGAGGCCGCGCGAGCGGCGGAGGAGGGGCCGGGGGAGAGCCCCGCCGCACGCCCCGCCGCCTGGGAGCTCCGCTTCGCGTCCGCCGGCCGTCACTGCCGTCCCGCCGACCCCGCCACGTCGACCGCCGACGCTCCGGTCGAGGTCCCGGCCGACCTCCCGCTCGACACCGCCGACGCCGTCCGCGTTCTGCTGCTCCACACGGCACGCGCGGACGCCCTCCGCGCGGCACGGCTGTACGAGCGCGGAACCGCCGCCGAGCGGCGCGCCGTCCTGCTGGCCCTGCCCCACCTCGACGTCGGCGACGCCGCCGTGCCGATCGTCGAGGACGCCCTGCGCACCAACGACACCCGGCTGGTGGCCGCAGCCGTCGGCCCGTACGCCGCCGACCGCCTCGACGCCCACACCTGGCGGCACGCCGTGTTGAAGTGCCTGTTCACCGGGGTGCCGGTGGCCGCCGTCGCCGGGCTGGACCGTCGCGCCCGCGGCGACGCCGAACTGGCCCGCATGCTCCGCGACCACGCGGCCGAACGCACCGCCGCCGGACGTCCCGTCCCCGCCGACCTCCACCGCGTACTGGACCTGACCGCCTCCACCCCCCACCCCGAGGAGGACCGATGCGCATCTTCGACCCGCACATCCACATGACCTCCCGCACCACCGACGACTACGAGGCCATGTACGCCGCCGGAGTCCGGGCCGTCGTCGAACCGTCCTTCTGGCTCGGCCAGCCCCGTACCTCGCCCGAGACCTTCCTCGACTACTTCGACTCCCTCCTGGGCTGGGAACCCTTCCGCGCCGCCCGGCACGGCATCGCCCACCACTGCACCATCGCCCTGAACCCCAAGGAGGCCAACGACCCGCGCTGCGTCCCCGTCCTGGACGAACTGCCCCGCTACCTGGTCAAGGACGGCGTCGTCGCCGTCGGCGAGATCGGCTACGACTCGATGACGCCGGCCGAGGACACCGCACTGGCCGCCCAACTCCAACTCGCCGCCGACCACGACCTGCCCGCGCTCGTCCACACCCCCCACCGCGACAAGCTCGCCGGACTGCTCCGCACCCTCGACGTCGTGCGGGAGTCCGCGCTCCCGGTGGAGCGCGTCCTGCTCGACCACCTCAACGAGACCACCGTGAAGGCGGCCAAGGACGCGGGCTGCTGGCTCGGTTTCTCCGTCTACCCCGACACCAAGATGGACGAGGACCGCATGGTCGCGATCCTTCGGGAGTACGGGCCGGAGAAGGTGCTGGTCAACTCGGCCGCCGACTGGGGCAGGAGCGACCCGTTGAAGACCCGGAAGGTCGGCGACGCCATGCTCGCCGCCGGTTTCGACACGGACGACGTCGACCGGGTGCTGTGGCGCAATCCGGTCGCCTTCTACGGACTCGGCGGCCGGCTCGCCCTCGACGTGGCGGACCCCGGAGCGACCCACGAGGGCAACTCGATCCTGCGCGGGGGGAGTTGAGCCGTGCGCTTCCGCCATCCCGACGGCTCCACCGTCCACCTCGCCTACTGCACCAACGTCCACCCCGCCGAGAACCTCGACGGCGTGCGCCGCCAACTCCGCGACCACGCCGAACCCGTCCGCCGCCGCCTCGGCCGCGACCGTCTGGGCATCGGACTCTGGCTGGCCCGCGACGCCGCCCGCGCCCTCACCGTCGACCCCGCCGCCGTGCGCGCCCTCCGCGCCGAACTCGACGACCGCGGCCTGGAGGTCGTCACCCTCAACGGCTTCCCCTACCGGGGTTTCGGCGACCAGATCGTCAAACACCGCGTCTACCGGCCCGACTGGACCGAGCCCGAGCGGCTGGAACACACCACCGACCTCGCCCGCCTGCTGGCCGCGCTGCTGCCCGACGACGTCACCGAGGGCAGCGTCTCCACCCTGCCGCTGGCCTGGCGCACCGGCTTCGACGCACGGCGCGCGGGAGCCGCCCACGCCGCGCTCACCACCCTCGCCCGGCGGCTCGACGCCCTGCGGGACCTCACCGGCCGCTCCATCCGCGTCGGACTCGAACCCGAACCCGGCTGCACCGTCGAGACCACCGCCGACGCCGTCCACGCCCTCACCTCCCCGGGCGCCCCGCCACGCGAGCGGATCGGCCTCTGCCTCGACACCTGCCACCTGGCCACCCAGTTCGAGGACCCCGACGAGGCCCTGGACGCCCTGGCCGCCGCCGGCGTGCCCGTCGTCAAGGCCCAACTCTCGGCCGCCCTCCACGCCGGCGACCCCCACGAGCCGGCCGTACGGAAGGTGCTCGCCGCCTTCGCCGAACCCCGCTTCCTCCACCAGACCCGCGTCCGCACCCCCGACGGCACCGTCCTGGGCGTCGACGACCTCGACCGGGCGCTCGCCGCCGACGGTCCGCTGCCCGCCACCGGCCCCTGGCGCTCGCACTTCCACATCCCCCTACACGCCACGCCCGAGCCCCCGCTCGCCTCCACCCTGCCGGTGCTGCGGGACGCCCTCGTCCGGCTCGTCGGCGGACCCGAACCCCTCACCCGTCACCTGGAGGTCGAGACCTACACCTGGCAGACCCTCCCGCCCGCGCTGCGCCCCCGCACCCGGGCACAGCTCGCCGACGGCATCGCCGCCGAACTCGCCCTCGCCCGCGATCTGTTGACCGAACTCGGCCTGAAGGAGCTGCCGTGACCCCGGCCACGAGTCGCCGCCCGACACCCCTCCTCGTCCTCGACGTCGTCGGACTGACCCCCCGGCTGCTGGCGCACATGCCCCGCCTCCGCGCCCTGGCGGACGCCGGCTCGTACGCGCCCCTGGGCACCGTCCTGCCCGCCGTCACCTGCTCCGTCCAGGCCACCTTCCTCACCGGAACCACCCCCACCGGGCACGGCATCGTCGGCAACGGCTGGTACTTCCGCGACCTCGGCGAGGTGCTCCTGTGGCGGCAGCACAACGGCCTCGTCGGCGGCGACAAGCTGTGGGACGCCGCCCGCCGCGCCCACCCCGGCTACACCGTGGCCAACATCTGCTGGTGGTACGCGATGGGCGCCGACACCGACATCACCGTCACCCCGCGCCCGATCTACCGCGCCGACGGCCGCAAGGAACCCGACTGCTACACCCGGCCCCCGGAACTCCACGACGAACTGACCGACTCCCTCGGCGCCTTCCCCCTCTTCCACTACTGGGGACCCGGCGCCGGCCTCGCCTCCTCGCGGTGGATCGTCGACGCCACCCGCCACGTCCTCCACACCCGCGCCCCCGACCTCGTCCTGGCCTACGTCCCCCACCTGGACTACGACCTCCAGCGCCACGGCCCCGACGACCCGCGCGCCCTCGCCGCCGCGGCCGACCTCGACCGGACCCTCGCCCCACTGCTGGACGACGCCCGGGCCGAGGGCCGCACCACCGTCGTCCTCTCCGAGTACGGCATCACCCGCGTCAGCAGGCCGGTCGACGTCAACCGGGCGCTGCGCCGGGCCGGGCTCCTGGAGGTCCACACCCAGGACGGCATGGAGTACCTGGACCCGACGGCCTCCCGCGCCTTCGCCGTCGCCGACCACCAGATCGCCCACGTCCACGTGCGGAACCCCGAGGACCTGGACACCGTGCGCGCCGTCCTCACCGATCTGCCCGGCGTGGACGAACTCCTCGACGACGAGGGCAAGAAGGCCCACGGCCTGGACCACCCCCGCGCGGGCGATCTGGTGGCGGTCGCCGAGCCCGACGCCTGGTTCACCTACTACTACTGGCTCGACGACGACCGCGCCCCCGACTTCGCCCGGACGGTCGAGATCCACCGCAAGCCCGGCTACGACCCGGCCGAGCTGTTCATGGACCCCCTCGACCCGTACGTCCGCGTCCGCGCCGCCACGGCCCTGGCCCGCAAGAAGCTCGGCATGCGGTACCGCATGGCCGTCGTCCCCCTCGACCCGTCGCCCGTGCGCGGCAGCCACGGCCGCCTGCCCGCCCACGAGGACGACGGGCCGGTGCTGCTCTGCTCCCGAGCCGGCGCCGTCGACGGACCCGTCGCCGCGACCGACGTCAAGGGCCTCCTGCTCGGTCTCGCCGGGCTCTCCTGACGGCCGCTCCCCCCGCCCGTCCGCTCGTCCACCCGCCCACCCGAACCCACCCAAGGAGCCGTGACGTGACCTCGCACGACGAACTCGCCCACCTCCTCCGCCGCCGCGGATTCCTCGGCGTCGCCGCCGGAACGACCGCCGCCGCCCTCCTCGGCACGGCCGGCGCGGGCACCGCGACGGCGGCCCCCGCCCCGTCCCGCCGCCCCACCGCCCCCCTCGTCCCCAAGGGCAGACTCGGCATCCAGCTCTACAGCCTCCGGGACCAGGTCTCCACCATCGGCTTCGCCCGCGTCTTCGAGGAGCTGCGACGCCACGGCTACGCCGAGATCGAGTTCGCCGGCTACACCCAGGGCTCGGCCGGACCCATCACCCTCCGAAGACTGCGCCGCCTGGTCCGCGACAGCGGCCTGCGGGCCGTGGGCAGCCACGTCGGCTACCACTCCTCCGATCCGAACGCCTACACCTTCGCCACCAACCTGGAGAAGGTCCTCGACGACGCCCAGGAGCTGGGCCTGAAGCACATCGGCACGGCGAGCGGGCCGTTCCGCTACGGCTCCACGGTGGACGCCTGGAAGCGGGCCGCCGAGGACTTCAACACCTACGGCGCCGCCGCCCGCGCCCGCGGCATGACGTTCTACCAGCACAACCACGCCGAGGAGTTCTCCTTCGCCACCGACCGTCCCGACGTGCGCCTCTACGACGTGCTGCTGGCGGAGACCGACCCCGACCTGGTCCACCTGGAGATGGACATCTACTGGGCGTACTGCGGGCAGTTCCGCTTCGGCGTCCGCCCCGACGGCGTCCCCGCGCCCTTCGACCCGATCGACTACGTCCTGGCCGCCCCGCACCGCTACCCGCTGTTCCACGTGAAGGACGGCGAGCGGGACCCGTCGACCCGAGACGGCTACCGCATGACGGACGTCGGCGACGGCGACATCGACCACGAGCGGTTCATCGGCGGCGTGGAGCGGCTCTCCCGCCGCCGCGACCACCACTGGATCGCCGAGCACGACAACCCCGGCGACTCGTTCCGCTTCGCCCGCCGCTCCGCCGCCTACCTGCGCTCGCTGCGCGAGGACGGCTGCTGAGCGACGGCGGGGACCGACGGCGAGGGGCGCCCTCCACCGCACGCGCGTCGGCGGAGGGCGCCCGGCCGGTCAGGGATGCCCGTGCCCCGGCGGACGGTGGGGCTCGTGGCCGGGGACGGTGCCGTCGGGCTTGGCGACGAGGAACAGCCCGGCCATGCCCATGTCGGAGTGGCTCTGGACGTGGCAGTGGTACATCCACGCCCCGGCGCCCACGTTCTCCCCGGCCACCACCTGGAAACCGAACGAGTCGGCCGGGCCGGTGATCTTGTTGTCCACGACGCGGCTGGGGTCGTCCGGGCCCTCCAACAGGCCCGTGCGGTTGTCCGCCCAACGGTGACCGTGCAGGTGGAAGGTGTGGTAGTACTCGCCGTGCGTGATCATGACGATCTCGACCCGGTCGCCCACGGTCGCCTCGAGGTTCGGGGTTTCGCCGGCGCCCTTGTTGTTGATCGTCATGTCGTTGAAGACGACGGTGAACTGCTTGTCCGGCAGGACGTCGCCCTTCCGGCGCACCACCACCGGCCCGTACAGGCCCCTGCGGATGCCGCCGGTGCCGTGCTCGGTGCCGACGACGTGATCGTGGTAGTGCCAGTAGCCGGCGCTGCCCGGCCGCCAGGTGCCGTCCTTGCGTCTCCCCGGCTCGTGGGTGCGCCAGGTGTAGGTGCGCTTCCCGCCCGGCGGCACGGTGCTGCGGCTCATCCGGGTGCCGTCGTTGTCGATGTCGTAGTCGACGCCGTGCACATGGAGGCTGACCTCCACGTCCATCGTGTTCTCGAACTCGATGTGCAGGGTGTCGCCCTCGACCAGTTCGATCATCGGGCCCGGGATGGTGGCCCCGCCCTTCTCCAGGCCGTACCCCATCTGTCCGTCGGGCAGCCTCTCGGCGTACATCCTCATGTGGCGGACCTCGCCGCCGGCCCGCGCTCGGCGGACCGTCTCCCGGGCGGCCGGTGTGGTCGGTGCGGTCGTCTCCGCCCCGGAAGCAGAGGCTCTGGTGGCCGGAACGGCCGTGCCCACGGCCGCGGCGACCGCGCCGCCGGCGAGGAATCGTCGACTGAAGGAGCGTCGGGGGACGGCGCCGGCTGCCTCGGTCATGGCTCTCCCAACTCGCGCTGTCGTGAGGGGGCTGACGGGGTGCGGGGATGGCGGGACAACGCCACGGTAGGCCGGTGATCTTCGTTCGTCCACATTCAAGACAAAGTTTGTTCGATGCTGGTCATAGGTATTGGCGAACCATGAAAAGAGGTCTAGCTTCAACGGCCATCGCTCCGACCGGAGACGACCGGAGAAGGTGGGTGGACCATGCGGCACACACCGCATCGACTTCCCTCGGCAAGACGAGGGACCAGCACACTGCACCTCGGAAAGCGACGCGGCCTCCTCGTCGCCCTCGTGACCGGCGCCATCGCCGCGACCCTGCTGGGCGGCACACCGGCCGCCGCCCGTCTCGCCCCGGACCTCGCGGCGCACGGGCTCCAACCGAACTCCCCACCGGGCGGGAAGAACGTCCGGGTCCTGGTCTTCCACGCCTCCGCCGGGGAGGAACCGCCGACGGTGGAGGCGGGAATCGAGGCCGTCGAACGGATCGGCAGGACCGGCCCCGCCGACGAACGCTTCACGCTCGACGCCACCGACGACGCCTCGGTGTTCACCTCGAAGAAGCTGGGGAGGTACAACGCGGTCGTCTTCCTCACCGGCGGCGGCGACGTGCTCGACCCCGAGCAGGAGGCCGGACTGGAGAGCTACCTGGAGGCCGGGGGCGGATTCCTCGGCATCCACGGCGCGGCCCGCGCCGAACCGTACTCGTCGTGGTTCACCGGCCTGATCGGAGCCCGGCCGGCCGGCGGCGACACGGGAGCGGTGCGACGCGCCGTCGTCGAGGTCGGCGACCGCGCACACCCGGCCACGAAGGACCTGCCACTGGAGTGGAAGCGGTCCGACCGGTGGATGGACTGGGAGACCAACCCCTCGGGGAAGGTCCACACGGTCGCGCGGGTGCGCGAGAACTCCTACAAACCGGGCGCGGACGCGGACGGTTGGGACCACCCCGTCTCCTGGTGCCGCGACTACGACGGCGGCCGATCCTTCTACACCGCCATGGGCGGCACCGCGGCGAGCTTCCAGGAGGCGGACTTCCGCGCGCACCTGCGCGGCGCCCTGATGTGGACAACACGCCTGGCCCGCGCCGACTGCAAGGCCACCATCACCGCCCACTACACGGCCGAACGGCTCACCCGCCCCAACCAGCCGGGACGGACCGACCAGATCGGCGAGCCGCACGGACTCGTCACCGCCCCCGACGGCCGGGTCTTCTACATCGGCCGGGGCGGCGGCACCGCCGGGGACCCGGTGAAGACCGACTGGAACGACCCCGAGATCGGCAAGGGCAAGGGCACCGTCCACGTCTGGGACCCCCGGACGGAGGAGGTCACCCTCGTCGGCACGCTGGACGTCTTCGGCAACAAGGGCGGTGGCGGGGAGCTGACCAAGAACGAGGAGGGGCTGGTCGGCATCGAACTCGACCCCGACTTCCTCGACAACGGCCGGATCTACCTCCACTACACGCCGCACTCGGAGATCGACCGCGACACGCGCACGGCCGAACGCCGGGTCTCCCGCTTCACCCTCGACCCCGAGACGAACCGGATCGACCTCTCCTCGGAGAAGGTCCTGCTGAAGTGGCCCGTCCAGATCCACAGTTGCTGCCACGCGGGCGGCGGCATGGCCTGGGACTCCAAGGGCAACCTCTACATCGCCACCGGCGACAACAACTCCTCCGGCTTCAGCGACGGCTACGCCGGCAACAACCCGGAACCGAACTTCAAGGGCCGAGCCTTCGCCGACGCCCGCCGCACCTCCGGCAACACCAACAACCTCAACGGGAAGATCCTGCGCATCCACCCCGAGGACGACGGGACGTACACCATCCCCGAGGGCAACCTCTTCACGGGCAGGGAACAGGACGAGGGCGGCGGCAAGACCCGCGGCGAGATCTACGTCATGGGCGTCCGCAACCCGGCCCGCATCGCCGTCGACCAGGAGACCGACATCCTCCACGCCGGATGGGTCGGCCCGGACGCCTCCACCCCCAGCCCCGTGTGGGGACCGGCGAAGTACGACACCTTCGCCGCGATCACCAAGGCGGGCAACCACGGTTGGCCGTTCTGCATGGGCAACAAACAGCCCTACCGGGACCGCAACCTGCCCGACCCGAGCAAGCCGCTCGGCTGGTACGACTGCGACAACCCGAGAAACGAGTCCCCCCACAACGACGGCCTGGTGAACCTCCCTCCGGTCACCTCCAACACCATCTGGTACTCCTCGCAGGGCGGCGCCCCCGACTTCCCGCGCGACGCCGACGGCGTCCCCAGCTACCAACCGGAGGAGCAGAAGCTGCTGCTCCCGTGGCTCAAGGGCGGCGGCCAGGCCGCGATGAACGGACCCGTGTACCGCCACGACGCCGGAAGCGGCAGCGCGCACAAGTGGCCCGAGTACTGGGACGGCAAGTGGTTCGTCGGCGACCTCTACGACGGCGACCAGCCGCGCCACGCGGTCCTCACCGACCCGAGGACGGTCGGCAAGGGCGGCCTGCCCGTCCACGCCGAGAGCCTCGACGGGATCGTCCCCGTGGGCCAGGGCGGCATCCGCAACCTCATGGACTGGCGCTTCGGGCCCGACGGGGCGCTGTACGTCCTCGACTACGGGCGCGGCTTCTTCACCCACGACGACGCCTCGGCACTGTGGCGCGTCACCTACCACGGCGGCGAGGCGACCCCGCTGCCGAAGCACCTGATCGGCACGGACGAGAACGCGGCACAGGGGGTGGAGCGGTGAACCGGAGAATCTGGACGGTCCTGATGACCGCGCTGCTGACGGTCCTGGGCCTGACCTCCCCGGCCGCCCACGGGCGGCCGGCGCCGAACTCCGGAGCCGCCGCGGAGCAGGTGCTCACCTGGACCGCCGGCGACGACATCACGAGATACACCTCGGCTCCGACGACCGCGGTCGCCGGGAAGGCCACGATCGTCTTCGAGAACAGCGAGGCCACCGGCAACACCACCGCCATGCCGCACACGCTGACCTTCGACGTCTCCGACCCGGAGTACAACAACGACGTCCCGCTGAACATCCTGGCCAACCCCTTGGACGCCAACGGCGGCAGGCACACCGCCGAGGTCACCCTCACGCCCGGCCGGTACCGCTACCACTGCACGATCCCCGGCCACGGCGAGATGGAGGGCGTCCTCACCGTCACGGACGGCGGCTCCGGCGAGGACACCACGGCGCCGGAGACCTCCGCCGGCGTCTCGGGGGAGCGGGACGACAGCGGCGCCTACCTCGGCATGGCCACCGTCACCGTCACCGCCTCCGACACCGGATCGGGTGTCGAGCGGATCGAGTACGCGATCGGGGAGGGGGAGTTCGAGCCGTACACGGCTCCGGTGATGGTCCACGAGGTGGGCACGCACACGGTGCGCTACCGGGCCACGGACCGGGCGGGGAACACCTCGGCGGTGAAGTCGGTGGAGTTCACCGTCGTGGCCCCACGGACGGACGACACCACGGCGCCGGAGACCTCCGCCGGAGTGACGGGCGAGAAGAACGTGAACGGCGAGTACGTGGGGAGGGCGAAGGTGACGGTGACCGCCTCCGACACCGGATCGGGCGTCGAGCGGATCGAGTACTCGCTCGACGGCGGCCCCTACCTCGCCTACACCGCCCCGGTGACCATCGACCGCCCGGGACACCACACCGTCGCCTACCGGGCGACCGACAAGGCCGGGAACACCTCCGAGGCGAAGCGGGTGACCTTCACCGTGGTCGAGGGCGGCGGAGTGCCCGCCCCGCCGTGCCCGGAGTGGGACGAACGCCGGACCGTCGTCGTCGGAACCGTCGACACCGGCGTGCCCAACCGCGTCACCGGCAACCGCTGCACCATCAACGAACTCATCGAGGACGAGAGGGACTGGGCGTCCCACGCCCTCTTCCGCAAGCACGTGCGGGAGGTCGCGGACGACCTGCTGGACGAGGGGGTGATCGACAAGCGGGAGCACAGGGCGATCACCGAGGCGGCCAAGCGGTCGGGCATCGGCGAACCGGGGCGGAACCAGGGCTACCGGGACCTCTTCGACGGCACGCGGAAGTCCTTCGAGAAGTGGCGGCACGTCGGCGGCGGCGCCTTCGGCCTGAACGACGACGGCACCATCACCAGCAGCACCACCGTGCCGGGCATGGGCATGCTGTGGTTCCCCGAGCGTCGGTACGACGACTTCTCCCTGAAACTGCGGTTCCGCGACGACGCGCCGGGGACGGGCCGCGCCAACAGCGGCGTCTTCGTCCGCTTCCCGCACGTCCACGACCATCCCGAGGAGTCCCGCCCGGAGTGGGTGGCGATCACCTACGGCCACGAGGTGCAGATCCTCGACCGCCCCGACGGCGACCAGTACAAGACGGGCTCGATATACGGGTTCGACCGGGTCGGCCTCGGCGGCGCGGGCGTCACGGAGAAGGGCACCTGGAACGAGTACGAGATCCGCGTGGTCGGCCTGCACTACTCGGTCTTCCGCAACGGAGTGCTGATCAACGAGTTCGACAACGTCGGAGGCCAGGAGTTCTCTCCGCCCCGCGCGGGCGACCCGGGCACCGACGGTCGCCGCTACGCCTCGGGCTACATCGGCCTGCAGACCCACGGCACGACCGACGTGATCTCCTTCCGCGACATCCGCGTCAAGGAACTGTAGGAACCGAACCGACCGCACGACCGACGGGGTGTCCGCCATCGGTGGCGGACACCCCGCCGGTCCCGTCCCGCCGCGCGCCCCGGCGCCTTTCCCGTCCGCCGGTCGCGCCCGGGGGTGTTCCCGGCGTCGGCGAGAATGGGCCGGACCAATTAGTTGTACGACGAAACCAGGACGGCCGTGGACACCGGGAAGAGCAGCACCGAGGGCAGCGTCGACGGCGGCGAGGAACACGCGCCGCCCCGCCCCGAGGCGAGACCGGAGCGCTCCGGATGGCGGCGCTGGACGATGGACACCCGGCCGCTGCGCCGCCCGGCCTTCCGCCGCCTGTGGACCTCCACCACCGCCACCGCCGTCGGCAGCCAGCTCACCGCCGTCGCCGTGCCGAAGCAGATCTACGACATCACCGGCTCCTCGGCCTGGGTCGGTTACGCGAGCCTCGCCGGGCTGCTGCCGCTGGTGGTCTTCGCGCTGTGGGGCGGCGCGGTCGCCGACACCCTGGACCGGCGCAAGGTGCTGCTGGTCACCAACGTCGGAATCGCCGTCACCTCGCTCCTGTTCTGGGCGCAGGCCGCCGCCGGGATGGAGTCGGTGGCGGTGCTGATGGTGCTGCTCGCGCTCCAGCAGGCCTTCTTCGGCGTGAACGCGCCGGCCCGCAGCGCCTCGGTGGCCCGCCTGGTGCCCGCCGAGGAACTGCCGGCGGCGAACGCGCTCAACTCGACGGTGATGCAGACGGGCCTGGTCCTCGGGCCGCTGCTCGCCGGCGCGCTGATACCCCTCATCGGCCTGGGCACGCTCTACCTCCTCGACGCGATCGCCCTGTGCGCGGCGGTGACGGCCGTACGGAGGCTGCCGTCCCTGCCGCCGCTCGACGGCGGTACCCCGCGACCGGCCGGACCGCGGGAGATAGCGGCCGGATTCAGGTACATCGTGGCGCGTCGGGTGCTGCTGCTGTCCTTCCTCGCCGACATCATCGCGATGGTGCTCGGCATGCCGCGCCCTCTTCCCGCAACTCGCCGCCACCACCTACGCGCCCTGGGGCGAGGGACTGGCGCTCGGCCTGCTCTACGCGGCCATCCCCGTGGGCGCGGTGGTCGCCGGCCTGATGTCGGGCACCTACACCCACGTCCGCCGGCACGGATGGATGGTGATCGGCGCGGTACTCGCCTGGGGCGCGGCCATCGCGGCGTTCGGCCTGAGCGGTGGACTGTGGTGGGCGGTGCTGTTCCTCGCGGTGGCCGGCTTCGCCGACATGGTGTCGATGGTCTTCCGCGGGGCGATCCTGCAGTCGGCGGCCACGGACGAGATGCGCGGCCGGATGCAGGGCGTCTTCACCGTCGTGGTGGCGGGCGGGCCCAGACTGGCGGACCTGCTGCACGGCACGGCCGGCTCGGCCTTCGGTCCCCGCGCCGCCGTGGCGGGCGGGGGACTGCTGGTGGTCGTCGCCATCCTGGCACTGGCCCTCGCCGCACCCGCGCTGCGGCGCTACCGGATCTGAGGGCCGGCCGCCCTCGTTCGGGCCGTTTCCCGGTCGGGAAAGGGGATGGATTCCCGGAACAAGTTGACTTGTCGCGACTCAAGTTTTATGCCGGATGTATCGGCATGAAACGCCTCCCGTCGCCCGGCGGCGGAGAAGGAGGGCACGATGACACGCTCAGTCGGCATCGACCTCGGCACGACCAATTCCGTGGTGTGCGTCCTGGAGGGCGGCGAGCCCACCGTGGTGACCAACGCCGAGGGCGCGCGGACGACCCCCTCGGTGGTGGCCTTCGCCAAGAGCGGCGAAGTACTCGTCGGAGAGATCGCCAAACGGCAGGCCGTGACGAACGTGGAGCGCACCGCCCGCTCGGTGAAGCGGCACATGGGCGAGGCGCACTGGCACTTCCCCCCGAGCGGGGACGTGGACGGCAAGCGGTACACGGCGCAGGAGATCTCCGCCCGGGTCCTGCAGAAGCTGAAGCGGGACGCCGAGACGTATCTGGGGGAGAAGGTCACCGACGCGGTGATCACCGTCCCGGCGTACTTCAACGACGCACAGCGCACGGCGACGAAGGAGGCCGGTGAGATCGCCGGTCTGAACGTGCTGCGGATCATCAATGAGCCGACCGCCGCCGCCCTCGCCTACGGGCTGGAGAAGGAGGACCAGATCGTTCTGGTCTTCGACCTCGGCGGTGGCACCTTCGACGTGTCCCTGCTGGAGATCGGCGACGGCGTCGTCGAGGTGAAGGCCACCTCCGGCGATACGCTCCTGGGCGGTGACGACTGGGACCAGCGGGTCGTCGACCACCTGGTCAAGCGCTTCAAGGACGGCCACGGAATCGATCTGGCCAAGGACAAGATGGCCGTCCAGCGGCTGCGCGAGGCCGCGGAGAAGGCGAAGATCGAGCTGTCGTCCGCGACGGAGACGACCATCAACCTGCCCTACATCACCGCCTCGGCGGAGGGCCCGCTGCACCTGGACGAGAGCCTCACCCGCGCCCAGTTCCAGCAGCTCACCCAGGACCTGCTGGAGCGCTGCAAGGGACCCTTCCACCAGGCCGTGCGGGATGCCGGAGTCAAGATCTCGGAGATCGATCACGTGGTGCTGGTCGGCGGCTCCACCCGGATGCCGGCCGTCTCCGAACTGGTCAAGGAACTGACCGGCGGCAAGGAGGCCAACA
>NZ_JODL01000026.1 GCF_000718985.1 Streptomyces megasporus | reverse complement strand
CGTACTTCGCCGGGTCCGTCGGCGGCGCGCCGCTCAGCATCGTGAAGCAGTACATCGAGCAGCAGAACCGGCCGCTCTGACCCTGGCTCAGGTGAACAGCGCGGATCCGTGGACACGGCTGAGGTCAGAGCAGTTCTCAGATTCGCTTCACCACCGGGCTGAAGCCCGGTGCACTGCGAACAGCCCCGTAGCCGCGGCGCGTTCCGAAGGGCGCGGCCCCGCATGGGTCTTCGGCGGGCCGGCGAAGGACGAGGAGCCCGGTCCCGGATCGGTCCGACGGTTCCCGAGAAGGGCCCGGCGTGGGCGATCTCCGGCCGGGTGCCCCGGTTTTCCGGGCGGACCGCGGGCCGATCCGGCGGCGAGCGCGCCGGCGCGGAGACCGTCCGACGCTCCGTCAACCGTGCCTCGTCAACCGTGCCGTACGGGGTCGTGCGGTCCGTGTCCGGGCCCGGACACGGACACGGAAGCCGGGGTTCCTCCCGGCCGGGCGCGGCCGAACGGAAACAGGGAGGCGTACCGACGCGGCGGCCGGGTAACCGAACGGACGTCCCACCGAAGGTGGTGCCACACGACGGTCGGCGGCGGTGCGGTCCGCCGGCCCTCGTCGGTGGCCGGCCCCCGCCCCCAGGGCCGGCCACCGGTGTCCCACCGCCCGGATGATCGCGGCGAGCCACCGGCCGACTCCCCTTCCCCGTGGCTCGACGCCGGTCGCCGGTCGCGGGCGAGACCGTGTGCTCGGCGGTCAGGAGGTCTCCGCCGAGTCCACGGCCCGGGTGTGGGCCAGGATCGTCTCCGCCGGGTCCGGTACGACCGCCCGGCCGACGGCATGGCCCATGCCGGGATCTCGACCAGGCGGGCCGTCGGGATGGCGCGTGCCGACCGGGCCGTGCGCGGCCGGGTTGTCCCGGGTGCCGCCGGGTGGGTCCACGTCTCCGGCAGACGGGAGTCCGGCCCGGAAAGATCCTCGTCGCGGATCTCGGGGTCCGAGGGCGCGCCGGCGAGCACCGAGGTGTTCCGCCCATCGCTCGGACGGACGATGACGGGCCACCGACCGGAAAAAGGCATGGGGGGTGCGGAGAGGCACGGGAGAGGCCGATCGACCGACTCCGACCGCGCCCTCACGGCGTTTGGTTCACCCTTGCAAGGGTTTGACGGAAAAGCGACGGGGAACAGCACAGATCGGCCCCAGGACGACGAGGCGGCTGGAGAGGTCACATGGGCATTCGAACGTGGATCAGGTCATGGCCGGTCTACCGGCAACTGACCGGTGACGACCCGCTGGGCCGCGGCACGGCCGCGCAGTCCCCCCGCTCGGCCGCCCTGGGCGCCCGCACGACCTCCGCCGACCGGACGGCGCGTTCGGTGTGCCCGTTCTGCGCCGTCGGCTGCGCGCAGAACGTGTACGTCAAGGACGGGCGGATCGTTCAGATCGAGGGCGACCCCGACAGCCCCATCTCACGCGGCCGGCTCTGCCCCAAGGGGTCGGCGAGCAAGCAACTGGTCACCGGACCGCAGCGGGAGCGGAAGGTGCTCTACCGGGCGCCGTACGCCACCGAGTGGACCGAGCTGGACCTCGACACGGCGATGGACATGGTCACCGACCGGGTGATCGAGGCCCGCCGAAAGGGCTGGCAGGACACCGACGCCCACGGCAACCGCCTGCGCCGGACCATGGGGATCGCCGGGCTGGGCGGCGCCACGCTCGACAACGAGGAGAACTACCTGATCAAGAAGCTCTTCACCGCCATGGGCGCGGTGCAGATCGAGAATCAGGCCCGTATTTGACACTCCGCCACCGTTCCCGGTCTGGGAACCTCGTTCGGTCGCGGCGGAGCGACGGACTTCCAGCAGGACCTGCTGAACTCCGACTGCATCGTCATCATGGGCTCGAACATGGCCGAGTGCCATCCGGTCGGCTTCCAGTGGGTCACCGAGGCCAAGGCCCGTGGGGCGAAGGTGTTCCACATCGACCCGCGGTTCACCCGAACCAGCGCGCTGGCCGACCGGCACGTGCCGCTGCGCGCCGGCACCGACATCGCCTTCCTCGGCGGCGTGATCAACTACATCCTCTCCCACGACCTGGACTTCCGGGAGTACGTGCTCGCCTACACCAACGCCTCCTTCATCGTCCGGGAGGACTACCGGGACGCCGAGGACCTCGACGGCCTGTTCAGCGGCTACGACCCCGAGACGGCCTCGTACGACCCGACGACATGGCAGTACGAGAACACCGAGCCGACCTCCCGCGACAGCGCGCGGCCCCAGGAACACAAGGAGGAGGCGGCGGCCTACGAGCACGGCGCCCACGGGCCCGAGGTGAAGGGCGCGGCCGGGAACATCGCCACGGACCCGACGCTGCAACACCCGCGCTGCGTCTACCAGATCCTCAAACGGCACTACGCCCGCTACACCCCGGAGATGGTGGAGGAGGTCTGCGGCACGCCGAAGGAGCACTTCCTGCGCGTGTGCGAGGTGTGGACGGCCAACTCCGGCCGCGAGCGCACCTCGGCGGTGGTCTACAGCGTGGGCTGGACCCAGCACAGCACCGGCTCCCAGTACATCCGCGCCGCGTCCATCGTCCAGTTGTTGCTGGGCAACATCGGCCGCCCCGGCGGCGGCGTCTTCGCCCTGCGCGGCCACGCCAGCATCCAGGGTTCGACCGACATCCCGACCCTGTTCAACCTGCTGCCGGGCTACCTGCCGATGCCCTCGGCCTCCACCACCCCGGACCTGGCGAGCTACATCGAGCACATCCGTGCCGACGGCCAGAAGGGGTTCTGGCACCACGCCGACGCCTACATCGTGTCGCTGCTCAAGGAGTACTGGGGCGACGCGGCGACACCGGAGAACGACTTCTGCTTCGACTACCTGCCCCGCATCGACGGCGACCACGGCACCTACCGCACCGTGATGGACATGATCGACGGGAAGGTGTTCGGCTACTTCCTGCTCGGTCAGAACCCGGCGGTCGGGTCGGCCCACGGAAAGCTGCAGCGCCTGGGCATGGCCAACCTGGACTGGATGGTCGTGCGCGATCTGGTGATGATCGAGAGCGCGACCTTCTGGAAGGACTCCCCCGAGGTCGAGACCGGGGAGATCGTCCCGGAGCACTGCCGAACCGAGGTGTTCTTCTTCCCGGCCGCCTCGCACGTCGAGAAGGAAGGCACCTTCACCCAGACCCAGCGGATGCTGCAGTGGCGCGAGAAGGCGGTCGACCCGGTCGGCGATCAACGCTCCGACCTGTGGTTCTTCCACCAGTTGGGGCTCCGGCTCAAGGAGCGGCTGGCCGGCTCCACCGACGAGCGCGACCGTCCCCTGCTCGACCTGGCCTGGGACTACGCGACGCACGACGGCGACGAGCCGTCCGCCGACGACGTGCTGCGGCACATCAACGGCCATGACCTGACGACCGGCCGCGTGGTCGACAGCTACCTCGACCTCAAGGCGGACGGGACGACCTCGTGCGGCTGCTGGATCTACAGCGGCGTGTACGCGGACGGGGTCAACCAGGCGGCGCGCCGCAAGCCTCGGCGGGAGCAGAACCTGTACGCCCTGGAGTGGGGCTGGGTCTGGCCGCTCAACCGGCGCGTCCTGTACAACAGGGCCTCGGCCGACCTCCAGGGTCGCCCCTGGAGCGAGCGCAAGGCGCTGGTGTGGTGGGACGAGGAACGCGGGGAGTGGACCGGTCACGACGTGCCGGACTTCGAACCGCGCAAGCCCCCCGGCTACGTCCCCCCGCCGGGCGCGACCGGCCCCTCGGCCCTACACGGCGACGACCCGTTCATCATGCAGGCGGACGGCAAGGGTTGGCTGTTCGCACCCGCCGGTCTGCTGGACGGACCGCTGCCGACGCACTACGAGCCCCACGAGTCGCCGGTGCGCAATCCGCTGTACGGGCAGCAGGGCAATCCGACGCGGAGGGTCTACGGCCGCCTGGACAATCCCTCCAACCCGGCGCCGCCCGAGCCCCACAGCGAGGTCTTCCCCTACGTCCTCACCACCGCCCGGCTCACCGAGCACCACACCGCCGGCGGCATGAGCCGCTGGGTGCCGTACCTGTCGGAGTTGCAGCCGTACCTGTTCGTGGAGGTGTCCCCGGAGTTGGCGCGCGCCCGCGGGCTGGAGCACATGGGGTGGGCGCACGTCGTCACCAGCCGGACCGCGGTGGACGCCCGCGTCATGGTCACCGACCGGATGAAACCGTTGCGGGTGCAGGACCGGGTGATCCACCAGATCTGGCTGCCCTACCACTGGGGCGGTTCGGGACTGGTCGACGGGGACGTGGTGAACGACCTGTTCGGCGTCGCGCTCGAACCCAACGTCTTCATCCAGGAGACCAAGGTGACCACCTGTGACGTCCGGCCCGGCCGCCGTCCCCGTGGCCGGGAGTTGCTCGACTACGTCACCCGCTACCGGGAACGCGCCGGGATCACCCTCGAGACGGGCACGCGCGTGGCGACCACGGACGGCCTCGGCGGGGTCTCCCACACCGAACCGACCAAGGGGCCGGACGGCCCGCGACGACCGGAGGAGGACGCGTGAGTTCCCGTCACAGCCTGTTCGGGCCGCTGGAGGACGTGGCCGCCGACGCGGGCCACACCGACCCTCCCCCGCGCGTCGGGTTCTTCACCGACACCTCGATCTGCATCGGGTGCAAGGCGTGCGAGGTGGCGTGCAAGGAGTGGAACCTCGTCCCCGACGACGGGTTCAACGTGCTGGGGATGTCGTTCGACAACACCGGCATGCTCGGGGCCGACAGTTGGCGGCACGTCGCCTTCGTCGAGCAGGCCCTCCCGCTCGGGGGGCAGAATCCGGGCCTCTCCGGGCTGCCGATCGGGCCCTCCGGAAGCGAGGAGCAGGCCGAGGTGGCGGCTGCGGGGCTGCGCCACGACGAGCGCGGCGGGGGCGAGTTGGGCACCGGACCGGTCGACCTCGGCATGCCGTCGTTCCAACGGCCCGGTGACACCGGCGGCGCGGAGGGCCGGACGGACTTCCGCTGGTTGATGATGTCCGACGTGTGCAAGCACTGCACCCACGCCGGCTGCCTGGACGTCTGCCCCACGGGCGCGCTGTTCCGCACCGAGTTCGGCACCGTGGTCGTCCAGCAGGACATCTGCAACGGGTGCGGCTACTGCGTCTCCGGCTGTCCCTTCGGGGTCATCGACCGCCGCCACGGCGACGGCCGGGCGCAGAAGTGCACGCTGTGCTACGACCGTCTGCGCGACGGCATGGAGCCGGCGTGCGCGAAGGCGTGCCCGACCGACTCGATCCAGTTCGGTCCGCTGGACGAGCTGCGCGAGCGGGCGCGGCTCCGGGTGGAGCAGTTGCACGAGGACGGGGTCACCGAGGCGCGCCTGTACGGCGACGACCCCCACGACGGCGTCGGGGGCTCCGGGGCGTTCTTCCTGCTGCTGGACGATCCGGAGGTGTACGGGCTGCCGCCCGACCCGGTGGTGCCGACACGGGACCTGGGCACGATGTGGAAGTACGCCGGGATGGCCGCGGGCGTGTTGGCCGCCGCGGCCGTCTCGGCCTTCGCGGGAGGGCGTGGACGATGACCGGAACACCCGGGGACCACGAGGACCGCGGCCGGCACGACGGCCTGCCGCGGCGCGAGCCGCTCAGCGACGACGGCGCGCTCGACCACCGGGCGCGGATGTTCATCGGCGAGCGTGACGTCGGACGCGGCAAGGGGGGCGGGCGCCGCGAGCAGGCGGTGGTGCCGGAGGCGGAGTTCCGGTCGTACTTCGGCCGTGCCGTGCTCAAGACCCCCGTGTGGGACTGGAAGATCCCGGCGTACTTCTTCACCGGGGGGCTGTCCGCCGGTTCGGCCCTGCTGGCCGCGGGCGCGGACCTGACCGCGCGGCCGGCGCTGCGCCGGACCGGTCGGGTCGGTGCCCTGGTGACGTTGGGGGCCAGTACCTACCTCCTCATCGCCGACCTCGGCCGGCCCGAGCGGTTCCACCACATGCTGCGGGTGGCCAAGCCCACGTCGCCGATGAGCGTGGGCACCTGGATCCTGGCGGCGTACGGCTCGGTGGCCGCGCTCGCCGCCGCGCCCGAGCTGATGCCCCGGCGGCTGCGGCACACGGTCGTCGGTCGGCTGCTCGACGCGTCCGGCCGCCCGGCGACGCTGGCGTCGGCCGCGGTGGCGCCCGCCCTCGCCTCGTACTCGGCGGTGCTGCTGTCGCAGACGGCGGTGCCGGCATGGCACGAGGCACACCCGTACCTGCCGTTCGTCTTCACCGGTTCGGCCGCGGCGAGCGCGGGCGGCCTCGGCATGGCGCTCGTGCCGGTGCGCGAGGCGGCCCCGGCGCGCCGGTTCGCGGTGTGCGGAGCCGCCCTGGAGCTCGCCGCCTCCCTGCGGATGGAGGCGGGGCTGGGCCTGGCCCGCGAGGCGTACCGCACGGGCCGGGCGCACCGGCTCCGGAGGGCGTCGGAGTACCTCACCGTCGGCGGCCTGGCCTGTACCGCCCTGTTGGCGGGACGCAGCCGTGCCGCCGCGGTGGCCGGCGGTCTCGCCCTGATGGCGGGCGGCCTGTTGCAGCGCCTCGGCGTCTTCGAGGCCGGGGTCGTCTCGACCCGGGACCCGAAGTACGCCACCGTCCCCCAGCGCCACCGCCTGGATCGGGGGCGGCCGGTCCGTTCCGACAGCCGGTGACCCTCCGACCGCCGGTGGCCTCGGGACGACCGCGCCGGCCCGTGCCCGGGCCGACCGGGCACGGGCCGGCGCGGTGAGCCGCGACCGTCAGGGAGTCGGGCACGTCGACGCGCCGGGGTCGGCCGCCGCGCGGATCAGTGCCTCGTGGGCGTCCCTGAGTCGTCGCACGTCGGCCTTGATCACCTTCCGGTCGTAGGTGAGGAGGCCGTTGAGTTCGCCCTCCACATCGGTGATCTGGGTGTAGACGGCGCCGCTGATGCCGTTGCAGGCGACCAGGTCCTCCACCTTGCCCAGCAGGGCGAGGTACTCGTCGGTGTACTCCTCCGCGGTCACGCCCACATAGGTGTGCCGCACCGGCCAGGCGTGTCCGGGGACGGCCAGTCCGAGGCCGCCGTACTCGCCGGTGACCCCGGCCCGCCTGTCGTCGGGCCGGGGATCGCCGGGACCCGGGTAGGCGTGGACGTCGGCGATGTCGCCGTTGCCCGTGTCGTGCCAGCCGCTGGCTCCGTTGACCAGGCGAGTGGGGTCGAGGCGCTTGGCCAGGGCGGGCACCCTGGGGCCGCCGTACTGGCCCCAGCCCTCGTTGAAGGTGACCCACATGATCACCGCGGGGCTGTTGTGGTGCTGCTCGATCATCTCCTTCATCTCGTGCTCGTACCGGGCCTGTGCCTCCTCGTCCGGGGCGTGCGGCATGGAGGGCATGTCCTGCCAGACCAGCAGACCGAGCCGGTCGGCCCAGTGGAACCAGCGGTCGGGTTCGACCTTGATGTGCTTGCGGACGGCGTTGAAACCCATCCGCTTGTGCATCCTCAGGTCGTGGGCGAGGGCCTCGTCGGTGGGCGCGGTGTGGAGGCTCTCGGGCCAGAAGCCCTGGTCCAGGGTGGCCATGGAGAAGATCGGCTTGCCGTTGAGGACGACGCGCCGCTTGCCGGCGACGCTCTCCACGCCGACGCTGCGCATGCCGAAGTAGCTGCCCACCCGGTCGGCGGCACGGCCCCGGCCCAGGGTCACGTCGAGGCGGTACAGGTGCGGGTCGTCGGGGGTCCACAGGCGGGGGTCGGGCACGGGGACGGTCAGGGTGGTCCCGGTGCGTCCGGTGGCCTTGCCGACCCGACGGTCTCCGCTGTACGCGACGGCGGTGACGGGCAGACCGGCGCGGGCGCCCTCGACCTCGACGGCCAGTTTCCCGTCCGCCACGTCGGGGGTGAGCTTGAGGCCGCCGATGTGGTCGTCGGCGACGGGCTCCATCCAGACGGTCTGCCAGATGCCGGAGGACGGGGTGTACCAGATGCCGCTCGGGTCGAGGCGCTGTTTGCCGGCCGGCGGGTTCTCGCCGTCACGGGCGTCGGTCGGGTCGTGGACGCCGACGATCAACTCCTGGGTGCGGCCGGGCCGCAGCGCGTCGGTGACGTCGGCGGTGAACCGGTCGTAGCCGCCGCGGTGGTCGGCGACCTTCCGCCCGTTGACCCACACCCGGGCGTGCCAGTCGACCGCGTCGAAGTTGAGCATCAGCCGTTGTCCGTCGCCGATCCTCCAGTCGCGCGGCACGGTGAAGGTCCGCCGGTACCACATGCGGTCCTCGTGGCGCTCGATGCCGGACAGCCGGGACTCCACCGGGTACGGCACCAGGATGCGCTCGTCGAGGTCCCTGCCGACGGGTGGGGCCTCGTCCTCGTCGGCCGCCGCGAACTGCCAGGTGCCGTTGAGGTTGCGCCAGCGTTCCCTGGTCAACTGGGGCCGGGGGTACTCGGGATGGGCGTTGTCGGGGCCCACCTCGTCGGCCCAGCGGGTGCTCAGTTGGTATGTGGATTCGTTGGGGCCGCCGGTCCAGAACGGGCCCACCTCGCCTCCGGCGTGGGCCAGCCCGCCCTCGCCGTCGTAGCGGACCAGGGCCTCGCCGCCCTGTCCGACCACGGGCTCGTCCAGGGTGAGCAGCAGTCGCGTCGGGTCGGTGTCGTCCAGGCGGGCCCGGCCGAGCGGCCAGTCGGTTCCGCCGATGTGGGCGGATAGGTGGTCGCCGAGGTCCGCGGGGACGGTGGTCAGCGGCCGGGTGAAGTCCATCCGCAGGGTGCGGCCGTCGCCGAGCACGGAGGAGGACACGGGGCCGTCGTGGTCGAAGTCGTCGGGCAGTCGGTACGCCGACCGCGGCACGGGTCTCTTGGTCCCGTCCGGCGGGGTCCAGGACAGGTGGAGGTTGGAGCCGCCCCAGTGCTCGAAGTACTCCACCTTGATGTCGTGGGCGCGGCCCGCCTCCAACGTGATCGGCGGGGCGGTCTGTTCCACGTCCCAGTCGTCCACCCAGTGGTCGATGAGCAGCCGGCCGTCGATCCAGAGGCGGAAGCCGTTGTCGCCGATCATCGAGAAGGTGTGCGGGCCCGACTGTTCGGGGATGATCCGGCCGGTCCAGCGGACGCTGACGCCGTCGGAGCGTCCGGTGGCCGCGGTCAGCCGGGGTTCGAGGTCGTCGAAGTCGATGTGGGGGTCGACGCCGGTCGCCTTCGGTTCGTGGAAGTCGAAGACGCCGGGCGCGGAGTGGAGGTGGTATTCGCCTTTCAGCCCGTGTACGGCCCGCTCGTCTTCCGCCGACGCGGCGGTGGCGGACGGACCCGGGCCGAGCAGCGTTCCGGTGATGACGAGCGCCGCGGCCATGGCCGCGGCGAGACTTCTTCCAAGACGCACATGTCCTCCATGCTGATCAGCCGTGGACAGGCGGAATCTCGTCATTGCGCCGGCGCGAACAGAAACTGTCAACAAGCAACGCGAACAAACGAAAGCCCGCAGGAGGACGACCGATGGATTCCCGCCACCGCCCTCCCGGCCCGCGCGGCCGAAACGGTCCGATCGCAGCGCGTTTGGCACCCGTTCACCGCAGGAGGGCCGCCCACCGGTCGAGGGAGCGCAGCACCCGTGGCAGCTCCCGTGCGGCCGAGGTGACGACACGCAGGCCGAAGGCGCGTCGAGCGGCGTCGGCCCGGCGGTGGCCCAGCGCCGACCACAGGCACCAGGCGGCGACCTCCAGTTGAGCCGACAGCATGCCCGCGAAGGCCGAGACGTCGGCCGGGCCCGCCGGGGCGCCCTGGCCGAGGTAGCCCTCGATCACCGGACGCACCACCCGGGGATCTCCCTCGGCGCCGGGGCCGTTGAAGGGACCGGCGAACCGGAAGGCCACGTTCACGGTCTCCCACCACGGCGCCTCCGCGCGGGCTCCCTCCCAGTCGACCAGGGCGTATCCGGTCGGTGTGCGCACCACGTTGGCCTGTGAGGTGTCCCCGTGGACCAGGACGGTGCGGGGGCGGTCCCGCCGCGCTCGCCGGATCAGCGCGGTGGCCTCCTCGACGGCCGGGAGCAGCGACCGGGCGGCTCCGGCGACCGCGTGGCCGCCGGATGCGGCCTCCGCCACCCAGGCGTGCCAGTCGTCCACCGGATGCAGCGGTCGCTCGCCGTCGTGATCGGCGCCGCGGTCGGGGTCGAGCAGGGCGATGCGGCCGAGCACGGCGCCCACCCACGCGGCCGCCTCCGCCGGGGAGTCGGGGCACGCCGCGCCGGACCGCCGCAGATCGCGCCCCTCGACCCACTCGGTCACCCGCACCGGTTCCCCGCCGGCCGGGATGTGCCAGTAACCGATGGCGGGAGAGGGCGGTTCGACGGGACGCGGCATCGGGATGCCCGCCGCCCGGGCCGCGCTCTCCAGCCGGTGCGCCCGCCGCGCTTGCCGGCGCTGCCAGTCGTCGAACGGCCGGCTCGTCTTCACCACCCACCGGCCGCGGTCGGTGGTCAACACGTGGGTGTCGGACGGGTGGTCGCCGTTGACGAGCGGACGCGGCTCGCCCAGCGGTCGACCCAGCCCGAACGCGTCGGCGATACCGGTGGGATCGATGGGCACCTTGGCAGTGTCCCGCCCACGAGGGCGGTCTCGCAGACGTTTCCCGACTCCGCGCGGTCGCCGCGATCACCCCGCGCACCGCGCCTGTACGATGGTGGCCGTGGTGACCAGAGTCGGCAGGATTCCGCGGGCCGAGCAGGTCGGCGCCACGCGGCAGCAGATACTCACCACGGCGGAGCGCCTCTTCGCCGAGCGGGGGCTCTACGCGGTGTCCAACCGCCAGATCAGCGCCGCCGCCGGGCAGGGCAACAACGCGGCCGTCGGTTACCACTTCGGCACCAAGGCCGATCTCGTGCGGGCGATCGTCCGCAAGCACACCGAGCGCATCGAGGCGCTGCGCCTGGAGATGGTCGCCGCCGTCGAGGGCTCGCGGGACGTACGGGACTGGGTGGCCTGCCTCGTCCGTCCGGTCACCGCGCACCTGGACTCCCTCGGCGGCCCCACGTGGTTCGCCCGGTTCGGGGCGCAGGTGATGACCGACCCGGCGTTCCAGGGGATCATGGCCGAGGAGGCCATGGCCACGCCGTCGCTGAAGCGTGTGGTCGACGCCTTCGACCGCTGCCCGCCGGACCTGCCGGACGACGTCCGCGCCGAGCGCGGCGACATGATCCGCACCCTGATGGTGCACGTGTGCGCCGAGCGGGAACGGGCCCTCGCCGAGGGAACCGCCACCCCGAGGGCCACTTGGGACGAGGCCGCGGCGGGCCTCGTCGACGCCATCACGGGACTGTGGACGGCTCCGGTCACACGCTCGTGAGCGGGCGTCCCGGCCGAACGGACGACCGACACGCGGAACACCACGCCGGGGAGCCCCGTCCCCGGACGGGAACCGCCTCGCCTCCCGTACAACCAAGCGGCACGACAACGCCGTACGACAACGCGGCGTCGGAAGGGGCCACTTCCCGCCCGATTCGACACGGGTGGAAACCAATCGGCCACACTCTGTCATCGACGGTGATTTTAAGTCAGTCGCTTGACTCACGTCCGCGGGCGTTGGTTGTCTGACTCCGAGGGACGGACCGATACGAGGAGGCCCGGTGGCACTCGGCGACGCCGACCACGTGCTCGACTACCCCATTCCCGCCCCGACAGCGCTCGACCCCCCGGCCGAGTGGGCCGCTCTGCGGCAGCAGTGCCCGGTGGCACGGGTGAGGCTCCCCAGCGGCGACGAGGCCGCGCTGCTGACCCGCTACGAGGACGTCAGACAGGTTCTGGCGGACCCTCGGTTCCATCGCCACCTCGACGCCCCCGACGCCGCCCGGGTGACGGCCAACGAGTCCGGAGGCGTGTTCAGCGGGGCGCTGGCCAGGCCGATGAGCCCCGAGATCCACCAGCAGTGGCGGCGCATGGTCGGCAAGTGGTTCACCGCCAGGCGGATGACCGCCCTGCGCCCGGGGATCGAGGCGATGACCGAGCGGCTGGTCGACGAGATGGTGGCGAGCGGCGCGCCCGCCGACCTCCGCGAGAAGCTGGGGTTCCCGCTGCCGGTGTGGGTCATCTGCGACATGCTCGGCGTGCCGGAGAGCGACCGGGAGAAGTTCGCGTACTGGTCCGACACGCTGCTCAGCCTCACCCGCTACACGCAGGCCGAGATCGACGCCGCCCAGGCGGAGTTCCGCGCCTACATGTCCGAGCACATCGCCGCGACCCGTGAGGCCCCCGGTGACGACCTGATCAGCGAGCTGATCTCCGCGGCCGGCGGCGCGGGCCACGTCATGACCGACGAGACGCTGCTGTCGACCTCGCAGGGCCTGCTGGTCGCCGGTCACGAGACCACCGCCAACATGATCGGCAAGATGGTCGGCATGCTGCTGGCCGACCGGCGGCGTTGGGAGGAGCTGCTCGCCGACCGGTCGCTGGTGCGCACGGCGGTCGAGGAGGCGTTGCGGATGGACGCCAACCCCGGCTTCGGCATCCCCCGTTACCTCACCGAGGACGCGCGGGTCGGGGACACCACGGTCCCGCGCGGCACGACCGTCGTCTGCGGCATCGGCGCCGCCAACCGCGACGAGAGCGCCTTCGCCGACGCGGACGAGATGGACCTGCGCCGCTCCCCCAACACCCATCTGGCCTTCGGGGTCGGGGCCCACTCGTGCCTGGGCCAGTCGTTGGCCCGCACCGAGTTGCAGGCCGTGCTGGACGTGCTGCTGCGCAGGCTTCCGGGGCTGGAACTCGCGGTGTGGGCCGAGGAGTTGGAGCGGGTGGACGGGCTCGTCGTGGGCGGACTGCGCACGCTGCCGGTGCGCTGGTAGCGGTGGTGGACGCAGGAGCGACCGGCCCGCGCGATCGGCAGGTCCTCGACGGGCTCCACCGGTGCCCGCCCACCCCCTCATGCACCCTCATGTCCCCCGTCCGCGCCGGGCGACAACGCGGCCCGGCCCCGGGAGACCTCCCGCGCGAGAGGACCGGAGCACGGTCCGGGAACGACACACCGAGGAGTACGAGACGTGAAGATCACCGTTGACCAGGACAAGTGCTGCGGTGCCGGCTCCTGCGTCCTGGCCGCGCCGGACGTGTTCGACCAGCGCGACGAGGACGGCGTGGTGGTCCTGCTGGACCCGGAGCCGGCCGAGCACCTGCGGGCCGCGGTCCGCGAGGCCGCCGACGTCTGCCCGACCGCGGCGATCGCGCTGACCGAGCGGGACTGAGCGCACCCGCGGGCGTCCTCGGCCCGCACAGGTCCGGGCGGATGTGTCCGCACCGGCGGCGCCACCTCGTGGAGTCCCACGGCCTCACGGGGCCCGCCGATCCGCGACGGGGACCGGGAGAACGGAGTTCCGACACGGCCCGGCACGACCACCGGGACGTTCCACACCGGCACCACCGGAAGGACGACCATGACGAGTACGTTGGACCCGACCGGCGAGACCGACGAGACCAGCGAGAACGGCGAGAGCACTGCCGAGGCACCCGAGTACCCGATGCCCAGGGCGCGGGGGTGCCCCTTCGACCCACCGCCCGAACTGCGCGACCTCCAGCGGGAGGGACCGCTGACGCGGGTGCGGCTGTGGGACGGCAGCACCCCGTGGCTGGTCACCCGCTACGCCGACCAGCGCGCCGTGCTCTCCGACCGCCGCGTCAGCGCCGACATGACGCACCCCTCCTACCCGCGCCAGGCCCCCGGCGGCAACGCCACCTTGAGCTTCATCGGCATGGACGACCCCGAACACGCCCGGTTGCGGCGCATGGTCGGCTCCGCCTTCGCGGTGAAGAGGGTCGAGGCGATGCGGCCCATGGTGCGGCGGATCGTCGACGGCGCCGTCGACGACCTGCTCGACGGGCCGAACCCGGCGGATCTGGTGGAGGGGTTCGCGCTGCCGGTTCCGTCACTGGTGATCTGCGAGCTGCTCGACGTCCCCTACGCGGATCACGGCTTCTTCCAGAGCAACAGCAAGACGATCATCAACCGCGACACCACCCCGGCGCAGCGGGACGAGGCGTTCCGGCGGCTCGCCGAGTACCTCGGCGGTCTCGTCGCGTCCAAGGTGGAGAACCCCGGTGACGACCTGCTGTCCCGACTCGCCCGCAAGGTCGGATCCGGCGAGTTGACCATCCGCCAGGCGACCGAGACGGCCGTGCTGTTGCTCATCGCCGGACACGAGACCACCGCCAACATGATCGCGCTCGGCACGCTGCTCCTGCTGCGCCATCCCGACCAACTGGCCCTGCTCCGCGATTCCGACGACCCCACCGTGGCGACCCGCGCGGTCGAGGAGATGCTGCGGTACCTCACCATCACACACGGCGGGCGTCGCCGCGTCGCGCTGGAGGACATGGAGATCGCCGGCCGTCGGGTGCGCGCCGGCGAGGGTCTGGTGCTGCCCAACGAGATCGCCAACCGCGACCCAGAGGCCTTCCCCGACCCCGACCGTCTCGACATCACCCGCGAGGCGCGCCACCACGTCGCGTTCGGCTTCGGCGTGCACCAGTGCCTCGGTCAGCCCCTCGCCCGGCTGGAGTTGGAGGTCGTCTACCGCACCCTCTACCGCCGCGCGCCCGGTCTGCGGTTGGCGACGGACTTCGAGAACATCCCGTTCAAGCACGACGGGTTCGTCTACGGCGTGTACGAACTGCCGGTGGCCTGGTAGCGCCCCGTCCCGATCGCCGGCCGGGGCCCGTGACGGGCCCCGGCGCACGCCTCACTCCGCTCTGTCGGTGGCGCAGGCGGGGTGGCCCCAGCCCTCGGGGTTCTTCGCGATCGTCTCGCCCTTGGCATACGGCCGGCCGCAGCGGCACCGGCCCGGGAACCTGGCCTTGACCGTGCCGCCCGAGGAACGCGGGGCCCCCGTCCGTCGCGCCGCCGGCGAACCCGGCCCGCGAGTCCTCCGTGCGGCGGCGGGGCGTGGCCCCGGCTGCGGCAGGTCGTCGCCCGTGGAGGAGCCGATCGGCCGCTGGGTGCGGGCGGTGTGGCTCGCCGCCCGGTCGGCGGCGTCGTTGAGGGCGTCCCCGTCCACCCGGTGGGCCGGGGTGTGGACGAACTCCACGTCCCGGCCGGCCAACAGCTCGTCGATGCGCATCACCAGGGGCTGGTTCGCCACCGGTGTGCCGGCCGCGGTCTTCCACCCCTTCCGGCGCCACCCCGGCAGCCAGGTGGTGACCGCCTTCATCGCGTACTGGGAGTCCATCCGCACCTCCACCGGCACGGCCGGATCGAGGGCCTCCAGCAGCTCGCGCAGCGCGGTCAGCTCCGCCACGTTGTTCGTCGCCCGACCCAACGGGCCGGCCTCCCACCGTTCCACCTCGCCGTTCTCGTCGGCGATGACCCATGCCCAGGCCGCGGGCCCGGGATTTCCCTTCGACGCGCCGTCGCACGCGGCAATGATCCGTTCCACCCCGCGATCCTGCCACCACCCCGCCGGCGCCCGGAGCACCGGTGTGGCCCGTGGCCCGGCCGGCGGTGCGATCAGGGGGTGTCGCCGCGCCAGTCCCAGAATCTCGCGTCGCCCGGACGCGGTTCGTACAGCGCGCGGCCCCCGGCCCCGAAGGCGCCGAGTTCGGTGGCCAGGGCCACGCCCCGGCGCAGCCGCGCCTCTTCCCAGCCCGTCACGTCCAGCAGCAGCCCGTCCAACGGGCCGCCCACCAGTTCCCGGTACACACGCCCCGGCCGTGGCCCCGGGTCCTCCACGTCCGCCCCGTAGACCCGGCCCCGCATGAAGTCCTCCTCGTCCATGCCCGCAGCATCCCAGCCGCCACCGACATCGCCGCCCGCGGACGGTTCGGGGCGGCCCCGAGCGCCTGCGGTCCGGGCACGCCGAAGGCGCCGTGTCACCACCGCCACCACCACCGTGGGCGGCGGCCGGTCAGCGCCTGCCAGACGGCGCACTCCGTCTGCCAGGCGTCATCGGCCTCGGCGCGTCGCGTGTCCGTGCGTCGGGCCTCGACCAGCTCGTCGATCTCCCGGCGTGCCGCCTCCTCCCTCGCCGCAGTGTCGGCCTTGAGCTGCTTGATCCGGGCGTCGATCTCGGCCGCCCGCTTCCGCCGTGCGACGTGGAAGGCCTCGTCGGCGAGCGCCTTGTCGCGGACCAGGTCGGCGAAGTGTCGGACGGCGGCCTCCCGGTGGCGGGTACGCGGATACGCCGCGGTGCGTCTGGTGCCGTCCGGTCGCGTCAGGTGGATGAAGGTGTTCTCCGAGGTGGACTCGGTCCTGACGGCGAGACCGGCCAAGGGCATCTCCCCGTCGACCGCTTCGGGTTCGGGGGCCTCCTCCCCCTCCGGGGTCTCTCTCAGGAACAGCAGGACGTGCCGGTGCAGCCGCAACGGCCCCAGCTCGCCGACCTGTTCGCCCCGTTCCGGCTTCTTCGCCAGCTCCTTCTTCTCCCGCTCCAGCGCCCGGACGCCCTCCGCTCCGCTCCTGCCGATGTCCGCGAGGCGGCGTTCGGCCATGGCCACCTTCCGACGGTGCTCGCCCTCCACCGTCCGCTTCCGCCGCCGGGCATCGTGCAGGGCCTGCCGCGCTTCGCGGTGTTCGGCGCCGAAGGCGTACCGCCACTCGCCCCACGGCGCCGGGTAGAGCAGCAGCCGGCGCACCGCCCAGAGCACGCCGCACACCGGAAGCAGCAGCGGTACGACCACGATGTCCAACGTCCACTCTCCCCTGATTTCCCCTGTTTTCCCGGGTTCTCCTCGGGCGTCGGGCAGCAGTGTCCCAGCTCGCCGGGTCCGTCCTGGTCCGCTTCGTCGAAACCGTTGTGCACGGATATGCCCGTGGCATCGCGATGGGGCCGTGGACGGGGTCGTGGATGGGATCGTGGGAGAAACGCGAGGCCGTCTCCTCCGGGCCGGTGGGCCCGGAGGAGACGGCCGTGGCGGTGCGGGACGGGGAGGTGCCCCCGCGGTGGTGTCGCGCCGTCGGGATTACGGCACGAGCCGCAGCATCCGGTTCGGGGAGCCCGTGCCGACGCCGGTCAGCGTGTTGGCGGTGGCCCCGTTCACCAGCGCGCTCGACACCGCGGAGGGCGAGGCGCCGGGGTGTCCGGCCAGGTAGACGGCGGCCGCTCCGGCGACGTGCGGGGCGGCCATCGAGGTGCCGGAGATGGTGCTGGTGGCGGTGTCACTGGTCCGCCACGCGGCCGTGATGGACGAGCCGGGAGCGAAGATGTCCAGCACCGAGCCGTAGTTGGAGTAGCTCGCCCTGGCGTCCGTGCTGGTCGTGGCGCCCACGGTGATCGCGCTCGGCACACGCGCCGGGGAGGTCGACGAGGCGTTGGTGGAGGAGTTGCCCGCCGCGACCGCGTAGGTCACGCCCGATGCGATGGAGTTGGCGACCGCGTTGTCCAGCGCGGTGCTGGCGCCGCCGCCCAGGCTCATGTTGGCCACGGCGGGCTTGGTGGCGTTCTGGGTGACCCAGTTGACGCCCGCGATGACGCCCGCGGTGGTGCCGGAACCGTTGTTGTCCAGCACGCGCACGGCGACGATCCTCGCCTTCTTGGCCACGCCGTACGTGGTGCCCGCGGCGGTGGAGGCGACGTGGGTGCCGTGGCCGTTGCCGTCCTGCGCGACGTAGTCGCCGTCCACGGCGTCGTAGCCGTTCACGGCCCGGCCGCCGAAGTCGCTGTGGCTGACGCGCACACCCGTGTCGATGACGTAGATCGTCACGCCCTGACCGGCGGAGTCCGGGTAGGTGTAGGTGCCGTTGAGCGGGGTGTCGGCCTGGTCGATCCGGTCCAGGCCCCAGGGCGCGTTGGTCTGGGTGGCGGAGATGGAGACCTTCTGGTCCTGCTCGACGGAGGCGACCGCCGGGTCGGCGGCGAGCCGCTTCGCCTCGGCCTCGGACATCTTGGCGGCGTAGCCGTTGAGCACGGTGCCGAAGGTCTGCTTCACCTCGCCGCCGTACTCGGCTATGAGGTTCTTGCCCGCTCGGGACGTGGCCTTGACGCCGGAGTCCTTCTTGAGCGTGACGATGTAGCTGCCCTTCACGGCCGCGGGGGATTCCGCGTGCAGAATCCTTCCTTCAGCGGGTGTGGGGGCGGCCTGGGCCGGCAGGGCGGCGACCGTACCGAGCAGCGCGGTGGCGGCGGCCACCGAAACGGCGCCGGCGATACGGCTCTTGAGGGAACGCGATCTTGCCATTACGAGGGATCCTCCTCATTGGCGGCGCACCCCGTGGGGCACGCACTGTGGGGGGAGTACGCGGGATCGCGTACGCGACCGGGAGTCCGCGTCCGACTCACGGCTGCACAGCAGATTGATCCAACTGCCCCCGATGCGCAAGAGAGTTGACCGCTTGTCATGTCGTGGACACAAGCTTGCAACCGAACATGCGCGGATTGTCGCCGCTCGATGGGAAAAACCCCTTCGTCTCTTCCCTGCCGGGCCGACCGGGAGAATGCGGATATCGCCCGGCACGCGTTCCCCGGGCGCCACCGCGTCGAGGCCCTGGCGGTGACTCCGCCCACGGGCGCGGTCACGGGGCGGCTCGAACCGGTCCGCCCGATGCCCCGCCACGCCCGTGTGTCAGAGCCCCGGAAGAGTTCCGAAACGGTGCGGCCGGCGGAGAGGCTCCGTGGGACGGGTCAGCCGCCAGACCACGTCGATCCCACTGTCCGAGGGAGCCGCGGGCGGAGCCGCCCGTTCGCGCCCGACCTCGACGAACCCCAGCCGTCGCGGTACGGCGCCACTGGCGGTGTTGGCCGAGTCGTGCACGATGTCCAGATGCTCCACGCCCGGCAGGGCGAACGCCTCGGCCGCCATGGCGGCGACGGCTCGTGTGGCGATGCCCCGGCCCGTGGCGGCGGAACGCAGCCAGTAACCCATGGCGCGGCCGGACGGATCGCCCGCGCGGTACGTCGAGCAACTGCCCACGAGCGCGCCGTCCACGGTGATCGCGTAGTTGTACGCGTCGCCGCTTCGCCACTTGGGATCGCACTCGGCGAGGAAGGCGCGGGTGGCTTCCGGAGCATGGTGGGCGACCCAGGGCATCCACGGTCCGAGGTGTTCGAGGGACTCCTCGATCATCCGGAACAGTGGCTCGAAGTCGCTCTCCGCGCGCCAGCGCCGCAGGGTGAAGTCCCCACAGTCGACGGTCTCCCGAGGTCGGTCCATGGCCGTCATGGTCGTTCGGCGGACGGAACCTCCGCAATCGGATATCGCGCGCGACGAGGCGACGAGTCCCACCGTCCGCCGACCTCCGCCGGCCCCGGAGCGCCGGGGTCGCTGGTGCGGTTCGACGGGACAGACCGTCCGTAGAGCCGTCCGTGGCCGGTGTCCGACCGACGTGGGGTGAGGCACGGAGCGGGAAAACGGGGAGGGGGCGAGGAGCGTCCCGCCGCGGGGTGCCGCGGCGGAGCGGGTTCTCCTCGCCCCCTCCCCGTGCTGCTTCTCTCCGGTGGTCAGCCGTTGGGGTTGTCCCAGCGGTAGAAGCAGTGGGCCATGGCGTCCTTGGGGCTGCGCCAGGTGGCCGGGTCGTAGGCCTTGACGTGGGCGGACAGTTGATCGCTGATGGCACGGAACTCGGGGTGGTCCGTGACCTGGGCGATGGCGGGTCCGGGGGGTCGGCGGCTTTCGATGAGGTGGAAGTAGAGGTCGTCGCCGAAGTGGAAGAGACGGCGGTGGGTGACGCCCACCAGGTGGGGGAGTTCGCCTCGGTCCGATTCGGCGAAGATCTTGGCGATGTCGGGAGCCGATCCGGGGTTCATCCGGGCGACGATCAGCGCGTGGTGCACGAGGTGTTCTTTCCGGGGTCAGTCGGCGGTGGCCGCGGCGGCGGGGGCTGAGCGCTCGCGTGCGACGCTCTCGACGCGGTCGCGGATGAGCGCCATCTGGGTGCGGGAGTTGCGGTTGATGTTGTCCGTCATCCACGCGTCGTCGACGGGGGCCTCGGGCTTCATGGCGAAGTCCTGGATCCACCGCATCCGCACGCCTTCGGGGGTGTCGGTGTAGGTCCAGCGGATGTTCATGTACGCGAAGGGGCCGGTCTCGACGCGGCGGGCGGTGACGGTGCGGGTGGCACGGTCGGCGACGCGCTCGGAGACCCAGCTCCACACGGTGCCGTTGTCGTCGGGGTGCATGGTCAGGCGGAAGGTGGTGCGGTCCCCGTCCTGTTCCAGGATGTCGATGGAGGCGTACTCGCTGAACAGGTTGGGCCAGTTGGGAAGGTCGTTGGTGATGTCCCAGACCAGGTCCAGGGGGGCGTCGATGAGGATCTCGTTGTCGGTGTGGCCGGCCATGTCACGCTCCCGTGGCGAGGGTGTTGTTGACGCAGTCGAGGAAGGCGCGGGGGGTCTTGCACTGTTCGGCGTTGTCCGGGAGGTTGCGGCCGTGCCGCTTCTCCAGTTCGCCGACGATGCCCAGCAGACCGAGGGAGTCCAGGCCGAAGGCGTCGAAGGGGGTGTCGGCCCGGGCCGCGAGGTCGTCGGGGTCGACGGCCACGCCCGCGGTCTGCCGCATCAGGGCGGCCAGTTCCGCCACGCTCACCGGGCCGGTGGCCTGCGCCGCGGCGGGTCCGGCGGTTTGGACGGTGGTCTGATCGGTCATGCGGATGCACTCCTTCACTGAGGGTGGTCCGGTGGGGGGTTCAACGGGACGCCGAGGCGCCAGTGCGGAGGACGAGGGCCGCGTTGGTGCCCATCAGCCCCCGGCTGAGCACCAGGGCGGTGCGCAGGGGCGTGGGATGGGGGCGGTCGGTGATCAGGTTCAGGTCGCAGCAGGGGTCGGTGAGGTTGGGGGTGGGGGGAACGAGGTGGTGTTCCATGGCCAGGACCGCGGTGGCGACGTCCAGTACGGGAGCGGCGCAGTAGGCGCGGCCGATGCCGGTCTTGGGGGCGGTGACGGGCACGCGCCTGCCGTGCGGTCCCAGGGCGTCGACGAGGGCGGCGGCCTCGGCCCGGTCCGCATCGACGACACCGAGGGCGTCGGCGAAGACGACGTCGATCTCCTCGGGGGCGCAGTCGGCCTCGGCCAAGGCGCCGCGGATGGCGTGGGCCAGTCCCTCGCGGGTCCGGTCCCAGCGACCGCTGCCGGTGAAGGTGGCGGCGTGGCCGGCGACCGTGGCCCGCACCGGCGCTCCGCGCCGGTGGGCGGCCTCCTCGGACTCCACCACGAGCATGGCGCCGCCCTCGGCGGGGGCGAAGCCGCGGGCGCCCGGGGTGAAGGGTGTGTAGGCGCTCCGCGGGTCGTCGGCGGTGCTCAGTTCGGGGTAGCCGAGCTGGCAGACCATGGAGTAGGGGGCCAGAGGGGCCTCGGCCGCGCCGACCAGGACGGTGTCGGTGCCCCGGCCGACGGTGCGGGCGGCGTGCGCCAGGGCGTCCAGGCCGCCCGCCTCGTCGCCGGCCACCACCCCGCAGGGGCCCTTGAAGCCGCCGCGGATGGAGATCTGACCGGTGCTGGCCGCGTAGAACCAGGCGATGGACTGGTACGGGCCGACGTGGCGGGAGCCGGAGCCCCACAGCTTCTGCAACTCGCGCTGGCCGAACTCGCCGCCGCCGGAGCCCGCCGCGGTGACCACGCCCACCGAGTAGGGGGAGTCGAGGTCGGCGTGGCCCAGCCGGGCGTCCTCCAACGCCCAGACGGTGGCGACCATCGCGAAGTGGGTGAAGCGGTCGGTCTGCACCAGGTAGGTGTCCTCGATCACCTCGGCCGGGTCGAAGCCATGCACCTCTCCGGCCACCCGCAGCGGCAGGTGGGTGCAGCCCTCCCGGTCGATCCGGCCCAGGGCCGTGACGCCGTCGGCGGTGTTCTTCCAGAAGGCCTCCGTCCCGATCGCGCCCGGCGCGACCACGCCGATGCCGGTGATCGCCGCTCGCCGCTCCGGCTTCGGTTCCGGCTCCGCGTTCATCGTGTCCTCCCCTCGGGCCGGGTGAGGACGACGGCGGATTGGAAGCCGCCGAAGCCGCTGCCGACGGACAGCACGGTGTCGATGGTGTGTTCGCGTGCCTGGCGAGGGACGTAGTCCAGGTCGCATTCGGGGTCGGGGGTGTGGTAGTTGGCGGTGGGGGGCACGACCTGGTGGACCAGAGCCAGGACGCAGGCGACGAGTTCGATGGAGCCGATGGCGCCCAGCGAGTGGCCGACCATGGACTTGATCGAGCTCATCGGGGTGGAGTAGGCGTGGGTGCCCAGGGAGCGTTTGACCGCCGCGGTCTCGTGGCGGTCGTTCTGTCGGGTGCCCGAGCCGTGGGCGTTGACGTAGTCGACGTCCGTTCCGTTCCGGCGGGCCTGGTCCAGGGCGGTGTCGATGGCCCGGGCCATCTCCAGTCCCTCGGCGGTCAGTCCGGTCATGTGGTAGGCGTTGCCGAATCCGGCGTAGCCGGCGATCTCGGCGTGGATGCGCGCGCCTCGGGCCCGGGCGTGCTCCCACTCCTCCAGCACCAGGACCGCGCCGCCTTCGCCCATGACGAACCCGTCGCGGTCGGCGTCGAAGGGGCGGGAGGCGTGGGCGGGGTCGTCGTTGTTGGGGGAGGTGGCCTTGATCGCGTCGAAGCAGGCCATGGTGATCGGCGAGATCGGGGAGTCCGAGGCGCCGGTCACGCAGATGTCGGCGCGGCCGTCGGCGATGGCGTGGAAGGCGTAGCCGACCGCGTCCAGGCCGGAGGTGCAGCCGGTGGAGACCGCCTGGACCGGGCCGTGGGCGCCGATGTGCTCGGCGACGGTGGCGGCCAGGGTGCTGGGGGAGAACGCGCGGTGCAGGTGCGGTCCGGCGCGGTGGTGGTCCACCGCCCACCGGGTGCCGCGCTCGCTGACGGCCACGTAGTCGTTCTCCAGCCGGGTGGTGCCGCCGACCGCGGTGCCCAGGAACACCCCTGTCCGCCAGGGGTCCTCCCGTTCGACCTCCAGACCGGCGTCGGCCAGGGCCTCGGCGGCGGCGACCAGCGCGAACTGCACGTACCGGTCGCAGCGCTCGGTCTGTTCCACGGTCAGGCCGTGGGCGAGGGGGTCGAAGTCGCACTCGGCCGCGATCTGCGACCGCAGGCCGGCCGGGTCGAAGAGGCTGATCCGCCGGGTGGCGGTCCGGCCCGCCGAGAGCAGGTCCCAGAACGCCGGGGTGCCGATGCCGCCGGGGGCCACCACCCCCAGGCCGGTCACGGCGACCCGACGGGTCACGACCCCACCCCCGAGGGTTCCACCGAAGCGGTGGTGTCCTCGGTGTCGACGTGGCCGAGCTCCGGCCGCGGCGCCAGCGGGCCGAGGTGGAACACCAGCCGGGCCGGGGTGTCGCCGACGTTGCGGAACCGGTGCCGCACGTTGATCGGGATCAGCAGGGCCTGCTCGGGGCGGAGCGGGTGCGGCTCCCCGTCCAGGTCCACCTCCCACTGCCCGTTGACGACGTAGACGAACTCCTCGGAGTAGGGGTGGTAGTGCTCGCCGATGCGGTCTCCGGGGTCCACCAGGGCCACTCCCATGAATCCGCTGGTGGTCCCCACCGTCGCCGGCGTGAGCATGGCGCGCAGATCGCCTCCACGCCGACGGTTGGGCGGAATCTGGTCCAGGTCCACGATGCACGAACGCAGCTCGGTCATGATCAATCACTCCATGGGGGTGAGGGGCGCTGCCACGGCGGCAGGCGGTGCGGAGGGGGAACGGCCGGTGCGCCGGTGGTCGAAGGTCCGGCGCCGCACGGTCGACGGTGGGCCGTGCGCGGCGGCGGTCAGGAGACCGGCGCGCCGCGGTCGGCCAGGAGTCGCATGTCGGTGTGGGCGAGGAGGCGTAGGAGTCGGCGGTCGTCGGTGAGGGGCCCGTCGATGCCGAGGGCGTCCCGGTCGAGCAGGGACGCGGCCTCGGTGGCGGCCTCGGGGGTGGTCAGGCCCAGGGTCGCCGCGGGGACCGTCTCGGGGTCGCCGTCGATCTCCACCAGACGGACGACGAGGTCGTCGCGGTGGAAGACGGTGGCGGCCCGCAGGGGACCGTGCGGGTCGGCGGCGGCCGTCTGGTCCTGCCGCGCCAACAGGCGCGCCAAGGCCTCGCCGTGACCGGCCGCGGCCGGCCAGCACAGGGCTCGTCGGCACGTCCGGGACGAGGTCGGTCGGTCGGCGGCGACGTGGTGGACGGCCGGCAGCGCGGCCCGGGTGAAGAACTCCCGCGCCGCCTGTACCTCCGTCAGGTTCCGCTCTCGTTCCAGGTGTGGGGCGAGGGCCTCCTCCACCGCGCGCACCTCGGGCAGGGAGACGAGGTGGAGCAGGCAGGTCAGCAGGTCGCCGCGCGCCCGCCGCAGCTCGAAGGTCTGCACCACGCGGTCGCCGTGCAGGAACAGCGCGGTGCGTCCCAGCCGCACCGGGTCCTCCTCCCGAGGGACGGGCAGCGGGTGGCCGGCCAGGATCTCGGCGACCTTGGACTCGCTGCCCGGGGTGACGGTGTAGGTGAGCGCGTGCCGGACGACGCCGTCTCCGACCCGCACCGGAACCCGTGCCTCGGTCGTCTCGGTCACGTCGGAGCCGGTCTCCCGTACGATGCCGAACCGCAGCGATCGCATGTCCGTGACGCAGGCCCGCAGCGGCTTGACCAGTTCCAGGTGTTCCTCGCTGTTGACCCACGCCAGGAACGGGGGCGCGCTCTCCCACTCGCTGGTGATCAGCCACTGGGACGGGTCCTCCACCGACTGGCACACCTGGTCCCGGATGTGTCCCGGCGTGGACGCCACCTGTCGGCACATCCGCTCGTAGGCGTCGAGGAACCGTTGCCGGGCCCCGTCCTCGACCTCCAGCAGCAGCACGACCCGGAGCCTGGAGCCGTCGAACGCCGACTGTGAGACACCACCCGACACCTGCGGTCCACGGCCCGAGGCAGTCATCCGGCACACCTCTCCTTCACAAGGGGATCGAAAACTTCGAGATCTTCGGAGTCCTGGAATCTCCGGGGGCACGGGGGATCCGGGGAGCGGAGGGACCGACGCCCCTTCGCCCCGGCGCCGGCTGCCGCGATCTTGATCGTGTGACGGGTCCGGCCGCCCCGCAAATCCTGCGGATCATCCAGGTGACGGCGTGCCAAGCGCTCTCGGGGAGTCGACATGTGACGGCCCCCCAGCCGCCGGCTCCCCGACCTTCCGGCTCCCCGGCGGACTCATCCGGGTGATGTGGGGGCAAGGCCGGGCGGTGCGGTGGCATGCATCACCACCGGTGTCCGTGCTCGCGGGTGCCGGTGGATGCGATGTGTTGGAGGCCAGTGATGCACAACGAAGCCGACCTGAAAGTCCCGGTCCTCATCGTCGGCGGTTCCCTGGTGGGCCTGTCCGCCTCGCTGTTCCTGGGGCGCCTGGGCGTGCGGCACACCCTGGTGGAACGGCACTCGGGCACCTCCACCCACCCCCGCGGACGCGGCAACAACGTGCGCACCATGGAGCTGTTCCGGACCGCCGGGGTCGAGGCGGCGATCCGGGAGGCCGCCTCGGTGCTGGCCGACAACCACGGCATCTTCCAGGCTCCCTCGCTGGTGGGCGAGGAGGGCACGTGGTTGTTCCAGCAGATGGACCCGGACGGCAAGCTGGCCCGTATCAGTCCCAGTTCCTGGTGCCTGTGCAGCCAGAACGACCTGGAGCCGGTCCTGCTGGAGTCCGCCCGCGCCCTCGGCGGCGACCTGCGTTTCGCCACCGAGCTGATCTCCTTCGCGCCCGACTCCGACGGCGTCACCGCCACTGTCAAGAACCGACACACCGGCGACCACACCACCATCCGCGCCGATCACCTCATCGCCGCGGACGGCCCGCGCAGCCCCATCCGCGAGCAGTTGGGCATCGGTCACAGCGGACCGGGCGAGCTGTTCCACAACGTCAGCGTCACCTTCGACTCCCGCCGGCTGGCCGAAGTCGTCGGCGACCGCCGGTTCCTGATGTGCTACCTGACCCGTCCCGACGCCGACGGGGCCCTGCTGCCCGTCGACAACCGGGAGCGGTGGGTCTTCCACCTGCCCTGGCGCCCCGATCGCGGCGAGACCCTGGAGGACTTCACCGACGCCCGGTGCACCGACCACATCCGCCGCGCCGTCGGCGACCCCGACCTCGACATCGAGATCACCGGCCGCGCGGCCTGGCACGCCGCCGAACGCGTCGCGCTGTCCTACACCGCCGGCCGCGTCCACCTCGCCGGGGACTCCGCGCACGAGATGTCCCCCACCGGCGCGTTCGGCGCCAACACCGGCATCCAGGACGCCCACAACCTCGCCTGGAAGCTCGCCGCCGTCCACCACGGCTGGGCGGGACCGGAGCTGCTGGCCACCTATGACGCCGAGCGTCGCCCCGTCGCCCAGGCCACCGCGACCCGTGCCTCCGACCGTTCCGCCGAGCACCACCACCCCGGCTACACACCGCCCCCCGCCGCCGGCGGCGGGCCCGATGGCCCCGGAGGCCCCGGAGGCAAGCCCGGCGGGGGCGGGCCCGGGGCCGCCATCCTCGCCACCGCCCTGGCCTACCGCTACGTCCGCGGCGCCGTCCTCGGCGTCGACCCCGCCACCCCCATCCTTCCCCCCACGCCCCGACTGACCGGCGAGCCCGGCAGCCGCGCGCCCCACCTGTGGCTGGACCACGACGGCCGCCGCGTCTCCACCCTCGACCTGTACGAACGCACGCCGGTCCTCCTCAGCTCCGACACCGCTCCCGAGTGGCACACCGCGGCCCGACAGCTCGTCCAGCGCCTGTCCGTCCCCTTGGCCTCCTACCGCGTCGGCACCACCCCCGACGCCGACCTCGTCCCCGCGGACGACGCCGACTGGGCCCGGCACCACGGCGTCACCCCCCAAGGCGCCGTCCTCGTCCGCCCCGACGGGTTCGTCGCCTGGCGCTCCCCCGGCCCCGACTCCCACCCCCGCGACACCCTCCACTCCGTCCTCACCACCCTGTTCGCGCTCGCCTGAGCGGACCGGGCCCCGACGACGGCGACCGCCGCGAGACGCACGGAGGTCTCGCGAACACCGAGGACGTCGTCCGCCGGCCCCGCGCCCGGCGTACGGGCCGGGCGCGGGGCGGGGTCTTTCCGCTCAGCGGACGAGGGCCGGGCGTTTGCGGTCGAACCGCCAGCCGGGCACCAGGTACCGCATGGCCGCCGCGTCGTCCCGGCCTCCCAGGCCCAGACTCTCGTACAGCTCGTGCGCCGCCTCCACCCGTTCCATGTCGAGGTCGACGCCGAGGCCCGGTCGTCGGGGGACCTCCACCATGCCGTCCTCGATGACGAGGGGGTCGGTGGTCAGGTGCTCGCCGTCCTGCCAGATCCAGTGGGTGTCGATGGCGGTGATGTCCCCGGGTGCGGCCGCCGCGACGTGCGTGAACATGGCCAGGGACACGTCGAAGTGGTTGTTGGAGTGCGAGCCCCAGGTCAGCCCCCAGGCGTCGCAGAGCTGGGCGACTCGGACCGATCCGCCCATCGTCCAGAAGTGGGGGTCGGCCAGGGGGATGTCCACCGCGTCGCCGCGGACGGCGTGCCCGAGCTGCCGCCAGTCGGTGGCGATCATGTTCGTCGCCGTGCGCAGGCCGGTCGCGCGGCGGAACTCCGCCATGGTCTCGCGGCCCGAGTAGTCGTTCTCCGGGCCGCAGGGGTCCTCGGCGTAGGACAGGACGTCGCGCAGGGCACGGCCCAGGGCGATCGCCTCCTCCAGCGACCAGCACCCGTTGGGGTCCAGCGTGACGCGGGCGTCCGGGAAGCGTTCGGCCAGCGCTCGGACGGTCTCCGCCTCCTCGGCCCCCGGCAGGACACCGCCCTTGAGCTTGAAGTCCCGGAACCCGTACCGCCGCCGAGCGGCCTCGGCGAGCCCGACGACGGCCTCGGGCGTGAGGGCCTCCTCGTTGCGCAGCCGGAACCAGTCGTCCCGCGCGTCGGGCTCCGTCCGGTAGGGCAGGTCGGTGCGGTTCCGGTCGCCGATGTGGAAGAGGTAGCCGAGCACCGGGACGCGGTCGCGCTGCCGGCCCTCGCCGAGCAGGGCCGCCACGGGCACCTCCAGGTGTCGCCCCAGCAGGTCCAGCAGCGCCGACTCCACCGCGGTGACCGCGTGCACGGTGACGCGCACGTCGAAGGTCTGGACGCCCCGGCCGCCGGCGTCGCGGTCCGCGAAGCGTTCCCGGATGGACCGCAGCACGGCATGGTGGTCCGCGATCGGCCGGCCGACGACCAGGTCCCGCGCCTCCTCCAGGGTGGTCCGGATGCCCTCGCCGCCCGGTACCTCGCCGACCCCGGTGCGCCCTTCCGAGTCGGTCAGGACGACGAGGTTGCGGGTGAAGTACGGGGCGTGGGCTCCGCTCAGGTTCAACAGCATGCTGTCGTGGCCCGCGACGGGAACGACCCGCATCCCGGTCACGACCGGGCGGGCGCAAACGGATGTCGGGTGGGGCATGGGGCGTCCTTCCACGGGTGGGTGGGCGGGAGGCTGTGGACGGAGGGCTGTGGACGGGGCGGGATTCGTCGGCCGTGCTCGGCGGTTCCGTCGACGCGGTGCGGCGCACGCCCCGCCGTCGCGCGGTCGGCGGGCGACGGGCTCACGAGCGGCCGACGGCGGTCACGCAGACCGTGACGACGCCCACCGCGCGACCGGTTCCCGGAGTCGCGGCCCCGCGCCGGCGCGCTCCGGGCTCGGTGCCTCCCGGCGCTCGCCACGGGGCGTGGGCTCCGGAGCCCACGCCCCGTGGCGAGCGCTCCCGTAGACTCGACGGTGCGTCCGTCGTCCGCGAACCGTCCGGAGCCCTCCGTGCAGCACCACCCCGACCGGGCGGACGGCCTGTTCCCCGTGGAGGACCTGCTGCCGCCCCTCCCCTCCGGAGCGGTCCGCCGCCCGGCGTCCGGGACGGCCTTCCGCGACTCCCCCGCCGCGGCCCGGATGCTCGACGTGCGGGAGATACACGCCGAGCCGGAGGCCGCCGCCTCGGACCGCGGCCGGGAGATCATCGCTCGTTTTCCCCGGGCCCGGGTCGTGGAGGTCGCCTCGCACTGGCGGATCCCGCGGCTGCACGGAGACGAGGACAACGCAGCGCGCTGGGTCCGGGTGAAGACCGAGACGCTGGTCCTGGGGGTGCGGAAGACCTTCGCCCCGCGTCCCAACGGTCGCTCGGCCGACTGGATCGCACCGGGCCTCTCCAACGGCTGCGCCATGGCCTGCGCCTACTGCTACGTGCCCCGGCGCAAGGGCCACGCCAACCCGATCACCGTCTTCGTCAACACCGAGGAGATCATCGGCCGCATCGCCCGCCACGTCGCGGCGCAGGGGCCCAAACGCGTCCCCAACCAGTGCGACCCCGCCGCGTGGGTGTACGACGTCGGGGAGAACGGCGACTGCTCGGTGGACGCCCTGATCTGCGACGGCACCGCCGAGCTGGTCGCCGCCTTCCGGCAGTGGCCGACGGCGAAGGCGTCCTTCGCGACCAAGTTCGTCAACCCCGACCTCCTGGCGTTCGATCCGCGCGGCCGAACCAGGATCCGCTTCTCCCTCATGCCGGCCGCCGACTCCCGGCTGCTGGACCTCCGCACCAGCCCGGTGGCCGAGCGGATCGCCGCCGCGGGCGACTTCCTGGAGGCCGGGTACGAGGTGCACTTCAACCTCTCGCCGGTGGTGGTGCGTCCCGGCTGGGAGGCCGCGTGGGCAGAGCTGCTGCGGGAGCTCGACGACGTCCTGCCTCGAGCGGTGAAGGAGCAGGCGGCGGCCGAGGTGATCATGCTCACCCACAACCGGGACCTTCACGAGGTGAACCTGAACTGGCATCCGCGCGCCGAGGAGGTGCTGTGGCGGCCGGATCTCCAGGAGGTCAAACGCTCGGAGAACGGGAGCCTGAACGTGCGCTACCGGGCCGGCGCCAAGGGCGCGGCCCTGGAGCGGCTGCGCGGACTGGTCGCCGCCCACGCCCCCTGGTTGAACATCCGCTACGCCTTCTGACCCCCCGTCCGGTTTGGACCGGGAGCCGCCCCGGGGAGCGTAGTGGGCGTCGCGTCACCGACCCCTTGGAGCGATCATGGCGCCACGGCCGCCCTCCCCCGAAGCGCCCCTGCGGGTGACCGTGTGGAGCGAGGGCCGACACGAGCGGCGGGACGCCCAGGTCGCCGAGCGGTACCCGAAGGGCATGCACGGCGCCGTCGCCGAGGGCATCGAGGAGAACCTCGGCTCCCGGGTGCGCGTCCGCACCGCGACGCTGGACGAGCCGGACCACGGGCTGACCGAGGAGGTGCTGGCCGCGACGGACGTGCTCACCTGGTGGGGGCACCTCGCGCACGACGAGGTGTCCGACGAGGTGGTGGAGCGGGTCCACGAGCACGTCCTGGCGGGCATGGGACTGATCGTGCTGCACTCGGGCCACTACTCCAGGATCTTCCGCCGATTGACGGGGACGAGCTGCACGCTCCGCTGGCGCGACGAGCGCGACCGCGAACTGGTGTGGACGGTCGCCCCCTCGCACCCCATCGCGGCCGGCGTGCCGCAGCCCATCGTCATCGGGGAACAGGAGATGTACGGCGAGTTCTTCGACATTCCGGTCCCGGACGAGTTGGTGTTCGTCAGTTCCTTCTCCGGCGGGGAGGTTTTCCGCAGCGGGTGCGTCTTCCGTCGGGGCCACGGGAAGATCTTCTACTTCAGTCCCGGTGACCAGGGCTACCCCGTCTACCACCATCCCGATGTGCGGCTGGTCGTCTCCAACGCGGTCCGCTGGGCCGCGCCCGAGGGGGAGCGGCGGGTCCCGACGTCGGCCCGCTGCGAGACCGGCTGGTTCGAACGCGGGGCCGGGGACGGGACGGGCCGGGCGTGAGCGCCCGCGTCACACACGCGGCGGGGGCGCCGAGGCCGGACGTGGGCCACGACGGAACCGACGGAACCGATGAAATCGAGCGGGCGGCCCCGCCCCCGCGAGGTCCACGAGGTCGGAGCCGCCCGGCGCGAGCGGTGGTGGGGAGTCAGTCGGTGGAGAGGGCTTCGAGCACGTCGCCGACCGCGCGGTCGGGCAGGGCCCGCGCGACATCGGCCAGCGCCACGATGCCGACGAGCCGGTGCCCGTCGATCACCGGCAGGCGGCGGACCTTGTGCGAACTCATGGTGTTCAGGATCTCGTCCGCGTCGTCGTCGGCGCCGATGGTGACCGCCTCGCCCTGTGCCAGGTCACCGGCCTTGATCCGGGCGGGGTCCTGCCCCGCGCCGAGCACCTCCACCACGATGTCCCGGTCGGTGAGCACACCCTCCAGCCGGTCGTCGTCACCGCAGATCGGCAGGGCGCCCACATCGAGTTCGGCCATCCTCCGCGCCGCGTCCAGCACGCTCTCCTTCGTCCGCACGCACTCGGCACCCTCCGTCATGATCTCGCGTGCCGTCGTCATGCCGCCCTCCTCGACTGTCGTGGTTCAGGGACGAGAAGGCGGATAACCCCTGAAACACCAGCCAAACACAACGGACGTGACTCATCGGCATTCACCGGCTGTTTCGGTCACCGTGCATGGAACCGGCACGGTGGCGCAGGCGTGAGGCATGAGGTCTGTGATCTACCGCGAGCGGTCGGGCGATGGGGAACAGGTGGACTGCACACCGGCGGACGGCGGTTGTCAGGCCGTCCTGAGCCGCCTGGCCGTCCTGGAGGAGGACGAGTTCGGGTGGATCCACCTGGACGACCCGCAGCAGCACGAGTTGGAGGAGCTGGCCGAATACCTGGGGCTGCATCCACTGGCGGTGGAGGACGCGATCCAGGCTCACCAGCGCCCCAAGCGGGAGCGGTACGGGGACGTGCTGGCGGTGGCGTTGAAGACGCTGCTGTACATCGAGGACGGTTCGGAGGTGGAGACCGGCGAGGTGATGGTCTTCCTCGGGCCGCGCTTCGCGCTGACCGTCCGTCACGGCCCGGTCGACCCCACCGTCGAGGCCGCACGTCGGCTGCGGGCGGAGCCGGGAATGCCGCGCTTCGGCCCGGTCGCCGTGTTGCACGCCGTGCTGGACGTGGTGGTCGACTCCTACAACGACGCGGCCGCCCGGGTCCGCGCCGACCTGACCGACCTGGAGCGGTGCGTCTTCTCCTCCGTCCGTGACGACGTCACCGAGGAGATCTACTCCCTCAAGCGGGAGGTCGTGGAGTTCCGCGACGCGATACGGCCGCTGGTGCCGGTGGTGCGGGAGCTCGTCACGGGGCTCGACGGGTGGCCCAAGGGCGTCCTGCCCTACTTCCGCGACGTGGCCGACCACACGCACCGCGCCGACACCGAGGTCCGTTCCCTGGACGAACTGCTGAACTCGGTGCTCGACGCCCACCTGGCCCGAGTGGGCACCTGGCAGAACGACGACATGCGTCGCATCTCCGCCTGGGCCGCCATCCTCGCCATCCCGACCATGGTCGCCGGCGTGTACGGCATGAACTTCTCCCACATGCCGGAGCTGGAGTGGACCTACGGCTATCCGCTGGCGATGGCCGCGATGGCCGTCTCGGCCGCCCTGCTGTACCGGGCCTTCCGCCGCAACGGTTGGCTCTGACCGCGCCGACGGGGCATCGGTGGGAGGAGCCGGTGGGAGGGGTGGGTGGTGGTTTGCGGAGCGGCGGTGCGGCAACGCGGCACAGGGTGAGGACATCCGCTCGAAGGAATCCCCCATGATCATCGCCATCGCCCTGCTGCTGCCCCTCCTCCTGCTGTGCGCCATGCTGGCGTTGGGGCACTACGAGGACCACGTGCTGAAGCGGCCGACACCGGCGCGCCATGCCCGTTCCCGACGGCATCTCCGCGTCGTGCCCGGGTCCGACGAGCCTTTCCCCTCCTCGGCCGTGGCCCCCGCGGACCGGGGCGACGCGCCCACCGTCAAGGACGCGCCCACCGTCAAGCCGGCCCGTCGCGCCCGTCGCGCGGCCTGACCCGACCGGCCCACCCGTCCCGCCCGGCCAGCCGCTCGATCACTCCGACGGCGTGCTCGACATGCGGTCGCAGGCGTGGTCGGAGGTCCTCCCAGCGCTCCTCTTCCTCCCCGAGGTAGACGGCACGCGCGTGGACCAGGACGGGCCGGTGCTCCGCCGGGAGACGGTCGAGCACCCAGGCGGCCGCCGCGTCCTTGGAGGTGACGGTCCCGGTCTCGAGGGTCGTTCGGACCCGGGCGAGGGTCAGCAGGACATTGCGCGTGTCGTGTTCCCAGTCGTCCAGCAGCTCCGGCACCCCGGCGACGATCGCCCGGCGGAGATCCTCGTGCGGGACGGGGTCGAGCACCTCCCCCGGCGGCGGCCCGAACAGCGGGGCGTTCCCGGCCAGCACCATGGTGATCAGCGGGGCGAGATCGGGACTCGGCGTCGGCGACGGCGTCATGCCGCCCTCGTACTCCTCGCGCAGCCACTCGCCGTACTGGAACTCGCAGGACGGCGGGTAGCGCCAGGGCCGGACGTCGGTTCCGACGACGAGGGTCAGCTCGACGGGGCGGGCCGGGCCCGATCGGGCCTTCTCACCGGAGAGTTCCAGCAGCCCGTCGACGAGCGCCCGGCGCTCCTCCTCCGTCGTGTGCCGCCGTACGACGACGAACACGTCGACGTCACTGTGCGGTCGCAGACCGCCCAGGACGGCGGAGCCGTGCAGGTACGCGCCGACGGCGTCCGGGCCGAGCACCCGGCGAACCAGACGCACGACGTCCTCCACCTGGCTCACACGCTCCTCCTTCCGGCCCGTCAGGCGCGCAGGGCCGTGTCCACGATCTCGGCCCACTGTGCCACGACCCGACGGCGGCGGGCGCCGTCGTCGGTGAGGAGGTTCGCCAGGCCCAGGCCGCGTGCCATGTCCAGCAGGCCCTGCACCGTCTCCCGCACGCCGGGCCTGCTCTCGTCCGCGTCGAGCAGGCGCACCGCCATCCGGTGCGTCTCGCGTCCGATGCGCGCCTCCAACGCGGTCACCCGGGGTGCGAGCTGTGGCTCGTTGGAGGCGGCGACCCACAGGTGGAGCGCGGCGCGGAAGAGCGGCCCGGTGTAGAGGTCGACGATCGCCTCGACGGCCTCGCGCGTGCCGGCCGGTCGCGGGAGGTTCCGCAGCGCGGCCGACCGTTCCTCCGCGACGTGTTCGACCGCCGCCGTGAAGAGGTCCTCGCGGGTGGGGAAGTGGTGCTGGGCCGCGCCGCGGGTGACGCCCGCGTGCTCGGCGACGGCCGTGACCGTGCTTCCCGTCCAGCCGTGCTCGGCCAGGCAGGTCACGGCCGACTCCAGCAGCCGTCGGCGGGTGGCGCGACTGCGGTCCTGCTTGGGCGCGTTGCCCCGTGCGGTCAGTGGTGCACCCATCCGGGGTCCCGTCGTTCGAGGAAGGCGGACACGCCCTCGCGCGCCTCGTCCGAGGCGAACAGCCGCGCGGAGAGCTCCGCCAGGCTACCGGTGTCCCGGTCGAACACCCGCAGCACCTCCGCCGTGACCAGGCGTTTGGACGCCGCGAGGCCCTGCGGCGAGCCGCGTCGCAGTCCGTCGAGGATCGGGGCCAGGGTCTCGTCCACATCGTCGGCGGCGGCCGTCACCAACCCGATGCGGGCGGCCTCGGCCGCGTCGAACCGCTCACCGGTCAGGTAGTAGCGTCCGGCCGCCCGCGGGTCGAGCCGGGGCAGCAGGGGCATCGAGATCACCGCGGGCGCCACTCCGATCCGTGCCTCGGTGAAGGCGAACGTCGCGCCCGGTCCGGCCACCGCGATGTCGCAGGCCCCCGCCAGCCCGGTGCCGCCCGCCCGCACGTGTCCGGTGATCCGGGCGACGACGGGCTTGGGGAAGGCCACGATCGTGCGCAGCAGCCGGGCCAGGGCCAGTGGCGCGTCGGTGGGTCCGTCGGCCGCGCTCGCCTCGCCCAGGTCGGCGCCCGCGCAGAACGTGCCGCCGGTGTGCGCGAGGAGCACCACCCGGGTGTCCGGGTCTCCTTCGGCGTCTTCCAGGCGCGCGTACAGCTCCCCCACCAGGCGGGTGGAGAGGGCGTTGCGGTTGTGGGGCGAGTCGAGGGTGAGCGTGGTGACGCCCCGTTCGGTCGAGCGCCGCACCAGGGTCCGCCGCCGTGTCTCCGTCACTTTGTGTCGCTCCTCTCGGTGAGTCCCCTCCCGCGTCCGTCCCGAAAGCGGAGGGAGTCAGTAGGACTTGGGCAGTCCCAGGGTCCGGTGGGAGACGAAGTTGAGGATCATCTCCCGGCTGACCGGTGCGATGCGGGCGACGCGGGCCGCGGTGACCAGGGAGGCCAGCCCGTACTCGCGGGTGAGGCCGTTGCCGCCGAGGGTGTGCACGGACTGGTCCACGGCGCGGGCACAGGCCTCTCCCGCCGCGTACTTGGCCATGTTGGCCGCCTCGCCCGCGCCCGTGTCGTCGCCCGCGTCGTGGAGCTGTGCCGCCTTGCGGGTCATCAGACGGGCCAGTTCGATCTCGATGTGCGCCCGGGCCAGTGGGTGGGCGATGGCCTGGTGGGCGCCGATCGGTTCCTTCCACACCTGTCGGGTGCGGGCGTAGTCCACGGCTCGTTCCAGCGCGAACCGGCCCATGCCGATCGCGAACGCGGCGGTCATGATCCGTTCGGGGTTCAGTCCGGCGAAGAGTTGGAGCAGGCCCGCGTCCTCCTCGCCGACGAGCGCGTCGGCGGGCAGCCGTACGTCGTCCAGGAGAAGTTCGAACTGCTTCTCCGGGGCGGCCAGTTCCATCTCGATCCCGCGGTGGGAGAAGCCGGGGGCGTCTCGGGGGACGATGAACAGGCACGGCTTGAGCCTGCCCGTGCGGGCGTCCTCGGTGCGGCCGACGACGAGGGTGGCGTCGGCGATGTCCACGCCGGAGACGAAGACCTTGCGGCCGGTGAGCACCCAGCCTCCCTTGGAGCCCGTCCGGGGGTTCCCCCGGCCATCGCGGCGGGCGGTGGTGGTGATGCGGTGTGAGTTGGAGCCGGCGTCCGGCTCGGTGATGCCGAACGCCATCTTGCGGCTGCCGTCGGCGAGTCCGGGCAGCCAGGCGCTCTTCTGCGCGTCGGTGCCGAAGCGGGCGATGACGGTGCCGGTGATGGCGGGGGTGACGATGAGCATGAGCAGCGGGCAGCCGGCCGCGCCCAGCTCCTCCAGCACGATGGACAGCTCGGTGATGCCGCCGCCACCGCCCCCGTACTCCTCGGGGAGTCCGACGCCGAGGTAGCCGAGTTCGCCGGCCTCGCGCCACAGCTCGTCGGTCTGGCCGCCGGCCAGACGCACCCGTTCGAAGTACTCGCGTCCGTACCGTCGGCCGAGCGCGGCGACGGCCTCGCGCAGTGCCCGCTGCTCCTCGCTCTCCAGCAGTGTCGTGTCCGTGCCCGTGGCACGTCGGTTGCCGGTCATGCCCGTCTCCTTCGTCGGGTTCGCCGGGTCGGGAGCCTCCCGGTGTGGGTGCCGAGGTGCCGGCTCACGGTGCGACCACGGCGAGGACCGTGCCGACGTCGACCTGTTGCCCGGTCCTCACCCGCAGTTCCCGCAGCACCCCGTCGGTCGGTGCGGTGACGGGGTGCTCCATCTTCATGGCCTCCAGCCACAGCAGTGGCCGGCCCGCCGTCACCGTGTCGCCGACGGCGAGCCCGTCGGCGACACGGACGACCGTGCCCGGTGTCCGCGCCAGCAGCGAACCCGGTTCGGTGCGGTCCTCCGGTTCCGGGAAGCGCGGCAGTACCGTGAACGCGCGGGAGCCGAGCGACGAGTCGACGAAGACCCGGTCCCGTCCGTCCGGACCGTCCCCGTACGCCGCGACGTCGAAGGCGCGGCGTACGCCGTCGACCTCCAGCTCCACCCGGTCGGCGCCGGCCCGCAGCGTCCGTACGCCCGGCAGGTCCTCGGGTCGGGGCGGGCCGCCGCGCACCGGTCGGTAGCGGACCTCCCACTCCGTCCCGTCGGGCTCGGCCCGGTACCGCTTGCTCTGCGGTGTCGAGGGGAGGTTGCGCCAGCCGCCGAGCCGTCCGGAGACGGTCCGCGCGGCGGCGGTGCGCGCCGCGGCGTCCGCCAGTGCCGCCGCGAGCGCGGCGATCCGCGTGTGCCGGTCGTCCTCCTCGCGTCCGTCCCCGTGCCCGTCGCACAGCTCCGGCAGCCGGCGGTCGTAGAAGCCGGTGTCGAGGCGTCCGGAGACGACGTCGGGGTGCCGCAGCGTCCGCACCAGCAGGTCGCGGTTGGTGGCCGGGCCATGGATCCGGGCCCGCTCCAGGGTGTGCGCGAGTCTCCGCAGGGCCTCGTCGCGGGTCGGCGCCCAGGCGACGACCTTGGCGAGCATCGGGTCGTAGTGCGCGGTGATCTCGTCGCCGTCGGCCACGCCGGAGTCCAGGCGCACTCCACGGTCGGCGGGCGCGGTCTCGAACGCGGTGTCGGCGGGCACCGACAGCCGGTGCAGGCGTCCGACCCGGGGCCGCCACCCCCGGGCCGGGTCCTCCGCGTAGAGGCGGGCCTCGACGGCGTGTCCGCGCGGTGCCGGGGGTGTGGCGTCGGGCAGGGCGGCGCCCTCCGCGATCCGCAGTTGCAGCGCGACGAGGTCGATCCCGTACACGCACTCGGTGACGGGGTGTTCGACCTGGAGGCGGGTGTTCATCTCCAGGAAGTACGCCCGCCCGTCGTCCGCGACGAGGAACTCCACCGTGCCCGCGCCCCGGTAGCCGACGGCGCGCGCCGCCCGCTCGGCCGCCTCGCGGAGTTCGGCGTCCAGGGCACCGTCCGGGGAGGGGGCGGGGGCCTCCTCCACCACCTTCTGGTGACGGCGTTGGAGCGAGCAGTCGCGGGTGCCCAGGGTCCACACCGTGCCGTGCGCGTCGGCCAGTACCTGCACCTCGATGTGCCGCCCGCGTTCGACGTAGGGCTCGACGAAGACCTCGCCGTCCCCGAACGCCGCGGTCGCCTCCGCCGACGCCGCGCGGATCTCGCCGTCCAGCGCGGCCGGTTCGCGCACGATCCGCATGCCGCGCCCACCGCCGCCCGCCGCCGCCTTGACCAACAGCGGCAGGTGTTCCTCCCGCGCCTCCTCGGGCGGTACCGGCGTCAGCACCGGCACCCCGGCCTCCGCCATCAGCTCCTTGGCGCGGATCTTGGAGGCCATGGCCTCGATGGCCTCGGGCGGTGGGCCGATCCAGAGCAGGCCCGCGTCCCGCACCAGCCGCGCGAAGCCGGCGTTCTCGGAGAGGAAGCCGTAACCGGGGTGGACGGCGTCCGCTCCGGCCGTCAGCGCGGCCTTGACGATCGACTCGCCGCGCAGGTAGGTGTCGGCGGGCGTGTGGCCGGGCAGCCGTACGGCCGCGTCGGCCTCCCGTGTGTGGAGGGCGTCCGCGTCGGTGTCCGAGTGGACGGCGACGGTCGCGATGCCCAGTCTCCGGCAGGTGTGGAAGACCCGCCGGGCCACCTCGCCTCGGTTGGCGACCAGGACGGATCCGATCGTCCGCCCGTGCACGTGTGCCTCCGCCATTCCCACCCTCACATTCGGAAGACGCCGTAGCCGCCCCGCGCGCCCGTCACCGGCGCGGTGTGCAGGACCGACAGGCAGATGCCGAGCACGGTGCGCGTGTCGCGCGGGTCGATGACGCCGTCGTCGTAGAGCCGTCCGGAGAGGAACATCGGCAGCGACTCGGCCTCGATCTGCCGCTCGACCATCGCGCGCAGCGCCGCGTCGCCCTCCTCGTCGTAGGGCAGGCCCTTCGCCGCCGCGGATTCGCGCATCACGGTGGAGAGCACCCCGGCGAGCTGCCGTGGTCCCATGACGGCGGACTTGGCGCTGGGCCAGGAGAAGAGGAAGCGGGGGTCGTACGCCCGGCCGCACATGCCGTAGTGGCCGGCGCCGTAACTCGCCCCCATCAGCACCGACAGGTGCGGGACCTTCGAGTTGGACACCGCGTTGATCATCATGGCGCCGTGCTTGACGATGCCGCCCCGCTCGTACTCCCTGCCGACCATGTAGCCGGTGGTGTTGTGCAGGAAGAGCAGGGGGATGTCGCGTTGGTTGGCGAGTTGGACGAACTGGGCGGCCTTCTGCGACTCCTCGCTGAACAGCACGCCCCGGGCGTTCGCCAGGATGCCGAGGGGGTGGCCGTGGAGCGCTGCCCAGCCGGTCGTCAGGCCGGCGCCGTAGCGCGGTTTGAACTCGTCGAAGTCGGAGTCGTCGACGATCCGGGCGATCACCTCGCGCGGGTCGAACGGCACCCTGAGATCGTCGGGCACGATGCCCGGCAGTTCCTCCTCGTCGTGGCGCGGCGGCCGGACGGTCGCCGGGTCGGGGGCGGGGTGCGCCCTGCGCCGGTTGAGGCGGGCGACGACGCGACGGGCCTGGCGCAGCGCGTCCGGTTCGTCCACGGCGAAGTGGTCGGCGAGCCCGGAGACGCGGGCGTGCATGTCGGCGCCGCCCAACTCCTCTTCCTCGGCCTCCTCGCCGGTGGCCATCCTCACCAGCGGCGGGCCGCCGAGGAACACCTTGGCGGCCCGATCGACCATGATCACGTGGTCGGACATGCCCGGTACGTAGGCGCCCCCGGCCGTGGAGTTGCCGAAGACGACCGCGATCGTCGGGATGCCGGCCTCGCTGAGCCGGGTGAGGTCCTTGAAGAGCGCGCCGCCCGGGATGAAGACCTCCTTCTGGCCGGGCAGGTCCGCGCCGCCCGACTCCACCAGACTGACGACCGGCAGCCGGTTGGCCCGCGCGATCTCGTTGGCCCGCAGCGCCTTCCGCAGCGTCCAGGGGTTGCTCGCGCCGCCGCGCACCGTCGGGTCGTTGGCGGTGATCAGGCACTCGACGCCCTCGATCACGCCGATGCCGGTGACGAGCGAGGCGCCGACGGCGTAGTCGCTGCCCCAGGCCGCCAGCGGGGACAGCTCCAGGAACGGGGTGTCGGGGTCGAGCAGCAGCTCGACGCGCTCGCGGGCGAGGAGCCTGCCCCTCGCCCGGTGTCGGGCGACGTACTTCTCGCCGCCGCCCGCCAGGGTCTTGGCGTGCTCGGCCTCCAGCTCGGCCAGTTTGGCGAGCATCGCCTCGCGGTTCGCGGTGTACTCCGGTGCCGAGGTGTCCAGCGCCGATCGCAGCACGGTCACAGCGGCTCCTCGGGTATGTCGATGTGGCGGGAGCGCAGCCACTCCCCCAGCGCCTTGGCCTGCGGGTCGAAACGGGCCCGGGAGGCCGCGCCCCCGCCGAGGATCGCGTCGATCGTGAAGTTCAGGGCGCGCAGTCCGGGCAGCACGTGCCGGGTGACGGGCAGCGGGGCGACCTCCGGCAGCAGTTCGCGGAGCGCGTCGACGGTGAGGGTGTGCGCCAGCCAGCGCCACGCCTCCTCGCTCCGCGCCCACAGGCCGATGTTGGCGCTGCCGCCCTTGTCGCCGCTCCGGGCGCCGATCAGGGTGCCCAGCGGCACCCGGCGCGTCGCGCGCGGCGCCGGCGGCGGTTCGGGCAGTGGCGGTTCCTCGACCGGCGTCAGGGGGCGGGTCTCCCGCGGCGGCGGCACGGTGATCCGCCGTCCGTCCGGCAGCACGGCCGTGTGCGGCACCTCGGCCGCGTCCAGGAAGGCCGCCTCGAACAGCACGTACGGCACGCCCTTCCCCGGTGGGGCGGTGACGTGGAAGCCGGGGTGGCTGCCGAGCGCCAGCTCGACCGCGGCGGCGCCGACGGTCCGGCCCACCCGGCCCTCCTCCGCGTCCCGCACGACGAGCCGGAGCAGCGCGCTCGCCTCCTCCTGCACGGGAGCGTCCGCGTGGTCGGTGCGGGCCAACGTCCAGTGGACCTCCCGGGGGCGTCCGCCGGGCGCGGTGTCCAGACGGGCCTCCATCTGCTCCCGCACCAGGGCCGCCTTGGTCTCGATGTCGAGGCCGGTCAGCACGAACACGACCTCGTTGCGGAAGCCGCCCAGGCGGGTCAGGCCCACCTTGAGCGTGGGGGGCGGGGCCTCGCCGCGCACGCCCTCGATCCGTACCCGGTCCTCCCCGTCGGTCCGCAGCCGCGCCGTGTCCAGCCGCGCCGTCACGTCGGGACCGGCGTAGCGCGCGCCGTCGGTCTCGTACAGCAGTTGGGCGGTCACGGTGCCGACGGTGACCGCGCCGCCGGTGCCGGGGTGCTTGGTGATCACCGAGCTTCCGTCGTCGTGCAGTTCGGCCAGGGGGAATCCGGGGTGGCGCACGTCGATCCGCTCGGCGGCGAAGAAGGAGTAGTTTCCGCCGGTCGCCTGGGTGCCGCACTCCAGGACGTGTCCGGCGACGACGGCTCCGGCCAGTGCGTCGCGGTCGCGGGGATCGTCCACGTCCCAGCCGAAGTGGGCGGCGGCGGCTCCGGTGACCAGCGCGGCGTCGGTCACCCGGCCGGTCACCACCACGTCGGCGCCGGCGTTCAGGCAGGCGGTGATGCCGGCGCCGCCGAGGTAGGCGTTGGCGGTGAGGACGCCCTCGCCCCAACCGCCCCGGTCCGACAGGTCGTCGCCTTCGACGTGTGCCACCTTCGCCGGTACGCCGAGCCGGTCGGCCAGCTCGCGTATCCGCTCGGCGAGGCCTGCCGGGTTGAGTCCGCCGGCGTTGGTCACCAGGGCGACGCCGCGTTCGACGGCCAGGCCGAGGGTGTCCTCCAGTTGGCGCGGGAAGGTCCTGGCGTAGCCGAGCCCGGGGTCCTTCAGCCGGTCCCGGCCGAGGATCGCCATGGTCGCCTCGGCCAGGTAGTCGCCGGTCAGGACGTCGAGTTCGCCGCCGGTGAGCATCTCGCGCACCGCGTCGAGGCGGTCGCCGTAGAAGCCGGAGGCGTTCCCGATCCTCAGCGCGCCGTTCGCGGGGGCGCTCATCGCGGGCCCTCGACGTCGCGGGTTCCCGGTTCGCGTCCGGCGCCGGGCGGTCCGGCGAAGGCCTGGGCGATGCCGAGCCAGCGTTCGGCGTCGGCGCCCTCGGCCCGCAGGGCGGTGTCGTCGCGGTGCACGCGCCGGGTGACGAGGAGGCAGAAGTCCAGCGCCGGTCCGCTGACCCGCTGTGGGGCGTCCTCGGGGCCGTACGCCCAGCGGGCGCGGGTGTCGGGGACGGCTTCCGGGGGCGGGGTCAGCTCGACGCGGAACGGTTCGGCGGGCGGTTCCAGTCCGTTCACCGCGTAGGCGAAGTCCCGGGTCCGTGCGCCGAGCCGTGCCACGTGCCGCAGCCGGGCGGTCGGCGCGCGCCGCACGCCCAACGTCTCGGCGACGTCCTCGCCGTGCGCCCACGTCTCCATCAGCCGGGCCGTCGCCATGCCGGCCACGCTCATCGGCGGTCCGTACCAGGGGAGGCGGTGTCTCCCCGGCCGCGCGGCCGACTCCTCCAGCGCGGTCGCGAGCGCCCGGCGGCCGGCGCGCCAGGTCTCCAGCAGTTCACCGGGCGGCAGCGCGGCGCCGCGCCGGGCTCCGTCGTCCACAAGGGTGTCCACGGCGCCGGGGTCCGCGAACGCATCCTCCGCCTCCCGCCGGAACGTCTCCGGGTCCCGGACGGCCGACAGGGCGCGTCGGTCGGTCCAGGCGAGGTGGGCGATCTGGTGGGCGACGGTCCAGCCGGGCGACGGCGTGTCGGCCCTCCACCGTTCGTCGGCCGCCTCGGCCAGGGGCGCGACGAGCGCGTCCAACTCCTCGCTCTCGTCCCGCAGGTCCCGCAGCACCTCGTCCGCCGCCGTTCCGGACACGCCGTCCTCCCGTCGTCCGACCCCGCGTCACAGCCCGTTCGGTGAGCGTGACAGTGCCGGGAGGAGGAATCAAGCATGCGTGCATGATTTTTTGAGGGCGCGGACGGCCCGACCGGACCGCCCGCCGGACGTCCCGGCGTCTCAGCGCGACGTCTCGCCGCCCGGGACGGGTGGACGCCGGGGGGCGTCCGACGCCGGGGCCGGGACGGCCCGCGGGTTCACCGGCGTGTGCGCGCGCGGCCACCAGCCGGGAAGCTGCGCGGCGATACCGACGGCAGCCGCCTCCACGTCGGTCTCCTCGCCGACGGCCCAGGCGTGGAACGCGGTCACCACTCCCCCGGCCACGAACAGGGCCGGGTATCCCGAGGCGCGGGCGGGCACGTCGACGCCCAGCCGGGCCAGGTGCGCGATCGCCGCCTCGGCGCGCTCGCGCAGGGCCTCGGTGAGACGTCGGTGGAAACCCGCGTCGACGTCGGAGGAGAACAGGACGCGGTAGGTGTCCCGGCGGTCCAGGAGCTCCCGCAACTGCCGGCGGAGGGCGACCAGATAGACCGCCGCCAGGTCGACGGGGGTCCGGGCCGCCGCGATCGCCTCGTCGGACACGCCCGCGAGACGGTCGACGGCCTCGGCGAACACGTCGGCCGCCAGGGTGCGGATGTCCGGCCAGTGGCCGTAGAAGGTCACCCGGTGCACACCGGCGCGGCGGCACAGGTCCGCGACCGACAACTCCTCCAGCGGGGTTTCGGCGAGGGCGTCGAGGAGAGCCCGTACCACGCGCTCGCGGGTCCGTACCGCGCGCGGCTCGGCACGGTCGGCGGCGGCGCTGCCGCGCCGCACGGGGGTGCGGGACATGCGGTTCCCTTCCGGGGGTGCGGGCCGAAGGCGCGCACCCCCGGCCGGACTCAACGTACGGAAGCCTGACCGCCGTCGACCGGAAGCAGTTGTCCGGTGACGAAGCGGGAGGCCTCGGAGGCGAGGAAGACCATCACCGGACCGAGGTCGCGGTCGGGGTCCCCGTACTTCTGCCCCAAGGCGATCGACTGCTCATTCTGCCAGTAGTGCGCCGTGAGCTGGTCCTCGGTCATCCGCGCCTTGGCCTCCTCGTACATGGGGGTGGCGATGGCCGGCAGGATCGCGTTGACCCGGACGCCGTCGGCCCCCCAGGCCGCGGCGGCGGTGCGGGTCCAGGAGTGGACGGCGCCCTTGGACGCGGAGTAGGCCGGGGCCACCGGCTCGGGGCGCAGGCCGGAGACCGACCCGAAGTTGATGATGGAACCGCGCTTCCGCGGCGCCATGAGACGGTGCGCGGCCTGGTTGGCGAGCATCGTGCCCCGCACGTTGACCGCCATCATCAGGTCCCAGTCCTCGACGGTGACGGTGGAGGCGTCCCCGGGGCGCTGGATGGCGGCGGGGTGGGCCAGGACGTCGAGTCCGCCCATCTCCTCCGCCGCGGCGTCGAACGCCCGCGTCACCTCGTCGGCCTTGGAGACGTCGACCTTCATGAAGCCGGCCGATCCGGGACCGGCCTGGGTGGCGTCCCGGGCCACGCGCTCGCCGGCCTCCTGGTCAAGGTCCATGCCGATGACGCGCGCTCCGGCGGTGACGTACGCGCGCACCGTGGCGGCTCCCATCCCGCGCGCGCTCCCCGTGACGATGATCTTGTAGCCGTCGAGTTCCACCGGTGACTCCTTCGTCGGTTCGGTACGGCGGTCGCCCGGACGCGCCGTGGTGTGCGGAAACCGACTCGGCGAGCCCGCCCCCCGTGCGACCTCCCTTCCTAATTTACACATGTATGACAGATGGGGGTGGGCGGGTGGCGGGTGGTGCTCACGGGGGACGGCGGTCTCGCTCGGCGCCGGCGGTGCCGTTCGCGGCGCGGTCGCCGGCGGATCGGTCGGGGGCGGGTGTCCGGATGGAACGCGTGCGACGGGAGACATCCGTGGCCGCCCGGTGGCGCACACCCCGGTGGGAGGCGACGGCCCCCACCGGGGCAGCCGCTGGTCACGACCGGCGCGGCGGTGGCGGGGTCACCGCCCCAAAGCTCCCCGATCGTCGCCCCGGGGCCCGTCCGGGCGGGTGTCCGAGCGTTCCTCGGCGGCCATGGCCTCGACCGCGGCCTCCCGTACGGCCCGCACCACCGGGCGGTCGCGGTGTTCGGCGAGCCAGCCGAGGACCGAGGCGCACGGGGGGAGGTCGGCCACGGCCAGGTAGCGCACACCGGGGCGCGGGAAGAGAGAGCGGGCCGCCGCGGGCAGGAAGCACATCCCCTCCCCCCTGGCCACGGCGAGCAGCAGGGCCTCCATGTCGTGGGCGACGGGTCCGTAGCGCACGCGTGTGCCGTCGGGACGCGGGTTCGCCGTCCAGAAGTCCCACCACTCACGGGGCGCCTCGGGAGGGACGTCCACGAACACGCGGTCCGCGAGGTCGGCGAGGAGGACGGCGCTCCGGTCGCTCAGGGGGTCGTCGACCGGCAGGCAGGCGACACGTGGTTCGGTGGCCAACTCCAGCAACTCGACGGTCGGCGGCACCGGAGGTCGGAGGAAGGCGACGTCGACGCCGCCGGTGAGCAGTTGCGCCTGCTCCGCGAAGTCCAGGTTGCGGACCTCGACGGTGAGACCGGGATGGCGGGCGCGAAGGCGTTCGAGGACCGCGTGGGTGTGGGGCATCGCGGACTCCGCGCCGATCATCCCGATCACGACGCGCCCCGTGAGGTTGCGGCCCCACTGACCGGCGCGGACGCGCAGCCGTTCCATCGCCTCGAGCACGGCACGCGCCTCGGCCACCAAGGCGCGCCCCGCGTCGGTGAGCCCCACCGTGCGACTGTCCCGGCAGAACAGGGCGACGCCCAGCCGCTTCTCCAGGTCTCGGATCTGACGGCTCAGCGCCGGCTGGGTCATGTACAGACGTGCGGCCGCCCTGCCGAAGTGCAACTCCTCACTCAGCGTCAGGAACAGCCGCAGTTGATGGATGCTCGGTTCGGGTGATCCCGCCGTCCCCGGCACGGCAGAGGCCCCCTGCCTGCGGCCATATACGTCACTTCATCGGTCGGAGGGATTCTCTCATCACCGAGGTCCCTGACAACCGGGCTCCGTCGTGTCACCCTCCGGAAGGGTGACACGACGGGCGGCCCGTCGACGTCACGGCTCGGGCGTCCGCGCGTCCGTCGACGGGGACGGGCCAGGACTCTCGACGCCCGCCGGCCATCGGGGGCGAACGGGGGAGGCGGGAGCGGGAACGGGGGACGTCCTCGACGAGCGGCGCCGTACGGGGCGGCACGCGCTCGTCGAGGACGTCGACGACCGAAGGCGCACACACTGGGAACGGCCGGTGTGTGGGGGAACGGCACACGGGGGAACAAGGTGCTGCGCATTCACTTCACGGACAGGGATCTCGCGCGTGTTCACGTGGCTCGAACGCCGGACCCTCTCTGGGAGACGCTGCTCGGGCTGAACCAGTTGACCGCGCCGCGACGCACGGTTCCGGTCTTCGCCGACTGGCGGCAGCGTGCCCGCGCCACGCTCGTCGAGGAGGGCCTGCTCGGTCCGGCGCGGCTGTTGTCCGATCTGGCCCCGGCCTCGGCGGACTACTGGCCGGACTTCCTCACCCCCGCCGAGTCCGCCGACGGGTTGGAGGCCGGGTTGGCAGCACTGCGTGCCACCCCACGGCAGCGGATGACAGCGGAGTTGGCCCGCACGGCCCGCTCTCGCCGGTTGCCGCAGTGGGCACGGGCCCTGGCCACGGGGGAACGGCAGCGGGTGGAGGAGGTCGTGGCGGCCTTCCGGTCGGTGCACCGGGCGATCATCGGTCCCGACTGGACCTCGGTGGCCACGACCACCGAGGCCGATCGGGCGCTGCGGACCCGTGCGTTGCGCGACGGGGGAGTCCACGGGCTGCTCCACTCCCTGCGTCCCGTGATGGACTGGCGACCACCCGTCCTGTACGTGCGGTACCCGAAGGACCGCGACCTTCACCTCGCGGGTCGCGGCCTGCGCTTGGTGCCCTCCCACTTCTGTTGGCACACCCCGATCTCCCTCGCCGACCCCGCGCTGCCCCCGGTGCTGGTCCATCCGATCGAGCATCCGGTGTCCCGGGAGCCCGTCGCGGCCCGCGCCCACCCGTCGCAAGCCCTCCCCAGGCTGCTCGGCCGCACCCGTGCGCGGGTGCTGGCCGGGCTCGGCGCCGCCGCGACCACCGGTGAACTCGCCCGGCGTCTGGGCATCTCCGCGGCGTCGGCCAGCGAGCACGTCTCCGCCCTGCGGGAGGCCGGGCTGGCGTGCAGCCGGCGCACCGGCGCCCATGTGGTGCACGTGCTCACCCCGCTCGGTGTCGCGTTGCTGCGCGGTGCCCCCTCCCCCACCGGCTCGATCGTCTCGGCGTCCTGACCCCGGCGTGGGCCGCCGGCCCTGTCGGCGGTCCGGGCACTCCTCGCCTCGCCCCTCCGCACGGTGGCGGTGATTTCCCCACCGCCGTCGAACGCTGCGACGCTGGTCCGGTGACGTGGACGGGCCCCTCTACCGAAGGAACGGCGTGAAGAAGCTCATCGCCCGGCTGTGGCATCTCCTCCGCGGACCGCTGCAATGGCGCCTCCAGTGGCTCGCGCACGCGAAGTTCATGGTCGGCGTCACCGGTGTCGTGCGCGACGCGGACGGCAACGTGCTCCTCCTCAGGCACCGCCTGTGGCGGAAGGATCGCCCGTGGGGGCTTCCCACGGGGTACGCCGACAAGGGCGAGACCTTCGAGGACACGGTCGTTCGCGAGGTGTGCGAGGAGACCGGGCTGGAGGTCCGCGTCGGCGAACTCGTCCTTCTCGGAAGCGGGTACCGGCTGCGGGTGGAGGTGGCCTACGAGGCCCGGCTCGTCGGCGGCACCCTCGACATCGACCCCTTCGAGATCCTGGAGGCGAGGTGGTTTCCGCCCGACGCCCTTCCCGACGGATTGCAGGAGTCCCACCGTCTCCTGATCGAGCGTCGGCCGGGTTGACGCGTCGTCAAACCGGCGGGCGCGGACGTGCGGCGCGGACGCGACCGGCCGGGGCGGGACCGCCGTTTTCGCGAGGATCCACGCTTCCCGGCCGAGCCGCGCCCGTCCGGCGTTCCTCAGCGGCCGGCGGCGTGCCGGGGCTTGTGGCGCAGGCCGGCCGCGGCCAGGACCGCGCCCGCGAAGCACAGCACGGCGGTGACGAGCACGGCCGAGTGCACCCCGTTCATGAAGGCGTTGCCGCTGCCCTCGACGACGGCGGCCCTCAACTGCGCGGACATGCCGTCCGAGACCGGCGAGACGCCCATCGACACGGCGTCCTCGGCCGCCTCGAAGCCGCGGGCCGCGGAGGCCGAGAGCCCGGCGTCGGTCAGTTCACCGGCGAGGGTGGCGCCCACCCGGCCGCTGATCAGGGAGATCAGCACGGACGTGCCGAGCGCTCCGCCGATCTGCAGGGCCGTGGACTGCAGACCACTGGCCACACCGCCGTCCTCCTTCGGCGCGTTGCCGACGATCGCCTCGGAGGAGGCGGACATCACCATTCCGACTCCGAAGCCGAGCGCGAGGAACGGCGGCCACATCGCGGCGTAGGAGGAGTCCGCGTCCCAGGTCAGGATCCAGACGGACGCGACGGCCTGGAGCAGCATGCCGATCGGCATGGACAGACGCGCGCCGAACCGCCCGGTCAGCGCGGCGCCCAGCGGCGACGCGACCACGGTGGCCAGGCTCAGCGGCAGGGTGCGCACACCCACCTCGACCGGGGTGAAGCCCTGGACGTTCTGCAGGAACAGCATCAGGAAGAAGATCACGCCGAGCAGCACGAAGAAGTTCAGCGCGGTGACGATCGTGCCGATGGTCAGTGCCGGGCTGCGGAACAGCCGCATCGGCAGCAGCGGGTGCCGGACGCGGGTCTCGTACCGGCAGAAGATCACCAGCACGATGACGCCCACGGCGAGGGAGCCCAGCGTTCCCGCGGAGGCCCATCCCCAGGTCTCGCCCTTGATCACGCCGAAGACCAGGGCCGACAGGCCCAGCGCCAACAGGATCACGCCGGGGATGTCGAAGCGGTGGTCGCCCGTGGAGTCCTTGCTCCTCGGCAGCACCAACGCGCTGAGCGCGAGGGCGACGACGCCGATGGGTGCGTTGATGTAGAAGACGGACTCCCAGTTGACGTGGGCGACCAGCAGTCCGCCGACGATCGGTCCGAGCGCGGTGGAGCAGGACGCCACCATGGCCCAGATGCCCACCGCCATGCCGAACTTCTCCGGCGGGAAGACCGCGCGCAGCAGACCGAGCGTGTTGGGGATCAGCAGCGCGGCGAAGACCCCTTGCAACGCGCGGAAGGCGATGACGCCCTCGATCGTTCCGGACAGGCCGATCGCGACCGAGGCGACGACGAATCCGGCGGTGCCGATCACATAGTACGTGTGCCGCCCGAAGCGGTCGCCGAGCTTGCCGCCCAGGATCAGGAGGGCGGCCATCGCGATCAGGTAGGAGTTGGTGACCCACTGCAGGTCGGCGGTGGACGCTTTCAGGTCCCGGCCGATCTCGGGATTCGCGATCGACACCACGGACGCGTCGAGATTGACCATGAAGAGACCGATCGCGACGGCGATCAGCGTCAGCCAGGGGTTGGAGCGCCTGCCCCGTGGTGTCTCCGACGGGAGGTCCACGGACGGGGTGGCGTGTGCCACGCCGGCAACGGCGGTAGAGGACACGTCAAAGCCTTGTCTACGAGGGAAAGGGCGAGCTTCGAAGAGGACGAACCGGACACCACGAGGCGGCCGCGGACACGCGGCGGCGCTCGGTCACGGTCGTGAAGACCGCCGCCGGCCGGCACCCGGCCCGTGTGCGCGTGCGGAACGCGTACGCGGGCCGGGTCGCCGGCCGGAGATCGGGGGTGGGATCAGTCGGCGGCGGGGTGGAGCCGGCGGGCCAGTGACGTCAGCGCGCCCAGGGCCGAGCCGAGGGCGTCCAACTCCCCGTCGGTGAGGGCGTGCAGCGCACGCGCCATGTGGGCTTCCTTGAGCTGCCGGGCCTCGGCGAGCCGCTGTCGGGCCGTGGCCGTCGGATACAGGTGGGCGACCCGCTTGTCGGCGGCGTCCTGCCGGCGCTCCAGCAGTCCCGACTCGGTGAGGTGGGAGACGAGGGCGCTGACGTTGTTCGGCTTCATCAGCAACGTCTCGGCGGCCTCGCGGACCGTGATGCCCTCGCGCTCCTCCACGAGCCACAGCAGTGCGAGTTGCCCCTCCGGAAGCCTGGGATGCGGGAACTCGCGGTCGATCTGCCGCTCAAGAGCCCTGTTCAGCACGGGCAGGGCGACCACGAGCGCGGCGGCCACGCGGTCGATGTCCTGAACGGACGTGCTGGAGAAGGGCATGAGCCAGAGAATAGGTATGGAGGTATACCTATGTCAAAATACCGAAACCGAATGCTGTGTAGCGTCGCCATTACACAACACTTGACGCCGTTGAGGGCAGGCCCTCTGCGGAAGCACCGCTTCGGACGCCCAACTCGCCCGCTCGGCAGCCTCGTTGGGCCCGGACTCCGCCTCGACGGCCCCACCGCCCCACGGTGTCGCCATCCGCCCCTGACGGAGGTCGGGCACCGTGGCACCTCTCACACGGTCGGCGCGGGGATCAGTGGCCGGAATGGTCCGAGTGGTCGGAGTGCCCGTGATCCCCTTGGCCTCCGTGGTCTCCGTGGTCGGGAGGCCGCACGGAAGCGTCCGGCACGACACCGGAGAACTGTCCGGCCATCCCCTTCCGGGCCCCCTGGGGCCAGACGAGCACCTGGTAGCCGACGGCGACGATGTCCGGCACCACCCAGGCGCTCAGCTCCGTCGCGCTCTCGCCGGGCGCCAGTTCGCCCTTGAACCCGCCGTCGTCGGTGGCCTTCTGCGCCATGCCGCCGACCTTGACCCCCACCCACTGGAGTTCCACCTTGTCCAGGTCGACGGGGGCGTCGCCGGTGTTGGTCAGCTTCACCCGCAGCCCCAGCGGTTCGCTCCGCCGGCCCAGCAGCTTCTCGCGGGCCTCCTCCAGCCGCGCTTCGTCCACCACGCCGCCTTGGAGGTCCGTCCGGTCCGCCGGGCGCAACCGCCCCGACACGGTCGCCGTCGCCTCGATGCCGTCCGGCCAGGCGAAGGTCTTCCCGGTCGGCACCGGCGTCGGCCCGGCCAGGGCCGACGTGGACGGCTCGGCACCGGCCGAGGCGGAGGTCTCGGAGGCGGTCGGCGGCGCGGGGTCGTCGTCCGCGCCGCATCCGGTGAGGGATAAGGAGAGGGAGACGAGAGCCACCGCGAGCACGGTTCGACGCATGAACACTCCAGCGAGCGGCCTGGGGGACGCGGCCTTTTTCGGGGGGACGTGGCGAGGCCGACGGTAGCGTCCCGCCGACGGCCCCGTAAAGATCCGTGGGGCGCCCCGTCCGCACTCCGAGACCCCGCCTTCCCATGGAGCCGGCCTCCTGCGAAAGGGCGGTGCGGAGCGGTCCCTCCCGCCGGGACTCCGGTCGCCCGTCGCCCGTCGCCCGTCGCCCGTCGCCCGTGGAATCCTCGCTTCCAAGCCGGCGTGGGGCGAGAATTCCCCCAGCGGACGTGACACCCGCCCGGTCGCGTGCGGTGGATCGCCGCTCGACGAGCTCGACAAGCGGCACCCCGCGGGGCGCCTCTCTCCCACGATCACGACACGATCACGAGGAGTTCCGGTGAGCGAGAGAACGACGTGCGCGGTCATCGGCGGCGGCCCCGCCGGGATGGTCCTGGGGCTGCTGTTGGCCCGGGCCGGTGTGGAGGTCACCGTACTGGAGAAGCACGCCGACTTCCTGCGCGACTTCCGTGGCGACACCGTGCACCCGACCACGCTGCGGCTGCTGGACGAACTGGGCCTGCGCGAGAGGTTCGCCGCCCTGCCCCAGAGCAAGGTGCGGAGTGTGTCCTTCCCCCTGGGCGACGGGCGTTCGGTGACTCTGGCCGACTTCCGCAGGCTGCGTGGGCAACCCCACCCCTACATCGCGATGGTGCCGCAGTGGGACCTGCTCAACCTGCTCGCCGAGGCCGGACGGGCCGAACCGTCCTTCACCCTGCGCATGAGCACCGAGGTCACCGGGCTGTTGCACGACTCCGACACGGTCACCGGCGTGCGCTACCTCGATCCCGAGGGACCGGGTGAGCTGCGCGCCGATCTGACCGTGGCCTGCGACGGCCGCTGGTCGGCCGCTCGCGGCCAAGCGGGGCTCGAACCCCGCGAGTTCCCGGTGAACATCGACGTCTGGTGGTTCAAGGTCCCCACCGAAGGCGCCATCGCGCCCTCCCTGCTCCCGCGCACCGGGCGCGGGAAGATGCTCGCGGCGATTCCACGCGAGGGCTACCTGCAGATCGGCTACCTCGGCCCCAAGGGCTCCGACGCCCGCCTGCGGAGGCGGGGCGTCGAGGCACTGCGCCACGACGTCGCCGAACTCCTGCCCGAGCTGGCCGACTCCGTCCACGCGATCGGGTCCATGGACGACGTCAAACACCTGGACGTGCGGATCAATCGGCTGCGCCGCTGGCACACCAAGGGGCTGCTGTGCATCGGCGACGCCGCGCACGCCATGTCCCCCATCGGCGGCGTGGGGATCAACCTCGCCGTCCAGGATGCCGTGGCCGCCGCCACCCTGCTGGCGGGGCCTCTGCTCGAACACCGAGTCACCGAGCGGCACCTGGCCGCCGTCCGCCGACGCCGCCTGTTGCCCACCGTCGTCACCCAGTCCCTCCAGCGGCTCCTGCACCGCGGGTTCGTCGGTCCCGTCCTGCACGGCAGGATCGCCGCCCCGCCCAAAGTGCCGCTGACCCTCCTTCGGCTCCTGCCCCGGCTCTCGGCCGTCCCCGCCTACCTCATCGGGGTCGGCGTCCGTCCCGAACGCGCTCCCGGCTTCGCCCGCCGCGCTTCCGTGTGAACGGGCCGCCCCGGCGACGGGATCGGCCGGGACGACGGCTCCGAGGTCAGCCGGCGTCGAGGTAGTCGCGCAGCACCTGCGAACGCGAGGGGTGACGCAGCTTGGACAGCGTCTTGGACTCGATCTGGCGGATGCGCTCGCGCGTCACCCCGTAGATCTCCCCGATCTCCTCCAGCGTCCTCCGCTGACCGTCGGCGAGGCCGTACCGCATGGAGATCACCCCGGCCTCTCGCGCGGTCAACCCGTCGAGGATGCCCCGGATCTCCTCCCTGAGCAGGAGGAACGTGACCGTCTCCGAAGGGGAGACGGTCTCGCTGTCCTCGATCACGTCACCGAGTTCGCCGTCGCCGTTCTCCCCCAGCGGGGTGTGGAGCGAGATGGGTTCCCTGTTGTACCCCTCGATCTCCACGATCTGCTCCGCGGTCATGCCGGTCTTCTCCGCCAGTTGCTCCGGCGTGGGATCGATGCCCAGGTCCTGGAGCATCTCGCGGCGCGCTCTGGCCACCTTGTTGATGACCTCCACCATGTGCACCGGGATGCGGATGGTCCGGCTCTGGTCGGCCAAGGCGCGCGTTATCGCCTGGCGTATCCACCAGGTCGCGTACGTCGAGAACTTGAAGCCCTTGGTGTAGTCGAATTTCTCGACGGCACGGATCAGGCCCGCGTTGCCCTCCTGAATCAGGTCCAGAAAACCGAGTCCGCGTCTGCTGTAGCGCTTGGCGATGGAGACGACCAGCCGGAGGTTCGCCTCGACGAGATGGTTTTTCGCCTGGCGCCCCTCCTCGGCGATGATCGACAGTTCGCGCCGATACCGGGGTTCCGAATCCGGCTCCTCCTCCAGCTTCTTCTCGGCGAACAGACCGACCTCGATCCTCTTCCCGAGTTCCACTTCCTGCTCGGCGTTGAGGAGCGGTACGCGGGCGATCAGCCGAAGGTAGTCCTTCACCTGGTCGGATGTGGCGCCTCCGGACGTGACCTGGGGTTCGGGGGCGTCATCGTCGGATCCATGGGTCAGCAGGAAGGTCTCCTGCCGCCGCTCCGGGACGCCCGTCTCCACAGCGCTCAACTTCCGCACTCCGTTCTCCGCGCACCCGACCCGACACGACGTGCTTCCGATTCCTCCGGACATCCGGACGGAATCACGCGTCGATAATCGAGAGAGCCGCCCGGTCGCCGGCGATCCGGAAACGAGGCAGCTTCCCGGTGAATTCTTCGAAGCTGATGTCGCCCCGGATGCGTCACGGCCGCCCAGGCCCCGGATCCAGGGAGTTCTTCCCAAAAGAGTACACCCGGTCGGTCCCGTCCCGCCCGCCGCGCATTGCACCGCAAAACCAGTGAGATGCGTCACCCCCGCTGTGCGATTGATTTTCCCGAGGTTCTCCGCTCTTTCCGCCGGGCCGGGGCGGGGGTCCGCCCGAGGTCCCGACGGTCCCCCAACCGTCCCGGTCTCGCCCGGAGTTCGGTCCGCCCCGAGCCGTTGTGCCCCGGCTCACTCGCGTCGCCGCGAACACGTCCGCATGCCTGTCGTGCATCGGGGTAGGCGCGATGCCATCGGCCCCTTGGAAGACAGGGAAGGGGCTGAACCGACGAGGGAGGGGAGAGCATGACGGCGACGACGGTTTCTCGGACGGGCAACGACCACGCGGTGGGTTCACAGACGGGCGATGGCCACGCTGTCGTTCGACTGCCGGAGATTCCCGACCCCTCGAAGGTCGCGCCGAAGGACGCGCGGGAGCTGTCGAAGCTGTTCTTCGAGGAGCTGGCGGTCCTGGAGGAGGGCACGCACGAGTACCAGTACGTGCGCAACACCCTCATCGAGATGAACATGTCCCTCGTCCGCTACGCCGCGAGCCGGTTCCGCAACCGCGGCGACGGCGAGATGGAGGACATCGTCCAGGTCGGCATGATCGGACTGATCAAGGCGATCGACCGGTTCGAGTTGTCGCGCGAGGTGGAGTTCACCACCTTCGCCGTGCCGTACATCGTCGGCGAGATCAAGCGGTTCTTCCGCGACACCTCCTGGGCCGTTCACGTGCCGCGCCGCCTGCAGGAGGCCCGCGTCGAACTCGCCCGCGCCACCGAGGAGCTGCGCAGCCGCCTGGGCAGGTCGCCGAAGGTGAGCGAACTGGCCGCCCTGATGAACCTCACCGAGGAGGAGGTCATCGAGGTCCGCCTGGCCTCCAACGGCTACAACTCCTCCTCCCTGGACGCCGCCATCAACGGCGGTGAGGAGGGCGAGACGGCACTGGCGGACTTCATCGGCGCCGAGGACGCCGCCATGGAACTGGTGGAGGACTTCCACGCACTGGCTCCGCTGATAGCCGAACTCGACGAACGCGACCGGAAGATCATCCACATGCGCTTCGTGGAGGAGCTCACCCAGTCGCAGATCGGCGAGCGCCTCGGCTGCTCCCAGATGCACGTCTCCCGCCTCTTGTCGCGCACCTTGAAGCGTCTGCGCGAGGGCATGCTCACCACTCGCTGAACGACCGACCATACCGCGATCACCGCGATGGGCCGCCCGGCTCGCGAGCCGGGCGGCCCATCGCGGTGCGGTGCCGTCGCCCCGTTCCCCCTTCCGCGGCACACGGCGTTCCGCACCGGGGTCCGGCGCCGTCGTGAGGCTCGACACCGCTTGCCGCTTCGGCCGAGGCTGTGCGCGGAGCGGCGTCGGGGTCGGGGTCGGTGTCAGGGGTGGCGCGACGGGCGGCGGGTCGGTGCCGCGGGGATCACTCCGCCCCGAGGCTGAACAGCAGGTAGAGGAAGAAGCCGAGGACGTGGCCCGCCACGATGTAGGCGAACAGGCGCAGGGCCACACCGCGGGGGAAGCGGCCTTCGCCGCGCTCGAGGCCGGTTTTCTCACTCAGCATGGGTCGTCACCTTTCGAGGGTTGCGAGGGATTGGCGTGCCGCGGGGCACCTTGCCCGACCGGGCGGTCCTCACCGCCCAGGCACAGATCGCCGGCGGGGCTCCGCAACAACGTGTGCACGAAGAGCAGGTCGGCGCCCTCCGGAGGAACGGCGGTGATCCGGTGAGGGGTGAGGCTGTCGTAGTGGGCCGAATCGCCCGGCTCGAGAACGTACTCCTCCCCTCCCAGGGAGAGGTGGAGACGCCCGGTGAGGACGTGGAGCCACTCCTCGCCGGTGTGGGAGCGGACCAAGTCGTTCTGGGCGCCCGGGGGCACGTGCACGCGCAGCGCCTGCATGGCCCGCCGTGACCCGCCGGCCTGCCGGTAGATCCAGCCGCCGGCCTCGACCGGCTCCACCTGCCCGGCCCGGATGACGGCGTCCCGGTCGGGCGGCGTCTCGCCCAGCAGATCCGAGACCGTGGTCCCGTAGGTACGGGCGAGCGTCAGCAGCAGCGGCAACGACGGCTGGCGCTGCCCGGTCTCCAGACGGGACAGATGCGCGGGGGACATCTCCAGCCGTCTGGCAGCCGCCTCCAGGGTGAGGCCTCTGTTCTTGCGCAGATCACGCAGGCGTGGCGCGACGCCGGACAGGGTCACACTCGAGGCGGGGGGTTCTTGTCCCATGCACTCATTGAGCCACAAACATGCCTCTCAGGCAAACGGCTTACCTCAAAGACAAAAAAAATCCGGCTCGGCCCACCAGGCGTTCCTCATCACCCGTGATTGTCCCAAATACTCCGGTCGGGCTCGCATCCGACCGGAGCCGGCGGCACGAGGGAGCCCACCCCCGTCGGCCCACCGGTCCCCTCGCCACGGCGCGCACTCGTCCCGCCCCGCCCTCGCGCGGGAAGCCCTCGACGGCGGCGCGCCGGGCCCGCGCGCCCCGGACGGCACGACGGACCTCCGACGACCGCGGGCGGCCTACCGGATCAGCCGGCCGCCGAGGTACGGGAGTTCAGGGAGTTCAGCCTCCTCTGGGCGACGGGCACGTGGCGCGGGTCGAGGGCGGGGAGCTGCCTCAGCAGCGCGAGCAGTTCCGGCCCCAGCTCCCGGGCGGTGCCCTGGTCGGTGACGTGGTGCCAGCAGTAGTGGGCGCCCTGGGCGGCGGCGAGCACTTCGGGGGCGTCGTGTGTCTGGAGGGCGAGGCGGGAGCGGGCGGCGGCGATCCACAGCCGGGTGGCGAGCGGGTAGTTCTCGGCGATTCGTGCCAGGTCGGCGCGGATCTCGGCCCAGTGGGTGGCCTCCGCGGAGTTCGGGCCGTGGCGCCGCATCGCGTGCTGTTCCCATGCCGCGGCCATCGCGGCGGCCTCGTTGTGCCGGCCCGCCTGCGCGGCCTCCCAGATGACCGGGCGCGGGTCGGCTTCGGGGACGGTCGACTGCTGCGGGACGGCGGGCAGGGACGTCGTCGACGTCGGAGGCCGGTCGGTGCCGCCGGAGGCGCCGGCCTCGGTGACGGGTCGCGGAGCCGCTTCGGGACGCGGGGGCACGGGCTGCCGGAGCGCCTGCGGTTGGCCGGCCGGGGTCGCGTGGTCCCGGTCGCCGGTCCCGGACGCCACGGCCTCGGGAGTGATGGTGAGCTGCCCGGTCCGGGGCAGGACCAGGGTTCCCGGCGGCAGGCCGGCGACGGCCACGGTCGTGGCGTGGAGGTGGGCGTTGCCGGGCCGGGCGGGCTGCCGGTGCAACTGCTCGACCAGGTGCCGGGTGTAGGGGCTGACGCCTTCGGTGCCGGCGAGACCCGGCGGCAGGACGACTCCGCAGACCGGCAGGTGCTCGCCGAGGGCGTCGGGGCGGTCCTGTAGTTGGGCCCAGGCGTGCTTGTCGGCCGCGAGGTCGACGAACACGGCGGTGGTCCCGGATGGGCGGGGACGCAGTTCGTTGCGGAGCCAGGACCACGGCAGCGCGGTGTAGCGGACGGCTCCGGTGGTGGTGCCGGTGAGGGCCAGGTGCAGTTCGTGCCGCCGACGGTCGGCGGTGAGGCGTCCCGAGAGGTACAGCAGCACCGGGCCGGACGCCGCGACGGCCGCTCGCAGCCGCAACAGGACCGAGTTGGGATCGTGGACGCCGTCGAGGTGGACCAGGTCCGTGGGCAGGTCGCTGCCCAGCAGCACGGGGGTGGGGACGGTGGCCAGGGCCGCCAGGTTGGCGCTGGGGGTGATCTGCGGGCGCCTGCGGTGGGTGGCCCGATCTCCCGCGATCAACAGGACGTGCCCGCGCCGCCGATACTGCTGTGCCTGTGTCTCCGCCCCTTTGACATGCATGGACGCACCGTACGCCACGGACCGTCTGACAGGACATCGAGTCGGGGACAAGAAGGAGCAAGCCGAGAGGTATCCGGCCGGCCGGAGGGCCGGAGTCGTCCGCGGCGGACCGCCGGTCCGCCGCGGAGGGCGGAACTCAGGGCAGGAGACCACGCCGGCGCGCGGCCACCACGGCCTCGAAGCGGTTGTGGACGCCGAGTTTGCGCATGGCGTTGCGCAGGTGGGCCTTGACGGATTCGGGCCGCAGGGACAGGCGTCCGGCTGCCTCCGCGTTGCCGCACCCCAGCGCCACCTGCGCCAGGACGTCGATTTCCCGGGGTGACAGCGGCGAGGGCACGGCCGGTCGCGTCTGCCCGGCACCGAGGCCGGCCAGGCGGCGGGAGGCCGTCAGGATCCGGTCGCGCAGGGCATCGTCCTCCACGGAACCGGCGATGGCTCGGAGTTCCGCGTGCACTTCGCGGATCTCCTCGGTGGCGACCCGGTCCCCCGCGAAGCCCCTGTCGGCCTCCGCGACGTTCAGGAGTCTCAGCCGTCGGTCGACCTCGTCCCGCACGGCGATCTCGCCGGCCAGGCGCCGAGAGGCGTCGACCATCGTGTCGGTCGCGCGGTCGCCCAGGGGCGTCGAGCCGCGCGAGGCGCCGTAGAGCACGCCTCGTACCGAGCCCGACACCACGACCGGGACGGCGGTGATCGCCCGGATGCCCTCGGCGGTCACCACGGCGTCGTAGTCGTGCGTGATGGAGTCGGCCGACCGGTAGTCGGCCACGGCGGCGGGCCGCCGTGTGGCCAGGGCCCGGCCCCCGATCCCGGTGCCGGAGAAGACGTCGAGCCCGTGCATCCCCGCCGTCCGGGTGCCGATGAACTGCGACAGCCGCAGGACCCCGTCGCGCACCTGCCCGGCGAAGACGACGGGGAGGTCGATGCGCCGCCGGGTCAGCCGCAGGGCGCTCCGGAAGGCGTCCCCGTCGTCGGGACGCGCCGACGCGTCCGGAACGACGTTCATGTGCCCCTACCTCTTTCGGGGGTGGTCGACCATGTGTGTGACGCGGATCATAGGACGCCGTAACCCCGCCGTAAACGTCAGGAGGTACATCGTGCCGTCACCGCGGATCGCGCCGAGCTACGCGTCGGGAGCCTGTGACGTGCCCCTGCTGGGGGAGACGATCGGCGAGAACCTCGACAACACGGTGCTGGCCTTCCCCGACCGGGACGCGCTGGTGGACCGGGCCACGGGCCGCCGCTGGACCTACGCCGAACTCGCCGCGGACGTCGACGCGCTCGCCCTCGGCCTGCTGGACCTGGGCATCGCCAAGGGCGACCGGGTGGGCATCTGGGCCCCCAACTGCGCGGAGTGGACGCTGACCCAGTACGCCACCGCCAAGATCGGGGCCATCCTGGTCAACGTCAATCCGGCGTACCGCGTCCACGAGTTGGAGTACGTGCTGAACCGGTCCGGAGTGCGACTGCTCGTCGCCGCGGAGCGGTTCAAGACCTCCGACTACGCGGGCATGATCGACGAGGTGCGGCCGCGCTGCCCGGACTTGGACCGCGTGGTCCTGCTCGGGAGCCCCGACTGGGACTCCCTGTTGGAAAGGGGGCGGCGGGGCGACCCGGCGGCACTGGCCGAGCGCGGCACCACGCTGAGCCCGGACGACCCCATCAACATCCAGTACACCTCGGGGACGACCGGCTTCCCCAAGGGGGCGACGCTGTCGCACCACAACATCCTCAACAACGGCTTCTTCGTCGGCGAGCTGTGCCACTACACCGAGAACGACCGCGTATGCATACCGGTGCCCTTCTACCACTGCTTCGGCATGGTGATGGGGAACCTGGCGTGCACCAGCCACGGCGCGACCATGGTGATCCCGGGGCCCGCGTTCGATCCCAAGGCCACCCTGGCGGCGGTCGCGGAGGAGGAGTGCACCTCCCTCTACGGCGTCCCCACCATGTTCATCGCGGAGTTGGCCGACCCGGACTTCGACTCCTACGACCTCTCCGGCCTGCGTACGGGGATCATGGCCGGTTCACCCTGCCCCACCGAGGTGATGAAGCAGGTCATCGACCGCATGGGCATGGCCGAGGTGTCCATCTGCTACGGCATGACGGAGACCTCTCCGGTGTCGCTCCAGACCCGCTCGGACGACTCCCTGGACCGCCGCGTGTCGACCGTCGGCCGGGTCGGTCCGCACCTGGAGGTCAAGGTGGTGGACCCGGTGACGGGCCTGACCGTGCCGCGCGGCGAGCCCGGTGAGCTGTGCACCCGCGGCTACTCGGTCATGCTCGGCTACTGGGGGGAGCCCGAGAAGACGGCCGAGGTGATCGACGCCGCCCGGTGGATGCACACCGGCGACCTGGCGGTCATGGACGACGAGGGATACGTCTCCGTCACCGGCCGCATCAAGGACATGGTGATCCGCGGTGGGGAGAACGTGTACCCGCGGGAGATCGAGGAGTTCCTCCACGGCCACCCCGACGTCCTCGATGTCCAGGTCATCGGGGTGCCCGACCCGAAGTACGGCGAGGAGTTGATGGCCTGGGTACGCATGAGGGACGGTGCCGAGCCGCTCACCGCCGAGGCCCTGCGGGAGTTCTGCGAGGGCAGGCTGGCCCACTTCAAGATCCCGCGCTACGTGCACGTCGTGGACTCCTTCCCCATGACCGTCACCGGAAAGGTCCGCAAGGTGGAGATGCGGGAGATGGCGGTCCGGATGTTGGAGGCGTCCTCCGAGGGCGGCGTCTGACCCCGACGACCGGGCCGCGCGCCCGACGACGGCAGCCTGCCGGAGTCGGGCGTCCGGGCGGCGCTGGAGGTGCACCGGACCTGAGAAGGCTCCGAGCGTCCGGCCGGTGCGCTCAACCGGCCCGCCCCCGGGCCGGCGGGCGCGACGGCCGGGCCGTGGTGCGCCGTCCTCCGCCCCGGGCGATCGGGGCGGAGGACGGCGCACCGTCCGCGTCCCCGCGGCCGGGCGTCTTCCCGTGCCGTGCCTCCGCCCGTGCGGCGCCGATGCCGGCGGTGACCACCAGGGCGGTGCCGACGATGTGGAGGGCGGTGGGGTGCTGGGCGACGAGCACCATCCCGGCCACCATGCTCACGGCCGGTTCGAGGCCGGCCAGCGTGCCGTAGGCGGTCTTCCCGATGCGCTGGAGGGCCTTCATCTCCAGCAGGAACGGCACCAGCGGCATGAGCAGCGCGATACCGGCCGCGGCGGCGGCCGTCTGCCAGGTGAGGGCGGTCAGGGCGCCCGGGGCTCCGAAGGGCGCGGCGGTGAGGGAGGCGACCGTGAGCGACACGGCCAGGGCGTGGGGCGCGGAGAACCGGCTGCCGACGTGCGCGGTGCCGATGACGTAGAGCGCCCAACACGCCGCGGAGCCCAGTCCGAAGAGGACACCGGTCGGACTCGCGGCGCCGCTCCAGGGCGAGGTGAGCGCCAGCACCCCGCCCGCGGCCAGCCCCAGCCAGGCCAGTTCCCTGCGCCGGCGGGACGCGGCGACGGCGACGACGAGCGGGCCGAGGAACTCCAGCGCGGTGGCGGTGCCCAGGGGCAGGCGGGCGGCGGCCTCGGAGAACAGCAGCATCATCCCGGCGCTGACCACGCCCAGCAGGACGGTGGCCAGCAGATCGGCTCGGGGCGCCGCCCGCAGCACTCGCCACAGGGAACGCCCGGTGAGGGCCAGGAGGAGCGCGGCGGCGAAGGTCAGGCGCAGCCAGGTGGTGCCGGCCGGGCCGAGGGCGGGGAACAGCTTGGTCGCCAGGGCGCTGCCGGTGTGCAGGACGGTCATGGCCACCAGGACGAGCACCGCGCCCGGTACGCGACGGGGCGCGGAACGCCCGAGGGCGGCGTCGGCCGAGGTGGGTACGGTCGGGGTGGTCACCATGCCATTGGAACGATATTCAATCGTTTCTGTCCACGATCCGATCGTGGATATAGCATCCGCCTTCAGTGGACAATGGCGAGATGGCGGTGAACGACACGGGAAACCTTCCCGACCTGGGACGGCTGCGGCTGCTGGTCGAGCTGGACCGGCTGGGCACCATGGCGGCGGTGGCCGCGAGCACCGGCTATGGAACGTCGGCGGTCTCCAAACACCTGGCCGTACTGGAACAGGAGGTCGGCGTACGGCTGTTGGCCCCGGTCGGCCGCCGCGTGCAGTTGACGTCGGCGGGCAAGCGCCTGGTGGAACACGCCGTGGGCATCCTCGCCGCGGTGGAGGAGGCGCGGGCGGAACTGCGCGGCGGCGGCGAGCCCGTCGGGCGGGTGCGGCTGGCGAGCTTCTTCAGCGCGATCGAGCCGGTGGTGCTGCCCGCTCTGGCCCGGCTGCGGGACCGGTGTCCGCGCGTCGAGGTGGAGGTGCTCGAGCACGAACCGGAGCACACCGTCGGCCTGCTGCGCTCCGGGGAGATCGACCTGGGCGTGGTGTACGACTACAGCCTGGTGCCGCGCGCCGTTCCTCTGGAGCTGAGCGCGCGACGGCTCGGGGAGCAGCCCCTGTACCTCGCCGTCCCCGCGCACCACGAGGACGCCGGCCGGCCCGTCGCCGTCTCCGCGCTGGTGGACTTCGCCACCACCGGCTGGATCGGCAACTCGCGCGGCACCGACGACGACGAACTGGTGCAGCGCGTGTGCGCGATCGCCGGGTTCACTCCGCGAATCACCCACCGCGTGGACAGCCTCCATCTGGTCAACAGCCTGGTGGGGGCGGGGTTGGGTGTGGCGCTGCTCGCCGAGTCGGGGATCGAGCGGGATCGCTCGGACGTCGCCTACCGTCCCTTGGACCCGCTGGCCGGCACGCGCCGCACCTTCCTGCTCGCCCGCACCGGTCAGTGGGCGTGGCCCCCCATCGCCGCCCTGGCCTCGACGCTCGCGGAGTGCCATCCCTGACCTCGGCGGGTGGACGCGTCCCGGCCGGGCGTTCCGAACGGCCGCGAAATCCGGGCGCGCCACGGCCCAACCTTTCGCCGCCGTGGAGTGTCGTACCCGGTGAACACACCAGAAATGGGGGAGACATGAAAGCCGACACCCGTACCGGTCGCATCGGCGTGGCCGGTCTCACCTCACTCGCCGTGGCGATCGCCGCTCTCGTCGCCACCACGTCCGCCACCACGCCCGCCGCCGCGAGCGACTCGCCCGCCTTCCTCTCTCCGGAGGAACTGCCGCCCCACCCCTTCTCCCCCTGGTACGCGGGCGAGGTCACCGGCGGCGTCCCGGACCCGCTGCCCTTCTGCTACGGCGAGGCCCTTCCCGGGGCCACCTCCCGGTACCGCGAGTTCCGGACGGAGTACGACACCGGGGCCGAGCAGGTCACCGTCGTGGAGCGCGACGAGGCGAGGGCCCGGAAGCTGGCCGCGCTGCTGAACGACGCGATCAGACGGTGCGCGGAGCGAGTCGAGCGGCGGGACCCCGAGGCCACCGCGGAGTTCAAGGCCTTCGGCAAGCTGCGTGTGGAGGAGGGCGCCCACGTGTACGGCGTGCACACGGCCCACTCCTGGGGGGCCACCGACATCCACCTGTTCTCGGTGGGCCGGGACGGAAGGACCGTCACGGTCGTGCACTGGGGTCAGATGGGCACTTTCCGGGACGCGCCGGTGACCGACTTCAAGAGGACGACGGTCACCGCCGTCGACAAGCTCCACTGACGCGCGACAGGTCCTCGGGGCGCTTCGACACTTCGAATTCTCTTCTCGCACCGGAGGCGTGACCTTTCCGCGCCTCGTGGCGTTGTAGGAGTGTCACGTGCACAGCACGGTCCGCTCCCCCGCGGATCCGCGATCGAGGGGTCCCGAGCCCACCCCACCCCCCTCCTCCGGCTCGGGCCCCTCGGTCGTGCACGGTGGGTCGGTGCTCGCCACCGCCCGTGCCCCCGCGTCCCGTTCCGCGACTTCAGTCGCCCTGGGACGCCACGAGCTCGCGCACGTGGTCGAGGCTCCCGCAGTCGGCGGCCAGTCGCTCCTCACGCGCCCGGAGGAACTGCTCCCCGAGCTGTGCGCGACGGTCGTCCTTCACGTTCTCCCGCGCGTCGTTGAGCAGGGTGCGCTCCTCCTCGTCCGCGTGGTGGTTGACCGCCGTCACGAGTTCCTCGAGTTTCTCCTCCCACTCCTCGGAGGTGGTGTCCTCCACCTCCAGCAGCGCGAGCAACGCCTCGTTGGCCTCGTGGTGTTCGTGCACGCCGTGCTCGACGTCCTCGTCGTCCACGTTCTTGTAGCGCCGCAGCGCCGGGTAGACCTTCTCCTCCTCGGCGGCGCCGTGGGCTATCAGGAGCGCGGCGAACTCCTTCAGCGCGGCGGCCCGGTCGGCCTCGACGTTGCGCATCGTCCGGAAGAGTTCCTCCATCCTCCGGTGGTCCCGCAGGATCAGTTCGACGACATCGGTCGTGGCGGACGGCATACCGACTCCTCCAAAACACGGGGTGATGGTGATGGTTCGAGCCGGCGGATACCCCGTATCCCCCACCCCAGACGTTCCCGCCCGCCGGGCTCCGGTTCCCCCGACCTTCCCTGCTCCCGGCATCATGGGAGCCCGGACCGGACCGCGAGGCGTCTCGCGGAGGCGCCGTCACGGTCGGCGGAGAACCGACGGGGAATCGACAGGGAATCGGCGGGGAGTCGACGAGGATTCGGCGAGGAACCGTCAGGAGCAGTCGGGTATCGACGGGGAGGGTCATGGAGCCGTCCGCCAAGACCGGATCGGGCCACCTGGACCGGCTCGCCGAGGCGACCGTGGTGGCCGCCTGCGAGTTGGCCGACGCCGTGGAGGTGGAACGCTGGAGCGCCGGGGCGGTCGAGGACGCGGCCTGCGCCCTGGAGGTCCTGGCCGGAGCCCTGGGACGGCTCGATCCGGAGTCCGCCGACATCCTGTCCGTGGTACCGGTCGCCGTCGCGGCCCTCCTGGAACGCACCGAGCAGGCCCATGCCGAGGCCGCCGCGCCGGACGGCGAGGAGGCCGGGGGCGCGACGGTCACCGGCACCGAACTCCGTCGGGCGCTGGCCTTTCACGGCATCACCCGGTCCCGCGTCCACCGACTCGGCCCCGCACTCGTGACCGTGACCCTGGCGCCGGCGGACGCGCAGGCCCTGGCCGCGCTGCTCCTCCCGCGCGGCGCGCTCCCCCGCCGGGCGCGCCCCGTCGAGGCTGAGGAGTTGTGGGGCGGCGGGCCGGCCCGGACCGCCGCCGCCGCGCTCGCCGAGGCGCTCGTCCCGCACGGGGTCGGCACCTATGCCCGTGTCCTCGGTTCCGGGCAGGTCAGCGCGGGGCTCACACCCCAGGCCGCCCGGAGCGTCGTCGCCGCCCTGACCTCCTCGTCCGCTCCCCGTCCGCGCCGCCGTGGTCTCGGCCCCGGGTACATGGGGTTGAACTCCGGCGGACGGTGACGGCGCCCGGCCGCTCCGCACCGTGCGGAGCGGTTTCGAAGGAACACTTTCCGACACCCAGTGCCTTTACGGTTGTCACTCAGTGCCATATCGTATGGGTGCCGCTGTTGTGCGAACCGGCACACCCCACCCACGCAACACATCGGTTGCCCCGGCTGAGCGCAGGGAGACGACATGGTGTCCAGTACCGCGATCGACGTCCGCGAGAGCGACACGGCCGCCGTCGAAGGCGACCGCGTCCCGTTCCCTTCCCCCGTGTCCTCGAAAACCGCCGCGAACGCCCACGGCTCGGGTCGCGACGGGCTCTACTTCCAGCGCTGCCGCTGGTGTCGGACCGCCGTCTTCAGGCGCCTGCTGTGTCCCGTGTGCGCGTCCACCGACTTCGATCGGGAGCCCAGCCGCGGCACCGGAGTCGTCCGTCGCGTCGTCTCCGTCGATCGGAGCGCCGGCGCGCCGCGCACCGTCGCCCTGATCGCCATGGACGAGGGGTACCAACTGCGTTCCACGGTGACCGGCACACCGCCCCACGCCGTCCACACCGGGGCCCGGGTCCGGCTGGCTCCGGAGACCACGCACGAACGCCGGGAGCCTGTCTTCCGGCTCTGCGAGGACCAGTACGCCGATCAGCACGCCGGGTGGCGTTGACCGGCGCCCGACGCCCGCCGGGAACGGCCCCGCACCGGCCCCACCGTCGAGACCACCCGCACCAGGGAGGGAACGCGCGGGGTCGAGCCGAACCCGAACCGCACCGGAGGATCGATCGGCGCGAGCCGTCCCAGGTCCGCGCCGTCGAACGAGGCGGTCACCGCGGTGATCGGACGCAGATCCCGCGCCCCGTACCACTCCCGACGCCCCGCCCCCGCGCTTCCCCGAGTGCGCACCCCCGGCAGCAGACGGGCCGGAAGGTCGGTCAGCGCGACCCAGGCCGGTCGGGCGGCGAGCACACCCGGCACACAGCGCAGCAGCATGCCGAGGGGGCCCCTCCGGCCGACGGTGAACCGCAGGGCCAACGGTCCCGCCACGACGTCCCAGACCGCTCCCTCCACGCGCACCGAGACCGGCACCACCCGCACCCGGTCGAAGCGGTAGACACCGGTGACGAAGTCCGCGACCTCACGGGTCGGGGCGAGCAGAAGCCGCGTCCCGTCCGGCTCCTCCAGCATCACGTCGCCGAACCGACCGAACGGCGACCGCGGCCAGTGCCCCAGCACCACCCGGGTGCCGGAGGAGGTGCCGACACCGGCGATCCACCCGTCGAACCGCAGCGCGCCCTTCACCGTGACGGCCTCCTTCCCCGCTCCGCGTCCTCTCCCGCGCGAACCCCGGCCGCGCGGGAGGGCCGGAACGTCCATCGTCGAGCCGGTGCGCCGGGGGTCGCCACCGGACCGCGCGGCCCGTCCCCTGCCGGTGGGCGGCGTAACCTTTCTGCGCGGTGCGTCGTTGGAGGGATGTCACGTGCACAGGAATTCGCTCCCCCGCGGATTCGTGACCGAGGGACCCGAGCGCATCCCCCTCCCCCCGGCTCGGGTCCCTCGCCGTGACGTGCGCCGCCTCCCGTGCCCTCCAGGAAGGCGGTCCTGGTCGGACGAACGGGGCGCGCGGGACGGCCGGGCCACGGACCGGACCGACGCCTCGTTCACCCCGGTGGCCGCGCACGGTTCGGCCGGGGCGGTGGCCGTGGGGGTCGGAGCGGTCGGGTGGCACGGCGTGCCTCCCGTTCCGGTCACCCGGTCGTCCGCACACTGACCGTCATGACCTCCACGTCCCGCCGTGCGGTGGGAGCAGTTCTGTCGACGCTGTTGGGCGGCCTTGTGGGCAGCCTCGTCGCGGGGCCTCCGGCGCACTCGGCCGCCGCGGCCGACCCCTGCACCGAGTCGGTCCCGTTCACGGCGCGCACCGATGGCTACCGCGGTTTCCGCATCCCGGCCGTGATCGAGGCCGGCGGTGACGGCGGGCGCACCGGCCCCCGCGTGCTCGTCGCCTTCGCCGAAGGGCGCGTCCACTCCCTCGCGGACGACGGTGACATCGACGTGGTGGCGCGCCGATCACTCGACGGCGGCTGCACCTGGGGCCCGCTGCGGGTGGTGGCCGACGCCGGGGAGGACACCATCGGCAACCCCTCCCCCGTCGTCGATCCGGCGACCGGCCGGATCGTCCTGCTGAGCTGCCGCAACGCCCACGGCGTGATGGGGAATCGTCGGGTGTTCGTCCAACACAGCGACGACGGCGGCGCCACCTTCTCTCCTCCTCGGGAGATCACCGGGCAGGTGAAGCCGGAGCACTGGAACTGGTACGGCACGGGCCCCGGACACGGACTGGCCCTGCGGCACGGCCCGCACGTCGGCCGCCTGCTGGTGCCGGCCAACCACAGTCACCGCACGACAAACTCCGCACACCGGTCCGGCGCCCACTCGCTGTACAGCGACGACGGCGGGAGGACCTGGCACGTGGGCTACGTGGCCCAGCCGGCGGACGAGAACCTGCGCCTGGAGGAGAACACCTTCGCCGAACTGCCCGACGGCCGGATCTACAGCAACGTCCGCAACCAGAGCCCGGCATCGACCGCGACCCGCGCCGACGCCTACCTCGAACCGGGGGGAACGGCTCTGCTGACCCCCTACCGCCCCCGCCCCTCCCTGGTCGGCCCCGTGGTGCACGGCGGCCTGCTGTGGGTCGAGCCCCGGCCACCGCTCCCCCCGTTCCTGCTCTTCTCGGGACCGGCCGACCCCGGAAGCCGGAGAGCGATGACACTGCGCGTCAGCCACGACCGGGGACTCACCTGGCACGCCGGCCCTCGGTTGACGGAGAATCCCGCCGCGTACTCCGACCTGGTACCGCTCGACCGGGACACCGTGGGCGTCCTGTACGAGACGGGCGCCGGCTCCCCGTACGAGACCATCACCTTCACCAAGGTGCCCGTCAGGTCCCTCGTGCCCGAGGACCCCGGGGACGCGGACACCCGAGCCCCCTCCGTTCCGTGACGCCGGCGCCGAACGCCACCCGGGCGCGGACGTCGTCTCCCGGAACGGGGCGAGCCGACTCCGGCACCGGCACCGGCACCGAGAAACACGCGAAACCCGGCGACACGGCAGTCCGCCGAGCGACAGGGATTGAGCCGAAAGAAGGCGTCCGAACGGGCGAACCATCCACACGTGAATTGGCGCTGTGAGCTGCATTCCCCCACCGAACGAGCGAATCGGTGTCCGTGTTGGGTCCATTTTCCGTATTCCGAGGCAGTAAAAATCTGTGCCTACCGGATCCGTTTGGGATTCGGCCCATCTCTATGGACAAGGATTCATGTGATGCGCAAGCTCACTCGTCGGGCCGTCGCCGGCGCCTTCACCGCCCCGCTGCTGCTGATCGCGTCCGCCGGCGTGGCCGTGGCCGACTCCTCCAGCTTCACCAAGTACTCCACCAAGGCCGACAAGCACGGCGCCTGGACCGAGCGGGTAAGCAGCCATGCCGAGACCGACAACGGCTGCGGCTGCGGTCACGACAACGGCCACGGTGGCGACAGCTCCAGCTACCACAAGAGCAAGACCAGCGCCGACAAGCACGGCGCCCACACCAAGAGCGTGAAGTCCCACGCCTCCACCGGTGACAACGGCGGGCACGGCAAGGACAACGGATACGGTCACGGTGGCGACAGCTCCAGCTACCACAAGAGCAAGACCAGCGCCGACAAGCACGGCGCCCACGCCAAGAGCGTGAAGTCCCACGCCTCCACCGGTGACAACGGCGGGTACGACGAGGGCAAGCACGACAAGGACAACGGGTACGACCACGGCAAGGACGACCACGACAAGGACAACGGCTACGGCCACGGCCACGGCCACGGCAAGGACGACCACAAGAAGGACTACGGCCACGACGACAAGCGCGGCGGGTACGGCAAGCACGGCGGGTACGAGATCTACACCGTGGGCAGCTACCGTCACTCCGACCTCGACGCCCTGTTCAAGGGCCTGTTCGGCTGAGGTCCTCCCTGCCGGACGGATCACCGGACCGGAACGTCTCCGGATCGGGTGACCGCGAATCCGATTCCGAGCGCCCGGCATTCGGCAGCGATTCGCCTCCCGCGTTTCCGGGAGACCTCCCGGCCAGGAGATCCGTTGCCGGCGGTCCGCTCACATGACTCCGGCCGTCGCGACGGACCGGGCGTCACCACTCGGGTTCGCATGGAATCCGCACGCCCTTGGGGGTGGCCACGCCGGGCCGCCCCCAAGGGGCATGCGACGGCCGGCGGAAATCACCCGGGAAAACACGCCGACCCCGTTCCGGGTCCGCTTTCCGGCTTCTCTCCCCGGTCGACTCGATCGGCGGCACGGTGAATTTCCCGCTCGCGGATCGTCCCCCACTCGTTTCCGAATTCGGGGACCGAGGTGTCCGCCGGAGTGGGACCTCTCGGACCGGTTCCCCGGTTTTCCCGAGAGGCGTTCACCCGACGGCCGCGCTCACGCCGCCTTTCCCCTGTCCTCCCTGTCGTCGTCGACGATCTCGGCGTCCACCACGTCGTCTCCCTCGGTCCTGGTGTCGCCGCTGTCGTCGGCGTTCCCGGTGTCGGTGGTCTGCGCACCGCCGGCGGCCTGCCGGCCCTGGGCGTCGGCGTACAGCGCCTGCCCGAGCTTCTGGCTGGTGGAGGCCACCTTCTCCGACGCCTCCCGGATCGCCGCGGTGTCCTCCCCCTTCAGC
>NZ_JODL01000025.1 GCF_000718985.1 Streptomyces megasporus | reverse complement strand
GGCCGACAAATCCCAAACAGGACAGTCGAGAACGTCGGTCAGCCCAAGAGTCAGACCCACCGGCAACGTCACCACGTCACATCCTCACTGTCAGCCCAGCGCCCTGAGCCCGGGGACGAAGGCCACGGCCAGGGGGACCAGCGGCATCATCGACGCCAGCGCGGTCAGCCGCAGCCGTCGGACGACCGACAGCCGGGCCGGGGCCGCCAACAATCGGTCGACCCGCTGCGGAACCTGCGCGTGGTGCGGCGCGTACGAGGCGAAGACGCCGCGCTCCTCGTTCAACCCGACCAGGGCCAGGGCCACCGCCAGGCGACCGCAGCGCCGCGACGCCGCGTCGTCGGCCGCCAACTCCACCAACCGGTGCACCTGGTCCCGGAAGGCACGGAAGACCGGCACCTGCGGGAAGCCCGCCGCGAGCGCGGACGAGCAGTGCAGCAGCCAGTCGTGACGGGCGCGCGAGTGCCCCTGCTCGTGGGCGAGGATCGCGTCGAGCTCCTGCCCCCCGAGCCGCCGCAGCGCCGCGGTGGTGACCACCAGTCGGGGAGTGCTGCCGGGCAGCCACCAGGCGTCCGGGCGCTCGCTCTCCAGGACCACCAGCCGCTCGCCGGAAGCGGGTTTCTCGCCCGGCAGCGTCGGGGCGCGGTCGAGGAGTTCGGCGCGCCGTCGACGACGCCGGGTCCGCGCGGCGCGGATCTCCCGGGTGAGCATCGCGGCGGTCCAGAGGCCGCCGCAGGCGAGCACCACCGCCACCACCGCGGGCCAGGACTCCCCGAACGCGCTCAGTCCGTACGCCTCGACGACCTGGCTGGGGGCGGGTGCGAAGACGTGCCCGCGCACGGCCTGCCAGGCGGCGGCCCCGGACAGGGCCATGGCCAGTACACAGCACAGCAGCACGGCGACCACCGCGCACTGCCACACCCACAACGCCAACACGGGCTCACGGTCCGGCCAGGAACCACGGGCCAGCACGCGCGGCGCCGTCGCCGCGATCAGTGCGCCCAGGACGATCAGTGCGAGCGCGACCATCATGGGTCACAGCCTATGAGCCCGCGGTCACCCGGTGTCCGGGCCGGACGGGGAAGTGACGCACGCCTCATGGAACGCGGACGCCGGCGCGCGCCGACGTCACATGGCGAGGAGCATCGCGAGCATTCCCAGGCCCATCGACAGGCGGCAGGCCACCGCCACCTCCGGGGCCCGCAGCAGGCCCCTCACGGTGCCACCACCGCCCGAGGCGCCGGCGGGGCAGCCCGCGCCCACCGGGGCCAGCCGGGTGCCCGTCCACAGCACGTACCCGACGAAGTAGACCAGCAGCGCCCCCGTCAGCGCGGACGCTCCGGCCGGGACGGCGTGGTGCCCGCCCGGCCCGCCCGGCGCCGCCATGACGAGCGCCATGTGGACCATGGCGAGGGCGCCGACGGCGTGGTGGAGGTGGTGTGTCGGGGCGTGCCGGACCAGCACCAGCTCGCGCACCGCCGCGGCGCTGAAGACCACGGCGAAGACCGGCGGCGGCAGCGGCTCCACCACCGACGCGGGCAGCGCCATCACGGCCATCCCGAACCCCATGAACGCCTCGCCCGCGTCCGTCCGCCGCTGCTCGGGCGTGCCGTCGCGCATCCGTAGCAGACAGTAAGCGCCCGCGCTCGCGCACAGGGCCACCAGCAGCCAGCCGACCAGTTCCGGTCCGTGCACCGCGCCTCCCCCGACCGACCGCCCCCGACCGGCTTTCCGCGGGAAGGATGCCCACCGACGCGCCCGTCCACGGGGGCGCGTGGAGGCACCGAGGAGCGCGACCGGGGTGCGAGGGTGCCGGGGGCGCTCAGATGCCGGGTCGGTGGCGCAGGGGGTGGTCCTCGGGGACCTCGACGAGGACGATCCGCACCCCGTCCGGATCGGCGATCCACATCTCCACCAGCCCCCACGGCTCCCGCTTCGGCTCCCGCAGCACCTCCACCCCGCGGGCGGCCAGCTCCCGGTGGGCCTCGGCGACGTCGGCGACCTGCAACCACAGCCGCAGACCGGGGGAGGGGGGTTCCTCGGAGCGACCGGAGACCTCCAGGAAACCGCCGCCGAGGAAGTAGACGGTTCCGCGCTCCGGCCCGGTGCCGAACTCCCGGTAGACGGCCAGGCCCAGCACGTCGCCGTAGAAGGCCCGGGAACGTTCCGGATCGGTGGGGCGCAGCAGCATCCGACTGCTCAGTACGTGCACCATGAGCGGAGCCTAACGTCGTCGGCCCGCCGGACAGGTGTGGCACGGGGCCGATTAGGCTCGGTGCCATGAACGTCCCGATCACCGTGAACGCCCAGGAGCCCGCGGACGTCCCCGCCGGGGACCTCCGCTTCCGGACCGCCGCCGAGGACGACGTCCCCGCACTGGTCGCCCTGGTGGAGTCGGCCTACCGGGGGGAGACCAGCCGGGCGGGCTGGACGACCGAGGCGGACCTGTTGGACGGGCAGCGCACGGACCCCGAGGGCGTCGCCGAGATCATCAGGACACCCGACAGCCTGATCCTCGTGGCCGAGCGGGACGGGAGGCCGGCCGCCTGCTGCCAACTGGAGCGCAGGACGGGCGAGGCGGGGGAGCCCGTCGCCTACTTCGGGATGTTCGCCGTCCGGCCCACCCTCCAGGGCGGGGGACTGGGCAAGGCCGTGCTGGCGGAGGCCGAGCGGCTGGTCCGGGTCGAGTGGGGCGCCCGGGAGATGCACATGACCGTGATCACCGCCCGGGACGACCTGATCGCCTGGTACGAGCGCCGCGGCTACGTCCGCACCGGGAAGAGGAGCCCCTTCCCGTACGGCGACGAGCGCTTCGGCATCCCGCGCCGCCCCGACCTGGAGTTCGAGCTGCTGGTCAAGCCGCTTCGCTGACCGCCCGGCGGACGGCGGGCAGGTCGGTGACCACCCCGTCCAGGCCCAGTTCGCGGACGCGGGCCACGTCCTGCTCGGTGTTGACCGTCCAGGAGATCACCCTGACGTCCGCCGCGTGACAGCGCCGGACGACCTCCTCGTCCAGTCGCCTCAGCTCACAGGAGACCATCCCGGCGCCCAGCTCCAGGGCGCGCTCGGGGGCGGTGGGAGTGGACCTGCCGGTGACCAGCGCGATGGGGATCTCCGGGAGCAGCTTGCGGGTCTCGCGCAGGGCCTCGTCGTGGAACGAGATCACGGTGACGCGGTCGTGGAGCCCGCGCCGTTCGATGGTCTCGGCGAGCACCCGGGCCGCGGCGCGGTCCTTGATCTCCGCCTGGAGTGGTGCGGAGACCGCGTCCACGACCTCCTCGAAGACCGGAATCCGCTCGCCCTGGCCCGCGTCCAGTTCGCGCAGCTCGGCCAGGGTCATCCCGGCCACCGGGCCGGACCCGTCGGTGGTGCGGTCCACGTCCGCGTCGTGCATCACCACCAGTGCGCCGTCCCGGCTCAGGTGGAGGTCCAGCTCGATGACGTCGAAGCCTTCGCGGTCGGCGCGGACGAAGGAGCGCAGGGTGTTCTCCGGCTCGACACCCATCACTCCGCGGTGCCCGACGGTGAGCAGTGACACGGCACGTTCTCGCTTTCCTGCGGCGCCGACGGCGGGACGGACGGTGTGCTACGGGCGGCAAGGTTAGCCGTGCGCGACCGCCGACGGCGTGCCGGGGTCGGTCGGTTCGGGATCGGGGCGAGGCCGGGGTGAGGCCGGGGTGAGGTCGGGGTGAGGCAGCCTCCTCGAAGGCTCGCTCTGTCCCACTTTCCGCAATCATGTCTTCTGTTTCAGACGCCAAAAACAGGAAAAACATCGGTGTTGACGAAAGGTTGCCGAAGGATTTCCTTGGTCTCGGGTTGATCAGGGAAGTCTCCGCAGCTACGGTGCTGTGGCAAGAGTTTCTCCTGTGAAGGGGTAGTGATGACGGAAATCCTTTCGCCCGCAGCGACGGCGGGTGGTGCTCTGCCCGCCGGCGATCGATCTGCCGACCGCGTCGTGGACCACCCGGCCTGGGCGGTGCTCAAGGAGGCCGTCGAGGCCATTCGGCCGGCCCAGTCCAAGGACGGCTCCATCGACTTCGACGCCGAGGGCGCCCCCTCCCGGTCCCAGGTCGAGCGACACCTCGACCGCGTCGTGGCCGCCGTCGAGGAACTCGCCCCGCTGCTGCCGCACAACGAGGAGTACCACCGCGCGCTGGTGGCCGACCTGCGCCGCTGGGCCGAGAGCGGGTTCGCGGTCCCCGACTTCCTGGACTCCCTGATGGCCTTCCAGCCCGCCTCCCGGCGCGTCGACGGCCTCCAGCATCTCGTCGTCTTCCCCATGTACACGCAGAACGGCAACCCCGACCGCAACCTGGAGGCCGTCGTCCTGCGCGTGGTCTGGCCGGAGTGGCTGGCCGGACTGGAACGCACCCGTTACGACAACCCGCTCTTCCTCGGCATCACCTTCGAGGACTTCACCAGCGGCTACGACACCCACTCCGCCGTCCTCTTCCCCGAGACCGTCGCCGTGCGCGAGGCACCCGAGCGGTTCACCTGGGGCGGCATCTTCTGCGACCGCGAGGCCGCCCGCTTCCGCCGCGTCATCGACGCCGCCTGCGAGGTCACCAAGCTGGAACTGCCCGAGGAGGCCCGCGGCCTGCTGACCGACCAGCACCGCGCCCAGCAGACCTTCGTGCTGTGGGACATGGTCCACGACCGCACCCACAGCCACGGCGACCTGCCCTTCGACCCGTTCATGATCAAGCAGCGCCAGCCGTTCTGGATGTACGGCATCGAGGAGCTCCGCTGCGACCTCACCGCCTTCCACGAGGCCGTGAAGCTGGAGGCGGACGGCTACCCCCAAGGCCGCGACGTGCAGTACGCCGTCCTCCTGGAGCGCCTGTTCCGCTTCCCCGTCACCGGTGAGCGCAACCGCAACTACGACGGGCTGGGCGGCCAACTGCTCTTCGCCTACCTCCACAAGCACGATGCCCTGCGCTGGACGGACAACAAGCTCTCCATCGACTGGCAGCGGGCCCGCGAGGTGACCGCGCGCCTGCGCGAGGAGATCGAGACCCTCTATCGGGAGGGCATCGACCGTCCGAAGCTGGTCCACTGGTTCAAGGCGTACGAACTGGTGTCGACCTACCTCGCCCCCCACCCCGGCTCGACCTGGGCCAAGGGCCCCGACGCCCTGGACCTCGATCTCCCGCCGCGGAAACTGGTGGACGAGGTGCTCCCGGACGAGTTCCCGCTGAGCATGTTCTACGAGGCCCTCGCCAAGAAGCTGCGGAACGTGATCGCCTCGACGAAGGGCATCACCGCCGAGTCCGTCACCCCGGTAGCGGCGTGAGCACCGAGGTCACGGGGAACACCGGAACCGCCGGGACCGTCGAGAACACCAGAGGGGCGACCACCATGACCAGCAGTTTCACAGGCGGCAACGGAAACGGAGGCCCCCTGGAGGGAGCCGTCGTCGCCGTGGCCGGCGCGGCGGGCACGGCCGGACAGGCCGCGCTGCTGCGCCTGGCCGAGAGGGGAGCCACGGTCGTGGCCGCCGACTACGACGCCGAGCGGCTGGCCGCCGCCGTGGACAGGGCCCGCTTCGCGCACGGCGGCGCCACCGTCACCGGCGACATCATCGACCTGCTCGACCCGGACGCCACCCGCGAGTGGGCCACCCGCACCGAGAAGGAGTACGGGCGGATCGACGGACTGGTGCACCTGGTGGGCGGCTGGCGCGGCTCGGCGGCCTTCGCCGAGACCGACCTCTCCCACTGGGACCTGCTGGAGAAGCTGCTGGTCCGCACCGTCCAGCACACCTCCCTGGCCTTCGAGGGCGCGCTGCGCCGCAGCGGCAAGGGCCGCTACGTGCTGGTCAGCGCCGCCGGCGCCACCAAGCCCACCGCGGGCAACGCCGCCTACGCCGCGGCCAAGGCCGCGGCCGAGGCCTGGACCCTGGCGCTGGCCGACTCCTTCCGCAAGGCCGGCAAGGGGTCGGACGCCGGGCCGCCGGCCGCGGCTGCCATCCTGGTGGTCAAGGCGCTGGTCGACGACGCGATGCGCGCCGAGCGCCCGAACGCCAAGTTCGCGGGCTTCACCGACGTCAGGGAGCTGGCCGAGGCCATCACCGACGTCTGGGACAAGCCCGCCGAGGAAGTGAACGGACACCGCCTGTGGCTGACCCCGCAACCGTAGAGGACCACCCGACCGAGACGCCGACGGCACCCCCGGCGACGGACGCCCGGCGTCGCCACGACCCCGGGGTGCGCGGCTTCGCCAGCGACAACTACGCGGGCGCGCACCCGGAGATCCTGGCGGCGCTCGCCCTCGCCAACGGCGGCCACCAGACCGCCTACGGGGGCGACGAGTACACCGCCCACCTCCAGGAGGTCTTCCGCGCGCACCTCGGGCCCGAGGCGGAGGTCTTCCCGGTCTTCAACGGCACCGGCGCCAACGTCGTCGCCCTCCAGGCGCTCACCGACCGCTGGGGGGCGGTGATCTGCGCCGACAGCGCCCACGTCAACGTGGACGAGTGCGGTGCGCCCGAGCGCGTCGGCGGGTTGAAGCTGCTCACCGTGCCCGCCGAACACGGCAAGCTGACCACCGAGTCGATCGAGCGGGAGGCGTACGGCTGGGACGACGAGCACCGGGCGATGCCGCAGGTGGTCTCCATCACCCAGAACACCGAACTGGGCACCGTCTACACCCCGGAGGAGATCCGAGCGATCTGCGAGCACGCCCACGAGCGCGGCATGAAGGTCCACCTCGACGGCGCCCGCATCGCCAACGCCGCCGCCTCGCTCGGGGTGCCCATGCGGGAGTTCACCACGGACGCGGGCGTGGACGTGCTGTCCTTCGGCGGCACCAAGAACGGCATGCTCTTCGGCGAGGCCGTCGTGGTGCTGAACCCCGGCGCGGTGCGCGCCATGAAGCACCTGCGCAAGCTGTCGATGCAGCTCGCCTCCAAGATGCGGTTCGTCTCGGCGCAGTTCGAGGCGCTCCTCGCCGGCGACCTGTGGCTGCGCAGCGCCTCCCACGCCAACGCCATGGCGCGGCGGCTGGCCGAGGGCGTGCGCACCGTGGACGGCGTGGAGATCCTCCACCCCGTCCAGGCCAACGCCGTCTTCGCCCGGCTCCCGCACGACGTGAGCGAGCGGCTGCGCAAGCGCTACCGCTTCTACTTCTGGGACGAGGCGGCCGGCGACGTGCGCTGGATGTGCTCCTTCGACACCACCGAGGAGGACGTGGACGGTTTCGTCGCCGCTCTGCGGGAGGAGATGGCCCGATAGGCCCCCCGGGGGGCGGAGCGTGACGCGGTGGGGCGCGGCGGTGGGAAAGACCGTCCGCCCCGGCCGGCCCGCCGGGGCGGACGACGTTCCGGCGCGCTACGCCGCCCCGCGGCGGGCCGCCGACCGTTCAGGCCTCGGCCGGTCGGCGGCCCGCCGGGGTGTGAGCGTGCGGACGGACCGTCACCGCGCTCCGACCTCGGCCGGGGCAGGGGCGGTGCCGCCCAGGTGGGCGGGCATCCACCAGGTGTCGTCCGCTCCCTTGGGACGCACCGGGTACGCCCGCTGTGCCGCCTCCAACAACTCCTGGATGCGCTCGCGCAGCCGCTCGGTCACGTGGGCCACCGACTCGCCCGCGGCGGCCAGGATCGGCTCGCCCACCCGGATGGTGATCGGGAAGTGGTTGCGGCCGAAGTCCCGCTTGTGCCCCTTGGTCCACAGCCGCTGCGTGCCCCACAGCGCGACGGGCAGCAGCGGGACCCCCGCCTCCTGCGCCATCCGGGCCGCGCCCGTCTTGAACTTCTTCAGGGTGAACGACTGGGAGATCGTCGCCTCGGGGAAGATGCCGACGATCTCGCCGGACCGCAGGGAGTTCAGCGCGTGGCGGTAGGCGTGCTCCCCCTGGGAGCGATCCACCGGGATGTGCTTCATGGCGCGCATCAGCGGACCGGACACCTTGTGCCGGAAGACCGACTCCTTCGCCATGAAGCGCACCAGCCGCTTGGCGGGCCGGGCGGCCAGACCGGCGAAGACGAAGTCCAGGTAGCCGATGTGATTGCTGGCCAGCACGGCGCCGCCGCGCCGCGGGATGTGCTCGGTGCCCTCGATGTCGAAGCGGAGGTCGAGCGCCTTGAAGAAGGTGCGGGCGGCGCCGATGACGGGTGGGTAGACGAGTTCTGCCATATCGGGAGGACCCTTCTGGAAGTGATGCCCGGGGAGGGTTCTCCCGGCCGGTGTACCCGAACCTACGCTGGCGTAACTTCCCTGACCAGTACCGGGGGTGGGAGATTCTCGTCACGTCGTGGATCATGTCGGGGACCGGCCGGTCCGGTGACCCGCCGTCTCATCCCGCGGCCCGGCGCAGCAGCAGGTACATCTCGCAGCCCAGGCAGTATCCGAAGGCGGAGTTGAGGAAGGCCGCCGCGAGCGCGCAGGCGGTCGCCGCCGTGCCCAGCCACGATGGCCCCACGCCGTACCCCACCAGACCCACGAGCGCGAAGACCAGTCCGACGCCCTGCGCGAACCGGAGCGGCGCCGCGTCCTCGAACTCCTTCGGGGGGCCGAGTCGGGGCCGGAGCAGGAAGCGGAAGAGCAGCCCGTACGGCGAGTGCCGCACCCCCAGGGCCGCTCCGACGGCGAACACCAGCGTCTGCGCGGCCAGCAACCAGAGGCTCTCGGTGATCAGCACGGCGGCCAGGACCACGGTGGTCACGGCCGCCCCGAACCTCGGTGCTCGTATGTCCGTGTTCATGGCCCTCAGCATTCCCCACCGCGCGACCGGAAGCGGGCCGGACGCGGGAATCGGCGGGACGGTCGCGGACGCTGTGGGAGACGATGCCGAAGGCCGCCCGCACATCGCGGGGCGAGGGCGGAACGGGCGACTCGGACGGGGGCGGGATGACGGGACTGGTCGTGTGCCTGGCGGTGCTGGCGTTGGCCGGCGCCTTCGGCGCGTTGTGGAAACGGCGGGACGGAAGGATGACGGTGCGCGGACGGGACGAGGACAGGCGACTGACCGCCGAGGCGATCGGGGCCGAGGAGTTGGGCGAGCGGGCCACGCTGGTGCAGTTCTCCAGCGCCTTCTGTCAGCCCTGTCGGGCCACGCGGCGGATCCTCGCGGAGGTCTCCGGGATGGTCGAGGGCGTCGCCCACGTGGAGATCGACGCCGAGGCCCGGCTGGACCTGGTGCGGGAGTTGGGCGTCATGCGGACCCCCACCGTCCTGGTGCTCGACGCCCGGGGGCGGATCGTCCGGCGCGCCTCCGGCCAACCGCGCAAGGTCGACGTCATCGCCGCGCTCGGCGAGGCCGTGTGATGCGGACACGGGCGGTCGGGAACGGAGCCGGCGCCACGTGACGCACGACACGGGTGACGCTGGTCCCATTCGCCGGAACCGTGCTTGACGGAGATCGTTCGCGGTCGACAGGGTGACACGGTGTGGTCAGGGGGTCTCAGATGAGCGCGACGGGCGGGCGATCGGCGGTGAGCGCCGTGGCGGGTCCCGCACCGGGTGCCGTGCGGGCCGACTCCGCGCCGCCGCGCGCCGTCGGGTGGCGACACGCCGCCGGGGTCGCCGTGGTCACCGCGTACGGCCGTGACCGTCCCGGAGGCTCCGCCGGGGCGGGCGCTTCAACGTTCCGGGCGAAGGCACGGTGCCCCCGTGAGTCGTTGGCAACGTCACAGTTCCCCGCCCTTGAAGGCGGGGAAGGCGGTGGTTGTACTGACGAGTAATATCTTGGATGGAGAGCCGGCCCCACCGGACCGGAATCCGCCCGATCAGGCGCCTATGCTGCCTGTAGGACAAGGCAGCCAGTAATGACGACGCAAGTAGGAGAGCCGGCGTGAGCTTGAGGATCGTTGTCTGTGTGAAGTACGTGCCCGACGCCACCGGCGACCGGCACTTCGCCGACGACCTGACCGTCGACCGCGACGACGTGGACGGTCTGCTGTCGGAGCTGGACGAGTACGCCGTCGAGCAGGCGCTGCAGATCGCCGAGAACGCCGACGACGCGGAGGTCACCATCCTGACCGTCGGCCCGGAGGACGCCCGCGACGCCCTGCGCAAGGCGCTGTCGATGGGCGCCGACAAGGCCGTCCACGTTGAGGACGACGATCTGCACGGCACCGACGTCATCGGCACCTCCCTGGTGCTGGCCAAGGCGATCGAGAAGACCGGCTACGACCTGGTCGTCTGCGGCATGGCCTCCACCGACGGCAGCATGGGCGTGCTGCCCGCCCTGCTGGCCGAGCGGCTGGGCGTGCCGCAGGTGACGCTGCTGTCCGAGGTGTCGGTGGAGGACGGCACGGTGACCGGCCGCCGCGACGGCGACGCCGCGACGGAGCACCTGCAGGCCTCCCTGCCCGCCGTGATCTCCGTGACCGACCAGTCGGGCGAGGCGCGCTACCCGTCCTTCAAGGGCATCATGGCCGCCAAGAAGAAGCCGGTCACCTCCCTGGACCTGGACGACCTGGACATCGACGCGGACGAGGTCGGCCTGACGGGCTCCTGGACCGCGGTCGACGAGGCCACGGAGCGTCCGGCCCGCACCGCCGGCACGATCGTCACCGACGAGGGCGAGGGCGCCAAGCAGCTCGCCGAGTTCCTCGCGGGCCAGAAGTTCATCTGATCCCGCCCCGCACCCCTTCGACCGCCCTCGCACTCTTCGCAGGAGAACGACTCCCATGGCTGAAGTCCTTGTCTACGTCGACCACGTGGACGGCGCCGTCCGCAAGCCGACCCTGGAGCTGCTGACCCTGGCCCGTCGCATCGGCGACCCGGTCGCCGTGCACCTGGGCGCCGGCGCCGACACCGCCGCCGCCACGCTGGCCGAGTACGGCGCGGCGCGAGTGCTCACCGCCGACGCCCCCGAGTTCGCCGACTACCTCGTGGCACCGAAGGTGGACGCCCTCCAGGCCGCCTACGACGCGGTGTCCCCGGCCGCCGTCCTGCTCCCCTCCTCCGCGGAGGGCAAGGAGATCGCGGCCCGCCTGGCGCTCCGCATCGGCGCGGGGCTGATCACCGACGCCGTCGACCTGGAGGCCGGCGACTCCGGTCCGGTGGCGACCCAGTCGGTCTTCGCCGCCTCCTTCACCACCCGCTCCCGCGTCACCAAGGGCACCCCGGTCATCACCGTCAAGCCCAACTCCGCCGCCCCGGAGGCCGCGCAGGCCGCAGGGTCGGTCGAGCAGTTGTCGGTGACCTTCGGCGAGACCTCCACCGGCACCAAGGTCGTCTCCCGCACCCCGCGCGAGTCGACCGGCCGCCCGGAGCTGACCGAGGCCGCGATCGTGGTCTCCGGTGGGCGCGGCGTCAACGGCGCCGAGAACTTCTCGGTCATCGAGAACCTGGCCGACGCGCTCGGCGCGGCCGTCGGCGCCTCGCGCGCCGCGGTGGACGCCGGCTGGTACCCGCACACCCACCAGGTCGGTCAGACCGGCAAGACCGTCTCGCCGCAGTTGTACATCGCGGCGGGCATCTCCGGCGCCATCCAGCACCGCGCCGGCATGCAGACCTCGAAGACCATCGTGGCCGTCAACAAGGACGCCGAGGCCCCGATCTTCGAGCTGGTCGACTACGGCGTGGTCGGCGACCTGTTCCAGGTGCTCCCCCAGCTCACCGAGGAGATCAAGGCCCGCAAGGGCTGAGCCTTCGCGGACGAGGCACGACAACGGACCGGGGCCGCGCGGATCGAACCGTCGATCGCGCGGCCCCGGCCGTCTCCGGCGACGCTCCCGGGCTCAGGCCACCGGACGCATCCGACCCCCGGTCGCCCGCCGCAGCGCCTCCGCCAACCGGTCCCGGACGGCGCTCTGGGCGGCGATCCGCTCGTCGAGCACGGCGAGCCGCTCCAGCACGACCTCCAAGCCCTTCCCGGAGGGCGGCGCCGCGGCCACGTCCCCGTCCAGGCACGGCATGAACACCCGCACGTCGTCCAGGGTGAGTCCGACGTCCAGCAGGTAGCGGATGTTGCGCACGCGCACCACCGCCCGCTCGTCGTAGACCCGGTAGCCGTTGGGAGCCCGCTGCGCGGAGAGCAGCCCCGCCTGTTCGTAGTGCCGCAGCGCGCGGGGCGTCGTCCCGGTGGCCCTCGCTAACTCGCCGATGCGCATCCTTCCCACCTCCAGGCGCACCACTGTCATGCCACGCCCGCCCCGCCGTCCACCGGAAGCACCACGCCGGTGACGAAGGACGCCTCCGGGGCGGCGAGCCGGGCGATCGCCCAGGCCACCTCCTCCGGCCGGCCGATCCGGCCCAGCGGGGTGCGCGCCAACTGCCAGGCCCGCACCTCGGCTCGCTGCTGTGGTGTCAGCCCTCGGTGTTCGCCGATCGGGGTGTCGACCGCGCCGGGCGCGACCGCGACGACCCGGACCCCACGGGGCGCCAACTCGACGGCCCAACTGCGGGTCAGCGAATCCAACGCGGCCTTGGCCGCCGCGTAGAGGGAGTTGTCGGGCCAGGCCCGCTGTCCCACGGCCGTGCCGACGTTGACGATCACCCCGCCGCCCGCGGCCTCCAAGGCGGGCAGCGCGGCTCGGGCCAGCAGGATCGGCGCGACCAGGTCGGTGGCGAGCAGGGTGTCGACCACCCGCCGGGCAAGGGTGTCGAGGGAGCCGCCGAGCACGATGCCGGCGTTGTTGACCAGGACGTCCAGCCGTCCGTGGGAGTCCAGCACCGAGCGGACGATGCGCTCGGGCGCGTCCTCCGCGGTGATGTCGGCGGGCAGCGGGGTGATGCCGGGCCGGCCGTCGGCCGTCTCCGCCAGCGGCCCCGGGCGCCGTCCCACCGCGACCACGCGCGCCCCCTCGTCCGCGAACGCGCGGGCGGTGGCCCGCCCGATGCCCGTGCCGGCCCCGGTGACGAGGACGGTCCTGCGGCTGTGACTGTGACTGCGGCTGTGACTGCGGCTGTGACTGTGACGTGTGGTGTCGGTGTCCATGACGGTCATCGTCCGACCTTGACGCCGACGGCAGGGTCAAGCGGCGCGGCGGTCGGTCGGTGCCGGCCGTCAGGGGTGGCTCGGCGGGATCTCCCCCGAGCCACGGGGGACCAGCCGGGTGGGGAGCTCCACGCGGCGGGGCGCGTCGTCGGCGCCCTCCAGCCGTCGGAAGAGCAACTCGGCCGCCTTGCGGCCCAGCAGGGCGGGTTCCTGGGCGATGACGGTGACGGGCGGGGTCAGCAGATCGGCCAGCTCGAAGTCGTCGAACCCCACCAGCGCCACGCGCCCCTCCCGCACGGCCGGCACCCGCACCACGGTGACGGTCACCCGGTTGTTGCCCGTCAGCAGCGCGGTGACCGGCCCCGCCGCCCCCGGCCCCGCCACCATGCGTTCGGCGTCGGCGCGCACGCGCCCGGGGTCGGTCGGGCCGAGCGCGACCCAGGACTCGTCCACCGGCAGGCCGGCCTCGGCCATCGCGGCACGGTAGCCGCGCAGACGCTCGGCGGCGGTGTGGATGCGCGGCAGGTCGCCGATGAAGCCGATCCTGCGGTGGCCGTGGGCGATGAGGTGGGCGACTCCCTCGCGCGCCCCCTCGAAACTCCGGGAGAGCACCGCGTCGGCCTCCATGCGCGCGGCCGGACGGTCCACGAAGACGGTGGCGACGCCGGCGGCGATCTCCGGCTCCAGATAGCGGTGGTCGTCACCGGCGGGGATGATGACCAGGCCGTCCACGCGCCGGGCGCACAGGGCGAGCACCAGCTCCCGCTCGCGCTCCCCGTCCTCGGCGCTGGAACCGTTGATCAGCAGGGCTCCGTGCGCCCGCGCGACCTCCTCGACGGCGCGGCTGAGCGGGGCGTAGAAGGGGTCGGCGAGGTCCTCCAGGACCAGCCCGATGCTGGAGGTGCGGCCCTTGCGCAGGATGCGGGCGCTGTCGTTCCGACGGAAGCCCAACGCGGTGATGGCCTCCTGCACGCGGCGCTCGGTGTCGGGAGTGACACCGGGTTCGCCGTTGACGACCCGGGAGACGGTCTTGAGGCCGACCCCGGCTCGAGCGGCCACGTCCTTCATGGTCGGGCGCAGTCCGTAGCGGCGTCGAGCGGGGCGGGTGGGGCGGGCGGTGTCGGCCACTGCGGTCCTGTTCTGTCGTCGACGGTGACGCCTGTGTGCACGGACGACGAGAAGCATAGAGGCGGCGACGCGGGGCGCGGTGCCGAACGGAGAGGGTGGACAACGTTGTCAGAATGGGGTGAGACTCTCCGTTCATGGACCAGGACCTTCTCGCCGCCCTCGACATCGGCGGCACCAAGATCGCGGGCGCGCTGGTGGACGGCGACGGCAGGCTGCTGCTGCGCGCCCAGCGGCCCACCCCGTCCAGGGAACCGGGCGACAGGGTGATGCGGGCGGTGACCGAGGTGCTCGACGAACTCCGGAGCGCGGCCGAGTGGCGCCGCGTGGCGGCCGTGGGCATCGGCAGCGCCGGTCCGGTGGACGGTCGGCGGGGCACCGTGAGTCCGGTCAACATCCCCGGCTGGCGGGACTACCCACTGGTCGCCGGGGTGCGCGAGAGCGTCGGGGGAATGCCCGTGAACCTGGTCGGCGACGGTGTGGCGATGACCGCCGCCGAGCACTGGCAGGGCGCGGCGCGCGGCCGGGACAACGCCCTGTGCATGGTCGTCTCCACCGGAGTGGGGGGAGGGTTGGTCCTCGGTGGACGACTGCACCCCGGACCGACCGGCAACGCCGGGCACATCGGCCACATCAGCGTGGACCTCGACGGCGACCCGTGCCCGTGCGGTGCGCGCGGCTGTGTGGAGGGCATCGCCAGCGGGCCCAACATCGCCCGCCGGGCGTTGGCCGACGGTTGGCGGCCCGGCCCGGACGGCGACGCGGGCGCCGCCGCGGTCGCCGCCGCCGCGCGGGCGGGCGATCCGGTGGCGGTGGCCTCCTTCGAGCGCGCCGCGCGGGCACTGGCGGCCTCGATCGCCGCGACCGCGAGTCTGGTCGAGATCGAGATCGCGGTGATCGGCGGGGGAGTGGCCCAGGCGGGAGAGGTGCTGTTCGCGCCGCTGCGTCGGACTCTGGAGGAGTACGCCACGCTCTCCTTCGTGCGGGGGCTGGAGATCGTTCCCGCCGGCATGGGGACGGACGCGGGTCTCGTCGGGGCCGCGGCGGCCTGTCGGGAGGCGTTGGGACGTCCCCTGTGAGAATGTCCCGTGACGGTGCCCCGTGGCCGCGCCGCGCCGGGGAAGGCCGCGCGTTTCCGGGGCGGGGTGGAGCGGGCAGGGAACCGGGGACGACGGAATAGGGGGACCCGTGATCGTCTGGCTGAACGGCGCCTTCGGCGTGGGCAAGACCACTGCGGCCCGTGAACTGGTCGAGTTGCTTCCCGACAGCATCCTCTTCGATCCCGGGCGGATCGGCGACGAACTGCGGGCGATCCTTCCGCGGAAACGCCTGGACGAGGTGCCGGACTACCGGGATCTGCCCGCGTGGCGGCGGCTCGTGGTGGAGACGGCGACCGCCCTCCACGGGGAGGTGGGCGGCACCCTGGTGACTCCGATGACGCTGTTGCGGCAGGAGTACCGCGACGAGATATTCGGGGGCCTGGCGGCTCGCCGCATTCCCGTGCGACATGTGCTGTTGGACGTTGAGGAAACGATCCTTCGCGAGCGCGTCGACCGGCGGGGGGAGCCGCCCGGCGGGAGCGAGGACGACGCGGTCCGCGCCCGGTGCCTGGAACACCTCCCGGAGTACCGGAGGGCACTGTCCTGGCTGACGTCCGACGCCCACACCATCGACACCTCCTTCCTCACCCCCCGGCAGACCGCCGAACGGGTGGCGGAGGCGGTGCGCGCCGGGGCCGGGGCCTGCGACATCGTGCAGACCCCCGAACCGACCGCGGAGACCGTGGCGGCGGGCGTCCTCCTGTTCGACGAGGAGGACCGGGTGCTGCTGGTGGACCCGACCTACAAACCGGGCTGGGAGTTCCCCGGCGGGATCGTCGAGCCCGGCGAGCCGCCGACCCGCGCCGGAGTGCGCGAGGTGGCGGAGGAACTGGGGCTGCGGCTGGACACCGCGCCGCGCCTGCTCGTCGTCGACTGGGAGGCCCCCAGGCCGCCCGGTCACGGCGGCCTGCGGCTCCTCTTCGACGGCGGTCTGCTGACCGCGGCCGCCGCCCGCGACATGCTGCTGCCCGGCGCGGAACTGCGCGGCTGGCGCTTCGTGACCGAGGAGGAGGCCGCTGGCCTGCTGCCCGCGGTGCGGATGGAGCGCCTGCGCTGGGCGCTGCGGGCACGCGAGTGGGGCACCACGCTCAATCTCGAGGCGGGTGTCCCGGTGGGCACCTGAAGCCCCCGCCGGCCGGCGCACCCGGGACGGGCACGCCGGCCGGCGGACGGTCACCGGCGGACGGTCAGCCGCGCCGGTGAGCGGCGTACTTGCGCAGGAACAGCGCCTCGGCGACCGACAGGCGCCGCAACTCCTCGGGCGAGACGCTCTCGTTGACGGCGTGGATCTGCGCCTCCGGCTCGCTCAGACCGATCAGCAGGATCTCCGCCTCGGGGTAGAGCGTGGCCAGGGTGTTGCACAGCGGGATCGAGCCACCCTGCCCGGCGATCTCCATCTCGACACCGTCGTACGCCTCGCGCAGCGCCTCGGCCATGGCGGTGTACGCCGGGCTGCCGACGTCCGCGCGGAACGGCTGCCCCTGGCCCACCTGCTCCACGCTCACCCGCGCACCCCAGGGGACGTGGGACTCCAGGTGGGCGGTGAGCAACTCGCCGGCCTTCACGGCGTCCACCCCCGGCGGGACGCGGAGGCTGACCAGCGCCTGGGCACTCGCCTGCACCGACGGGGTGGCGCCGACGACGGGCGGACAGTCGATGCCGAGCACGGTGACGGCCGGACGGGCCCAGATCCGGTCGGCGACCGTGCCCGAACCGATCAGCTCCACGCCGTCGAGCACCTTGGCGTCCTTGCGGAAGTCCTCCTCCGGGTACTGCAGCCCCTCCCAGGAGGTGTCCGCCGACAGCCCGTCGACGGTCGTCGAACCGTCCTCGGCGCGCAGCGAGTCCAGCGTCCGGATCAGCGCGGCGAGCGCGTCCGGGGCGGCACCGCCGAACTGACCGGAGTGCAGATTGCCCTCCAGGGTGTCCACCCGCACCTTCACCATGGTCATCCCGCGCAGTGTCGCGGTGACGGTCGGCAGCCCGACGCGGAAGTTCCCGGAGTCCCCGATGACGATGGCGTCGGCGACCAACAGCTCCGGGTGCTCCTCGGCGTAGCGCTCCAGCCCGCCGGTGCCCATCTCCTCCGAGCCCTCGGCTATCACCTTGACGCCGACCGGCACCCCGCCGTCGGCCTTCAGCGCGCGCAGCGCGAGCAGGTGCATGATGAGGCCGCCCTTGCAGTCGGCGGCGCCGCGCCCGTACCACCGGCCGTCGCGTTCGGTCAGCGTGAACGGCGGGGAGAGCCAGGCGCTCTCGTCCAGCGGCGGCTGCACGTCGTAGTGGGCGTAGAGCAGCACGGTCGGCGCGCCGGCCGGCCCGGGCAGGTACCCGTAGACCGACTGGGTGCCGTCCGGAGTGTCCAGCAGCGCCACGTCCGTGAACCCCTCGGCCCGCAGCGCGTCCGCCACCCATCGGGCCGCCGCCGCGCACTCCTCCGGCGGGAACTGCGCCGGATCGGCCACCGATTTGAAGGCCACCAGCTCGGCGAGTTCGGTGCGGGCCTGGGGCATCAGCGAGGCGACGGCGGCTGCCAGTGCTTGCGCCATGGGGAACGCTCCTTAGTGGTACTGCGTTGTGTGCCTGGGGACGGGATCACCGGATGGCAGGCGAATGCGTGGTGCCGATACTCCCACAAGGGATTCGGACGGCCGCAGGTCCTAGGATGCGGCGGTAACCGGAAGCGGCAGAGCGGGAGCGGTAACACACGTGAACAGCGAGAACGCCGAGGGTACGGACCGGCAGAACCGGGTGTGGGACGTCGTCGTGGTGGGAGCGGGTCCGGCCGGGGCGTCGGCGGCGTACGCCGCGGCCGTCACCGGCCGTCGGGTCCTGCTCCTGGAGAAGGCCGAACTGCCACGCTACAAGACCTGCGGAGGTGGCATCATCGGTCCCTCCCGGGACGCCCTGCCACCCGGTTTCGAACTCCCGCTGCGCGACCGGGTGTACGCCGTGACCTTCTCGTTGAACGGCAGGTTCTCCCGCACCCGGCGCTCTCGGAACATGCTGTTCGGGTTGGTCAACCGGCCCGAGTTCGACCAGGCCCTGGTGGAGTCCGCGCAGAAGGCCGGCGCGGAGCTGTGGACGGGGGTGGCCGTCTCCCGCGTCGAGCAGCACGGCCCGGCCGTCCCCGATCGCCGTACCGTCGCCGTGGTCCTCGCCGACGGCCGGACGGTGCTGGCCCGCGCCGTGGTCGGCGCGGACGGCAGCGCCAGCCGGATAGGAGCCCATGTCGGGGTGAAGGTCGACCAGGTGGATCTGGGGCTGGAGGCCGAGATCCCGGTGCCGCCGTCGGTGGCCGAGGACTGGGCGGGCCGCATCCTCATCGACTGGGGCCCGCTGCCCGGCAGCTACGGCTGGGTGTTTCCCAAGGGGGACACCCTCACGGTCGGGGTGATCTCCGCCCGGGGCGAGGGTGCCGCCACCAAGCGCTACCTGGAGGACTTCATCGCCCGCCTCGGGCTGGCCGGCTTCGAGCCCGCGATCTCCTCGGGACACCTCACCCGCTGCCGTTCGGCGGACTCCCCGCTTTCCCGGGGGCGCGTCCTGGTCTGCGGCGACGCCGCCGGAATGCTGGAGCCGTGGACACGTGAGGGCATCTCCTTCGCCCTGCGCTCGGGGCGACTGGCGGGGGAGTGGGCAGTGCGGATCGCCGACGCGCACGACGCGGTGGACGCCCGGCGACAGGCCCTCAACTACGCCTTCGCCATCAAGTCGGGGCTGGGTGTGGAGATGGGGGTGGGGAGCCGGATGCACGCCGTCTTCGCCCACCGGCCCGGAATGCTGCACGCGGTGCTCACCGGGTTCCGCCCCGCCTGGAACGCCTTCGCGAGGGTGACGCGGGGGACGACCACTCTCGGCGAACTCGTCCGCACCCACCCCATGGCCAGGCGGGCCTTGGAGAAGCTGGACCGCTGACGGGCCGGTGGACGGACGGCCACGGATTCCCGGCCCCCGGCATCCCGCCACCGGATCACTTTCCCCAAGAGATCCGGAAGACGGGGTGCCGGTCGGCTATGGCCAGCAGCTCCTCGTCGGTCGAGGAGGGGCCGACGCCGTCGAAGAAGGCGCCCACCTCCCAGTGCCACCTCTTCAGGTAGGCCCTCAGCACCACGGGCTTCTCGGTGTCCGGCAACTCCACGGCGGTGAACCGGTTCGCACGGCCGCCCAGGCGGAGTTCGCCTCCGCCGGCCGCTCGTAGGTTGCGCACCCACTGCGTGTGGCCGCGTGGCGCGACCAGGTAGTGCTCGCCTTGGAACTCCAGCGGATTGACGGGCGTGGTGCGCCACGCGCCGCTCGTGCGGCCTCGCACCGCCAGTGTCCGGGCTCCGGCCGGGCCGACGCCCAGCCGGATCAGGCCCTCCACCGCCCTGTTGAGCACGGAGGTGAACACGCCGGTCTTCTTGTGATGCTGTGTGTGGTGCTGTGCGGCCATGCCGGCCTCCTCGGAGAGGGAACCCGAAAGTTCGAGAGCGGGAGTCCATAAAGAGAGCACTGCTCTCTCGCGAGATCAGTGTTGCACCCCGGGCACCGCAAAGCAAGAGCAGTGCTCTCTTCCGTGTTCGTCGATCCGAAAGTGGCACACTGACCCCATGAACGCGATCCGAGGAGCCAGGGAACGGGCCCGTGCCGAGGTCACGGCGGCCATCAAGGACGAGGCACGCCGACAACTCGCCGAGGAGGGCGCGGCCAGGCTCTCCCTGCGCGCGGTCGCCCGCGAGCTGGGCATGGTCTCCTCCGCGCTCTACCGCTACTTCCCCAGCCGCGACGAACTGCTGACCGCCCTGATCATCGACGCCTACGACGCCATCGGCTCCGCCGCCGAACGGGCCCTGGCCACGGTGGACCGGGAACGACCCGTCGACCGCTGGCGCGAGGTCTGCCGGGCCGCGCGGCAGTGGGCCCTGGCCCGCCCCCACGAGTACGCGCTGATCTACGGCTCACCCGTTCCGGGCTACTTCGCCCCCGAGGTCACCATCGCCCCCGCCTCGCGCGTCGGCCTCGCCCTGGTGGTCGTCGTCCGCGACGCCCGCGCGGCGGGCCTCCTGCGGGAACCCGCCGACACGGCCGTACCCCGGGCCGTCGCCGAGGACGCCGACAGGTTCACCGCCCGGCTCGGCCTCGACCTGCCGGCTCCCGTGACGGCGGCGCTCGTCGCCGCCTGGGCGGAGCTGTTCGGCCTGATCGGCTTCGAGGTCTTCGGCCAGTTCAACCGGCTGGTGGAGGCCCGCGAGGAGTTCTTCGACCACGCCGTCACCCGCCTGGCCGAGGCAGTCGGTCTGACGGACGGGGACCGGAAGCCCACCGAGCCCCCGCCCGTTCTCTGACCTCCCCGAACGTGGGGCGGGTGCGCGTCGGAGCCCGACGCGCACCCGCTCCACGGCCCCACTTCCCGAGGCTCCTCGGACTCCCCGAGACACTTCCCGGGCGGATTCCGTCGCGGTCTCTCAGGAGGCCAGCGCCGACGTCGGCATCAGGGACGGGTCCTGACGGAGGATCCGCTCGTGCAGGTCCCGCAGGGCGGGGCCGGGCTCCGCTCCCATCTCCTCCGCGATCCGACGCCGGGCCTCCTCGTACGTCGTCAACGCGTCCGAGGCCCGCCCGCTGCGGTACAGGGCCAGCATCAGCAGCCCCACCAACCGTTCGCGCAGCGGGTGTTCCGCGACCTGGCGCACCAACTCGTGGACGCACTCGTGGCAGCGGCCCAGCTCCAGGTCGCCCTCCAACCGCGTCTCCAACACCATCAGCCGTTTCTCGGCCCAGCGGCGTCGCTCACCGGCCAGATACGGCCCGGTGAGCCCCTCGGCGAACTCGCCGCGCCACAGCTCCTCCGCCTCCCTCGCCAGAGCACCGGCCCGACGCAGATCGCCCGACTCGCGCGCGGCCAGCGCCGCGCGCAACAGCGTCCGACGTTCCGCCAGGTCGTCGATCCTCGCGTTCTCCAACCGGTAGCCGCTGCCGGTCCACACCAAGTCCGGCGCCGAGCGGTCGCCGCCCGCCACGGCGAAGGCCCGGCGAAGACCGGAGACGTACTTCTGCGCCAGATTCCTCACGTGGGACGGCGGTTCGTCGCCCCAGACCGCGCCGACCAGCGCGTCGTACGACATCGGCCGCCCCTCCTGCAGCAGCAGGACGGCGAGCACCGCCCTCTGCCGGGGCGGCCCCAGCGGCACTTCGGTCCCGTTGTGCAAGGCACGCAGCGGACCGAGTAGTTCGAATCGCAGACCCTCAGCCATGTGCCCTCCCTCGCTGCCCTATGAGCCTACGTCCTGAACGACGTTCCAGTGGATCTTCCAATGGACGGTCGGCGGTTCGCGCAAGCGTGATCGGAAAGAGATACACGCGGGGGAGACACGCGCCGAGGGCACAGGGGTACGCGCGGGGCGCACAAAACGGTCACCGATGTGATCCCCCGCCGGGCCGTTCCGGAGGGGATCACGTCGGTCGCGTCACCCGACGGCGGAGGCGGTGCGCCGCAGCTCGGCGAGCTCCGCGTCCCCCTCGACCACGAGTCCGTCACCGTGGGGCCGCCGGTTCCACAGGGCGAGGTAGAGGACCTCGGCCGGACCGCTGATCACGGTGTCCGCCGGGGTGTCGCCGTCCCGGCTCGCCCGGGGCGGCTCCTGGGGCAGGCGCAGGGTCCACGGTGCGGCATCGGAGGTCTCCACCCGTGGGACGCGGCGTCGGGCGCCGCGCACCCGGCTCGTGGGGCGGGTGTGGAAACCGGCCGGCAACTCGTCGATCCCGTCGACGGCGAAGGCCGGATCGACGGGCAAGGGGACGGACCCCGCCGCCAACTCCGCGTCGACGCGGTGGATCGCCGTCTCATGGGCCTGACGCCGCGCCCAGAAGGCACGCGGAGAGGGGGAGCCCCGGGCAGGAACGTCCGGCACTCCAGGGCTTCGGGCGCCTCCCGCAGGGCCTTCAACAGCAGTCGATGGCCTTCGGCGAACCAGTCCGGCAGCCGCTCGTCCGGCACGCTCTCCTTCTGCGGCCGGACGGGAGCCGCGCGCCGCTCGGCGACGATGCCGCCGGCCCAGCGGTGAACCGTGCCCCGGTGGGCCACCAGATCCCGGACGCGTCAGTCGGGGCAGGTGGGAACCTCGGCGTCCCAGCCCGCCCGTACGGCCGCGGAGAGCAGTAACTCTCCTTCCGCTTCGAGGGATTCGAGATGCCGATCGACGTCCATGGGGGGCGGTGCGTCTGCGGCCGAGGTGGTTTCCCATCCGGTTTCCACGGGCCACCCCGCTTTGTTTGGGAGCGATACAAAGAGAGAATGGGACGGTGACACCGACGCGCGCGACAAAGCCGGAGAGAGGCCGTGGAGCCCTCGGCCCGGCACTGGAACTCGTCCACACCGGCCGTGCGCCCACCCGTGCCGTGCTCACCGCGGAACTCGGGGTCACCCGGGCGACCGCCGGGGCCGTGGCGGCCGAACTGGAGGCGCTCGGGCTGATCACCGTCGATTCCCGTCCCACGGCCGCCGGCTCCCAGGGCCGTCCCTCCCACCGGCTGTCGGTGAACCCCGACGGACCGGTCGTGCTCGCCGCCCAGGTGCACGCCGACGGCTTCCGCGCCGCCCTCGTCGGACTCGGCGGCCGAATCGTCGCCACCGAGCCCGGCCGCCTCACCGTGGAGGCGGACCCCGCCCAGGTCCTCGCCGAGGTCGTCGGCGTCGGGGCCCGCCTGCTGCGCGAGACCGGGCGGCGCTGCCTGGGCGCCGGCCTGTCCGTGCCCTCCGCCGTCGCCGAGCCCGAGGGCACCGCTCTCAACCCGCTGCACCTGCCCTGGCCCCCGGGCGTGCCCGTGCGCGAGATCTTCACCCGGTGCCTGGCCGAGGCCGGTATCCCCGGACCGTCCGGCGACGCGCCCATGGTCGGTCACGCCGCCAACGACATCAACCTCGTCGCCCTGGCCGAGCACCGCCACGGAGCCGGCCGCGGCGCCCGCGACCTGCTGTGCGTGGCCACCGCGCACCGCGGTGTCGGCGGCGCGCTGGTCCTCGACGGCCGCCTGCACACCGGAAGTTCGGGCCTGGCACTGGAGGTCGGCCACCTGACCGTGGACCCGAACGGCCGCTCCTGCCACTGCGGCGGACGCGGCTGCCTCGACGTCGAGACCGACCCGCTGGCCTTCCTGGAGGCGGCCGGCCGCGAACCGGGCCCGGAGACCGGCATGCTCCGACGGGCCCTGGACCTGCTCCGCACGGAGTACGCCGCCGACCCGGCCGTACGCGACGCCGCCCACCTCCTCACCGACCGGCTCGGCCTCGGTCTGGCCGGACTGGTCAACATCCTCGACCCGGACCGGATCATCCTCGGCGGACTGCACGGCGCCCTGCTGGAGGTCGACGCGGAGCGGCTGCACGCCGTCATGGAGGAACGCAGCCTGTGGGGGCGGAGCGGCACCGTGCCGGTGTTGGCCTGCGCGCTGGAGCACAACAGCCTGGTCGGCGCCGCCGAACTGGCCTGGCAGCCCGTCCTGGACGATCCGATGGCGGCGCTGGGGAGCTGAGTAGGCGGTTCCGCACCGCCCGCACCGCCCGCACCGCCTGCGCGGTCCGTGCCGCCAGTGCCGAAAGAGACGCGGAAGAGGGAGGCACGGTCCCACGCGGGGTGCCCGCCGATCCCGAGGGGCCGGCGGGCAGCGAGGCGTCAGGACCGCGGAGCGACGGCTTCCGCGGGTGCCTGCGCGGAGGCGGGCGCGGCCGGGACGGCCGGGGCGGGGGCACGGTGCGGCGGCTCCGACCCCGGCGAGGGCTCCGGCGCGGGCAGCGGCTCCGGGGCCGGCAGCGGCTCCCGGCTCGGAAGCCCGTCCGTGACTCCGTCCGCGGCCCCGTCCGGTGCTTTCGTCGACGAGTCCGAAGCGGGCACCGGCAGGGCGAACCAGACCACCTTGCCGGTGCCGTCGTGCCGGGTGGGCGCGCCCCGGTCGTCGCCGACCGGGACCGTCGCGGCCGGTCCGCGCCCGCCGGTGTCGAGCGGCCTCACGGGAGCGGGGCCCTGGTCGCGCACGGAGAACGTCAGCCTGTCGGGGCGCAGGACGATCTCCACCGCGCAGGGCCTGTCCGATCCCACGTGGCGGTGGGCGTTGGCCATCAGTTCGGTGACACCGACGGCGGCCGGTTCGACGAGGGCGTCCAGCTCCCAGTAGCGCAGCAGAGCTGAGACGATTCTGCGGACCTGACCGGTCCGTGAGGGCAGAATCTGGAACTCCACCGTCCGCTGTCGACCGGACGTGTTGGGGTGGCTGATCACGGCTGCGGCTCCCTGATGACGGTTGAGGGTCCGGGCGACGGAGAGCGCGTCAAGCGTGCTGATGACGGCCGCTACGACACGGACATCAGCGTGATTCAGGTAACAAAAGGGTGCAAGCTGGGCGTGTCAATGGTGCACCACACCCGAGGGCGCCTCAAGAGTGTCGGGCAAGGAATCAGTGGGAAGCCGTACGCCGTTCGGCCCCGGCATCGGATTCGCGGGCACGGGCCCTGGCCAGCGCGGCCATCAGGCCGTCGCGCACCTGCACCTTCAGGCGCAGGGCGTAACGGTTGCCGTTGACGGTCGCCAGCGCGAAGTCCCGCGCGGCGTACCACGGTCCGCTGACCCGGACCTGCTCCACCGGTGCGCTGTCGATCTCACGTCCGTAACTGGTCAGCAGCACCAGGCGGCCGTCGCGGACGACGACCTGCCCGGCCCGGGTGAGCGAACGCAGCCACCGCGCTATGCGTACTCCGGTGGCACTGAACTCGGGCTCCGCCACAGTGCACCGCCTCCCACCTGTCACCGTCGGCCCGCCGTCACGCCGGACCGCTGTCGGCGCCACCCCACCGGGTGCCCCGTCATGCAGTCTGCACGCGTCCTCCCCGGTGCGCCAGAGCGCGCGGAAGCGTCGCGCGCGCCGGCTCTACGACCGGCGCCCCGCTCCTTCCCGCCGGTCCTCCCCGCCGTCCGCCTCCCCGCCCGCGACGACCAACTCCGGCAGGTACTCGCGGATCTCGGCGCGGACCGTCTCCGGCATCCCGTCGTCGGTCACCAGGATGTCCACCTCCTCCAGCGAGGCGAACGTGCTCAGGCCCACCGTCCCCCACTTGGTGTGGTCGGCGACCACCACGACCCGCCGAGCCGAGCGCACCAGCCGGCGGTTGGTCTCGGCCTCGGCCAGGTTGGGGGTGGACAGCCCGGCGTCCACGGATATGCCGTGCACGCCCAGGAACAGCGTGTCGAAGTGGAGCGAGGCGATCGCCGCGTCCGCCACGGGCCCCACCAGGGAGTCCGACGGGGTGCGCACCCCTCCGGTGAGCACCACGGTCGCCGCCCCCGGCCGGCCGCCGTCCACGCGCTGCGCGGCGTGGAAGACGTCCGCCACCCGCAGCGAGTTGGTCACCACCGTCAGCTCGGGGACGTCCAGCAGACGCTGGGCCAGCGCGTACGTCGTCGTCCCGCCGGAGAGCGCGATCGCGCTGCCCGGGGCCACCAGCGGCGCCGCCGCCCGCGCGATGTCCTCCTTGGCGCCCGACTCCAGTGCCGACTTCGCCTCGAAGCCCGGTTCGTGCGTGCTCGCCCCCGACACCGGCACCGCGCCGCCGTGCACCTTCTCCAGCACACCCTGCCGCGCGAGCGCGTCCAGGTCACGACGGACCGTCATGTCCGAGACGTTCAACCTGCGGGTCAACTCGTTGACCCGCACTCCGCCGCGGCGTCTGACCTCCTCCAGGATGAGCGCGCGCCGCTGCTCCGCCAGGAGGTTGTGGTTGTCGCTCACCTGGAGGTCCGTCCCCTCTCGTCCGCCGGCCGCCGTGCGAGCGGCATACGGGCACCTGTTCGGCTTCCCATCCTTCCACGGGCCCCGGACACCGCCCGCGGCACGATTGTGACGTGTTCATGCGCTTGTCGGGGTGCGCGGGGGCGGTGCGGACCGCCATTCTGGACACGCGACCACACGGTGACACGGCGACCACACCCCGCGCACACCGCGCACGCCGTGCGCACCGCACACATCGCACACCCACGGGGACACACGCGGATCGGGGGAGCGCACCATGTCCGAGAACCGGCCGGTCCCGGCGCAGCGAACGCACCGGGAACCGGCACTGGAACTCCTCGTGCACGGGGTCGGCGGCACCACGCCCCAGGAGATGCTCGGCGATCCGCGCACGGTGCGGATCACCGGCGACGACACCGCGGGCATCCACCGCCGCACCGAGGACGCCGAGGCCGAGAACCGTCCCGGGGAGCCCCGCGGCGGCCCGGCGGCGGAGCCGGCCCGGCCGATTCCCGAGGCGTACTGCTGGTCCAACCTCACCTCCGGCAACAGCGCCCGTGCCCTGTGGCTGCTCCTGCTGCCGTTCATGGTCGCCAACCTCGCCCACTGGATGCGGCCCGCCGCTCCCGCCCGACACCTCGCCCAGCGGGTCTACGACGTGTTGGTCCGCCTGGTGGCGCTCTCCCTGACCGTGCTGCTCACCGCCGCCGCCTGCGAGATCGCCCTCGACCTGGTGGCCTGGCAGTGCGCGGCCTCCGAGCGCTGCGCGAGCGACAAGTCCTGGCTCGGACCGCTCACCGAGGGCGGGTGGTCGTCGCCCGGACGCCGGCTGGTCCTGGCCGCCGCGCTGCCCGTCCTGCTCACCACCCTGCTGTGGTGGCTGTCACACCGGACCTGGAGCGCCTACGAGTCCGCCTCGCCGCCGCCGCGTCCCCCGGGCCCGGCCCAACCCCTGCCCGGGGGCGAGCGGCCCGCGCTGTCCCTGCCCGGCTTCTGGTACGGCCGCCGCCTGGTGTCCCGGCTGCGGGCCGCCCACACCGCCGCGGGACTGTTGACGGTGGCCTGCGTGCTGCTGACCGCCACCGCCCGCCACGACCACCGGCCCGACGGCGACTCGACCCTGGCCCTCGCCGGCTGGGCGCTGACGGCCGCCGTCGCGGCGGGCTGGGCGGCGGTCGTGACGGTCGCGGTCCGCAAGGGACGCACCGAGTCGGAACCGGACGAGCGGATCGACCGCTGGGCCTCGAAGGTGCTGCCGGGCGCCGCGCTGGCCGTCCTCGCGCTGGTCGCCGTGCACACCGCCTGGTCCCGCCCGGAGTGGGCCTCCTCCGGCCGACTGCCCGGCACCGGCGCGTTCGCCTGGCTCACCCTCCTCCAGGGCGCGCTGGTGGCGGCGCTCGCCGTGACCGCGTACGTCCTCCACCGGGCCGCACCACCCGGCGCGTGCGAGGGGCGGTGCGCCATGGGCGGCCTGGGCGGGGCCGCGGTGGCGCTGCTGGCGTGCGCGCTCGGCGGGGTGCTCACCGGGGGAGCGGCCCAACGGATGGCGGACTGGCTGGACAAGAGCGGCACACCGGGCGTGCCCGGCGGCGCCGTCGCCGGGCCGCCGGTGCTGCTGAGCTGGCAGGCGTCGGTGAGCCCCGTCCTGCTGCTGGTCGTGATCGTCTTCGCGCTGGTCGCCGCGGCGCACGTGTGGCGGGAGCGGCGGCGGCTCACCCCGGGCATCGTCGACTCCTACCACGGCGAACCCCGCGAACTGGCCTCCCGCAGCAAGCAGATCGCCCGAGCCGTCGCCCTGGCGCGGCTGACCGACTCCGCGCCCACCCTGGTCGCCGCCGTCGCCGTCACCACACTGCTGCTGGGCGCCGGCGCCCTGCTCGGGGCCACGCTCACCGACGAGCCGCCCGGACCGGCCGCCGGCACCTGGCCGGGGCCGCTGCCCGGGCTCGCCGAGGCGGTCCAGGCGCTGGGCTCCTGGCTGATGGGCGCGATGGTGGTGCTCCTCGTGGCGCTGGGCCGCCGCGCCTACCGCGACGCCGCCGCCCGCCGCACCATCGGCATCCTGTGGGACGTGGGCACCTTCTGGCCACGCGCCGCCCACCCCTTCGCCCCGCCCTGCTACGCCGAGCGCGCCGTGCCGGACCTGACCTGGCGGATGTGCACCTGGACCGAGCGCACCGGCGGCCGGCTGGTGATCTCCGGGCACTCCCAGGGCAGCGTGCTGGCCGCCGCCGCGGTCTGGCAGCTCGACCCGGCCACCCGCGGGCGGGTCGCGCTGCTGACCTACGGGTCCCCGTTGGAGCGGCTCTACGGGCGCTGGTTCCCGGCCTGTTTCGGCCCCGGACCGCTGAACGCGCTGCGCCGGGAGGTGGACTGCTGGCGGAACCTGTGGCGGCTCACCGACCCGATCGGCGGCCCGGTGATGATCGAGGACGACGAGCCCGTGGACCGCGAGCCGCTGAAGGACCCGCTGGAGTACGGCCGCACCCCCGAACACCCGCTGCCCGCGCCGATCCTCGGGCACGGCGACTACCAGGCCGACCCCGCCTTCGCCGCCGAGCGCGCGGCGCTGCTGGACAGGTTGGCCGCGGCGGGCGGGGCGTCCTCGGCGTCGGGCACGCCACCGGGCCGCCCCGACGCGGCCGGGGAGCCGGAGCGGCCCGTCGAGGCCGGCTGACCCGGACGGACCGGACGGACCGGACGAGGACGTCCGGTCCGTCCGAGTCGGTCAGAGGCCCGGAAGCGCCGGCAGGTCCTCGGGGAGCAGCAGGGTCAGGTCGTCGGTGTCCGGGGCGTCCAACTGGGCGACCCGGCCCGCGTGCCGCTCGACCATGGCCTCGAAGGTCTGCCGCGCGGTGCGGCCGTTGCCGAACGTCGGGCCCTTGGGAAGCTCCGTGAAGTACTTCAGCAGCGCCTCGGCCGTCCCCTCGGCGAGCCGGTACTCGTGCTCCTCGGCCTGCTGCTCGACGATCCGCAGCAGCTCGTCGGGCGCGTAGTCGCCGAAGGTGATGGTCCGTGAGAAGCGCGAGGCCACACCGGGATTGACCTCCAGGAAGCGTCGCATCTCCGCGGTGTAGCCCGCGACGATGACGACCACCTCGTCCCGGTGGTCCTCCATCAGCTTCACCAGGGTGTCGATCGCCTCCCGCCCGAAGTCCCGCCCGGAGTCCTCGGGGGAGAGGGCGTACGCCTCGTCGATGAACAGCACACCGCCGCGCGCCCGGTCGAACGCCTCCTGGGTGCGGATCGCCGTCGAGCCGATGTGCTCGCCGACCAGGTCCACGCGGGAGACCTCCACCAGATGGCCGCGCTCCAGCACCTCGAGCGAGTGGAGGATCTCCCCGTAGAGACGGGCGACGGTGGTCTTGCCGGTGCCGGGGGAGCCGGTGAACACCAGGTGCCTGCGCACCGAGGCGGCCTTGAGCCCGGCCTCCTGACGCCTGCGACCCACCTCGATCATGTCGATGAGGGCCCGCACCTCCCGCTTGACGCTCTCCAGACCCACCAGCGCGTCGAGTTCGCCCAGCACCTCCTTCGCCGGACGCGCGGCCTTCGGGGCCTCCTCGCCGGCCGAGGGGGAGGCCGCGACCGGGGTGGCGACGGACGCCGGTGCGGCCGGCTGCTGGGGTATGCCGCCGAGCAGGCCGACGGCCTGGACGGCCGGCCCCCGCGCCGGTTCCGGCGCGGGCTCCGGCGGAGCGGCGCTCTGGTCGCCGGTGCAGTCCTCGACGATCGGGCCCGCGCCCTGGGCGGAACCCCCGTCGGCGAACTCGTACCCCCCGCGCGCGCACCGCTCGGTGCGGCAGCGGCGCAGCGTCGCGCGGCAGCCGTCGATCACGTGGAAGCCGTAGCCCTGGGAGCCGGTCACCCGGCAGTCGACGAAGGTGCCGCGGCCCTCGGCGGAGACGTAGACCCCCGCCTCCACGGGGCCGGTGACGGTGCAGCGCTCGACGGTCGGATCGGCGCCCTTGGTGACGATCACGCCGGTGCCCGTCGCGTCGATCGCGCAGTTGGCCAGGGTGCCGCCGCTGCCGTGGTCGCGGAACCAGGCGCCGGTGCCGGCCTCCCGGACCCGGCAGTCGTCGAGCTGCACCGTCCCGCCGTCGCTCACCGACACCGCCGTGTTGCGGACCTGCGCCAGATCGCTGTCGAGGACGTCCGCGCGCGAGCCGCGGTCCAGGACGAACAGCGCGTCCGGCACGTCCTGCACCCGACAGGACTCCAGCACCGCGGAGGCGCCGTCGCTCACCCACACCGCCGGGTAGTGGCCCGTGCTCTCCCGGATCTCGCATCCGTTGGCGTCCACCCGGGTGCCCGGGTCCCACACGGACAGGCCGTTGCGGCCGAAGCGGCGCACCGTGGTGCGGGTCAGCGTCAGCACCGAGCGCGACCGCAGGTCGACCGCGTTCTCCGGGATGTCGTGGATCTCGCAGTCGGCGAGGGTGAGCACCGCGTCGGTGTCGAGGGTGACGCCGTCGGCGGTGGTGCGGTGCACCCGGCAGTCGACGAGGTGCCCCGAGGCGCGGGAGGCGATCTGCACCCCGGCGCCCCTGATCTCGTACACCTCGCAGCCCACGGCCTCCGCCGCGCTGCCCTCCCCGGCCAGCGACAGCCCCGCGCCCGAGGCGTGGTGGACGCGGCAGCGCTCCAGCCGGGGGTGGGCGCCGTCGTGCACCGCGACCCCGGCCTGTCCGGCCGCGACCACCTCGCACTCCTCGAACAGTCCGCCCGCGCCGCCGCTGACGCTGATGCCGACGCCGGCCGGATTGTCCACGGTGCAGCGGCGCAGGGTCGGCCGGGCCCCGGCCCGCACCTCGATGCCCGCCGCCGAGCGCGTCACCACCCGCAGGCCGGACAGTTCGGCCGTGCAGTCCTCGACCAACAGCGCGGGAGCCGTCGCGTCCTGCCCCTCGATCTGGAGGTCCCGCACGACCGCCGCGGAGCGCACGGTCAGCGCCACGCCGTCGGCCGGGGCGATCCGCACCGAGCCGCTCTCCGCGCGCTCGGGGCCGCGCAGGGTGACGGCGCGGTCGATCACCAGGTTCTCGCGGTAGGTGCCGGGAGCCACCGTCAGGACGTCGCCGTCGCCCGCGGCCTGGAGGGCGTCCGAGAGAGTCGCGTAATCTCCCGTGCGGCGCCGCCACCGCGACGTTCCGGTGTGCGTCACCTGGACCGAGCCCTGTGCCATGGACCGCCTTGCCCCAAACCTCGTGCGAACGTCGATCGCGTTGCCGCGTACAGGTGCACCACCGTAGCGCGTGCCGGAGCGAGGGGATGACCGGTCCACCCGCACGGGCCGGTACGGGCGGACTCCGGCCGGATTCGCGTCAGTTCGCCCGGTCGGCACGCCCCCAGTCGGGGCCCACCCTGGCCCATTCCTCCTCCCAGCGCGCGTACCGCCGGGACATCAACCGCCGTACCGCCAGCCGCCGTACGGCCTCCACCAGCCCGGCCGCGACGCCCGCGGTCCCGATGCCGGCCAGGACGGAGTGCGTGGCGGCGGTGGCGGCGTCCATGGGACGCGAGGTGAGCTCGCCGCGGGCGTCGGTCCACACGCGCAGCCGGTCCCCGGGCTCGGCCGCGCGGTCGGTGGTGACCGTGCCCGAGTGGGTGCGACCGTCGACCGCCGTCCACGTGGCGGCCACCCGGTACCCGGACCCGTGCTCGGGGTCGGAGTCGGCCGGCGGGGCCGTCTCGGCCACCGTCGCCCACACCTGCTGCCGTTGGCGGTGTTGGTCGCGCACGGTCTCCAGGAGAGCCTGGTGCGCCGCCCGCCCGCCGCACAGCGCGGCGGTGGGCGTGGCCAGGGTGATCAGCAGGACGGCGCCCAGTGTCAGCCATCCCTCGATCCGGTCGGTACCCCGGCACAGCGGGTTCCTCCGCCAACGCCACAGCCCGGCGATCGATCGCACGATCGCTCACCCCCTTGTTCTCCCTGTCGTTCCCCACCCGCCCGTGGTCGTCCGGTGAGATACGGGTGGACAGGAAGAGAGAGCGACATCGTGGCTCCGGGGTTGCCTCGGTGCCCGGAAGTATCGCGTTCTCTTCGTGGATCAAGCCTATCGGGGCGCCGGGGCCCCGCCCAGTCACCGAAGGGTCACGGTGCGGTCCGGAGAGCGGCCCGGGAAAGGACCCGGAAAGGGGCCCGGACGGTCGGGCGCGCCGTCCGACCTCCCCCGTCGGGACGGGGGTTCGGACGGCGGCGGCCCGCGCCGTCCGCGTGCCCGGACCGCCGGGCCGTCAGCCCGGCCAACTCCACTCGGCGACCTCGGGCAGGTCGGTGCCGTGCTCGCGGATCCGGTCGTGGTGCCGGTTGCGCACGTCCTGCAGTTCCTGCCGCAGGCCCGCCGCCCGGACCGCCAGGCCCGGCACCCGGTCGACGACGTCCATGGCCAGCCGGTAGCGGTCCATGTCGTTGCGGAGGACCATGTCGAACGGGGTGGTGGTGGCCCCGCTCTCCCGGTAGCCGCGCACGTGGAGCCGCTCGTGGCCGGTGTGCCGGTAGGTCAGCCGGTGGATCAGCCACGGATAGCCGTGGTAGGCGAAGATCACCGGCCGGTCGCGGGTGAAGACCGCGTCGAACTCCGCCTCCGGCAGCCCGTGCGGATGCCGGGACCGGGGGAGCAGCCGCGCGATGTCCACGACGTTCACCACGCGCACGGCCAACTCGGGCAGGCGGTCGCGCAGCAGGGAGGCCGCGGCCAGCACCTCCAGGGTGGGCACGTCCCCGGCGCAGGCCAGCACCACGTCCGGCTCCTCGCCCGGCCGCTCGGTCCCGGCCCACTCCCAGATGCCGATGCCGCGTGCGCAGTGGGCACGGGCCTCCTTGGGGCCCAGCCAGTCGAAACAGGGCTGCTTGCCCGCCACGACCACGTTCACCACGTCCGTCGTCCGCAGCACGTGGTCGACGGTGTACAGCAGGGTGTTGGCGTCCGGCGGGAAGTAGACGCGGACCACGTCCGGGCTCTTGTTGAGGATGTGGTCGACGAAACCGGGGTCCTGGTGGGAGAAGCCGTTGTGGTCCTGGCGCCACGCGTGCGAGGTGAGCAGGTGGTTGAGGCCGGGGACCGGGGCCCGCCAGGGCACCTCGCGGGCGCTCTGCAGCCATTTGGCGTGCTGGGTGGCCATGCTCGCGACGATGGTGGCGAACCCCTCGTAGGAGGTGAACAGCCCGTGCCGCCCGGTGAGCGTGTAACCCTCCAGCCAGCCCTGGCACAGGTGCTCGGAGAGCACCTCCATCACCCGGCCGTGCGGGCCCAGGTTCCGGTCCGTGTCCAGGGTGGTGCCCTGCCAGGCGCGGGAAGTGGCCTCGAACACCTCGCCCAGACGGTTGGACTCGACCTCGTCGGGGGCCATCACGCGGAAGTCGCGCCGCTCCTCGGTGTCCCGGAGGAGACGGCGCAGCATCCCGCCCAGCACCCGCGTCGGCTCGTGGGAGGACGCGCCCGGCCCCTCCACCGGCACCGCGAAGGACGCCGGGTCGGGCAGGGGCAGGGAGCGCCGCAGCCGTCCGCCGTTGGCGTGCGGATTGGCCCCCAACCGCCGCTCCCCGACCGGTACGCAGGCCAGCACCTCGGGGCGGGGGCGGCCGGAGGCGTCGAAGAGTTCCTCGGGGCGGTACGAGCGCAGCCACCGCTCCAGCGCGCGCAGGTGCTCGGGGTTCTCGCGCACCTCGGCGAGCGGGATCTGATGGGAGCGCCAGGTGCCCTCCACCGGGTCGCCGTCCACGTCGTGCGGGCCGGTCCAGCCCTTGGGCGTGCGCAGCACGATCGCGGGCCACCGCGGCCGTTCGGCGACGCCCTCCTCGCGGGCCGCGCGCCGGATCGCGGCGATCCTCTCCAGCGCCTCGTCCAGGGCGGCGGCCATGGCGCGGTGCGCGTGGTGCGCGGGGGTGTCGGGCTCGGCCGTCACGTACAGCGGCTCGTGCCCGTAACCGCGCAGCAGCGCGTCCAGTTCCTCCTCGGGGATGCGGGAGAGCACGGTCGGGTTGGCGATCTTGTAGCCGTTGAGGTGGAGGACGGGGAGGACCGCTCCGTCCCGCACCGGGTCGAGGAACTTGTCGGAGTGCCAGGAGGCGGCCAGCGGTCCCGTCTCCGCCTCGCCGTCGCCGATGACGCAGACCACCAGCAGGTCCGGGTTGTCGAAGGCGGCCCCGTAGGCGTGCGCCAGGGAGTAGCCCAGCTCACCGCCCTCCTGGATGGAACCGGGCACCACCGGAGCCGTGTGACTGGGGAGCCCGCCGGGGAAGGAGAACGCGCCGAACAGCCGCGCCATCCCGGCCTCGTCCCGCCCCATGTCCGGCCACAGCTCACCGAAGGTGCCCTCCAGCCAGCTCCCCGCCAGGACCGCGGGGGCGCCGTGGCCCGGCCCCCAGACGCACAGCGCGTTCAGGTCGCGCGTGCCGATCACCCGGTTCAGGTGGGTGTAGACCAGGCCCAGGCCGGGGCAGGTGCCCCAGTGGCCCAGCAGGCGCGGCTTGATGTGCTCGGGGCGCAACTCCTCGCGCAGCAACGGGTTGTCGCGGAGGTAGAGCTGGCCCGCGGCCAGGTAGTTCAGCGCGCGCCAGTGCGCGTCCAGGTCGGCGCACTCGCGGTCGGTGAGCGGGGGACGTGTCTCCATGGAGACCTCCAGCCGTGGCTCGGATCGACGTTCCTCGGGGCTCCGCGCGTCCCGTGGCTCGGGCGGTGCCCCTGACCCGTGTCCCCTCGGCGCGGAGCGCCACACCCGCGCCCCTCGGCCACTCCGTGCCCGCCGTTTCGCCCCCCGCCTCATCCGCCGTCTCATCCGCCGTCTCGGTCACTGCCCGTCCGTCGCCCGCTCGGCGGTCTCGGAGAGCCGCGCGCGGGGTCGTGCGCCCCCGCGTGATGCTCCGCGCCCCTCACCCCGTTGCCGTGGCACCGCCCGGGGCAGGACGATGGCTGCCGTGCTCAATCCATGGCTGGCACTGGAGACGGGCGCGGACCCGGCCGAACGGATCGGCGCCGTGCGCCGCGCCCACGAGGCGTTCCTGACCGAGGGGGCGATCGGCGCGCCCGTCCGGAAGGTGATAGCCGACTCCTGGCGGCGCTCGGCCGGGGCCTCGGTCGAGCCGGACGGCGTGGCCCCCGTCGAACTCGACGAGGACGAACTCGCCGAGCACCGCCGGACGCATCCCCTGGCCCGGGTCATGCCGCTGTTCCGGGATCTGCTGGGCGCCATCGTCGAGGACGGCGCCCATCTGTTGTCGGTCTGCGACGAACACGGCCGGATGCTGTGGGTCGAGGGCCACGCGCGGGTGAGGCGGCGTGCCGAGGCGATGAACTTCGTCCCCGGCGCCCGCTGGACCGAGGCGTGCGTCGGCACCAACGCCCCCGGGACCGCCCTCGCCGTCGACCACGCCGTGCAGATCTTCGCCGCCGAGCACTACTGCCGTCCCGTCCAACCCTGGACGTGCGCCGCGGCCCCCGTCCACGACCCGCGCACCCGCCGTCTGCTGGGGGTCGTGGACATCACCGGCGGCGACGACCTCGCCTCCCCGTACAGCCTCGCGCTCGTCCGGGCCGCCGCCCGCGCGGCCGAGGCCCATCTCGCCTCCCTCGGCCCGGCCGCCGACGCGACCCCCTTCCTGGAGGTCCTGGGCCGGGACGAGGCCCTGCTCCGCACCGGTGGGGGAGCGCCGGTGCGGCTGAGCCGGCGGCACAGCGAGATCCTGCTGCTGCTCGCCGCCCACCCCGACGGGCTCTCCGGCGACCGGCTCGCCCTGGAGCTGTACGGCGACCGTGACATCAGTCCCGTCACCCTGCGCGCGGAGCTGTCGCGGCTGCGGGCCCTGCCGGGCCCGCGGCCCGCCTCCCGCCCGTACCGTCTGGCCGCCCCGGTGCGCACCGACCACGGCACGGTCGCCGACGCCCTGGACAGCGGCGACCTGCCCACCGCGCTGGCCGCCTACCGGGGCCCGCTGCTGCCGATGTCGGAGGCCCCCGGCGTCGTACGGCTGCGGAGGCTGTTGGAGGACCGGTTGAGGCAGGCCCTGCTCGCCCGCCGCGACCCGGTGCTGCTGGACGGCTGGGTGCGCACCCCCTGGGGCGAGGACGACCTCCAGGCCTGGGAGGCGCTGGCCGACGCGCTGCCCCCCGCCGCGCGGGCGGTGCCCGCCGCCCGGGCACGGACCTTGCGCGGCGCCTACGGGATCGCCGCGGGCGTTCCCCGGCAGCCGGCCGGAGGGGACGCAACCCGTCCGCAACGTCCCACCGCCTAACGTGCGGGTGAACCGCCGCCCGGTCGTCGACGGTCGGAAGGGCCGTCTCTCCGGGGAGTGCGCGACACCCGGGAGCGGGGCGTGGAGCGGCGCTCCCATCCCGGAGGGCAGGGGCGGTACGGCGGGGCCGCGCGGCCTGCTTGACGGCGAGCAGGGCGAGCGGTCACCGGCGGCGAGACGCCGAGCGTGCGGGGTCCCACCCCGCTCCGCCGTACCGCCTCACGCGGTGCCGCCGCCCGCGCCGGGGCGGCCGGCTCACTCCAGGACCTCGAAGACGTCGCCCGTGTTCAGGGTGCCGGTGCCCTCCGGGACCAGGAGCTGACCGAAGATCAGCCGATCGCCGAAGCGGCGGTGTCGGGCCAGGGTGCGCAGCGGTTCCTTGCCCCGCTCGCCCGTGGTCTGGTCGGTGGTGGTCACCACACAGCGGCCGCAGGGCTTGGCGACCCGGAAGGACACCTCGCCGATCCGGATCCGGCGCCAACCGTCCTCGGCCCAGGGCGGAGTGCCCCCGACCACCACGTTGGGCCGGAAGCGGTCCATCGGGAGCGGCCCCTCGTCCGGGTGGTCGCCCTGCTCTATCAGCAGGTTGAGGGCGTCCAGCGACGACACCGTGGTGAGCAGCACGGGGAAACCGTCGGCGAAGCTCACCGTCTCGCCGGGCCGGCCGTACTCGGAGGCGATCGGACGCCGGCGCTCCGGGGCGTCGAGGTGGACCAGCCGTGCCTCGACGCCCAGGTACTCCGCCAGCCAGGCGCCGGCCTCGGCCGCGGCCGGGACCGCCTCCACCGCGGTGCGCCACACCTCGACCACCGTCGGGCCCGAGGCCGGGTCCGGCACCTCGACGGTGAGCGGCCGCATGCCGGGAGCGGACAACCGCAGGCCGCCGCCGGGCAGTTGCTCGGCGGCGGCCCGCGCCATGCGCGGATGCTCGCGCTGGGTGAGCTGTGCGCCGTCGGGATCGGTCACCATCCAGCGACGATCCCCCGACAGTCCCCATGGCTCGACGACGGCACGGGTCGTCCCGACACCCGCGAACGACTTCACCGGGTAGAGGTTGAGCGCGGCCAGCCTGGGCGTGGTCATGCGCCCATCCTGCCACCCGGGTCGGACGGTCGGCCGATCAGTAACCGCGTCCCTGGTAGGGGTGGCCGTACGGCTCCTCGTACGAGCCGGGGTGCGGGGCCTGGGCCGGTGCGGGCATCTGCCGCGGAGGCGTCGGCCGCGGGGCGACCGGGCGTATCTGCGGCTGCTGCGGGTTCGGGTAACCGTAGCCGCTCCGCGGCGCGGTGGCCTGCTGCGGGATGTAGGGCGCGGGCGTCTGCTGCAGCGGCGCGGGCTGCTGGACGGGCGCGGGCTGGTAACCCGGGTGCGGGTAGCCGTACCCCGGCTGGGGGGCCTGCGGCGACGGATGGGAGGAGGGCCCGGACGGCAGCGCGGGCAGCGCGGCCGGGAGGGCGGGCAGGTGTTCCGAGGACTCGTAGGGAGACGCCGGAACGCGAATGGGCGCGATCTGAGGTCTACCCCGCTCGGCGACCAGGCTGTCGTAGATCGGGGTGTCAGCGAAAGACGGCGTGGAGTAGTAGCCACCGCCATAGGTGCTGCGGGGGGACGTCATACTCATAAGTTAAGCCCACGATGTGCTGGTTGGGGAGAGCGATAAGAAGGTCATTCCGCGGGGTTTCCGTGGCCATGAACCACTGCTGTGGCCAAAAGTGAAGAAAACGCCCATGCTGTCTGGTAAAGACACGGGAAAGTCCGGTTCCCGTAGTGTTCCACGGAGTGTCTCCCGAGGGAACGGGAGGCGGCCTCGCCGAGCGTGACGAGCGTGCGGCGGCCCGGCCATCGGAGGGGGAGGACATGACCATGCTCAAAGGCGCCAACGTTCCGGTCCCGGCGCGCGCGATCCGGGTCGAGGTGGGATGGGACGCCGGGCCGGGAGTCCCGGACGTGGACGCCTCGGCGCTGCTGCTGGTCTCCGGCAGAGTCCGCTCGGACGACGACTTCGTCTTCTACAACCAGCCCCGGCACGTCTCCGACGCCGTGCGCCACGAGGGGAAGCGCTCCGCCGGCGGCACCGCGACCGACACCCTCGCGGTGGACCTGGAGCGGGTGGAGCCCGCCGTGGAGACGGTGGTCGTCGCCGCCTCCGCGGACGGCGGCCCCTTCGGACGGGTGCCGGGACTGTACGTACGGGTGCTCGACGCGGGCGGCGGAGCCGAACTCGCCCGGTTCGACAGCCGGGACGCCACCGTCGAGACGGCCTTCGTGCTCGGCGAGCTGTACCGCCGGCAGGGCGCCTGGAAGTTCCGGGCCGTCGGCCAGGGCTACGACAGCGGACTGGCCGGTCTCGCCGGCGACTTCGGCATCACGGTCGACGAACCGGCCCCCGCTCCTGCCGCTCCCCCCGCTCCCGCGCCTCCCGTTCCCGCCGCGCCTCCCGCTCCCGCACAGCCCGTGCAGCCCGTGCGACTGACCAAGGTCACGTTGACCAAGGAGGCGCCCAGGGTCTCCCTCGCCAAGCAGGGCGGCACCTCCGGAGCGCTGCGGGTCAACCTCAACTGGCAGGTGCGCGAACGGTCCAAGGGCTGGGGAGGGATGTTCGGCCGGGCCGCGCACTCCGACCTCGACCTGGACCTGTGCGCCCTCTACGAGCTCGCCGACGGCCGCAAGGGCGTCGTCCAGGCGCTCGGCAACGCCTTCGGCGCGCTGCGCCGACCGCCGTACATCCACCTCGACGGCGACGACCGCACCGGCGCCGTCACCACCGGCGAGAACCTCACGGTCAACCTGGACCACAAGGAGGAGTTCCGGCGCGTTCTGATCTTCGTCACCATCTACGAGGGCGCCCGCAGCTTCGCGGGTCTCCACGCCACGGTGACGCTCACTCCGCAGCACGGCGCTCCCATCGACTTCTCCCTCGACGAGTGCACCGTCCCCTCCACCGTCTGCGCCCTGGCGCTGATCACCAACAACGGCGGCGACCTCGTCGTCCAGCGCGAGGCGCGCTACCTGGTCCCCGAACGGGGGGTGAGCCCGCAGCGGACGGTGGACCAGGTGTACGGCTGGGGCATGCAGTGGACGCCCGGCCGCAAATGACCGGCCGACCCGCCGCGTCCGTCGAGGACCCCGACACCGGACAGGCATCGGACGGGCACCGGGCGTCCATCCCGGCGAGCGCCCGACGGGAGGCTCGCCCGGCCGGCCTCGGTCCGTACCCGTACGCTGGTCTCCGTGAAGATCGCACTCGTGGACTCCGGGATCGGGCTGCTGGCCGCCGCCGCCGCGGTACGGCGCGCGAGACCCGACGCCGACCTCGTCCTGTCCAGTGATCCCGACGGCATGCCCTGGGGTCCGAGGACGGCCGACGACATCGCCGCCCGCGCCCTGGCCTGTGCGCGGGCGGCCGTCGAGTCGGAGCCGGACGCGCTGATCGTCGCCTGCAACACCGCCTCCGTACACGCCCTGTCCGCGCTCCGCGCCGAGTTGGAACCCGACCTGCCGGTCATCGGCACCGTGCCCGCGATCAAGCCCGCCGCGGCGGCGGGCGGCCCCGTCGCGGTCTGGGCCACCCCCGCCACCACCGGCAGCCCCTACCAACGCCGCCTGATCGCGGAGTACGGCAACGGGGCGGTGATCGTCGAGGTGCCCTGCCACGGCCTGGCCGACGCGGTGGAGAGCGGGGAGGAGACGGCCGTCGCCGCCGCCGTGGCCGCCGCCGCCGCGCTCACCCCGCCGGACGTACGGGCCGTCGTGCTCGGCTGCACCCACTACGAACTGGTCGCCGAGCGCATCCGCGCCGCCGTCCGCCCCTCGGGCGCACCGGCCCTCGACCTGTACGGCTCGGCCACGGCGGTGGCCGGTCAGGCGCTGCGCCGGATCGGTGCGGAACCGGACCCCGGGGCGACTCCCACCGGCGGCCTCACCGTCCTGCTCGGCGGCCGTCCGGCCGAGCCGACCGCCGCCGTGCGCGCCTACGCCGAGGGCCGGCTGCTGCTCGCGGGCGGCGCGGTCCGAGCAGGCTGACCGCTCTCTTCCGGTCTCTCCGCTCCCTCCCGGGCGTGTGCGCGGCGACGGCCGCCGTACGGGGAGGTCGGGGCATCCGGGCGGTCACCGCGGGAGCCGCGCGAGGCGCGTAGGCTCGCCGCATGGCGACTCCCGACTTCATCCGTGAGCTGCGCGCGAGCGTGGGGCGACAACTGCTCTTCCTGCCCGGGGTCAGCGCGGTCGTCTTCGACGACGAGGGACGCATCCTCCTCGGCAGACGGGCCGACACCGGCCGCTGGTCGATCATCGGCGGCATCCCGGAGCCGGGTGAGCAGCCCGCCGAGGCCGTGGTCCGCGAGGTGTACGAGGAGACCGCCGTCCACGCCGTCCCCGAACGACTGGTGCTGGTGCAGACGCTGGCCCCGGTGCGGTACCCCAACGGGGACGTGTGCCAGTTCATGGACGTCTCCTTCCGCTGCCGGGCGGTCGGCGGGCGGCCACGGGTCAACGACGACGAGTCGCTGGAGGTGGCCTGGTTCGAGCCGGACGCGCTGCCGCCGCTGGAGGAGTTCGCGCTGACGCGCATCAAACGCGCGGGGAGCGAGGAGCCCACGTGGTTCGAGAACATCGAGAGGGGCGGAAGTATGGGTGGATGACACATCGGTGAGGAGGCGACCGCTGCTTAATGTGCTGGTCATGACCGCGCCGCTGACCCCCCGCACCGTGCACGCTCCCACCGACGCCGACACCGTCGCCCTTCCGGGCCCCGGCGCCCCGGCCACGCCACTCGACCTCGGCGGTCGCACCGCCCTCGTCACCGGTGCCGCCGGCGGCATCGGCCGGGCCTGCGCCCTGCGGCTCGCCGCCGCCGGCGCCAAGGTCCGCGCCGTGGACCGGGACGCCGACGGCCTGCGGAAGCTGGCCGGCCGGGCGGCCGAACTGCCCGGCACCCTGGAGACGGTCCACCTCGACCTCACCGACCTCGACGCCGCCGAGCAGGCCGCCGCCGGCACCGATGTGCTGGTCAACAACGCCGGGCTGCAACTGGTCCGTCCCATCGAGGAGTTCCCGCCGGACGTCTTCCACACCGTGCTGACGGTGATGCTGGAGGCGCCCTTCCGCATGGTGCGCGGCGCCCTGCCCCACATGTACGGACAGGGCTGGGGGCGGATCGTCAACATCTCCTCGGTCCACGGACTGCGCGCCTCCGCGTACAAGTCCGCCTATGTCAGCGCCAAACACGGACTGGAAGGACTGTCCAAGGTCGCCGCCCTGGAGGGCGCCGCGCACGGCGTCACCTCCAACTGCGTCAACCCCGCCTACGTCCGCACCCCCCTGGTGGAGAAGCAGATCGCCGACCAGGCCGCCGCGCACGACATCTCCGCCGACCGCGTGGTCTCCGAGATCATGCTCGCCGACGCCGCCGTCAAGCGGCTGATCGAGCCGGAGGAGGTCGCCGAGGCCGTCGCCTACCTGTGCAGCCCGCAGGCCTCCTTCATCACCGGTGCCTCGTTCGTGATGGACGGCGGCTGGACGGCACACTGACCCCGCGTCCGTCCTCCGAACGCGCCGGCATCCGGACGCATCGATCCGGCGCACGCTCGGCGCACTCGACGCGCACGCCCGGTGCACCTCCCTGGCGCACCCGTACGACCAGCAGGTATCCCTTGTGCCTATGCCCGAGCACGACACCGAGCACGACAGCGGGGCGGCTCCCCTCGCGTTCCTCGAACTCCTCGCCCGCGGCGCGCCCGCCGAGGAGTACGAACACCCCGAGCTGCGCGGCTCCGCCACGGCGGACCGCGCCCGACTCCTCGCCCTGCGGGTGCGGTCCGAGCTGGAGGGGCGCCGCCGGCGCGAGGCCGAGCTGACCGCGCTGTTCGCCACGGCGCACGACCTGGCCGGGGTGCGGGACCTGGACGGCGTGCTGCGGGCCATCGTCCAACGCGCCCGCTCCCTGCTCGGGGCCGAGGTGGCCTACATGACCATCCACGACCCCGAGCGCGGGGACACCTACATGAGGGTCACCGAGGGGTCGGTCTCTGCGAGCTTCCAACAGCTCCGCCTGGGCATGGGCGAGGGGCTGGGCGGCCTGGTCGCCCAGACCGCCCGCCCCTACGTCACCGACGACTACATGCGGGACGAGCGCTTCCTGCACACCCGCAACATCGACACCGGTGTCGGCGAGGAGGGCCTGGTCGCGATCCTCGGGGTGCCGCTGATGCTGGGCCGCGAGGTGATCGGCGTGCTGTTCGCCGCCGACCGCCGCCCCCGCGTCTTCGACCGCGAACAGGTCGCGCTGCTGGCCTCCTTCGCCGCCCACGCCGCCGTCGCCATCGACACCGCCCGGCTGCTCGCCGAGACCCACGAGGCGATGGTCGAGCTGGAGGCCGCCAACGCGATCATCCGCGACCGCAGCGCCGCCATAGAACGCTCCTCCGAAGTGCACGACCGGCTCACCGAACTGGTCCTGCGCGGCGGAGGAGTCGACGACGTGGCCGCCGCGGTCTCCGAGGTCATCGACGGCGACGTGGAGTTCGTCGAGGAGTGGAAGGCGCCCGTGCCGGCCGTCGACCGCTCCCGGCGCGACGGTCACGCCGTGCGCGACGGCGACGCGTGGGTGGCCGCGGTCTCCGCGGGCGGCGAGTTGCTGGGCGCGCTGGTGCTGCGCGGCCAGCGGGAACTCGACCCGATGGACCAACGCACCCTGGAACGCGCCGCCATGGTCACCTCCCTGTTGCTGCTCGCCCGTCGCTCGGCGGGCGAGGCCGAGCAGCGGGTGCGCGGCGAGCTCCTGGACGACCTGCTGGACGCCGCCGACCGCGACCCCCGGCTGCTGCGCGAGCGCGCCGCCCGGCTGGGCGCCGACCTCGACTCGCCCCACGTCGTCCTCGTCGCCCGGCAGGTCGGCGAGCACACCGGGCGACGGGAGGAGAGGGAGACCACCGACCGGCAGCGGCTGTGGTCGGCCGCCTCCCACCTGGCCGCCACCCGACACGGCCTGGCCGCCGCCCGGGACGGCGGGATCGTCCTGCTGATGCCGCTGCGCCCCGGGGAGAGCGCCGGGGACACCGCCCGGCAGGTCGCCTCCCAGCTCGGCTCGGCCGTCCACACGCCCGTCACGGTCGGAGCCTCCCCGGCCGTGCCCGCGCCCGCGGCCGACCCCGGCGCCGTCACCGGCGCCTGCGTCGAGGCCCGCCGCTGCCTGGAGACCCTGCTGCTGTTGGGCCGGGTGGGGGAGGGCGCGGCGGCCGACGACCTGGGCTTCCTGGGACTGCTGCTCGCCGACAGCCGGGACGTCGACGGCTTCGTCCGCCGTACGCTCGGCCCGATCCTGGACTACGACGCCCGCCGGGGCACGGACCTGGTGGGCACCCTGGAGGCGTACTTCGCCAGCGGATGCAGCCCGGCCCGCACCAAGGACGTCCTCCACGTTCACGTCAACACCGTGGCCCAACGGCTGGAGCGGGTCGGGCGGTTGCTGGGCGACGACTGGCAGTGCCCGGACAGGGCCCTGGAGGTACAGCTCGCGCTGAAGCTGTACCGGCTGTCCGCCGCCGTCTCCCGCTGACCGTCCGACCCGCCGTGTTCCGGCCGCGGCCCGGTGTGCCTCAGCCGGACTTCACGGGTGCGGACTCGGCTCGGCCGTCCGGGCCCTTCCCGGCATCCGCACCGTCCTCGGCGTCTTCGTCGTCTTCTCCGATCCGCTCCAGGTCCCGCATCCGGGTCTCCTTGGCGACGCCGACCGCGAGCAGCGTCAGCAGCACGGAGGCGATCACGTACAGGGCGATCGGCGTCGAGCCCCCGAAGTCGGCCAGCAGCGCGGTGGCGATCAGCGGAGCCGGGGCGCCCGCCGCGACCGAGGAGAACTGCGCGCCGATCGAGGCGCCGGAGTAGCGCACCCGGGTCGCGAACAGCTCGGTGAAGAACGCCGCCTGCGGGCCGTACATCGCGCCGTGGAGGAACAGGCCGACGCTGACGGCCAGCAGCACCGCGCCGAAGTTCTCCGTGTCCAGCAGCCAGAAGAACGGGAACATCCACAGGCCGATCCCGGCGGCGCCCAGCAGGTAGACCGGACGGCGGCCCAGCCGGTCCGAGAGCGCGCCCCACATCGGGATCGTCACGAAGTGGACGGCGGAGGCGATCAGTACCGCGTTGAGCACGGTCTGCTTGTCCATCCCCAGGTGCTGGTGCCCGTAGACCAGGACGAAGGCGGTGATGACGTAGTAGCTGATGTTCTCCGCCATCCGGGCGCCCATCGCGATCAGCACGTCGCGCCAGTGGTGCCGCAGCACGGTCAGCAGCGGCATGGCCTCGACCTTCTCCCGGGCCTTGCGGGCCTCGGCCTTGGCCAGCGCCGCCTTGAACACCGGGGACTCGTCGACCGACAGGCGGATCCACAGGCCGACCAGCACCAGCACGCCGGAGAGCAGGAACGGGATGCGCCAGCCCCAGGACTCGAACGCCGAGGACGACAGCGTCGCCGTGAGCACCGCCAGCACGGCGGTGGCCAGCAACTGGCCCACGGGCACGCCGGTCTGCGGCCAGGAGGCCCAGTAACCGCGCCTGCGCGCGTCACCGTGCTCCGACACCAGCAGCACCGCGCCGCCCCACTCGCCGCCGAGCGCGAAGCCCTGGATCAGCCGCAGCACGGTCAGCAGGATGGCGGCCAGGGAACCGATCTGGGTGTGCGTGGGCAGCAGACCGATGGCGCAGGTCGCTCCACCCATCATCAGCAGGCTGATGACCAGCAGCTTCTTACGGCCGAGCCGGTCGCCGTAGTGACCGAAGACCAGGGCGCCGACCGGCCGGGCGACGAAGCCGATCGCGTACGTCAGGAAGGCCAGCAGGGTGCCGACCAACGGGTCGGACTCGGGGAAGAACAGCTTGTTGAAGACGAGCGCGGCTGCCGAGCCGTAGAGGAAGAAGTCGTACCACTCGATGGTGGTGCCGATCAGGCTCGCGGAGACGACGCGTTTGATGCTGGCGGGCGTCGGGGGAGCGGATGCTGCGGAGGCCATGTGCGCCACTTCCTCGTGTGCGGTGGGGACGGATATGTGTCGGCACACGGTAGGAAGCCGCAGGTCAAGGGCACATGTGGCGGGACACCACAGTTCCGGTGACGGATGTGCGGGCGGCCTCCACATCCGGGGGGACGGACGGCCTTGAAACGGCGCCGGTGGACGCCCGGCGCCGGATGGGACGCCCTCAGATCCCGGCCCAGCGGGCGAGGGCGCGCGGGTCGAGGACGACGGTGCGCCCCCGCGAGGTGGACACCAGGCCCTCCCGGTGCAGTCGGCGCAGTGTTCGGACCACCGATTCGCGGGAGGTGCCGGCCGCTCCCGCGAGCTCCCGCTGACTGACCGACAGCACCCGCTCGCCCGCCCTTCCGGGGACCTCGGCGCCGTGCCGCAGCACGAGGTCGAGCAGGACGCGCGCGACCCGGACGCCGGACGGGAGCGCCCCCTGGTCCGCGCGCAGACCGTCGGCGTCCCGTAACCGGGCCGCGAGACCGCGGAGGACGGTCAGGGTGAGCGAGCCGTTCCGCTCCAACAGCGTCAGGAAACGATCCGAGGCGACCACGGTGCCGCGCACCGGCCGCATGGCGGTCGCCGTGGCGGAGCGCGCGCGGCCGTCGACGCAGGACATCTCGCCGACGAGTTCCCCCGGCCCGCGGATCGCCAGGAGACTGGTGTAACCGGTGTCGGCGTCCGCGGTGATCTTCACCAGCCCCTCCTCGACCAGCACCACGCTGTCGGGCGGGCCGCCCTCGGGGAACAGGACGGCGCCCGGCCTCCAGACGCGTGTCCGTCCCGCGTCGCGGATCAGCCGCAGCTCGTCCGGTGAGAACGTCCCCGACGGTTCGGAGTGAACGCGCGTGCCGTGGACGTGGGCAGCCTCGAATCCCACCCTTACCTCCCCCGAACGCCGCGTCGCGGACCACCCTAGGCATTCGGGGCCCGCAGTGCGTCAGATGCGGCAGAACCGTCCACGGCACCCCGAGAACATGAGGAGAGGAAACCGTGTCGATACGGGGAGCGGACGTGAACGGACCACCGGAACCCTTCGACGGCGCGGCGGACACCGCGTGGCGGATCCACGCGGTGCTCATGGACTGGACGGGAAAGGTGGACGCCAAGGCGTCCTTCGCGCTCTCCCTGGAGTCGGCCGCCCTGACCGCGTTCGCCGCGCTCTCCGACGCCCGCGGCGCGCCGTTCGGCGCGGGGCGCGGGGCCGCCGCCCTCCTGTACTGGGCCGGCATGGGGCTGTTGGGCGCCGCGATCGTGATGGCCGTGACCGTGGTGGTGCCCCGGCTCGACGGCAGGCGGTCGAGGACGCACTGGCACACCGGCTTCGTGTACTTCGGCCATCTGCGGCACTGGACACCGGATCGGTTGACCGAGGCGTTGTGCTTCCGGGACCCCACACCGGTCGTGAGCCGGCAGTTGATCGGCATGTCCCGGGTCGCGTGGCGCAAGCACCGACTCGTGCAGGCGTCGCTCGTCGCCGCCGTGGCGGGGGCCGCGACGACGTCCGCCGCCCTGATCGCCGGCTGAGGCGCCGACCGACGCGACGGCTGGCGCGCAGCGCCTTCGAGGGCCGTCCGAAACCCGGTCCGCCGGCCGATTCCTTGTTCGCGGCGGGCACTGTGCACTATCGTCTGCGCGTTCGGTGAGCGGGGAACGATTGTCGAATGTCGGGGGGCGCGGGGGCTGTGTCGAGTTTCCTCGTACGCCGGATGTGGGCGCACCGGTTACTGGTGGCCGCCGCGCTGTTCACCGTCACCCTGACGAGCTGCGCGCTGACCGCGCTCTCGGTGTACGGCGACGCCGTCGCCGACGCGGGGCTGCGCCGGGTGCTCCAGGAGCGGTCGGCGGCCAGGACGCTGCTGGAGGCGGAGGCCGACGTCGACACCGCCGACCCGGCACGATCGGACGCCCTGGTGCGCCGCGTGGCTCGGGACGCCTACGACGGTCTGCCGGTCCGCGTCGCCTCCAGCACCCGGTCGGGCCCCTACCAACTGCCGGACGACGGACGGCAAGAGACGGACGGAACGGGTGAAACGGGCGGGGGCGACGCGCGGCTGACGCTGCTGGCCACCCTCGACGCCTCCCGGGTGTCCCTCGCCTCCGGAACCCGACCCGGCCCGGTGGGGGAGGCGGACGCCGTTCCCGTCGCGGTGCCGGAAGAGGCCGCCCGCGCGCTCGACCTGCGCCCCGGCGACCGGATGACCCTCGCCGACCGGCGCCGGGGAACACCGCTGCGCATCCGGGTGACGGGCGTCTACCGCCCCGCGGACCGGAACGACCCGTACTGGCGGCTCGACCCGCTGGCCGGTCGCGGGGTGCGCACGGTCGACTTCACCACCTACGGTCCGCTGCTCGTCGACCCCTCGGCGTTCACCGACGGCCGGGTCGCCCCGGCCGTCGTGTCCTGGCAGGCGCGGGCAGACTTCTCGACGGTGACCGCCGACCGCGCCGACCGGCTCCGGGAGAGCGTGAACCGCGCCGTGAAGCGCCTCGGCGACGACCCGGCCGCCGGAGGAATCCGAGCCGACACCGAACTGCCCGCGCTGCTGGACGAGACGGAGCGGTCCCTGCGGGCGAGCCGCTCGACACTGCTGATGGGCATGGTCGAACTGGCGGTCCTCGCCGGGTGCGCGACGGTCCTGGTGGCCGGAGCGCTGTACGAGTCCCGCGCCGGGGAGAACGCCCTGCTGCGCGCCCGAGGAGGCACCGGGCGGCGGCTGGTGGCCCTCACGGCGGGCGAGGCGCTGCTCCTGGCGGTCCCGGCGGCGGTCGTCGCCGCCCTGGCGGCCGGACCCCTGGTGGCCCTGACGGCCGAGCACGGCGCCCTGGCGGAAGCGGGCGTGCGGGTCTCCCGGACGGCGGACGGCCGGACCTGGGCGGTCGCCTGCGCGGTGGCCCTGGGATGCGCGGCGGTGCTGACCGCGCCCTCCCTGCGCCGCCACGGCTCCTACGTGCGGGAGCGGGCCGCGCGAATACGCCGACCCGCGCTCGGCGCCACGGTGCGGGCCGGGGCCGACGTGGCGCTGCTGGCCGTCGCCGCGGTCGCCTACGCCCGACTGGCGCGGCACGCGGACGGCGACGGGGCGCTCGCGGCCGGTGGCGGACTGTTCGGAGTGGACCCCTTCCTCGTCGTCGCGCCCGCGTGCTGCCTGCTGGCCGGGGCCGTGCCGGCGGTCCGGCTGCTGCCGGTGGTGGTGTGGGCCTTCCGGTGGGCGGTCGACCGGACCCGCGGGCTCGTCCTGGCCGGCGCCCACTGGCAGTTGTCACGGCGCCCGGGACGCGCCGCGGGCCCCCTCCTGCTGGGTGTCCTGGCCGTGGCCACGGCCACGTTCGCCGCCGGGCAGGGAGCGAGCTGGGACCGGTCCCAACAGGACCAGGCCGACCACGCCGTGGGCGCCGACCTGCGGATCACCGAGTCGTCCACCCCCGCGTTCGGACAGGGCGGCGCGTACGACGAAGTGGCCGGGATCGCCTCGGCCACGCCCGTGGTCCGCGAGCGGGTGACGCTCTCCTCGAACCGCACGGCGACCCTGCTGGCGATGGACGCCGACCGGGCGCCCGACGTGATGCGACCGCGCCGGGACCCGACGGACCGTCCCGACGACCCGTACGCCACGCTCCGCTCCGAAACCCGACGGGACTCCGGGATCGCCCTGCCCTCGGACGCCCAACGGCTGCGCGTCACCGTCCGGCTGCGGGCGGCCGACGGCGGGAAGGACGTCGAAGGGCCGCGGGAGAACCTGGGCGCCGTCGTCGAGGACCGGTACGGAGTCCCCCGCACCTTCGCCCTGGGCGAGCTGCCCGCCGACGGCGAACCCCACGTCCTCGAACTGGACTTCGCGACCGCGGCCGGTCCCGCGGGCGCCCCCGCCGGCCCCCTGCGCCTGACCCGGCTGACGGCCGGCCACGCGCTGCCCGACAGCCCCGTGGAGCTGCGCCTGACCGTCACCGACCTGCGGGCCGTCACCGAGGACGGTGAGACGACCGAGGTGACCGTGCCGGAGGACGCCGCCTGGCGGGCGCGAGCGGAGGTGGACGACCCCGACTTCCGCGCCTCGCCGGAGCGCGGACTCGTCGACGTCCACACGAGCGACCCCGCCGTCGCCCGGGACGGGGCCGTGCTCGACGTGCGCTACGGCAGCGGGGCACAGCCGCCGCCCGGACCGGGCGGCGAACACCACCGGGCCGAACTGGCCCTGTACGCCGCCGACACCTCCCGCGCCCGGCCGGCGGCCGTCGCCACCGACGCCTTCCTGGAGGCCCGGGGGGCCCGGGTCGGCGACACGGCCACCATCGAGGTCCGGGGCACCCCTGTGGAGATCCGCGTCACCGGAGCGGTGCGCACCCTGCCCACCACGTCCCCGCGCGACGAGGGCACCGAGGGGGGCGCCCTGCTGATGGACCTCGGCACCCTCCAGGACGCCCTGTGGGACCGGTTCGTCCCAGGGCCGCAGCCCGGCGAGTGGTGGCTGGCCGTCGAGCCGGGCGAGGTCGAGGCGGTGGCCGCGGCCCTGCGCGACAGACCGGACGACGTCTCGCTGCTCGTGCGCGACGAGTCGGCCCGCGAACTGGCCTCCGACCCGCTGGGGGCCGGCCCCCGCTCGGCGCTGTCGGCCGTCGCGCTCGCCGCCGCGGTCCTCGCCGCGGCCGGGTTCGCGGTGGTCACGGTCGGAGCCCTGCGGGAACGCGCCGTCGACTTCGCGGTCCTGCGCGCCCTGGGCGCCCCGCGGTCGCGGATCGCCGCCGCGGTCGCCGTCGAGCAGGGCTTCCTGGCGGTGGCGGCCGTCGGCCTGGGGGCGGCGGCGGGCAGCGCGCTGACCCACCTCATCGTGCCCCTGACCGTGGTGACCGCCCGGGCGTCCCGTCCCGAACCCGAGGTGGGCGTGGTCTTCCCGGACGGGCTCGCCACCGTCCTGGCGGCCGTCGTGGTGGCCGTGCCGGCGGTGGTGGCCGCGGTCGTCGCCGCGCGCCGCGAGCGCCCCACCGACGTGCTGCGGAAGGTGGAGGACTGATGGCGACGTCCGAACGGCCCCGGCCGGCCCGCACCCGCGGGAGCGCGGCCGTGCCCTGGGTCCGCGCCCGTCTGAGGGCGTCGGCGGGAGGCGCCCTGGCGCTGGGCCTGCTGGTCGTGGCGACCGCGTTCCTGGCGGCGGCCGTACCGCGGCAGATCGCCGCCCAGGAGGACGCCGCGCTGCGACACGCGGTCTCCCGGGCACCGCTGGACCAGCGCAGCGTCACGGTCACCGCGGTCGCCTACCACCGGACGACGGCCACGTCCGATGCCACCCTCCTCACGGCGACGGAGCTGGCGGACACCGCGCGGGCGCTGTGGGACATCGCCCGCCCGCCCCTGGCGCCGGACCGGGACGAGACGGTGTACGGAATCCGCCTCGCCGCCCCCGTGCCGGTCTCCGGGCGGGGACTGCCCCGCCCCTCGGGACTGGACCCCCGGATGACCCTCGTCACCCAGCCGCGGGACACGGAGAAGCACCTGCGGCTGGTCTCCGGCCGGGCGCCGTCGCCGACGGTGCGCGGCGGCACCGTGGAGGCCGTGGTCACCTCCCGCACCGCCGAGACCATGAACCTCGACGTCGGCTCCACGGCCGTCTTCCCGGACGTCACCGGCGCCACGCTGACGGTACGCGTCAGCGGGATCGTCGAACCCCGCGACCCGGAGTCCGCCCACTGGAGGGCCGAGACCGACCTGCTGGAGCCCACGCTGCGGAGCGTGCCCAACTCCCCGCCTCCCCAGCCGCGGTACTGGCACTTCACCGCGCTGATCGACAGCGGCGCCCGCGAGGTGATGCTGCGCTGCGACGGCGGCGCCGTGGCCTACTGGCACCACCCCACGCGCACCGCGACCCTCTCGGCGGCGGACGTCCCCGCCCTGCGGTCGGCGCTGGCCGCGCTGACCGACGGCCCGGACGAGGTCAGGCTGCGGGAACACTCGGGGATCGCCGGCGCGGACGTGGCCGCCGACGGGCTGATCGCGCTGCTGGAGGGGTTCGAGGAGGAGCGCCGCACCTCCCGGTCGCTGGTCCTCGCCGCGGTCGTCGGCGTGGGGACCGTCGCCGCCGTGGTCCTGGTGATGGCCGGAGTCCTCACGGCCGCCGCCCGGCGGCCGGAACTGGAACTGCTGCGCGCCCGGGGCGGGAGCCTGACCGGGATCGGGCTCCGGCTGCTCGGGGAGACGGCGGCCGTCGCGGTCCCCGCCGCCGCGGTGGGCACCGCGTGCGCCCTGTGGTGGGTGCCCGCGCCCCGAAGCGGGGCGTCGGTGGCGCTGGGCGCGGCGGTGGCCCTGGTGGCCTCCCTGACACTGCCCGTGCTCGCGATGGCGGCGCACCGCCGACCGCGTCCGTCCGTCCGGAGCGACGTCGCCGCCGCGCGCCCGTCACGCCGCCGCACGATCGTGGAGCTCACGGTCGTCGTCCTGGCGGTGGGCGGGCTGGTCGCCGCGCGGGGGCACGACGCGACCGCCGGCCCCGACCCGCTGACCGCGGCGGCGCCGGTGCTGCCGGCGTTGGTGGCCGCGCTGGTGCTGCTGCGGGTGTACCCGCTGCCGCTGCGGGCCCTGACGCGCCCGGCGGCCCGGTTGAGAGGACTCGTCCTCCCCCTCGCGCTGGCCCGTCTCGGCCGTGCCCCGGCCGTCTCGGTGCTGCCGCTGCTGGCGGTGCTGGTGGCGCTGACGGTCTCCGCGTTCGGCGCCTCGGTGTCGGCCGGCGTCACCGAGGGCCGCGCCCGTGCCGCCCTGGCCGAGGTCGGCGCCGACGCCCGGGTGGAGGCGTCGACCTCCCTGCCCGATTCCCTGGAGGATCGGGTCCGCCGGGTGGCGGGGGTGCGCGACGCGACCGCCGTGCGGATCGAGCACGGGCGGCGTCTGGAGGACGTCTCGGCGCCGCCCTTCGCGCTGATCGTCGTCGATCCGCGCTCCTACGCCCGGCTGGTCGCCCGGACCGGCCTCGACGGCGGAGGCCCGTTCCCCGCCGAGACGCTCGACCGGGTCCGGGGCGCCGGGCCGCTCCCGGCGGTGGTCTCGCCGCGGCTGGCGGACGCCCTCGGCGAGGACGGGTCGGCCACCGTCGACGCCGACGTCGGCCCCGTGCCGGTCCGCGTCGCCGCGGTGCGCGCCCGTACCCCCGCCACCACCGGGGAGTTCGTCATCGTGCCGGACTCCGGGCCGGCCGCGGCGCGCCCCGCGAGGCGCGGCGGCGTGGCGGTGGGCCCCACCACGCTGCTGGTGAGCGGCTCCCGGATCGACGGCGACGCCCTGCGGGCCGAGGTCCGCCGCGCCGGGGGCGGCCCCTCGGTGGTCCTGCGCTCCGAGCGGGAGGCCGGCTACGGCGGCGGACCGCTGCAGGACGGCACCCGGCTGATCCACGAGATCGCCGCCGTCGCCGGGGCCGGCTACGGCGCGCTCGCCCTGCTGCTGTGGCTGACGCAGTCGGCGCCCGAGCGCCGGATGCTGCTGGTGCGGCTGCGGACGATGGGGCTGGGCCGGCGGCAGGGCCGCGCCCTGGTGTGGGCCGAGACGCTGCCCCTGACGGTGCTCGGCGTGCTGGGCGGGGTGGCGACGGCCCTGGCGACCGTGGCCCTGCTCCGCCCCGGTGTGGACCTGGCCCCGCTGGCCTTCACCGCGCGGGTGCGCGCCTCCGTCGGGGAGACCACGCGGGTGGTGCTGACGCCCGACGCGGGATCGCTGCTGTGGCCGGCGCTGCTCCTGGCGGCCCTGGCCTGCGTGACCGCGGTCGTGCAGGCCCGGCCGGGCGGTGTGGGCGAGGAGGGAAACCGGTTGAGGACGGGGGAGCGGGAATGACGGGATCGACGACTCCGGTGAGCCTGGCCGAGCTGGAACGCCGCGCCGCGCACGGGCGGGACGGCGACGACCGCGGACGGGAGGCGCTGATCGTCTGCGACCGGCTGGTGCGCATCTTCACGGCGGACGGCGTCGAGGTCCAGGCCCTCCAGGGGCTCGACCTGCTCGTCGAAGCGGGGGAGCTGACGGCGATCGTCGGGGCGTCCGGAAGCGGCAAGTCCACGCTGTTGAACATCCTGGCCGGGCTCGACACGCCGTCGGCGGGAGCCGCCGCGGTCGCCGGGTTCGACCTCGTGGCGATGGACGCGGCCTCCCGGCTGCGCTACCGGCGCGAGGTGGTGGGGTTCGTCTGGCAGCAGGCGTCCCGCAACCTCCTGCCGTACCTGACGGCGGCCCAGAACGTGGCGCTCCCGATGCGGCTGGCCGGCGACCGGGTACCGCGCCGGGAGCGGGCCGAACGGGTGGGGGAGCTGCTGGACCTGCTGGGCGTCGGCCACTGCCGCGACCGCCTGCCGGAGCGGATGTCGGGAGGCGAACAGCAGCGCGCGGCCATCGCCGTCGCCCTGGCCAACGCCCCCGCGCTGCTCCTGGCGGACGAGCCGACCGGCGAGCTGGACTCGCGGACGGCGGAGGAGATCCTCACGGCCATGCGGACGGTGAACGAGCGGCTGGGCACCACCGTCCTGATCGTCACGCACGACGCGGCGGTCGCCTCGGCCGTCCGCCGCACGGTCGCCATCCGCGACGGGCGGACGTCCTCCGAGGTGCTGCGCCGCGCGTCGGTCGACGAGCACGGCGACGAGGTCGTCGAGGCCCAGGAGTACGTCACGGTCGACCGGGCCGGGCGGCTGCAACTGCCGGCCGAGTTCACGGAGAAGCTGGCGATCCGCGACCGGGCCCGCGTCGCCCTGCAACCGGACCACATCACCGTCCACCGGGACGACTCCCATGACACGTAGGAGGAGGACCGTGCACACGGAGGACGACATGGGCGGGACCGGCACGGGAACCGACACCGGGGGCGCCGGGACGCCCGCGCGGGGCGGGGCGGAGCGGCCGGGACCGGAGGCGGCGGACCCCATGGTCTCCGTCCGCGACGTGGTGCGCACCCACGGCGACGGCCCGGCGGCCGTGCGCGCCCTGCGCGGGGTGTCCTTCGACGTCCCCCGGGGCGAGCTGGTGGCCGTGCGCGGACGCTCGGGCGCGGGGAAGACGACGCTGCTGAACCTGATCGGCGGCCTGGACCGGCCCGACGCCGGGCGGATCGTCGTGGACGGCGTCGACCTGGCCGGGCTCGGGGAGAAGCGGATGGCGAGGCTGCGGCGCGACCGCATCGGGTTCGTCTTCCAGTCCTTCGGCCTCGTCCCCGTCCTGACCGCGGCCGAGAACGTGGGCGTCCCCCTGCGGATGCGCAAGGTCCCCTGGCGCGAGCGGGAGGAGCGGGTGGACCTCCTGCTCGCCCTGGTCGGACTGCGGGAGCACGCCGCCCAGCGGCCCGGCGAGCTGTCGGGAGGCCAGCAGCAGCGGGTGGCGATCGCCCGCGCGCTGGCGAACCGGCCGTCGCTGCTGATCGCGGACGAGCCGACGGGACGGCTGGACGCGCGGACGCGGGAGACGGTGATGGACCTGTTGCGGGCCGTGGTGGACGGCGAGGGCGTCACCGTCCTGATGACCACGCACGACGGTGATCTGCAGGCGCGCGCCGACCGGGTGTTCGAACTGCGGGACGGTCTGGTGGTCGAGGACGGGGCGCCGCCGGAGAGAGAAGCGGGGACGCCTCCCCGGGAAGCCGACGGGGCGTGACGCGCCGAGGTCCGGCACCCTTTGGGGTGCCGGCCCTCGTGACGGTGTTCTCGTCGGTTTCTCGACGGTGTTCTTGCCGGTGTCCTCGGCAGTCTCCTCGGCGGGGTGGTGGCCCGCCGAGAGGATCAGATCGGGTGGACGCCGGTGGCCTGCGGGCCCTTGGGCCCCTGGACCACCTCGAACTCGACCTGCTGGTCCTCCTCCAGGCTGCGGAAGCCGCGGCCCTCGATCTCGGAGTAGTGGACGAAGACGTCCGGTCCGTCGGCGCGGGCGATGAAGCCGAAGCCCTTCTCCGCGTTGAACCACTTCACGGTTCCCTGAGTCATTTCTCTCTCCTTGTCGGAGTGGGGGACGGGCACCGCACCGCGCGGTGTCCGGGCCGGTCCAGGACGCGGCCCCTCGGAAGTCCCCGAGGAGAGCGACGCGCCCGCGACATCGTTCTTCGCGAGCGTGCGGGTCAGCACAAACACACAAAAACCACGACCATCAGGTACAACCCACCCGTTCCCGGTTTCATTCCCGTCCGCTCGCACCGCTTGCCGAGCCACGTGCCGAACCGGGTGCCGAGCGCGTGCCGAGGTGGTCCGTCGGCCCGCGCGGACGGTCGGCGGGGCCTCCCGGCCCGCGCCGGCCGGGAGGCGGGCGGGGTGGGGACGGGACCGGGACGGCGGCGCATATCGGGCGCACCGTGGGAAACGGCGACAGGATGGTCGACATGGACCTATAAGGAGTCGTCGTGGCCCGTCATTCCTCTTCAGCCGGACGGACGGCCGTCCGGGAAAACTCGCTCCTGCCCGGCCCCATGGGGGCGCGGGACCGGATCGTGACCCTGCTGATGCTGCTGTGCGCCATCTGGCTGATCGTGGCGCCGTGGATCCTGCGCTACCCCATCACCGACCCCGCGGAGGAGGCCCAGCGCAACGAGACCGGCGTCGGACTCGTGATGCTGTTCGTCGCGGGCGCCCGGATGCTGCGCCGGCGCGGGTGGCTGTCGGACCTGATCACCCTCCTGCTCGGCCTCTGGCTGCTGGTGGCGCCCTTCGTGGTCGACTACGGCGGCGAGGCGACCCCCCGCGTCGTCCGGAACAACGAACTCGTCCTGGGAATCCTGCTGACCGCGCTGGCCGTGGCGAGCATGCTCCTGTACGCCCGAGGCCGCCGCACGGGGGAGGGGGCGGAGCGGGACTGACGCGCCCGCCCGGACACCCCGCGCGACCGCCGGCCGAGGCCCGTGGGCCTCGGCCGGCGGTCGCGCGATGTCCGGCCGACGCCCGTGTGGCGTTCGGCGCGGCACACGCCGGCCATTCCCCTCAAGTGCGGCGCTCACGTGGCATTGCGGGAGAAATGCCCCAGGTCTGGAATGAGATGACACAGAGGGAGAAGGGACGGCCGGTGTGCCGGGAATCACACTTCCTCGATCCTCTCCTTTCCGCCGTGAAAGATCGTCATGCGCCTTTCCGTCGAATTCCCATGCCGGCAGGGGTTCTGACCCTCCGACGGAATTCCCTCCGGTCATCCCCGGAAGGCGGACCCGGAGCATTCCGTGGCCGTCCGTCACGGTCCGACGACGGAGGGAACCGTCGCCTTCCTCGCCGCGTCTTGTCTCCGTTGAACTGCTGTGTTTATGTGTCCTGGCCTCCGTCCCGAGTCGGAGGCTCCACCGCCGGGAACGCCGAGTCCTGCCGCCCGGCCGGTGGAGAGGCAGCAGCCGATCACGGCAGGAGCGGGGAAACCACATACGTGCCGTGCCGCGAATTCCGCCGGCCCGGCTTGGGGTGAAGCCAATCCCCGATGTGCCCCGGCACAGCGGGAATTGGCCGGGCTCTCCGGCCCGAATCCGACAGCTAACCTCGCAGGCGTAGGAGAGGACATCCCCCATGTCTCGAGGCCGTCACCGCCGTCCGCGCACCCCCCTGATCTCCCGTCACTTCTCGCGCCTCTCCCTCGTGCTCACGGCCGGTGGCGCGGGTGTCGCCGCGCCGCTGCTCGTCGCGGGGAGCGCGAACGCGGCCCCCGCCGCCGCGCAGGACACCGCCCCCGCGTCGCAGTCGCGCTCCGACGTCCGGGCGGAGACCAAGGCAGAGACCAAGACGGAGGCCACGCCCCGGTCCGAGGCGGGGGCCGCGGAGTCCTACACCGTCGTCAGCGGCGACACGCTGCACAGGATCGCCGTCGGCAACGGCGTCGAAGGCGGCTGGCAGACCCTCTACGAGGCCAACCGGAAGACCGTCGGGAGCGACCCGAACCTGATCTTCCCCGGCCAGAAGCTGACTCTCGCGGCCGAGCGCGCCGACACCGAGCGGGGCGGCGCCCCGGACAAGGCGGCGACTCCCCCCGTCGCCACGCAGTCCCAGACCTCGCAGTCCTCCGCGAAGAACACCTCCTACCCGAACAACCTGGACGGCTGGATCCGCGAGGCCCTGGACGTCATGCGGGCCAACGGCATTCCCGGCACCTACGAGGGCATCCACCGCAACATCATGCGCGAGTCGGGCGGCAACCCGAACGCGATCAACAACTGGGACGTCAACGCCCGGCGCGGCACCCCCTCCATCGGTCTGCTCCAGGTCATCAAGCCGACCTTCGACGCCTACCACGTCGCGGGCACGGCCAACAGCCAGTACGACCCGGTGGCCAACATCGTCGCCGCCTGCAACTACGCGGCCGACCGCTACGGTTCGATCGACAACGTCAACGGCCCGTACTGACGTACCGAGCCGTCCGGAACCGGAGGGTCGCGGGGCGTGGATGGCCCGCGACCCTCCGCCGCGCCCACTCGGGGCGGGCCGGACGGGACGGAACGGCGCTTTTCGCGCACCCGCCGGGAGCCGCAGGGGCCGCCGGGAGTCGCCGAGGGCCGCCGACGGCCCTCGACGGCGGGGTCCTGTCGAGCGAGGACCGGCCGCGGGATATCTTGATGTCGAGCAATGTTGCAGACGTGGAGCGGAGCACCCGGTGACTGACTCGACCATCATCTACACGCAGACCGACGAGGCCCCGGCGCTGGCGACGTATTCGTTCCTGCCCGTGGTCCAGGCGTACGCCGCGAAGGCCGGTGTCGCCGTGGAGAGCCGTGACATCTCCCTGGCCGGGCGGATCATCGCCGTCTTCCCCGAGTACCTCAAGGAGGAGCAGCGGATCGGTGACGCGCTCGCCGAGCTCGGCGAGCTGGCCAAGAAGCCCGAGGCCAACATCATCAAGCTGCCGAACATCTCGGCCTCGATCCCGCAGTTGAAGGCCGCCATCGCCGAACTGCAGGAGAAGGGCTACGCGCTGCCGGACTACCCGGACGAGCCCAAGACCGACGAGGAGCGCGAGATCCGCGCTCGCTACGACAAGGTCAAGGGCAGTGCCGTCAACCCGGTTCTGCGCGAGGGCAACTCCGACCGTCGCGCCCCCGCCTCGGTGAAGAACTACGCCAAGGCGCACCCGCACCGCATGGGCGCCTGGACCTCCGAGTCCAAGACCAACGTGGCGACCATGGGCGTCGACGACTTCCGCTCCACCGAGAAGTCCACGGTCATCGGCAAGGACGGCTCGCTGCGCATCGAGCTGGTGGGCGACGACGGCACCACCACCGTCCTGCGCGAGTCGGTGCCGGTGCTCGCGGGCGAGGTCGTGGACGCGGCCGTCATGCGCGTCGCGGCGCTGCGCGAGTTCCTGGGGGAGCAGGTCGCCCGCGCCAAGGCCGAGGGCGTGCTGTTCTCCGTGCACCTGAAGGCCACCATGATGAAGGTCTCCGACCCGATCATCTTCGGCCACGTGGTGCGCGCCTTCTTCCCGAAGACGTTCGCCGAGTACGGCGAGACGCTCAGCCGGGCCGGCCTGAGCCCGAACGACGGCCTGGGCGCCATCTTCAAGGGCCTGGACTCGCTGCCCGAGGGCGCGAAGATCAAGGAGTCCTTCGAGGCCGAGCTGAACGACGGCCCGGACCTGGCCATGGTCGACTCCGACCGCGGCATCACCAACCTGCACGTGCCCAGCGACGTCATCGTCGACGCCTCCATGCCGGCGATGATCCGCACCTCCGGCCACATGTGGGGCCCGGACGGCCAGGAGCACGACACTCTCGCCGTCCTCCCCGACAGCTCCTACGCCGGCATCTACCAGGCCGTCATCGACGACTGCCGGGCCAACGGCGCCTTCGACCCGGCGACGATGGGCTCGGTCCCCAATGTCGGCCTGATGGCCCAGAAGGCCGAGGAGTACGGCAGCCACGACAAGACCTTCGAGGTCTCCACCACCGGCACGGTGCGGGCGGTCGACCAGGACGGCAACGTCGTCCTGGAGCAGACGGTCGGCGCCGGCGACATCTTCCGCATGTGCCAGACCAAGGACGCCCCGGTCAGGGACTGGGTCAAGCTGGCCGTCACCCGCGCCCGCGCCACCGGCGACCCGGCGGTGTTCTGGCTGGACGAGAACCGCGCCCACGACGCCAAGCTGATCGAGAAGGTCCGGCAGTACCTGCCCGAGCACGACACCGAGGGCCTGCGGATCGAGATCATGGCGCCGGTCGACGCCATCAAGTTCTCCCTGGAGCGCATCCGCCGCGGCGAGAACACCATCTCCGTCACCGGCAACGTGCTGCGCGACTACCTGACCGACCTGTTCCCGATCCTGGAGCTCGGCACGAGCGCCAAGATGCTCTCCGTCGTCCCGCTGATGAACGGCGGCGGCCTGTTCGAGACCGGCGCCGGCGGCTCCGCGCCCAAGCACGTCCAGCAGTTGGTCAAGGAGAACTACCTGCGCTGGGACAGCCTGGGCGAGTTCCTCGCGCTGGCGGTCAGCTTCGAGCACTACGCGCAGACCACGGGCAACGCCAAGGCCCAGGTGCTCGCCGACACCCTCGACCGCGCCACCGCCACCTTCCTCAACGAGGACAAGTCGCCCACCCGCCGCGTCGGCGGGATCGACAACCGCGGCAGCCACTTCTACCTGGCGCTCTACTGGGCCCAGGAGCTGGCGCGGCAGACCGACGACGCCGAGCTCGCCGCCGCGTTCGCCCCGCTCGCCGAGACGCTGACGGAGAACGAGCGGACGATCGTCGACGAGCTGATCGCCGTCCAGGGCTCGCCCGCCGACATCGGCGGCTACTACCGGCCCGACGACGCCAAGGCCTCGGCCGTGATGCGTCCGTCGAAGACCTTCAACCAGGCCCTCGCCGCCCTCGGCTGACACGACCGGTCCCACGGACCGACAAAGGGACGGCCGCCCGTGTTCCGCACGGGCGGCCGTCCCCTTCTGCTTCTGCGTCCTCTCCCGTCCTCTTTCCGGTCCCTCCTCGCCGCCCGGTGGGAACCGGGCGGCGAGGGGCGGGATCAGCGCACCCGGAGGACGACCTTGCCCACGGCGCCGCGCCCGTCGAGCTCGCGCAGGGCGTCCGCGGCCCTCTCCAGGGGGTGGGTCGAGCCGACGAGCGGGTCGAGCCGGCCGGCCTCCAGATGGGGCAGGATCTCCTCCCACTGCTCGCGCAGGTACTCCGGGCGGGGCAGCCAGAACGCGCCCCAGCCGACCCCGACGACCTCGATGTTGTTCAGCAGCAGCCGGTTGACCTTGACGGTGGGGATCTCCCCGCCGGTGAAGCCGACGACCAGCAGCCGGCCCTCCGGGGCGAGAGCGCGCAGCGAGTCGGTGAAGCGGTCCCCGCCGACGGGGTCGACGACGACGTCGACGCCACGCCCCTCGGTCAGTTCGGCCACCGCCTGCCGGAACCCCTCGACGGGCACCGTCTCGTGGGCCCCGGCCCGGCGCGCGACCTCCGCCTTGGCCTCGGTGGAGACCACCGCGATCACCCGCGCCCCCAGGGCGCGCGCCAGTTGGACCGCGGCGGTGCCCACCCCGCCGGCCGCCCCGTGCACCAACACCGTCTCCCCCGACCGCAGCCGGCCGCGGCGCGCCAGGGCGAAGTGGACCGTCAGGTAGTTCATCGGCACCCCGGCCCCGGCCGTGAACGACAGGCGCTCCGGGAGCGGGAAGACGACGGCCGGGTCGGCGGCGACCCGCTCGGCGAAACCGCCGAAGCCGGGGAACGCGGCGACCCGGTCGTCGGGCCGGAAGCCGGAGCCCTCGGGAGCGTCGACGACGGTGCCGGCCACCTCCGACCCGGGGACGAACGGCGGCTCCGGCTTGAGCTGGTACTCGCCCCGGGTCAGCAGGACGTCCGGGAAGGTGACGCCGGCGGCGTGGACGTCGATCAGCACCTGGTTCGGGGCCGGCCGCGGATCGTCCACGTCGGTGACGCGGACCGCTTCGGGGCCGTCGAGGGAGACCACCTGTACTGCGCGCATGGGCACTCCTTACGGGATCGTGGTTCGGGGGAGCGGGTGGAGACCGAGGTCAGCGGTAGGTGAGCAACGGGCGCCGGTGCCCGGCGAAATGGGCGTGGTCGTTGAAGGACAGCAGGCTCAGACCCGAGGCGCCCGCGACGAGGGTGGTGATCGCCGCGTTGACCATCACCCGGTTCAACGCCACGACGCCGGACGGGGGAGCGGAGAGCAGACCGCCGCACAGGGCCGCCACCACCCCGCCCGAGGTGACCACCACGGCGTCGCGTCCGGGACCGAGGCCGGCGACCAGCTCCCGCAGCGCGTCGAAGGCTCCGGCGGCGAACCGCTCCCAGCCGCCGTCGTCGGTGTCGTCCATCCACGCTCCGAGCGCGCGGTCGAGCACGGCCTGGACACCGCGATCACCGGCGGGGACGGCGTCGGGGTCGCCCGCGGCCGTGCCGTAGCGCTCGATGAGAGCGAGGTGGTCGTACTCGTTCCACCGGGGATCGGTGCGGAGCGTCCCGTCCAGACCGGCGGCATCCATCAGGACCTCGGCCGTGTCCCGCTGCCGGTTCAGGGTGCCGCAGACCACGGCCGGTGCGCGCGGCGCGCGTCGGGCCAGCTCGGCGCCGACGACCTCGGCCTGTCGGCGGCCGAGATCCGACAGCACGTCGTACCCCTGTGCCGTCTCGGCGCCGAACGACGCCTGACCGTGGCGGACCAGATGGATGACCGGCATCGCTGCCCTCCTGCCGTCGGGATTCCTGTTCAGCGGCCCGCGCGGGCGATGACGCGGCGGCATCGCCAGTTGAGGTAGTTCACCGCCAACCACAGGTTGCGGAACGCCGGGTTGCGGGTCTGCCCGTGGTGGTAGCGGTAGTAGATCTGCTGGGCGATCACGGCGAGCCGGAACAGGCCGAAGACCTCGTAGAAGGTCCAGTTGTCGGCGGGCAGGCCCGTGCGGTCGCAGTAGCGTTCGACGATCTCCGCGCGGGTGAGCATCCCCGGCAGATGGCTGGGCTGGCGGCGGGTGGCGCGCGCCACCCGGTCGTCGTCGGCCTGGACCCAGTAGGCGAGCGCGCCGCCGAGGTCCATCAGCGGGTCGCCGAGGGTGGCCATCTCCCAGTCCAGGACGCCGACCACGCGCAGGGAGTCCCGGTCCAGGACGATGTTGTCCAGCCGCCAGTCGTTGTGGATCACACGGGTGGCCACGTCGTCGGGCCGGTTGTCGGCGAGCCAGGCGGTGACCTTGGCGAAGCTCGGGGTGTTGCGGGTGCGGGCCTGGGCGTAGCGGCGGGTCCACCCCTCGACCTGGCGGCGCACGTAGCCCTCGCCCTTGCCCAGGTCGGTCAGGCCGGCCGCCGCCACGTCCACGCCGTGGAGGTCCGCGAGGGTGTCGACGAAGGTCTCCGACAACGCGCGCGCCCGGGCGCGGTCCAACGTCATCCCCTCGGGAAGGCGACCGCGCAGGATGAGGCCGGGCACGCGGTCCATGACGTAGAAGTCGCCGCCGATGACCTCCGGGTCCCGGCACAGGGCGCGGACGGTCGGCACGTGTGGGAAGACCGGCTTGAGCTTCCGCTGGACGTCGTACTCGCGGGCCATGTCGTGCGCGGAGGACGCCTTGCGCCCGACCGGCGGGCGGCGCAGGACCAGGTCGGCGTCGGGGTAGCGCAGCAGGTAGGTGAGGTTGGAGGCGCCGCCGGAGAACTGGGTGACCTCCGGAGTGCCGGCGAGGCCGTCCAGGCGCTCCTTGAGCCAGGCGTCCACGCGGGCGACGTCGAAGGCGTCCTCGGCGCGGACGGCGCCGCGCCGCTCGGCTCCGGCGCTCTTGTCGTTCGCCGTATTCCCGCTCATGTCAGCTCATCCTGGCGACGAGGGACAGGGGCAGTCGGCGCATGGCGAACCCCAGGGGCACCCAGGGCCAGGCGGGGACCTTCGCCTGGGCGCGTTCGGACTCGATGGCCCGCACCATGGCGCGAACGCCCTTGGCGGTGGAGACCATCAGCGGCGTCCGGCCCGAACGGCTGCTCATCTCGGAGGCGATGTAGCCGGGGAAGAGGGTGGTGACCTTGATCGGGGTGCGCAGCAGTTCGGCGCGGATGCCCTCGGCGAGCGCGGCCACACCGGCCTTGGACGCCGCGTAGGTGGTGAGGTTGCGGGGCAGGCCGCGCAGGGCGCTCATCGAGGAGACGACGACCAGGTGGCCTGCCATCTGGTCGCGGAAGATCTCCACGGCGGCCTCGCACTGCGCGAGGGCGGCGGTGAAGTTGGTCCGCGCGGTGTGGAGGTTGGCGTCGAAGCGTCCGGTGCCGATGGGCTGTCCCTTGCCGAGTCCGGCGTTGACGATCACCCGGTCCAGTCGGCCCAGGTCGGAGCGGAAGGCGCGGAAGACCTCGAAGACGGCGTCGTGGTCGTTCACGTCGAGTGCGCGCACCGAGACCGTGATGCCGGGGTGGGCGGCGAGCAGTTCCTCCCGCAGCCTCTCCAGCCGGTCGGTGCGGCGGGCGCACAGGGCGAGGTCGCGGCCCATGGCGGCGAAGTCGCGGGCCATGCGTTCGCCCAGTCCGGCGCTGGCTCCGGTGATGAGGATGTTCCGACGGGTGCTCATGCCGTGTCTTCCCGTGTGCCTTCCGTGTGCTGTGCGGCGTCCCGGGAAGCGCCTCGCGCGGCGTCCCGTGCGTCCTGCTCGTCGAGTTCGGCCTTCGTGCGCCGCCACACCGCGGCGATCTGCCGGTCCACCAGGGCCGGCCACAGGCGTTTGACGCGCATCGCCTTGCGTCCCTCGGGGTGGGTGAGCACCAGGAAACGGCGTCGGGCGACGGCGTCGGCGACCTGTTCGGCCACCCGCTCGGGGGTGACCCGGCCCTTTTGGATCAGCCGGTCGGCCTGCCGGGCGAGGACCGGGTCGGGGCTGCGCAGGCCGTCGCCGAGGTTGGTGGGCACGAACCCCGGACACACCACGGTGGTGTGGATTCCCCAGGGCGCCAGTTCGTGCCGCAGGGTCTCCGACAGGGAGACGACGGCGGCCTTGGAGACGTTGTAGGAGGACATCCCCGGCAGGTTCATCAACCCCGCCAGCGAGGCGATGTTGACGATGTGTCCGGAGCCCTGCCGCTTGAGGACGGGGACGAAGGTCCGACAGCCGCGCACGGTGCCGCGCAGGTTGATGTCGAGGATCCACTCCCAGTCGGCGTCCTCGATCCGCTCCACACGGCCCGCCGCGGCGACACCGGCGTTGTTGACCAGGACGTCCAGCCCGCCCCAGTGGGTCTCGCACCACTCGCGGACGGCGGCCCACTCCTCCTCGGAACGCACGTCCAACCGGTGCCGGGACACCTCGCCGGCGGGCGGCGCGGCGGGCTCGGTCAGGTCGGTGACCAGCACGCGGCAGCCGGCCGCGGCGTAGTGGGCGGCGATGGCCCGGCCCAGGCCCGACGCGGCGCCGGTGACCAGCACCCTCGTGCCCGCGCCCGCCGTCACGCCCGCTCCCGGTACGTGCCCAGTTCCAGCTTGGCGACCACGCCGAGGTGCACCTCGTCCGGGCCGTCGGCCAGCCGCAGCGCCCGGGCGGTGGCCAGGAAACCCGCCAGGGGCGTGTCGTCGGACAGTCCGGCCCCGCCGTGCAACTGGATGGCCATGTCGACGACCTCCTGCGCCATCGCCGGTACCGACGCCTTGACCTGCGACAGCGCGCCGATGGCCCCGAGCGGCCCGGCGGTGTCCACCAGCCAGGCGGTGTGCAGCACCGCCAGACGCGCCTGGTCGATGGCGATACGGGCCCGGGCGATCCGCTCGCGGTTGCCGCCGAGGTTGGCCAGCGGCTTGCCGAACGCGGTGCGGTCGGTCGCGCGGCGGCAGGCCAGCTCCAGCGCGCGCTCGGCCATCCCGATCAGACGCATGCAGTGGTGGATGCGGCCCGGTCCCAGCCTGCCCTGGGCGATCTCGAAACCGCGGCCGGGGCCGGCGATGATCGCGTCGCGCGGCAGGCGCACGTCGGTGAAGGACACCTCGCCGTGACCATAGGGCTCGTCCAGGTAGCCGAAGACCGGCAGCATCCGTTCGATCCGCACACCGGGGGTGTCGACGGGCACGAGCACCATCGAGTGCCGGCGGTGGCGGTCGGCGTCGGGGTCCGTCAGACCCATGAAGACGACGAACCGACAGTTCGGGTGCCCGATCCCGGTGCTCCACCACTTGCGCCCGTCGAGCACCACCTCGTCCCCGTCCAGGACCGCGGTCGCCTCCATGGTGGTGGCGTCGGAGGAGGCCACGCCCGGCTCGGTCATGCAGAACGCCGAGCGGATCCGCCCCTCCAACAGGGGCTCCAGCCACCGCTCGCGCTGCTCGTCGCTGCCGTAGTGGAGCAGGACCTCGGCGTTGCCGGTGTCGGGGGCGTTGCAGTTGAACACCTCGGGCGCGATGGGGGACCGGCCCATCAGCTCGGCCAGCGGCGCGTACTCCGTCACGCTCAGCCCGGCGCCGTACCGCTCGTCGGGCAGGAAGAGGTTCCACAGGCCCTGCTCGCGGGCCTTGGACTTGAGCTCCTCGATCAGCGGCGGGACGGCCCAGCGGTCGGCCCGGCCGCGCAGGGCGTCGAGGTACTCGCGTTCGCGCGGGACGATCTCGGTGTCGACGAAGGCGGCGACACGCTCGATGTACTCCCGCGCCCGCGGTGAGTGGGCGAAGTCCACGACCGGCTCCTTGCCTGGGACGACGTCGGCGGTGACGCGAGAGTAACCAACCTACTGAGCAATGCTCAACAGCGTGGCCACGGGGTGGCCGGGATCACGTGCGGCCGACGCGGGGGCGCTCGGGGACGCTCGGGGAAGGGGCGCGGTCAACGCCGGGCGAGCGGCGCGAGCAGACGGCCGAGACCGTCCACGAGGAAGTCGACCAGACCGTCGGTGGACACCACCTCGTCACGGGCCTCGATCGCCGTCTCCTCGACCATCGCCAACCAGCCGCGCACCGCGAGCCGCACCATCGGATCGGGGTCCGGCTCGCCGAGCGCCTCCAGGACCCGGTCGGCCAGGGTGGCGCGGATGTTCTCGAAGACCTCCAGCACCAGGTCGTCCCCGCCCGCGCCCGCGCGCACCAGGGCCACGTAGTTGGCCCGACGGCGCCGGACGAACCCGACGAAGCCCTCGACGACGGCGCGCACCCGCCGCTCGGGGCCGCCCTCGTCCGGCAGGCGGGCGTGCCTCAACAACCGCTGCCCGGCGGCCCGGACCACCGCCACGTAGTAGTCGCGCTTGGTCGGGAAGTAGTGGAACAGCAGACCGCGCGAGATGCCGGCCTCGGCGGCCACCTCGTCGATCGACAACTCGTGGATGGGCCGGACGACCAGCAGCCGCAGCCCGATGCCGATCAACTGTCCGCGACGGTCCTCGGCACTCAGACGCACACGGGGGCGGACGGGATCGGCGGTCATGGGGGCGACAGTAACCCGCGCCCCGAAGCCCGACAAACAGGCCCCGACCGGAAACGGGAGACGAACGGACCACCTGTTGAGCACTGCTCAATGTGAGCTTATGCTCACCGGATCGACACGACGATCGCGGACGCGCGGGCCGTTCCCGCCGCGCCGTCGACAAGGAGCCGCCCCCCGATGCCCCAGGTGAACACCGTCCTCGGCCCCGTCGACACGGCCGAACTGGGCCCCACCTACGTCCACGAGCACATCTTCACGCTCAGCGCCGACGTCCAGGCCAACTACCCGACGGAGTGGGGCGACGAGGACGAGCGCGTCGCCGACGCGGTGGAGAAGCTGCGCGCCCTGGCCGCCTCGGGCGTGCGCACGATCGTCGATCCGACCGTCGTCGGCCTGGGCCGGTACATCCCGCGCATCCGTCGCGTGGCCGAGCGGGTTCCCGAGCTGAACATCGTCGTGGCCACCGGGGTGTACACCTACGACGACGTCCCCTTCTTCTTCCGCCACCGCGGACCGGCGCTGAACCAGGTGCTGGGCGTCGAAGTCCCCGACCCCATGGTGGAGATGTTCGTCCACGACATCACCGAGGGCATCGCGGACACCGGGGTCCGGGCCGGCATGCTCAAGTGCGCCATCGAGGAGCGCGGCATGACGCCGGGGGTCGAGCGCGTGATGCGGGCCGTCGCCGCGGCCCACCACCGCACCGGCACCCCCGTCACCGTGCACACCCACCCCGGAAGCCGGACCGGGCTGGAGGTCAAGCGGGTGCTGTGCGACGAGGAGGGCGTCGAGCCGCGGCGCGTCGTCCTGGGGCACAGCGGCGACACCGCCGACTGCGACCACCTCGCCGAACTCGCCGACGCCGGATTCCTGCTCGGCATGGACCGCTTCGGCCTCAACATAGACATCGGTTTCGAGACCCGCGCCGACACCCTGGTCGAGATGTGCCGCCGGGGCTACGCCGAGAGCATGGTCCTCTCGCACGACGCCGCCTGTTACATCGACTGGATCGACCCGAACGTCATGCCCTTCCTGCCGCAGTGGCACTACCTGCACATAGGCCAGGAGGTCCTGCCCTACATACGGGAGCGCGGCGTGACGGAGGAGGAGATCACCACGATGCTCACCGACAACCCGCGCCGACTCTTCGAGGCCACCGCACACTGAGACCGTGCCGGGAAGCCCGGGGGAACCCGGGGCCCGGGCATGGGAAGGCCCCGGTCGAGGCGGGGGAACACTCGACCGGGGCCGGTTCGTGGAGTGCGGGCGCCGATGACGGCGGTCGCCTACGCGGCGAGTGGCTCTGCGAGGCTTCAGCCGAACGATCGTCCTCGCAGGCAATGGGTGAGGCCCGGGGACACTGTCCCGCCACCGGCGCCCGCGATGAGTACAACCACCGCCCACTCCGGGGCATTCCATCCCGGATTTCGTTTCCGGTGTGATTCACGGCACTTGGTTGTATCGCGGATGTTCCGGACGCGGCCGGGGTGGCGGCGGATCGGTCCCGCCGAGCGTCCGTTCTGCCGAGCGGTGTCGGGTCGGGCCGTGCCCGCACACGGGAGGGGCGCAACTCCCCGCCGGCGCCCCGGCGTCGGGGACGGCCGCCCGGTGTCCCGCCCGGAAGTCCGGGGAAGCGAGTAAACCGGTACGCCTTCGGAGGAGGAAACCGCTGTTCAGCTCGCTGCTCCCCAGGGCACGCCGAATTTCCTTGTTTGGATGTCGTGTTCAAGGCAAGGCGGTCCGGTGAAGACGACAAGGAGGTACCAGACATGGGCATCATCGCGTGGATTCTCATCGGTCTGCTCGCCGGAGCGATCGCCAAGGCGCTTATGCCGGGCAAGGATCCCGGCGGCATTCTCGTCACCATGCTGATCGGTATCGTGGGCGGCCTTCTCGGTGGCTTCCTCGGCAAGGTGATATTCGGCGTCGATTCGATCGACGGATTCTTCGAGCTGTCCACCTGGATAGCCGCCATCGCCGGTTCGGTGATCGTCCTCGCCGTCTACCGGGCGGTCACGGGCCGCAGCCGCGTCCACGCCTGACCCGGACACCGGACATGAGGTCGGTGACGAAGCCACCGCCGTACCGGCCGCCCCGCGGGCGGTTCCGGATGCCGGCCCCCGGCGGCCCACTCGACAGAGCGGGCCGCCGGGGGCCGGCGCGTCTTCGGAGTCGTGTGCCGAAGACGGGGAAGGAGACGGATGTCGACGGTCCGTGAATTCCACGGCCCGAACGAGAGGACGTGAAATGGGCCAGGCCGTACTGTTGTTGTCGATCGGAATCGTGCTCGCCGTCCTGGCGCTGGCGATGAAGGCGCTGAAGTGGCTGCTCGTCGTGGCCGTCGTGGTCTTCGTCGCGGGGCTTGTCATCGGCCGCCGAGAGAAGCTTCGCGGATAACGCCGCGCGGATCGCCTTTTCGTGGGCACCGGAACGTCGGACGACCGCGCGGATACGGTAAAACGCCGCGAGAGAAGCCGTGAACGACAGCGGAATAAACGATTCCGGACAGCGTTCCCTTGTCGGCCCTCGGATCACTCTCGGATCGTGTCGTCCGCGACATGTGCGCGGTGTCCTCTCCGGCTCCCCGTTCGTCCGCGCTCCTCGGCGCCCACCCCGGAGCCCGCCCCCCACCATGCCCCGGAGGGTCACCGGATCACTCTGTAGAGTGACCCCGTCATGACTACTTGGAGCGGAACGGCCGCCGGATGGACGGCGGCGGGGCAAGGGCCGGACGGCTCGCCGTACGCACCGTGGCAGCCGCCCACCGACGTCGAACAGAGCCTGTACGAGGCGAAGACGCGCGGCGACTGGGTCGGATACTTCGACGTCCTGGCCGGGGCCGACCTGTTCCACGCGCTGCCCCGCCCGTGGGTGGAGGCCAACCCCGGGTACTTCGGTTTCTTCCCCTACTGGGACCCCAGGACGCACCGGCACTACGTGGCGATCCTGACCGAGGGGATGCTCCCCTGCCCGGCGCCGGACCCGGTGTTCTTCGAGCACTCGCTGGGCTGGTACGCCGAGAAGTGGGACAACCCCGACTGGTGGTTGGCGGTCAACCCCGGCAGCCCGTGCGAGGCGTACTTCGCGGCCACCCCCGAACACCGGCGGATGTGGGCCCACCATGCGGAGAAGGTGTCGTGGAGCGCGAGGAGGGGCACCCTGCGCACCCTGCGGGTCGGCGGCGTGCACCAGGGGCCCGTGGCGCGCGGCCTGGCCTGTGGGGCGCTGCTGTGCGTGAACAACGGCTCCCTGTGGAACGCGATGGGTTGGCACGGCACGGGCTTCGGCGGCGAGCGGCGGCGGTTGGAGGAATGGTGGGGCATCACCACCCGTGAGGAGTGGATGTCCGCTCAGGAGCGGTTGCTGAAGGGGGAGATGAGCAACTTCGCCTGGGAGTTCGTGCTGGAGGTCCGGCGGGCGATCGCACGCGAGTACGGCGGCCCCGTCGAGATCGACCACTGGCGCCAGGTGGTCGGCCGCGTCGTGCGCGACCGCGCCGAGCAGGCCGCCGCACAGGGCGCGGAGGGCCTTCCCGACCCCGGCGCGGAGATCCGCAGACTCCAGCAGCTCATCGGCCGCATCGTCCGCTACGAGGCCCGCTTCCGCGCGGACGGCCTGCTGCGCGAGGGCGAGTACGTCACCTCCGTCCTCGCCTGGGACTACGGTCGGGCGTCGAAGATGGCGCGCTGGGGCCTGGGGGCGCGTTTCTGCGACGTCACGGAGGCCGAATCGGCCGTGGTGCGAGCGGGCCGGGTCAGCCGGGTGACCTACAAGTCGTGGGAGGCGTTCTCCGCCGGATACATCCTCGGCCGCTGCCTGCACTTCGACGACGAGGAGTTCGGCGACTGGTACGAGAACATGCTGCGAGCCCACCAAATCCTCACCACCGACCCCGAGAGCCCCTGGCGCACCATCCCGTGGTAGCGATCACGGCTGTTCGGGACGGGCGAGGCCGTGGGCCGGTGACGGTGCCCTCCCCGTCCCGACCCCGCTCGGGGGCCCGACGCCGGCGCGTCACGCTCGCCCTCCGTGACACGGGAATCGAGAGAGCGCTGTCACATCGTCCCGCTACGATCGCCGGCCTTGGCCACCCTGATCGTGACCGTCGCGCCGGCGTTCATCGGCTGTCCGGTGACCTGCCTCAACAGCCTGCGGTTGGCGCAGAGGCAAGCGCGGCCGGCTCGCGTCAACCGGCAACTCGGCGAGTTCCACGGCCCGTTGTTCGCACTGGTGGAGGCCAACACCCGCATATACAGGAACCCCTACGAGAAGTACGTCCGCTCCGACGGCCGATGACCCCGCGACCACGGTGACGACGAGCCGTGCGCCCACGGTCCCTGTCGGCGGTGGGGTGTTCCGATTCCGTGCGAGCCCCGTCGGCTTCCGGCTCCGACCGGGAAGAGGGACTGCCACCGGGCCGGCCCCCTCTTCGAGAGGGGGCCGGCCCGGTGGGTTCGGTTCGGTCAGTTCCGGGCGCGGAAGGTGCGCAGGCGGAGGCTGTTGCCGACGACGAAGACCGAGGAGAAGGCCATCGCGGCGCCGGCGATCATCGGGTTGAGCAGGCCGGCGGCGGCCAGCGGCAGGGCGGCCACGTTG
>NZ_JODL01000024.1 GCF_000718985.1 Streptomyces megasporus | reverse complement strand
GGTCCGTCGGCGGCGCGCCGCTCAGCATCGTGAAGCAGTACATCGAGCAGCAGAACCGGCCGCTCTGACCCTGGCTCAGGTGAACAGTGCGGATCCGTGCACACAGCTGAGGTCAGAGCAGTTCTCAGATTCGCTTCACCACCGGGCTGAAGCCCGGTGCACTGCGAATAGACCCGGTAGCGCCGCCACTCGTCGTCGGTGATCTCCGGGGCGGGCCGGGGGCCGAAGATCCCGAGGTTGTTGATCAGAACGTCGACCTCGGGCAGCTTCTCGACCACCCGCGCCGCGCCGTCCTCCGTGGTGACGTCGGCGGCGACCTCCACCACCTCCGCGCCCGGGACCTCCGCCCGGAGCCGTTCGGCCGCCGCCGCGACGCTCTCCTCCCGGCGGCCGTTGACCGCCACCCGGGCCCCGGCCCGGGCCAGACCGCCGGCGATCGCCGCCCCGATCCCCCCGGTGGACCCGGTGACCAGAGCCGTCCTGCCCGACAGGTCGATGCGCATCGGTGCGCCTCCTTCACCCGCCCCCGTGGGGCGTCCTCGGTGTTCCCGACGTCCTCGGCGTCCCATCCTCGGCCCGCGCGCCCCACGGAAGACGGAACGACGCGGGGGAACGGCGCGGGGAACGGCGCGGGGAACGAGCCGGCGGCGGGGAGTCGGGAGAGTCCGGGAGGACGGGGTCAGGGGACGACGACGACCTTCGTGCCGAGCGTGGCGAACCGCCACATCGCCTCGCCGTCCTCCGGCTTCTCCCGGATGCCGCCCGTGCCCTCCTTCGGGGGCCCCTCGGGCAGCGAGCCGTCCACCGCGGCGCTGAAACCGACCACGACCCCGTCGACCTGCGTGAACAGCACCACGTGGGCGATCGGCACCCCGTCGGTGCCGGTGACGCGCTCGGTGCGGGAGGTCACGGTGTACTCGCCCGGCAGCGGGTCCACCGCGCCGGGGACGACCCGGTAGGTGTGGGTGACCTGCTCGTTCGCGCCCACCAGCCACACCCGGTCGGTGCCCAGGGAGTAGACGACGCGCTCGCCGGCGCCCGACTCGGCCGGCAGCGCGGTCCGCTCGCGCTCCTCGGACTTCCCGCGCTCCTTCTTCCCCGCGCCGGGGGAAGGAGAAGCCGAGGCCGCGGGTTTGCGGTCGGTGTCCGGCCCGCGCCGATCCTGTGCGGCGTCCGCCTGGTAGGCCAGGAAACCGACGACGGCCAGTGCCGCTGCGGTCAGCCCGGCCACGACCACCCCCGCGCTGCTCCGTGCCACCCTCTCGCCCGCCTCCCGCGCTCCGGCCCCATGAACCGGTCTGATCGTACGCCTGACCGTAGCAGCCGCCGCGGGACAGACGGCCGGCAGCGCGCCGTAGGCTAAAAGCGTGCTCCTGCTCGCTCTTGACACCGCCACCCCCGCCGTCACCGTCGCCCTCCACGACGGGACGCGGGCCCTCGCCGCCGCGGACGAGGTGGACGCCCGCCGCCACGGCGAACTGCTGCTCCCGGCCGTCGACCGCGTCCTGGCCGAGGCGGGCGCGTCGCTCGGCGACGTGACCGGCATCGTCGTCGGCGTCGGACCGGGGCCGTACACCGGACTGCGGGTCGGCCTGATGACGGCGACGACCATCGGGGCCGCCCGGGACATCCCCGTCCACGGCCTGTGCACCCTGGACGGCATCGCGTACGCCGCCGGAACCGCCGGACTGGAGGGCCCCTTCACGGTCGCCACCGACGCCCGCCGCAAGGAGGTGTACTGGGCGCGCTACGCCGACGCCCGCACCCGCCTCACCGACCCGGCCGTGGACCGTCCGGCCGACATCGCCGACCGGGTCGCGGACGTTCCCGCCGTGGGCGCGGGGGCGCGGCTGTACGCGGACACCTTCACCGGCGTGCGCCACGACATGCCCGAACACGTCTCGGCCGCCGCCCTGGCGGCGCTGGCGGCCGAACGGCTGGGCGCCGGCGACGGCACCGGACCGGACACCGGCTTCCTGCCGCCACTGCCCCTGTACCTGCGGCGGCCGGACGCCAGGGTGCCCGCCAACTACAAGGTGGTCACGCCCCGGTGACCGGCACCGACCGGCGGCCCGACCAGCAGCCCGACCAGCGGCCCGAACGGCAACCCGTCCTGCGCGAGATGCGCTGGTGGGACATCGAACCGGTGCTGGAGCTGGAGAGGGAACTCTTCCCGCACGACGCCTGGTCGCCCGCCATGTTCTGGTCCGAACTCGCCCATGCCCGCGGCCCCGCCGCCACCCGCCGCTACGTGGTGGCCGAGACCGTCGACGAAAGCGGCGGGCGCGTCGTCGGTTACGGCGGCCTCGCCGCCGTGGACGGCACCGGCGACATCCAGACCATCGCCACCGCCCGCGACCAGTGGGGCACCGGCCTGGGCAGCCGTCTGCTCACCGCCCTCCTGCGGGCCGCCACCGACTTCGAGTGCCGGGAGGTCCTGCTGGAGGTCCGCGTGGACAACGTCCGCGCCCAGCGCCTGTACGAGCGCTTCGGGTTCGAGGCGATCGGCGTGCGCCGCGGCTACTACCAGCCGGGCAACGTGGATGCCCTCGTGATGCGCCGCCCCGCGGACACCGAACCCGACCCAGCGGACCCATCGGGCTCCTTCGACACATCCGACGCACCCGACACACCCGGCACACCCGACATAACGGAACGCCACCAAGGAACGACGACCCATGGCTGACGAACCCCTGGTCCTCGGCATCGAGACCTCCTGCGACGAGACCGGCGTGGGCATCGTGCGCGGACACACCCTGCTCGCCGACGCGGTGGCCTCCAGCGTCGACGAGCACGCCCGGTACGGCGGCGTGGTGCCCGAGGTCGCCAGCCGCGCCCACCTGGAGGCGATGATCCCCACCATCCAGCGCGCCCTGAAGGAGGCCGGCGTCTCCGCGAGCGACCTGGACGGCATCGCCGTCACCGCCGGGCCCGGCCTGGCGGGCGCGCTGCTGGTGGGCGTCTCGGCGGCCAAGGCGTACGCCTACGCGCTGGGCAAGCCGCTGTACGGCGTCAACCACCTCGCCTCCCACATCTGCGTCGACCAGCTCGAACACGGCGCGCTGCCCGAGCCGACGATGGCCCTGCTGGTCTCCGGCGGGCACTCCTCCCTGTTGCTGTCGACCGACATCACCTCCGACGTGAGGCCGCTGGGCGCCACCATCGACGACGCGGCGGGCGAGGCGTTCGACAAGGTCGCCCGCGTGCTGAACCTCGGCTTCCCCGGCGGCCCGGTCATCGACCGCTGGGCCCGCGAGGGGAACCCGGACGCCATCGCCTTCCCCCGCGGCCTCACCGGCCCGCGCGACGCGCCCTACGACTTCTCCTTCTCCGGTCTGAAGACGGCCGTCGCCCGCTGGATCGAGGCGAAGCGGAACGCGGGCGAGGAGGTGCCGGTCGCGGACGTCTCGGCGTCCTTCCAGGAGGCGGTCGTCGACGTGCTGACCCGCAAGGCGATCCGCGCCTGCAAGGACGAGGGCGTGGAGCACCTGATGATCGGCGGCGGCGTCGCGGCCAACTCGCGGCTGCGCGCCCTGGCCGAGGAGCGCTGCGAGGCCGCCGGGATCACCCTGCGGGTGCCGCGCCCCAAGCTGTGCACGGACAACGGCGCGATGGTCGCGGCCCTGGGGGCCGAGATGGTCGCCCGCGACCGCGCCCCCTCCGACTGGGACCTGTCGGCCGACTCCTCCCTGCCGGTCACCGAGCCGCACGTCCCGGGCACGTCCCACGCCCACGACCACACGCACGGCCACGGCCACGGCCACACGCACGAGCACGTGCACGAGGTGAGCGCGGGGAACCTCCACGGCGCGTGACGCGAACGCGGGGCCGGACGCCCGCCGGCGTCCGGCCCCGCGGCGTCAGCCGGCCGTCCCGTCCCCCGTCGGCAGCGGCGGCTCCGCGGCGACGCGCGCCGACTCCTCCTCGGTGAGCAGCCGCGAGCGGAGCAGGAACCGCACGCCCTCCGGGGCCTCCAGGGAGAAGCCGGAGCCCCGGCCGGGCACCGCGTCGACGGTGAGGTGGGTGTGCCGCCAGTACGCGTACTGGTCGGCGCCCATCCAGAACGGGGTGTCGCCGGCCACGTGGCCGAGCAGGACGTCCGAGGCCCCGACCCGGAACTCGCCGCGCGGGTAGCACATGGGAGAGCTGCCGTCGCAGCACCCCCCGGACTGGTGGAACATCAGCGGTCCGTGCCGGGCGGTCAGCCGCCGCACCAGGTCCTCGGCGGCCGGCGTGAGCTCCACGCGCCTGATGCGCTCCGTCATCAGAAGAACCCGAGCTTCTTCGGCGCGTAGCTGACCAGCAGGTTCTTGGTCTGCTGGTAGTGGTCCAGCATCATCTTGTGGTTCTCGCGGCCGATCCCGGACTTCTTGTAGCCGCCGAAGGCCGCGTGGGCCGGGTAGGCGTGGTAGCAGTTGGTCCACACCCGTCCCGCCTTGATCGCCCTGCCGAGGCGGTAGGCGGTGTTGCCGTCCCGGGACCACACGCCGGCCCCGAGCCCGTAGAGGGTGTCGTTGGCGATCTCCACGGCCTCGTCGAGCGAGTCGTACGTGGTGACGGAGACGACGGGACCGAAGATCTCCTCCTGGAAGATCCGCATGTCGTTGGTGCCGCGGAAGATCGTCGGCTCGACGTAGTAGCCGCCCTCCAGCCCCTCCACGGTGCGGGGGCCGCCACCGGTGAGGACCTCGGCGCCCTCCTTCCGGCCGATGTCGATGTAGGAGAGGATCTTCTCGTACTGGTCGTTGCTCGCCTGGGCGCCGATCATGGTGGCCGGGTCCAGCGGGTCGCCCTTGACGATGGCCTCGGTGCGCTCGACGCAGCGGGCCATGAACTCGTCGTGGATCGACGAGTGGATCAGCGCGCGGGACGGGCAGGTGCACACCTCGCCCTGGTTGAGCGCGAACATCACGAAGCCCTCGACGGCCTTGTCCAGGAAGTCGTCGTCGGCCGCCATCACGTCCGGCAGGAAGACGTTCGGGCTCTTGCCGCCGAGCTCCAGTGTGACGGGGATGATGTTCTCACTCGCGTACTGCATGATCAGCCGTCCGGTGGTGGTCTCGCCGGTGAACGCCACCTTGGCCACACGCGGGCTGGACGCCAGCGGCTTGCCCGCCTCGACGCCGAAGCCGTTGACGACGTTGACCACGCCCGGCGGGAGCAGGTCGGCGATCAGCTCGATCACCAGCAGCAGGCTGACCGGGGTCTGCTCGGCCGGCTTGATGACCACGCAGTTGCCGGCGGCCAGCGCGGGCGCCAGCTTCCACGCGGCCATCAGGATCGGGAAGTTCCACGGGATGATCTGGCCGACCACGCCGAGCGGCTCGTGGAAGTGGTACGCGACGGTGTCGGCGTCGACCTCGGAGATGCTCCCCTCCTGGGCGCGGACGGCCCCCGCGAAGTAGCGGAAGTGGTCCACGGCCAGCGGGATGTCGGCGGCCAGCGTCTCGCGCACCGGCTTGCCGTTCTCCCAGGTCTCGGCCACGGCGATTTTTTCGAGGTTCTCCTCGATGCGGTCGGCGATCCTGTTCAGGACCTTGGCCCGTTCCGTGGTGGAGGTGCGACCCCACCGCTCCGCGGCGGCGTGGGCGGCGTCCAGGGCGAGTTCGACGTCCGCGGCGGACGAGCGGGCGGCCTCGCAGAAGACCTTCCCGGTCACCGGCGAGACGTTCTCGAAGTACCGGCCCTCCACGGGAGCGACCCAGTCGCCCCCGATGAAGTTGTCGTATCGCCGGGCGAAGCCGACGACGCTGCCGTCTGTTCCGGGCTGCGCGTACACCATGGCGGCTCTCCTCGGTGGATGGCATCGGTGAGTGGACCGTCGCGGCGGCCGGATCCGCCGTGACGCGCATCACTGTGGACCCACGAGGTTGGTGCGAGGTTGGCGCCCGAGCCGGCGTCCGGAGCGAGCGGTTCGGCCTCCGCCCTCCCGATTCCGGATTCCGGCCGACGGGGACGTCAGTCGCGCAGGGCGGCGGTCAGTCGGCCCGCCGCGATCGCGCGGCGGGCGTCGTCGGGATCCAGCAGGCGCAGCGCGTGCTCGTGCACCTCCGCGTCGTACGGTGCCCGCTCGCCGTGGCGCAGGGCGTGCTCGGCGTCGGAGCTCGCCAGGACGGCCTCCCGCACGGCGACCTCCAGACGCGTCCGCCACTCCTCGATCCCCGGTGCCTCGGAGCGGGGGAGCAGCGGGCCGCGGTAGTGGCGCAGGGCGGTCGCCGTGTCACCGCTCTCCAGCGCCCGCAGCACGTCGACGGCGTCGCAGGAGACGGGCACGGTCAGCGCGTACCGGCGGGTGGCGACGCCGCCACCGAGAGCCCGGCGCAGGTGGGAGATCTCCGCCTTGACGGTGGAGGCGGTGACGGCACGGTCGCCGTACAGGGCCTCGCGGAGCCCGGCCGGCGGGAAGCCGTCCGGCTCCAGCGCGAGCAGCGTCAGGATCTCCACCTGCCGCGGGCGCAGCCGCAGGGGCCGGCCGCCCCGCACGGCCTCCTCGGCGCCCAGGCAGTTCAACCGCACACCGGGCGGACCGCCGTGCGGACGGACGGGCGGCTCGACGCGGAGCCGGGTCTCGATGGCGGACGCCAGGGTGCGCACGGTGGACATGGCCAGCGGGTGCGAGCGGTCCCAGGTGGTGGAGAGGTCCAGTACGCCCAGGACGCGTCCGTCCGGGCCGTGGATCGGCGCGCAGTAGCAGACCCAGCCGTGCAACGCCGTGACCAGGTGTTCGGCGGAGAACACGGTGCTGGGGCGGCCGGTGCGCAGGGCGAGGGACAGGGCGTTGGTGCCCATGGCCTGCTCGTCCCACCGGCCGCCGGGCGCGAAGTTGACCCGCTCGGCACGGCGGAGCATGGTCGGGCCGCCGCACGTCCACAGGATGGTCCCGGACTCGTCGGTGACGGCGGTGATGAACCCGGCGTCGTCGGCGATGCCGCGCAGTTCGTCGGCGAGGTCGGCGACCGGTCGGCGCAGCGGCGAATCCGCCCAGCGGTGCCGTACGGCGTCCCCGTCGGACGCCGGGGCGCTGTCCCGGTGGGGGTCCACGCTGGGCAGCGAGCGCATCCAGGACTCGGTCACCTCTCGGCGCGGCACCTTGCCGCCGCCGGGCACCAGGCCGGCGGCTTTCAGCCGGGGCACCCAGCGGGACCACTCGTCCTCCAGCGCGGCCCTGCGGAGCCGGAGGTCACTGCGCTGTGACATGGGCTTCCCCTGTCGTCGTGCGGAGACGATCGGCCGGTGCCGGCGAGGACCGCGCGCCCGGCCGGTCCTCGGTCCGACGACAGTGTTATCGGCCGCCGGGGAAGAAAAAACAAGGTCGCGCGCCACCCTGCCCGCGATCACCCCGCCTCGGCACACCGCTGCCGTCGCCGCCGCGCCCGACCGGCTCACCGGCCGCGGGCCCGGCGCGCGATGTCCGGGCGAGTGGGCAGAATCGTGCCATGACCGTTGCTCTGATGTGGGAGGCCCGGGCCGCCGACGGCCGTGGCGCGGAACTGCTGGAGTGGGCCCGCGCCCAGCCCCTCGACCCCGCCCCGCTGCGCCGCGAGACCTTCACCGCCTCCACCGACCGGGTGTTGGTCATCACCTGGTGGGACGCCCCCTACGACGCCCTCGACCTGCCCGAGCTCCCCACCCCGCCGAACGAGTTGATCCGCCGCCCGGTCCACCACTGGCGCTTCGAGAGCCTGGAGGTGTCGTGACCGCTCCCGGCGCTCCCGGCGCTCTTGGCGTTCCCGGTGGGGCTCGGGGTCAGGGGACGGGCCGCCCCAGGAGGGCCGTGGGAGCGCCCGCGACGCGGGTGAGGAAGACCGTGGCCGCGTTCGGACCGGTGGGCTTCAGCTTCCGGCGCAGCTCGTCGGGCTCGACGGCCGAGCCGCGCTTCTTGACCGTCACCGTCCCCACCCCGCGCTCCCGCAGCAGTGCCCTGAGCCGCTTGACGTTGAAGGGGAGCACATCGGTGATCTCGTATGCGCTCGCGTACGGCACCGGGCGCAGCTCGTCGCTCGTGACGTAGGCGATCGTCGGGTCGATCAGGCGCCCGTCCACCCGCTCGGCGACCTCCGCGACCAGGTGGGCGCGGATGACCGCGCCGTCCGGTTCGTACAGGTAGCGGCCGACCGGGCCGGCCGGCGGGTCCGGCAGACCGGTGGAGGTCAGGGTGTGGGGGCCGGGCAGGAGGGTGGCGCGGACGTCGCGCTTCCCGTGCGGGCCGGTGCCGAACCACAGCACGGCCTCCTTCACGTCCCCGCCGTCGGAGATCCACTCGGCCGCCGCGTCCTCGGGCACCGCCTCGTGGGGAATGCCGGGGGCGACCTTCAGGGCGGCGCACGGGGCCCGACGGGCGGCGGCGACGGCCCAGGACAGCGGGGGCGAGTACGCCTCGGGGTCGAAGATCCGGCCGCGCCCACCGCGCCGGGCCGGGTCGGCGAAGACGGCGTCGAAGCCGTCGGTGTCCACCTCCGTCACGTCCGCGCACCGCACCTCGACGCGGTCGGCCAGACCCAGCGCCTCGGCGTTGGCGCGGGCGACGGCGCAGGTCAGCGGGGAGCGGTCGACGGCCAGGACGCGGATGCCGGCGCGGGCCAGCGCGATGGCGTCGCCGCCGATGCCGCAGCACAGATCGGCCACGGACCGCACCCCGAGCGCGGCGAAGCGCCCGGCGCGGTACGCGGCCACGCTCGCGCGGGTGGCCTGCTCCACGCCGTCGGGGGTGAAGTACATCCGGGCGGCGTCCCCACCGTCTCCGCCCCCGAACTTCGCCGCCGCCCGCTGCCGCAGCCGCGCCTGGCCGAGGGCCGCCGAGACCAGCTCGGCGGGGTGGTCACGGCGCAGCCGGGTGGCGACGGCCAGCTCCCGCCCGGGGTCGTACGACCGCAACTCCTCCAGCAGGGCCTGCCCCTCGTCGGTCAGCAGGGCGTGGAAGACGGAGACGGGGTCGGACTCGGAACCGGTCGGCGCGTGCACCGGCCCATCATCGCAGCGGTCGCGCTCAGCGGTGGAACAGCGTGGTCAGGTCGATGTCCATGGGGAAGGGGACGGGGACGACGAGCTTGTCGCGGTGGATGCCGGTGGCCACGTACGCGCCGGTGGTGTCGTCCAACTCGTAGACGTGCACGACCGGGATGCCGTCCTCCTCCTCCACCCGCCAGAAGTGACGGATGCCGGCCCTGGCGTACTTCAGCGGCTTGGTCTCCCGGTCCCGCACCGCCGACTCGTCCGAGACGATCTCGACGGCGAGCACGACCTCCTCGGGGAGGTAGGAGGTGCGCTTTTTCTGGGGTGGAGCGTCGACGACCAGGATGTCCGGTTCGGGGCGCTGGCGCTCGCCCAGCCGGATCGACATCTCGGCGGGGACCCGCAGGTGGTGGGGGGCGGCGAGTTCCATCGCGTTGGCCAGCCGCCGCATCACCATGCTGTGGAACTCGGTCCGCGGCGGCGTCATCACGAGGGCTCCGTCGATCAACTCGAAGCGCGGGGCGCCCGGCGGCAGCCGGTCCAGATCATCGGCGGTCCAGCCGCCCGGCGGCGGGTAGAACCAGTCGGGCAAGGGCTCTGCGGTCATCGGCGGCACTCCTCACGGGTGGGCACCTGCGACGCGGTGTGCGGTCAGCATATCGGCGCGAAGGCGCGCAACGCGCCGTGCGTTGGCACTCCGGTTGACTGAGTGCTAACGCCCGCCTAGTCTCGACGTTGGCACTCTCCTTGAGCGAGTGCCAATCCCAGCGACGGGCAGATCCGGCACCCGCGACGACGGATCTACCAGGTCGCCACCCCAGACATCCAAACCCCGTGAGATCTCCGAAGGGGGAGGTCGGATCGTGACGACCGCCACTAGCTCCAAGGTTGCCATCAAGCCGCTCGAGGACCGCATCGTGGTCCAGCCGCTCGACGCCGAGCAGACCACCGCCTCCGGCCTGGTCATCCCGGACACCGCCAAGGAGAAGCCCCAGGAGGGCACCGTCCTGGCCGTGGGTCCGGGCCGCTTCGAGGACGGCAACCGTCTGCCGCTCGACGTCAAGGTCGGCGACATCGTGCTGTACAGCAAGTACGGCGGCACCGAGGTGAAGTACAACGGCGAGGAGTACCTCGTCCTCTCGGCTCGCGACGTTCTCGCGATCATCGAGAAGTAAGCACCGCGAAGACTGCCTGTGGTCCGCGCCCTGGTACCCGTGTCGTGAGACAGCCGGGGCCGGGGCGCGGATCTTTTGAGAGGACCCGAGAGGAACCCAGCAACCATGGCGAAGATCCTGAAGTTCGACGAGGACGCCCGTCGCGCCCTCGAGCGCGGTGTCAACAAGCTCGCCGACACCGTGAAGGTGACGATCGGCCCCAAGGGCCGCAACGTCGTCATCGACAAGAAGTTCGGCGCTCCGACCATCACCAACGACGGTGTCACCATCGCCCGTGAGGTCGAGGTCGAGGACCCCTACGAGAACCTGGGCGCCCAGCTCGTCAAGGAGGTCGCGACCAAGACCAACGACATCGCGGGTGACGGCACCACCACCGCCACCGTGCTGGCCCAGGCCCTGGTCCGCGAGGGCCTGCGCAACGTCGCCGCCGGCGCCTCCCCGGCCGCCCTGAAGCGGGGCATCGACGCCGCGGTCAAGGCCGTCTCCGACGACCTGCTGGCCACCGCCCGTCCGATCGACTCCAAGGAGGACATCGCCGCCGTCGCCGCCCTGTCCGCCCAGGACAAGCAGGTCGGCGAGCTGATCGCCGAGGCGATGGACAAGGTCGGCAAGGACGGCGTCATCACCGTCGAGGAGTCCAACACCTTCGGCCTGGAGCTGGACTTCACCGAGGGCATGGCCTTCGACAAGGGCTACCTGTCGCCCTACATGGTCACCGACCAGGAGCGGATGGAAGCGGTCCTGGACGACCCGTACATCCTGATCCACCAGGGCAAGATCTCCGCCATCGCGGACCTGCTGCCGCTGCTGGAGAAGATCATCCAGTCCAACAGCTCCAAGCCGCTGCTGATCATCGCCGAGGACGTCGAGGGCGAGGCCCTGTCGACCCTGGTGGTCAACAAGATCCGCGGCACCTTCAACGCGGTGGCCGTCAAGGCCCCGGGCTTCGGCGACCGCCGCAAGGCGATGCTGGGCGACATGGCGACGCTGACCGGCGCCACCGTGGTCGCCGAGGAGGTCGGCCTCAAGCTCGACCAGGTCGGTCTGGACGTGCTGGGCTCCGCCCGCCGCGTGACCGTCACCAAGGACGACACCACCATCGTCGACGGCGGCGGCAAGAGCGAGGACGTCCAGGGCCGCGTCGCGCAGATCCGCGCCGAGATCGAGACCACCGACTCCGACTGGGACCGCGAGAAGCTCCAGGAGCGCCTCGCCAAGCTGGCCGGCGGCGTGTGCGTCATCCGGGTGGGCGCGGCCACCGAGGTCGAGCTCAAGGAGAAGAAGCACCGTCTGGAGGACGCCATCTCCGCGACCCGCGCCGCGGTCGAGGAGGGCATCGTCTCCGGTGGCGGTTCGGCCCTGGTCCACGCCTCCAAGGTGCTGGAGGACAGCCTCGGCAAGGACGGCGACGAGGCCACCGGTGTCTCGGTCGTCCGCCGCGCCGTGGTCGAGCCGATGCGCTGGATCGCCGAGAACGCCGGCCTGGAGGGCTACGTCATCACCTCCAAGGTCGCCGAGCTGGAGAAGGGCCACGGCTTCAACGCCGCGACCGGCGAGTACGTCGACCTGGTGAAGGCCGGCGTCATCGACCCGGTGAAGGTCACCCGCTCCGCGCTGGAGAACGCCGCCTCCATCGCCTCGCTGCTGCTCACGACCGAGACCCTGGTCGTGGAGAAGCCGGCCGAGGAGGAGCCGGAGGCCGCCGGGCACGGCCACGGCCACGCCCACTGACACGACGGGCACCCGCCCACGGCCGAGGCCCGGCCCCCTCGTCGAGGTTCGAGGGGACCGGGCCTTCGCGCTGTCGGGAGCGGGGGTGGGCATCCGCGGGACGGCCGGGCGCCGGTCACCTGGGACTGAAGCGCCCGGTGGTGGACGAGGCGCGGGCGACCAGGCCGCGCGGCGCCAACCGGGCGACTCCCATCAGCGCCTTGTACCGCGGGTCCGGGATGGACAGGGAACGGCCCCTCGCCAGGTCGGCCATGGCGGTGTCCACCACCCGGTCCGCGTCCAGCCACATCCAGCCCGGCACGTTCTCCGCCGCCATCCCGGCGCGCTCGTGGAACTCGGTCCGCACGAAACCCGGGCACAGGGCCATCAACCGCACCCCCGACCTCCCCAGATCGCGCGCCGCGCCCTGGGTGAACTGCACGACCCAGGCCTTGGAGGCGCCGTAGGTCCCGCGCGGCAGGAAGGCCGCCACCGAGGCCACGTTGACGATGCCGCCGCGCCCCCGCTCGCGCATGCTCTCCGCGGCGGCCGAGGTCAGCCGCAGCACGGCCTCGCAGTGCACCTTGAGCATCCGCAGCTCGTCCTCGACCGGGACCTCCAGGTAACGACCCTTGTTGCCGAAACCGGCGTTGTTGACCAACAGGTCGATCGGGTGCTTGCGGTCGCGCAATCGCTCCTCGACCGACGCGATGCCGTCGTCCGTGGCGAGGTCGGCGGTGATTATGGACGCCTCCACGCCGTGCCGGTCGTGGAGTTCGGTGGCGTACTGCCGCAGCCGTTCGGTGTTCCGGGCGACCAGCACCACGTCGTGTCCGTCGCGTGCCAGTCGGTGGGCGAAGGCGGCGCCGATGCCCGAGGTGGCTCCCGTGATCAGTGCACTCGTCATGTGGGCACGCTATCCGGCCGGGTCGAACGGGCAACGCGTCAGGAGGCGCGCTCCGCGGCCCTCTCGACCTTTCCGGCCTCTTCGATCTTCTCCAGGTACGCGAGGGCCTGCGCGCGCGCCTCGGGCGGCAGGGCCTCCCCGGCGGCCAGGGTGCGGGGGAGCAGCTCCCGCTCGGTGGTCAGGGCGCGGAAGAGGAACGAGACGCTCACCTCGTGGTCCGGCCGGTGGAGGATCTCGATCCGGTCCCCGGCGCGGATCTCGCCGGGTTCGATCACTCTCAGATAGGCGCCGGGCACCGCGGCCCGCGTGAACCGCCTCACCCACTTCTCCTCCCCGAGCCACCCCGCGAACGTGCGGCAGGGGATGCGCGCGCAGGAGACCTCCAGCACCACGTCCGGCCCGACGCGCCAACGCTCGCCGATCAGGGCGCCGTTGACGTCGACGCCCGAGGTGGTGAGGTTCTCGCCGAAGACACCGGCGGGCAGTTCGCGGCCGAGGTCCCTCTCCCAGGCGTCCAGGTCCTCCCGGGCGTAGGCGTACACCGCCTGGTGGTCGCCGCCGTGGTGCCGCATGTCGCCGATGACGTCGCCCGCCAGGGCGCTGCCGCCCACTCCCTTGGGGCCGGGCGCGGCGACGGCGACCGGGGCGTCGGTCGGGCGCTTGTCGATGCCGGTGACCCCGGAGGGGGAATCGGTGTGGTCGCCCGAGTGGGGACGGGCCAGGTTCACGGAGAGAAGCCGCATGCCGGCAGCCTAGGACGGCGCTGCTCGAAGGGACGAGTCACGGGGACGGCTCGAAAGGGCGGCTCAAACAGACGACTCAAAGAGACGACTCAAAGGGGCGATTCAAAGGGGCGGGTAAACACTGCCCAAAGGGATGAATAAATATCGGCAACGTCGGCCAAGGCCTGCTTATGGTTGAGGCATGTTCGAGGCCCGTCACCTCCGTGTGCTGCGCGCCGTGGCCCGCACGGGATCGTTCTCCGCCGCGGCTCGCGAGCTGGGCTGTACGCAGCCCGCCGTCAGTCAGCAGATGAAGTCCCTGGAGCACATCGCGGGCACCCCGCTGCTGGTCCGCGCCGGACGAGGGACGCGTCTGACCGAGGCGGGCGAGGCCCTGGTGCGGCACGCGGCCGGAATCCTGGCGGGGCTGACCGCCGCCGAGGAGGAGGTGGCGGCCATCGCCGGGCTGCGCGCGGGGCGGGTGCGTCTGGTCTCCTTCCCCAGCGCCAGTTGCACTCTCGTGCCGGCGGCCGTCGCCGCGATGCGCGAGGAGCACCCCGGCGCCCGGGTGTCGCTGGTGGAGGCCCAGCCGCCGCGGTCGGCGGAGATGGTCCGGGAGGGGGAGTGCGAGATCGCGCTCGCCTACCGCTACGCGTATCCCGCCTCTTCGGTGGGGGACGATCCGGCCGGCGCGTGGGAGGAGGACCTGGTGGTGCGACCGCTGCTCACCGAGCGGCTCGTCGGCCTGGTCCCGGAGGACCACCCGCTGGCACGGGCCGAGAGCGTGGATCTGAAGGACCTGGCGGAGGAGTCCTGGATCGCGGGCTGCCCGCACTGCCGAGGCCATCTGGTGAGGATGTGCGAGAGAGCGGGCTTCACCCCGCGGATCGACTTCGCCACCGACGACTACCCGGCCGTGGTGGGGCTGGTCGGGGCGGGGTTGGGGGTGGCCGTGCTGGCCGGGTTGGCGATCGATTCGGTGCGCCCGAGAGGCGTGCGGATCGTGCGGCTCACTCCCGAGGCACGGCGCGAGGTGGTCGCGCTCACCCTGCCGGACCTCTCCCGCGTCCCGGCGGTCGCCGCCATGCTGGACCGGCTCTCGGCCGTGGCGCGTCGCTGAGGCGCGTCCGCCCCGGATCACCGTTCGGGCGCGGACGCGCAGAGACGTTTCTTCACAGATCTTCTCGGGTCTTCACGGATCCTCTCGGGGCTTTCGCGCCGGCGCGCGGCGCGGTCCTTCAAGCGCCCGCGGCGCCGACGAGCCGGTTCCGGGCGCGTCCCATCAGTTCCTCGCGCTCGTCCTCGGTCAGTCCGCCCCATACTCCGTACGGCTCACGCACGGTGAGCGCGTGGGCCGCGCACTCGGCCCGGACCGGGCAGCGCATGCACACCTCCTTGGCGGACGCCTCGCGCGCGCTGCGCGCCGCTCCGCGTTCCCCCTCGGGGTGGAAGAACAGCGAACTGTCGACTCCTCGACAGGCGGCCAGCAGCTGCCAGTCCCACAGATCGGCGTTGGGGCCCGGAAGGCGGGAGAAATCTGCCATGGCTTGTCCTCTCGGAAGCGAACTGATGCTGGTGAACCAGTCGAGAACAGTCACGACCGTACATCCACGGTATGAGTAGATGTAAATATGTCTCTTCGGGTTTTTTGCGACACGCGCGGCCAATGAAAAGAAAACCCGCCAAACAGGGCAAATGACGACACGGCCGCTGATCTGCGCGGGATAGTCCCTCCGTGTCGGCTCCATCACGTAGGGTGTTGAAAGCGGGCGCCGAAGACCGTAACTCTTTCGGGTGACCGTCGTTGAGTGTGCGGAGGCGGTTGACAGCGACAAGTGCCGGACGAATGTCCGGGGCGGTCAACCGCGCAGGTGACGATTCGTACCAGCCCTGGAGGCCTAAGGTGATGCGCATGAGCTGCGGAGGGCGATCATGACTTCCGTCCTCGTCTGCGACGACTCCCCGCTTGCCCGAGAGGCGCTGCGCCGCGCGGTGGCGACCGTGCCCGGCGTGGAACGTGTGACCACGGCGGCCAACGGCGAGGAAGTCCTCCGCCGCTGGGGCGCCGACCGCTCCGATCTCATCCTGATGGACGTCCGGATGCCCGGCCTGGGCGGCGTCGAGACCGTGCGACGCCTCCTCTCGGCCGACCCCGGCGCGCGCATCATCATGCTGACCGTGGCCGAGGACCTCGACGGGGTCGCGCTGGCCGTCGCCGCGGGCGCCCGTGGCTACCTGCACAAGGACGCCTCGCGCGCCGAGCTGCGGGCCACGGTCACCCAGGCGCTGGCCGACCCCACCTGGCGGCTGGCGCCGCGGCGGCTGCGCTCGGCCGAGATGGGTGCCGCGCCGACGCTCACCGCCCGTGAGATCCAGGTGCTGGAGGGCATGAGCCACGGCCGTTCCAACGCCGAGATCGGGCGCGAGCTGTTCCTGTCCGAGGACACGGTGAAGACCCACGCGCGGCGGCTGTTCAAGAAGCTCGGCGCGTCCGACCGGGCACACGCCGTGGCGCTCGGCTTCCGCTGGGGCCTCGTCCGCTAGCCCGCCCCTTCCAACCCTCCCCCTGCCCCCTGGCTGTCTCCTGGCGGTCCCCTGGACCGCGGACGATCGCGGACGGTCGCGGACGCCGGAGCGGTGGAGTCCGTGTGATCTCCGCCCCCGACGTCCGTATGCCCGGAAGGGTTCCCACCGGCCCCGGCGCCCCCGGGCGGTGGGGCCTCCGGGAGACGGCCTGGTGCCGTAATTTCCCGCGTGCCGCATCCTGGGTGTATGGAGTTCCTCGGGGACCGGACGGCCAGGCGTGAGGGGAGGGCGCGGGACGTGACAGCGAGTGCCCCTGTCCATAACGCTTCAGCGCACAACCACGGACACGGTGCGACGAATCGCCCGCGACGGGTGCACCATGGACCGATGCGCGACGACGAGACGCCCCCCAAGGCCGATGGCCAGGGGGACATCGGTGCCCTCGTCCAGCGTGCGGTGGAGGGGGACGAGCAGGCCACCCACGACCTCCTCGCCCGCGTCCATCCGCTCGCCCTGCGCTACTGCAGGACGCGGCTGACGCGGCTGCCGGGAGACGCTCGTCACTTCGTGGACGACCTCGCCCAGGAGGTCTGCCTGGCGGTGCTGTGCGCCCTGCCCCGCTACCGCGACACGGGCAAGCCCTTCGAGGCCTTCGTGGTGGCCATCGCCCAGCACAAGGTCGCGGACCTCCAGCGGGCCGCCATGCGGGGGCCGGGCAGCACGGCGGTCCCCTCGGACGAGATGCCCGAGCGGCCCGACGACTCGCTCGGCCCGGAGGAGCGGGCGCTGCTCAGCAGCGACGCGGAGTGGGCCAGGAAACTCCTGGCCAACCTCCCCGAGCACCAGCGCGAACTGGTGCTGTTGCGCGTCGCCGTCGGGCTGACCGCCGAGGAGACCGGGCAGATGCTCGGAATGTCCCCGGGGGCCGTGCGCGTTGCACAACACCGTGCCCTGTCGAGGCTGCGCGCACTCGCCGAGCAGTGACCGAGCAGTGACCGAGAAGGGCGGCCGACCTCGTCGGGAGGCGGTCCCGCCTGCGACACGGGGCATTCGCCGAGCCCGCTAGCATGGACATCCGCGCCGGGCAAGAGTATTGGGGAAGGTGCCATGGAAGGCGTCATGACAGGCAGCGTCGGCAGCGACGGAGAGGTGCCCGCGAAGTTCGCTCCGCTGGGCCTGACGTTCGACGACGTGCTGCTGCTGCCGGGTGAGTCGGACATGGCCCCGCAGGACATCGACACCTCCTCGTACGTCTCGCGTAACGTCCGGGTGAACATCCCGCTGATCTCCGCGGCGATGGACAAGGTCACCGAGGCTCGGATGGCCATCGCCATGGCCCGGCAGGGCGGTGTCGGCGTGCTCCACCGCAACCTGTCGATCGAGGACCAGGCCGACCAGGTCGACCAGGTGAAACGGTCCGAGTCCGGCATGGTCACCGACCCGATCACCATCCGCCCGGACGCCACGCTCCGCGAGGCGGACGAGCTGTGCGGCCGGTTCCGCATCAGCGGCGTGCCGGTCACCGACGCGGCGGGCAAGCTGCTGGGCATCGTCACCAACCGCGACATGGCCTTCGAGACGGACCGCGACCGTCGGGTCCGCGAGGTCATGACGCCGATGCCGCTGGTCACCGGCCGGGTGGGCATCTCCCGCGGGGACGCGATGGAGCTGCTGCGCCGCCACAAGATCGAGAAGCTGCCGCTGGTCGACGGCGAGGGCGTGCTCAAGGGCCTGATCACCGTCAAGGACTTCGTCAAGGCCGAGAAGTACCCCAACGCCGCCAAGGACTCCGAGGGCCGGCTGATCGTCGGCGCCGCGGTCGGCGTGGCCGGGGACGCCTACGAGCGGGCCCAGGCGCTGGTCGAGGCGGGCGCCGACTTCATCGTCGTGGACACCGCGCACGGCCACTCCAGGCTGGTCGGCGAGATGGTCGCCAAGATCAAGTCGAATCACTCGGTCGACGTGATCGGCGGCAACGTCGCCACCCGCGAGGGCGCCAAGGCCCTGATCGACTCGGGCGCGGACGGCGTCAAGGTCGGCGTCGGACCGGGCTCGATCTGCACCACCCGCGTGGTCGCCGGCATCGGCGTCCCGCAGGTCACCGCCATCTACGAGGCCTCCCTGGCCGCCCGGGAGGCCGGTGTCCCGGTCATCGGCGACGGCGGCCTCCAGTACAGCGGCGACATCGCCAAGGCCCTGGTCGCCGGCGCCGACACCGTGATGCTCGGCAGCCTGCTGGCCGGCTGTGAGGAGTCGCCGGGCGAGCTGCTGTTCATCAACGGCAAGCAGTTCAAGTCCTACCGGGGCATGGGCTCGCTGGGCGCGATGCAGTCGCGCGGCCAGGCCAGGTCCTACTCCAAGGACCGCTACTTCCAGGAGACGGTCTCCACCGACGACAAGCTGATCCCCGAGGGCGTCGAGGGCCAGGTTCCCTACCGCGGCCCGCTCGGCGCGGTGGTGCACCAGCTCGTCGGGGGCCTGCGGCAGTCGATGTTCTACGTCGGCGGCAGGACCGTCCCGGAGCTGAAGGCCAGGGGACGCTTCGTGCGCATCACGGCCGCCGGGCTCAAGGAGAGCCACCCCCACGACGTCCAGATGACGACGGAAGCGCCGAACTACTCCGGGCGCTGAACCGTCGGCCCGGTCGCGCGGCCGGGCGAGGGGGTCCAATCCCCGCACCCCGTTCGGGGATACTTGGGCCGTAGACCGTAGGAAGGGCACAACACGTTGACTGAGATCGAGATCGGCCGTGGCAAGCGCGGACGGCGCGCGTACGCCTTCGACGACATCGCCGTGGTGCCCAGCCGGCGCACGCGGGACCCGAAGGAGGTCTCGATCGCCTGGCAGATCGACGCCTACCGCTTCGAGCTGCCGTTCCTGGCCGCGCCCATGGACTCGGTCGTCTCGCCGAGCACCGCGATCCGCATCGGCGAGCTGGGCGGCCTCGGGGTGCTCAACCTCGAAGGGCTGTGGACGCGCTACGAGGACCCCGAGCCGCTGCTGGAGGAGATCACCGGCCTCGACGAGGTCGTGGCGACCCGCCGGCTCCAGGAGATCTACTCCGCGCCCATCAAGGAGGAGCTGATCGGGCAGCGGATCAAGGAGGTCCGCGACTCGGGCGTGGTGACGGCCGCGGCGCTGTCGCCGCAGCGCACCGCCCAGTTCTCCAAGGCGGTCGTCGACGCCGGTGTCGACATCTTCGTCATCCGCGGCACGACGGTCTCCGCCGAGCACGTCTCCTCGGCCGCCGAGCCGCTCAACCTCAAGCAGTTCATCTACGAGCTGGACGTCCCCGTCATCGTGGGCGGCTGTGCCACGTACACCGCCGCGCTCCACCTGATGCGCACCGGCGCCGCGGGCGTGCTCGTCGGCTTCGGCGGCGGCGCCGCGCACACCACCCGCAACGTGCTGGGCATCCAGGTGCCGATGGCCACCGCCGTCGCCGACGTGGCGGCGGCCCGCCGCGACTACCTGGACGAGTCCGGCGGCCGGTACGTCCACGTCATCGCCGACGGCGGCGTGGGCTGGTCCGGCGACCTGCCCAAGGCCGTCGCCTGCGGCGCGGACGCGGTGATGATGGGCTCCCCGCTGGCCCGTGCCACCGACTCGCCCGGCCGCGGCCACCACTGGGGCATGGAGGCCGTCCACGAGGACGTGCCGCGCGGCAAGCGCGTCAACCTCGGCACGGTCGGCACCACCGAGGAGATCCTGCTGGGTCCCTCGCACACTCCCGACGGCTCCATGAACTTCTTCGGCGCCCTGCGTCGGGCGATGGCCACCACGGGCTACTCGGAGCTGAAGGAGTTCCAGCGCGTGGAGGTCACCGTCTCCCGCTGACGGCGGAGAGCGCGACGGACGCGACGAACACGGCGAAGGGGCCGGGATTGGTGGATTCGCTCCACCGGACCCGGCCCCTTCGCCGTCGACCTGCCGTCGACCCGCCGTCGACGCCCCGGTCGCCGCGCGGCGCCGCCCGTCACAGCCGGTGGGCCGCTCCCGTGGGGCTGGCGCCGCGGGTGTCGAGGAGGAGTTGGGCCTTGGCCGACAGGCTCTGCAGGTCGTAGACGCGGTGGTGCTGGAGGAGGAGGGTGAGGTCGGCCGCGGCGGCGGACTCGTAGAGGGAGTCCGCGCGCGGGACGGGGCGGCCCGCCACCCGCCACTGCGGCACGTGCGGGTCGTGGTAGCTGATCTCCGCGCCCAGCTCCAGCAGCCGGAAGGCGATCTCGGGGGCCGGGGAGCCCTGCTGGTCGGCGAGGTCGGCCTTGTAGGTGACGCCCAGCAGCAGGACACGGGCGCCGCGGGCCGACTTGCCGTGCTCGTTCAGCAGCGTCGCCGCGCGCTGGGCGACATAGCGGGGCATCCGGGCGTTGACCTCCCGGGCGACCTCGACCAGACGCAGCGGGTGGCCCGGTGTGCGGTTCCCGCGGTCCAGACAGGCGGGGTCCACGGGGATGCCGTGGCCGCCCACGCCCGGTCCGGGACGGAAGGCGTGGAAGCCGAACGGCTTGGTCTCCGCGCAGCGGATCACGTCCCACAGGTCCACGCCGAGGTCGTGGCAGAGCACGGCCATCTCGTTGACCAAGGCGATGTTGACGTGCCGGTAGTTGGTCTCCAGCACCGCCGTCATCTCCGCCTCGCGCAGCCCGCGCGCCCGCACCACCTTCTCGGTCAGCCGCCCGTAGAAAGCGGCGGCGGCCTCCGTGCAGGCCGGGGTGAGCCCGCCGATGACCCGCGGGGTGTTGGAGTAGCCGTGGGTGCGGTTGCCGGGGTCGAGCCGGGCGGGTGCGCAGGCGAGGTGGAAGTCGCGTCCGGCGCGCAGGCCCGAGGCCCTCTCCAGCAGAGGGGCGACGCACTCCTCGGTGGCGCCCGGGGGGACGGTCGACTCCACCACGACGGTGGTCCGGGGGCGCAGCAGCTCGCCCAGGGTCAGCGCCGCCCGGCGCACCGCCCCCAGGTCCGGTGAACGGTCCTCGCCCAGTGGGGTGGGAGCGCAGATGAGGGCGGTACGGACCCGGCTGAGGACGGAAGGGTCGGAGGTGGCGCGGAAACCGGCGGAGAGCATCCGACGGACCTCGGCCGCCGACAGCCCGCCGTTCGCCGGCGGCCGTCCGGCGCTCACCTCCGCGACGGCGTGTTCGTCGGGGTCGTAGCCGATGGTGCCGATGCCGGCGGAGGTGGCGGCCTGGGCGGCGGGAAGGCCGAGATGACCCAGACCGAGGACGGCGAGATCTGCGGGCATGAGGCGGCGTCCCTTCCCCTGTCGACTGGATCACGGCGTATGAGGGCCATGTCAGGTTAAGCGCATATATGACAGATATGGTGGATTGCGCGCGGGACGGTGTCCGCTCCGGCTCGAAGTCGTGGGAACGGCGGACGATCGGGTACAGGCCACAGCAGGGGCGGACGGCCGACGGATCTGGGAGGCAGCGGTGAGGACAGCGGCACTGGGACCGGCAGAGCGGGCCGAGGCGCTCGCCCGGATGGCGGAACGGGAGCTGGACGTGCTGGTCGTCGGCGGTGGCGTGGTCGGCGCGGGCACCGCCCTGGACGCGGTGACCCGCGGGCTGTCGACCGGGATCGTGGAGGCCCGCGACTGGGCCTCGGGCACCTCCAGCCGGTCCAGCAAGCTCATCCACGGCGGACTGCGCTACCTGGAGATGCTGGACTTCGCCCTGGTGCGCGAGGCACTCAAGGAACGCGGACTGCTCCTCCAGCGGATCGCCCCCCACCTGGTCAAGCCCGTGCCGTTCCTCTACCCGCTCCGACACCGGGGCTGGGAGCGGCTGTACGCGGGCACCGGCGTGGCGATGTACGACGCGCTCGCCGCGGCGTCCGGCCGCAACCGCGGCCTGCCCCACCACCGGCACCTGACCCGCCGCCGCGCCCTGACCGTGGCGCCCGCCCTGCGGAAGGACGCGCTGGTGGGCGCCCTCCAGTACTACGACGCGCAGGTGGACGACGCGCGGTACGTGGCCGCCCTGGTCCGCACGGCCGGCGCCTACGGCGCCCATGCCGCGAACCGGGCCAGGGTCGTCGACTTCCTGCGGGAGGGCGAGCGCGTGGTCGGCGCCCGGGTCAAGGACCTGGAACAGGGCGGGGAGTTCGAGGTGCGCGCCAAGCAGGTGGTGAACGCCACCGGGGTGTGGACCGACGACACCCAGCGGCTGACGGCCGAGCGCGGGCAGTTCCACGTCCGCGCCTCCAAGGGCATCCATCTGGTGGTGCCCAAGGACCGCATCCACTCCTCGACCGGGCTGATCCTGCGCACCGAGAAGAGCGTGCTGTTCGTCATCCCCTGGGGGCGGCACTGGATCATCGGCACCACCGACACCGACTGGGACCTGGACAAGGCCCACCCGGCGGCCTCCAGCGCCGACATCGACTACCTGCTCGACCACGTCAACTCCGTGCTGGCCGTGCCGCTCACCCGCGACGACGTGGAGGGTGTGTACGCCGGGCTGCGCCCGCTGCTGGCCGGCGAGTCGGAGGCCACCAGCAAACTGTCGCGCGAGCACACCGTCGCCCACTCGGTGCCGGGCCTGGTGGTGGTCGCGGGCGGCAAGTACACCACGTACCGGGTGATGGCCAAGGACGCCGTCGACGCGGCCGTGCACGGGCTCGACCATCGGGTCGCGCCGTGCTGCACCGAGGACGTGCCGCTGCTCGGCGCCGAGGGGTACCCCGCGATGTGGAACGCCCGCGCCCGGATCGCCGCCCGCGCCGGCCTCCACGTCGCGCGTGTGGAGCACCTGCTCAACCGGTACGGCTCCCTGGCCGACGAGGTGCTGGCCCTCGTCGCCGACGACCCGCGGCTCGGCGAACCGCTGCCGTACGCGGACGACTACCTCAAGGCCGAGGTGGTGTACGCCTGTTCGCACGAGGGCGCGCGCCACCTGGACGACGTCCTCACCCGCCGGACCCGCATCTCCATCGAGACCTTCGACCGCGGCACGCGCAGCGCCCGCGAGTGCGCCGAGCTGATGGCCCCCGTGCTCGGCTGGGACGAGGACCGGATCGAGCGCGAGGTCGCCCACTACGAGAAGCGGGTCGAGGCCGAGCGGGAGTCCCAGCGCCAGCCGGACGACCGGACCGCCGACGCCGCGCGGTTGGGGGCCCCGGACATCGTGCCGTTGTGACGCCTCGCGGGCGCCGTCCGCCCCGCCGCCGTCCGCCCGCCCCGCCGTCCGTCCCACCGCTCGTCGGCACGGCGTGTCGGGGTGTCAGGACCACCTCCGCACACCGCCGTTCCGGTGGCGTGCCCATGGCCGCGTACGCCACGGCGGACCCCATGGGAGAGAATGGGACGACTGCTGGGGCGGGCTGAGTGTGAGGGGACACATGGGCGACGTGGACGGCCGCGGCAAGACGTCGGGGCGGCTGCTGAGCGGGCGTTACCGACTGGGCGACGTCCTGGGGCGCGGCGGCATGGGCACCGTGTGGCGAGCCGAGGACGAGGTCCTGGGCCGCACCGTCGCGGTGAAGGAACTGCGCTTCCCCTCCAGCGTGGACGAGGACGAGAAGCGGCGCCTGGTCACGCGCACCCTGCGCGAGGCCAAGGCCATCGCGCGCATCCGCAGCAGCAGCGCCGTCACCGTCTACGACGTGGTCGACGAGGACGACCGGCCCTGGATCGTGATGGAGCTGGTCGAGGGCCGCTCGCTCGCCGACGTCCTGCGCGAGGACGGGCCGCTGGAGCCCAAGCGGGCGGCCGAGGTGGGCCTGGCGATCCTGGACGTGCTGCGGGCCGCGCACCGCGAGGGCATCCTCCACCGCGACGTGAAACCGTCCAACGTCCTCATCGCGGACGAGGACGGCCGGGTCGTCCTCACCGACTTCGGCATCGCCCAGATCGAGGGCGACCCCTCCCTGACCTCCACCGGCATGCTGGTCGGGGCGCCCTCCTACATAGCGCCCGAACGGGCGCGCGGCCGGCGTCCCGGCCCGCCCTCCGACCTGTGGTCGCTGGGCGGGCTGCTGTACGCGGCGGTGGAGGGCCACCCGCCCTACGACAAAGGGTCGGCGATCGCGACCCTGACGGCGGTGATGACCGAGCCGCTGGAGCCCCCGACACGGGCCGGGGGCCTGGAGGAGGTCATCTACGGCCTGTTGGAGAAGGACCCGGCCAAGCGGCTGGACGAGCCGGGCGCGCGGGCCCTGCTGGAGCGGGCGGCCCGCGACACCGACACCGTGGCCGAGACCTCGTCGAAGACGGGGGAGGGCACCCGGACGACCGTGCTCCCGCTGGTCGGCGGGCTCGCGTCCGCCGCCAAGGCGGCGAACGGCGCGAGGAAACCGAAGGGGCAGAAGGGGTCCAAGGAGCCGAAGGAGTCGACGGAGCCGACGGGGTCCAAGGATCCGGCGGGGCAGAGGGCGGCGCGGGGGACCGGCGCCTCGGAGACCTCGGACGGCCGGGCGGGGACGGGGAGTTCGACCGCTTCCCCGGCGTCGGGCGCCTCCGACGGCTCCCCCACCGCGACCGGCCCGGCCGCGGAGCGGCTGCGCGAGGCGCTGCGGGCCGTGCGCAACGCCGCGGCGGCCACGACCGCCACGGCCTCGGCGGCGGCCAAGCGCACCGCCGAGCGGACCTCGTCCGACGGTCGGGCGCCCACGGGCGGGGACAAGGACGCCGGCGGCGCCGGCACCACGACCGTGCTGTCCGAGCGGCTGGCCGGCCTGGCGCGCAGGACGCGGCAGCCCACCGGCATCGCGGTGGTGGCCGTGGTCGTGCTGGCCCTGCTCGGCACCGTCCTGGCCGTCGCGTTCGGCGGCGGTGAGGAGGGGAGCAGCGGAGCCCGGCAGGAGCGGTCCGTCACCGGCGGCGTCGGCGACGGACGCAACGACGACGGCCGCAGCGACCGGAACGCGAAGGAGGGCGACGCGGCCGACGAGCCCGCCCCCGAACCGTCCGGCCGGGGCGACGGCGACGACGAGAAGGGCGACAAGGGCGACCGAGGCGCCGGAACCGGCGAGGACGGCGACGGCGACAAGGACGGCCCGGAGGGCGACAAGGGCGGCCAGGGCGGCGGGAAGGCGCTGCCCGACGGCTTCGAGGAGATCGTCGACGACCGCTTCAACTTCTCGATGGCCATGCCCGAGGGGTACCGGCGCACCGCCATAGCGGGACGGAACTCCGGCGGCGTCTACAGCCCGTCCGGCGGCGGGTACCCCAAGGTCCAGGTCGACTTCAACAGCAGCCCCGGCGAGAGCGCGGTGGCCGCCTGGAAGTCCCTGGAGCCCGCCGTGCGCGGCGGCAGCACCGGCTACTCCCGGCTCGACATCAAGCCCGTGAAGTGGCGCGACTACCCGACCGTCGCCGACTGGACGTTCGAGCGCGTGGAGAAGGGCGTGCGGGTCCGCGTCCTCAACCGCGGCTTCCGCGTGGACTCCGGACGCGGCTACGCCATCATGATCACCTGCAAGGCGGACGCGTGGGACGGCGAGGAGTGCCGCACCGTCCGGAAGACCGCGTTCCGGACGTTCCGGCCCCGGTAAGAGTCACAACTGCCGCCGACCGACGACGAGATGCCCCTCCGGCACGTATCGTGATACGTCGTGGACCCTGTGCGTCCGGCCATCCGGCCGGTGCCGGGGGGCCGCTGAGGAACGTCGAGGAACCGCACGCCGGGGGACCAGTGGGAGGGGCGCCGTGGACGACTACTCGGGTCGGCTGCTGGCCGATCGGTACCGCTTGCCGCGTCCGCCGTCCGACGAGTACGAACTCGTGGAGTCCCGCGCGTACGACACCGCCAGCGGCCAGGAGGTGGTGGTCCGTCAGGTGCCGCTGCCCGAGGTCGTCGAGGCGGAGTTCGTCGGCGGAGGCGCCGGCCGTACGGGCGGATACGGCCGCGCGTACATCGGACAGGCCACGCGGCACCCGGCCGACCCCGCGGTGCGGCGGGCGGTGGAGGCGGCACTGGCGGCCTCCCGGATACCCGACCACCCGCGGCTGGACCAGGTCTTCGACGTCTTCGTCGAGGGCGACGGGCTGTGGATCGTCAGCGAACTCGTCGCGGCCCGGCCGCTGGCCGCCGTGTTGGCGGAGAGGCCGCTGAGCCCCCACCGCGCCGCGGAGTTGGCGGCCGACCTGCTCGCCGCGCTCAGGGCGGTGCACGCGCACGGCTGGGTCCACCGCAACATCACCCCCCGCACGGTCCTCGTCTGCGACGACGGCCGTGCCGTCCTGACCGGGCTGGCCGCCGGGGCGGCGGAGGAGGCCCTGTGCGGGTACGACCCCCTTCCGGCGCCGCCGAGCGTCCTGCCGCACGGCTGGCTGCCGGAGGAACCGCCCGGCGGGAACGGGCCGCCCGGCCCCTTCGACGAGGCTGACGAGGCGCCGAGTCGGCTCGGGGACGGCACCGTGCCGCGCCAGGCCCCCGGCGCGGGGCCGGACGCGGACACGAGCGAGCTGCCCGCCCTGCCGGAGGGATACCGGAGGGAGGGCGACGGCCGGGCGGCCCGCGGCGCCGCCCTGGCCGCGTACCGCGCCGGGACACGGGCCGCCGCCGCGCACATGGAGATCGAGGCCCGCCGGGCCGAGGAGTACGGCGGGGACGGCCGTCGGCATCCCGACGGCCTCGGCCCGGTCGTTCCCGGACCTCGCGGAGAGAGCGTCGCGGACGGGGCGGCGGACGGGGCCGCCGTGGAGAGGGCCGCGGCGGGCTGGGGCGAGGAGGACGGCGACCGATACCGGGGCCCCACCACCGCGCTCGCCGCCGAACGCGCCCGGCAGGCCCGGATCACGGTCGTCGGCGCCGTCACCGAGCGCTGGGCGCCCGAACAGGCCGGGCCGGTCTACGAGAACTGGCGGCTGGCCCCGCCGGTCGGCCCGGCGGCCGACCTGTGGGCGCTGGGCGCGCTGCTGTTCCGGGCCGTGCAGGGGCACGCCCCCTACCCCGAGGAGTCCGCGGCCGAGTTGGTGCAGATGGTGTGCGCCGAGCCGCCGGCGTTCGCCGAGGAGTGCGGGGCGCTGCGGCCCGTCGTGGAGTCGCTGCTGCGCCAGGACCCGACCGAGCGACCCGACTTCGAGGAACTGGGCGGCTGGCTGCGGTCCCTGATCCGCTCCGCGCCCGAACCGGAGGTCGGCCGGCACACGGTCACCGTGCCGCTCTCGTTGGAGGCGGGCACGGCGGCCGATCCCAAGCGGCTGCCGATCGTGCGGCGCAGGGGAGAGCTGGTCCGCAGGAAACGCGCCGAGCGGTCTCCGGTGCCCGCCCGCGCCCGGCACCGGCGTGCCCGGAAGGAGCGCAGCCCGCGCCGCCTGGGGATGGTGCTGGTCGGGGCGGTCCTGCTGCTTTTGACCGGGACGCTGGTCTACGCCGCGCTGTTCCTGCCCGGGGCGGACACGGGCTCCTCCGTGAACCCCGGGGACCAGCGCGCCGGACGGGTGGGCACCCAGCCCGAACAGCCCGAACAGCCCGAGCGGACGGCCCCGTCGCCCTCCTCGGAGTCCTCCGTCCCCCGGGAGTCCACCGGCGGCGCCTCGCGGGCGCCGCAGACCACCGAGCCCGTGCGGGGCCTCGACGGCTATGTGCGGCACAAGGACGACCGGGGCTTCGGGATCGCCCTCCCCGAGGGGTGGCGGCGCAGCGGACCGAACGGCGACGGCCAGGTCGTCTTCACCGGCGGGGGCGTCGAGCTGATCGTCGTGCCCGGCCGGGACACCACCGCCGAGCACGGCGACGACCCGATGGCGTACCTCACCGACGAGCAGCCGGAGTTGGACGCCTACCGCGCCGCCGAGTGGGCGACCAACTCCAGGATGCGGCGGATAGAGGTGGGCCGGACGGTGATGGCGGAGGGCGCCTTCAGTTGGACCGACGGCCGGGGCGACACGTACATGCGCGACCGGGCCATCATCATCGACGGCCGCTACCACACGGTGCTGGTCAGGGGGCCCGAGAAGCGGAAGGACGCCGTCGACCGGCATTTCGATGCGGTGGCGGACACCTACCGGTTCACCGGCTGACGGCCACCCGCCCCGCCGCCGAGGGCGCCCGTCTCACCGGGGGTCACAGCTTCGTCTCCACCTTGGACCACGCTGGCGGTGCGGAACGGCCGCGCGATAGTGATGGGGGTATGACCAACGAGGGAGACCGGGCGCACGAGCCCACCAGCTACGAGCTGCCGCCCCCCGCGGCCTCGGCGCAGCACGTGTCCGGGGGGATCGGCCACCAGCCGACACAGACCGCGCCGGGGCGGGTCGGGCCGCCGCGCCGGCCGGAGCCGCCCGCCCGTCCTCCCGCCCAGCCGCCTGTCCAGCCCGCCGGACAGCCTCCCGTCCAACCTGCCGGACAGCCTGCCGGACAGGGCGGGGAGCGGCTCCTGGGCGGGCGCTACCGCCTGGTCTCCCGGCTCGGCCACGGCGGCATGGGCACGGTCTGGCAGGCGTACGACGAGGTGGTGGGCCGTGACGTGGCCGTCAAGGAACCCCGCCTCCCCGACCACTTCTCCGAGGCCGAACGGCAGACGGCGTACCAGCGGATGCGCCGCGAGGCCCGCGCCGCCGCCGGCATCGACCACCCCTCCGTCGTCACCGTCCACGACGTGGTGGTGGAGGACGGCCGGCCCTGGATCGTGATGGAGCTGGTCAGGGGGCGCTCCCTGGGCGACGTCCTGACCGAGGGCACGATCGAGCCGAAGGAGGCGGCCCGCATCGGCCTCGCCGTGCTCGGCGCGCTGACCGCCGCGCACGAGGTGGGCGTGCTGCACCGCGACGTCAAGCCGGACAACGTGCTGCTCGGCCAGTACGACCGCGTCGTCCTCACCGACTTCGGCATCGCCCAGATCGAGGGCGAGCAGAAGCTCACCGAGACCGGCGCCTTCGTCGGCTCGCCCGAGTACATCGCCCCCGAGCGCGTGCTGGGGCGGCGGCCCGGACCCGAGTCCGACCTGTGGTCGCTGGGCGTGGTGCTGTACGCGGCCGTCGAGGGCATGTCGCCGTTCCGCCGTTCCACCACCCCCGCCACGCTCCAGGCGATCCTCTCGTCCGAACCGCAGGCCCCGGCCCGAGCCGGCGGCGCGCTGGGCGCGCTCGTCATGCGGCTGCTGCGCAAGGACCCGACCGCCCGCCCGGACGCCGCGGAGGTCCGGCAGGACCTGGAGAGCATCGCCCGCCCGAACCGGCTGCCGTCCGGGAGCGGGGCGGGCGGTTTCGGCCCGCTGGGGCGGCTGGTCCGGGCGCTGCGCACCAGCCGCCCGGCGCAGGTGGGCACGGGCGCCGGCGTCCTGGCGGTCGCGCTGGCGGTGGCGCTGGTGCTGTTCCGGCCCGTCGACCACGGTCTGCCCGAGGGCTGGAGGGTGTACGACGAGACGGAACGGGTGAACGCGACGCTGGGCGCCCCGGAGGGGTACACCCGCTCGGTGAACGACAACGAGGTGGTCCTGACCTCGCCGGACAAGACCTTCACCGTCTGGATCCAGCGCAGCCGCGACAAGTGGATGAGCCCGCTGGCCGACGCCAACGAGCGGCTGGCCTACTACCGGGACAAGCCCTACGACAGCAAGATGACGGAGGTCGAGGGCAGGGTCACCGAGGCGGAGTACCGGGGCGAGCGACGCGCCGCCGAGCTGACGGCGACGTACCGGCACCGGGACGACGAGGAGGCCGGGAGGTTCCAGCGCCGCGAGTTCTACTACATCGACTCCGAGGCGGAGGCCTGGCGGCTGGCGGTGCAGATGCCCGCGGCGGGACAGGGCAAGGAGCTGGGCGAGGAACTCTTCGACGGCCTGGTGGAGCACCTGGACGTCAACCGGAAGTGACCGTCACACCCGGGGCACGGCACGGGCCGCGCGCCCCGGGAACGCCCTCCACGCCGCCTATGTGCCAGTGATCACTGGCAGATTCCGTGAAAAGTGGTTACCGCCGGGTACCAACCGGGTGACATACGGCCTACCCTCCGCACTATGACGGAATCGCCAGGCATCGCCACCGGGAGGACGCGCGCGGCACACGCGGCGGACGGCAACCCGGTCGCCCCTTCCCCCGCCACCGCCCGCACCGCCGCGGACGTGGTGACCGACGCACTGGTCGCCCGCCTGACCAAGGACGTCGTCGGCAGCGGCAGCACCGCCTGCCACACCCCCTTCACCGAGGAGAAGCTGGCCACCCTCCCCGAGTCCACGCCCGGGGACGTCGCCGAGGCGTTCGCCCGTGCCCGCGAGGCCCAGCGGGCCTGGGCCGCCCGCCCCGTGAAGGAGCGCGCGGCCGTCCTGCTGCGCTTCCACGACCTGCTGCTGAGCCGCCAGTCCGAGGTGCTGGACCTGGTCCAGTCGGAGACCGGCAAGGCGCGGCTGCACGCGCACGAGGAGGTGCAGGCGGTCGCCGTCGCCGCCCGGCACTACGGCCGCAAGGCCGCCTCCTACCTGCGCCCCAGGCGCCACACCGGCGCCATCCCGGTGCTCACCCGGGTGCGCGAGCTGCGCCACCCCAAGGGCGTCGTCGGACAGATCGCACCCTGGAACTACCCCCTGGAGCTGTCCGTCGGCGACGCCCTGCCGGCCTTCGTCGCGGGCAACGCCGTGGTGATGAAGCCCGACACCGAGACGGCCCTGACCGCCCTGTGGGCGCGTGCCCTGCTGGTCGAGGCGGGACTGCCCGCCGACGTCTGGCAGGTCGTCATCGGAGAGGGCCCGGTCGTCGGCCCGGCGGTCGTCGACCACGCCGACTACGTCTCCTTCACCGGCTCCACCCGGACCGGTCGCGAGGTCGCCCAGCGCGCCGCGTTCCGCCTGGTGGGCTGCTCACTGGAGCTGGGCGGCAAGAACGCCATGATCGTCCTGGACGACGCCGACCTGGACAAGGCGGCGGCCGGCGCGGTGCGCGGCGCGTTCTCGTCGGCCGGTCAGCTATGCATCTCGATCGAGCGGCTCTACGTCCACGCCTCCGTCGCCGACGCCTTCGTCGAGCGTTTCACCGCCCGCACCAAGGCCCTGCGCCTGGGCACCGCCCTCGCCTACGGCGCCGACATGGGCTCGCTCGTCTCCAGGCGGCAGTTGGAGACCGTCACCCGCCACGTGGAGGACGCCGTCGCCAAGGGCGCCACGGTGCTGGCGGGCGGCAGGCCGCGCCCCGACGTCGGCCCGCTGTTCCACGAGCCGACGATCCTGGAGGGCGTCACCGCCCCCATGGCCGTCTGCGACGAGGAGACCTTCGGCCCCGTCGTCGCGGTCCACCGCTTCACCGACGACGACGAGGCCGTCTCGCTCGCCAACGCCACCCCGTACGGGCTCAACGCCAGCGTCTGGTCCGGCAGCGCCCGCCGCGCCCACGGCATCGCCGCCCGACTGCGCGCCGGCACGGTGAACATCAACGAGGGCTACGCGGCGGCGTACGGCAGCGTCCAGTCGCCGATGGGCGGCATGGGCGACTCGGGCCTGGGCCGCCGTCACGGCTCGGAGGGCATCCTCAAGTACACCGAGGCCCAGACCGTCGCCCACCAACGCGTCCTGCCCATGGCGCCGTCGCTGGGCATGGACGACGAGAAGTACGCGGCGTTCATGTCACGCTCCCTGCGCGCGATGAAGGCGTTCCGCTTCCGCTGAGGTTCGCCGTTCCCCCGTCCCCGTCCCCCGTCCCCGTTCTCCCCGTTCCGCCTCCCTCTGAACGACAGAGCCGCACCACCCGGAGGTCCCGCCGTGCCCGAAAAGCCTGCGGAACTACCTGTGGGCCCCGGCGCTGGGCCTGTACGGCATCCAGCGCATCCACCTGCTGGACAAGGTGATGATCCTGGCGGGCGCCGGGGTGGGGGCGACCGCCAGTGGGGCCACATCACCGACTGGCAGGAGGAGTTGAAGCCCTACTACGACCAGGCCAAGCGCATGCTGGGGGTCCGGCTCAACCCCACCACCACGGAGACCGCCCGGTCGGCGTCTTCTTCGGCGACGGCGAGGACGCCGAGGGGAAGACGAAGGCCGCGCCGGGCCAGGAGGTCCCCGACCCGTACTTCGGCGGGGCGGGACCGGCGAGGACGGCGTGCACGGGCGGGTCGTCCTCGCCGCCGGCACCTACGGCACCCAGACGCTGCTGCACCGGATGCGCGACACCGGCGTCCTGCCGCGGATCTCCCCGCGGCTGGGCGAGCTGACCCGCACCAACTCCGAGGCCCTGGTGGGCGCCCTCACCTTCCCCCGCCGCTACCGCCGCAAGCGCGGACCCGACGCCGAGTTGGACTTCACCAAGGGCGTGGCCATCACCTCCTCCATCCACCCCAACGAGAACACCCACATCGAGAACGTCCGCTACGGCAGGGGCTCCAACCTGATGGCCCTGATCTGCGCACCTACCGCAAGCCCAAGGGCCTGGGCGAGGAGGGCGTCATCGACCCCTACCACCGGCTCCACGGACACCCCGGCATCTCGGTGGTCGACGGCTCGGCGGTCTCCGCCAACCTGGGCGTCAACCCATCCCTGACCATCACCGCCCAGGCGGAGCGGGCGATGTCGCTGTGGCCCAACAAGGGCGAGGCCGACCCCCGCCCCGACCAGGGCGAGCCGTACGTGCGGGTGCGCCCGGTGGCCCCGCGCCGCCCGGCCGTGCCCGCGCACGCCCACGCGGCCCTGGTCCTGCCCGTGCCCCACGTTCCGCCGAAGGACTGACCCGGTCCCGAACCCGTGCGGGCCCCGCCGAACCGGCGGGGCCCGCGGCTTTGCCGCCCACCGTCTGCCGCCCCCCGCCCGTCGGTCACCGTCCGTCGATCGGAGCAACACGGCGAGAGAAGACCGCGATCCTGTCGGAGCCTTGAGGAGACGGTCCGGCAACCGCCGGGCGCCGTCCTCCCCGACGCCCGGAGAGCACCATGCGCATACGTATACGTCCCCGGGGGAACCGCGCGGTCCTGGCCGCGCTCGCCGTACTGCTCGCCGGCTGCTCGGCGGCCGGCCACACCGACACCGGACCGCCCGGAGAGCGGCCCGTGAACGCGCCGATGGACGACAGAGCCCCCAAGGAACCGGGACGGAACGGAGCCCTGATGCCCTCGGACGGAGTCGAGGGGGAGTCCGGCTCGGTCGACCCGGCGGAGGTGGGGGCCAACGAACTCGGCGTGGTCCCCGTGTTGATGTACCACCGAATAATGGAGAACCCCGGAGGTGTGGACGACCGCACCCCGGAGGACTTCCGCACCGAACTGGAACGACTGGCACGCGAGGGCTATGTGCCGGTCACCGCCCGGGAGTTCACGAGCGGGGAGATGGACCTTCCCGCCGGAGCCCACCCGGTGGTCCTCACCTTCGACGACTCCAGCCCCAGCCAGTTCCGCCTGGACGCCGCCGGCCGACCCGACCCCGACACCGCGGTCGGCATCCTGCTGGACGTCGCGGAACGCCACCCGGGATTCCGCCCCGTGGCGACCTTCTTCGTCAACGCCGACCCCTTCGACGACCCCGGCGGTCGCAGGACGCTCGACTGGCTCAACGAGCACGGCTTCGAGATCGGCAACCACACCCTCGAACACACCCTCCTGGGGAAGGCCGACGACGCGTTGGTCCGCTGGGAGATCGCGGCCAACAAGTGGGCCATCTCCCACGCCCTGCCCGGGGTTCCGGTGGTGTCGATGGCCCTCCCCTACGGTTCGATGCCCAAGAACCGGAACCTCGCGCTGGAGGGCGAGCACGGCGGCGTGCGCTACCGGCACCAGGGCGTCTACCTGGCCGGCGCCGGCCCCGCGCCCTCGCCCCACTCCACCGACTTCGACCCCGGGGCCGTTCCCCGCATCCGCTCGCAGGACACCACCGGCCCGGACGCCTCGTACGGTTCGACGACGTGGCTGGACAGGCTCCGCGACGGCGAGGTCGAGCGGTACACCTCCGACGGCGATCCGGAGCGGATCAGCTTCCCGAGGGCCTGGGCGTCCAAACTCACCCCCGCCCAACGGGACGCCGCGCGACCGTACTGACCCGCACCGTCCCTCGAACGACGACCGGCACGGCGGGTGGACGAGAACCCCCGGAAAAGAACGGTGGGCCGCCGTACGCCCTGGCGTACGGCGGCCCACTCGGTGCGCGGTGGGGGGAGTTCACCGCGCGGTCGCGGGCCGGGCCTTGGACAGCAGTTCCCGCTCGATCTCCTCCAGGCTCCGTCCCCTGGTCTCGGGCACCTTGCGCACCACGAAGACGATGCAGGCCACGTTCATCAGCGCGTAGAGGAAGAACGTGCCACTGCGCCCGATGCTGTTGATCATGGTGAGCGCGGTCACCGCGATCAGCAGGTCGAAGCCCCACACGGACAGGGTCGCCAGGCTCGTCGCCGGCCCCCGCACGGACAGCGGGAGGACCTCCGGGCCGATCAGCCAGACGACCGCCTGCATCCCGATGCCGTTGAAGAGGATGTAGGCGAACAGCGACAGGACGACCGTCCACCGCTGGAGGGCCGAACCGCTGTTGCCCAGGAAGGCCAGGGCGAGGACGGCCATCGCCAGACCGGAGCCGGGCAGGAACCACAGCATCGTGCGGCGGCGTCCCGCCTTGTCCACCAGGATCGCGCCGGCGACACCGGCGATCACCAGCATCACCCCGATGCCGATGCCCGTCAGCAGGGCCACCGAGTCGCCGAAGCCGGCGTCGGCCAGGACGGTCGGCGCGTAGTAGACGATCGCGTTGATGCCCGTCAACTGGGAGAACGCCGCGATGCCGATCGCCACGATCAGCGCCGGACGCACCCAGGGACGGCTCAGCTCCCGCCACCCGCCGCGCCTCCCGTCACGACCTGCCGCCGCGATGCCCTCGATCTCGGCGATCTCGGCGTCGACGTCCTCACCGGGCCCGCGCAGCCGTGCCAGCACGGCGCGCGCGGTCTCCCGCTGCCCGCGCTCGACCAGCCAGCGCGGACTCTCGGGGAGCAGAGCCATGCCGACGACCAGCACGACCGCCGGGATCACGGCCAGCCCGAACATCGTCCGCCAGCCGCCGCTGCCGGCCAGCGCCCACCCGCACAGGTACGAGATGAGCTGGCCGATCGCGACCATCAACTGGAACAGGACCATGAGCCGGCCCCGGATGGCCGCGGGCGCCATCTCGGCGATGTAGACGGGCACCATGTTCGACGCCCCGCCCACGGCCAGGCCCAGCACGAACCGGGAGAGGATCAGCGTGAGCACGTCCGGCGCCAGGGCGGCGGCCACGGCGCCGACACCGAAGATCACGGCGACGGCCATCACCACCTTGCGGCGACCGTACCGCTGCGACAGCCTCCCCGCGAGCAGGGCGCCGACCATGGCGCCCACGAGGATGACGCTGACCACGATCTCCTGCTCCCGCGAGGAGAGGTCGAAGTCCTCCCGCAGATACAGCAGGGCACCGGAGATGATGCCGGTGTCGTAGCCGAACAGCAGACCGCCGAGGGCGGAGACGGCGGCGACGGCATAGACCATGAGGGGGCGGCGGCCGACCTCGGGTCCGGCGCCGCCCGCGGACCCGGCGGCCGGCGCCACCCGCAGGCCCGTGGCGCCCCGGCCGGTCGTCTCCTCAGGCATCGCCCATGACCAGACCCTCGATGGTGTGCTTCTGCGTGATGGGGGTCAGCTCGTCCACCACGGGGCAGGCGAGGTGGTCCCGCACACGCTGGGGGAGGGACTCCCAGTAGGCCCGGGTGACGGCCATGTCGTGCCGTTCGTCGTTGTTCGCCTCCGGGCCGTCGACGCCGAGCACCAGGACCGGCCGGGACTTGGCGGACTGGTTCGCGGTGCCCCGGTGGATGGTCAGCGCCGAACGCGCCGAGATGTCGCCGCGCTTGGGGTACTTGCGCACCGCCAGCTCCTCGTAGCGCGCGTAGTCGGACTTCGGCGGGAACATCCCGTGGTCGAACTCGGGGCTGTCGTCCCACTGCGTCCCGGGGGCGATCTCGAACGGCCCCATGTCCTCCTCGGTGTCGACCGTGGTGACGTTGAAGGCGAGCGAGGTGTAGCGACGCTCCTCGCGGGTCTCCTCGGGCATCGGGAAGTCCCGGTGCCAGGGCTGGTTGACGGCGCCCTCCAGGGGGATGTCGAAGCCGAGTTCGACGATCCGGTAGTCGGGACCGAGGACGGCCGTGCACAGGGAGCGCACCCACGGGTGGTCCACCAGGCCGACGAAGTCGCGGATCTGCTCCGGGTGGATCTCGACGTAGTAGCGGTTGGGGCCGCGGCCGACGGCGCCTCCGGGGCGGGCGAGGGCCTCCTTGAACGCGGCGTCGATGTCCTCGCCGAGCCGGTCGGCCCACTCGGGGGCGAAGGCGCCCTTCCGCGCGGTGATGCCGTCCCGGTAGAGCGTCTCGACGTCCGCCGAGACGTCCACCGCCGGCGTGTGGTCCGTAGCTGCCGTCATCTCTGCCTCCCTTGGCGGTGATGGATCGCGGCTATGTTCCGATGTTGCATGCAACGTTGCAATAGGGGTGACCGGGCATTCCTCGGTGATCCATGTCACAGCGGCGTCTCTCGTGCGTCGCCCGTGCGTCCCCCGCTCGTCGCCCGTGCGCCGCCCGTGCGCCGGCTCCGTGCCCGTCCCGGATCGCCGAGGAGGCGTGGGACCATGGCCGCGTGAGAAGCAGCCTGAAAGATGTCGCCGCACGCGCGGGAGTGTCCGTCCGTACCGTGTCGAACGTCGTCAACGGCTCGGCTTCCGTCTCCGAGAAGACCCGCGTGCGCGTCCAACAGGCCCTGGACGAGTTGGGGTACCGCCCCAACCTGGCGGCCCGCAGTCTGCGGGCCGGGCGCACCGGACTGATCGGGCTGGTGATTCCCGAGATCCACTCGCCCTACTTCGGGGAGTTGGCGGGGCTTCTGGTGGAGGCCGCGCAACGCCGTTCCTGGACGGTCATCATCGACCAGACGCACGGCCGCGCCGACGAGGAACGCCGTCTGCTGAAGGGGACGCACGCCCCGATCGTCGACGGCCTGATCATCAGCCCGTGGGCGCTGGACGCGTCGGAGCTGTCGAAGGAGGCGGGCTCCACGCCGATGGTGCTGCTGGGGGAGCGCGACCCCCGGCAGGTCGCGGACCACGTGGCGGTGGACAACGTCCTGGCGGCCGACGAGGCGACCCGTCACCTGGTGGAGACCGGGCGCCGCCGGATCGCGGCGATCGGGCCGCAGCCGGAGCTGCGCAACGGCACCGCCGAGCAGCGTCTGACCGGCTACCGCCAAGCCCTGCGCCGGGCCGGCCTGACCCCCGACCCCGTCCTGGAGGTGCCGGTGCCCACGCTCCACCGCACCGCCGGCGCGCGGGCGATGGAGGAGCTGCTCGACCGCGGCGGGCCGGCCCCCGACGCGGTCTTCGCCTTCAGCGACGAACTGGCGCTGGGCATCATGCGCACCGCGCGCGACCGAGGTGTCCGGGTCCCCGAGGACCTCGCCGTGGTCGGCTTCGACGACATCGAGGACGGCCGCTTCTCGAATCCGTCGCTGACCACCGTCAGTCCGGACAAGGCGCAGATCGCCGAGCGGGCCCTGCAGTGCCTGGCCGACCGCGTGTACAGCCCCGGCGGCGGCCTCAAGGGCACGGTCCCGCCCCAGCGCATCACCGTCCCGCACAGGCTGGTGGTCCGGGAGAGCTCACGGCCGGCCGAGGGCGGGAGCCGGGGCGCGGGTTCTTGACGCCCCGTCGACGCGGTGGCTTGATGTTCCCCGATGGGAGCGCTCCCATCCTGTCGGAAGGAACGTCATGCGCAACAGACACCTCTTACGGGCGGTCCTGGCCGCCCTGACGCTGACCCTGGGGCTCCTCGGAGCCGGACCGGCGACCGCGAACGCCGCCCCGGCGGCGGCCTCCGCGAAGGTCGCCGCGGAGCCGGTGCGGATCATGCCGCTGGGGGACTCCATCACCGGTTCGCCCGGCTGCTGGCGCTCGTTGCTGTGGAACCGGCTCCAGAGCGCCGGATACACGGACATCGATTTCGTGGGCACGCTCGGCCCCCAGGGCTGCGGGCAGCCTCACGACGGCGACAACGAGGGCCACGGCGGCGCCCTGGTGACCGATGTGGCGAGCCGGAACCTGCTTCCCGGTTGGCTCTCCGTCACTCGGCCGGACATCGTTGTCATGCACTTCGGGACCAACGACGTCTGGAGCAACCGGTCGCCCGACGCGATCCTCGCCGCCTACGGCACGCTGGTGGACCAGATGCGGGCGAGCAACCCGAACACGAAGGTCCTGGTCGCGCAGATCATCCCGATGAACCCCGCCACCTGCGGCGAGTGCGGCCGGCGCGTGGTCGCGCTCAACGAGCGGATTCCGGCCTGGGCGCGGAGCAAGAGCACCGCGAACTCCCCGGTGATCGCCGTCGACCAGTGGACCGGCTTCAGCACCGCGAGCGACACCTACGACGGGGTCCACCCCAACGCCTCCGGCGACGAGAAGATCGCCGCGCGCTGGTACCCCGCCCTGGCGGACCTCCTGGACCGGAGCGAGCCGGGCGACCCCGAGGAACCGGGCGAGCCGGGCGAGCCGGGGGAGGGAGAGGCCGCCTGCACGGCCTCGTTCCGGGCGACGTCCACCTGGCAGGGCGGTTACCAGGGCGAGGTGACGGTCCGCAACACCGGGACGGTTCCGCTGACCGGCTGGTCGGTGCGGATCGCCCCGGACGCCGGCGGACGGATCACCCAGGTCTGGAACGGCACCCTGGACACCGGCACCGGCACGGTGCGCAACACCTCCTGGAACGGGGCGCTCCCCGTGGGGAGCGGCACGTCCTTCGGTTTCCTGGCGTCCGGCGGGTCCTCCTCGGCGACGGTCGACTGCACCGCCACCGCGGCCTGACGTCCGCCACCTCCACGCGCTCCCACGCGGCGCGGTCCCGTCCGGCCTCCGGGCGCACGGGACCGCGCCGGCCCGTGGGCCGTCAGGGGGGCGGCCTCGACGCCAGCAGTCGCTCGACCCCGAGCACTTGGAACAGTCTGACGACGACCGGCGCCTCCGCCCCGGTCACCCGCAGGGGAACACCGCCGGCACGGGCCCGGTGCCAGGCCCCCAGCAGGACGTTCACGCCGGAGCAGTCGCAGAACGGAACGGCGCCGAAGTCCACGTCGATCGCGCGGGATCCGCGGGTCAGGGCGGTGTCCAGGGCGTGTCGCAGCCGCGGAACGGTGGTGACGTCGACCTCGCCCGACACGGACACGATCGTCCGTCCGTCGGAGGAGAGGACGGCGGTGTGGAGCCCGTCGACGGCTGTCATCGGCCACCTCGTCTCGGTCCCGGCCTGTCGCCTGCCTCGACAGTAGCGCTCCCGGAGGGCGACTTCACCCCGGTGTTCCCCGTGAACACCGGCGGTTCGGCCCGTCGCGTCCGCGCCGCGGCCCGTCGGAACCGACGGCTACCATCGAGGAGTTCGCGTCAGCGCCCACCGCCGAGGGACACGCCTCCATGCCGTCACAGCCGACGTCGCTCCTGCCCAGGCCGATCCGGGTGGTCCTCGTCGAGGACCACGACATGGTGGCGGAGGCGATCGGCATGGCGCTCGACCGGGCGTCGGGCATGGAGGTCGTGGCGCGGTCGCGGTCGATCGCCTCCGCCCTCGCCGCCACCCGGCGCTGCCGACCCGATGTCGTGGTGCTGGACCGCCGGCTGCCGGACGGCGACGGGGTGTCGGCGATCGGACGGCTCCGGGAGGAGGCGGAGCACACCCGGGTGCTGGTGCTGACCGGCGAGGCGACGGCGTCGGTGGCCACCCGGGTGATCGAGGCAGGCGGGGCCGGGCTGGTGCTGAAGTCCTCCCGACTGGACGAACTGGAGGCCGCGGTGCGGCAGGTGGCCGCGGGCGAGGTGGTGTTCGCCCCGGGACTGCTGGGCGGGGCCCTCGACCGACTGACCGGCCGGGCGCCCGCCGTCGGGGCGACCCTGACCCCCAGGGAGCGCGAGACGCTGCTGTTGCTGGCCGAGGGGCTCAGCACCGGAGAGGTCGGCGAACGTCTGGGCGTCGCCCACAACACGGCGCGCAACCACGTCCAACGGGTCCTGGAGAAGCTCGGGGCGCGTTCGAAACTGGAGGCGGTGGCGATCGCCCGCCGGGAGGAACTGCTCGACTGACCCATGACCCATGGGCCCGTGGTGCACACGCACCAGGGGCGACACCGCGTACGCACCCCGCCGTGCGAGGCGTTTGCGTCTCGCACGGCGGCTCCGGATGACGGACGGTGGGCGGCATGGAAGCCAGGTCCGCGGTCCACCGTGTCGAGTCGCGTCTGCCGAGGAGCGGCGACAGCGCGGCGCGGGCACGCGACCTCACCCGCGAACTGTTGGACGGATGCGCCTACCGAGGGCGTTTCGAGGACGTCGTGCTGGTGGTCTCCGAGCTGACGTCCAACGCCCTGCGCCACGGGTGCGGCGCCCCGACGCTGCGCCTGGAGGGGGACGCGCGGCGGATTCGGGTCGAGGTGAGCGACGGAAGCCCGGCCTTCCCGGAGCCCCGGACCCCCGGGCCGGACGGCGGCTGGGGCCTGACGTTGGTCGCGCGGCTCGCGGCCGCGTGGGGGGTGTCCGGCCGGGGCTCCGGGAAGACGGTGTGGTGCGAGATGGTCTTCGACGAAGCGCCGTCGGACTCCGGCCGCGAGCACCGGGACCGGGGCCAACGGCGGATCGGTTCGGCTCCGGGACTCGCGATGTGACACCCCGCCGTGCCAGGCTCTACGGCATGCCCGTCCGGCCCCGACTCCCCGGTCCCGACCCCGAACCCGACCCCGACGCGTCCGCGGCGCTCCCGCCGAGCGCTCCCGTCCACCTGTTGGTGCAGGGGGTGTTGGAGTACGCGATCTTCATGTTGGACACCGAGGGCCGGGTGGTGAGCTGGAACGCCGGGGCGGAGCGGATCAAGGGGTACCGGGCCGAGGAGATCGTCGGCAGGCACTTCTCGACCTTCTACCCGCCCAAGGACGTGGCGGCGGGCAAACCGGACCGCGAACTGGAGATCGCCGTCGCGGAGGGGCGGTTGGAGGACGAGGGGTGGCGCGTCCGGGCGGACGGCTCTCTCTTCTGGGCGAACGTGGTGATCACGGCGCTCTTCGACGAGGAGGGCGTGCTGCGGGGCTTCGGCAAGGTCACCCGCGACCTGACCGAGCGGCGCTCGGCCGAACGGGCCCTCACCGAGGGCCGCCGCCTCTTCGTCCACCTGGTGGAGGCGCAGGAGAGGGAGCGCCGCAGGATTGCCTGGGACGTCCACGACGACTCCGTCCAGGCCATGGTCGCCGTCGGCATGCGGCTGCACCTGCTGGCCGAGCGACTGCCCGAGGAGTACGCCGACGAACTGCGCGGGCTCGACGAGTCGGTGCGGGAGGCCGTCGCACGCCTGCGGAACCTCGTCTTCCGGATGCGGCCTCCGGAGATCGACCGGAACGGACTGGCGGAGGCGCTCTCCGGCCATCTGGCGGAGATGGCCGACGCCTGGGGACTGCGCCACTCGTTCCACGCCGCCCTGGAGTGCGAGCCGTCGCCCGAGACGGCCGTCACCGTCTTCCGGATCTGTCAGGAGGCGCTGGTCAACGTGCATCGGCACGCCCGGGCCGGCACGGTCGACCTCTCCCTGGCATCGGTCGGGGGAGGCGTGTTGACGCGGGTCACCGACGACGGGGCCGGGGTCGGCGCGCCGCCCCGCACGGGCGACGGCCGGGGACACTTCGGGCTGCTGGAGATGCGGGAGAGGGCCGAGGCGGCCGGCGGCTGGTGGAGGATGCGCAACGAGCCCCACGGGGGCACCACCGTCGAGTTCTGGCTTCCGGCGAGGCCCTTCGACACGGCCCCGGAGCCGTCCCGGACCGGGCCGGAGGAACACCGATGACACGCCGATGACGCGCCGGTGACGGCGGCGGCCCGATGATCCGCGCGGTGGTTCCTGTGGGAAACCGGCACGGGAACGGCCTTGTCGGGGCTACCATCCTCGACTGTCACACGTCGCTGCAAATGCATCTGCACTTACAGATGCCATTGCATTCGCTGTGACATGCGTACGCACGGTAACGGAACGTCAAGGTCGCGACCCGTTCCGAGGGTGACAGCGCGGGGCCGTGACCGGTGAGGGGCGACAATGCAGCAGATCGTCAACGGCATGCGGGCCACGGAGATCGAGGGCGCGACGTGGCGGAAGAGTCACCGCAGCAACCCCAACGGCAACTGCGTCGAACTGGCGGCGCTGCCGGACGGCGCGGTGGCGGTGCGCAACTCCCGTCACCCCGCCGGGCCCGCCCTCGTCTACACCCGTGAGGAGATGATCGCCTTCCTCCAGGGCGCCAAGGACGGCGACTTCGACGACATGGTCGGGTGAGCCGAGCCGAAGCGGGACGACCCGGGCGAGGGACCACCGGAAAGCCGAGCGAACCGCCCCCCGAAAGGAGCGGTCGCTGTACGGGACGGCGCGGGCGGTGGCACACTGAGTGCCTGTCCCTTCACCCAGGAGAGCGAGCATGGCCGCCGAGTCGAGCCACTCCTTGTCGATAAAGCGCTACATCGAGCACCCCAAGGGGAGCCCGACGGTCCTGCGCCTGGTGGTCGGCGCCCAACTGCGACGGCTGCGCAAGGAGCGCGGCATCGGCCTCGACGAGGCGGCCAAGGCGATCCGCGGCTCCAGCGCCAAGATCAGCCGCCTGGAGCGGGGCCAGGGTGCCTGCAAGGAGCGCGACGTGGCGGACCTGCTCACGCTCTACGGGGTGCTGGACGAGGAGGAGCGGGCGGACTTCCTCGCCCTCGCCCGCAAGACCGGCACACGCGGCTGGTGGCACCGGTACAGCGACGTCCTGCCCGGCTGGTTCGACAGGCACATCGGCCTGGAAGAGGCCGCGGCGATGATCCGCACCTACGAGGTGCAGTTCATCCCCGGCCTCCTCCAGACCGAGGACTACGCCCGCGCCGTGATCCTCCTGGGCCACCCCCGAGCCTCCGCCGAGGAGAACGAGCGCCGCGTCCGGCTGCGCATGGAGCGTCAGGAACTGCTCGTGGGGGAGAACGCGCCCCGCCTGTGGGCCGTCCTCGACGAGGCGGCGCTGCGCCGCCCGCTGGGCAGCGTCGAGGTGATGCGCGATCAACTCCGCCACCTGATCGAGATGTCGAAGCGGCCGAACGTCACGCTGCAGGTGGCGCCCTTCGACATCGGCGGCCTGGCCGCGGCGGGCGGCCCGGTGACCATCCTCCGCTTCCCGGAGCCGGACCTGCCCGACGTCGTCTACCTCGAACAACTGACCAGCGCCCTCTACCTGGACAAGGAGGAGGACGTCGACCACTACCTGTCGATCATGGACAGGCTCTGCGCCGCGGCCGAGACGCCCGCGCGCAGCGTGAAGTTCCTCGGGGAACTCCTCGACGGGCTCGGCTGATCCGGCTGATTCGCGGGACCCGCCGCGAACGCCCGCGGGACCCGTCCTCCGGGCGACTTCGGAGGGACGGGCCCCGCGCGTCCGTGGACGGGCGGCGGATCAGCGCTTGCGGCCGACGCCCCCGTACTCCTGCCACTCCCAGGTCCGCTGCCGCGGGCCGAGATCGGAGTCGGGCCGCCAGGTGGAGACCTCCACCAGGCCGGGCTCCAGGATCTCCAGCCCCTCGAAGAACCGGTGCACCTCCCGCGGCTCCCTCACCCTGCCCCAGTTGCCACCGGTGCTCTTGTCCATGAACTCGGTGACGGCCCTGCGCGTCTCGGCGTCCTCGCTGACCAACTGGCAGATGACGAGGAAGCTTCCCGGCGCCAGCCGGTCCGCCACCTTCTTCACCAGGCCGGCCGGATCGCTGGAGTCGGGGATGCAGTGCAGCACGGAGTTGAACAGCGCCGCGACCGGCCGGTCGAAGTCGATCAGCCGGAGGGTGTCCGGGTGGTCGAGGATGCCGTCGGTGTCGCGCATGTCCGCCTGGATGACGGCGGTCCGCTCGTTCTCCTCCAGCAGGGCGCGGCCGTGCGCCAGGACGATCGGGTCGTTGTCCACGTAGACCACGCGACAGTCCTCGTCCACACGCTGTGCGACCTGGTGGACGTTGTCCTGGGTGGGCAGGCCGGAGCCGTGGTCGACGAACTGCCGGATGCCGTACTCCTCGGCCAGGACGCGCACCACGCGCTGCAGGAAGCGGCGGTTGTTGAGGGCCAGCGCCTGGGTGCTGGGAACCACCTTGAGGAGTTCCTCGGCCGCCTCGCGGTCGACGGCGTAGTTGTTCTTGCCGCCCAGGTAGTAGTCGTACATGCGTGCGGCCGTGGGGACGTTGACGTCGACCACGCTGGACAGCGGCTCCTTGGCCTGGCTCATTCGGGCCTTCACAACCTTCCCGCCTGGAAAGCGTCGGGGAACAGGGCGGTACTCCATCGGACTCCACCGGGTGGAGCCCCATGCTGCCAGGGCGGGACCGCCGCCGTCCGGGAAAGTGCGCATCGGGTGGGGCCGGAGCGATGGAGATGTTGTGAAAGCACGTCGGAAACGGGCGTGACGGCAGGGCTTGAAGGGAGAGCACGAAGGGGCGGTGACGCGGCGTCAGGTGGAGTCGCGGACGACGAGCGAGGTGGGGAGGACCACGTTCCGTCGGGCGCTTCCCGGTTCGGCGATCTCCCGGAGCAGCAGCTCGGTCATCGTCCGGCCGATCTCCTCCACCGGCTGACGCACGCTGGTCAGGGGCGGATCGGTGTGCCGGGCGACGATCGAGTCGTCGAAGCCGACCACCGCCACGTCGTCCGGAACCCGTCGGCCGTGCCCGCGCAGCTCGGCGAGCGCACCCGCGGCCATCACGTCCGACGCGACGAAGACCGCGTCCAGTCCGGGGCGGCGCTCCAGGAGGACGCGCATCGCGGCGCGGCCACCCTCCTCGGTGAAGTCGGCGGGAGCGACCAGGGATTCGTCGGCCTCCCGACCGGCATCCCGCAGGGCCTCCCGCCAACCCCGCAGCCGGCTGTGGGCGACGTCCATGTCCAAGGGGCCGGTGATGGTCGCGATCTCGGTCCGCCCCCGGTCCACCAGGTGGCGGACGGCCCGGGACGCGCCGTCGACGTTGTCCGAGTGGACGTGGCTCAGCGACTCGGCGGGGGACCGGCGGCCGGCCAGCACGGTCGGCACCCCGAGCTCCTCCAGCAGGCCGGGCAGCGGGTCGTCGCGGTGCACCGAGACCAGCAGGACGCCGTCCACACGGCGCGCGGTGAGGAAGCGGGTGAGCTGGTCCAGCTCGCGCCGGTCCCGGACGAGGGTGAGCAGCAGTTGGATCTGGGTGCCGGCCAGACCGCCGCTCACACCGCGGATCACGGCGGAGAAGTAGGGCTCCGACCCCAGTCGGCTCTCCGATTCGGGGACGACCAGGGCGATGGAGTCGGTCCTGCTGGTGACCAGGGACCGGGCCACGGAGTTGGGGACGTAGCCGAGTTCGGCGATCGCCGCCTGCACCGCCGCCCGGGCCTCGTCGCTGACGAGGGGGGAGCCGTTGAGGACTCGGGAGACGGTGGTGCGTCCCACTCCGGCCCGCGCAGCCACGGTTTTAATGGTTGGCCGTTGCGTGGCCCCCATGGCTTCACCGCCTTCCTCGCCCCGGTCGCGCCGGGCACGGCGCTCACCTGCGCATTGTGTCAGAGGACGGGGTCGAGCCCGCCGTCGAGGCGGCTCGCCCGGCCCCGCTGTCGAAACGGAATCGTCTTCTCTTCTTGACATCGGTCCTGTGGACGGGGAGTCTTCCACAACCTGATGGGAACGCTCCCACACGCGGGTGGGAACGATTCCATCCCGCCGTCTCGCACCGGACGGCCACGACGAGTTCACATCGCGGCGCTCCCACGCCGCCGCAAGGAGGACGCCATGGGCAGATCCCGCAAGCTGTTCGGTACAAGAGTCGTAGCCGCGGTCTCGGTCGCAGCCCTCACGCTCGTCGCGGGCTGTTCGGGCGGGGACGACGGCGGCGACGCACGGACGAAGGACGGCAAGACCGTCGTCACCATGGGCCTGTTCGGCGTCATGGGCATCAAGGAGACCGGGCTCCTCGAGAAGTACATGAAGGAGAACCCCGACATCCTCATCGAGGCCGAGGTGGCCGGCGACGAGCAGACGTACTACACGGCGCTGCAGACCCGACTCGCCGCCGGCAGCGGACTGAAGGACATCCAGGGCATAGAGATCGGCCGCGCCAAGGAGCTCGCCGACACCCGGGCGGACAAGTTCGCCGACCTCTCCGCCGTCCCCGACACCGACCACTTCCTGCCGTGGAAGCAGAACCAGGTCACCACCGGCGACGGCAAGGTCATCGGCCTGGGCACGGACATCGGACCCATGGCGGTCTGCTACCGCAAGGACATGTTCGAGAAGGCGGGCCTGCCCACCGACCGCGAGGAGGTCGCCGCGCTGTGGGAGGGCGACTGGGCGAAGTACGTCGAGGTCGGCAAGGAGTTCAAGGCCGGGTTCAAGGGTGACGGCGTCGCCTACATGGACAGCGCCAGCGGCCTGTTCAACGCCATGATCTACGGCCACTCCGAGCAGTTCTACAACAAGTCCGGCGACCTGATCCACCAGGACAACCCGGTCGTCAAGGAAGCCTGGGACCTGGCCTCGGAGGCCGCCACCGAAGGACTGACGGCCAAGCTGCGTCAGTTCCAGCCCGGTTGGGACCCCGGACTGGCCAACAGCACCTTCGCCACCGCCGTCTGCCCGGCGTGGATGCTCGCCCACATCAGCGAGAAGGCCGGCGCGGCCAACAAGGGCAAGTGGGACGTGGCCAAGGCCCCCAAGGGCGCCAACTGGGGCGGTTCCTTCCTCGGGGTGATGGAGAACAGCCCGGTGAAGAAGGAGGCCGAGAAGCTGGTGGCCTGGCTGACCGCCCCGGAGCAGCAGGAGCACATCTTCAAGGAGATCGGCAACTTCCCCTCCTCCGAGAAGGCCCTGGAGACCCCGGCGGTGACCGGGGCGACGTCCGAGTACTTCAGCGACGCCCCGATCGGGAAGATCTTCGGCGAGGCCGCCAAGGAGATCCCCGACGAGCAGGTGCTCGGACCCAAGGACGGCACCATCAAGGACACCTTCTCCCAGGGCCTCCAACTCGTCGAACAGGGCAAGAGCCCGGCGGAGGCCTGGAAGACCACGGACGAGCGCATCCGGAAGGCGGTCGACTGACCCGGCCCGACCACCGATGAGGTCCCCGTCGGCCGGCGCCCTCCCGCGCGGCCGGCGGGGACCCCTCCCCACCACGCACTCCAGGAAGGAAGCCCTCCGTGGCCACCTCCACCTCGGCACCCGGCGTCGGCGGGCCGCAGGGCGCCCCGGCCGGCCCCGCAAAGGAGCGCCCCGGCCGTGACCGGGCGAACCCCCGGCGGGCATGGCGCACCCTCCTCCACCGCTTCGACATCAAGGCGGCGCCCTACGCGTTCATCGCGCCCTTCTTCGTCGTCTTCGCCGCCTTCAGCTTCTACCCGCTGCTCTACACGGGCTGGCTCTCCCTCCACGACGTGGAGCTCGCGACCATGGACATCATGGAGTGGGAGGGCTTCGGGAACTACACGGAGCTCTGGCGGGACGAACGCTTCTGGAACGCGCTGACGAACACCTTCACCATCGGCGTGATCTCCACCGTCCCGCAGTTGCTGATGGCCCTGGGCCTGGCCCACCTGCTCAACTACACCCTGCGGGGCTCGGCCTTCTTCCGGGTCGCGGCCCTGACGCCCTACGCGACCTCGATCGGCGCCGCCGCGCTGGTGTTCACCATGCTCTTCGAGCGCGACTTCGGCATGATCAACTGGTTCCTGGGCCTGTTCGGATTCGACAACATCGACTGGGAGAGCGGCAAGTGGCCCGCCCAGTTCGCGATCTCCACCATCGTGATCTGGCGGTGGACCGGCTACAACGCCCTGCTGTACCTGGCGGCGATGCAGGCCATCCCCCGGGAACGGTACGAGGCCGCCGCCATCGACGGAGCCTCGCGCTGGCAGCAGTTCACCAAGGTCACCATCCCCGGCATCCGCTCCACGATCGTCTTCACCATCGTGCTGTCCACCATCGGAGCCACCCAGCTCTTCGGCGAGCCGCTGATCTTCGGCCAGGGCCCGAACGGTGTCAGCGGCGGAGCGGACAACCAGTACCAGACGCTCGGCCTGCTGCTCTACGAGGAGGGCTGGAAGAACTACGAGATGGGGCGGGCCGCCACGGTCGCCTGGGCGATGTTCGCCCTGCTGATCCTCGTCTTCGTCCTGCAACGCCTCGTCAAGCGCCTCACGTCCCGTACGTCCTGACCAGGGAGCGGTAAACCCATGACCACCGACACCGCCCGCCCCGGGGCGGAAGCGCTCGAGCCGCTCACGGGCGTCGCCCCGCCCCGAAGCCGGCTCCGAAACCGTCGGCCCCGCCGCCCACTCCTGCGGCCGGGGGCCGGACGCCAGCACAAGGCCGGCCCCGTCGCCTACGCGCTGCTCGCCGTGGCGGCGTTTCTCTCCCTGTTCCCGCTCTACTGGACGATGGTGGCGGCCTCGACCGACAACACCCGCGTCTCCCAGACGCCGCCGCCGTTCCTGCCGGGGCCGAACCTGCTGAAGAACCTCTCGGCCGCGTGGGAGGACGCGGCGATGGGCAAGGCCCTGACCAACAGCTTCATCGTCGCCACGACGATCGCCCTGTCCACCGTCCTCTTCGCCACCCTGGCCGGCTTCGCCTTCGCCAAGCTGCGCTTCCGCGGGCGCAACATCCTGCTGATGCTGGTCATCGGGACGATGATGGTGCCGCCGCAGCTCAGTGTCGTCCCGCTGTTCATGATGATGACCGAGCTGGGATGGGGGCAGAAACTCCCCGCGGTCATCTTCCCCACCCTGGTGAGCGCCGTCGGCGTGTTCTTCATGCGGCAGTACCTGTCCGAGGCGCTGCCGGACGAACTCGTCGAGGCCGGTCGTGTGGACGGCGCGCACAGCCTGCGGATCTTCTGGAGCGTCGTCCTGCCGGTCGCCAGACCGGCGATGGCCGTACTGTTCATGATCACGTTCGTGCACGCCTGGAACGACTTCTTCTGGCCGTTCATCGTGCTGGACATGACCAACCCCACGATCCCGGTCGCCCTGACCCAGCTCAGCTCGGGCTACATCCGGGACCAGTCGCTCATCATGGCCGGTGCCCTGCTCGGCACTCTCCCGCTGCTGGTCATGTTCGTCGTCTTCGGCAGACAGATCGTCGGCGGCATCATGCAGGGCGCCGTCAAGGGCTGACGTTCCTCCGCGCGTTTCCCCCGAACGCCTCTCCTCGTTCTCCCAGCGCACCACCGTCGAGCAGGAAGGATCTTCCTTGACCACCGCATCCCGCACCGTCCGGCCCCACCCGGAGAGCCCGGGCGTCCGCGCGTTCCCGCCCGGTTTCCTCTGGGGCGCCGCGACCGCCGCCTACCAGATCGAGGGAGCGGCCGACGAGGACGGCCGCACCCCCTCCATCTGGGACACCTACTCCCGCACGCCCGGCAAGGTGCGCAACGGGGACACCGGCGACACCGCCTGCGACCACTACCACCTCTGGCGCGAGGACGTCGCGCTCATGACCGACCTCGGCGTGGGCGCCTACCGCTTCTCCGTCTCCTGGCCGCGCGTCCAGCCCACCGGCCGGGGCCCCGCCTCCGCCAAGGGGCTGGACTTCTACAGCCGCCTGGTGGACGAGCTGCTGGAGAAGGGGATCACGCCCGTCGTCACCCTCTACCACTGGGACCTCCCCCAGGAGTTGGAGGACGCCGGCGGCTGGCCGGAGCGCGACACCGCGTACCGCTTCGCCGAGTACGCGGGGCTCGTCGCCGACGCCCTCGGCGACCGCGTGACGACGTGGACGACCCTGAACGAGCCCTGGTGCAGCGCCTTCCTCGGCTACGGTTCCGGCGTCCACGCCCCCGGCCGCACCGACCAGGTGGACGCGCTGCGCGCCGCCCACCACCTCAACCTCGCCCACGGCCTGGGCACCGGCGTCCTGCGCGACCGACTGCCGGACGGCGCCCGGACGTCCGTCACGCTCAACCTCCACCACGTGCGGCCCCTGACCGACGACGACGCGGACCGCGACGCGGCCCGCCGCATCGACGGCGTGGCCAACCGGGTCTTCACCGGCCCCATGCTGCGCGGCGAGTACCCCGAGGACGTCCTGCGGGACACCGCGCACCTCACGGACTGGTCGTTCGTGCGCGACGGCGACACCGAGGCCATCCACCGCCCCCTCGACTTCCTGGGCGTCAACTACTACAGCCCCACCCTCGTCTCCGCCGCCTCCGGGCCCGGCTCCCACAACGCCGACGGGCACGGCGTGAGCGACCACAGCCCCTGGCCGGGCGGCGACGACGTGGCGTTCCACCGATCGCCCGGCTCCACCACGGCCATGGGCTGGTCGGTGGACCCCGACGGGCTGTACGAGCTGCTGCTGCGGGTGAAGGGGGACTTCCCCGACCTGCCGCTGGTGATCACCGAGAACGGGGCTGCGTTCGACGACTACGTCAACCCCGAGGGCCGGGTGCACGACCCGGAGCGGATCTCCTACCTGCACGGCCACCTCACCGCGGTGCACCGGGCCATCGAGGCGGGAGTGGACGTCCGCGGCTACTTCCTGTGGTCCCTGCTGGACAACTTCGAGTGGGGATACGGCTACAGCAAGCGGTTCGGCGCGGTGTACGTCGACTACGCCACCCGCAGGCGCATCCCCAAGGAGAGCTTCCACTGGTACGCCGGGGTGGTCCGCGACGGCGCCCTGCCGCCGAGCCCCGACACGCGGGCCTGAGCGGCTTCCCACCGTCCCCCCACCGTCTCCGCGGCTCGCGGGACCGGCGCCGAACCGTCGGCCGGTCCCGCGGGCCGCGCCCGTGCGGGGGAGGTCGCCGAGGAGATCGTCGACTCGCACCCGGGGATCGTGGACTGGTCCCGAGCGCTCCGCGCGGCGGCCTCGGCGCCGCCCCGCGATCTCAGCGGTCTCGGCGGTCCCGACGGTCGTCCCGGCGGCGCCCCCGCCACAGCCTGAACCGGGAGCGCGGGGGCGGTGACTCCTCGTGCGGCCGGTCCGTTCCGGGGGACTTCGGGGAACGCCGCTCGCGCCACTCGCGCACCACCTGCTCGACGTCGAAGGGCGCGAGCCCGAGCGGCGGGCCGGGCGGCGGCATCCTGCGCGCCGCGGCGATCTTCTCGTTGATCTCCGCCACGATCCGCCGCACCCGGGCCTCCGAGGGGGCCCGTGAGACGGCCTCCAGGGCGTCCTCCGCCTCCTTGCGCAGCGCGAGCGCCGGCGGCAGGAAGGACAGCCCCTCGCGGTCCATCTTCTTCTTGACCCACCACAGCTCGTCGTACGGCCGGTCCAGGTCGGGAAGGGGCTTGCCGGCCCCCGGCAGGTCGTCGAACCCGCCCTGTTCGGCCGCCACGCGGACCTGCCGGTCCACCCACGTCTCGAAGCTCACTCCGGGCGGTTTGCGTTCGGTCACGGTGGCTCCTCCCCGACGCGGCCGTGCCCCAGCCGGACTGCCGACACACCCATGGTAGGAGCCCGGACGGGGGTGCCGCCCGGACGCCGGCGGGACCCCGTCGAAGCCCTGCCGGAGCCCCGCCGGGCTCACCCCGCGTAGGACAGGACCGTCTCCACGGTGTCCGCCTCCGCCGCCGTCTTGTCCTCCCGGTGGCGCAGCACCCGCGCGAACCGCAGCGTCACCCCCTCCGGGTAGCGCGGGGAGCGCTGCACCCCGTCGAAGGCGATCTCCACCACCAGCTCCGGCCGCACCGTCACCGTGAACCCGTCGTCGTCGGTGGCCAGTTCGAGCAGCCGCTCGGTCTGCCAGGCCAGCATGGCGTCGGTGAGGCCCTTGAAGGTCTTGCCGAGCATCGCGAAGGAACCGTCCGGTCGGCGCGCGCCCAGATGGAGGTTGGACAGCTTCCCCGTGCGCCGCCCGTGCCCCCACTCGGCGGCCAGCACCACCAGGTCCAGGGTGTGCACCGGCTTCACCTTCAGCCAGGACGAGCCGCGCCGCCCCGCGCCGTAGACGGAGTCCAGCGCCTTGAGCATCACGCCCTCGTGGCCGCGGATCAGCACCTCGTCGGCGAACTCCCGGGCCGCCGCCCGGGCCCGCTCGTCCCCCGGATCGTCCACGACCACGCGCAGGACCCGCATCGGCTCGGGCACCACCCGGACCAGCTCCGCGTACCGCTCGGTGACCGGCAACGTCAACAGGTCGCGACCGTCGACCGACAGCAGGTCGAAGAAGACGGGCGACAGCGGCAGCGACGCCCGCGCCCGCGCCACGTCCAGCCGCGACCCGACCCGGCTCGCGACCTCCTGGAAGGGCCTGGGCCGGCCGTCCTCGCCCAGCGCGATGACCTCACCGTCGAGGACCGCCCGCTCGGCCCCGAGCTCCCGGGCGGCGGCGACCACCTCCGGGAGCCGGTCGGTGATCTCGTCCAGGGTGCGGGTGAAGATCCGCACGTCGGCGCCGTCGCGGTGCACCTGGACGCGGATGCCGTCGAGCTTCTCCTCCACCGCGCACGGTCCGAGCCGGTCCAGCGCCTCGTCCACGTCCCCGGCGGTCCGGGCGAGCATCGGCAGCACCGGCCGTCCCACGTCGAGCCGGAACTCCGCGAGCGCCCCGGCGCCGCGGGCCAGCAGCGCCCGGGCGACCGCGCCGAGCGAGCCGCCGACCATCACCGCGCGCCGCACCTCGGCGGGCTCCGCGCCCACCGCCGCCGCCAACCCCTCGACGGCGAACGCGTCCAGCGCCCCCTGCCGCAGCTCGCCGCCGAGCAGCCGGACGAGGAAGCGCTGCTCCTCGGCGGTGGCGGCGGACAACAGCCCGCGCAGCAGCCGCCCGCGCTCCGCCTGCGCGCCCTTGCCCGACACGGCGGCGATCCCGTCGAGGGCCCGGTGGACGTCCGACACCGACAGCGACGGCTCCTCCGCCGGAGGGACCGGCCGACTCAGCGACTTCCAGCCGACCCCGGTCCTGCGCTGGGGGAGCCTGCCCGCCAGGTACGTGATGACGACCGGGGCGTCCTCGGGATCGGCCTCACGGAACAGCCCGGCGAGCAGGGCGATCTTCTCCGCGCGCGAGGAGGTCTCCGCGACCCGGCGGGAGACCCGGGCGACTTCGGCCAGCAGCATGACCCCATCCTCACCCGGACGGGTTCCCTCGCCTTCGAACGGCACGCGGAAGGACGTGACCGCGGAACCGATGAGTTTCGACGCGCCGGCGGGTCCCACCCCGAGAGGACCGAGCCGAGCGGAGAGGAAGAGGAAGAGGACCATGGCGAAGCTGACACTGACCGAGTTCCTGACCCTGGACGGGGTCGTGCAGGCCCCCGGAGGCCCGGACGAGGACCGCGACGGCGGTTTCGAGCACGGCGGCTGGCTGGTGCCCTACGCCGACGAGGACATGGGCCGGTTCATGGACGAGGTGTTCCGCACGGTGGACGGCTTCCTGCTGGGCCGCAGGACGTACCAGATCTTCGCCGCCCACTGGCCGCACGTCACCGACGAGGACGACCCCATCGCGACCAAACTCAACGCCCTGCCCAAGTACGTCGCCTCCCGGACCCTGGAGAAGGTGGAGTGGCACAACTCCACGCTGCTCGGGGGCGACGCGGCGCGGGAGGTCGCCGCGCTCAAGGAGCGGCTGGAGGGCGAGCTGCAGATCCACGGCAGCGGCACCCTGGCCCGGAGCCTGATGGCGCACGGCCTCATCGACGAGTACCGCCTGCTGGTCTACCCCGTCCTGCTGGGCAGCGGGAAGCGACTGTTCGACGACGGCGCCGTGCCGACCGCACTGGAGCTGACCGACAGCAGGACGACCGGCACCGGCGTGGCGATCCACACCTACCGCGCGGCGGGACGGCCCCGCTACGGCTCGTTCGCCCTGGACGAGTGAGCGGCGGAGGGCAGGCCGCCGGCGGGACCGGAACCGAGGCCGCCGCGAGTGCCCGTGCCCGCTGGCGTCTACCCCCGATTTCTCGGCCGAAACAGTGAGTCAAAGCACTTTGGGAGGTGGGGTAATCTCGCCGTGTTCCGCATGCTTGCCGCACTGCAAGCATGCGGTTTCGCAAGCGTGGAACGGCCCTGCCCGTCGGTGCGACGGGCAGGGCCGCCGTACGGGGTGGGACCTGGTGGCGGACGGACGGAACGAGGGCGGAGATGGTTGACACCACGGCCGGCGAGGCTCGCCCCCAAGGGCGCGCCGGGGGCGGCGCGCGGAGCGTGGGCGAGGCGGGGGAGGAGGAGCTGCGCCGGCTCCTGGCCGGACTGACCGCCGTCCGGGACGGGGACTTCGGGACCCGGCTGCCGGACGGCACCGACGGCCTCCTCGGCGAGATCGCCACGGTGTTCAACGGCATGGTGGACCAACTGTCGCTGTTCACCTCCGAGGTGACGCGGGTCTCCCGCGAGGTCGGCAGCGAGGGCCGGCTCGGCGGTCAGGCCCGGGTGCCGGGCGTCGGCGGGGCCTGGCGGGACCTGACGGATTCGGTCAACTTCATGGCCGGGAACCTCACCACACAGGTCCGTTCCATCGCCCAGGTGACCACCGCGGTCGCCAAGGGCGACCTGTCGCAGAAGATCACCGTCGACGCGCGCGGCGAGATCCTGGAGCTGAAGAACACCATCAACACGATGGTCGACCAGCTCTCCGGGTTCGCCGACGAGGTGACGCGCGTGGCCCGCGAGGTGGGCACCGAGGGCCGGCTCGGCGGTCAGGCGGACGTCAAGGGCGTCTCCGGCACCTGGCGGGACCTGACCGACTCGGTCAACTCCATGGCGGGCAACCTCACCAACCAGGTCCGCAACATCGCCCAGGTCGCCACGGCGGTCGCCAAGGGCGACCTGTCGCAGAAGATCCGGGTGGACGCGCGCGGCGAGATCCTGGAGCTGAAGGAGACCATCAACACGATGGTCGACCAGCTCTCCGGGTTCGCCGACGAGGTGACGCGCGTGGCGCGCGAGGTGGGCACCGAGGGCAAGCTGGGCGGCCAGGCCACGGTGCGCGGCGCGTCCGGCACCTGGAAGGACCTGACCGACAACGTCAACTCGATGGCGAACAACCTCACCAACCAGGTGCGTTCCATCGCCCAGGTCGCCACGGCGGTCGCCCAGGGCGACCTGTCGCAGAAGATCACCGTCGAGGCCAAGGGCGAGGTCGCCGCGCTCGCCGACGTGATCAACCGGATGGTGGACACGCTCTCGGCGTTCGCCGACGAGGTGACGCGGGTGGCGCGCGAGGTGGGCACCGAGGGCATCCTCGGCGGCCAGGCGCGGGTGCCGGGTGTCGCGGGCACCTGGAAGGACCTGACCGACAACGTCAACTCGATGGCGAACAACCTCACCGGCCAGGTCCGCAACATCGCCCAGGTGACCACGGCGGTCGCCCAGGGCGATCTCACCCGCAAGATCGACGTCGACGCGCGCGGCGAGATCCTGGAGCTGAAGACCACCATCAACACCATGGTCGACCAGCTCTCGGCCTTCGCCGCGGAGGTCACCCGCGTGGCCCGCGAGGTCGGCAGCGAGGGCCGGCTCGGCGGTCAGGCGGAGGTCGAAGGGGTCTCCGGCACCTGGAAGCGCCTGACGGAGAACGTCAACGAACTGGCCGGGAACCTCACCCGGCAGGTGCGCGCGATCGCGGAGGTCACCAGCGCCGTCGCCCAGGGCGACCTCACCCGCTCCATCACCGTGGACGCCTCGGGCGAGGTGGCCGACCTGAAGGACAACATCAACTTCATGGTCGAGTCCCTGCGCGAGACCACCCGGGCCAACCAGGAACAGGACTGGCTCAAGACCAACCTGGCCCACATCTCCGGTCTGATGCAGGGACGCCGCGACCTGGCGGTCGTGGCCGAACTGATCATGGACGAGCTCACCCCGCTGGTCGACGCGCAGTACGGCGCCTTCTACCTCGCCGAGGAGGACGACCGCGGCGAGACCGAACTGCGCCTCATCGGCTCCTACGGCCACCCGGGCACGACCGAGGGCGCCGAAACACCGCGGTTCCGGCTCGGCCAGTCCCTGGTCGGCCAGGCCGCCCGCAGCCGCCGCACCATCAGCGTCGACGACCTGCCCCCCGGCTACGTCACCGTCTCCTCCGGGCTGGGCTCCGTCCAGCCCGGCAGCCTGATCGTGCTGCCGATCCTCGCGGAGGACCAGGTGCTCGGCGCCATCGAACTGGCGTCGGTCACCCCCTTCACCGCCGTCCACAAGGACTTCCTCGGTCAGCTCATGGAGACCGTGGGCGTCAACGTCAACACCATCATCGCCAACGCCCGCACCGACGAACTGCTGGCGGAGTCGCAGCGTCTGGCGTCCGAACTCCAGGAACGCTCCGAGGAGTTGCAGGTCCAGCAGGAGGAACTGCAACGCTCCAACGCCGAACTGGAGGAGAAGGCGGCCCTCCTGGCCTCGCAGAACCGCGACATCGAGACCAAGAACCTGGGGATCGAGCAGGCCCGGCAGGAACTGGAGGAGCGGGCCCGCCAGTTGGCGCTGGCGTCGAAGTACAAGTCGGAGTTCCTGGCCAACATGAGCCACGAACTGCGCACCCCGCTCAACAGCCTGCTGATCCTCGCCCAGCTCCTGGCGCAGAACCCGACCCGCAACCTCACCCCCAAGCAGGTCGAGTACGCGGGCATCATCCACTCCGCGGGCTCCGACCTGCTCCAACTGATCAACGACATCCTGGACCTGTCCAAGGTCGAGGCGGGGAAGATGGACATCAACCCCGAACGCGTCCCGCTGCGCCGCCTGCTGGACTACGTCGAGGCCACCTTCCGGCCGCTGACCACGCAGAAGAGCCTGAACTTCACGATCAGCACCGCGCCCGGCCTCCCCGTCGACCTGTTCACCGACGACTCCCGGCTGCGGCAGGTGCTGCGGAACCTCCTGTCCAACGCGGTGAAGTTCACCGAGTCCGGCAGCGTCCGCCTGCGGATCGAACCGGTCGACCCGTCCGAGGTGCCCGCCTCGGTCCGCCTCCACGGCTCCGCCATCGCCTTCCGGGTGGAGGACACCGGCATCGGCATCCCCGAACAGCAGTTGGAGAGCATCTTCGGGGCCTTCCAGCAGGCCGACGGGACCACCAGCCGCAAGTACGGGGGCACCGGCCTGGGCCTGTCCATCAGCCGGGAGATCGCCTACCTGCTGGGCGGCGCCATCACCGTCGAGAGCGTCCCCGACCAGGGCAGCACCTTCACCCTCTACCTGCCCGTGGCGCGCCCCGACTTCACCGACCCGGTGGCCGGCCCCTCGAGCGCCGGTGTCCCGAACGAGGAGTCCGGCCCCACCCTCCCCGAGGAGGAGCGGGCGACCCTCACCCCGCCCCGCCCGCACAAGCGGCGGCTGCTGGTCATCGAGGACCGCCCCCGCGGCCTGCTCTCCCTGGTCGCCGAGAACGCCGTGACCGACCTCGCCGAGGGCGGGCACGACCCGGACGGCTCCGTGGAGATCGTCACCGCCGTCGGCGAGCAGGAGGCCGCCGCCGCGCTCGCCGCGGAGGCCTGCCACTGCGTGGTGCTGCAACTCGACATGGTCGACGGGACGGCGCTGCGCTTCCTGGAGGCCATGGACGGCGACGCGGCCCTGCGCCGCGTCCCGGTCCTGGCCCACAACAACCGGCGCCTGGAGCCGGAACAGGAACGCGCCCTGCGGTCCCGGGCCGACGACCGGCCGATGGAACTGCTCTCCAGCCTGGACGAACTGCGCGAGCGCATCGCCCTCCACCTCTCCGCCGAGGAGCCCGGCGACGTGCTGCCGCTGGTCCGCTCCGAGGAGCCCGAGCCGTTCGAGCCGAAGGAGATCGACCAGGCGCTGGCGGGCCGCACCGTGCTCGTCGTCGACGACGACGCCCGCAACGTCTACGCCCTCACCGGCATCCTGGAACTCCACGGCATGCACGTGCTCCACGCCGACAACGGCCGCAAGGGCATCGAGGCCCTCACCGCCCACCCCGGCGTCGACCTCGTCCTGATGGACGTGATGATGCCGGAGATGGACGGCTACGCCGCGACCGCGGCGATCCGGGCGATGCCGGAACACGCCGCACTGCCCATCATCGCGGTGACGGCCAAGGCCATGCCCGGGGACCGGGAGAAGACGCTCGCCGCCGGAGCCAACGACTACGTCACCAAGCCGCTGGACGCCCGCGACCTCATCGCGTGCATCCGACGCTGCCTGGGCGTCTAGACCGCGACCCGGCCCCCGCCCGTCGAACACCACCTTCCGAGGAGCACAGCAGTGGAGACCCAGCGGCCGGACGAGCCCGTCCTGCGGGACGGGGCCCCGCGGGCCGTCCCGGAAGGGAGGGCGCCCGGCACGGACGCGACCGGGGGGAACACCGCGGCCGTGGTGCCGTACGAGGGACCGCGGCAGGAGAAGAGGCTGTACGAGGGGCGGCTCCACGAGGGCCCGCGGAGCGGCGACGACCCGCACCTCGGCAGGCTGGCCGCCACGGTCGAGCGGCTCCGCCGCGAGGTGCGGGAGGCCCACGCCGCCTCCGAGGGGCGGGCCCTGATCGAGATGGCCAAGGGCATCCTGGTCGAACGGCTGGGCTGCGGACCGGCGCAGGCCGCCAGGCAACTGGCCGTCCTCGCCGACCAGGCCGGCGTCTCCCGGCTCGAACTGGCCGCCGACCTCATCGACCAGGCGTCCCGCGACCGCCTCACCGAGGCCGCCCGCGACTTCCTCACCCGAGCCGGGGAGGACTGGGAGAACGGCGGGGGCCGGACGTCCGAGCGGAAGGACGCCACCTCGCTGTCGGTGCGGCTGCGCACCGCGGAGAGCGGCGCGCTGGCCGCGAGCGACACCCAGGCCGTCGCCGAGTCCCTCCTGGAACACGCGCTGTCCCCGCTGGGCGCCACGGCGGTGGCCATCTGGGCCGCCGGCACCGACGCCTCCCTCACCCTGGCCGGCTGCGCGGGCTTCGCCGCGGAGGAGGCCGCCCGGTGGCACTACGTGCCCCCCGGGGTGGCCACGCCCGCCCGCCGGGCCCTCACCGAACGCCGCACCGTGTGGTTCCCGTCCCCCGCCGAGGCCGGGCTGCCCACGCTGGGACGGCGGCAGGCGCCCGACGGCTGCCGGGTGACGACCCCCGCGGGCACCGGCGGACGCATCCTGGGCGTCCTGGAGATCTGCTGGCCCGGCCCGCTGGAACCACAGCCCCCGCAGGTGGAGCGGCAGATCGAGGCGCTGGCCGAGCTGTGCGCCCACACGCTGGACACCCACTCCCCGGCCCCGCCCGCCTACGGCCCCGGCGGCCCCCAGCAGGTGCGGCCCCCCGGCATCCCGGAACTGGTGGACTTCGCCGACGGCCTGCTGGACTCCGCCCTGGTGCTGGTGCCCCACCTGGACGGCGAGGGCCGGCTCGTCGACTTCCGAATCCACCACGTCAGCAGCCACTTCGTCGACCCGGTGGGACGTCCGCGCAGCGCCGTCGCCGGAGCGCTGCTGCTGGAGGCGTACCCGATGGCGATGGGCGAGAGCGGCCTGTTCGAGAAGATCGAGCACGTCCACGCCACCGGCGAGCCCTTCCGCGCCGAGCGGATGGCGCTGCGCGCGCTGGTCGGCCAGGTGCCGCTGACGGTGGAGGCGAGCGTCAGCATCAGCCGGCACGGCGAGAACGTACTGCTCATCTGGCGCGTGCAGGACGAGGCCGCCCGACTGGCGCGCGTGCTGCAACACGCCCAGCGCCTGGGCCGCATCGGCGGCTTCGAGGAGAACCTCGTCACCGGCGAGATCGTCTGGAACAGCCAGCTCTTCGCCCTCCACGGACTGCCGCAGGGCGCCTCGCCCATCCCCCTGGAACAACTGCCCACCCACACCCACCCCGACGACGAGGCCACCATCGGGCGCTTCCTGCGCACCCTGCTGCACCACCGCCGTCCCGCCTCCGCGGCCTTCCGCCTCCAGCGGGCCGACGGAATCGTGCGGCACATCCGCGTGGTCGCCGAACCCGCCCTGGACGCGGAGGGACGACTCGTCGTGGTGCGCGGCGCCTGCCAGGACGTCTCGGCCCAGCACTGGACCGAGGTCGCGCTGGGCGCCACCCGCGACCAACTGGCCCAGACCGAACAGCAGGCCGCCGAACGCAACCGCATGGCGCTCCAGTTGCAGCGCGCCATCATGCCGCCCACCCGAGGCCCCATAGAGGCCGAGGGCCTGCACATCGCCGTCCGCTACCGGCCCGCGGAGGAGGACCACCTGGTGGGCGGCGACTGGTACGACGCCGTCGTCCTGCCCTCCCGCCAGGTCCTGCTGTCCGTCGGCGACGTGGCGGGCCACGGCATCGAAGCGGCCACCGGCATGGTGGTGCTCCGCAACGCGCTGCGCGGCCTGGCCACCACCGGCGCGGGCCCCGCCCAGATCCTGGCCTGGCTGAACACCGTCGCCCACCACCTCACCGAGAACGTCACCGCCACCGCGGTCTGCGGCATCTACGACCCCGAAACGCGGGTCCTGCGCTGGGCCAGGGCCGGACACCCCCCGCCGGTCCTGGTGCGCGAGCAGGATGCCGCCGCGCTGCCCCTGGTCGGCGGCATCCTCCTCGGCGCCCTCCCCGAGGCCACGTACGAGGAGGAGTCGCTGAAGCTGGAGAGCGGCGACATCCTGCTGATGTACACCGACGGCCTGATCGAACGCCGGGACCGCTCCCTCCAGGAGTCCCTGGACCAGCTCATGACCGTCGTACAGGACCCCGAGGCCACGCTGGAGCAGCGCCTGGACCGGATGCTGACCTACAGCAACGCCGACACCGACGACGACACCTGCATCGTCGGCGTCCGGATGAACTGAACCTCCGGCCGTCCCTCCTCCGGGCCGGACGCCCGACCGTCCGGCCGCCCCGCCGCGGCAGGTCCCGCGGCGGGGACGCCGTCCGTTTCCGGGCGCGACCGGCGGGTACCTGCGCCGTGCACCGGAACACGACCACACGGCGAGGACCACGACGATGGACGACCAGGACGACAAGGGCAAGGACAGGGACGACCGGAGGGACCCGGCCGACCGGGGACCCGGCGCCCACTCCGGACGGGAGACGCAGCCCCGGCCCGGCGTCGTGCCGGGCACGGCGAGCGCCGCGGAGGGCTACTCCGGCGGCGGGACCGTCGAGGGCGAACCCCTCAAGGGCGTCGAGGCCCACGGCACCGACACCGAGGAGGCCAAGGAGAGGGAGGTGGGACCGGGGGAGGAGTCCCACGGCAAGCGGACGCAGTGAGGGCGCCACGGCACGGGCGTTCCTCGCCCCCGCCCGACCGCCCCGGCCCCGGCCCCGAACCTCAGTGCCGCAGGAGGACGAACCGCACCGGGAGGCCGGGGACCGCCTGCGCGGCGGCGGCCAGCGCCTCCTCGGGCACCACGCCGACGACCGGATAGCCGCCCGTCGTCGGATGGTCGGCGAGGAAGACCACCGGCCGGCCGTCCGGCGGCACCTGTACCGCGCCCGACACCATGCCCTCGCTGGGCAGTTCGCCAGCCCCGGCCCGCTCCAGGGCCGGCCCCTCCGTGCGCAGACCGATGCGGTTGCTCGCGCTGGACACCCGGTACGTCGCGCGGGCCAGGGTGCGCAGCGCGGCGGGGGTGAACCAGTCGTCGCGCGGCCCGAGCACCAGCGGCAGCACCAGTTCCCCCACCGGCGGCCCCGGAGCCGGGGCGGCGTCGGTCCGGGGGACGGGCCCGGCCGGCTCGCCCACCGGCAGCCGCGTCCCTTCGGCGAGCGGCGCGGGGCCGAGCCCGGAGAGCAGATCGGTGGAGCGGCTGCCGAGCACCGGCTCGACCGCGATGCCGCCCGCCACGGCCAGATAGCCGCGCACCCCGGGCCGCGCGGCGCCGACGTCCAGCACGGCCCCGGCCGGCACCCGCACCGCCGCGCCCCACGGCGCCGGACGGCCGTCGATCCGCACCGCGCACGGAGCGCCCGTCACCGCCACGACCACGGGACGCTCGGCGCGCACCGCGCAGCCGGTGAGGGTCGTCTCCAGCGTGGCGGCGTCCTCCGGGTTGCCCACCAGACGGTTGGCGAGCCGGTGCGCGGGAGCGTCCAGAGCCCCCGAGCGCGGCACCCCCAGATGGGCGTGGCCCACCCGCCCCAGGTCCTGCACGGTGGTCAGCGCCCCGGCCCGCACCACCTCCAGCACGCCGCCGGTCCCCGGCACGCCGCCCGCCTCCCCGCCCGTCACGGGACGGCCTCGACGGCCTCGAAACGCACCCGGGTGCCCGGCGTCAGCAGCGCGGCCGGTTCCCGCGAGACGTCCCACAGCACGGCGTCGGTCCGGCCGACGAGCCGCCAACCGCCGGGGGAGGTGCGCGGGTAGACGCCCGTGTAGGGCCCGGCCAGACCGACCGAGCCGGCCGGCACCGCGGTGCGGGGCGTCGCCCGTCGGGGCACGTGCAGGGACTCGGGCAGCCCGGTCAGGTACGCGAAGCCGGGCGCGAACCCGCAGAACGCGACCCGGAACTCGGTGCGCGCGTGGATCTCGGCCACCTCCGCCACGTCCACCCCCCACAGCGAGGCGACCTCGGCCAGGTCGGGCCCGTCGTAGCGCACCGGCAGCACCACCGACGCGGCATCCTCACGGGCGACCTCCGGCACCTCGTGGTGCCGCAGCCGGTCCGCCAGCGCCCGGGGGTCCCGGAGGCCGTCCAGCAGGACGGTGACCGCCGCCGGGACGATCTCCACCGACTCGGGCAGCTCGCCCGCCTCCCGCATCCGCACCAGTTCGGCGTGGAGCGCGTGGGCCTGCCCGGTGTCGTCCACCTCCACCAGCAGGGCACGCCGGCCCATCGGCAGCACCCTCATGCGAACGCCTCGATCCGCACCCCGGCCGCCTCCAGGGCCTCCCGCACCCGCCGGGCGAGCGCGACGGCGCCCGGGGTGTCGCCGTGCACGCACAGCGACCGGGCGCCGGTGGCCACCCGACCGCCGCCGGCGGCGGTCACCTCGCCGCGCAACGCGATGTCCAGCGCCTGGGCGACCACGGCGTCCGCGTCGTGGAGCACCGCGCCCGGCTCCCGGCGCGGCACCAGCGTTCCCCGCGGGGTGTAGCCGCGGTCGGCGAACGCCTCGGCGACCGTGGGCAGTCCGGCCTCCTCGGCCGCCCCCAGCAGCAGCGAACCGGGCAGCCCCAGCACCGGCAGCCCCCCGCCGGCCAGCAGCGTCCCCGTCACCACCGCCCGCGCCTGGGTCTCGTCGCGCACCGTGCGGTTGTAGAGCGCGCCGTGCGGCTTGACGTACGCCACGCGCGTCCCGGCGGCCTCGGCGAAGACCCGCAACGCGCCGATCTGGTAGGCGATCTCGTCCGCCAACTCGTCCTCGGGAACCTCCATCGCCCGCCGCCCGAACCCCGCCAGGTCCCGGTAGGAGACCTGCGCGCCGATCGTCACGCCCCGCTCGGCGGCCTCCGCGCACACCCGTCGCATGGTGGAGGGGTCGCCGGCGTGGAAGCCGCACGCGACGTTGGCGCTGCTGACGACGGAGAGCAGCCCCGCGTCGTCGGTGAGCCGCCAGCGTCCGAAACCCTCGCCGAGATCGGCGTTGAGGTCGATCACCCTGACTGTGTCCTCCGCTCGCATGCGACGAGCGTATGCGCGGTCCGCCGCGCTGTCCGAGAGTGTCCGCCCGCGCCGACCGGCCCGCTCGGCGTCAGAGGTCGTCCCGCGGGGGCCGTCCGTACCGTCGGGCGGCCTTCCCCAGATGGTGGAGGACCGGCGCCAACAGGCCGATGTCGTCCAGGTACACCGGGTCCGGGAGCAGGTCCAACGGGAACAGCGTGTAGACGACCGCGCCCCAGAACGCGGCCTTGGTGCCCACCGGGACGTCCTCGCTCCGCAGCAGCCGGTAGGCCCGCACGACCCTCACCAGGAGGACGGCCGCGGCGGCGAGCATCGCGACCGCGGCCACCGCGCCGACGGCGACGAGCGCGATCCACCAGTCCTCCATCGGACCTCCGTTCCTCGTCGCTCCCCGTTCCCCGAGTCTGTTTCCCGGCGGACGCGGCCCGACTCCCGGAACACGCGGACACAGGGACACGCGGGCACACGGACACGCGGTTGCGGAGCCGCCGACGCGGCTGCCGGCTCCGACACCGACGGCGCTCAGCGGCGGGGCGGCAGCCGGTGCAGTTCGACGTCGCGCAGCCGTCCCGCCGCCACCACCGCCGTCATGTAGGTGCAGTGCGGCTGGGCACGACGGTCGGTGGGCGAACCGGGATTGAGCAGCCGCAGGACGCCGCCGTCGGCCCGCTCGGCCGTGGTGTCCCACGGGATGTGGCTGTGCCCGAAGACCAACACGTCCAGATCGGGGAACCGCTCGGCGCACCGCTTCTCCCGCCCCCGCTTCGGCCCCGTCTCGTGAACGACGCCGAACCGCAGCCCGCCCAGCTCCGCGCGGGCCACCTCCGGCAGTCGGGCGCGCAGCTCGGGACCGTCGTTGTTGCCGTACACGCCGATCAGGCGCCGCGACCGCTCCTGGAGGAGATCGAGGGTGGCGGCGTCCACCCAGTCCCCGGCGTGGATCACCACATCGGCCTCCGTCACACGTGCCCACAGCTCCTCGGGCAGCCGCTTGGCGCGCTTGGGCAGGTGGGTGTCGGACATCAGCAGCAGGAGCACGGTCCCACCGTAGCCCCGGCCGCCCCGACGTTCACTCCTTGCCGAGGGGGGGGACGGTCCGCTCCCCGGCGGGGGCGCTCCGGCGCGGGGGCGGTGAGAGCCCCGCCACCGCCCGGAGCTGACGGGCCGCCGGACATGGACGGTCGCGGCGCACGCGTGGCGACGCCCGTAGGGTGAGGCGCGACACACCGACCCCCGACCGGGAGAGCGCATGGCACACAGGGACGACACGATCCGATGGGGCATCCTCGCCACCGGCGGCATAGCCCACGCGTTCGCCAGGGACTTGGCGACGCTGCCCGAGGGCGAGATCACGGCCGTGGGATCGCGCTCGGAGGAATCCGCCCGCCGCTTCGCCGAGGAGCACGGCATCCCCCGGGCGTACGGAAGCTGGAAGGAGCTCGCCGCCGACCCGGACATCGATGTCATCTACGTCGCCACTCCCCACTCGGCCCACCTGGAGGCCGCCGAGGTCTGCCTGGAGGCCGGCAAGGCGGTGCTGTGCGAGAAGCCGCTCACCCTCAACCTCGCCCAGGCCCGGCGCCTGGTCGAACTGGCGCGCCGCAGACGGGTCTTCCTGATGGAGGCCATGTGGACCTACTGCAACCCGGTGATCCGGCGCATGCTCGACCTCATCGCCGACGGCGCGATCGGCGAGGTCCGCTCGGTGCACGCGGACTTCGGCATCGTCGCGCCGGTGGACGCCTCCCACCGACTGCGCGACCCCCGGCTGGGCGGCGGCGCTCTGCTGGACCTGGGCGTCTACCCGGTGTCGTTCGCCCACCTGGTCCTCGGTGCCCCCGCCTCCGTCGCCGCCTGGGCACACCTGACGCCCGAAGGCGTGGACGAGACCACCGGCGTCCTCCTGGGGTACGACGGCGGGGCCGTCGCCACCCTCTCGTGCTCCATCGCCTCCGCCACCCCCACCGTGGCGGCCGTGAGCGGCACCGAGGGACGCGTCGAGCTGCCGCACGGCTTCTTCCACCCGGAGAGCTTCGTCCTGCACCGCGTGGGACGGGAGCCCGAGGAGATCCGCCTGCCCGAGGCGCGGCCCGGCGCCGGCTACACCCACGAGGCGGCGGAGGTGATGCGCTGCCTGCGGGAGAAGGAGACGGAGTCCCCGCTCGTCCCCCTGGACGGAACCCTCGCCGTGATGGAGACGATGGACGCCGTCCGGGAACGCACAGGGGTCCGTTACCCGCACGAGTGAGGGCAGCGAGGACGGTGCGCGGGACACGCCGCACAGTGGGACGCGCGCCTTCCGCGACGACTCCGGCCGACCGGCGCCGGCGCTCCTCGCACCGGGAGCGCGGCGGAAGACCTGACTCCGCGACGGTCTCCCGGAGGGCGGACGGCTCCGCCCTCCGGGGGCCGTCCCCGTCGAGAGAGCGCTCCCAGCTCCCGACCCGCCGCGACGGCGTCCCGAAGCCGGTCTCCAAGAAGTTTACGTATCAAGTGTCTTGACGCCCCGCCAGGGCGCATACATGATCGGCGCGGTGCGTACCAAGCCGCACACGCACCACGATTCCGTTCAACCAGTGAAGACTGAAGACCGTGACATAGGACCGTGCCCGACGGGAGCCGCCATGGGACAGCCATTACACGGAAGACCGGACCGCCGCCGACGGAAACGAACCGCCGTCGGAACCCTCGGCGCCCTGCTCGCCCTCCTCGCCTCCGGGCTGGTGCCCGCCGCGACGGCCGCCGAACAGACCCGCACTCTGGACGACTTCGACTCCGCCTTCCCCGGGCCGATCGGCACCTACGGCAGCAACGCGGCGGACACCCCGACGATCGACCAGATCGCCGCCGAGGCCCGCCCCGGAGCGAACGTCGGCAACAAGGCCATGCGCGTGACGTACGACATCTCCGCCTGGGGCGGCTTCGACCACTCCCTGTCCACCACGGAGGACTGGAGCGGACACGAGGGCCTGTCCTTCTGGGTGAAGGGCACCGGCAGCGGGAAGCGGGTCCAGTTCGAGGTCAAGGACGGCGGCCCGAACGCCGGACAGGCCGAACTGTGGGCCGGCTACTTCACCGACGACACCGACGGCTGGAAGCAGGTCCGCACCCCCTTCGAGGACTTCGTCCGCCGCCCCGACTATCAACCGGCCGGCGCCCCCTCCGACGGGGTGCTGGAACTGACGGACATGTGGGGTTACGCCGTCAACCTGCCCGCCGCGTCCGGCACCCTGGAGTTCGACCAGGTCGAGCTGTACGGCGTGGGCGGCACCCGGGCCCGCGTCGCCACCGACAAACCCGTCTACACCGTGGCCCACGGCGGCACCGCCACCGTGCGGGTGTCGGTGGGCACCACCGGGGACAAGCCGCTGGCGGAACCGGTCACCGTCACCTACGGCACCGGCGAGGGCACCGCACGAGCCGGGAAGGACTACACCCCCGTCGAGGGCACTCTCACCTTCCCCGCGGGCACCCCCTCGGGAACGGCGAAGACCTTCACCGTCACCACCAAGCGCGCCGCCAAGGCCGCCACCGCCAAGACCATCCCCATCACCCTCTCCGTCGACGGCGCCCGCGCGCCCGACGACCTGCCGACCGTCGTCATCGACGCCCACGGCCTGCCCTACCAGAACCCGGGCCTCCCGGTGGAGAAGCGGGTGAAGGACCTGCTCTCCCGGATGACGGTGGACGAGAAGATCGGCCAGATGACGCAGGCCGAACGCGCCGCTCTGGCCGCCCAGGACGACATCGCCGACCACGCGCTCGGCTCCCTGCTCTCCGGCGGCGGCTCCAACCCGACGCCCAACACCCCCGAAGCCTGGGCCGACATGATCGACGGCTTCCAACTGCGCGCCCAGCAGACGCGGTTGCAGATCCCGCTGATCTACGGTGTCGACGCCGTCCACGGCCACAACAACGTCGTCGGCGCGACGATCTTCCCGCACAACACCGGCCTCGGCGCCGCCCGCGACCCGAAGCTGGTGAGGGACGCGGCACACGCCACCGCCAAGGAGGTCCGCGCCACCGGCGTCCCCTGGAACTTCAGCCCCTGCCTGTGCGTCAGCCGCGACGAGCGCTGGGGACGCGCCTACGAGGCGTTCTCCGAGGACCCGGCCCTGGTCACCCGACTGGCCACCGCCGTCGAGGGCTACCAGGGCGCCGCCGACGGAAGCGACCTGAAGGACGCCGACCGGGTGCTGGCCACCGCCAAGCACTACGTCGGCGACGGCGGCACCGAGTACGGCTCGTCCACCACCGGCACCTACACCATCGACCAGGGCATCACCCGGACGACCAGGAAGGAGCTGGAGGCCGTCCACATCGCCCCGTTCGTCGAGGCGATCGACGAGGGCGTGGGAACGGTGATGCCGTCCTTCTCCAGCGTCGACTTCCTCGGGGACGGTGAGGGGCCGGTCAAGATGCACGCCCACGCCGACCTGATCACCGGAGTCCTCAAGAAGAAGCTCGGCTTCGACGGCTTCGTGATCAGCGACTGGCAGGCCATCGACCAGATCCCCGGCGACTACGCCTCCGACGTGCGGACCTCGATCAACGCCGGCCTCGACATGATCATGGTCCCGTACGACTACAAGACCTTCACCGCCACCCTGCGGGAGCAGGTCGACTCCGGCGCGGTCCCGATGTCCCGGATCGACGACGCCGTCGCCCGCATCCTCACCAAGAAGTTCCAGCTCGGCCTCTTCGAGAAGCCCTACACCGACCGCACCCACCTGGACGACGTCGGCTCCGCCCAGCACCGGAAGACGGCCCGCGAGGCCGCCGCCGACTCCCAGGTGCTGCTGAAGAACGACGGCGACCTGCTGCCGTTGAAGGGCGACGAGAAGCTCTACGTCGCCGGGTCCAACGCCGACGACCTGGGCAACCAGGCGGGCGGCTGGACCATCAGTTGGCAGGGCCACTCCGGCGACATCACCGAGGGCACCACCATCGCCGAGGGCATCCGCGAGATCGCGCCCGACGCGTCGGTCACCTTCAGCGAGGACGCCTCCGCCCCCACCGAGGGACACGAGGTCGGCGTCGTGGTGGTCGGCGAGACCCCGTACGCCGAGGGCATCGGCGACGTCGGCAACGGCCACGACCTGGAACTGTCCGAGGCCGACAAGAAGGCGATCGACACCGTCTGCGGCGCCATGGACTGCGCGGTGCTGATCGTCTCCGGCCGCCCGCAGATCGTCACCGACCGCCTCGGCGACATCGACGCCCTGGTGGCCTCCTGGCTGCCGGGCAGCGAGGGCACGGGCGTGGCCGACACCCTGTTCGGCGAGCGTCCCTTCACCGGACGACTGCCGGTGAGCTGGCCGCGCTCGGCCGAGCAGGTGCCGGTCAACGTCGGCGACAAGGAGTACGCCCCGCTGTACCCGTACGGCTGGGGGCTGCGCACCGACAGCGCCCGCGACCGCCTGGCCGACGTCCGCGACGACCTGCTGGACCGCCGCCGCGACGGCACGTCCCGCGCGGCGGCCGTCCACCTGACCCTGGCGCTGAAGCGCTCCCACTTCGGCGCCGACGGCTCGGTACGGAACGCGGACGCGGTGCTGAAGGCACTGGGCAAGGCCGCCGCCCTCTTGGAGAAGTCCCGCACGGACACCTACCTCCAGGCGGACGAACTGGTCTCGGTCGCCCGCGACATCGCCCAGAGCGCCCTGCTGAGGGCCGGCGACCGCGCCCCGGCGCGGGCGGTGGCCCGCACCGCGGACGCCGACCACGCCCTGGCGTCCGGCGAGTACGCCACGGCCGTCCGCCACCTGACGGACGCCCACCGCCTGACCCGCTGACCCACCCCATACCCGGTCCGCCGAGCGCCCTCCCCTGACGGGGCGCCCGGCGGACCGCCGTTTCACCGGTGAGCCGCCCCCGGTGTCAGTGTGGGCGGCTACGGTGCGACGGTCATCGGACGTGATGCTCGGGGAGGGGCCTTGGGAGCCAAGACAGGGCTGCTGGTGTACGCCGACGGCGACGTACCGGGCTTGCTGCGGCAGGTGGGCGCGGCGGACCCGGCACGGACGTCCGCCATGGTGCGGCGTCTTTATCCGGGGTGGGAAGTCGAGGCGAGCACGGGGTCGAACCTCAGGGACGGCGTGTATCCCCCGGACGGGACGGCCCATGCGGCCTGCCGGCCGAACGTGGAGATCCTCTGCGACCGGGAAGTGATGATCGACTTCCCGTCGCAGCTTCCGGAGCATCTGGTCGCGGCGAGTGCCGGACGACGACTCGTCCTGCACGCCATGCACAGCGTGGTCGACTGGCTCGCGTTCGCCGTGTGGGAGGACGGGCACCTCGTCCGCTCCCTGAGCCTGTCGCCGGACAGCGGGATCATCGAGAACATCGGCGAACCGCTCCCCTTCGAACTGTCCTACTGGGCCGGGGACCGCCCGGCCGACGTCATCTCCTGGCCGGACGAGGAAGAAGAGCCGTACGCCCTGCCCTTCCACCCCCTGGAATTCGGCGAAGACGCACTGCGCGCGCTCTGCGGGTTCGTCCTGGAAGGGCGTCCCGATCCCGACGACGTCGACGCGGGCGCCATCCGACTCCACGGATTCCGTATGCGGGACCCGAACGGCCCCGACCCCGCCGAGAAGGAGGCGGAACTGAGACGGGCCGTGGAGGCCATGGGCCCGCCACGCATCTACACGCTGGGGCCTGACGGCTCGCTGATCGAGCGCGACGGCCTGTGACGCCTGTGACGAGTGGTTGGCCGAGGGGGCATCCGCCGAAGAACACCCGGCATCTGTTGAGCTTTGTGTCGGATGTGGGCTCTGACCTGACGTACGGGGTGCCCGAGCGTGTCGGCGAGGGTGACCGACTCTTCACCGCTGAACCAGTCGCGTTCGGGGTCCCAGAGGGCGATCTCGAAGCGGGCGAAGCTGCTCGGAGCCGGGTGTCCTCCCGGCCGACCGGAACCCGCACGCGGACCTTTCGGCGCGTGTCACCACGCTTCTCGAACAGGGTGCGGTCCCTCGTCGGTTCCGTTGTGAGCCGGAGTCGCTGCACTACGGTCTGAGGCTGAGCAGCCAGTGATCCGCCCGAAGGGAACGACCGCATGACTGACGAGCAGGCCGCCAAGGGGACCGTCGGCTATCTGATGGAGATGGGCGCCCTCAAGCGCGGCAGGCGGAGTGGCTGGTGGATCGCCGGTGTGAAGGATCCCGAGACCATTGCCGAGCACTCCTTCCGCACCGCCGTCATCGGCGCCGTACTGGCCATGATGGAAGGCGCCGATCCCGCCAAGGTCGCCTTGCTGTGCACCTTCCACGACACTCAGGAGACCCGGGTCGGCGACATCCCGTGGATCGGCCGGCGCTACCTCCAGGCGGCCTCGAACGAGAAGGTCACCGCCGACCAGGTCGCGGACGCGCACCCCGCCGTCGCCGAGGGCATCAAGGCCGTGGTCCACGAGTACGAGAACGGCGACTCGCCGGAAGTGCTCGTCGCACACGACGCCGACAAGCTGGAGTGCGTGATCCAGGGGTTGGAGTACCTGGAACAGGGCTATACCAATGCCCGGGAGTGGGTGGACACCACCCGCGCGAAGCTGAAGACGCCCTCCGCACGGACTCTCGCCGAGGCGGCGGAGGGCATGCCCATCACCGAATGGCAGCGGACCTACCTGCGCTGAGACCCTTGCGGGGCACGCCCGTCCGGTGGCGGCGACCAAGACGCGCCACCGGACGGGGGTAGACGCGACGGGCGAATCGAAGACCGAGACGGCCGAGGTTGTGCCGGCTGGAGCGGAGGCCTTATGGGTCACAGGCCGCGAAGGGCCGCGTGGAGGTCGTCGTAGGCGCTCCAACAGTCGACGCTGCCGTCCTCGTACAGGCTGCCCATGTACCAGTCCTCATCGTCGACCGGCTGCACCAGACACAGTCCGTGAAACCCCAGGACGATCCGGGGCCGGAGCCGTTCGTCCTGCCCCGGCCGGCCCCGCCATGTCACCACACGATCGGTGTCGAGCACCACGGCCTCGCGATCGCCGGAGACGTCGCGGATCGCCTCCAGAGTCCACCCTGCCGGTAGCTGCCCGCCTGTCACCGCATGATGACAGCCGCCGCGGCCGTCGCGTCGCGACCCTCCTCCCAGAGCACCGCTTCAGGAGTTCGATCACCGCGCTGCGCGGCCTGCCCGGATCTTGTGCCCTGACAGAGTTCCCGGTCCTCGTGCGGCTGTCTCTTTCCGCTGCTGTCCGGGGACGTTGATGTCATCTGCTGATGTCACTTCGCGAAGCATCGGCGCATTGCCGGTCGCCGTAGCCTACGGTGGTGTTGCTCCGCTGCACGCTGCTGAGCCCTCACGATGACAACCGTCTGCGGGTCGCTGATCAAGTCGTGGTCGCGCATCAGGAGCGCGTCGTCGTTCTCGGCCGCCCTCTGCTATCGCTGACCACCCTCGTACGGCCCACAGATGGTTCGGGGATCAGATGACTCGCGCCCGGCACCGAACAGACAACGACAGCCCTGCCCCGTCACTCAAGCGGCACGGAAGCAACCGAAAGCTGTTCACTGTAGGGCCACGTGAAGGTGCGATCAGGTTCAAGGTGGGCTTCTCCCCAGTGGATGACATGGATGCCGCTCTCCACGTCGGCTGTGAAGAACACACAGACGAGCTTCGTGGAGGCCCCCAGTTCCTCGAACGCCTCGTGCAGCTCTAGGTACTCCTCCGTTGTCAGGTTGTCATCGAGCTCGAACAGCCCCTCCGGCGGCTGCGGACCGTGTGCCCAGAACAGTCGACGGCGTGTAGGGGAAGCGTTGGATGGCAGTCGAGCACGATCAAGGGGCCTCAGCCGGTCCGCGTACCTGTAGGGGAAGAGGGCGTGCTCGTTGATCACTGCGTACTCGTATCCGCGCACGTCGCGCACGGACTCGCCCAGTTCCCGTGCCATGTCCGCCAGGTTCTCACGCACAGCCTCCGCGAGAGTGACACCATATGGACTCCGCTTCTTCAGGCCGGCTGTGAGGTGCGTGGCGTGAGCCTTCGCGTGCGCCTTGGCTAGTCGCACCGGAACTTCCGCTGCAACCTTGCCGGCCTGTTGTCCGAACCGCCCGACAGCCCACTCCGATGGCCCTTTCGGACCGCCACCCAACTCGGACATGCAGCGTCCCCCCTCTGCCTGACGACCTGCCTCTCAACTGTGTGACACGCGCACGAAGGCCCTACAAGGGGCCAATCCGGCCACGACGCCCCGGAACCTTGTGCATCGTCGCTTCTCGCATGGTGGATCTCCTCTGCCGTCTGTACCGAACCGATTCCCAAAGTCTTGGTCTGGTCGGGGACTACAGCCGTTCTTCCCGGTCGGCGGTACGGGTCCTTCCACCTGCGGCGGCGCATGTCCAAGAGGGAGACGACGGGAACTCTCCCGTTGCCTGCCGGCCGGTGAGTGATTCGGTCGCCATCGACGTGGATGATCCCGTCGATCGACTGGCAGGGGCCGTCCGCCGCTCCGTCGATCGAACGTTGGCGTCCGCCGGTGTCACTTCCGGTCAACTGGACCTGCTCGACGAGCGTCTGCTGTGGCTGCGCGGACAGTACATCTCCACACCGCCGGAGCCGATGCTGGGGATGCTGCTCACGGATCTGGAAGAGGTCCGGACCCTGGCGGCCGAACGCCAACCCGCGGCGGTACAGGTACGACTGTCGGAGATGATCGCTCTCCTGGCGACCCTCGTCGCCGACTGCCTGATGAAACTGGGCCGCCTGAGGCAGTCCCGCGCGTGGTACGCCACTGCCCGCACGGCGGCGGACGACAGCGGGAACATCGAGATCCGGGCCAGGGTGCGTGCCCAGGCCGCGATGCTGCCGTACTACTACGGGCCGTTGGAATCCGCCGTCTCCCTGGCCCGGGAAGCCCGGATGCTTCTGCGTCACCGCTTCAGCATCACGGGAGCTTTTGCCGCGGCCGCCGAAGCGCGGGCGCTCGCCAGACAGGGTGAGGCCACCGGCGCGGAGCGCGCGCTCCGTCACGCGTACACGGTGTTCGAGAAGTGCGAGCACGGGCCGGTGGAAGACGCCTTCGCCTTTCCCGAACGCCGGTTGTTGCTCTACCTCAGCGGCGTCCACACCTTCCTCGGCCGCGGCCGTCAGGCCCGTGAGGTCCAACGGCAGGCGTTGGACCTGTATCCGAGCCGGAGCGGCATCGATCCGGCACTGCTCAGGCTGGAGCAGGCCATCAGCCTGGCCCGGGAGCGGAACCTGACCGAAGCGTGCCGGTTGGCCGGAGCGGCGTATCTCCAGGTACCTCCCGCTCACCGGACGACGATCCTGGAAGCACGGGCGCACCACGTCATCGACGTGCTGCCGCCTTCGATGAGGTCCGCCCGGGCCGTACGGGAGTTGGGCGAGATCCTGGCACTTCCGTCGGGGACGGCGTGACAGGCACACGAGCCGTCGGTCAGCCTTGGCCCATGACTGAACCGATGCCCCTCCACGGAGGCTTCGTCGAGTCCGAGATGCGTCACGTCCTGGAACGCGCATGCGAGGCGGCCGGACTGGACGCCACGGACGCGGTGCTCCTGCGCGGCCACACCAACGCCGTCGTGCGCCTCACCCGCGCGCCCGTCGTCGTCAAGATCGCCCAGCGAGGCTCGCGCCTGGCCGGAGTCCAGCACACCGTCCGCTTCGTACGGTGGCTGATGGAGCGCGGTTTCCCCACGGCCCCGCTGTACCCCGTCCCGGAGCAACCCGTCGTCGTCGACGGCCACCCGGTCACCTTCTGGACGTACCTTCCCCAGCCCGACACCCCGGTGCTCGCGGCACGGATCGCCGAACCACTGCATGCTCTGCACCGACTACCCGCTCCGCCGTTTCGGCTCAGGCAGTTGGACAACGTCTCGGCGATCCGTGCCTCCCTCGCGGCGATCACCACGCTGCCGGAGGAAGCACTCCGCTTCCTCTCGCAGCGTGTGGACCGACTGGAGGAACAACTCGCGGACGTCTCCTACGAACTTCCTCGGGCCGTCCTCCAGGGAGACCCCCAGCACCGCAACGCCCTGTACGACGGCGACCGGATCGTGCTGTGCGACTGGGACACCGTGGTCTGGGGCCGGCCCGAATGGGACCTGACGACCATCGAGATCCACTGCCGTCGCTTCGGCCACGGCTCCGAGCACTACAGGAGCTTCGCGGAGGCGTACGGCCACGACGTCACGGACTGGCCCGGGTATCCCGTCCTGCGGGACGTCCGGGAACTGCGGATGATCACCACCAACGCCCGCAAGGCGGCCCGCACCCCCGGGGCCATGGCCGAGGTGGAACGCCGCATCGTGGGGCTGCGGAACTCGGACACCCGACTGCGGTGGAACATACTGTGAGCGGCGTTCACCGGTCTGTCCGGATGCGACGGTTCAGCCTGGCGACGAGGGCGACACACCTTCAAGGAATGGGAGTTCGGCGGGGACAAGCCGCGTGATGTCTCCCATGCCGAGCGAGGGAAGGAAGGGACGACCATGCGGATGGGGATCACCGGGCACCGCGGGCTGCCCGAACCGGTCGCCGAGCGGGTGCGCGGCATGGTGAGCGCGGAGGTGCGGCGGTATCCGGCGGGGGAGTTGGTGGGGGTGTCCTGTCTGGCGGACGGGCCCGACGCGTGGTTCGCCGAGATCGTCCTCGACCACGGCGGGCGGCTGGAGGCCGTCCTGCCGGCCGAGGAGTACCGCGACGATCTGCCCGACTGGCACCACCCCACCTACGACGGTCTGCTGCGGCGTGCGGTCGAGGTGCACCGCACCGGGCTGGTCGAGTCGGGTTCCCACGCCCACCAGGCGGGCAGTGAACTCCTCGTCGGCATGGTCGACGTGCTGCTCGCCGTGTGGGACGGCAAACCGGCCCGTGGCCACGGCGGCACGGCCGACGCGGTGGCCCACGCACGTCGCGTCGGCGTCCCCGTCCGGGTGTTGTGGCCCGAGGGGGCGTCCCGGGATTGACGGATGCGAGGCCCGGACCGTGGCCGGCCCGGGCCTTCGTGGGATCCGTTTCGGGCACGGGGATCAACGGCCGCAGCCCACGCGCTCCGTGGAGAGCGCCAGGTCGTCCAGGAGCAGGTCGTAGGAGTCCGGGGTGGGGTCGCCCTGGTAGAGCTGCCAGCCGATGCGGACGGTGTCGACGTCGGGGAAGACGAAGTCGACGGGGTTGCCGCCGTGGCGGGTGGTGGTGACGGTCAGGTCGGGCTTGGGCTTCCCGTCGATCCACACCGAGACGCGGTTGTCGGAGGCGTCCATCTCCCACTCCAGGCACGTCCACCTCCCGGCCTCGGCCGGAGCGGACTCGCGCCAGTCGGTCCAGTCGCCCGTCGGGCCGCCGTCGGAGCCCACGCCCCACAGGTGTGTCCCGCCGCCGACGGTCGGCACGTACTGGCCGCCGATGGGGCGGACCACGCTGCCGTCGCCGCGCCCGGCGGCCTCCACCAGGGTGAAGTGGGCCCAGTCCGGGGCGGTGGGGAAGGCGTCGACACGCACCCGCATCCGGCCGAAGAAGCTGTTGCCGGGGGCGTCGAAGTCGTCGACCTCCAGGAAGGCGTGCCCGTTGCCCTGGGTGCGCAGGCGCAGCACCTGACCCGGGAGGTGCTTGCCGCCGTGGCGGCGGTCGCGTTCGACGGTCAGCGTGCCGTGCCGGGTGTCCACGCCCCAGTCCGGGCTGGTGCCGGCGCCGCGCGGTAAGTCCTCGAAGTCCTCGCAGAACAGCAGCGCGTCGTCGGCCCGGCAACCGTGGTGCGGGCGGTCGCCGTGGCGGTCGTGCGCGGGTGCGGCGCCGCCCGTGGCGGCCACGGTCGTGACGGCGGCCAGGGCGAGGGCGAGGGCGCCGAGCAGACGGGACGGGCGCGACAGGCGGCGGGGTGCGGGAAGACGCGGGCGCATGGAACCTCCAGGGGAGACGGGAACGCTCTTGGGAGCGCTCCCATTGACGGTCGTCCGGCACCCTACGGCAACCCACCGCGCCTCACCAGAAGTCGCGTCGGCCGGACATCCCGGCCCGTGTCACGGCTCCGCGCCGACCCGGCCCTGTTCTCCCGAAGCCGCCGCGAAGCGACCAGGGGCTCGCTGTGATCGAAGCGGCGTCCGAACGGTCGGCTGAGGGGGCAGCGGCGAGGGCCTGCCATGGGGGCCGGGCTTTCGCGCGGTGCAAGTCCCGGAAGAGGTCCGTCTCGCTTCTGGGCGACGGGTTCCGAGAACCGGTGCGGGATCGGTGGAGGGCCGGCGACCTGTTGTCGGTCCTGCTCCGGCAAGGACCGTTCCGAGACGACCACGGGTCGGCTTCTTCGAAGCCACGGGAAGTTCTCAGTGGTCTTCCCGACGTTCGCCGACCGTGCTGTCGGCCGGAGCAAGGCAGCGCCGTACCAGTGCGAGGGTGCGCTCCGTGACCGTGTGGAGCGGGACGCCGCGGTCGACGGCGGCAAGGGCCGTGTGCAGCATCCCGGCCATCAGGTCCGCCGTGAGCGCGGGGTCGGGAACACCGATGTGCCGGACGGCCGCGCGGAACGGTTCGACCTGTTCCAGGTGGAGCCCCATCAGCCGTTCCTGGCAGGCGGGAGGGAGGCCGGCGTTCATGAGGGCGGCGGCGGGCCGGTGCGCTCCTTCGGCGCCGAGGCGGAGGCTTTCCCTGAAGAACGCCTCGACGCGTTCCACCGGGCCGTTCGCGGCGGCCATGGCGTTGGCGAGTGCTTCGTTGGAGCGCCGGAAGGCCTCCTCGGTGATGGTGGCCAGCAAGGCCGCCGAGGAGTCGAAGTACTGGTACACGCTGGAGCGGGCCAGACCCGCACGGGCGCCGACCGCCGCGGGTGTGACGGCGGCGGCGCCCTCGCTCACCAGGATGTCGATCGCCGCCCTGACCAGTGCCTCGCGCTGCCGGGCGCGATGTTCGGCGACGGTGGGGGCGTTGATCTTCGGCATGCGGCACGGACTCCTGGGTGGCGAACGGGGCCGGGAGTGAGGCGTCGGCCCACGGCCCCGATCAGGACAGGCGGCCGTCGACCATCTCGTACACCCGGTCGGCAGTGTGCATTATCGCCGTGTCGTGGGTGACCATGACCGTGGCGGTGCCGCGCTCATGGGTCTGCTCGGCGATCAGCCGTACCGCCTCGGCCGAGCGTACGCGGTCCAGCGCGGAGGTGGGTTCGTCCACCAGCAGGACGGCGGGGGAGGTCATCAGGGCGCGGGCCAGGCCTGTGCGCTGGCGTTCGCCCCCGGACAGTTGGTGCGGCCGGGAGTCGGCGCGGTGCGAGAGCCCGACCGCCTCGATGAGTTCATCGGCCCGGGCCCGAGCCGCGGCGTCGAGGCGTCCGTCGATGTGCAGGGGCAGCAGGAGTTGTTCCCTGACGGTCAGGGAAGGCAGCAGATTCGACTGCTGGAAGACGAATCCGATGTGGCGTCGACGGGCCGCGGTGCGCTCTCCGTCCGACAGGGCGGTCAGTTCGGTGCCGGCGATGTGGACCGTGCCCGAGGTGGGCCGCTGAAGGCCGCCGGCGACGGCGAGGAGGCTGGACTTTCCGGAGCCCGAGGGGCCGACGACCGCGACGAACTCCCCGGGAGCGACGTTCAGGTCGACGTGGTCGAGAGCCGTCACGGCGGTGTCGCCGTCCCCGAGGGTGAGGGTGATGTCGAGCAGTCGCAGTCCACCGGAGCCCGCGGCGTCCGGAGTGGCCCGGTGGTCGGTGGCGGGCGTGGTCATCGAGTGGCTCCCAGAGCGGTCAGGGGGTCGACGGCGGTGATGCGGCGGACGGCGACGACGGCGCCCACGGTTCCGAGCCCGATGAGGAGGCCGGAGGAGGTGGCGATGGCGGGGGCGGAGAGGGAGAACGGGGCTTTTCCGATCATCGCGCTTCCCAGGGCCAGGCCGATGGCGGTGCCGAGGGCCGTCGCGCCGACGAGCACGACGACGACCTGGGCGAGCGCGTCGCGCAGGATGTACCCGGTGGGGGCGCCGAGCGCCTTCAGCAGGGCGATCTCGGCCTTGCGCTGCACGGTCCAGACGGTGAAGAACGCACCGACGACAAGGGCGGAGATGGCGTACAGGAAGCCCTTGATCAGGGCCATGGTGCTCGACTCGGCCGCGTATCCCGGGGACGCGTCGAAGGTGGCCTCCTTGGTGTCGGCGCGGGTGGCGGTGGCCTTCTCCACGGCGGAGACGTCGGCGCCGTCCTTCAACGTCAGGGCGACGGCCGTGGCCTGCCGGAGCGCGGCCTCGGGCAGGTCGCCCGGCAGGCCGTAGTGCAGGTGCCGCCACGTGTCGAGGTCGGCGTAGGCGACGCCGATGTGGCCGTAGGAGACGGCCTCGTCGACCAGGCCGATGACCTTCAGCCGCACTTCGCTCTTGTCCGCGGTCAGGACGTCTCCGACCTCCACGCCCAGGTCGGCGATCTCCCGGGTGATGACGATCCCCGGGCCGCCGTCCTTCAGGCTCTTGCCCCCGGTGGGATCGGGGGCCAGAGGGGAGTCCGGGGCCATGCCGAAGACGGCGAGGTTGACCTGCTCGCCTTTCTTGGCGCCTTGGGTCACCTGGGCGTTGGTCAGGGTGTTTCCGAACGGTTCCGCCCGCTCCACGCCCGGGGCCTTGGACCACTCCTGCCAGTCGTCCTGCTCCACGGTCGAACGGGAGAATTGTTCGCTGGTCGCCTTCTCGTCGAAGGCCATATGGGTCACGGGCAGGGCGCGCAGGCCGGATATGCCGGCGTCCGCCAGGCCGGAAGCGAGTCCGGACAGGAGTACGCCGAGTACGGCGATGAGCGCGACCACCGCACCCATCAGGGCGAAGCGACCGCGGGCGAAGCGCAGATCGCGTAGGGCAAGGAACACGGGATCTCCGAGCGATGAGGGCAATGAGGGCGCGACGACAGGACGCACACGGCCCTTTACCTGAACTTGACGACGTGCGTGACGGCATCTTATCGGCTGTTGCCGACACGTCTGTCGGCATCTGGTGCGCGCGTGCCGCGCGCACCGGCCTGACGCTTTGACCGGGCTTTCCGTCCTGATGTGCGGTGCGTGTTCCATGCCGGCCGAGAACTCGCTCGACGGCCCCGGAGCGGGGCCGGACGGTGAATCCGAGCGGGGGAGAGGCGGCCGGTGGGTCGGGTCCCGGGTGATCGTCTCGGGTAACGGCGACGGCGACGGTGACGGGTTCGGCCGGGTCTCGTCCTCTCCGGCCGCCGGCCGGTACGGCCCCGCCAAGCCGACGTTCATCAGCCCGGGGAGCAGATGGCGGTCGAGCATGTGGGCGAAGGCGGGCCCGACGCTGGAAGTGCTGTGAGTGTCGGTGCGCCGTCGGTCGATCTCCACGTCCGTGTGATGCCGCGACGCAGCCTCGACCGCCGTGGCGACCTCGGACGCCGAACCGGGCTCCCTCCGGTCGTCATGACCGGACCCGCCTCGCCGAGCACGGGTCCGGACGAACTCGGAAGATCAAGAACGGCGACAAATGGATCCGGCCCGCCGCAGAGGCACCTCGTCGCTTACGACGGTTCCGGGGGAGCGGCGCCGAGCCGGGTGCGCAGGTTGTGGAACTGGCGGGTCTGCATCACGAAGTGCGCGGGTTCCCCCACCAGCACGTCGAACGGGAGGGTGAGCGCCCGAGGGCGGCTCCGGCCGCGCGTGCGGACCACCAGACGGGTGCCGCCGTCGGGGGTCGGCCGCAGGTGGAAGCCCCAGACCCCGTCCATGTGCGCCCGGGGCGGGGGTTCGTGATCCGCGTCGAAGGAACGGCCGGACGGCAGCCCCAGGCCCGACCGCAGCACCAAGGTCCGCCCCGGCTCCAGGACGGCCACGGTGAACCAGGCCCGGCCGCCCTTCGCCGCCTCCAGGTGCTGCCCCACCCGCGGGCCCTGCCACTCGGGCACGATCCGGTCGGCGCTCGGCACCCCGTAGTGGTCCAGGCTGTCCCAGCTATACCAGCCGCCGCGGTCGCCGCCCATCTGCACCAACCAGGACCAGACCTCCTCGGGCGGCGCCGGAAGGGTCGTGGCCATCGTCGACGAGCCGGTGGCGTCGGGGACGAGTTCGTCGCCGGGGTAGGCGCGGGCGACCTCCTCCCGCGTCGCGCCCCAGGTCAGCAGCCGGGGACGGAGCCACAGCAGGTGGAGCGTCGACGCGGCGAGGGCCGCGGCGAGGGGGAGCAGGCGGGCTCCCGGCCGTTTTCCGCCCATGTCCCCAGCGTCGCACCACGGCCCGCGTGCCGCCACGCGGCGCGTCCACCGTCCCCGGTGGGCCTTCCCAGGAGACGAGCGGGCTGTGACCATGGGCGAACATCCTATGGGAGCGCTCCCAAAACGGAGAGGCCGATGACGGAACGACAACCGACACGACGCACCGCCCTGACCCTGCTCGGCGCGACCGCCGGAACGCTCGCGCTCGCCCCGGACGCCGCCGCCGGGTCGCGTCCGGACGGCCGCCGAACACGGGTCTACCTGGGCGCCTACACGAGCGGCGACACCGCCCACGGCATCGGGGTGGCGAGCGCCGACCGCGCGAGCGGCGCGCTCCACCTGGAGGCGGTGGTCCCCACCCCCGACCCGTCCTTCCTGGCGCTCTCGACGACCGGCCGCGTCCTGTACGCCGTCAACGAGACGGCCGAGGGCCGCGTCTCCGCCTTCGCCCTCGACCGGGACGGCGCCGTACGGCACTCGCTCGGGGAAGCGTCCAGCGGGGGAGCCCACCCCTGCCACCTCGCCGTCCACCCCGGCGGACGCCACCTGTTCACGGCGAACTACACCTCCGGCACGGTGGCCGTCGTGGCACTGCGCCCCGACGGCGCCCCGGACGGCACGACCCAGGTCGTGCGGTACACCGGCTCCGGCCCCGACCCCGAGCGGCAGGACGGGCCGCACGCCCACATGGTGCTGCCCGATCCCACCGGGAAGCGGCTGTTCACCGTCGACCTGGGCACCGACACCGTCCACGTCCACCGGTTCGACGCCGAGCGCGGCCTGCTGACGGACGGCACCGAGACGCGGATGCCGCCCGGCTCCGGCCCCCGACACCTGGCCCTCCACCCCTCCGGGCGCACCGTCTACGTCCTGGGAGAGCTGGACTCCACCCTCACCGTCTGCGCGTACGACCCCCGCCGGGGCGCCCTCACCCCGCTGACCCGCGTCCCCATCCTGCCCGAGGACGCCGACCCGATCCCCAGCACCGCCGCCGAGGTGCTGGTCTCGGCCGACGGCCGGTTCGTCTACGCCTCCAACCGAGGCCACGACACCGTCACCGTCCTCGCCGCCGACGGCCCGCACGGAACCCGCCCGCGGCCCGTCTCCCACCACCCCTGCGGAGGGAGTTCCCCACGCCACATGGCCTTCGACCCCGCCCAGCGCCTGCTGTACGTGGCCAACCAGAACTCCGGGACGGTCACCGTCTTCCACCGGAACCCGGCGGACGGCACCCTGTCCCCGGCGTCCCCGGCCGCCGAACCACTGGCCTTCCCCCGCGCGGTCTGCGTGCTGCCCGCCGTGACCGGCCGCCGCTGAGGGACGGACGCCCGCGCCCGTTTCCCCTTTCCCCCTCGGGTACCCGAGGGGGAAAGGGGCTGGGGACGTGCCGCACCGCACCCCGGCGGAGCGATCCGGAGGCGACCGGAAGGAGCGGCATCGTGTTCTTCGTCGACACCGTGGCGACACCGGGCCTGGGCAACCACAGCCACCTGGCCGGCGGACGGTCGACGGCGGTGGCGGTGGACCCGCCGCGCGACATCGACCGGATGCTCGTCCCGGCGGCCCGTCGGGGAGTGCGGATCGCCCTCGTGGCCGAGACCCACGTCCACAACGACTACGTCACCGGCGGCCCGGAGCTGGCGCGGGTGACGGGCGCGGAGTACCTGGTGCCGGCCGACGCCCGGGTGTCGATCCGGCGCACCCCGATGGCCGACGGCGACACCGTGGACGTCGACGACGGCCTCACGCTGCGCGCCCTGGCCACCCCCGGTCACACCCCGCACCACACCTCCTACGTCCTCCAGGAGGACGGACGCGCGGTGGCGGCCTTCACCGGCGGCTCCCTGCTGATCGGCACCGTCGGCCGCCCCGACCTGGTCGAACCACGGCTGACCCGCGAACTCGCCCTGGCCCAGCACGCCTCCGCCCGCCGACTGGTCGACGAACTGCCCGACGAGGTGCCCGTCCTGCCCACCCACGGATTCGGCAGCTTCTGCGCCTCCTCCCAGGCCAAGGGCGACGCCACCACCATCGGCGAGGAACGCGCCGCCAACGACGCGCTGGTCAAGGACGCCGACACCTTCGTCGCCGACCTCCTCGCCGGCCTGGAGGACATCCCCGCCTACTACGCCCACATGGGCCCGGTCAACGCCCACGGCCCGACACCGGTGGACCTCACCCCGCCCCGGCGCGCGGACGCCGAGGAGATCGCCGCCCGGCTCGCCGCGGGGGAGTGGGTGGTGGACCTGCGCAGCCGGGTGGCGTTCGCCGAGGGCCACGTGGCCGGGGCGTTCAACTTCGAGGCCGACGGCAAACTCGCCACCTACCTGGCCTGGCTGATCCCCTGGGGCAAGCCCGTCACACTGCTGGCCGGAACCCGCGAACAGCTCGCCGGAGCCCAGCGGGAACTGGCCCGGGTCGGCATCGACCGCCCCGCCGCGGCAGCCACCGGCGACCCCGCCGACTGGGTCCGCGACGGCGAGGACCCGCGCTCCTACCCCCTGGTGTCGTTCGCCGACCTGGCGGGAGCACGCGGACACGGCGAACGCGTGGTGGTGCTCGACGTGCGCCGGGACTCCGAACGCGCCAAGGGCTGGGTCGACGGCTCGCTCCACATCCCCGTCCACGAACTCCGCGAACGCGCCGGCGAGATCCCCGACGGAGAGGTGTGGGTGCACTGCGCCGCGGGGATGCGCGCGACGATCGCCGCCTCGCTGCTGGACGCGGCCGGACGCGACGTGGTCGCCGTCGACGACTCCTTCGCCTCGGCCGACCGGGCCGGACTGACCGTCATCCGACCCTGAACACCGCCCACGAGCGGACGGCGGGAGGCAGGACCGGAGCCATGAGAGACGGCCCGGCGGGCCGCGCCACCCGGTGGTGTCACCCTGCCGCGGCGGGGTACCGCGGGGCACGTCCGGCCCCTTCGGCGACCCACCGACAGGCGACTCACGAACAGGCGCCCAACCGACAGGCGACACACGGACAGGAGGACACGGATGTCCGAGATGACGGCAGTGCGGATGACGGCCTGGCGGAAACCGCCGGAGGTGGTCCGCATCCCGGTCCCCGAACCCGGCCCCGGAGAGGTCCTGGTCAAGGTGGCCGGAGCCGGGGTGTGCCACTCCGACCTCCACGTCATGGACTGGCCGGCCGGCACCCTCCCCTACGACCTGCCCTTCACCCTGGGGCACGAGACTGCCGGCTGGGTCCACACCCTCGGGCCGGGCACACACGGCTCCGGGCTGCGCGAGGGCGACGCCGTCCTGGTCTACGGACCCTGGGGATGCGGCGTCTGCCCCTCCTGCGCCCGAGGCGCGGAGAACTACTGCCGACGCGCCCCCGAACTGAAGGCCGCCGGCGGCGGACTGGGCGCGGACGGCGGAATGGCCGAGTACGCGATCGTCCCCTCGCCCAGGCTGCTCACCCCCCTCGGCGACCTCGACCCGCGCACCGCCGCCCCCCTGACCGACGCCGCGCTGACCCCCTACCACGCCGTCAAACGCTCCCTACACCGGCTCGTCCCCGGCACCGCGGCCGTGGTGATCGGCGTCGGCGGCCTGGGACACATGGCCGTCCAACTACTCAAGGCCCTCGGTCCGGCCGACGTCATCGCCGTCGACACCGCCTCGGACAAACTGGACCTGGCCGCCGGCGCCGGAGCCGACCACTGCGTGCCCGCCGGCGAGGACGCCGCCGAGCGGATCAGGGACCTCACCGACGGACTGGGCGCCTCCCTGGTGCTGGACTGCGTCGGCGCCGACGCCACGATGGCCACCGCCGCCGGAGCCGCCGCCGCGGAATCCGACATCACCGTGGTCGGCCTGGCCGGGGGAACCCTGCCCTTCCGCTACGGCACCCTGCCCTGGGAGGCCGCCGTGACCATCCCCTACTGGGGCACGCGCCCCGAACTCGCCGAGGTCGTCGCCCTCGCCCAGGCCGGCCGGATCCGCCCCCACGTCGAGATCCACCCCCTCGAGGAAGCCGTCGAGACCTACCGACTGCTGCGCGAGGGCCGGATCGGAGGCCGGGCGGTGCTCGTCCCCGAAGGGTGATCCGCCCGCCGGCCGTCCGCCCCCATGGGCGGCCCGCCGGCGGGTACCCGAGGCGGAGACGATCACGGACTCGACGGAAGGAGGCGGTGGCCGTGTCCGACAGGGCCGCCCACGAACCGCCCGACCCCGGCGACATCGGCCGGCGCGTGGCCCTCCAACGCGAACGGCTCGGCCTCACCCGCGAGGAGGCCGCCTCCCGAGCCGGCATGGCACCGGGCTACCTGGCGTACCTGGAGGAACACCCGGCGTCCCCCAGCGGCCCCGGACTGCTCCGCCTCGCCGCCGCCCTGGAGACCTCCGTCGACTGGCTGCGCGGCGGCGGCGCCGGCCGCCCACCCGGCCGCGGCGTGCCCGCCCACCACCCCGAACTCCGCGAACTCGACCGCGACGAGTGCCGCGCCCACCTCTCCACGCACGGCGTCGGACGGATCGCGGTGACGACCTCCGAAGGCCCCGCCATCGTCCCCCTGAACTACCAACTCGTCGACGACGAGATCGCCTTCCGCACCGCACCCGGCACCACCCCCGCGGCGGCCATCGGCCACGAGGTGGCGTTCGAGGTCGACCACGTGGACGAGGCCTTCCGACGCGGCTGGAGCGTCCTCGTCGTCGGACCCGCCCGAGCCGCCGACGAGGACGAGGCTGCCCGCCTGGCCGAACGGACCCCCTACGGCCCGTGGGCGGGCGGCGAACGCGACCTGTGGGTGCTCATCCGACTCGAACGCGTCACCGGCCGCCGCATCCACACCGGCGCCTGACGACCGGAACGCCCCGCCACAGGCGTCCTCGCCCACCCTTGACCCACCCGTGTCCGTCCGGGTGCCCGTCCGGGCGTCCGCTCGGGAAATAATGTGCCAAGCGACAGAGGATCCCGAGCGGGTGGAGACGATGGCGGCGAACACGGCAGGAGCGAAGGGCGTGAAGGGCAGGTGGACAAGGGGCGCTATCCGCGGCCGACCGTGTCGCCGGAGGAGGCCGAGTGGGTGTGGCGGACGTTGGCGACCCAGGCCCTGGAGGAGGGCGCCAAGCCGGAGACGGTGCGGCTGGCGGTGGTGGTGGGGCTGGCCCGCGCCACCGGCGCCCGCTACGGGGACCTGCTGCGGTGCACCGTGCGGTCGCTGGACCTGGGGGCGGGCCGGGTGGACGTCGAGCACGGCAAGCACCGCGTCCCGCGCCGGCACGGGTTGGACTCCGGCACGGTGCTGGTGCTGCGGCGTTGGATGGACGTCCGGGCCGACCTGTGCGCGGAGCTGGAGGGCTCGCCGCCCGAGGCGCTGCTGTTGACGGTGCACCACACCCATGACAACGGGGTGACGGTCGCGGCGGGGCTGCCCATCACCCGGCAGGGGCTGGTGCTGTCCTGGCGCCGTTTCGTGTACCGCACCAACGCCGCCCACGCCGGACGGCGGCCCCCGCTGCCCACCCGTTTCGAACAGCTCCGCCGCGCCTGGACCACCGCCCGGGACTGACGCGCCCGCCTCAGCGCTCGCCGGGCTCTCGCGGGGTGTACCGCACGGGCAGCCGGCGCAGGCCGCGCAGCATCCCGGAGCGCCAGACGAGGTCGGCCGGGTCGGCGTCGAGCGCGAGGTCGGGGAAGCGGCCCAGGAGCGCCTCCAGCGCGACGGCGGCCTCCAGGCGGGCGAGCGGCGCGCCCGGGCAGTGGTGGATGCCGTGTCCGAAGGCGAGGTGGCCCCGCGTGTCGCGGCGGATGTCGAAGTGGTCGGGGTCGGGGAAGCGCTCGGGGTCGCGGGACGCCGAGGCCAACACGACGAGCACGGATTCCCCGGCCGGGATGGTGGTGCCGCCGATCTCCACCGGTTCGGCGGTGAAGCGGTGGGCCGAGGTGATCACCGGGCCGTTGTGGCGCAGGGTCTCCTCGACGGCGCCGGCGAGGAGGGCGGGATCGGCGCGGAGGGCGTCGAGCTGCTCGGGGTGGGTGAGGAGGGCGTGGACGGCGCCGGAGACGAGGTTGACGGTGGTCTCGTGCCCGGCGACGAGCAGCAGGAACGCCATGCCGAGCAGTTCCTCCGGGGAGAGCCGGTCCTCCCCGGAGGGCGCGGGGGCGGCCAGGGCGCTGAGGAGGTCGTCGCCCGGCTCCCGGCGCTTGTCGTCGACGAGGGCGGTGAGGTAGGCCGTCATGGCCTGGGCGGCGGCGTCGCCGGATGCCGGGTCGGTGGGGTGGACGATCTCGGTGGACCAGCCGTGGAAGGCGTTCCGGTCGGCGGCGGGAACGCCGATGAGTTCGCAGATCACGGCCACCGGCAGCGGCATGGCGAGGCTCTCGACCAGGTCGGCGCGGCCCAGCGGCGCCATGGCGTCCAGGAGGTCGCCGGTGATCCGCTCGACGCGGGGGCGCAGGGATGCGACGCGGCGCCGGGTGAACTCGCGGGCGACCAGGTCGCGCAGGCGGGTGTGGTCGGGCGGATCGGTCTGGAGCATGTTCCGGCCGATGGCGTGGCCGCCGTCGTCCGTCCAACCGGACGAGTGGCGTATGTCGTTGCGCAGCCGTGGGTCCGTCAGGGCGGCGCGGGCCTCGTCGTGGCCGACGATCAGCCAGATGTTCCCGGAGTCGGCGGTGGGCACGTGGTGGACCGGGCCGCGCTCGCGCAGCAGGGCGTAGACGGGGTACGGGTCGGTGGCGAAGTCCGTGCCGGGTGGGGCCAGGTGCTCGATGGCGGGCATGGTCACGGCGGTCTCCTCCGTGGTCCGGTGCGTTCGGGCAGGCATGACGGCGAAAGAAGCGGGGAGTACTCCCCGTTTCAGGGGACCCTAGCAGCCGACCGGGGAGTGGTCCACGTTTCCCTGTTAAGGTGCCGGCCATGGACGTGGCCGGACGAGGCGGAGCGGGGAGAGCGGCACCCCTGCGGCGGGACGCGCGGCGCAACAGGGAGCTGCTGCTCGCGGCCGCCCGCGCGGTCTACGCCGAACAGGGCGTGGACGCCCCACTGGACGAGATCGCCCGTCGGGCCGGAGTCGGAAACGCCACCCTCTACCGGCACTTCCCCACCCGGGGGGCGCTCATCGAGGCGGTCTTCGGCGACTCCCTGGCCGAGACCATGCGGTGGGGCGAGGAGGTCCGGCGCGGCGAGGACCCGTGGGAGAGCCTCACCACCTACCTGGAACGGGTCTTCGAGGGGCTGGCCGCCGATCGGGGCGCCAACGACCTGATGACCACGGGGGTGGAGGGCGTGCCGTCCCTGGAGGCGCTGCGGGCCCACAACCACGAGACGATCGGCGTCCTGATCGGCCGTGCCCAGGAACAGGGCACGGTGCGGCGGGACGTCACCGCCGAGGATCTCCTGTTCGCCCTGGCCGCGCTGGGCAGGGTGGTGCCGGCCTCCGCCGCCGTCGTGCCCGGCGCCTGGCGTCGGTACCTCGCCCTGCTGTTGGACGGCCTGCGCGCGGAGGCGGCCCGCCCCCTGCCCGAGCCGTCGCTCACCTTCGGCCAACTGGAGGACGTGCTGCGGGAGTTGGGTCCGCTGGGCCCCGGTGGACGGTAGGCGGCGTCGGGCCCGGCCGCTGTCCGGCCCGCTTCTCGACGTGGGCGGGCCCGGCTCCCTGTCAGGGCGGAGCCGGGCCCGAGGTCACCGGACGCGGGGCGGGCCGGGTCAGGTGACGATCGGCAGGGCGGTGCGGGCCGTGACGTCCTCCAGGGCGTCCGTCACCGGTTCCCCGGTCTCCTCGTCGAGGACGGCGACGCGCACGGCCGGTCTCGACGCGGTGTCGAGGTCGGCGTGGACGTCCAGGGCGAAGAGGACCGAGACCCGCCGGGCGTTCCGGTCGGTCCCGTGGGTTCCGGTGTACCGCAGGAAGCGCCAGCCGTCCTCGTCCCAGTGGTCGCGCAGTCCGGACCGCACGACCGGGGCGGCGGCCTCCCAGGCCAGGGACCGCTCCAGCAACTCGACCGACGCCTCGACCGGCACCACCTTCGGGGCGCCCTCCAGCGGGTGGCCGAAGACCCGCAGCCGCAGGCGGCGCAGGGCCAACAGCAGGCGACGGTCGAGGTCGGCGAAGAGCACGGCCGCGACCGCCCCGCACCCGGCGAGGAGGGCCGTGGCCGCCACCGGGTGCCGCCAGACCGTCTCCCACCACGGGCCGGCGGCCACCGCCGAGGCGGCGCCGCCGACCACCACCAGCCCGGCCCGTGCGAAGGCGCGCGGGCCGATCGGCTCGTCGCCGCGGGCGGTGCACCCGCAGGAGGAATCCGGCGCCGTCACCCTGCCGTGGACGAGGTAGCCGGTGAAGGCGGCGCCGAGGAGGGCCGCCGCCGTCCCCGACCACACCGCCCCCGCCGGGCCCGCCACGGCCGGGGCCGTCAACAGGGCGGCGGCGACGAGGAGTTCCGCCGCACCGACCGCCCGGAGCGCCACCGTGGCCCGCTCGACACCGTTCGCCAGACGTTCGAGCGCCGTGCCGGCCACCCGGCGTTCGGGGGCGCGGCCGGCGAGCTTGACCGCGCCGCTCCAGGCCAGGAGCGCGCCGAGGGCGAGCGGTGCGAGATCGCGAAGCAGCGACAGCATCCCTTGTCTCCTCTCGTGTCCCTCGTGTGTCCGGTGTCCTCAGCGGCCCACGGAGACCCGGGCGATGTCGATCGAGTCGTCCTTGGGACGCCACGCTCCCAACACCTGGGCGTCCTGGCCGATGCGCAGCCGGGACAGGTCGGAGCTGAGGGCGGATCCGTGGTAGGAGGCGGCGGTGGTGCCCTTCACGACACGTCCGACGACGGCGTGGTTGTTGTGGGCGAGTTCGAGCCGGTCCCTGCCGATGCCGCGGATGGTGCAGTGCAGGTTGACGATGTTCACCCACACCGCGTCGGCGGCGATGCTGCCGTCGGGCATCTCCACTCCGCGCGCGTAGAGTCCGTCGCCGGGTTCGACGGCGTCGGCGGTGGTGGGATGGAGCTTCCAGATGCTGGTGGCGTTGGTGAGTTGGACGCGGTGGAACTCGCCGTGCGAGCCGGCCACTTCCAGCATGCTGCCGTTGATCCCGGCGACGCGGCCCTCGGCGAAGGACGTCTTGGCGATCGCGGGGTCCAGGGAGGGGGAGGGGGCGGCGAAGGCGGCGTCGGCGTCCAGGCCGCCGAGGGCGGAGGCGCCGACGATGGTGGCGCCGCCGAGCGCGGCGGCGGACAGGAAGCGTCTGCGGTGGAGCTCCCGGCCTTCGGGGGCGTCGGGAGTGTTCCGGTTCGGGCTCACGTCGTTCCCCCTCACTCGTAGATCCAGACGGGCAGCTTGCCGGAGCTGAGGCTGCCGATGGCGGAGTACGCGGCGGGCGTCAGGTCGAGGATGCGGTTGGTGCGGCACTGGCCGTTGCAGCAGGCCGCCTCGCCGCAGAAGCTCTTGGTGCGGGGGCCGCAGTCGGTGATGGTGATGCACACGGTCGCGCCGGTGCACTGGTGTCTGACGTTCATCACCGAACCGCAGCCTCTGCGCGGGATGTTGCCTTCGCCGCACAGGTCGGGACGGGTGATGTCCCAGCAGGCGGCGGAGGCGTTGGGCCAGGCGCCGTGGTTGGCGCTGGAGCGGCAGGTGCCGCAGGCGCCGCCGCCGTGGCTGCCGCAGGGGCCCCACGCGTTGCCGCAGCAGAACCACGTGGCCTCCCCTCGCCAGAGGTAGGTGGATCCACAAGCCATGACGTTGCTCCCTCCTCGGACGGCCGACCGTCAGGCGGCTGTCCTGTCCATGTCATCAGCGGGCGACTTTGTCGCGATCATGACAATCCTGAGCGGGTGCGTCCCGCACCGACCGCGAGCAGGCAGGCGTGACGGCAGTGCGGGAAGTGCCGGATGGGGCTTCAGTGCATGTGGAGCACCCTCATGATGCACGGTTCTACGCGCGTCGGCCAGAGGCTCTCGCCTACGCTTCCCGCCGGGGCCCGGGGGCTGGAACAGCCCCCGGGCCCCGGCGGGGGCCTCGCTACCCCGTCCGATCGGAGGAGACGCCCTCGCCGTCCACCTTCCGCGCGTCCGTGCGGCGCGTGCGCACGAGCAGGACGGTGGCCGCGACCACGGCGATCCCGATCAGCACCGCCGCGTCCGGCACCCCGCCGCTCCAGCGCGCCACCCACTGCTGCAGCTCGAACTCCTGGTCGACGCCGAGCAGCGAGGGCAGTGCGGAGGTGCCGTCGAAGAGCAGGAAGACGGCCCCCAGCAGGATGAAGAACAGCCCCGACAGCAGCGAGGTGCTGTGCGTCTCCAACGGCCCGATACGCAGGGGGCGGCCGCGCAGCCACCGCTTGCGCCCCGGCTCGAAGCGGTCCCAGAGCAAGGCCAGGGCGAACAGGGGCAGGGCCATGCCCAGCGCGTAGACGGCCAGCAGGGCGCCGCCGTACCAGGGGCTGCCGCTGACGGCGGCGACGGTCAGGACGCCGCCGAGGATGGGGCCGGCGCAGAAGCCGGCCAGCCCGTACACCGCTCCCAGGGCCAGGACCGACAGGGGCGAGGAGGGCCGGATGCCGGCCGCCGCGGCCTGCATCCGGCGCGAGGCGAACCCCAGGCCCAGGATCTGGGCGACGCCGAGCGCGATGACGATCCAGCCGGCGACGGTGATCAGCAGGTCGCGGTTGCCGTAGAACAGGCGCCCGGCGAAGGAACCGGCGGCGCCCAGCGGGACGAGGGTGAGGCACAGGCCGGCGTAGAACACCGCGGTGCGGCCGAACAACCGGGCCGGGCTGTTGAAGGAGTAGGCGAAGAAGGCGGGCAGCAGCAAGGCGCTGCACGGACTGAGCAGGGCGAGCAGCCCGCCGATGAACGCGGCGAGATATCCGATGTCGCTCACTTGCCGTGCTCCTCCGCGGCCTTCTTCGCCGCCTCGATCGCCTCGACGAAGACCTCGGTGGGCTGGGCGCCCAGGATGGGGCGGTCGTTGACCAGGAAGGCGGGGGTGCTGGTGACCCCGAGGTCGTAGCCCTCCCGGGCGTCCCGCTCGATCGCCTTGTCGGCGTCCGCGCTCTCCATGTCGGCGCGGAACTTCTCCAGGTCCTTCACGCCGGCCTCGCGGGCCATCTCCACGAGCTTGTCCTCGGCGAAGTGGCCGCTGTTCCTCTTGCGGTCCTCGCTGTAGGCGACCTCGTTGAACTCCCAGAACCGCCCCTGCCGCCCGGCGGCGTATCCGGCCCGTGCGGCGGCCTCGGACTCCTCGCCGAAGATCGGGAAGTCGCGCCACTCGATGCGCAGTACACCCGACTCGACGTACTTCTCGATCAGCTCCGGTGCGGTGTCGCGGGCGAACTTCCCGCAGAACGGGCACTGGAAGTCGGCGTACTCGATCAGCACCACGGGGGCGTCGGCCCGGCCGAGGGCGTTGGGATCGCCGTCATCGCGGCGGGCGAGAGCGAGCAGCGCCTCGTTGGGGGCCTGGGGGCTCTCGGAGGTCTCCGCGGGGGCGGCGGACTCGCCGCCGCTCCCGGAGTCCGGGGCGCCTCCCAGGGCGGACACCAGTCCGAGGACGAGGGCGAGGACGAGGACGGCGACGGCGGCGAACACACCGCGCCTGCGGCGTGCGGACGCGCTGGACGTGCTGGATGTGGTGGACACGGCAAAGCTCCGGAAGGTCTGTGGGAGAACGGTCGTGGTGGGGACCGTGGGTCGAGGAGAGGAAGGGGACGTCAGGCCGCGGGCGTGGCGTCCCGGGCGGGGACCTGGCAGGCCACCTCACCGGCCAGCCGCTTCACCGCCGCCACGGCGAGCAACGCCACCGAGGCGAGCGCCAGGAACGGCTGGAGAGGGGCCCAGACGGTGAGGGCGCCGGAGGTGCCCAGGGCCATGAGGACGAACTTGTTGCACACTGGGCAGCCGACGGCCAGGAAGGACAGCACACCGCCGAAGGTGCCCGTGCGGCTCGTCCGGGGGGTGGGGGTCCTGACGTAGGTGGCGATGACGATCCCGGCCAGCACGGCGGTGACGGCGAGCGCCGGATAGTTCCACCACAGCGTCGGAATCATGCGGGAGAACAGCGGGTTGGGGATGACGGCGGTGGGCAGGCCCACGAGCAGGGCCGTCACGGCGGCGCCGCCGACGGCGGCGCCCCAGCGCAGCGGGGGCCACCCTGCCAGGGCGGTGCCGGCGGTGCGCAGGGTGCGCGAGAGGGAGGAGAGCATACGAGAGGATCCCGTCCTGTCGGAACGCGGGCCCGGAAGGTCGGAGGACCGCGTGTGGATGCTGACGACGGAAAAGGGGAACGGCCGAAGACGGCCGGCCCCGGACGGGATCTAGATCCGCAGGATGGTGTGGGACGGCGGAGCGTGCGCGGGAGGAACGCCCCCCGAGCGCCGGTCCGCGTGGACGTCCGGCACCGCGGGCACCGTGCGGTCACGGTCGACGGAGGGCACGGCGAAATCGCCGCTGCCGCCGCCCGGCGGGGTCTGCGGCTCGATGCCTCCGTCGCGGACGGAACACGAGGACGACCCGCCGTCGTCCCCGACCGCGGCGGCCTGCGCGGGCTCCGCGGAGGCCGGGACCGAGGAGTGGAGGACGGCGGAGGCCGAGGAGACGGCCGTGCCGTCCGCAGGGCCCGGGGACGCCGCGGACTGGGCGCAGAACAGCGCCAACAAGGCGGTGAGAGCCAGCACCAGCCCGTAGGCGGCCCAGGAGGAGGCGGGGACGCGGCGCACACCCGGCGTCATCGTGCTCCTCCTTCCCCGCGCTCCGATGGATGTGGAACACACGGCTCCACGGATGCTCAGCGGTAGCCTACCGGAGGTGCGGGCCGGGGGCGGAGGGGCCGGGCCGGGACGGGAGCGACCACGTCCGGGCCGCCCGGATGCGGTCCCGGCCGGACGTCGGACGGTCGAGCCCGTCCACGAGCGCGTGGCGGGTCGGCGCCGGGGCATCGCGTTCGGCAAGGTGGACACCGAGGTCCGGCCGGCCCACGCGGCACGGCGGCCGGCCGGGCACACACCGAGTACGAGGAGCACAAAGAGACGATGGACAGCCGGGCATGGGACGAGCGCTACGCGGCGGCCGAGATGGTGTGGGGGGAGGAGGCCAACCGCTGGGTGGTCCGGGAGACCGAGGGGCTCATGCCCGGACGCGCGCTGGACCTGGCGGCGGGCGAGGGGCGCAACGCCCTCTGGCTGGCCGCCCGGGGCTGGCAGGTGACCGCCGTGGACTTCTCCGCCGTCGCCCTCGACCGCGGCCGACGCCTGGCCGAGCGGCAGGCCGAGCACATCCGCGGCCGTGTGACCTGGGTCCGGGCGGACCTGTCCGATCACCGACCCGAGCCCGGCGCGTTCGACCTGGTGCTGGTCGTCTACCTGCACCTGCCCGCCGACCGGCGCCGTGCGGTGCTGCGGCGCGCGGCCGAGGCCACGGCGCCCGGCGGCACCCTGCTCGTCGTCGGGCACGACACCGCGAACCTCACCGAGGGCGTCGGCGGACCCCAGGACCCCGCCGTCCTGTTCACCCCCGAGGACGTGCTCGCCGATCTGGCCGGGGAGGGGCTGGAGACGGTGCGTGCCGAGAAGCTCCACCGGCCGGTGCTCGGCCCCGACGGCGAACCGGCGGCCCATGCCGTCGACGCCCTGGTGCGGCTGCGCCGCCCGGACGCCGCCGGGACGGCCTGAGCCGCCCCCGCTCGTGCGGCGCCCGCCGCCGCGCGAGCGGGGCGGACGTCACCGGCCGACGGCGTCCAGCAGGCCCTGGACGTCGATCTTCTTCATGCCGAGCATGGCCTTCATGGCCTTCTCCGACCTGGCCGGGTCGGGGTCGTTCAGCAGTTCGGTCAACTGCCGGGGGACGATCTGCCAGGACAGGCCGTACCTGTCCTTCAACCATCCGCAGGGGCCCTCCTCGCCGCCCTCGGTGAGCCGGGCCCACAGCCTGTCCACCTCGGCCTGGTCGGCACAGTCCACGGAGAGCGAGATGGCCTCGGTGAACGAGAACTCGGGCCCACCGTTGATCGCGACGAACTGCTGACCGGCGAGCTCGAAGGTGACGGTCATGACCGTGCCCGGCTCGCCGGGGCCGACCTCGCTGTAGTGCTGAACGTCCGTGATCCGGGAGTCGTCGAAGAGGGAGGTGTAGAAGCGGGCGGCCTCCTCGGCCTGGCCGTCGAACCACAGATTGGTGGTGATCTTCTGCACGGTGCGCCTCCTGGCGGTCGATTCCGAGTGATTCCGATGGGTGGACCGGCCGGGAGGGCGAAACTCATCGTTCCCCGACCGACGGAACCCGACGGCGTCCGATGGAGGCCGATGGGGTCCGACGGATCGACTCGGCGTGCCTCGCGCGCGTGCGGGCTCGCCGGTTTTCCGCGCGGGGGAGGAGCACGCGAGGGGGGGGCGGCGGAACCGGATCGGAGTGCCGAGGGGCGTGGACGCGCCTGGTGGGGACAGGGCAAGGCCGCGCCGACGACGAGGGGGAGGGGGGACATCGTGGCGCGGCCGTACCGTCCGCATGCCCGGCCTCTGGCGGATCACACCCCCCGATGGGGAAAAGATCGGCTCGGGTTTCCCTCATCACCCGTCAGGCGGGCCTCGTCGTCCGTCGGACGGGGCCACCCGTCCTCGTCCGGACGCCGCCGCGAGCGGTCGGACACGGTTTCCCGTACCGGGCCCGGTTGGTGACGCACGCTCACCAACCGGCTCGTTTCCCCTCGCCGGCCAGGGGCGACGGCGCCGAGGGCGGCGGGGCGCTCCTATCCTGCTACGGGCAGGTGGCGAAGCGAGGACGGCCGTGCCCCGGTACCGCCCCGCCCGGCGGACGGTCCGGACGGCGGCGCGCGGTGTGGACCCTCGGTGACGTACGGAGTGTGCTCATGACCCTGTGGGACCGTCTCAAGGAGTCGGCCCGGACGATGCAGACCGAGCTGGAGGCGAGGAGGGAGGAGCTCAGGGGCGGCGCCTTCCGGGACGCGAGCATGGCGATGTGCGCGCTGGTCGCGGCGGCCGACGGCGCGATCGATCCGGCCGAGCGGCGGCGCGTGTCGTACCTGATCGAACAGAACGAGGTCCTGAAGAACTTCCCCGCCGACGAGCTGAGCCGACGCTTCGAGGAGTGGCTGGACCGGCTCGCCGCCGATGTCGAGGCCGGGAGGGAGAGCGCCCTGGCGGAGATCGCCAAGGCCAGGAGGAAGCCCGTCGAGGCCCGGGCCGTCGTCCAGATCGGCATCGTCATCGGCGGCTCGGACGGCCACTTCGACCTCACCGAGCGGTCCGTGGTCGCCGAGGCGTGTCACGCGCTCGGCCTGCCGCCCCACGAGTTCGACCTGTGAACCCCGGCCGTGCGGGGCGGTCCTCCCCGCACGGCCGGCGCACGGTCGACGGAGCCCGTCCTCCGCACGGTCCACCCCGCCGTTTCGCGCCGCGTCTTCCGGGCACTCCAGGGCGGACGGAAAGACGGCAGCGAGGGACACATGCAGATCGGTTACAAGCTGGCGGCCGAGGCGTTCGGCCCCGCCGAACTCGTCCGGCAGGCGGTGCGCGCGGAGCGGGCCGGGTTCGACTTCGTGGAGATCAGCGACCATTACCACCCCTGGTTGGACAACCAGGGCCACTCGCCGTTCGCCTGGACGGTCCTGGGCACCATCGCGGCGAAGACCGAGCGGATCGGACTGGCGACCGGGGTGACCTGCCCGACCGTGCGCTACCACCCGGCGATCATCGCCCAGGCCGCCGCGACGCTCGCCCTGATCTCCGAGGGCCGGTTCGTTCTCGGCGTCGGTTCCGGGGAACGGCTCAACGAGCACGTCGTCGGCCGCGGCTTCCCCGACGTGAGGCTGCGCCACGAGATGCTCCGCGAGGCGCTGGAGATCATCCGGCTGCTGTGGCGCGGCGGATACCGCTCCTATGAGGGGAAGCACCTGCGACTGGAGGACGCGCGGGTCTTCGACCTCCCCGACGAGCCGCCGCTCATCGCGGTGGCCGCCAGCGGCGAGCCGTCGGCGCGGATCGCCGCCGAACTCGGCGACGGCCTGTTCGCCACCGAGGACAAACCGGAGATCGTCCGGCACTACCGGGACGCCGGTGGCGCCGGACCCCGCTACGCCGAGGTGCCCATGGCCTGGGCGCCCGACGAGCGCACCGCCGCCCAAGCGGTCCTGGAGACCTCCCGGTGGGCCCTGACCGGATGGAAGGTCATGAGCGAACTGCCCAATCCGGTCAACTTCGAGGCCGCCACCACCACCGTCCGCGAGGAGGACGTGCTGGGGAAGTTCGCGTGCGGTTCCGACCCGGACCGTTTCGTCGAGGCCGCGCAGGGCTTCGTTGACGCGGGCTACGACCGGCTGGTGATGCAGAACGCCGGTCCGGACCCCGACGGCTTCATGGACTTCTACAGCGGTGAACTGGACGGGCGGCTCCGCGCCCTGACCCCGCGCGGCGACGCCGACTGAGGCTCCACCACCCCCGGGTCGTCCGGCGGCGCGGGCTCTCCGGCTCGGGGCTCCCCGGCTCACCGCCGGGGAGCCCCTCGCTTCCCCGCTTCGGGGCGGCGCTCAGGCGCGCCCGCTCGGCTCGGAGGCCGACTGCGCCGACAGCGGTGTGGCGATCTCCTCCAGCGAGCGCCTCTCGGCCGGCACGGCCAGGAAGGCCGCCACCACCCCGGCCAGGGTCATCAGGCTCGCGCCGATCTGGAAGGCGAGCACCGTGTCGGCGACGACGCCGGACTCGGTGAGCTTGGCGAAGATCAGCGGTCCGCTGATGCCGCCGGCGGCCGTGCCGAGGGCGTAGAAGAAGGCGATCGCCATGGCTCGCGTCTCCATGGGGAAGACCTCGCTGACCGTCAGGTAGGCGGAGCTGGCGCCGGCCGAGGCGAAGAAGAGCACCACGCACCAGCAGGCCGTGAGGGTGGTCGCGGTCAGCCGGCCGCTGTCGAAGAGCCAGGCGGTGCCGAAGAGCAGCAGCCCGGAGAGGAGGTAGGTGCCGGAGATCATGATGCGGCGGCCGACGGTGTCGAAGAACCGGCCCAGCAGCAGCGGGCCGAAGAAGTTGCCGATGGCGATGACGGCGAAGTAGTAGCCGGTCGAGCCGGTGGGCACGTCGAAGAAGGTGTGGAGGATCGCGCCGAAGCCGAAGGTGATGGCGTTGTAGAGGAACGCCTGGCCGATGAAGAGCGCGAAGCCCAGTGCGGCGCGCTTGCGGTAGTGGGAGAAGACCGTGCGCGCGATCGTCCCGAAGCCGATGCTCCGGCGGGTGTGGATGGTGATCTCGCCGGCGGGCGGCGGCAGCTCGGTGCCCTTCTCGGCCCGGATCCCCTCCTCGACCTCGTTCACCAACCGCTCGGCCTCGTCGCCCTGCCCGTGGATGAACTGCCAGCGCGGACTCTCGGGGACGTGGCGGCGCACCAGCAGGATGACCAGTCCGAAGACGACGCCGAAGCCGAAGGTCAGCCGCCAGCCGATGTTCATGGGGAAGATGTCGGTGTCCAGCATGACGATGGACAGCAGCGAGCCGCCCACCGCGCCCAGCCAGAAGCTGCCGTTGATGATCAGGTTGATGCGGCCGCGGTACTTGGAGGGGATCAGCTCGTCGATCGCGGAGTTGATGGCGGCGTACTCGCCGCCGATGCCGAAGCCCGTCAGGAAGCGGCAGAGGAAGAACCACCAACTGGAGAAGGACAGGGCGGTCAGCGCGGTGGCGCCCAGGTAGACGGCCAGCGTGATGATGAAGAGTTTCCTGCGGCCGTAGCGGTCGGTCAGCCAGCCGAAGAACAGCGCTCCCGAGCAGGCTCCCGCCACGTACAGGGCCGCGGCGACGCCCGTCACCTGGGCGGAGGTGATGGGCAGGCCGCTGCCCTCCTCCGCCAGTCGCCCGGCGATGTTGCCGACGACCGTGACCTCCAGGCCGTCGAGGATCCACACCGTGCCGAGCCCGATCACGATCATCCAGTGCCAGCGCGACCACGGGAGGCGGTCGAGCCGGGCCGGTACGGACGTCGTGACCGTACCCGTGCCGACCGCCATGTCCAGAGGGTCGTCCTTCGCCATCGCCCGCTCCCTTCAGCCCCGTCGGCGCGATACCGGGCCCTGTGCCCCGGCGCGCGATGGTCAGCAGGTTCCCGAGGCCGGACGGTCCACACCCTCTGAAGGGGTTCGGGTACCGGGAGCGACGGGCACGGCGAGGGTCGCCGTGGAGCTCACCGGGTTCGGAGCCGGCTCTGTTCGGGAAGCGAACGACTGAACGCCTCGTTCAGCCTCCGGTAGCGCGCGGAGTCGTGCCACAGGTCGCCCCGCCGGGGGCGCTGGACGTAAACGGCCCAGGTCACGGCGCATATACCGGTGATCAACGGGATGAGCAGCCACATCATCGGGGCCAACGAGGATCTCCTTCCGACACGACCGACGATCTTCCGACTTCAATACTTTTCATATACATCACGTAAAGTAAGTTGACAAACTCGGGCTCAAGATCTAAGGCGGGAAGGGGGCCGTCGAGCCCCCGGCAGACCGAGGGGAAGGAGAATGGACAGGTGGGGAAACCACGCCCGCGCGCCGGCCGCCCGCTGCGGAGACGACGCGGACGCCGAGCCGGCCCACACGCCACGGTGTGAGACACGGCCGGAGTCGGAGCACGGAGCACGGAGGCCGTAGTACGGAGGCCGGAGTCGGAGTACGGACTCGGAACACGGACAGCGAACGGACCGGGAGGGGCCCAAAGCGCCCCCGGAACCGTCTGGAGGATGCCATGGCCCATTCCTGCGTTCTGCTCAAGCACGGCGAGGTCGTCCTCAAGGGCCGCAACCGCGGACGCTTCGAGGAACTGCTGCAGCGCAACCTCCGCAAGGCCCTCGAAGGGCTCGAGGGAGAGGTGCGCATCCGCACCGGACACAGCGTCACGGTGCTCACCGGCTCCGTCCCGGTGGAGCGGATGGTGGAACGGGTGCGGCGCGTGCCGGGCTTCAGCGTGATCCAGCCCGCGATCGCGGTGGCCAAGGACCCGGAGACCGTGGCCGAGGCCGCCGTCGACCTGCTGCGCGACCGCGCCCCGGCCACCGGTGGCTTCGCGGTCCGGGCCAAGCGCCGCGACAAGAGCTTCCCCCTGCGGTCGAGCGACCTCGCAGCCCTCGTCGGCGCCCGAATCCAGCGGGAGTTGGGCCTGCCGGTGGACCTGACGTCCCCGTCCGTGGAGGTCGCGGTCGAGGTCGATCGGGACGCGGTCCACCTCTCCGTCGAACGGCTCCCCGGACAGGGTGGCCTGCCGGTCGGGGCCAGCGGCCGTGCCATGGTGCTGCTGTCGGGCGGCTACGACTCGCCCGTGGCGGCCCACCGTGCCATGCGACGCGGACTGCGGTGCGACTTCGTGCACTTCACCGGCGCCCCCTACACCGGCCCCTCCTCCGCGTACAAGGCCTACGCCCTGGTGCGGGAACTCACCCGGTACCAGCCCGACGCCCGGCTGCACATCGTGCCGATCGGCACCGCTCAGCGGTCCCTGGCCACCGCCGGCGCGGGCCGGCTCCAAGTGATGGCGCAGCGGCGGCTGATGGTCCGGGTGGCCGGGGAACTGGCCCGCCGCGTCGGCGCCAGGGCGCTGGTGACCGGCGACAGCCTCGGCCAGGTGGCCAGCCAGACCCTGTCCAACATCGCCACCGTCGACGAGGCCAGCCCCCTGCCGGTGCTGCGCCCCCTGCTCGGCTGGGACAAGACCGAGATCATGGAGGAGGCCGCCAGGATCGGCACCGCCGACATCTCACGGCTGCCCGACGAGGACTGCTGCCGGCTGCTCACCCCGCCGCGGGTCGCCACCGGGACCACCCCCGGACAGTTCGTACGGCTGGAGAACCGGCTCGACGTGGAGCACACCGTCGAGGAACTGCTGGACCGAGCCCAGGTGATGCGCCCCGGCCGGGACGAGCGGGAGAGCGTCGAGACGGCACGGGCCGGGGCCGTGGCGTGATGCCGGCCCGGCCCCGCCGCTCGGCTCCGCCACGGCCCGGGGACGCGGAACGCGCCGCCCTCCGGGCGGACGAGGGAACTCACAGCGCGTGGCCGCCGGAGACCTGGACGACCTGCCCGGTGATCCAGCGGGCCTGACGGGAGGCCAGGAACACCACGGCGTCGGCGACGTCCTCGGGCTCGCCCAGCCGCCCCAGGGGCACGATCGACCGGACCTCCTCGACCATCTCCTCGCCGATCCACCCCGTCTGGACCGGACCCGGCGCCACCGCGTTGACCCTGATCCCGTCGGGGGCCAGGTCCAAGGCGGCGGCCCGGGTGAGCGCCTCCAGCGCCGCCTTGGACGTGCCGTACCCGATCTGGGAGGGGAAGGCGCGCGCGGCGTCGGTGGAGACGTTCACCACGCACGGGCCCGCGCCGTCCCCCACCCGGCCGGTCCGGTCCCGCGTGCGGCGGGCGAGTTCGGCCGTCAGCAGGGCCGGGGCGATCGCGTTGACCCGGTAGTGGCGCTCCAGGCCGCCTGCGGTCAACTCGGCGAGGGTGTCCGGACTCTCACAGTGCGCGGCGTTGTTCACCAGCACGTCGACCGGCCCCAGGCGCTCCTCCACCGCGTCGAACAGCCGCCGCGCCGCGTCCGGTTCGGCCAGGTCGGCGGCGACCGCGACCGCCCCGTCCGACTCGGCGGCCAACGCCTCGGCCGCCTCCGCGGCCGGAGCGGCGTGCTCCCACCGCACCCCCGTGGGCGGTGGGTCCTGGGCGGGCAGGTGGTGGACGGCCACGCGCGCGCCCTGGGCGGCGAAGGCACGGGCGGTCGCGGCGCCGATCCCGGCGGCGGCACCGGTGACGAGGACGGTCCGTTCGGCGAGTCCGGTGTCGATCACGGTCGCAGCATCCGGGACCGGGCCCCATGCGTCAACCGGGTATCGGCCGGTCCGCTCGGTCGAGCAGAGCGCGCAGCCACAGGTGCTCGCGGCGCTCGACGTACTCGGCGTCGCCGAGCCAGGCCCCGCCGACGCGGCCGCATTAGGGTGTGGGCGCCCATGACGCACCCGCCCGTGAGGAGCCCCGCCGTGCAGTACCCGGAGCAGGACACGACCGCCGACGCGCCCGCCTTCCCCGCCACCGGGCGGCGCGTCCTGGTCACCGGCGCGTCCCGGGGGCTGGGCAGGGCGGTGGCCGAGGCGTTCGCCGCCAACGGGGACCGGGTGGCCGTCCACCACGGAACCCGCCGGCGGGACGCCGAGACCACCCTGGCCCGGCTGGCGGGCGACGGACACGTGCTGCTCGGCGCGGACCTGGCCGACCCGCGACAGACCGCGGACCTCGCGGACGCGGCGGCCGAGGCACTGGGCGGCATCGACGTCCTGGTGAACAACGCCGCGATCAACACCCCGCACCCGCCCGCGAGCACGGACTACGACACGTGGTGCGCCGCCTGGCGGGAGCACACGGCCGTCAACCTGCTGGGCACCGCCAACCTCAGCCACGCCGTCGCCCGACGGATGATCGACCAGGGCACCGGCGGGCGCATCGTCAACATCGGCTCGCGCGGGGCGTTCCGCGGCGAACCGGACCACCCGGCCTACGGCGCCACCAAGGCGGCGGTGCACGCGCTGGGCCAGTCCCTCGCCGTGGCCCTGGCCCCCCACGGCATCGCCGTGACCTCGGTGGCGCCCGGCTTCATCGACACCGACCGGGTCGCCCACCGGCTGACGGGGGCCGAGGGCGAGGCGATCCGCGCACAGAGCCCCTACGGGCGGGTGGCCTCGCCGGAGGAGGTCGCGGCGGCGGTGCTGTGGCTGGCGTCCCCCCAGGCCGAATGGAGCGCGGGCGCGGTCCTGGACCTCAACGGGGCCTCCCACCTGCGGACGTGACCTCATGCCACGGGCGGGCCGTCCGCAGGCCCGGAAGGGCGTCCGGCGTCGCCCCCGCCTCGGGACGGCCGGGGCCGGGCTCAGCCCTGATCGAGTCCGTACACGCGCCGGGCGTTGTCCGCGCAGACCATGGCGGCCACCCGCTCGGCGTCGTCGTAGGACCACAGCCCCTCGCCCGTCCAGCGGGACAGCACCCGGGTCAGGGCGGTGCGGAAGACGGCGGACCCCACCACGTACAGCTCGGGCAGGCCGTAGGCGTCGGTGGAGAACAGCAGCTTGCCGAACGGGGTCAGCTCCAGCGCCTCGGCCAGCACCTCGCCGGCCCGCGCGCCGGTGTGGTTCAGCGCCAACCCCACGTCGGCGTACACGTGCGGGTAGGCGTGCGCCAGGTAGGCGGCGTGCCGGTGGTAGGGGTAGCCGTGCAGCAGGACCAGCGTGCAGCCGGTGGGACGGACGGCGCGCACGAAGTCGGTGAGCAGCAGCGGGTCGCAGCGGTCCAGTCGCAGGTCGGTGTCGCCGAACCCGGTGTGCAGTTGCAGCGGCAGGCCGGTCCGCGCGGCGGACCACAGCAGGTGGCGCAGCAGGACGGGGTCGAAGACCCGGCCGCCGGGCTCCCGGTCCACCAGCCAACGGTCGGCCGCCGTCCGCACCTCGGCGTCGGAGGGCGGTTCGGGGTCGAGGTCCAGCCCGTGACGGTAGGCGGCCACCGACTTGAAGCCCACCGCGGTGCGCGCGGACCCCGCCACGGCGCCGTTCAGGACGTCGAGGAAGGAGGCGACGGTGCCCGCGGCGTCGGCGGCCTCCTCGGCCAGCCGCTCCAACCGCACCACCTCGTGGGCCCGTCCGCCGCCCGCCGCCGCGATCTCGTCGGGGCCGGTCAGGTCGGCGGCCACGCCGGTGTCCACCACGTAGTCGGCGATGCCGTCCGCGCCCAGCAGCCGCCGCGTGACCTCCGCCGCGCCCAGTTCCCGACGCCGCTCCAGGTACTCCTCGGGCGGGCAGTGGGCCTCCAGGTCCAGCAGCGGCGGACACCAGCGGCGCACCGCGAACCCCAACTGGGTGTCGAAGTACGAGGTGCCGGGCGCGGCGGGGGAGTCCGCCTCCACCAGGTACGACGCGAACGTCTCGTCGTCCGGGTCGCCGCGGACCACGCCGTGGCAGTGGTGGTCCACCAACGGCGGCAGATCGGACGCCTCGGCCATCAGTACCTCCCTCGGACCGCGTCCGCCGCGTCCTGGGGCGCGGCGGACGCGAACAACTCGATCTCAGCCCGGCGCACGGCGGCGAACGCTTCGAACAGCGGGTCCCCCATGGCCTCGCGGAGCACGCCGGAGCGCTCGAAGCGCTCCAGCGCCTCGGCCGCCGAGGTGGGCAGCCGGGGCTGGTCCCCCCGCTCGGCGGGATCGCCGGAGACCGGCTCGGGCAGCGTCAGACGGTCGGCGATCCCGGCCAGTCCGGCGGCGATCACACAGCCGGTCACCAGATAGGGGTTGGCCGCCGCGTCAAAACACTTGACCTCGGCGTTCGCGCCACCGGGGTCGCCCGGCGCCCCGGTGATGAAACGGAGGGCGGCCTCCCGGTTCTCCAGGCCCCAGCACCGGAACACCCCCGCCCAGCGGGACGGCTCCAGCCGCAGATGGCTGACGGGTGAGGGTGCGCCGACGGCCAGCAGCGCGGGCAGCTCCCGCAGCACCCCGGCGAGGAAGGCCTGGCAGTCCGCCGTCATGCCGAACGGGCCCTCGCCGCCCCGGCACAGGTTCCTCTCCTCCCGCCACAGGCTCAGGTGGAGGTGGCCGCCGTTGCCGACCCGCCCGACCTCGACGACGGGGGCGAAGGAGGCGGCCAACCCGTGCCGCGCCGACACCGCCCGCACCGTCTCCCGCACCAGCACGGCCAGGTCGGCGGCGCCGACCGGGTCCGAGGGCGCGGTGGACACCTCGAACTGCCCCGGCGAGTACTCCGGGTGGAGCTGGAGGACGTCGACGTGCTGGTCGAGGAGGGCGCCGAGGACGTCACCGAGGTAGTCGGAGAGCGCCACGACGCGGGCCATCCCGTACGCGGGACCGCGGTCCGGGTAGCGCGTCTCCCAGGCGTCTTCTTCGGACTCTCCGGGCTCCCCGGGCTCCCCGGACCCCGGCTTCGGGGCGTCGCGGCGCAGGACGGTCCACTCGGTCTCGAAGCCCATCCGCGGCTCCAGCCCGAGGGCCAGGGCGCGCTCGGTCTGACGCCGGGCGAAGAGCCGCTGGCAGGCGGGGTACGGCTCGCCCCGCTGGGTGTACCGGTCGACGGGGGCCCATGCCCAACCCGGCTGTCCGGCCAGTGCCGTCAACCGTTCCAGGTCGGGGAAGAGACGCAGGTCGCCGCAGGGACCGCCGATGTGGCGACTGGTGGTGATCGAGTCGTCGACCGTGTAGACGTCGAAGACGGGCGACATGCCCACGCCCCAGCGCGCGGCGTGCGCGAGCCGGGAGGTGGGCACGGTCTTGGTGCGGGTGATGCCCGCGTTGTCCACCCAGGTGAGGGCGATGCCGCGGATGCCCTCGGCCCGCAGCCGGCCGGCCTCGTGCCGGGCGTTCTGCTGAGCCCGTTCGCGTTCCGCCGCCCCCGTCTCCATGGCTCCTCCTCCGCGCCCGGACCGGCCGGCCGCCCGGACGGCCGTGAGGCGATCATGCCGCAGCCGGCCGCGGCGACTCCCGCCGTCGCCGGCGCGGTCGGGGAAGGCCACCCGATCGGAGGGCGGGCTCCGAGGGCGGTGGCGGTACGGTGCCGAAAGGGACCGGGACCGCTTCCGGCCCCGACACCACACCGCCCACCACCACGCGAGGAACCGCAGGCCGCCATGAACGTCGTCCACCGCCACAACGGGCTCGTCCTCACCGACCACACCCTCGAGGTGCCCCTGGACCACGCCCGCCCCGACGGCGAGACGATCACCCTGTTCGCCCGCGAGGTGACCGCCGCCGGACGCGAGCGGGAGAACCTGCCCCGGCTGCTGTGGCTCCAGGGCGGCCCCGGCCACCGCGCCGAGCGCCCCGACGCCCCGGGCGCCTGGCTGCGCGGAGCGCTGCGCGACCACCGCGTCGTCCTGATGGACCAGCGCGGCACGGGACGCAGCACCCCCGCCGACCGCCGCACCCTCGCCGTCCACCCCGACGCCGCGGCCACCGCCGACCACCTCGCGCACTTCCGCGCCGACTCGATCGTCCGCGACGCCGAACTGCTCCGCCGCCGGCTCGCCGCCGACGGGGAGGAGGACCGCCCCTGGACGGTCCTCGGCCAGAGCTTCGGCGGCTTCTGCGCCCTGAGCTACCTCTCCCTCGCCCCCGAGGGCCTGGAGAAGGTGCTGATCACCGGCGGCCTGCCCGCCCTCACCGCGCACGCCGACGACGTCTACCGCGCCGCCTACGCCCGCGTCCTGGAGCACAACGCCCGCTACTTCGACCGCTACCCCGGCGACCAGCGCCTCGCCGACGCCGTGGCCGCCCACCTGGCCGAGCACGACGTGCGCCTGCCCACCGGCGAGCGCCTCACCGCGCGTCGCTTCCAGACCCTGGGCATCACCCTCGGCGGCGTCTCGACGTTCGACCGCATCCACTACCTGTTGGAGACCGCGTTCGTCCCCGGTCCCCACGGGCCGGAACTCTCCGACACCTTCCTGCGCGGCGTGGAGTCCACCGTCTCCTTCGCCGAACGCCCCCTCTACGCCGTCCTCCACGAGGCCATCTACGCCCAGGGCGGCCGGCCCACCGCCTGGTCAGCGCACCGGGTGCGGGAGGAGTTCCCCGCCTTCGACGCCTCCCGCGGCGGACCACTGCGCTTCACCGGCGAGATGGTCTACCCCTGGCACTTCGAGGAGGATCCGGCGCTGGTGCCGCTGCGCGACGCCGCCCACCTGCTGGCCGAACGCGTCGACTGGCCCCCGCTGTACGACCTCGACCGGCTCGCCGACAACCGGGTTCCGGTGGTGGCCGCCGTGTACCACGACGACATGTACGTCGACCGGGAGCACTCCCTGCGCACCGCCGCGCACGTCCGCGGGCTGCGTCCCTGGATCACCAACGCCCACGCCCACGACGGGGTACGGGTGGACGCCTCCGTCTTCGACCGGCTGTCGGCCATGGCGCGCGGCGAGCTCTGAGGGCAGGACCCGGACGGGCCCCGGACGAGCCGGCCGGGGCGAGGATGCCCACCGGAACGCCGTTCCGGTGGTTTGTGTCCCCGGACGCCCTTTCCGTCCCTTCCCGGGGGCAGCGGAAACGATGGAGCGACACGGTCCTCCGACACGTCGCTTTCTCCTCGCCCGCAGTTCAGCTCCACCCGGCAGGGTCACCGTACGCGGGTGCGGCACGGGTCGGACCGGCCCACCGGCAGTCGACGACAGGTCAGCGAAGGACCCATGGAGGTGTCAGGAGCAGTGTCACTCACTCGCCCCACGTCCAGACCGGTGCGCGCCGGACTCGCGACGCTCAGCGCGGTGGCGATCGCGAGCTCCGCGCTCGCCGCCGTGGCCGTGCAGACGACGACGGCCACGCCCGCGTCCGCCGCCCCGGCCGACCGGAACGACGTCAACCGGAGCGCCGCGAACAGGAGCGACGCGAACAGGAACGACGCGAACAGGAACGACTGGGACGCGAGCGCCTACCGGGGCAAGGTCGAGGTCGTGCCGGGCGACGGCACCGACACGGACGGGAAGACGCTCACCGGCCGGGTCTTCCTCGACGCCGACCGCGACAGCAGCAGCGACAGGCGCGAGCGCGGCGTGGCCGGGGTGCTGGTCTCCAACGGCCGCGACGTGGTCACCACCGACCGCCACGGCCGCTACAGGCTGCCCGCCCACGACAACATGACCGTCTTCATCACTCAGCCGGCCGGCTACCAGGTGCCCGTCGACGAGCACAACATCGCGCAGTTCCACTACAACCACCTGCCCGCCGGGTCTCCCGAACTGCGCTACGGCGGGATCGAGCCCACCGGCCCGCTCCCGAAGGCCGTGAACTTCCCGCTGGTCGAGAGCCGGTTCACCAAGAACCGCGAGCAGGACTGCGTCATCGCCGGCGACCTCCAGACGTACAACAGGACCGAGGTCGGCTACGCCCGCGCCGGAGCCATCGCCGACCTGGCGAAGCGGAACGACTACGCGAGCTGCGGCGCCCTCTTCATCGGCGACGTGGTCGGCGACGACCTCTCCCTGTACCCGGACGTCAAGGACCTGGTCAGGGAACTCAACGGCCCGGTGCGCTTCCTGCCCGGCAACCACGACCTGGACTACGACGCCAGGACAGCCGAGCACTCCTTCGACACCTTCCGGGCCCAACTGGCCCCGGCCTACTACTCCTACGACGTCGGCCGGGCCCACGTCGTCGCCCTCAACACCGTGCGCTACCCGTGCACCCCGGACGTCGACAACGTCGACGGACGCCGCCCCAACTGCGACGACCCCGTGGGCAGCCCGTCCTACAACGGCCGGCTCGACGAGAACCAACTGACGTGGCTGGAGCGCGATCTGGCGAAGGTCCCCTCGGACAAGCTGATCGTCGTGGCCGGACACATCCCGCTGCTCACCTTCGCCGACGAGGGCAGCGCCCGGCACCAGGTCGACCAGGTCCGCGAGGTCTACGAACTGCTGAAGGGCCGCAAGGCGGTTTCCGTGGCCGGACACACCCACTCCATCGAGAACATGAAGACCGGCGACCTGTTCAAGGGCTGGCGCGACATCTTCGGCGTCGAGGGGCTGCCCTTCCCGCACATCACCGCCGGCGCGGTCTCCGGCGACTGGTACTCCGGCGAACTGACCGACAAGGGCTACCCGGTCGCCGTCGGCCGCGACGGTGCGCGCCCGGGCGTCCTGACGCTGGAGATCAAGGGCAACTCCTTCACGGAGCGCTTCACCGTCACGGGCGAGAAGGACGACGTCCAGATGCAGTTGGGCGTCAACTCGCCCACCTACCGCCAGTGGTACGCCGACCGGCAGGCCTGGAACAAGAACAAGCAGGGCCCGGCCCCCGAACTCGGCGACACCAGCGTCATCGACAGGGCCGACCTGACCGGCACCACCTGGCTGACCACCAACTTCTGGATGGGCTCCACCGGTTCGAAGGTGAAGGTCTCCCTCGACGGCGGCCGGGCCCGCGAGGCCGTGCGCACCCAGCGGGCCAGGGGTGAGGACCAACTGGTCGGTCCGGAGTGGTCCGACCCGCACGCGGTCGCCCGGCAGTTGGTCCACGGCGGCAGCGTGGCCGACCGGACGATGCACCTGTGGCGGTTCGAACTGCCCGCCGACCTCAGGCCCGGAACCCACCGCGCCACGGTGACCGCGACCGACGCCCACGGCCGCACCTTCACCGACACACTGCGGTTCACGGTGGTCGAGGAGCGCTGACCGACCACACCCCCGACCCCACATCACCCGCGGCCCTTCCCCGGTGCTCCTGCCGGGGAAGGGCCGCGGGCCGTGCGGAAGCCCGGCCGTTCGGCCGCCCGGCCACCCGGTCGCACCGCCGTCTTCGCCGCCGACGACGGACGACGCTCGGAACTCACGTGGGGCGCGGCGTCAACTCCCCCTTCTCGGGCTCGGACCGGGCATCGGGCCCGACGCCGGTGTCGGCGTCGACGTCGTACCAGTCGTCGGCCAGCAGCCCGGCGTGCGAGGGCTGCACCCCGACCTGCACGGTGCCGTCCGCGGTGACGAACCGCAGGTGGGCGGCGAGCACCCGACTCAGCCCGTCGGGGGAGACGCAGGTCGACTCCGGCTCCAGATAGACGTACTTGCCCGGTTGGATCCAACTCCGGCGCGCCATGCGACGGCCGTCCCTCAGTAACTCCAACGCTGCGGAGAAGTCCATGCCGTCGAGCCTAGTGGGCCGCCGGAAGGGGCTTGAAAGTACGCTTTTGCCTGTGGTACGGCCTCTTCTCGAAACCTCGGCAGTGGCGGGGTGTGCCGCACCGCGCACGGCCGGCGGGAGCCCCGAACACCGAGGCTCCCACGACGGGACCGGAGCGGGAACGCGTCCTCGGGAGGACGCGCCCCTCACGGTTTGCGGCCGACTCCGCAGTAGGCGTCCACCGGACGCGGCTCGCCGGCACCGGGCTCGGGACGCCAGTGGGTGCAGGGCACGACTCCTGGTTCGAGCAGTTCCAGACCGTCGAAGGCCCGCTCGATCTGCTCCGGTGTGCGCACGTGGTAGGCGGCGGTGTCGCTGTCGTTGTAGCGATTCTGCGCGTCGACCATCGACTCGCTGGTGCTGGTGCCGTCGTAGTGGACGAGGTGGCTGCCCGACGGCAGGGCGTCCACCAGCTTCCGCATGATCGCCAGGGCCTCGTCGTGGTCGGCGACGTGCCCCATGACCCCCATCAGGATGAGCGCGACGGGCCGGTCGAAGTCCAGGGTCCGGGCCGCGGCGGCCAGGATGGTGTCGGTGTCGTGGAGGTCGGCGTCGAGGTGTTGTCGGCGGTCGGCAGGCCGGTGCCGATGTCCAGGAACTGCCGGATGCCCACCTCGCCGGCCAGATGCCGGATGGCACGGCCCAGGAACTCCCGTGAGGTGCGCGCGACATCGGCCAGCCCCGGCGACGCCCGGAGGATCGCGTCGCCCAGCGTCCGGTCCACGGGGTAGTTGTCCTTGCCGCCCAGCAGGTAGTTCCACACCCGGGCCGAGTGCGGCACCGTGGAGTCGATCGTGGGTGTCGGCCGGATGCCGCCGTCCGTCATGGGGGATGCTCCTACCGCTCGGATGCCCGGTGTCGACGATCACCGTAGTCCGGAGGCGACGCGGAGTCAGGCCCTCTCGACAACCGCCTTCAACATGGCGGGATGTGAGCGGTGGGCAGCGGGGAGCCGCGGGCGAGGCCCGGATGGCGACTCACAGGCCCACCACGCCGCTCGCCGCCGTCATCTCGTACTCCAGCGTGATCTCGCGCTTCTCTCCCGGCGCCAACCGGAGCCCGTACCGCAGCATGCCGTCCGGATCGACGTCCTCGTCCGGTTCCGGCCGGCACGCGTCCTTCCGCAGCCGCACCTCGACCGCGGAGACCTCGGAGACCGGGACGCGCTCGCGGAGGACGACCTCCACCGTCTCGCCGTCCGAGGAGGCGTCGAGCCGCGACACGAACAGCCGCACCCTGCGCGTGATCACCGTGCGCTGGTTGATCCCCGCCAGGCCGACGGTGTCGCGGCTCTCCTCGACGTGGCGCACCACCCGGTAGGTGTCCTCGCTGCCGAACGACAGCCGGAGCTCCTCGCCGAGCCCGGTGAACGGCAGCTCGCCCCGCCCGACGAACCCGCCGCCGCGGAGCAGGTCCACCGGTCCGGCCAGCAGGACGTGCCCGCCCTCGTTGACCAGGTGGGCCACCCGTGCCACCAGGGGCGACAGCTCGGGGACGCAGACCGCCTCGGTGCGGCACGGAGCGGTGAACGACGACAGGCGCACCCGGTGGGGACGCCCGTCGGACCTCACCCGGACGGGAGTCGGAGCGCTCAGCACCCGCACCTCGCCACCGTCGGAGAGACCGGGCAGCTCCTCGCTCCCGGCCGACTCGGCGCCGACGGTGCGGACCTCCTCCTCGCGCAGGTCGATCTCGACCGCGCGCCGTTCCTCGGCGGAGCGGTCCCGCAGGACGAGCGCGTCCTCGCGCAGCGCGGGAGGCCCCGCGGCCAGGGTGGGCCGGGCGGTGGACAGCGACAGCCGCACCCCGTCCCAGTCCTCGCCGGTGCGCTGCCACACCACCGCGTCGGTCTCCAGATACACCGACCGCTCGTCCCCGGCCAGGCCGGCCCGGTAGGCGGGACGCCACAGGGCACAGGGCACCAGATGGGACACGCGCAGCAGGGCCGGTCCCGCGCGGTCGGCCTCGACGACCACCTCGACGACGGCCGTCAGTTCCTCCGGTTCCTCCTCGGTGTGTTCCAGGGCCAGGCGCGCCTCCCGCAGCTCCTCCTCCAGGGCCCGCAGCCGGCGGCGCAGACGGTGCGCCTCCGTGCCGCGCGTCTCGGCCTCCTCGTCGATCCGCTCCAGCCGGTCCGCCCAGCGCTCCGGGTCGGCGGCGCCGGCCCCCGAGCCCTCGGTGACCTCGCGGTACAGGTCCGCCCTGGCCTGGGCGACGATCGCGAGCCGGCTCTCCAACCGCCGGCGCCGCAGACCGGCGTCGCGGATCTCCTCCTCCAGCGCGTGGACCCTCCGCCGCAGTTCGGACGCGCCCTCTCCCGCCTCCCCCGGAGGCACGGGCGCGTACGTGCGCACGATCCGGGCGTCGACGACGCGGACGCCGGCGGCTCCCGCCCCGGTCGCCCCGGTCGCCCCGTCGTCCGACGGGCCGGGGACGACCTCGGCGCGCAGGGAGCGGTCCACCGCCAGCGGCGTCACCGGCCCGACGCGCAACCTCCCCACCCCCGCGGCCAGTTCGACGCGGCCCTGCCGCTCGACCTGGGCGCGATCCTCCATGCAGGTCACGGCGGTGATCGGCAGGGGAGTGGGCATCCGATGGGGATCCGGCCCGCCGGTGGCGTCGACCGGGAACGCGGTGTCCGTCATGGTGTGGCTCAGTCCCTCCGGTTCCCGCCGACCAGCGCCTTGCCCGCGGGGACGCGGATCTCGTATCCGCCCTTGAGCACGGTCGTCCGGCCGGGTTCCAACTCCACCCGCCAGATCCGGGCCCCACGCACGTGGTGGCCGGTGCCGCCGTCGTCCCCGTCGAACGGCTCGTCGTGGGGCGTCCAGGGCGGCGTGGCCGGATGTTCCTCGATCCGCACGTCCTTCTCGTCCGAGACGGGCACCCGTTCGCGGACCTCGACCGTCACCCGGTGCGGGAGACGGTTGGCGAGCTCCACCTCGACGGTGTGGTCGAGCACCGTGGTCCCTCCGCGCAGTCCGGCGGTGGACTCGCGCAGGTGCGTGCGCCGCGTCACCCGCACGCTCTCCACGGCGCCGATCCCGACCCGCCGGCGCTCGCCGGGGGCGAGGGTGGGAAGCGGCGCGGTGAGGACGAAGTCGCCGTCGACGGTGACGTCGGCCGGTCCGGCCAACAGCGCGTGGCGGGAGGCGTTGGTCAGCAGCACCGTGCCGTACACGGTCCGGTCCACCGAGGGAACGCACACGTACTCCGGCACCGTCTCCACCGGCACCTCGCACACCGGGACCGTGTGCCAGGCGCCGTCCGCCGCCACGTCCACCAAAGCGGCGGTGTCGTAGCGGTGGTGGAAGGACCCGGCGGAGTGCCGCACGTCGACGGCCCGGGACGGTCGCGCCAGGCGCGCCACGGCCTCGGCCCGCCGCCGGTGTTCGGCGGCGACCGGACCTCCCTCGTCGGGCGCGGGCCGGAGCCTGCCGCGCCGCGCGGGCTCGTCCGGCCCGGCCAGCGTCAGACGGGAGTAGTCGAGCATCTCCTCGCTCGGCCTCGGCGAGGACGGTTCCCGAGGCGGTTCCGGAGACGCCGGCCCACCGAATCCGGCGACCTCGCGGGGCGCCTCGTGTTCCCTCCACGCCGTGTCCGAGGCGCCCGGCGGTGGGGGAGCCGAGGGCACCGGCGCGGGCGCCGCTCCCGCCACGAGCGACGGCGCGGGCGCGGGAGCGGCGGGCAGGGCGGCGGCACGGGCCACGGCGCCGGAAGGGGCGCCGCGCGGCCGTCCGGCACCGGCCACGGCGGCGGCTCGGGGAGCGGGCGGGGACGGCCGGGAGGCGACGGCGGCGTCGTAACCGGCGAACAACTCCTCCAACCCGGACGGGGGTTCGCGCCAGTCGCGCGCCGTGGGCTCCGTCCGACGGCGTCCGATCCGCAGCGACCGAAGCCGTGGCACGTCCGTGCGCCGCGACAGGTCGGCGGTGGACAGGCCCAGCCGTACGCCCGTCCAGTCCTCGCCGGTGCGCTGTGCCACGCAGGCTCGCAGGACGAGCGTCCCGCCGGAGCCGGTTCCGGTGTCCTCCAGCCGCATCCGGTACACCGGCAGCCAGGTCGCCCCGGGCACCTGGTACTCGACCTCGAACTCGACGGCGGACCCGGCGGCTTCCACGGCTTCCACAGCCTCGACGGCCTCGGCGGTCTCGTCTTCGGCCCCCGCGCCGCCGTCCCGGCCCCGTCCGTCCCGGTCCAGCGTCAGGACGGCGGCGACGGCCTCCGGCACCCGTGCCGTGGACCGCGCGCTCGACGCCTTCCGGAGCCGGTCGGCGAGGACGTCGACCTCGTGCTCCGCCCGACGCAGTCCGTCCTCGGCGGCCCGCAGCCGCTCGTGGAGCAGGGTCAGCCGGTCGTCCAGGAAATCGGCCAGTGCCAGGAGGGACTCCACCGGCGTCCGGCGGGGCGGGTCCCCGCGGCGGGGCTGCGGGGGAACGGCCCGCAGCCCGGCCACCTCGTCGATCTCCGCCGCGATCCGGTCGCGCCTCTCCCGCAGTTCGTCCCGGCGGTTCTCGGCCTCCTCCAGAGCCGCCCGCGGCCCGGCGGGTTCGTCGGCCCGCCGGAGCGTCGCGGTCCGCTCCACCCGCGCGTCCGTCACCCGCACGCCCGGCGGACCGGAGACGATCCGGCCGCGCAGCGAGTGCTCGACGAGGGTGATCGGCAGGCCCTCGATCCGGACCCGCGCGGTGGCGCCCGGGGACGGCCACGGGGCGGGAGGGAGGACGCAGCGGGCCCGCCGCACGCACACGGCGCCGACGGAGTGCACCACCACGGACTCCAGCACGGACGCCACGCGCGGCACCGGCCCCGCGTCGCCGTCCTCGACCGGCTCGGCCGTCATGCCTCCCCCTCGCACACCTCGCCCGGACAGGTGACCGCACCATAGCCGTTGGTCGGGGGCGGAGCACGGGAAAGCACGGGAAACCGCGGGGGTCAGACGCCGTCCGCGGCGTCGGGGACGGGGCGCACGACCACCGGGCGGTCGGGTGTTCCCTCGGGTACCGGACACCGGGCGATGCGGGCGGCGATCTCGGTGACCCGCTCCGGGCTCTCGCAGTCGAGCACCCAGTAACCGGCGATCAGGACGTCGTCCTTCCCGTACGGATCGTCGGTGATCACGGTGTCGCCGTTGTCGTCCACGCCGACGAGGCGGGTCCGGGCGGGTTCGGCCAGGCCGTTGGCGTCGACGAGTTCCCCGGACCGGGCGAGGTCGTCGTTGACCTCCTCCATGAAGGCGAACATCGCCCGCATGTCCTCCTCGCTCCAGGCGGGGCCGTGCTCGGGCGCCCTGCCGTTCATCGCCTCGTAGTCCGCCTGCGAGGCCTCCACCATCACCATGTACTTCACGGCACCGCTCCTCGTGCGTGCTCCCGTGCCGCCCCCGCGGGCGGCACCCCTCATGGGACGCCGGCGTCGGCGGGGTGTCCCGCGCGGCACGGGGAGGGAGCCCTGGAACCACCCGTGGGGAGCAGCCCGGACGGAGGCGAGGAAGCAGAGGTGAAGGAGTGGTAACTCCTGCCCGTGGCCTCTTGTCCTGACATTCGGACCCCTCGTAGGGTGCCTCTTTGGCAAGCGCTTTCTATCGTCGCTGACCGCCAAAGGAGCCTCTTCCGATGCCCTCAGCCACCCCACGCCTCCGCGCCGCCGTCGTCGGCACGGGAGCCATAGCCACCGGCGGCCACCTGCCCGCTCTGAGAGCCCACGCGGACGAGGTCGAGCCGGTCGCCGCCGTCGACGTGGCGGACGAACGGCTCGACGCCTTCCGCGCCGCCGCGGGAGCGGAGATCGCGGGATACACGGACATGGCCGAGATGCTGGAGCGGGAGCGTCCCGACCTGGTGCTGATCGGCACCCCTCCCTCCCTGCACCGGGAGCAGGTGGTGGCCTCCCTGCGGGCGGGAGCCTGGGTGCTGTGCGAGAAGCCCCTGTGCCTCTCGCTGGCCGAGTACGACGAGATCGCCGCCGCGGAGGGAACGGACGGCCCCTACGTCGCCACCGTCTTCCAGCACCGCTACGGCTCCGGCGCCGTCCACGCCCGGGAGCTGATCACCTCCGGCGCGCTGGGGAAGCCGCTCGTCGCGCACTGCCAGACCACCTGGTACCGCGATGCCGCCTACTACTCCGCGCCCTGGCGCGGCAGATGGGCCACCGAGGGCGGCGGCCCCACCATGGGGCACGGCATCCACCAGATGGACCTGCTGCTGCACCTGCTCGGCGATTGGACCGAGGTGCGCGCCATGGCCGGACGCCTGGTGCACGACCTGGAGAGCGAGGACGTCTCCACCGCGCTGGTGCGCTTCGCGAGCGGCGCGATGGCGACCGTCGTCAACAGCGTCCTCTCCCCGGACGAGGTCAGCCGCATCCGCGTCGACTGCTCCGACGCCACCGTCGAACTCACCCACCTGTACGGGCACGGCAACGACGACTGGGTCTACACCCCCGCCCCCCACGTCGCGGAGGACGCCGAGCGCGTCCGGGTCTGGCGCACCCCGGCGGACGACCTGCCCAGCTCGCACACCGCCCAACTCACGGGCCTGCTCGCCGCGATGCGCCAAGGCGTCCGTCCGCCCGGCAGCGGCCACGACTCCCGCCGGACCCTGGAGCTCGCCGCCGCGCTGTACAAGGCGGCCTTCACCGGGCTTCCGGTGCGCGCGGGCGAGATAGTCCCCGGCGACCCGTACTACGCCGCCATGCACGGCGACCACCCCGACTGGGCCCCGCGGGCCATGGCGAAGGAGAACCGATGAGCGCGCGGATCACCGTCACCCACGTCCACGGCGAGCGGATCTCGGTCGCCTCCGGCGGCGTCGAGCTGATGTCGTACGTCTACCGGCCCGATCCGGAGCCCTTCGAGTCCCGCAAGCCCTACGCCCACCCGCTGCGCACCCTGGCCGGCAACACCGTCACCGGCTACCGGCCCAACGACCACCGCTGGCACAAGGGCCTGCAGATGACGGCCAGTCACCTGTCCGGGCAGAACTTCTGGGGCGGCAACTCCTACGTCCACGGCCGGGGATACCTGCCGCTCCACGACCGCGTCGGCTGGATGCGGCACGAGGGGTTCGACGCCCTCGACGCGCGCGAGGACCGGCTGTCCTTCACCGAACGCCTCACCTGGATCGAGAACGGCGGCGAGGAGTGGGCGCGCGAGACGCGCACCGTCGAGGTCCACTCCGTGGAACCGGAGGAGGGCGCCTGGGCGCTCGACTGGTCGATCCACCTCGCCAACATCCGCGCCGAACCGCTGCGCTTCGGCTCCCCGACCACCGCGGGACGGGAGATGGCCGGCTACACCGGACTCCACTGGCGCGGCCCGCGCGACCTCACCGGCGGCGACGTCCTCGGCCCCGACGGTCTCGGCGGCGAGGGGGAGACCGGCGCCGCGGCCATGATGGGCGTCCGAGCGCCGTGGCTGGCGTTCACCGGCGAGCACGACGGCACGGACGCGCACAGCACCCTCGTCTTCGCCCACGCGCCGGAGAACGACGACGCCATCCACGCCTCCCACTGGTTCGTGCGCTCCGAACCCACCCCGACCGTGGCCTTCTCCTGGGCGTTCTTCGAGGAGTTCGAACTGCCGCCGGGGGAGGGCTTCGCCTACCGCTACCGCGTGGTCGTCGCGGACGGCGCCTGGGACCGCGAACGGGTGGACTCCTGGCTCCGGACGCACGGGTGGTGAGCGCGATGCGGCGGACACCGCCGCCCGCCCCGCTGCCGGGCGCGGTCGGCCTGTCCCACGTCAGCGCCTACGACTGGGAGGCCGCCGACGGGGTGTGCGGCGGCAGCCCGCACCTCCACCTGGTCTGCACGGAGGCGTACGTCGTCACCGCCGGCCGCGGCGCCGTGCAGACCCTCACCCCCGACGGACACCGGGAGACGGACCTGGCGGCCGGGTCGGTGGTCTGGTTCACCCCCGGCACCGTGCACCGCATGGTCCAGCGGGACGGGCTGAGGGTCACGGTGCTGATGCAGAACAGCGGCCTCCCCGAGGCCGGGGACGCCGTCTTCACCTTCCCGCCGGCCGTCCTGGCCGACCCCGAACGGTACGCGGCGGCGGCCTCTCTGCCCGCGAAGGAGGGGCCGGAGGCCGAGGAGGCCGCCAGGCGCCGCCGGGACCTGGCCGTCGAGGGCTACCTCGTGCTGCGGGACGCCCTGCGGCAGGGCGACGCCGGACCCCTGCTGGAGTTCCACCGGGCGGCGGCCCGACTGGTCGCGCCGAGGGTGCCCGCCTGGGAACGCCGGTGGCGGGCCGGCGCCCTCGCCGCGGCCGAACGCACCGGCGCCCACCTGGCCGCCCTCGCGGCGGGCGACGCCGCGCACCTCGCCGAGGCCCGGGTGGAGAGCGCGACCCCGACCCGGCACGGCGGCTACGGGATGTGCGGACGGCGCGAGGAGTACGAGATCCCCGGCGCCACCCTGCCCTACCACGGCGAATGACGAGCCGGGGGCCGGACCGCCCGGCCCCCGGCACCGGCCCGCCCCCCGCCAGGCCGGGTGATTCCCGGGGGTTCCCGCCCTGCCCCGCGCGCGGCGCGCGGCAGGGCGGGAACGGAACGGATCTAGGTGACCTCCTCCAGCCGGCGCCGCGTGTCGTCGCCGTACACGCCCTCCTCGTCGCCCCGGACGCCGTACCACTCCTGGAACCGGGCGACGGCACGGGCGAGTTCGTCGTCGTAGTGGCCGGTGACGGGCCCGTCGGGGTACATGTGCGGGACCGTCCTCAGCAGCCTCTGCAACTCCGCCACCGCCGGACCGCTGTCGCCCGGCCCCAGGACCCCGGGGGCCTCGGACGGCGACGGCCCGGAGGAGGGGACGGAGGCCGGCCGAGAGGTCGCCGGAGCGGTGGTCCGGGTCGGGGCCCCGGAGATCGAGGAGGCCGTCGCCGACGGCTCGGGAGCCCACGAGGGGGACGGGGAGGACGGCGGGGAGGGCGCCGGGGAAGTGTGCGGCAGGGGCGCGATCGGACCGATCGGCCCACGGGAATCGACGGGGGTCAGGACGCCGGAGGTCAGCAGCAGGGCGGCCAGGGCGGAGCCGATCGCCCCCGTGGTCAACAGCAGGGTGGCGGTGCGCGGACCGCGCCGGCCGCTCAGGAAGCCCGCGTGGGGGCGCGGGACGTCCGACCGCGCGGGGACGTCGGGGTCGGGAGCGCGCACCGGCCCGGAGGTCGGGGTGCGGAACGACGGTGCCGTATCGGGACGGGGCGCCACCCCCACCTCCTTGTCTCTCCACCCCCGCACGGAGGGCGTGCGAGGCCCGCGGCGCCACCACGGGCACCCCCGGGCCCGGACGTCGATCCGCACGGCTCCGCGTCGCAGAGTGCGCGTCCGCTCACGGATCGTCTCCGAAGGACGATACTCGCTTCCGGTCGTCCGGTAACCCGTCGTGCACGCGGTGGAGAAAGCCCTTTCCGCGAACGGGTGCCGGAGCCGGGCAACGGACGGGAGAGGGCGGCGAACGGTCGGTGGGGACGCGACGGGCGGGGACGGCGCGGGAGCCGTCAGACCGCGCCGCCCGCCGCGTCCAGGTACACCCAGGCCCCGGCGTGACGCACGAACCGGCTGTGCTCCTCCATCACCCCTTCGTCTCCCCGCTCGGCGTAGTGCGCGCGGAAGGCGACGGTGCCCTCGGTGTGGAACGGGCTGCCGCCGGTGGTGGCGAGGACCTCCAGGCGGAGCCACCGCGTCGCCGGATCCAACTCCAGGCCCTCCGGTCGGGTGTCCGGGTGCCAGGTGCGCAGCAGGTGGGCCCGGTCGCGGACGGCGAAGGCGCTGTAGCGCGAACGCATCAGCGCCTCGGCGGTGGGGGCGGGAGACGGCCCGTGGTGGTACCGGGCGCAGCAGTCGGCGTAGGAGGCGGGCAGCCCGCACGGGCAGGGCGAGGACGCGGTGACGGCGGGAGTGACGGGCGTGGGGCGCGGGCGCGGACGGCGTCGGGACATGCCCCCATGGTGCCCGCCGCACGGCGGACCGCGCGGCGGGGGTGGGGCGAGGGGCTCCGTGCGGCCCTACGCGGCGGCCGGCCCGGCGTCCTTCGTCGCGGCCAGTTGCACCAGGTAGTCGTGGCACTGGGCGGCGCGCTTGGAGTCCTCGTCCATGACCTTGCGGAAGAAGTCGGCGATCTCCTTCTTGCCGGCGTTCTCGGCGTCGCGGACGTACTGTCCGTAGTCGTGCCCGCCCTTGAGGGCGTGGTACTGAACCGAGATCAGGTCGTAGGCGACGTCGCTGAATCCCGTCTCTCCGGTTGCCATCTCGATCATCTCCGAAATCGGCTGACTGCACTGGCCGTGGTTTCCCGGGACGGCGCGGGGAAACAGCTTCCGGTGCGGTTCGCGGAATTCCCGGACGCCCGACCACCGACCGGAACGGGACGGGAACGGCCCGCGCACGGGAGGGAGAGGGATGCCACCGGAGGACCGAGGGGAGAGGGCGCGGCCCGCGCGCGACGACCGTCCGCCCCGCCTGCCCCGCCGGGTGTACGAGCGGGAACTGCGCCGGCTCCAGGAGGAACTGGTGGTCCTGCAGGAATGGGTGCGCTCCACCGGCACCCGGCTGGTCGTCGTCTTCGAGGGACGCGACGCCGCCGGCAAGGGCGGTATGATCAAACGCGTCACCGAGCACCTCAACCCGCGCGGAGCCCGCATCGTCGCCCTGCCCGCGCCCACCGAACGCGAGCGCACCCAGTGGTACTTCCAGCGCTACGTCGAGCACCTGCCGGCCGCGGGCGAGATGGTGTTCTTCGACCGCAGTTGGTACAACCGCGCCGGCGTCGAGCGCGTCATGGGGTTCTGCACCGAGGAGGAGCACGCGCGCTTCCTGCGCCAGTGCCCCGTCTTCGAGCGGCTGCTCGTCGAGGACGGCGTCCTGCTGCGCAAGTACTGGTTCTCCGTGAGCGACGAGGAACAGGAGCGGCGCTTCCGGGCCAGGATGGAGGACCCGGTCAAACGGTGGAAGCTGTCGCCGATGGACCTGGAGTCCCGTGCCCGCTGGGAGGCGTACTCGCGGGCGAAGGACGAGATGTTCGCCCACACCGACGTCCCCGAGTCCCCGTGGTACGTCGTCGAAGCGGACGACAAGCGCCGGGCGCGCGTCAACATGATCGCCCACCTGCTGTCCACCGTGCCCTACCACCGGGTCGAGCGACCCGAGCCGAACCTGCCGCCCCGCCCGCCGTCCACCGGGTACCGGCGCCCGCCGAAGGAGACGCAGACCCACGTCCCCGACCACGCCGCGTCGTTGCCGGGAGCGGACGGGACACGGTGACCGGAGAGAGGCCGGAGGAGTGACCGGGGGAGGAGCACGGTGCGGGCCGGGACCCTTGCCCGGCCCGCCCACGTGCGCCCAGGGGACGGGGGCACCGCCGGGCACACGGGCCGCCGGAAGGCCACCCGCTCCTCGCGGGCTCGCGAGGACGCGGTACGCGGCTTCGGGAACCGCTTCCCGCGTCCGCCGGCCGCCTCCGGGGCCACCACCAGGACACCACGCCGGCGCCCCCGGCCCTGGGGTCCATCGGCCCTTTCCGGCAGGGCCGAACGTCCTTCGCGCACGGCGATCCCGGCCGGAACGGCACTAGGCTGGAGGCATGCGCGGGGCGGTCACCCTGTTCCTCTGCGGCGACGTGATGCTCGGTCGCGGCGTCGACCAGATCCTCCCGCACCCCGGCGATCCACGGCTGCGGGAGGCGTACGTCCGCGACGCCCACGCCTACGTCGAACTGGCGGAGGCCGCGAACGGGCCGATCCCCTACCCGGTCGACCACACCTGGCCCTGGGGCGAGGCCCTGGAGACGCTCGACGAGGCCGCGCCCGACGCCCGGGTGCTCAACCTGGAGACCGGCGTCACCCGCTGCGACGACTTCGCGCCGGGCAAGGGCATCCACTACCGGATGGCCCCGGAGAACCTCCCCTGTCTCACGGCCGTCCGCCCCGACGTCTGCGTCCTGGCGAACAATCACGTCCTGGACTTCGGCCGCACCGGGCTGGAGGAGACCCTCGACGCGCTGGCGGGCGCGGGCGTGGCGACGGCGGGGGCCGGACGGAACGCCGTCGCGGCGCGTCGACCCGCGACCGTCCCCCTCGACGGCGACCGCCGGCTGTCGGTGTTCTCCGTCGGCATGCCCTCCAGCGGCATACCGCCCGGCTGGGCCGCGACCGACGACCGGGCGGGTGTGGAGGTGGTGGCCGAGCCGACACGGGCCGCCGCCGACGCGCTGACCGACCGGATACGACGGCTCCGGCGGCCGGGCGACGTGACCGTCGTCTCCGTCCACTGGGGCCCCAACTGGGGCTACCGGGTCTCCGGCGACGAGGTCCGCTTCGCGCACGCCCTGATCGACGGCGGTGTGAACGTCGTCCACGGGCACTCCTCGCACCACCCCCGCCCCCTGGAGACGTACCGGGACGGGCTCGTCCTCTACGGCTGCGGCGACCTGGTGAACGACTACGAGGGCATCGCCGGCTACGAGCGGTACCGGGACGACCTCCGACTGCTGTACCTGGTGCGGCTCGATCCGGACGGCCGTCCGGTCGGTGTCCGGATGGTGCCCTTCCAGTCCCGGCGGATGCGGCTGTGGCACGCCTCGGCGGAGGACTCCCGATGGCTGCGGGCCGTCCTGGACCGGGCCTGCCGGGAGCTCGGCGCGCGCGTCGACCGCGAACCGGGCGGCACGCTCGTCCTCCACCGGTCGTGAGCGGACGCGGCGCCGGCCCCATCTCGTGAGAAGCCCCGCGAGAAGCCCCGTGGCCCGCCTCGTGACTCGCCCCGTGACCCGCCTCGTGAGGAGCCCGGCCGGCGGTCAGGACACCGCGGCGGACGGGCGCAGCCGGCCGTCGCGCACCTCGACCGTCCGGTCGGCCACGGCCAGGTGGGAGCGGTCGTGGGTGACCAGCAGCGTCGCCGTGGCGTTCCGGCGGGCCAGTTCCGCGATCAAACCGACCACGGCCGCCCCGCTGTGGTGGTCCAGGGCGCTGGTGGGCTCGTCGACCAGCAGCACGGTGGGCTCGTTCATCAGGGCCCGGGCGATGTTGACGCGCTGCCGCTGACCTCCGGAGAGCCGGTGCGGGCGGTGGTCGGCCCGGTCGGCCAGCCCCACCGCGTCCAGCAGCTCCAGGGCCCGCGTCCGGGCCCGGCGCGGGGAACGGCCGACGAGGTGCGCCATCACCTGGAGTTGTTCGACGGCGGTGAGGGAAGGCAGGAGGTTGGGCTGCTGGAAGACGATGCCGATCCGCCGGCGCCGCAGCTCCGCCAGCTCGCCGCGGCCCATCCCGGTGGTGTCGGTGCCGTCGACGACGACGGTGCCGCTGTCGGGGCGGACGAGGGTGGCGGCGACGGCCAGCAGGCTGGACTTGCCGGAGCCGGAGGGCCCCACGACGGCGGTGAGTCCGCCTCTGGGGACGGTCAGCGACAGGTGGTCCAGAGCGGTCAGCCGGCCGTCGCCGTCCGGGTAGGTGAGGGTGATCCCGGTCAGTTCCAGGCTCATCGGACGCTCCCCAGGGCGGTCAGCGGATCGACGGAGACGACACGGCGCACGGCCAGGGCCGCCCCCAGCGCGCCGAGGGCGATCAGTACGGCGGCCGGACCCAGCATGGTGGCGGGCGTGAGGTCGAACGGCACGGCGGAGCCCGCGAGGGCGGCGCCGATCCCCACGGCGAGCGCGGTGCCGAGCAGGGTGCCGCCGACCAGCAGCACCAGCGCCTGACCGAGCGCGTCGCGCAACAGGGCGCCGGTGGAGGCGCCCAGGGCCTTCAGGACGGCGATGTCGCCGCCGCGCTGGATGGTCCACACGGTGAAGAACGCGCCGGTCACCAGGGCGGAGATGACGAACAGGAAACCGCGCATCAACTGGAGGGAGCCGTTCTCGGCGGCGTAGGAGCCGATCGCGGACAGCGAATCGTCCAGGGAGACCGTCTCGGTGCCGGCGCGGGCGTCGACGGCCGCCGGGTCGACACCGGGCCCGGTGTCCAGCGCGACGACGGTGGCCCGCTCGCCGTCGCCGGCCCCCGTGGGCGGCGCTACCCGTTGCCAGGCGCGCAAGGACGTCCAGACGACCGGCAGGTGGCCGAAGGAGGCGTCGCCGGACACGGCCGTCACCGTCAGCCGCAGGTCGCCCAGGGTGACGGTGCTTCCGGGCGCGGCGCCGAGTTCGTCGGCGGCCGTGGTGGAGAGCACCGCCCGTTCACCGTCGATCGGGCCCCCGCGGGGCGCCAGGGGGGAGTCGGGCGGCACGCCGAAGACGGACACCGAGGCGCTCCGGTCGTCCGCGCCGGCCTTGGCGGCGGAGATGCCCAGCGGCCAGGCGGCCTCCACACCGGGAGCCTCCTCCCACAGCCGCCACTGGTCCCGGGTGACGGCGGAGTCGGCGTAGGACGGGGACCGTCCGTCGGCGGGGGCGGAGAAGGCGATGTGGTCCGCGGGCAGCCCCGTGATCGCGGAGACGTTCTGCCGGGCCAGCCCGGCGGTCAGGCCCGACAACAGGCCGACCAACAGGGTGAGGAGCACGACGACGGCGCCCATCAGGGCGAACCGCCCCCTGGCGAACCGCAGGTCTCTCACGGCGACGAACATGTCCGGCCTGTCCTCCTCGTGGACGGGGATCGGGTGACGTCCGCAAGCCTCGCGGCGGGACCCCTCGCCGGGCATCGCCCGCATGGTTCCGTTTTCGCGCGCCGGAAGGAGGCGGCCCGGTTCAACCTTTCGATCGATGCCGGGCGGGGGACGGCTTCCTATGCTGGAACCGCTGTGAACATCCCCGCTCCCGCCCCCGCTCCCCGCGCCCTGATCCGGTGCGTGCACCTGCTGTTCGCGGGGCTCCTCGCTCTGACCGCCGGCCACGCGGTCCTCGCGGACGACCCCGACACGGCCGCGATCACGGCCCTGTGCGTGCTGCTGGGGGCCGGGTACGCGGCGCGTCCGCTGCTGCCGGCGGTCGGTCGGTCCGCGCCCGCCACGGGAGTGTGGCTGGGGGCCGTCGGCGTCCTGTGGGCGGCGCTGCTCGCCTCGACGGCCGACGGGGTGTGGCTGGCCTTCCCCCTGTTCTTCCTCCAGCTCCACCTGCTGTCGCCCCGTGCCGGAGTGGTGGCGGTCGGCGCCACGGCCGGCACCGCCATCGTCGCCTTCACCCTCCACCAGGGCTTCTTCAGCGCGGCCTCTGCCGTCGGGCCGGCCCTGGGCGCGGCCGTGGCCGTGGCCGTCGTCCACGGCTATCGGGCGCTGTACCGGGAGAGCGAGGCCCGGCGCCGACTGATCGAGGAGCTCACCGAGACCCGCGCGGACCTGGCGGCGGCCCAGCACACCGCCGGGGTCCTGGCCGAACGTGAACGCCTCGCCCGGGAGATCCACGACACCCTCGCCCAGGGCCTGTCGAGCATCCACCTGTTGCTGCGCGCCGCGGAACGGGCCCTTCCGCCGCGGGCCGACACCGCCGCCCGCCACGTCGAGCAGGCCCGTCGGGCCGCCGTCGACAACCTCGCCGAGGTCCGCCGTTTCGTCGCCGACCTCGCGCCGCCCGCCCTGGAGGGCACCACCCTGGCCGACGCGCTGGAGAGACTGTGCGACACCGTCGCCGACCGGCACGCCCTCCGAGTGCGCCTCACGACGACCGGCGAACCGACCCCGCTGCCCACCGCCTACGAGGTGGCGCTGCTGCGCGTCGCCCAGTCGGCGTTGTCCAACACCGCCCGCCACGCCCGCGCCCGCCACGTCGAGGTCACGCTCGACCGCGCGGACGACGCGGTGGTCCTCGACGTCGTCGACGACGGAACCGGCTTCGACCCCGCCGGCCTTCCCGCCGACCTCCCCGACCCCGCCGCCGGAGGGTTCGGGCTCGCCGCCATGCGCGCCCGGCTGCGCGAACTCGGCGGCACCCTGACCATCGAGTCGGCCCCCGGGGAGGGCACCGCCCTCTCCGCCCGGCTCCCGCTCGCCCCCGTGAGCGGGAGCCGGGAGACCGACGGGGCCCGCTCATGACCGACCGCCCCATCCGTCTCCTGATCGCGGACGATCACCCGGTGGTGCGGGCCGGGCTGCGCGCCGTCCTGGAGACCGAGCCCGACATCGAGATCGTCGCCGAGGCGGCCACCGCGGAGGAGGCCGTCGCCCTCGCCGTGGAGGGTGGCGTCGACGTGGTCCTGATGGACCTGCGGTTCGGCGGCGGCATGAACGGCGCCCAGGCCACCGCCGCCATCACCGCCCGTCCCGACGCGCCCCGCGTGCTGATCGTCACCACCTACGACACCGACGCCGACACCCTTCCCGCCATCGAGGCGGGCGCCACCGGCTACCTCCTCAAGGACGCCCCGCCCGAGGAACTCGCCGCGGCCGTGCGCACGGCCGCGGCCGGACGCACCACCCTCGCCCCCACGGTCGCCGACCGGCTCGTGAACCGCCTGCGCGCCCCCGCGACCGCTCTCAGCCGCCGGGAGACGGAAGTCCTGACCCTCGTCGCCGAGGGCCTGTCCAACCACGCCATCGCCGAGCGGCTCCACCTCAGCCAGGCCACCGTCAAATCCCACCTGGTGCACATCTACGCCAAGCTCGACGTCGAGTCGCGCACCGCCGCCGTCGTCGCGGCCACCCGCAAGGGGCTCATCCGCCCCTGAGGGACACGCCCCGCCGGGGCGCCCCTCGCGACCGCGGTGAACGCGGCGAGGTCGCCGAGGAGAACGGCGGGGGTGACGGCATCGAGGAGGACGCTCCGGCCGGCGGTCCGTCAGCCTGGTCGGTGCTCGCGCGGCGCCAAGGGCTCGACGGTGCGGGCGACGGAGTCGTAGCCGCGGGCGGCGACGAGGAGCCCCGGCAGCGGCGCGTGCGGAGGGACGGGCAGCAGCTCGGAGTCGGGGAGGTCCCACGAGACGCGGCGGGAGCGGCCGAGGGTGACGTGCGGCACCCACCGGCCGGGAGCGTGCAGCGGGTTCAGCCGGCCCACCCCCGGCGCCTCGGCCAGCGTCCGCCAGACCTCCTCGTGCAGGAGCAGCAGCTCGGGGTCCGGGCGGACGGCCCAGGCCAGCACCCGCACCCGTCCGGTGAACCGCACCAGCCCCGCCAGGCGGATCCGCACCGGCAGCGCCGTGCCCAGGAGTTCCTCCAGCCGTGCCCGCACCGCGTCCGGCAGCGCCTCGCCGACGGCCAGGGTGAGGTGGGGGCGGTTCGTCGGGTGGGGGTGCCCGGCCTGGCTCGGCAGCCCGGCCTCCGCCAGTCGGCGCCACGCCTCCCGCACGGCCCGGTCCGTCGCGTCGTCCGGAAGCAGTTCCACGGTGCGCACACGGTCAGCGTACGGCCGGGGCACGGGTCGCGTGCCGTGTCCGTGCCGTCGCCCTCGCCGTCCGGTCCGGTGCGGTGACGCTCGGACCGTTCCGGTCCGCCGGAACCCGGAAAGGATCCTTCCGCCCGGCCCCGACCAGAGGAGGAACCACGTGACGCGGACGACGCCCCGGACATCCCGCCGCCGCCCCGAGACGCTGCTGGTGATGGACCCCGGCACGCTGCGCACCCAGTTCGGCGAGACCGAGTGGACCAGGCTCCGCGCCACCGCCTCCCTCGGGGAACCGGCGGCCACCCACGAACTCGCCTCGCCCGCGGCGCGCGCGCGACTGGCCGAGACGGAGGTGCTGGTCACCTCCTGGGGCTGCCCCCCACTGGACGAGGAGGTGCTGCGCGCCGCCCCGAGACTGCGCGCCGTGCTGCACGCCGCCGGCAGCGTGCGTCACCATGTCGGCGACGCCGTCTTCGACCGCGGACTGCTGGTGACCACCGCGGCCGACGCCAACGCCGAACCTGTCGCCCGGTACACCCTCGCCGCGGTCCTGTGGGCGTTCAAGAAGGTGCCGTTCCTGGCCGCCGACGCCCGCCGCTTCCGCGACGACTGGGGCTACCGCGACCGCCACGGGGAGTTGAGCGGCGAGGACCGGACCGTGGCCCTGGTGGGCTTCTCCCGCGTCGGCCGCCGCGTCACGCGCCTGTTGGTCGAACTCGGCCTGGCCAGGGTGCTGGTCGTCGACCCCGTCGTCGACCCGGACGAGATCCGTCGGGCCGGAGCCGAACCCGTCACCCTGGCACGAGCGCTGCCCCGGGCCGACGTCCTGAGCCTGCACGCGCCCTCCCTCCCGCGGACCCGGCACATGATCGGCGCCGCCGAGATGGCCGCCCTGCCGCCCGGCGCCGTCCTGGTCAACACCGCGCGCGGCGCCCTGGTGGACACCGCCGCGTTGGAACGCGCCTGCGTCGAACGGGACCTGTACGCGATCCTGGACGTCACCGACCCCGAGCCGCTGCCGCCCTCCTCCCCGCTGTACGACCTGCCCAACGTGGTGCTCACCCCGCACGTCGCGGGCTCCCTGGGCTCGGAGACGCGGCGGATGGCCGCGTCGGCGCTGGAGGAGCTGGAGCGGTACGCGGCCGGGCTGCCGCCCCGTGCCTCCGTCACCCGACAGGCCCTGACGGTGCAGGCGTGACTCCCCGGCCCGCGCGACGGACACGGCGGCCGAAACCCCCATGAGGCGCGGCACGCGACCGGACCGGCGCGACACGTGATCGGTCGGGACCGAGGGGCGCTCTCTTCGAGCCTCTGGTATGCCTTGAATCCGGAGCAACCGGACAAAAGGCATAAAGCGATGGAGGACGCCGTGTACGAACGCCACACGCTTGCCCGCAGCCTGCACGACCTGGGGATGGGGGCGTGGTTCGGCGGTTCCCTGATGGGAGCCGTGGGCCTGAACGGCGCCGCACGCGAGTGGGACGACGAGAAGACCGGAAACAGGATCGCGAGCATCGGATGGGCGAAGTGGACCCCGGCCAACGGGGTGGCCATCGCCGCCCACCTCGTCGGCGCCGTGTCCCTGCTGGCATCCGACTTCTACCGAGTGGAGCACCAGCGGGGGGTGGGGGCGATGTCGGTGGCCAAGACCGCCATCACCGCCGCCGCCCTGGGGGCCACCGCCTACAGCCGGGTGCTGGGAAAGAAGATCGAGAAGGCGTCGTCGCCCGAGTCGGGGACGCCCGGCGGGACCGAGGAGCACCACAGGACCGTCGAGGACACCGAGCGGCAACTGCGCTGGGCGCAGTGGAGCATCCCCGTCCTGACCGGGGCGCTCACCGTCATCAGCGCCCTCGCCGGTGAGCAACAGCGCCCGTCGCAGCAGAAGATGGGCATGCTGGGCCGGGCCGCCGCACGCCTGGACCTGGACTGACGCGCCCGACGCGCCCGACGTGTCCCGTCCCGGCCGTCCGGGTCCCCGCGTTCGGCGACCCGGACGGCCGACCCCGGCCCTCTCCGTTTCGAGTCGCCGCGTGGGGTTATCCGGACCCCGAGAGGATTCCGCGTGCCCGACCGCCGGCCGGGCACGCGGGCACGTTTTCACGGCCGCCGTCCCGGGAGGTAGTCCATGGACCACTCGCGTGTGCCCGTTCTGGAGGCGCTGGAGGAGTTCCGGCGTCGGGGGGACGTGGTGTACGGGCCCCCCGGGCACAAGCAGGGCCGTGGCGTCGATCCCAGGGTCCTGGAGATCCTGGGGGAGGACCTCTTCCGCGCCGACGTCCTCTCCCTCAACGGCCTGGACGACCGCCGCCAGTCACAGGGGATCGTCAGCCAGGCGGAGGAGCTGATGGCGGACGCCGTCGGGGCCGACAAGGCGTTCTTCTCCACCTGCGGCAGCTCCCTGTCGGTCAAGACGGCCATGCTGGCCGTGGCCGGACCGGGCGAGAAGATGCTGATCTCGCGGAACGCCCACAAGTCCGTGATCGCCGCCGTCGTCGTCAACGGCGTGGACCCGGTGTGGGTGCACCCCAAGTTCGACGGTGAGCGGCACATGGCGCACCCCCCGGAGCCCGAGGACGTCCGGCGGGCCCTCGACGCCCACCCGGACGCCAAGGGGATGCTGCTGATCACCCCCACGGACTGGGGCACCTGCGCCGACATCCGCGGTGTCGCCGAGGTGTGCCACGAGCGCGACGTCGCCCTCATCGTCGACGAGGCGTGGGGAGCGCACCTGCCCTTCCACCCCGACCTGCCGGCGTGGGGCATGGACGTGGGGGCCGACCTGGTGGTCACCAGCGTCCACAAGATGGGCGGCGCCGTCGAGCAGAGCTCCGTCTTCCACCTCAAGGGCGACCGGATCTCGCCCGACGTCCTCAAACAGCGCGAGGACCTGCTGGGCACCACCAGCGCCTCCTCGCTGGTCTTCGCCACCCTCGACGGCTGGCGCCGCCAGATGGCGGAACAGGGACACGACCTGCTGGGCACGGCGCTGCGCCGCGCGGCCCGCGTCCGCGAGGCGATCGCGAAGACGCCCGGGCTGCGGCCGCTCGACCGGGAGGTCGTCGACGAGGGGCTGGCGGCGGAACTGGACCCGTTGAAGATCAGCATCGACGTACGGGAGTTGGGCATCAGCGGCATGCAGGCGGCCGAGTGGCTCCGCGCCGACCGCCACATCGACGTCGGCGCCGCCGACACCTGCCGGATCAACGCCCAGATCACCCACGCGGACGACGACCGGACCGAGGAACTGCTGGTCGAGTCGCTGCGGAAGCTGGTCGAGGGGGCCGACGCCATCGAGCGGCAGCCCCGGGTGAGGCTCCCCGAACCGCGGGCGCTGGAGCTGGAACAGGCGGTCCTGCCGCGCGAGGCGTTCCTCGGACCGGCCGAACGGGTCCCCGCGGAGAAGGCCGTCGGGCGCGTCGCCGCGGAGATGCTCAGCCCCTACCCGCCCGGTGTGCCGGCGGTGGCCCCGGGCGAGGTGATCACCACGGAGGTGGTGGAGTACCTGCGCAGCGGGGTCGCGGCGGGCATGCTGATCCCCGACGCAGCCGATCCCATGGTGGAGACCATCCGGGTGATGGCCCGCTGACCGTGCCCCGACCGTGCCGCCCGCGGGCCACCCGGTCCAGGAGGTCAGAGACCGTCCCCGAAGAGCAACTCGTAGGGCTCCGCACCGTCCACGTCCGCGATCGGCACGAAGTCCGGGGCGGTCGCGGCGGCTGCCTCTCGGAGCCGGGCCAGGACCTCCTCCGGAGGAGGGGGCACGGTGTCCAGGGCGGCCACCAGACGGCTTCGGCGCTCCTCGTAATCGGGGTGGTCCTCGCGCATCATGGCCGCCAACTCCTCCAGGGGGACGCCGGTGCCCGCGTCCTGCCAGTGGGGAAGGACGGCGATCAGCTCCACCGCCTCGACGAGATCCGCGGCGACCAGGGTGGCCCGCCCTTCGGAGTCGGCGTACAGCACCGGACGGCGCGCCGCGCCGGGCTCGCCGCACAGGAACCAGGTCCCCCCGGCCCCACAACCGGCCACCGGGTACAGCGGCACCCCGGTGGGGAGACGGAGGTCCTCCACCGGGTCCCGGCGGGCGATGTCGAAATCGCCGGGCCACACCAGCAGTTCCGCGAGCGCCGGATCGTTCTCGATCCGGCGCAGCAGGTCGTCCGATGCCGTCATGCCCGAAGCCAACAGCCTCCGAGACGGTTTCCGCAACCGATCGCCCCGGAGACCCCTCCGGGAGCCGGACGGGCGTCGCGCCCTCCTCGCGGCCGACCCACGTGTGGCGGGGCGCCGCGGCGCCCGAACCGACCCGTCACGGCTCCAGCCGGGCGATCTCCCCGATCTCCAGCGCGACATAGAGGGCGCCGTCGGGCCCGAAGGCCAGACCGTGCGGCTCGGAGGCGGGGACCGGCAGGTCGTACTCCTCGAGACGGCCGTCGGGGGCGATGGCCCCGACACGGCCCGCACCCCACTCGGTGAACCACAGGGTGCCGTCGGGTCCGGCCGTGATGGCGTGGGGCCGGCAGGCGCGGTCGGGGAGGACGAACTCCTCGACGCGGCCGTCGGGGGTGACGCGGCCGACCAGGCCGGCACCGATCCCCGTGAACCAGAGCGCCCCGTCCGCGCCGCACGCGATGCCGACCGGCGCGGTGCCCTCGGTGGGCAGGGGGTGGACCGTGACGTCCCCGTCGAGGGAGATCCGGCCGATCGCGTCCGCCTGGTTGAGGGTGAACCACAGCGCCCCGTCGGGGCCGGTTGTGACGGCCGAGGGGAAGGAACCGGCGACGGGCAGCGGGAACTCCGTCATCCGCCCGTCGGGGGTGACGCGGCCGATCCGGTCGGTGCGGGTCTGGGTGAACCACAGCGCGCCGTCCGCGCCGCCCACGATGCCGTACGGGCCGCTGTCCGGGGAGGGGACGGGGAACGAGTCGGCCCGTCCGTCCGTGGTGAGGCGCCCGATCCGGCCGTCCTGGTACCGGGTGAACCACAGCGCCCCGTCGGGGCCGGGGGTGATCACGGTCGGTCCGCAGGTGTCGGAGTCGAGCCGGTGGACGTCGAGCCGGCCGTCGGGCGTCAGGCGGGCGATCCGCCCGGCGTGGACCATCGTGAACCACAGCGCGCCGTCCGCGCCGGCGGCGATGGAGTAAGGGCCGGACGCGGGGTCGGGGACGGCTGTCCGCTCGACGGAGACGGTACGGCGGGTCATGCGGGCTCCTTCTCGGGGGCGGGAACGGTGCTCTCCCGTTCGGTGCGGTGGCGAGGGGGACGCCGGGCGCGGCAGGACAGGGCGGTGATCCGCGTGGTCGTGCACGGCCTCCGAGGCGTTCGGGAGCAGGGCGGTCGGCAGGAGCCGGGAGGCGGGGGGGAACGCCTTGGAAGAGCACGACCGACTCCTTAAAGCAACAACAGTTGCTTTACCATGCTCCCATGGCCCCATCCATCCGAGCAATCCGCTTTCCCGCATGACTCCCGGGGCCACCGCGGCCGGTCCGGACCCGGACGACGCCGGTCGGCCGGCACCGTCCCGCCGTCCGGGAGGCCGCAGCGCCCGCGTCCGTGCGCGGGTCCTCGACGCGGTCCGCGCGCAACTGGTGGAACACGGCTACGACGGGCTGACCGTGGACGCCGTCGCCGCCCGCGCGGGCGTGCACCGCACCACGGTCTACCGGCGCTGGCGCGACGTCGGCGGCCTGCTCGCCGACGTCCTCGACGCGGCGGGCGACGACGACTGGCGCCCCGAGGACACCGGCGGTCTGGAGAGCGACCTGGTAGCGCTGAACCGCGAGGTCCACGCGGCCCTGACGGAACGGCCGTCGATCACCGCGGCCCTGATCGCCGCCTCGTTCCGCTCCACGGAGGCCGCCGACGCCCTGCGGCGCTTCTGGGAGGACCGGTACGCGCGCTGCGAGGTCGTCGTCCACCGCGCGGTGCGGCGCGGGGAGGTCCCGGCGGACACCGACGCGCGCGGCCTGCTCGTCGCCGCCACCGCGCCGCTCTACCACCGGCTGGTGCTCCTGCGCACGCCGCCCGACCCCCGCCTGCCCGAGGACGCGGCCCGCGCCGCCGCCCTCGCCGCGGCGGCCGGGGCCTTCGTCGGGCCGTAGGGCGGCACGGCCGGCGGCGGGCCGTGCCGCCCCGCTCGCGCGGTAGCCTGGAGTGCGTCCCCGACATCGCCGGGGCGGGCCGGAGAACGGCCGACCGCCGGACCGTCACCGACCGCCGGCCCCGCGACCGAAGCCTCCGCAGCGCGGGGAGGGTCCATGACACCACCGCGGCCGGGTACGGCGCGCAGGCATCCGGGCGGCGTCCCCGGTCTCGACCGGGCTCGCCGGAACGGCGGGACACGCGAGCGGGGCTGACATGGGCGAGTGGTTCCGGCACACCGTCGTGGACACCGGCAGGCTGCCCCTGTTCTGCTTCTTCACCGCCATGATCGTCGGCTTCGCGTTCATCCGCTTCTCGACCCGGATGATCAGGGCGGGGGTCTCCTGGTGGCCGGGGAACGTCACCCCCGGTGGCATGCACATCCACCATGTGGTGTTCGGCGTGGTGATGATGCTGCTCGGCGGCGTGGTCGGCTTCGCCGTCCCGGACGACCTGCCCGGTTGGCGGGCCGCCGCCGCGGCGCTGTTCGGCGTCGGATCGGCGCTCGTCCTGGACGAGTTCGCCCTGATCCTGCGGCTGCGTGACGTCTACTGGTCGCAGGAGGGACGGCTGTCGGTCGAGGCGGTGTTCGTCGCGCTCGCGATGATCGGACTGTTGTTGATCGGGGAGCGGCCGGTCTTCGTGAGCGACTTCATGGAGGCGGCGGGCGAGGGCGGCGTGGAGCGGTGGGCCCTGGGCTTCGCGCTGGCCGCCTTCAACGCCGTCCTGGCCGGCGTCACCCTGTTCAAGGGCAAGTTCTGGACCGGCTTCTTCGGCCTGTTCTTCCCGATCCTCCTGTTGGTGAGCGCGGTGCGGCTCTCCCGGCCGAACGCCCCCTGGGCGCGGTGGCGCTACCACCGGCCCGGCGTCCGGCCGAGCCGCAAGCTGGAGCGGGCGAACCGGCGCGAGCGTCGGGTGCGCGAGCCGCTCGCACGGCTGGCGGACCGGCTCTCGGACCTGATCGCCGGCCGCCCCGACCCCGGCGACACGGGTGGGGACGACGGTGTCCCGCCGGGCGGCACGGCCGCGGGACGCCCGGCGGCCGGTGAGAAGAGGACCGCCGACCGTCCGCGCTGAACACCGCTCCCGGCCGGGAGGCCGACCGGGGAACCCGCCTTCACGCCTCCTCGACGGCTCCCCGGTGGTCCGGCCCGGCGCCTGTGCCCGGTGTGCCGTGTCCGAGCCGGGGAGGGGGCCGGGGAGGGGGCCGGACACGGCACATCCGGACGGAGCGGTCAGAAGTCGTCGGGCGTGCGGATCCGGTCGCGGATCCACACCCCGGCCTCCTTGAGGACGGAGGTGCCCGCCCAGACGGAGTCCGCCGCGCAGGTGCCCTGCCGGAAGACGGCGCCGGAGCGGTGGTCGTCGGAGAAGTTCCAGTTGACCCAGCCGATCTTCTTCCGGGCCATCAGATCCAGATACCGCTGCGCCATGGCGAAGTCGTTCGGGCCCTCGCCCGCGTAGTCCTGCGTGCCGAACTCGGTGACGAACACGGGAAGTCGGTCGGCCGCGCGGGAGAGCGTCTCCAGATACGCCTCACGGTGCGAGGCGGCGTAGAAGTGGAACGTGTACATGATGTTGGAGGCGCGCACGGGATCGTTCACCACCTCCCACTCCCCCGAGCCCTCGGAGACGCCGAACGAGGACCAGGCGCGCGTGCCGACCAGCACCACGCCGTCGGGGTCCTGGGCGCGGACGACCGGGATGATCCGCTCGGCGTAGTCCCTGATGCGGGACCAGCTCACGCCGTTGGGCTCGTTGGCGATCTCGTAGAGGACGTTGGGCTTGTCCCCGTGGCGCCGCGCGATCTCGGTGAAGAAGGTCCTGGCGCGGTCGAGGTTGTGGTGCGGGTCGCCGGGGCTGAGCATGTGCCAGTCGACGATCACGTACAGGCCGCGGTCCGTGGCCTGCTCGACGATCCGGTGGACGAGGTCGGTGAACTTCCGGGGATCCGTCTCGTAGCCGCCCTCCTGGACGTAGGTGGACACCCGGAGCACGTCCGCGCGCCAGTCGCCGGCGAGGGCGTCCAGGGAACGGTCGGTGACGCAGTGGGCGTACCACTGGGTGCCGTGGGTGCTCATCCCGCGCAACTGCACCGCTCTGCCGTGGCTGTTGCAGAGCCGGGTGCCGCAGACGGCGAGCCGGCCGTTGGCGGCGACCGGCGAACCGGGCGGTGCGGCGGCCTCGCCGGCGCCGGCCCCGGAAGCGGCCGTGGCGGTGGGGGAGGGTCCGAGGAGGGCGGTGGAGACGAGTGCCGCGACGGTGGCCAGCAGGCGCTTGGCACGTGTCCGTGGGGAAGCGGGCATCGCTGATGCTCCTTGCCGAAGGTGGGGGAGGAGTGCTTCGGACAGCCGACAGAAAAGCGTTAGGAACCTTTCCTGTCAATGGGGTGGTCGGAAACCGTGTGCTCTCTCTCGGTGAACCTCCCCGACGCATGACGGGGACGGAGGGGGGTACACGGACGGGTGTCCGCGCGAAATATCCGGAGAACAGCGGGCACGGGGGCAGGGAACATGGATCGGATGACGCTGGACGACGCGTGCGAGTCGGCATCCACGGACCCGCGACTGCGGGCCGGTGCCGCCTATGACGGTGAACCGGGCTCCATCGCGGACGCACGGCGGTTCGCCACCGGCTTCCTGACCAGGGCGGGCACCCTGCACGGCTTCCCCGTCTCACGGGAGACGATCGATACGACCCGACTGGTCGTGAGCGAGCTGGTGACCAACGCGTGCAAGTACGCCCCCGGCCCCTGCGTGCTGGACTTGGAGCTGTCCGAACAGGTCCTGGAGATCACGGTCTGGGACGCCAATCCCAGGCTGCCGATCACCCGTGCCGCGGAGCCGGGCCGGGTCGGCCAGCACGGCCTGGAGATCGTGCTCTCGCTCTGTGAGGGCTTCGACGTCCGTCGGGACCCGGTCGGCAAGCGGATCAAGGTCCGGATCGCCGTGACGCCCGCCGGCGACTGACGGCCCGTCGGGCGGGGGCGCGGCCACGTCCCCTGACACCGTGTCGGCGGCGGCCGGCGGGCGCCGATCGCCCACTCGACGGCGGGCTCGACGGCGGGGCCCTCACTCCAGAGCGGCGAGCTGCAGTCTCAGGGCGAGCCGCACACGCGGCGAGGACAGGTCCATGGGGGCCACCTCGCCGAGCCTGCGCAACCGGTAGCGCAGGGTGTTGGGATGGACTCGCAAGTCCCGCGCCGCCCGCTGGGGGTCGCCGTAGTGGTCCAGCCAGGCCGTGAGAGTGGCCAGGTAGGAGGTGCCGTGGGCCCGATCGTGGTCCCGCAGCGCCGCGAGCGGGCTGCCCGACAGGCCGGTCCCGGCCCCGACCGCGACGCGGGCCCGCTCGACCACGACGGCGTCCCAGACGTCCTCCAGCACGACGACCCCGGCCCTGGCGAGATCGGGAGCCTGCCGCCCGGCGTCGAGCAACCGGCCCACCTCGGCGGCCTCGGTCCGCGAGCGCGGCAACTCGGCCGTCGAGCGGGCGAGCCCGCCGACCGCCGCGCGGAGACCGTCGTCGTGCGAACGCGTTCGGTCCAGCACGTTCCGCAACCAGGCCAACGAGCCGGGATCGTCGGCTCCGAGAGCCTCGCCCCGACCCGGAGGGGCCTCGGTGAACACCCCGAACAGCAGGCCGTCGAGATCGGTGAGCAGCGGTCGGTGCCAGCCGAACCGGCGCGCCACCGACTCCCACACCTCCAACCGTCCCCGCACGTCCGGTTCCTCGCCGGCGCCCGTCAGCCGCGCCACGCGCCACGGTCCCGGCGGCAGCGCGGGCGCACCGCCGGCGGGGAGACCGTCCAACTCCCCGGTGCCGCCGCGCAGCGCCGTGCGCAGGGCCCCGGCCGTCAACCGCCGGGCGATGTCGGACTCCGCCCGCAGCCGGAGCAGGTGGAGGGCGAGGACGGACGCGATGTCGGTGAGCCGGCGGACGCGGTCGGCCGGCACGGGCCCGCGGACCACCGCCCAGATCGAGCCGAGCCACTCGCCGCCGGCCCGCACCGGGACGACCAGCCGCGGCAGCGTCCCGTCGGGACCCGCCGGGGCCAGGACGGGATCGTCGGAGCGCGCCAGCCTGCGGAAGACTCCGGCCGCGCGGTAGTGGGCGAGGACGTGCGGGGGCACCCGCCGCCCCACGATGGTCGACATCCGCGCCGAATCGGTCGCGTCCTGCCGGGTCGAGTAGGCCAGGACCCTGGAGCGGGTGTCCTCGATCGTCACCGGCGCGTCGACGACCTGCGCCGCGGTGTCGGCCAGCGCGAACAGGTCGCCATGCGACCCCCACGCGTCCGGGGCCGCGACGCCCGGGGCCGACGCGCGGTCGATGACCCCCCGCAGCAGCCACACCAGATGGGCCCAGGAGACGTGCGGCTGGAGTTCGGCGAGCGCGGTGCCCGAACGGCGGGCGGCGTCGACGACGTGCGGGTCCCCGGCCAGGTGGGCCCGCACCACCACACCCGCCGCCCCGGCGTCCGCCGCGCCGTCCAGGAGCGCGACGGCCGCCGCCGCGTCGGTCAGGCCGATGCCCAGGACGAGTTCGCCGGGCCGCCCCGCGCTGTCGCCGTCACCCGGCTCGGCCAGGACGACGTCGTGGACGTCCGTCCCCGCCCCCGCGACGACCACCCGGAGCAGCCCGGCGCCCAGGGACTCCGCCAGGTCGGTGACGGTGATCACGACAGGTCCCGATCGGCCGCCGCCCGGTGGGCGTCGCCCACGGCGGTGCGACACACCGAGCGGGGCGCGGAACAGGACACGGAGGAGGTGCGCATGGTCCTCATCGTGCCGTGTGGGTCCGCGTGCGCCGAACCGCCCCTCACCGTCTCCCGCTCCGAATCTCCCGCTCCGGACGGTCATCCGGTGGGGGCGACGGCCCCGGCGAACGGTACCGTCACGGTGACGGTCGCCGGAACCCGCGTCGGCGCCGGGACCGGGCCGACCGCCACGGTCGGGGCCGGACCCGCGCGGGGGCGCTCCGACGGGCCGGCGGGCACGGGGACTACACCCCGCGTACCGGCGAAAATGGGGCCTGTCACCCATGGCCACGGACCGGTTTTCCGACCAGGGTGGGAAGGAACAGTCAGCGACCGCAGCGTCGCCGTCCGTGTCGGTCTTCTGGGTGAGGAACTGCATCGATGTGGGTTGACACCGCACGCTCCGTTTCGCGTCCCGGTGGCCCGTCCGCGTACGAGGCCCGCGAACGCTCGGAGGGCGGTGCCCGCGCCACCCGAGGAGGCCGGGGCGGCTCCTTTCCCGTCGGGTTCTCCGGCGGGCTCCCGATCGGGTTTCCCGTCGAGCGGCCGGACATCCCGCCGCCCGTGCGATGCCGCATCACCCGCCGGCGGCGGACCGACTGACCGCCGCCGCTCCACGCCGCCCGGCACCGACCGGACCACAGCCCTCCCCTCCGGGTACCGCGCGCCCGCGGGCAGCCGCTCGCCGAGGCCGTCGTGGTACCCGTCGGTGTGCGGCGCGGTGCCGCCGGAGTCCCGCGGCCCGTCCGAGGGCCCTCTCGCCGGCCGCGCCGTTCGACCGACCCCGGTCGTCTCGCCATTCCGTGGACTCGACGTCGAAGGAGGACAGCGTGACCGCACCGACGCCACAAGCCCAACCACCCCCCATTCGGCCCGCGCGCGGATGGCGGTGGAGACACAACCCGCTGCGCCGCCCCACGGACGTGCTCCAGGCGTGGATCGGCCTGGTCCTCACCGTCGCCGTCGCGGTGACCGCCCTGCCGACCGCGCTGGCCGTCAACGCCGCCACACACCGCTCGTTGGAGCGGACGGCCGCCGAACAGGCCGAGGCGAGACACCGGGTCACGGCCGTGCTCACCCGTGACGATCCCCAGGGCTCCCAGGACGCCCAGGACACCCGGGACACCACCTCCGGCTCCCGCACCTCCGAGAACGCCGCCCACCAGGCTCCCGTGCGCTACAGGGCCCCCGACGGCACCGTCCGCACCGCCACCGTCGACGTCCGTTCCGACCAGGTGGTCGGCGACACCGTCCACGTGTGGATCGACGACGACGGCGACATCACCGAGCCCCCGATGAGCTCGGACGAGGTCCGCAGCAGCGCCGCCGGCTGGGCCGTCCTGGCCGTCCTCGCCGTCGTCGCCGGCGGCTGGGCCGCCTACACCGTCGCCGGACGGGTGCTCGACCGCCGCCGCATGGCCGAGTGGGACAGGAAGTGGGCGGAGACCGCCCCCCGCTGGTCGAGTTCGCCCTGACCCGACGGCCGGCCGCCCGACGTTCCCGCACGGCCGGCGAGGGGCGTCCCGCAGGAGCGCCGCACCACGGGACGGGCGGCGTGCCGCGGCCGTGCCCGCGAACCGGTACGGGACCACACGGTCGGGAGACGGCCCCAGCGCGTCACCCGTCCCGCTCCTTGGAAACCGGGTAAACCGGACGCCATGCCCGATGTGAGTGACATGTTCGCCCCCGACGCGCCGATCCTGGAGACCGTCCTGAGAGGCGTGGTGGTCTACCTGGCGGTGCTGATCATGCTGCGCGTCGTGGGCCAGCGGGAGTCCGGCGGTTTGGGGCTCACCGACGTGCTGATCGTCGTACTGGTCGCCGAGGCCGTCGCGGGAGGCCTCACCGGCGACTCCCGCTCGGTGACCGACGGCATCCTGCTGGTCGCCACGATCCTGGCGTGCAGCGTGGCCGTCGACGCGGCCTCCTACCGGTTTCCCCGCTTCGCCGACGCCATGAAGGCCAGGGCGCGTCCCCTGATCCGGGACGGCCGGCTGAACCGCGAACTGATGCGTCGGGAGTTCATGACCGTGGAGGAGGTGCTCAGTCAACTCCGCCTGCACGGCATCCAGGACCCGGCGCAGGTCCATCTGGCCTACCTGGAACCCAACGGGATGATCAGCGTGCTCCGCGAAGGCGGCGAGGAGACCGAGACGCCGTCCGGTCCGCCGATCTGACGGACGGCCGGGGCACGGAGGGCGTGACGGAGACCCGCGGTCCCACCGCGTCGTGGACGTTTGTGCGCGCCGAACGACCTTCCTCGTCCGGATGGGCCGACCGGCACAAAGACAGGCGGGGCCACCGCCCCCACCATCGGAAAACACCTCGGTCGAAAGGAGAGGCTCCCTCATGGCTTCCTCTGTCTCCGGTCCCCGCCCGGACCGCGTCGCCGTCGTCGGCGCCGGCATGGTCGGACTGTCCACCGCCTGGTTCCTGCGGGACCACGGGGTGGAGGTCACGGTCTACGACCGCGGGGAAGTGGCGTCCGGGGCCTCGCTGGGGAACGCCGGTTGGCTGACCCCCGGCCTGGCCACCCCGCTGCCCGAACCCGCCGTTCTCAGGTACGGCCTGCGCGCGGTGCTCAGCCCCTCCTCGCCGGTCTACGTCCCGCCCAGCGCCGACCCGAAGCTGATCGGGTTCCTGACCGGCTTCGCCCGCCACAGCACCACCGCCCGGTGGCGGAAGGCGATGGGCGCGCTCGTCCCCGTCAACCGCCTGGCCCTGCAGAGCTTCGACCTGCTGGCCGCGGGCGGCGTCGCGGCGCCGACCGTCGAGGCCAAGTCCTTCGTCGCGGCCTACCGCACCGCGCGGGAGCGCACCGTCCTGCTGGAGGAGCTCGAACACATCCGCTCCGCCGGTCAGGACATCGACTTCGACCTCCTCGACGGCGACGAGGCCCGCGAGGCGGAGCCGTGCCTGTCGCCGCGGATCGGCGCGGCGGTCCGTCTCCACGGGCAGCGCTATGTCAACCCCGGCGCGTTCGTGCACGCGCTGGCCGACTCCGTCCGCTCGCGCGGCGGCGAGATCCGCACGGGCGTGAAGGTGACCGACGTCCGCGACCGGGCGGACGGGGCGACCGTCGTCCTGTCCGACGGCACCACGGAGCGCTTCGACGCGGTCGTCCTGGCCGGCGGAGTCCACCTCGGCGAGCTGGGGAGGAAGTTCGGCGTCCGCCGCGTCGTACAGGCCGGCCGCGGCTACAGCTTCAGCGTGCCGGTGGAGAGGACGCCGGCCGGGCCGGTCTACTTCCCGGCCCAGCGGGTGGCCTGCACGCCGTTGGGCGACCGGCTGCGGGTCGCCGGGATGATGGAGTTCCGCCGTCCCGACGCCCCGCTGGACCGCCGCAGGATCAAGGCCATCGTCGAGGCGGCGCGCCCCCTGCTCCGGGGGGCCGAGCTGGACGAACGGCAGGACGAGTGGGTCGGCTCCCGCCCCTGCACCGTCGATGGTCTGCCGCTGATCGGCGTCACCGGCTCCCCGCGGGTCTTCGCCGCCGGTGGACACGGCATGTGGGGCATCACCCTGGGCCCGGTCACGGGCAGGCTCCTCGCGGAGCGGGTGGCCACCGGCCGCTCCCCGGCCGAACTGAGGCCGTTCGACCCGCTGCGGTGACGTTCCCCGACCGCCCGTTCCCCGCGGCGGCGCCGCTCCGGGCGGACCGCCGCGGGCGGGGCCGCCTCCGCCGACGAGGGAAGACGACGAGGGAAGACGACGAGGGAAGACGACGAGGGGAGACGACGAGGGGAGAATGGCGCGATGAGACGAATCACCCGCTCGGCGTTACCGGTCTGCGTCGGAATCGCGGCCCTGCTGTCCGGGGTGTCCGGGCTGTCCGGCTGCACCGTCGACGGCGCGCCGGCCCCCGAGCGCTCTTCGGCCGGCCCCACCGCCACCACGACCGCCCCGCCCGACACCGCGATCCGGCTGGCCGAGCGGTACCGCCGCCAGGGCGGGGCGGAGGACGTGTACGGGATTCGGTGGGATCCCGGCTCCGACGGAGCCCCCCGGGTGGTCGTGTGGACGCGCGATCCGGACGGCGGCGCCGCGGCCCTCGAGGCGCTCGACGAGTCGATCCTCCGTTTCCTGCGGGGGGAGGAGGGGTTCTCGTCCGAGCGGGGTCACCTGCTGGACGTCTTCGGGCCGGACGGAGGGCTGCGGAACCGATACGACACCCGTCCATAGCGCGACCCGTCCACGGAGGGGGAAGGGCGCGGGCTCCCGGAGCCCGCGCCCGTTCGTTTCCGTTCCTGCCCGTTTCGCTGTCCGGGTGTGTTTACTTTCCGGCATCTTCTTCCTAGCATGGCAGCGGAACAACAGGATCGGGCACGGAACGGACCCAAAACCACATGTACGCTGCGGAGCGCCAACAGGAAATGCTGCGCCTGGCCCGTGAGAGAGGGCGGGTCGACGTCCTGGCCCTGGCGGAGGAATTCCAGGTCACCGCCGAGACCGTCCGGCGCGACCTGAAGGCCCTCGATCGAGCCGGGCTGATCCGCCGCGTCCACGGTGGCGCCATCCCCGCCGGCAGGCTCGACTTCGAGCCCGATCTCGTGGAGCGCGACGCCGTCGCCGCCGACGAGAAGGACCGCATCGCGCGCGCCGCGCTGGCCGAACTGCCCGCCGACGGAAGCGTGATCCTCGACGCCGGCACGACCGTCGCGCGCCTGGCCGCCGCGTTCCCGGTGGACGCGGGCCTCACGGTCGTCACCCACGCGCTCCCCGTCGCCGCCCGACTCGCCGACCATCCCGGCATCGCCCTGCACCTCGTCGGCGGACGCGTCCGACACCGCACCCGGGCCGCCGTCGACGACTGGGCCCTGCGCGCCTACGGCGAGATCAACGCCGATGTCGTCTTCCTCGCCACCAACGGCTTCTCCCTCGACGGCGGCCTCACCACCCCCGACCTGGCCGAGGCGGCCGTCAAACGAGCGGCCGTCGCCGCCGCCCGCCGGGTCGTGCTCCTCGCCGACTCCGCCAAGTTCGGGCAGCGGCACTTCGCCCGTTTCGGCGACCTGTCCCGCGTCGACCTGCTCGTCACCGACACCGGACTCGACTCCGAGGACGCCCGCGCCATCGAGGAGCGGGGCACGGAGGTGGTGCGCGCGTGATTCTCACCGTCACACCGAACCCGAGCCTGGACCGCACCTACGAACTGCCCGCGCTGGACCGCGGCGCCGTGCTGCGGGCCCGCGCCGACCGGGTCGACCCGGGCGGCAAGGGCGTCAACGTCTCCCGCGCCGTGGCGGCGGCCGGCCGGCGGACGGTCGCCGTCGTCCCCCTCGGCGGACCCGAGGGAGCGCTGCTGGCCCGTCTGCTGACCGACCACGGCATCGAGGCGGTCGGCGTGCCCGTGGCCGGCTCCACCCGCGTCAACATCACCCTCGTCGAACCCGACGGCACCCTCACCAAGGTCAACGCGGCCGGCCCCGAGGTCACCGGCGCCGAGGCCGAGGCGCTGCTGGAGGCCGTGCGGTCGCGGTCGGCCGACGCGGACTGGATCGCCTGCTGCGGCAGCCTCCCGAGGGGACTGCGGCCCCGGTGGTACGCCGAACTGGTCCGCCGTGCCCACCGGGCGGGCGCGCGGATCGCCCTGGACACCTCCGGAGTGGCCCTGACCGCGGCGCTCGAGGAGCGGCCGGACGTGGTGAAGCCGAACGCCGCCGAACTCGCCGAGGCGGTGGGGCGTCCCCTGGCCACGGTCGGCGACGCCGTCAAGGCGGCCGAGGAACTGCGCGAACGCGGTGCCCGGGCCGTCCTGGCCAGCCTCGGGGCCGACGGGCAACTCCTGGTCGACGACACCGGGACGCACTTCGGCCGCGCCCCGGTCGGGGTGGTGCGCAGCAACGTCGGCGCGGGCGACGCCTCGCTGGCGGGCTTCCTGGCGGCCGGCGGCAGCGGCCCCGCCGCGCTCGCGGCGGCCGTCGCCCACGGGGCCGCCGCCGTGCAACTGCCCGGCAGTGCCATGCCGACGCCGACCGACCTGGACCCGACGGCGGTCACCACCACCGCAGACATCCCCTCGGACCGCGCCCTGACGGAGCCCGTGCCATGACCCTCCGCCACCGGCCGCTCCCACAGGGCCCCCACGTCCCCCGTCCCTCCGCCCACCGGGCGGTCCGCCAGGAAGGAGCCGCGTGATGAGCGAGTTGATCACCGCGGAACTGGTCGACCTCGACCTGTCCGCCCGGACCAAGGAAGACGCCGTGCGGTCGCTCGCCGAGCGGATGGTCGCCGCCGGCCGCGTCACCGATCTCGAAGGGTTCCTCGCCGACGTGGCGGCCCGCGAGGCGCAGATGCCGACCGGTCTGGAAGGCGGCATCGGCATTCCGCACTGCCGCAGCGGACACGTCACGGAACCCACCCTGGCCTTCGGCCGCAGCACGGGCGGCATCGACTTCGGGGCGCCGGACGATCGCCCCGCCGACCTCGTCTTCCTGATCGCCGCACCGGCCGGCGCGCACTCCGACCACCTGTCGATCCTCTCTGCCCTGGCCCGCCGGCTGATGGACGACGACTTCACCGCCGCCCTCCGCGACTCCGCCGACGCGGCGGCGACGGCGGCCCTGATACGCGGCGACGAACCGCCGACCGCCGAGGACACCCCGGCCGCGCCCGCCGGAACCGAGGAGACCGGGAAGAGCGCGGGGGACCCCGAGGAGAGGACGCCCGCCGCAGAGACGTCCGCTGCGGAGACGTCCGAGGACGGGACGGACGGATCGGCGCCCGCCGATGCGCCCTTCCGGATCGTCGCCGTCACCTCCTGCCCCACCGGCATCGCCCACACCTACATGGCCGCCGAGGCCCTGGAGCGGGCCGGACGGGAGGCCGGCGTCGAGGTGGTCGTCGAGACCCAGGGCTCGGCCGGATTCACCCGGCTGGACCCGAAGGTGATCGCCGCCGCCGACGGCGTGATCCTCGCCCACGACGTGGAGGTGCGCGAACGCGCCCGATTCGCGGGCAAGCCCACCGTCGACGTCGGGGTGAAGGCAGCCGTCAACCGGCCCGCCGACCTGATCGCCCGGGTACGCGCCAAGGCCGCCCGCGGGGAGACGGCGAACGCCGCCGGACCGGCCGCGACCGGCCCGGACGGAACCGCCACCGCCACCGAAGTCGGAGCCGGAGCCGACACCGCCTCCGGAGAGGGCTTCGGATCACGGCTGCGCCGCTACCTGATGAGCGGCGTGAGCTACATGGTGCCGTTCGTCGCCGCGGGCGGCCTGCTGATCGCGCTGTCCTTCGCGCTCGGCGGCTACGAGATCGCGAACGCGAAGTCCGTGGCCGAGCACTTCGTGTGGACCGAGACCGAGAGCTGGGCCGCCCTGCTCAACCAGATCGGCGGCGCCGCCTTCGGCTTCCTCGTGCCCGTCCTCGCCGGGTACATCGCCTACGGCATGGCCGACCGACCCGGACTCGTCCCCGGTTTCGTCGGCGGCGCCATCGCCGTCACCATCGAGGCCGGCTTCCTCGGCGGCCTCGTGGCCGGCCTCATCGCGGGCGGGGTGGTCACGGCGATCCAACGGGTGAGGATCCCCGCCACACTGCGCGGCATCATGCCCGTCCTGGTGATCCCGCTGCTGGGCTCGGCGGCCGTCGGCTTCCTGATGTTCGTGGTGATCGGCGAGCCGATCGCCGCCCTCCAGAAGGCCCTCACCGACTGGCTGAGCGGCCTGTCCGGCTCCAACGCGGTCGTCCTGGGCGCCGTGCTCGGCCTGATGATGTGCTTCGACCTGGGCGGACCGCTCAACAAGGTGGCGTACGCCTTCGCCGTCGGCGGGCTCACCGCCCCCAACGACGGCAGCCTCAAGGTGATGGCCGCGGTGATGGCCGCCGGCATGGTGCCCCCGCTGGCGATGGCGCTGGCCACGACGGTGCGCGGCAGGCTGTTCACCAGGACCGAACGGGAGAACGGCAAGGCGGCGTGGGTGTTGGGCGCCTCGTTCATCACCGAGGGCGCCATTCCCTTCGCCGCGGCCGACCCGCTGCGGGTCATCCCGTCGGCGATGGCGGGCGGCGCGGTCACCGGTGCCCTGTCGATGGCCTTCGGCGCCACGCTCCGCGCCCCGCACGGCGGTGTCTTCGTGGTGCCGCTGATCGGCGGACCGCTGCTCTACCTGGTGGCGATCGCCGCCGGCACGGTCGTCACCGCCACCCTGGTCGTCCTCCTCAAGAGCGGTCGCCGGCGGGCCCCCGAGGAGCGGACCGCGCCCACCGGGACCGAGACCGCCGAGACCGGGGCGCCCGTGGCGGCCTGAGCCGAACCCCGCCCCCGCCGACCCGCCCGTCGCGCACCCATCGTCGAACCGCCCCACCGGCCCGGCCGGACGCGCGGACGCCCACCGTCGTGCCCCGCGCGCTCGGCCGTCTCTCACCAGCCCCATGGCTCCACCACCCCCAACGGAGTGTGATCCCCGTGCCCCAGCGCACCGTCGTCATAGGTTCCCGCAGCGGACTGCACGCCCGCCCCGCCTCCCTCTTCGTCCAGGCCGCCGCCCGCCGGCCCGTCAAGGTGACCATCGCCCGTGACGGTCAGGCCCCGGTCGACGCCCGGAGCCTGCTCTCGGTGCTCGCCCTGGGCGTCCGGCACGGCGACTCCGTGGTGCTGTCCGCCGAAGGTGACGGCGCCGAGGCCGCGATCGAGGAACTGGCCCGCCTCCTCGCGAGCGACCTGGACGCCGAGGAGCTGCGATGACGACCGTGCTGACCGGCATCGGGATCGGCGGCGGCAGCGTCGCCGGCCCCGTCGCCCGCATGGCGCCCCCGCCCGCCCTCCCCGCGCCGCGCGCGGTCGAACCGGACCGGGCGCCCGCCGAGGCGGACGCCGCCCGCCGCGCGCTGCGGGAGACCGCCGACGACCTCCGGCGACGCGCGGAGACCGCCGACGACACCGCGCGTGACGTGCTGTCCGCACAGGCCCTGATGGTCGAGGACCCCGCCCTCGGCGATCGGGTCGAGTCCCTGGTGCTGGAGGGCACCGACGGGGCCCACGCGATCGCCGCCGCCTTCGGGGAGTTCCGCACCGCCCTCGAAGCGGCGGGCGGCTACTTCGCCGAACGGGTCGCCGACCTGGACGACCTGCGGGACCGCTGCACGGCACGGCTGCTGGGCCTGCCCATGCCGGGCCTGCCCGACCCCGGACACCCCCACGTCCTGGTCGCCGAGGACCTCGCGCCCGCCGACACCGCCCTCCTCGACCCGGCGAAGGTGTTGGCCCTGGTCACCGAGCGCGGCGGCCCCACCAGCCACACCGCCATCCTGGCCAAGACCCTCGGACTGCCCGCCGTGGTCGGCTGCGACCTCGCCGCCGGCCTGACCGACGGGCGTCGGGTGCTCGTCGACGGCACCGCCGGCACCGTCGAACCCGACCCGAGCCCCGAGGCCGTCGCCGAAGCGGCCCGGCGGGAGGAGCGACGGCGCGAACGGGCCGCGCGGGCCCACGGGCCCGGTCGCACGGCCGACGGACACCCGGTGAAGCTGCTGGTCAACCTCGGCGCGCTGGGCGAACTGCCGGCCGCGGCGGCGGCCGACAGCGAGGGCGTGGGCCTGTTCCGCACCGAGTTCATCTTCCTCGACCGCGCCGAGGCGCCCACCGAGGAGGAACAGACCGCCGCCTATCGGAAGGTCTTCACGGCCTTCGCCGGACGTCGCGTCGTCGTGCGCACCCTGGACGCCGGGGCCGACAAACCACTGCCGTTCGCGACCGCGACCGACGAGCAGAACCCGGCCCTGGGCGTCCGCGGACTGCGCACCGCCGTACGCGACCCGCACCTGTTGGAGACCCAGTTGGCCGCTGTCGCCGCGGCCGCCGAGGACAGCGGGGCCGAGGTGTGGGTGATGGCGCCCATGGTGTCGCTGCCGCGGGAGGCGGCGGAGTTCGCCGCGCGGGTCCGCGCTCATGGCCTGCCGGTCGCGGGCTCCATGGTGGAGGTTCCCGCGGCGGCGTTGCGCGCCGGGGAACTCGCCCGGGCGTGTGACTTCCTCAGCGTCGGCACCAACGACCTCGCCCAGTACACCTTCGCCGCCGACCGCACCCTCGGCAGCCTCGCCGAACTGCTGGACCCCTGGCAGCCGGCGCTGCTGGAACTGGTGCGCACGGCGGCGCGGGAGGGAACCCGGCACGGCCGCCCGGTCGGGGTGTGCGGGGAGGCCGCGGCCGACCCCGAGCTGGCCCTGGTGCTGACCGGCCTCGGCGTGACGAGCCTGTCGGCCGCCCCCGGCCGCCTGGCGGACGTCCGCGCCGCCCTGGCCGACCACACCCTCCGGGACTGCCGCCGCCTGGCGGACCTGGCGCTGGCCGCCCCCGACGCGACCGCGGCCCGTGCCGCGGTGCGCGAGGCACTGGACTGACGGCACGCCGGGGCCGTCCCCGGACTCAGCCCTTCTCGTCCCGGCTCCGGCCGGCGCTCCGGTCGGCGGAGCCGGGCTCGGCCGTCCTCCGGTGCCCGGCGGCCTTGAGACGGTCGGGGAGCACGGCGTTGGCCCGGCCCAGGGCACGCGACTTCGCCGAGCCGGCGAGCTTCTTCTCCTCGCCCCGCATCAGGGCGTCGAAACCCTGCCGGGCGACCAGCGCCGGGTCGTCCGTGGCCTGCTCGGCGAGCTTGGTGTCCTCCAGGTCGCCCCGGCGGAAGAAGTCGGTGTCGGTCGGTCCGGGCATCAGCGAGGTGACCGTGACCCCGGTGTCCCTCAACTCGTCGCTCACCGCCTCGGCGAAGGACTGCAGGAAGGACTTCGAGGCGTTGTAGACCGCCTGGTAGGGGCCGGGCATGGTGGACGCGACGGACGAGGTGATCAGCAACCGTCCCTCGTCGCGGGCGGCCATGTCCCTCAACAGCAGCTTGGCCAGGTGCACGGTGGAGGCGACGTTGAGGGCGATCAGGTCGAGTTCGTCGGCCAGGTCGGTGTCGACGAACGCGCCGCCCCGGCCGATGCCGGCGTTGAGAGCCGCCGCGTCGACCGGTCGTCCCGTGCCGGCGACGGCCGACCACAGCCGCTCCACTTCGTCGTGCCGGCGCAGGTCGGCCCGGACGGGCAGCACCTCGGTCCCGGAGGCGCGCAGCCGCTCGGCGGCGTCCGTCAATCGATCGTCCTCGGCGTTGACCAGCAGGTCGAAGCCGTGCTCGGCGAACTGTCGGGCCAGTTCCAGACCGATGCCGCTGGAGGCTCCGGTGACCAGGGCCAGCGGTCGGGTGTCGGTGGTGGGGTGTTCGCTCATGCCGCCCGAGTACCCCTGGTCCGGCTCCGTCACCTCGGGCGTCCCGGGGGGCCGAGGACGCCTCGGGCGGGGTGGAGGCCCCACGGGCGAGGCCACGGCCGAGGCCCGCCGGACCGTCCCGGCCGGCCCCGCCCCGTTCCCGACCGGGGCGGCCGTGCGCCGCCGGGACCACAGGCGATCACTCTTCGAAAACCCTTGGTCGAAGCGTTGTCGGCACCGCATGATATTCGTTCTCCGGGGGCGGTGATCAACGGCCCTGTCGGGGTTTTCACGAGGGGGACGTCATGGCATTCGCCGATCACCGCTCCACGACACGGGAGCAGGACGGCAGCGGACGGCGCCGGTCGCTGTTCTCGTTCGGGTCGTGGAGGCGCGCGTCACCGGCGCGTCTGGCGACGGACTTCGACGACCCGGAGTCGGCCCGGCTCCGGAACGCGGCCCGCGCGGGCGACTGGCCCGCGATGCGGGGAATCCTGGAGACGGTGACCGACGGGGAGAGGCTGTGCCGGCTCGTGTGGCACACCTGTGGCACCCCGGGCATGGCCGACCGGATGGGCGGCTGGATGGGCGGTGTGCTGGATCGGGAGCCGGACGGCACCCTGGCCCTGCTGACGGCCGGCGCGCACCACATCCACTGGGGATGGGAGGCGCGCACCGCCGCCCAGGCCTCCCAGGTCTCCCGCGAGCAGTTCCGGATCTTCCACGAGCGGCTGAGAGTGGCGGAGGACCTGCTCTACCGGGTGGCCGAACGCGAACCGGACTGGGTCGCCCCCTGGTTCATGCTCCAGGTCTCCGGGCGCGGTCTCCAGGTCGGACAGGAGATCGCCCGACGTCGTTTCGAGGCGACGGTGCGCCGCTGCCCCGGACACCTGGGCGCCCACCGGCAGCAGTTGCAGCAGGTGTGCGCCAAGTGGGGCGGCTCGCACGAGGAGATGCACGCCTTCGCCCGCGACTCGATGCTCGCGGCCCCCCGGGGAAGCGCGCTGGGCGAGCTCGTGGCCCTCGCCCACCTGGAGCGCTGGGTGGACCTGGAAGCGGACGAGGACGAGAAGTACATGCGCCGCCCCGAGGTCCGTGCCGACCTGCACGAGGCCGCCGACCGCTCCATCCGGCACCCCGACTTCGACCCCGGCCGTCCATACGAGTGGATCGGCGTGCACAACACCTTCGCGATGGCCTTCTCACTGGCCGGCGAACGCAAGGCGGCGGCGGCCGCGTTCGCCGCGCTCGACGGCCGGGTCACCGAGTTCCCCTGGAGCTACTTCGGCTCCGACGACCCGGTCGCGGTGTTCCGCAAGTGGCGTTGGCACGCCGGCCGCTGACACTCCGCCCCCGATCCTCACGGAAGAAAACGACCTTGGCGCCCCACTCCCACACCGCCCACACCTTCCAGGTCGACCTGCGCGGCCTGGTCGACCTGCTCTCCCACCACCTCTACTCCAGCCCGCGCGTCTACCTGCGCGAGCTGCTCCAGAACGCGGTGGACGCCATCACCGCGCGGCAGGCGCTGGACCCCGACGCCCCGGCCCGCATCACCGTGGAGGCCGGCGACGGCACGCTCGCCGTGACCGACACCGGCGTCGGGCTCTCCGAAGGGGACGTCCACTCCTTCCTGGCGACGATCGGCCGCAGCTCCAAACGCTCCGCCGACGGCGGCCTCGACGGCACCGCCATCGCCTCCGCCCGCTCCGAGTTCATCGGCCAGTTCGGCATCGGACTGCTCGCCTGCTTCGTGGTCGCCGACGAGATCACCGTCGTCAGCCGCTCGGCCGCCCGCCCCGACGCCCCGGTCGTCGAATGGTGCGGACGGGCCGACGGCAGCTACACCCTCCGCACCCTGCCCCCGCGCGCCAAGCCCGAGCCGGGGACGACGGTGCGGCTCACCCCGCGGGCGGACGGCACCGAGTGGACGCGCCACGACCGGGTCGTCGAACTCGCCCGGCACTACGGCGGCCTGCTGCGGCACGAGGTCACCGTGGTCGACGCGCGCGGCACGGCCACCCGGATCAACCGCACCCCGCCGTGGGAGCGGCGGCACGCCTCGCCGCTCGCCCGCCGCGAGGCGCTGGCCGAACACTGCCGGTCCACCTTCGGCTTCACCCCGCTGGACACCATCGAGCTGGACCTGCCGATCGTCGGGCTGCGCGGCGTCGCCCACGTGCTGCCGACCGCGGTCAGCCCGTCGCAGCGCGCCGGGCACCGCGTACACCTCAAGGGCATGCTGCTGTCCGACCAGGCGTCCGAACTCCTGCCGGACTGGGCGTTCTTCGTCCGCTGCGTGGTGGACACCACCGGACTGCGGCCGACCGCCTCCCGAGAGGCGCTGTACGAGGACGAGACGCTCGGCGCCGTCCGCGACGCGCTCGGCGCCCGGCTGCGCGACTGGCTCACCGGCCTGGCCGCGAGCGACCCGGCCCTCCTGCACCGCTTCGTCGACATCCACCACCTGGCCGTCAAGGCGCTGGCCCGCCACGACGACGCCCTGCTGCGGATGCTGCTGCCCTGGCTGCCGTTCGAGACGACCGACGGCAACGTCACCCTGGAGGAGTTCGCCCGCGGCCACTCCACGATCCTGGTCACCCGCACCGTGGAGGAGTTCCGGCAGGTCGCCCCGGTCGCCGCGGCGGCCGGCCTCGGCGTCGTCAACGGCGGCTACACCTACGACCGGGACCTGGTGCACCGGCTGCCGGAGGTGCGGCCCGGCACCCTGGTCGAGGACCTGGACCCGGCCACCGTCACCGCGCACCTGGACGCGGTGGACCCCGCCGCCGAACTGGCCGCCGCGCCCTTCCTGACCGTCGCCCGCGAGGTGATCGGCGCCCACGACTGCGACGTGGTGCTGCGCAGCTTCCAGCCGGTGACCGCCCCCGCGCTGCTCCTGGACGACCGGGAGGCCCGCCACGAGCGCACCAGATCCGAGCTGGCCGGCGCCGCCGACGGGCTGTGGGCCGACATCCTCGGCTCGCTGCGCACCGAGACCCCCCGGGCCCGACTGGTGCTCAACCACCTCAACCCACTGGTCCGCCGCGCGGTGACGATCACCGAACGCGGACTGGCCGGCGTCACCGCCGAGGCGCTCTACGGGCAGGCGCTGCTGCTCACCCGCCGCCCGCTGCGCGCCGCCGAGAGCGCCCTGCTCAACCGGGCCTTCCTCGGCCTGCTCGACCACGCCATGCACGACCACGACGCCCCCCGGGGCGGCTCGGCCACCCGAAAGGAGCCGTGATGCCGGACACCCCGGAGGCCGTGTTCGACGCGCTGCGGGAGAACCACGAACGCCCCTACGGGCTGCCCAGGACGGTGACCGCCGAGGAACTGGTGGCCGCGGCCGAGCAGTTCGAGGAACCCGACGTGCTCGTCACCGCCCTGCTGGAGCTGCTGGAGGCGTACGAGTACACCGGCGAGCACCGCAAGTCGCCGGTGGTCTTCGCCCGGCTGCTCCAACTCCACGACAGCCGGCCGAAGGCGTTCAGCGAGTGGGAGGTCCACCGGCTCCACTGGTGCTTCAAATGGGTGACGACCTCCCTGATCGAGGTGCCGGACGTCCCGCTGGCCACCATCGAGCAGTGGATCGAACGGATGCGGGAGCGCTACCGGGACGCCGGCCACGGCATGCAGCCGCCGGCGGCGATGGCCCACCGCCTCGCGATGCACACCGGCAACGGCCTGGAGTCCGCCTACGACCTGTGGGTGACCCGCCCTCGGGACGGACTCAGCGACTGCGAGGCGTGCGAGGTCCGGCACCGGGCGCTCCACCACGTCGCCCTGGGCGACGACGAGAAGGCGCTGGAGATCTGGGCGCCGCTCTTCGCCGGCATGGTGAGCTGTCAGGAGGAGCCGTACGTCAGCCACGCCTTCGCGCTGCTGCCGCTGCTGCGCACCGGCCGCCTCGACCAGGCCCGCTCGCACCATCTGGCCGGGTACCGCCACGCGCGCGGGAAGACGGGGATGGTCGAGGAGATCGGCCTGCACCTGGAGTTCTGCGCGCTGACCCGCAACGAGGGCCGCGGGTTGGAGATCCTCGCGGAGAACCGGGAGCTGTTCGGCTTCACCGGCGCCCCCAGGGCGCGGCTGGCCTTCCTCACCGGTGTCCAGGTGCTGCTCGGCCGCCTCGTCGAGGAGGGACACACCGAGACGCCCGTCGCCGGACCGCCCGGCCGGCAGTGGACGGCCCACTCCCTGCTCGCCCACATCGGCGCCGAGGCGGAGGAGTCGGCCGCGGCCTTCGACCGGCGCAACGGCACCCCGACGGTCGGCGAACGCCGCCGCCGGCGCCTGGCGCAGCGCCCGCTGCTCGACGAGCCGCTCCCGCTGGGCCTGCGCGTCACACCGCCGGCCGGTCCGAGGAGCGCGGGGACGGCCCCGGCCGCTCCCGCCGTCGAACACCGGGTGACGGTCCCGGAGGACTTCGCCGAACTGGTCGCCACGGCCCGTCGGATGGCGGCCGACGGCCACCCCGGCGACACACCGCTGTGGGAGCGGATCGCCGAGCGCGTCGCCGCCGAGGGGTACGTCCACGACCCGGCGCTCGGCCACCCCGACCACCTGGCGGCGGAACTCGCCGAACAGCGCGCCTTCGCCGCCTACGAGAACGACCGGGTGGCCGAGGGCCGGGCGGGGATGACCGAGGCGGCCGACCTGTACGACCGGGCCGGCATGCCCTGGCACGCGCTGGCCGCGCGGGCCCGCGCGGTGTGCCGGGACATGCCGGCGAAGGGCGCCGCGGAGGCCGACGACGCCCCGACCACACCGTCCGACGCGTGGGCCGAGTTGGACTCCCTGCTGGAGCGGGCCGAGCGGATGCTCCCCGAGGACGGGCGGGAGCCGGGCGAGGAGTTCCACCCCGACAGGTACCTCGTCGTGGTCCACTGCCGGGCCTTCGTCGCGCACGCCGAACTGGTGGACCGACTGCCGGACGCCGACCCGGCGGTGGTGGAGCGGTTCGAGACGGAGGTGGCGGCCCTGCACGCCGCGGCCGAGCGGTGGAAGATCCCCCACCAGACGGCCGCCGCCCACCTCTACGTCGCCGACGTCGCCGCCCGCGGCGGACGGCCGGAGGAGGCCGTCGAGGAGCAGCGCCGCTCCCAGGAGATCCTGGAGGAGATCGGCACCCCGTGGCGGGCCACCCGCGGCATGCTGCTGCTGGGCCAGATCCTGATGCGGACCGGACGGCCCGAGGACGCGGTCGGGGTGTTCCGACAGGCCATGGCACAGGCCGCGCGGTACGGCGACCGGGCGTTCCCGGTCACGTCCGTCCACGCGATGCTCGGCCACGCCTGCAAGCACGCCGGCGAACTCTCCGGCGCCGTCCGCCACCTGTCCGAGGCCGCCGCCCGGCTCGACGGGGAGGGCGACCACGACGCCGCCGCCGAGTGCCGACTGGAACTCGCCGACGCCCTGTTCACGTCCGGGCAGGCGGAGGACGCCGTCGCCGTGCTGGAGTCGGTGGTCCGCGAGAGCGCCGCGGACTCGGGGAGCCCGCTCGACGAGCGGCTGCTGGCCCAGATCCGGCTCACCCTCGCCCGTGGCCTGGTGGACCTGGGGGAACACCGCGCGGCGGCGGAGGAGTTCCTGCGCCTGGCCGACACGGTGGCCGGATGGGAGGAGCAGGTCACCCACACCATGGTCGCCGCCCAGGCAGCCGTGGCACTGGCCCGTGCGGGCAGCCCGGAGGCGGCCGAGGCCGCCCGGGAACGCGCCCTGGCCTCGCACGCGAAGGCGCCGAATCCGGCCCCGGTCGCGGAGATGCTGCGGGGATTCGCCGACTTCGCCACTCAGGGCGAGGGCGGCGGGATCGACGAGGCCCTCGGGTTCCTGGCCGCCGCCGACGAGCTGCTGGCCGACATCGCCGGCGAGGAGGGGTGGGAGGGCTTCCCCCACTGGTACCAGGTCGGGCAGAACCACCGGTGCCGCGCCCGCTGCCTGGCCCGCGCCGAGCGCTTCGAGGAGGCGCTCGCCGAGGCGGAACGGGCGGACGCGCGCTTCGTCGAGGGCGGCCCGGACGGCGAGGTCGAGCGGGCGGAGACGGCCCGGCTCGCCGCGCTGTTCGAGGGCAACGGACTGAACCGGCCGAAGGCCGCCGTGACCAGGCTGGACGCGGCGATCCACCGCTGCTCCCAGGCCGGTCTCGACGAGGCCGCCAGGATACTGAGCGCCCTGCGCGAGGACCTGGTCTCCCGCTGAGCCCGCCCCCGGAGGGCCACCGGCCGGGGGCGGTCGGGGCCGGCCTTCCCGGAGACGGTGGGGGCCGCCGCCTTCCGGGGGAACACTCCCCCCGGAAGGCGCGGTCGGGACGCAACCACGAGGAGGAACGGCCGAATGAGGACGAACCGGCTCGGACGCAGCACGGTCGAGGTCACGGAACTGGGATTCGGAGGCGGACCGCTCGGCGGGCTGTTCGAGCCGCTGGACGACGACACGGCCGCGGGAGCGTTGGCGGCGGCCTGGGAGCACGGCATCCGGTACTTCGACACCGCCCCGCACTACGGCATCGGGCACTCCGAACGCCGCTTCGGCGACTTCCTCCGCCGGATGCCGCGCGGGGAGTTCACACTGTCGACCAAGGTCGGCCGAATCCTCGTCCCCCAGGACCCGGCGGGCCGCACGGACGAGAGCTTCCAGGTGCCCGCGACGCACCGCCGGGTGTGGGACTTCTCCCGCGACGGCGTCCTGCGCAGCGTCGAGGACTCGCTCACCCGGATGGGAGTCGACCGCGTCGACGTGCTGTTCCTCCACGACACGGACGTGGAGGACCGCTTCGAGGCCGCCCTGCGCGAAGGCTGGCCGGCGCTCGCCGAACTGCGCTCCCAGGGCGTGGTGGGCGCCGTCGGCGCGGGAATGCGGAACACCGACCTGCTGACCAGGTTCGTCCGGGAGACCGACGCCGACGTGGTGATGTTGGCCGGCCGGTACACCCTGCTCGACCAGAGCGCCCTGGACGGCCTGCTGCCCGCGTGCGTCGAGCGCGGCGTGTCCGTGCTGGCGGCGGCGGTCTTCAACTCCGGCCTGCTGGCCGTGGACCGGCCCACCGAGGAGGCACGCTTCGACTACGCGCCGGTCCCGCCGGAGGTGCTGCGGCGGGCGCACCGCGTCGCCGACGTCTGCGAGGCGCACGGCGTGCCGCTTCCCCGCGCGGCGATGCTGTTCCCGCTGCACCACCCCGCGGTCGCGGGCGTCGTGCTCGGCATGCGCTCCGCCGAGGAGGTGCGGCGCGACGTCGCCGCCTTCGAGGCGGACGTTCCCGCGGGGCTCTGGGACGACCTGCGCGGCGAGGGGCTCCTCGACGAGCGCGCGCCCGCGCCGAGGTGACGGGCCGAGGCGCCCGCCGCCACCGTGTCCGCCCGGTCCCCGAAAAACGCCGGTGAGCTGCGCGAACGACACGCGAGGCGGGAGTTCGGCGTCACCCGATCGGTCCCGCCGGCCGCGAGATCGACGGCCCGAGCGCGCAGGGTGGGGGCATGTGGTCCCCACGATTGGCGTTGGGCGCCGCCCTCCTGCCCCTGGCCCTGCTGGTGATGCGGGACGTTCCCGCGTCGCTGCCGGGGACGTCGGAGTCGGAAGCGACCGACTCCGCGCCCCCGCACGGCGCGCCGCGCCCCGCGATCGTCAGCCGGGCGGACTGGCGCGCGGACGAGAGCATGGTCCGGGAGCGCGCCAGGTACACGGGCCCGGCGAGCGCCGTCTTCGTCCACCACACCGGCCACCCCAACGGCTACGACTGCGACGACGTCCCCGCCATGCTGCGGGCTCTGGAGGTGGAGCACGTCAAGGGCGAGGGGTGGGACGACATCGGCTACAACTTCGTCGTGGACCGCTGCGGCACCATCTACGAGGGCCGGGCGGGCGGCATCGGGCGACCCGTGTACGGGGCGCACACCAAGGGGTTCAACCGCAACAGCGTCGGGGTGGCCGCACTGGGCACCTACGGCGAGGGAGTGGAGGTGCCGCGGGCCCTCATCGAGGGGATAGCCAAGGTCGCGGCGTGGAAACTCCGCCCCGGAACCGACCCGCGCGGCACGGTGCGGCTGGTCTCGACGAACGACGAGAGCCGCTACGACAAGGGCGAGGCGGCGACGTTCCACGTCGTCTCCGGCCACCGCGACAGTCACCAGACCGACTGTCCCGGCCAGGCCCTGTACGACCTCCTGCCCGTGATCCGCGACGAGGTCGCCCGCCTGCGCCGCCCCTGACCGACGGCCCGGACGGGGCGTTCCCCCGCCCGCGTGCGGCCCAGACCACGCGCGGGCCGCTCGGACGGAGCGACCTATCCCCGCGCCGGGGCGTAGGGGACGGTGCTGAAGGCGACCTCGTCGCGGGCGGAGGCGCCGTCGGTGATCCACCAGTGGGTGGGCCGCTCCCCGTAGAACTCGAAGAGCCGGCTCGCGCCCCACCCGAAGACCAACTCGTCCGCGCCGTCGCCGTCGAAGTCCCCCGCGCCGTAGGGCCGTGCGTTCCGCGTGCCCTCGGACGGCTTTCCCCCGTCCACGCGGGCGGGCACGGTGCGGGAGAGCTCCGTCCGCGTCCCACCGGCCCCGCCGGCGCCCGTGTCGATCAACAGCGCGCCGCCGTCCGTGCCGACCACCAGCGCGTCGCGGCCGTCCCCGTCCGGGTCGGCGGCGTGGTAGCCGCCGGACCCGTAGGGGTTCTCGCCACGGGGAATCCGGTACGTGCGGGGCGCGCCGCCGTCGCCGGGGTGGATCGTGAACGAGCCGTCCACCTCCGGGGCCTCGCTCTCGTACCCCGGTTCGTCGTTGCGGCTGCCGTCGTCGCCGATGGCCACGTCGCGGGCGCCGTCGCCGTCGAAGTCGCCGAAGGCCACCGCGTTCCCCCTGCGCAGCCGGACGCCCTCGCGGTCCGGGCCGGAGCCGACCCGCGCGGGGTGGAGCGTGGCGGCGGTCTGCTCGCCGTCGTCGCCGTCGTGCACCAGCAGTGCGGTGGCACGGGGCTTTCCGGTCGGGTCGATCGCGTCGGCCGCCAACCAGCCCTGGACCCCGGGGAGCGTGTCGGTGCGGGCCGGGACACCGGACCGGGTGAACGGGCCGTACAGCAGCACCACCTGACGGCGCTCCTGCCGCAGGGCCGCCAGGTCGTGGTGTCCGTCGCCGTCGAAGTCGCCGCGCACCGTGCCCCCCAGCCCGTCCGCGGCCTCGATCCGCGTCGCCCCGGCGCCGCGCCGCGGGCCCTCGGGGCCGCCCCAGGACACCCACACACCGGGCTCGATCGCGTACGGGTCGCCTGTGCCGGACACCCGTCGGGCGACGGAGGAGACCAGTTCGGGGAAGCCGTCGCCGTCCAGGTCGGCGCTGAGGACGGAGTCGGCGTCCAGGTGGTCGGGGTCCCGCTCCCCGGCGTGCTCGACGGGGGCGGGGAGACCGAGGTCGCGGCGCCCGTGGACGGTGCGGGTCGCCGGGTCCGGTCCCTTGGCCGACCCGTACACGACCACGATCCGCCGGTGGGCGCCGTCCTCGCCGGAGAACACCGGCAGCAGCAGGTCCCGGTACCCGTCCCCGTTGACGTCGTCCGGGTCCTCGCTCCCCTCCCCGCGCGGCACGGGGCGGGAGGCGCTCGGGGAGACGAACGGCCCGCCGGTGCGCGCCGTGGGCGTGGAGCCGCCGCCCCCGGCGCCGTCCGTCCCGGCGCCGGCGCACCCGGCGAGCGACGTCCCCACCGTGACGGCGGCGAGCAGGGCGGCGAACGCGCGGCGGCGCGGCGTGGTGGGGCGCATGGGACCAGCCCACACCGGAAACCACCGGTCGGGGAAGGCCGAAGGCGCGACCGTCGCCCCCCGTTACCGAGTCGTGCCCGTGGCCGGGGGCCGGCCACGGGCACGGACCTCAGCGCTGGTAGAGCCCCTGGAGCGTGCCGCTCGCGAGCCGGCGGTCCGCCACCGCGGCGCGCACCGCGTCGGCGCCCGCGCCGTCCTCGAGGGAGACGGGTTCGGGAAGGGCGTGGAGACGGAAGAAGTAGCGGTGGGCCTTGTCGCCGGGGGGAGGGAGCGGGCCGCCCCAGCCCCGCTCGCCGTAACCGTTCGTCATGGGCGTTCCGCCACGGGGCGTCCGCCCGGCCTCCACACCGTCGCTCGTCGGGTCGATGCCGGTGACCAGCCAGTGGAGGAAGGTGCCCGACGGCGCGTCGGGGTCCTCGCACACCAGCAGGAGTTCCGCCGTTCCGTCGGGAACGCCGGACCAGCTCAACGGTGGGGAGACGTTCTCTCCCTCCTTCGAGTGACGGCGGGGGATGAAGGCACCGTCGTCGAACGCGGTGCTCCGAAGATCGATGCCGGCCATGCGCGAGAGGTACCCGGGAACGGCACGCGCGTGCGGGGAGGAGCCGTGTTTCACCGGTTTGTCGAACGCTTCCCCCGGCTGACGGCCCGGATGGGTCAGTGGCGCCGATCGTGGTCGGTCCGCGCCTCGATCGCGTGGAGGACGGCCACCATGTCGGACCGGCCGTGACCCAGCGCCACGGTCTCGCCGAAGAGGGCGTGGCAGACGTCGAGCAGGGGCGAGGCCAGGCCGGCGGCCCTGGCCGCCTCGGCGATCAGCCGGTTGTTCTTCAGCACGTCCGAGACGGCGGCCTGGACGGTGAAGTCGCGGTCCGCCAGCTTGGGCGCCTTCATACGGGAGACGCCGCTGGACATCGGGCCCGCCGCGAGCACGTCCATGAACAGATCCTTGTCCAGTCCGTGCCGGTCGGCGAAGTGGAACGCCTCGGTGAGACCGGTGACCATGGTGATCAGGAACAGGTTCACCGAGAGCTTCGTCAGCAACGCGCCGGGGACCGGGCCGCAGTCGAAGGTCCGGTGACACAGGGGCGCGAGCAGCGGGCGGACCTCCTCCACCGCCGCGTCCTCCCCGGCCAGCATCGCCACGAGCCGGCCCGCCTCCGCGGGCTCGCGCGAACCCGAGACGGGAGCCTCGACGTAATCGCCGCCGGCCGCGCGGACGTCGGCCTCGAGCCCGCGCGAGTGGTCGGGCGACGTCGTCCCCATATGGACGATCACGCGCCCCGCGACGTTGCGGGCGAGGGCGGGCGTGCCGCGGCCCAGGACGGAGTCGATCGCGGCGTCGTCGGCCAACATGAGGATCACCACGCGGGCCCGCTCGAAGACCTCCGCCGGCTCCGCCGCCACCTTCGCGCCGGCGGCGCGCAACGGCTCGCTCCTGGTCGCGGTGCGGTTCCAGACCACGAGCGGCGTCCCGGCCCTGGTCAGATTGAGCGCCATGGGCAGCCCCATGACGCCGAGGCCGATGAAACCGACATCCATCTCCGCCGCCGTCTCCGGCCGGTGCGCTCGTGGAAGCCACCGGCCTCGTCGATTATGACAGCCGTCATAGTAGAGCCGTCGGGGTCGGCCGGCACGGTGCGCGTGCGTTCCGGCCGCCGTGACCGGCCGGGAGGATGTCAAACTGGCACGGCTGGACGCGGGGCGGTCGGCGTCCGGGCGTCGGTCGGCGGGAGGTCGGTGATGGCGGTTTCCGAACGGGGACCACGCGAGCGGATGGTCTTCAGCGCGGCCCAACTCATCCGACGCGACGGGGTCACCGCGACGGGGCTGCGCGACGTCGCCGCGCACGCGGGCGCGCCGCGCGGATCGCTCGGGCACTACTTCCCGGGCGGCAAGGAACAGCTCGTCAACGAGGCCGTGGCCTGGGCGGGTCGCTACGCGGCCAAGCGCGTCGACCGGTTCCTCGCCGAGATGTCCGAGCCGTCCCCGAGCCGCCTGTTCGCCGCGATGGTGCGCCAGTGGACCGACGAGTTCGAGACGGTCGGCTTCACGTCGGGCTGCCCCGTCGTCGCGGCGACGGTGGACTGGGCGGACTCCACCGAGTCCACCAGGGCCGCCGCCGCGGACGCGTTCGCCGGCTGGAGCCGCCCGGTGGCCCGGGCGCTGACCGGAATGGGCGTACCGGCCGAGCGCGCCGAGCCGCTCGCGACGCTCATGATCAGCGCGCTGGAGGGAGCGATCCTGATCGCCCGGGCCGAGCGGGACGTTCGCGCCCTGACGACGGTGGCGCGGGAACTCGCCCCGCTCCTGGACGGTGCCGTCATCCGACGGACCTGACATCCCCGCGCCGGGCGAGGGCGAACACCGAGGGCGAACACACGGCGAGGAAGGAGCCCCATGCCGTCGACGGACCGTCGAGCCGGGCGGGCCCGCCCGTACGTGGGCGTGGTGGGACCCGGCGACGCCGACGAGGAGGAACGCGCGCACGCCCGGGCGGTCGGCGCCCTGGCGGCCCGACGCGGCGCGATCGTGGTCTGCGGCGGCCTGGGCGGTGTGATGGAGGCGTGCGCCGAGGGCGCGACGAGCGAGGGCGGCACCGTCGTGGGCCTGTTGCCCGGCGACGACCGCGGCGCCGGCAACGAGCACCTCACCGTCGCCCTGGCCACGGGCCTGGGGCAGTTGCGCAACGGGCTGCTGGTCCGGTCGTGCGACGGGCTGGTCGCCGTGGGCGGCGGCTGGGGGACGATGAGCGAGATCGCCCTCGCCCTGCGCACCGGCAGGCCCGTGGCCGTCCTGCGCGGTTGGCGCGTCACGGGCCCGGACGGGACCATCGCGGACACCGGCGGCCTGCTCGCCCACGTGGCCTCCGAGGAGGCGGCGGTCGCCCACGCACTGGGCGACGTCGCGCCTTTCAAGGGCGCCGCGGAAGGCGCGCCCGCCTGAACTCCCCGACGTCTGCGTCAGTCCGCCGCGGGCGCCGACCGTCGGTCGACACTCGCCCGGGGCGTCTCGTCGACGTGGAGGGCGAAGACGTCGGGCCGGGCGTAGTGACCGGTGACGTCGAGGTCGAAACGGCCGCGCGCGATGTCCCCCAGGTCGAGTTCGGCCGTGAGGATGCCCTCGCCGCCGCGCAGCGGACCGGCGAGGACGTCGCCGAGGGGCGAGACGATCGTGCTGCCGCCGCCGATGAGCACCGTGTCCGGAGCGTCGCCCTGGACGGGGTGGACGTCGGCGGGCAGGTCTCCGCGGAGCAGGTACTGGTTGGCGCTCAGCACGAAGCAGCGGCCCTCCACGGCGATGTGCCGCATGGTCGCCTGCCAGTTCTCGCGGTCGTCCACGGTGGGGGCGCACCAGACGTCCACCCCCTTGGCGTACATGGCCGCGCGGAACAGCGGCATGTAGTTCTCCCAGCAGATGGCCGAGCCCAGCCGGGCCGCCCCGGTGTCCACCACGGGCATGGTGGAGCCGTCGCCCCGGCCCCAGAGGAACCGCTCGGCCGCGGTGGGCACGAGCTTGCGGTGCTTGCCCAGGTAGCCGGCAGGACCGAAGAACAGCGCGACGCAGTACAGGGTGGAGCCGGACCGCTCGACCGCCCCGATCACCACATGGCAGCCCAACTCGCGAGTGAGAGAGGCCAGTTCCTCCGTCTCGGGGCCGGGCACCTCGATCGCGGACCGGTGGTGGCGGTGGAAGAGGTCCCGTCCCTCGTCCGTGCGGCTGCCGACGGTCACCCCGAAGTCCAGGCCCTTGGGGTACCCGCCCAGGAACGCCTCCGGGAGCACGATGATCTCCGCGCCCTGCCCGGCGGCCCGGCGGATGAACTCCCGGGCTCGGGAGAGGTTGGCGGGGGTGTCGAAGAGACGGGCTCCCACCTGGACGACGGCCGCGGTCACTCGGTTCGCAAGGCTGCTCATGGAGGAATGCTGGACCGCCCACCGCCGAATGGGAAGCGGTGGGCCGCGGCGGTCGCCGGCAGGGGCGGCCGTCAGTAGAGGGCGACCAGCCGCCCGACGACCTCGCCCCGCTCCAGCCTGCCGATGCCGTCACCGATCTCGTCGAAGTCGATGCGGGTGATCCTCGACGCGACCTTGCCCTCCGCGATGAGCCGCAGGACCTCCGCGCACTCCTCGGGGGTGCCGGCCTGCGATCCGACGAGTTCGATCTCGTTGAGGGTGAGGGCCTGCAGGTTGACGGTTCCCTCGGCGACCCCGAGACCGACCTGCACCACGCGCCCGCCGCGGCGCACGGTCTCCACCGCCTCGGAGGTGGTCACCCCGAAGCCGGCGAAGTCGACGACCACGTCCAAGCCCTTGTCGGCGAAGGCCTTGATGCTCGTGTCGACGCCCGCCGCGCCCAACTCGCGGGCGAAGTCGTGCACCGCCTCGTTCGTCTCCGCCACATAGACCTCGGCACCGAGACCGCGGGCCACCTGGGCGCCGAGAGAGCCGAGGCCGCCGAGTCCGGTGATGCCGACCTTCATCCCCTCACGCACGCGCCCCTGGGTGGTGACCGCGCGGTAGGAGGTCATGCCGGCGTCGGTGGCGGCGGCGGCCTGGTCCCAGGGGATGCCGTCCGGCAGCGGGACGACCAGGGACTCGCGGACCGGCACCCGGTGCTGGAATCCGCCGTTGGAGGACGTCCCCGGCCCCTCGATCGCGGCCGGCACCACGACCTTGTCGCCCACCGAGAACCGGGTCGCGCCGGAACCGGTCGCCGCCACCACGCCCGCGATCTCGTGCCCCAGGGTGATCGGGCTGAACGGGAGGAGAGGGGTCAGGGTGCCGTCGAGGTAACCGATGTCGCTGTGGCACAGCCCCGCCGCCTTCACCTCGACGACGATCTCGTCCTCCTTCGGCTCGGCCTCCGGGATCTCACGGAGGGTGAGAGGCGCTCCGACCTCGGTGAACTGCCACGCCCGCATGGTTGTGCTCCCTCCGATGCCCGGTCGACCCGCGCGCCCGCGCCGCGCTCATGGAAGAAAGCATAATTTGTCAATGAAAATGACGCTTCGGGAGGAATTCGACCAGAGGGAGAGCGGGAACGGAGCCGTTCCGCTTCGGGCGGCGGTCGACGCCTTCCGTCGGCTGCCGCGCGCCCGCGGCGGAAAGTCCCCGTCACCCCCCGAGCGAAGCCCTGCCGGGCCCGCCCCGGACGGCTTCTTCGGCCGTCCGGGGCGGACCCGGCACACGGTCGTCCCCGGGCGCGGCTACCGCGCGTCGTCTCCGGAGGTCGTCTCCTCGGCCTGCTTCGCGTCCGCGTCCGCGTCCTCGAAGTAGGCGTCCAGGACCGCGTCCAACTCGTCCGACCACTGCTTGAGCAGCTTCCTGGACGGCGCCTGGACATCGGCGTCGTACCAGCGGCGGGCGGTGGTGTGGACGGTGACGGAGAATCGGCGTCCGAGGAGGGGGAGGTCGATCTGGACCGCGCCGATCTCCTTCCAGGGGAAGGAGGCCTCCTCTCCGTCCAGCCGGAGCGTGACGCCCGTGCGGTCGGCGGCGATCGAGCCGCGGTGGTCGGAGACCTCGAAGGCGGGCCCGTCGGCACCGTCGTCCTCCGCGCCTTCCTCCGCCGTCTCCTCGGGCTCCCCCTCCGCGTCGTCCGTCCCGTCCAGGACGACCTCCTCGGGAGGCGGCTGCTGCGTCTCCTTCTTCGGGGCCTTCTCCTCCGCTTCGGCCGGGGCCGGGGGAGTGAGGCCGGGGATGTAGGCCGGGTCGGTTCCGGCGGGGGGCGGGGTGATCGAACCTATGCGCTGCTCCACGGCGGGCAGTATGGCCGATGACCCCGCGCCGGTGACAGGCGGTCCGCCCGTCCCGGCCGGCTCGACCGGAACGCGACCGGCTTATCCTGGTGCCGCAGGATTTCGGGTGCGCGAGAAACGAGTTCAGGTGGGCGACGCTGTCGACGCGGCGAACGAGGAGTGGGCCGCCGCCTGGCCGGACCTGGACACCAGCCCGGGGGACGTACTGGCCAGGGCCCTGCGGCTCGGTCAGGTCGTGGAGGAGACGCTGAACCGCCGACTGCGGCGGCGCCCGGGGCGGGAGGTGTCGAACCTGGGCGACTTCGACGTGCTGAGGGCCCTGCGCCGCTCGGGACCACCCTACGCCCTGACGCCCGGTCGGCTCCGGCAGGCGATGCTGGTCTCCTCGGCGGGACTGAGCGGGCGGCTCAAGCGCCTGGAGGCGCAGGGGTGGATCACCCGCAGTTCCTCCGCCGACGACCGGCGCTCCATCGTGGTGCGGCTGACTCCCGAGGGGGTCGAGGACCTCGACCGCGACCTGCCGGAGCACTACGCCTTCGAGGCCGGTCTGCTCAAGGCCCTCGCCCACGAGCAGCGTGACGAGCTGGCCGGCCTGCTGCGCGAACTCCTCCTGGACCTGGAGTGAGTGTGGGGCCCGTGTCCGGAACCGGACACGGGCCCCACACTCACTCACTTCCGTCGGCCGTCGGTCACCGCTCGGTCACCACGGGGCGAGCACCGCCCCCAACGCGCCGATGAAGACCGAGACCAGCGTGGCGATGCACCAGGTGATCAGGAACAGCCGGCGGTAGCGGGAGCCGTACTCGGCGCGCAGCTCGGCCGTCCGGTCGGCGATCCGACGCAGCGACCGTTCGGTGAGGCGGAGCCGGTCCTCGCTGTACAGGCGGACGAACTCGTCGTGTTGGGACGCGGTCAGCCAGGGCATGCGCCGGGCGAGGGCCTCGGCATCCCGGTGGGCGTTGCTCCGCTCGGCCTGTACGAGCAGGTACCCCTCGATGCGGTTGATGCCGTCGTCGATCTCCTGCCAGGTGGGAGGCATGTCGGTCGGTCCTTTCCCGAGGGGTGTGTCTAGCGGGCTCCGGTGCCACCGGCGGGAGTGGCCTTCTTCCGGTCGGAGTCGTTCCGCGCCGTCTCCAGCGCCGCGACCTCGGGGTGGTGGAGGTCGAACGCCGGGGATTCGGAGCGGATCCGCGGCAGGGAGAGGAAGTTGTGCCGGGGCGGCGGGCAGGAGGTGGTCGCCCACTCCAGGGAGCGGCCGTAGCCCCAGGGGTCGTCCACCTCGATCTTCGGCGCGTACCGGGCCGTCTTCCAGACGTTGTAGAAGAACGGCAGGAGCGAGGCTCCGAGCAGGAACCTCGTCGAGCATCTTGCCGGTGAACTTCGGCCACCAGAAGTGGAAGCCGGCGAACATCGCGAACACCACGGTGCCGAAGACCACGTAGTGGAAGTGCGCCACCACGAAGTACGAGTCCGACACGTGGAAGTCCAGCGGCGGGGAGGCCAGGATGACGCCGGTCAGACCGCCGAAGAGGAACGTGACCAGGAACCCGACCGACCAGAGCATCGGCGTCTCGAAGGAGAGCGAGCCCCGCCACATCGTGCCCAGCCAGTTGAAGAACTTCACGCCCGTGGGCACCGCGATCAGGAAGGTCATGAAGGCGAAGAACGGCAGCAGCACACCACCGGTGACGTACATGTGGTGCGCCCAGACCGTGATCGACAGACCGGCGATCGCGATCGTCGCGGCCACCAGACCCACGTAGCCGAAGATCGGCTTGCGGGAGAAGAGAAGATGTGACCGCCGAACTTGCGGTCGTACTCCAGCGCGAAGAGCGCGGCGGCCAGCACCGGGAAGGCCAGCAGGACCAGCAGACCGGTCAGCAGGACGTTCCAGGTGAAGATCGGCATGCGGAACATCGTCATGCCCGGCGCGCGCATGCAGATGATCGTGGTGATGAAGTTGACCGAGCCCAGGATGGTGCCGAAGCCGCTCAGGCCCAGCGCCTGGTTGAACTGCCCGTTCGACATGATCTGCAGTCCCGGACGGGCCAGTTCGGCGCGCATGAAGAGCGCCATGACACCGCCGATGCAGAAGAACAGGAACGATGTGACCAGGTACATCGTGCCGATCGTCTTGTGATCGGTGGTGGTCAGCCACGGGATCACACGATTGCCGCGCTCCTTGGAGCGCAGCGGTGCGGGAGTCGCCGCCGGCCCGTCCGTCGAGGCGACGGCACCCTGGGGTTCATTGAGGATGCTCACGGGTTACTGGCCCTCGCGTTCTGGGCGAGCGTCGCCGCCCGCCGGGATGTAGCCGGTCTGGCCCTTCTCCGCCAGGTCCTCCAGATACTGCTGGTAGCGCTCCGGGGAGACGACCTTCACGTTGAACAGCATCCGGGCGTGGTCCACGCCGCACAGCTCGGCGCACTTGCCGAAGTAGGTGCCCTCCTTGGTGGGGGTCACCTCGAACTGGTTGACGTGGCCCGGGATGACGTCCTGCTTGAACAGGAACGGCACCACCCAGAAGGAGTGGATGACATCCCTGGAGGACAGGATGAAGCGGACCTTCTCGCCCTTCGGCAGCCACAGCGTGGGGCCGGGGTTGCCGTTCTGCGGGTTCTTGTCCGCCGGCGTGCCGACCACGTGGACGCCCTCGGCGCCCGCGGGGGCGGCCTCGAGCATGTTGTCGGGGAGATCGGCCAGTTCCGCGGCATCCAGGTTGGAGGTGGACGCGTCTCCGTCCACGTCCGCGATGTAGTTGAAGCCCCAACTCCATTGGTAGCCCACCACGTTGATCACGTGGTCGGGCTTCTCGGAGAGCTCCAGGATCTTCGTCTCGTCACGAGCCGTGAAGTAGAAGAGCACCGAGATGATGATGAGCGGGACCACTGTGTACAGGGCCTCGATGGGCATGTTGTACCGGGTCTGCGGGGGGACCTCGACCTTGGTTCTGGTGCGTCGGTAGACGATGACGCACCAGATGATCAGCCCCCACACCAGGACACCCACGGCGAGCGCGGCCGCCCACGAGCCCTGCCACAGGGAGAGGATCCGCGGCGCCTCCTCCGTGATCGGGGTGGGCATACCGAGGCGAGGGAAGTCCTCGTATGTGCAACCGGTAGCGGTCGCCAGGACCAGGCCCGCAGCCAGCGCCTGCGGCAGCTTCCGCCGCATCGGGCGCCGCGACGAGCGGTCGGAGCCGTTGGGACTCACGTAGCGCCTTCCCGAGAGTCTCGCCCGCTCGGCCCGGGCTCGGCCGTTGAGGTCGGGCGCCGGCCCTGGCGCGGGCAGGGGTTTGGATGTTTATGCGGACCAAACCCTACTCGACGCCTTCCGGGGCCACACCGGGAGGGTGCCCAACGCGCCGCGCGGCCCTCCGATGGGGTGGCCTGCCCGGCTCCCTGACGCGCCCACGACGACCGCCCCCTCCGGGCGCGTCGGCACGGGCGCGCTAGCGTGCCCGTGTGCCCTACTTCGACGCCGCCTCCTCGCTCCCCCCGCACCCCGTCGCCCGGCAGGCGCTGCTCGCCGCCCTGGACGAGGGGTGGGCCGATCCCGCCCGGCTGCACCGGGAGGGACGGCGGGCCCGGCTCCTGCTGGACGCCGCGCGCGAGGCCGCGGCCGAGGCGGTGGGGTGCCGGCCGGACGAACTCTCCTTCACCTCCTCCGGCACGCGGGCCCTGTACACCGGCATCGCGGGCGCCCTCGCCGGGCGGCGACGGGTCGGCCGGCGTCTGGTGGTCTCCGCGGTGGAGCACTCCGCCGTGCTCCACGCGGCGCGGGCCCACGAGGCGAACGGCGGCGCGGTGGAGGAGGTTCCCGTGGACCGTGCGGGACGGGTGGGCGTGGACGACTTCCGCGCCGCCCTGCGCGAGGACACCGCGCTGGCCTGTCTGCAGTCGGCGAACCACGAGGTGGGCACCGAGCAGCCGGTGGCCGAGGCAGCGGAGGTCTGCGCGGAGGCCGGGGTCCCGTTGTTGGTGGACGCCGCCCAGTCGCTGGGGTGGGAGCGGCCCGCCGACGGATGGTCGCTGCTGGCGGCCAGCGCGCACAAGTGGGGCGGTCCGGGCGGGGTCGGGCTGCTGGCGGTGCGCAAGGGGGTGCGGTTCGCCCCGCCGCCCCCGGTGGACGAGCGGGAGTCGGGACGCTCCCCCGGCTTCGCCGACCTCCCCGCGATCGTGGCGGCGGCGGCCTCGCTGCGGGCGGTGCGCGAGGAGGCGGACGCCGAGGCCGCCCGGTTGCGCGCCCTGGTGGACCGGGTCCGCGCGCGGGTGCCCGAACTCGTCCCGGACGTGGAGGTGGTGGGCGATCCGGTGCGGCGGCTGCCGCACCTGGTGACCTTCTCCTGCCTGTACGTGGACGGCGAGGCCCTGCTCCACGCCCTGGACCGGGCGGGCTTCTCCGTCTCGTCCGGCTCCTCCTGCACCTCCGACACGCTGGCCCCCAGCCATGTGCTGCGCGCGATGGGGGTGCTCTCGGAGGGCAACATCCGCGTCTCGCTGCCGCCGGGCACGGCGGAGGAGGACGTCGACGCCTTCCTGTCGGTGCTCCCGGACGCGGTGCGGCGGGTGCGCGCCCACCTCGACGCGCCCGACGCGCCCGAGGTGCCGCGGGAGTCCGGAGCGGAGCCCGGGGCGGCGGATCTCGGGCCGGAGCCGGAGCGGGGACGGGCGGAGGACGCCGGGGCGCCCTCGCTCACCGTCGACTCCCGCGGCAAGCTGTGTCCGATCCCGGTCATCGAACTGGCGAAGGTGATCGACCGGGTGCCGGTGGGCGGCACGGTCGTGCTGCTCGCCGACGACGAGGCCGCCCGCCTGGACGTCCCGGCCTGGTGCGAGATGCGCGGTCACGAGTACCTGGGTTCGGAGGGCCACACGTACCGCGTGCGCCGCCGCGCCTGACCCTCCCCCGGCCGTCCCCCGCAGTCCCCCCCGTCCGCCCCGTCCGTCCGCACGGGGCGGGGTTCAGGCCAGGCAGGCCCGGACCTCGGCCGCCGCGTCGTGGCCGTACGCCTTGGTGAAGCGCTCCAGGAAGTGGCTGCGCCGCAGCTCGTACTCCTGGGTGCCCAGCGTCTCGATCACCAGCGTGGCGAGCATGCAGCCGAGCTGGGCCGACCGCTCCAGGCCCAACTTCCAGGCCAGGCCCGACAGGAAGCCGGCGCGGAAGGCGTCGCCGACACCCGTCGGGTCGACCTTGGCCTCCTCCTGGGGGCAGGGGACGGTGATCGTCTCCTCGCCCGCCCGCTCGATGCGCACGCCCTTGGAGCCCAGCGTGGTGACACGGACGCCGACGCGCCCGAGGATCTCCTCCGCGCTCCAGCCGGTCTTGCTCTCGACCAGGCCCGCCTCGTACTCGTTGGTGAACAGGTAGGCCGCGCCCTCGGTCAGGCCGCGGATCTCCTCCCCCTCCATCCGGGCGAGCTGCTGGGAGTAGTCGGCGGCGAAGGGGATGCCGCGGGCGCGGCACTCCTCGGTGTGACGCATCATCGCCTCGGGGTCGTCCGCGCCGATGTGCACCAGGTCCAGTCCGCCCACCCGGTCGGCGACGGCCTTCAGTTCGATCAGCCGGGCCTCGCTCATCGCGCCGGTGTAGAAGGAGCCGATCTGGTTGTGGTCGGCGTCGGTGGTGCACACGAAACGCGCGGTGTGGAGGACCTCGGAGATGCGCACCGAGTCGGTGTCCACACCGTGCCGCTCCAGCCAGGCGCGGTACTCCTCGAAGTCGGCGCCCGCCGCGCCGACGAGGATCGGGCGCACCCCGAGCTGGCCCATGCCGAAGCAGATGTTCGCGCCGACCCCGCCGCGCCGGACGTTGAGGGTGTCCACCAGGAAGGACAGCGAGACCGTGTGGAGCCGGTCGCCGACGAGCTGGTCGGAGAACCGGCCGGGGAAGGTCATCAGGTGGTCGGTGGCGATGGAGCCGCTGACAGCGATACGCACGGGTGACTGCTCCTGGGAGAGGTGAGGCGGGCAAACAGCACCACGCTACTCCCTCGGCGCGTCCGGCCGGTGCGCGGCGTCCGCGTACGGCCGTTCCCCACGGGCCCGCGCGAGTCGCGCCGCACGGGCGGGAACCGTCCGCGCCCCGGCCCCGTCCCATCGGCGTCGTCTCCTCGCCCGTCCGCCTCCCGTGCGGGGCAAAGGACGGGCGTGAGGGACGCGCCACGACGCAGGACAGGGAACAGCGAGTACCCGGACAGCACCAGGTACACGGAACCGAAGGAGCGATGCGGTGAGCGCCGATCACACCCCGGAGCCCGCCCGACCGCGACGGCGCGGGCTGACGACCGTCTCGGTGGCCCTCGCCGTCCTGTTGGCCGGGGGCGGTGGTGCGTACTGGGCCGGGTCCGCCTCCGACGACGGGGCGGCGGACGCGGCCCAGAGCGGCCCGGACGGAAGGCCGTCCCCACTGGTCCTGGACGGTTACGGCCAGGGGACCGAGGCGGCGGACCGCGGGATCGCGCCCGGCGAGCCCGCTCCCGGCGGGGGTCCTGTGTACAAGGCGGCGGAGCCGCTGCCGAAGGGGCCCGCGTCGGCCCCGGCCTACCGGCCCGCCGTCGACGTCGACCGGGAGGAGGTGGCCGGTCTGGCGGAGGCGCTGGAGGTCCCCGGCGAGGTCCGCGAGGAGAACGGCACCTGGACGGTCGGCGGCGGCGACGAGGGGAAGGGCAGGTCGCTCACGGTGGACGGCGCCACGGGCGTGTGGTCGTTCACCGGGGCGATCCCGCTGAAGGCCGGCGGCGTCTCCGAGAAGGAGGCGAAGGAGGCGGTCGCGCCCGTCGTCGAGGCCCTCGGCCTGGAGGACGCCGAGGTGGACGCCGGACGGACGCGGGACGGGCTGCGGATCGTCCGCGTCGAACCGCGGCAGGACGGGCTGCCCGTGAACGGGTGGACGACCGAGGTCGGGGTCGGCCACCGGGGAGCGCTCGCGAACGGGAACGGGAAGCTGGGCGGGCTCGAGAAGGTCGACGGCCCGAAGTACCCGGTGCTGAGCGCCGAGGACACCCTCGCGGCGCTCAACGAGCGCAGCGGCCGGATGGAGCCGGGCGTCCTGTGCTCGAAGCCCTCGGACGGGGGTGCCGCGGAGCCGGGGGACGCCGGCCCGGGGGTCGGCAAGCCCGGCGCCGGGAAGCCGGACCTCGTTCCGCCCGCGGACGGCGACCCGGGGGACGCCGTGCCCTGCGGCCCCGCGGGGAAGCGGGAGGTCCTGGAGGTGACGGGCGCGTCGTTCGGGCTCTCGACGTACCTGTCCGAGGGACGTGAACTGCTGGTGCCGTCCTGGCTGTTCGAGGTGGCGGCCGGCGGCGGGGAGGGGTACGCCGTGGCCCACCCGGCGGTGGAACCGCGGTACCTGGCGCCGCCCGCCGGCGGCGGCGACGACCCCACGTCCGCGCCGGCCGATCCGGGCCGGTCCGCCGAGGAGCGGGTGCGGACGGTGACCCACGTCGACGAGTACGGGCCCGAGGACCGCATGCTCACCGTCCACTTCTGGGGCGGTGTGTGCGACGACCACGCCGCCGAGGCGGAGGAGAGCGCGAAAGCCGTGACGATCCGGATCTCCGGGAAGGCGAAGGACCCGGGCAGGGCGTGCATCCTCGTCGCCAAGGAGATGACGGCGAAGGTGACGCTGGGGAAGCCGGTCGGCGACCGGAAGATTCTGAACGAGGACGGCGAGCGGCTGCCCGAGGGCCCGCACGAGGACGGGAGGCCGCGCGAATAGCGCGACGGAACACGACGGAAGGGCGGCTCCCGAACACCGGGAGCCGCCCTTCCGTCGTGTCACCGCCGTCGCCGCGCCGGGGCGGCGGGGCGGGGCGGATCAGCTGAAGGAGTCGCCGCAGGCGCAGGAGCCCGTGGCGTTCGGGTTGTCGATGGTGAAGCCCTGCTTCTCGATGGTGTCGACGAAGTCGATGGAGGCGCCGTTGAGGTACGGGGCGCTCATCCGGTCGGTGACGACGCGGACACCGTCGAACTCCTTGACGACGTCGCCGTCGAGCGACCGCTCGTCGAAGAAGAGCTGGTACCGCAGGCCGGAGCAGCCGCCGGGCTGGACGGCGACGCGCAGGGCCAGGTCGTCGCGGCCCTCCTGTTCGAGCAGGCTCTTGACCTTCGCCGCGGCGGCATCGGACAGGATGATTCCATCGGTCGTCACGGCGGTCTGGTCCGATACGGACATCTGCTTCTCTCCCGGGTTGTACGGACTGCTCTGCCGCCTGGCAAACAAGCGGCCTCCCGGTTTCATTCCAGGCCGGGCACGTTCTTGCGGTTTTCATGCTCGCACACCCGCGCCCCGAGGTCACTCCGCGGCGTGCGGACGGTGATGCGTCACACTGACGCGATGGGCATCGTCAAGGTGACGTGAAGCAGCTATGATGAATAGCGTCAATCCGACGAAAAGGCCCGCTGAATCCGACGAAAGGGTGCGTGCCGTGAACACCGCCCAGCCCTCTGCCGCCCTCCACCCGGACGACGTCCAGCCGACGCCGCTCGCCCTGCTCCTCCTCGGTCGCGAGGCCGACCCCAGGAGCGAGCGCGGTGTGGAGTGTCCCGGCGACCTGCCCGCCCCGTCGGACCCGGACCTGGTCGAGCGCGCCCGCGCGGCCAAGGAGAAGCTCGGGGAGCGGGTCTTCGTCCTCGGCCACCACTACCAGCGCGACGAGGTCATCCAGTTCGCCGACGTCACCGGCGACTCCTTCAAGCTGGCGCGGGACGCCGCGGCCCGCCCGGAGGCGGAGTACATCGTCTTCTGCGGCGTGCACTTCATGGCCGAGTCCGCCGACATCCTCACCTCCGACCGGCAGCAGGTCGTCCTGCCCGACCTGGCCGCCGGGTGCTCGATGGCCGACATGGCCACCGCCGAGCAGGTCGCCGAGTGCTGGGACGTGCTCACCGAGGCGGGCGTCGCCGACGTCACCGTCCCGGTCTCGTACATGAACTCCTCGGCCGACATCAAGGCCTTCACCGGCCGGCACGGCGGCACCATCTGCACGTCCTCCAACGCCAAGCGGGCGCTGGACTGGGCGTTCTCCCAGGGGGAGAAGGTGCTGTTCCTGCCCGACCAGCACCTGGGGCGGAACACCGCCGTGCGGGACATGGGGATGTCCCTGGAGGACTGCGTCGTCTACAACCCGCACAAGCCGAACGGCGGGCTGACCGCCGAGGAGCTGCGGGCCGCGAAGATGATCCTGTGGCGCGGCCACTGCTCGGTGCACGGCCGCTTCACGCTGGACTCGGTGAACGACGTGCGCGAGCGCGTCCCCGGCATCAACGTGCTGGTGCACCCCGAGTGCCGCCACGAGGTCGTCGCCGCCGCCGACCACGTGGGCTCCACCGAGTACATCATCAAGACCCTGGAGGCCGCCCCGGCCGGCTCGAAGTGGGCGATCGGCACCGAGCTGAACCTGGTGCGCCGCCTGGCGAACCGTTTCGCCCCCGAGGGCAAGGAGGTCGTCTTCCTCGACCGGACGGTCTGCTTCTGCTCGACCATGAACCGGATCGACCTGCCCCATCTGGTCTGGGCCCTGGAGTCCCTGGTGGACGGCAAGGTCGTCAACCGCATCCAGGTCGACCCGGAGACCGAGAAGTTCGCCAAGCTGGCCCTGGAGCGGATGCTCGCCCTGCCGTGATCCGGGCGCACGCCCGAGGGAGGGTGACCGGGCGCGGCCCGTTCGGCCAGGATGGTCGGCATGCTGCTGCGCCCGGTACGCGACGGTGACGAGGACGCCGAGGCGGTGCGGTCCGTCGCCGACGCCGCCTTCGCCGGATTCCCGCCCGGACCTCCCGGCTCCCCGCCGGGGCCGGACATTCCGCTGCCGGCCCCGGCGGAACGGCGTCTCCACCCCGCCCGCCATCTGGCCCGCACCGACCCGGAGGGCTGCCGGCTGGCCGAGGACGCCACCGGCCGCCCGATCGGGGTCGTGCTGTCCTCCCGGCGGGAGGGCACCTGGAGTCTGTCCCTGCTGGCCGTCCTCCCCGAGGCGCAGGGCCGCGGGGTGGGCACGGAGCTGCTGCGGCACGCCGCGGCGTACGGCCGGGGCTGTCTGCGCGGGATCGCCCGCGGCTCGCGGCACCCGGCCGCCGCCCGCGTCCACCGGCGGGCGAGGCTCGACCTGCACCCGACGATGCGGCTGTCCGGGACGGTCTCCCTGGCGCGTCTCGCCGCCCCGGACGGTGTGGTGGCCGAGGGCGGGCCGGGGGACCGGGACCTGATGGACTCGGTGGACCGGCGGCTGCGCGGCGGCGCCCACGGGCCGGACCACGAGGAGTTGCTGCGCCACTGCCGGCTGCTGGTGACCGACGACTTCACCGGCAGCGGCTACTGCTACGTGCGCGAGGACCGGGTGGAGACGCTGGCCGCCACCACCCGGCGGCTGGCCCGCCGGCTGCTGACCGCCGCCCTGGGCGCCGTCGGCGAGGGACGTCCCGTGCGGATCGACAACCTGACCGCCGAGCAGCAGTGGGCCGTGGACGTCGGGTTGGCCGCCGGGTTGGAGCTCGCCCCCGGGGACTGGCTCGGTCTGCGCGGCATGCGCCCGCCGTCGCCGTACGTGCCCTCCGACGCCCTCCCCTGAGGGCGTCCCCGGCCGTGCCCGTCCCCGCGGGACGCGAGGTCAGCGAGGACCGGCGGGGGTGTCGGTGGGAGTGTCGGCGTCGCTGGAAGCGTCGGCGTCGGTGGGGATGTCGGTGGGGAACAGCCCGTCCTCGCCGAGCATGGAGCGCACCTCGTCGAGGGTGGCCTCGGGCGCGGGCAGGATGAGGTCCGAGGGCTCCAGGGAGTCGTCCGGCAGGGGTGTGCCCAGCGTCCGCACGGCGTCCAGGAGGGCGGCCAGGGTGCGGCGGAAGCCCGTCCCGTCGCCGTTCTCCATCTCGGCGAGCAGTTCGTCGTCCAGCCTGTTCAGGCCGGGCAGGTGGCTGTCGTCCAGCCTGACCTGCCCCTCCCCCATGATCCGTACGATCACGGCGCTCTCCTTCCGAAGGGCCCGGTGGGCGGCGTGCCGGGGTCCGTGTCCCAGCTTCCCGCGGCCGGTGCGCCGGCGCACGCCCGGCGCACCCGTCGTCGGCCGCCCGTCGGTCGGGCCTACTGCTTGTCGAACCGGGGGGTGTCCCGCTGGGGCTGCTCCTGGGCCTGCGGCTGCTGCGCCTGCCCCTGGCCGCCCTCGATGGCCTGGCGGTCGCCGCCGGTGCCGCCCGCCAGTTCGGCCTTCATCCGCTGGAGCTCCAACTCGACGTCCGAACCGCCGGAGATCCGGTCCAGCTCGGCCGCGATGTCGTCCTTGGCCAGACCGCTGGGGTCGTCGAGCGCGCCGGAGGCCAGCAGTTCGTCGATCGCCCCGGCACGGGCCTGCATCTGGGCGGTCTTGTCCTCGGCCCGCTGGATGGCCAGGCCCACGTCGCCCATCTCCTCGGAGATGCCGGAGAAGGCCTCGCCGATGCGGGTCTGGGCCTGGGCGGCGGTGTAGGTGGCCTTGATGGTCTCCTTCTTGGTGCGGAAGGCGTCCACCTTCGCCTGGAGGCGCTGGGCCGCCAGGGTGAGCTTCTCCTCCTCGCCCTGGAGGGTCTGGTGCTGCTGCTCCAGGTCCGTCACCTGCTGCTGGAGCGCGGCGCGGCGGGTCAGCGCCTCGCGCGCCAGGTCCTCGCGGCCGAGCGCCAGCGCCTTGCGCCCCTGGTCCTCCAGCTTGGCGGACTGCGACTGGAGCTGGTTGAGCTGGAGTTCCAGACGCTTGCGGGAGGTCGCCACGTCGGCGACCCCACGGCGCACCTTCTGCAGCAGTTCGAGCTGCTTCTGGTAGGAGTAGTCCAGCGTCTCGCGCGGGTCCTCGGCCCGGTCCAGGGCCTTGTTGGCCTTCGCGCGGAAGATCATCCCCATACGCTTCATGACACCGCTCATGGGCCTCGCGCGCCCCCTTCTCAACGGACTGGCCTCGCACATCGACAGGTCCCACCCTACGGGCCCCGTCTCCATTACCGCACTGTCAGGACCCCGATGTGCTCCTCCTCCAGGACGATCGGCGCTCGGCCTTCTCCCGCCCAGGAAGTAGGGAGCCCGGCAACCCGCCGTTGCCGGATCGTTCCCCGTGGGGGTTCGGTCCACACCTGGCGGCCCCGTACTCTTGGCGGTGTGTTCCGAAGCCGTTCTCGTGATGAGCAGACCGCGGCTCCCCAGGAGACCGTGAACCTGACCAAGCAGCGCCGCGACCCCCAGGCGCCCAAGGGCCGCCCCACGCCCAAGCGCAGCGAGGCCGAGGCGCTTCGCCGCGCCGCGGTCAAGCCGCCGGCGAACCGCAAGGAGGCGGCCAAGCGCGCCCGTGAGGCCCGCCGCGCCGAGCTGGCCCGGCAGCGTGAGGCCCTGGCCGGCGGGGACGAGCGCTACCTCCCGCTGCGCGACCGGGGTCCCGTGCGGCGCTACGCGCGCGACTTCGTGGACGCCAAGTGGCACGTGGCGGAGTTCTTCCTGCCGCTGGCCGTGGCCATCCTGGTCATGAGCATGGTGCCCTCGCTCCAGAACGTCTCCCTGCTGGTGTGGCTGGGCGTCATCGTGATGATCGTCGTCGACTCGTTCGTCACCGGCTTCAGGCTGAGGCGTGCCCTGCGCGAGCGCTTCCCCGACGAGAACCGGCGCGGCGCCGTGGCGTACGCGCTGATGCGCACCCTCCAGATGCGCCGCATGCGGCTGCCCAAGCCGCAGGTCGCCCGGGGCGAGGCGCCGCGCCGCTGAGGGAACGCGAGAGACCGCCGACGAACCATTCATCGATGGACGACTCCATACGACAGGCCCTGGTGGCCCGGCAACTGGAGGAGCAGGTCACGGCCCGCTTTCCCGTGGGCCGGCGGCTGAAGGTCCTGGACGTGGCGCTGCGCGACGGCCACCAGGCGCTGCGGCTGGCCCGGGCCGGGCACGAGGTGACCGGGCTGGAGTCCGACCCCGACCTGGTCGCCGCGATCCGCCGGGTCCTGGCGGACGAGCCCGAGGGCATCCGGGAGCGGACGCACGTCGTCTCCGGCGACAGCCGCAGCACCGGCGCCCACTTCCTGCCCGGCTCCTTCGACGTGGTGCTCTGCCACGGGGTGTTGGCGCCCGGCGACGAACCGGGCCCGCTGCTGGCCGGGCTGGGCCGGGTGCTGGCCCCCGGCGGGCTGCTGTCGCTGCTGGTGCCCAACACCGAGGCGCGGGCCATGCGACCGGGGTTGGCCGGCGACTGGGAGGGCGCCCTGACCCACCTCGCCCCCACCGACGACCCCGGCGACCGCGCCCTGCGCCCGGACGCGCTGAGCGCCGCCCTCACCGGGATGAGCATCCCGCTGCACCGGTGGTACGGGGTGCAGGTCTTCACCGACGACGACGCCGTCCTGCCCGAGGGCGCGGAGGGCGAGTCGCTGTTGGCCGCCGAGGAGCGCGCCGGGCGCACCGACCCCTACCGCGGGGTGGCCGCCGCGCTGCACCTGTGCGCCGTGCGCGACTGACCGCCGCCCGACCGTCCACCGACCACCGCCGCCCGACCGTCCACCGACCACCGCCGCCCGACCACCGACCGTCGGTCGGCCGCCGACCGCGCGGCCGACCGGGCGCTCAGGTGTCCGGGGGCGGTTTCGCGTCCCCCACCACGACGGCCCCGATGGTCCGGCCGGCCCCGCGAGCGGCCCGTGTGAACAGGCCCGTGCCGGCGGGCCGCGAACAGGAAGGTCCCCGTGTCCACCACCTCCGCGCGTCCCGCACCGCCCTCCCCCGCCGGTGATCGGCTCCCCGCCCGGGAGACGTGGCGCGCGCTGTACGCCCACATACGTCCCCACCGGGCTCCGATCGCGCTCGGCGCCCTGCTGTCGCTGGTCGGCGCCGTCACCGGGCTCGCGCAGCCGCTGGCGGCCAAGGAGCTGGTGGACCGGCTGGGCGGCGGCGGGTCGATCACCTCGGTCCTGCTGCTCCTCACCGCGCTGGTGGTGCTGGGCACGGCGATCGAGGCGCTCGGCTCCTACCTCCTCAACCGCACCGCCGAGTCCGTGGTGCTGGCCGCGCGCAGCCGGCTCGCCGCCCGGCTGCTGCGGCTGCGGATACCGGAGGTGGAGCGGATCCAACCGGGTGACCTGCTGTCCCGGGTCACCTCGGACACCACGCTGCTGCGGCAGGTCGCGACCACCTCCATGGTCTCGGCCGTCACCGGTTCCCTCACCCTGGTGGCGACGCTCGTGCTGATGGCCCGGCTGGACCCGGTGCTGCTGGGCGTCACCCTCGGGGTGATCGTGCTGATCGGCGGCTCGCTGGCGCTGGTGATGCCGCGGATCTCGAAGGCCGCGAAGCGGGCGCAGGAGTCGGTCGGGGAGATCGCCTCGGCCCTGGAGCGCGTCTTCGGCGCCTTCCGCACGGTCAAGGCGTCGGGCGCGGAGGCACGGGAGACGCGCGTCGTGGAGGAGGCGGCGCGGACGGCCTGGCGGCACGGCGTGCGGGCCGCCGGATGGCACGCGGTGGCCGGGACGACGACCGGCCTGGCCGTCCAGGTGTCGTTCCTGGCGGTGCTGGGCGTCGGCGGGGCGCGGGTGGCCTCGGGCGCCGTCTCGGTCTCGACGCTGGTCGCCTTCCTGCTCCTGCTCTTCTACCTGATCGACCCGGTCTCCCGGTTGGTCGACGCGGTCGCCCAGTACCAGGTGGGATCGGCGGCGATCGCCCGCATCGCCGAGGCCGAACGGATGGAGACCGAGCCCGCCGGCGACGGCCCGCCGCCGGTGGTGCAGGGGCCGCCCGCCTCGGTCGTCTTCGACCGTGTCGTCTTCCGTTACCGCCCCGAGCTGCCGAACGTCCACCACGGGGTCTCCTTCTCCGTGCCCGGCGGCGGGATGACCGCGTTCGTCGGCCCGTCGGGGGCGGGCAAGTCCACGGTGTTCTCGCTGATCGAGCGCTTCCACGAGGTGAGCGGCGGCCGGGTGCTGGTCGACGGGCGCGATGTGCGCGACTGGCCGCTGCACGAGCTGCGCGCGGCGATCGGCTACGTGGAGCAGGACGCGCCCGTGCTCTCCGGGACGCTCCGCGAGAACCTGCTGTTCGCCGTCGGGGACGTCGACGAGGAGGAGGTGCGCGAGGTGTTGGCGCGCACCCGGCTGACCGAGCTGGTGGAGCGGCTGCCGGACGGGTTGGAGACGGTCGTCGGGCACCGGGGGAGCAAGCTGTCCGGCGGGGAGCGGCAGCGGGTGGCGATAGCGCGGGCACTGCTGCGCCGTCCTCGTCTGCTGCTGCTGGACGAGGCGACCTCGCAGTTGGACGCGGTCAACGAGCTGGCGCTGCGCGACGCGGTGGCGGAGGCGGCCCGGACCACGACGGTGCTGGTCGTCGCCCACCGGCTGTCCACGGTGACGCTCGCGGACCGGATCGTGGTGCTGGAGGCCGGGCGGGTGCGGGCGGTGGGCACCCACGAGGAGCTGGTGGCCGGCGACCCGCTCTACGGCGAGCTGGCGGCCACGCAGTTTCTGGCGGCCCCGGTGGGGAACGCGGACGCCCCGACGGCGTGACGTCCCGGCGGGGCGCCGATGCCGTCGGCGGTCGCCCAGCACCGGAGCCGGCGAAAGGGGACACGCTGCCATGACCCGCTCCCACACGCGCGGCGGACGCCGCGCGGGAGCCGTCGCCCTGTGCGCGGCGGCGGCCCTGTTCGCCGGGTGCACCGGCTCGGACTCGCCCCGAGGTTCCGACGGCTCGCCCTCCCCCACCGCCTCCGTGCCCGTTCCCGGGGGCGCCGGGGAGTTGCAGGAGGCGTACCAGAAGGTGGTGGACCAGGTCCTGCCGTCCGTCGTCCAGATCACCACCACCGACGGGCTGGGCTCGGGCGTGGTCTACGACGACCGGGGCCACATCGTCACCAACGCCCACGTGGTGGGCGACGCCGAACGGTTCCGGATCACCCTCGCCACCGGACGGGAGGACCGGACGGCGGAGCTGGTCGCCAGCTATCCGGACGAGGATCTGGCCGTCGTGCGGCTCGTCGACCCGCCGGACAACCTGCGCCCGGCGACCTTCGGCGAGTCCGACGAGGTGGACGTCGGCCAGATCGTGCTGGCCATGGGCAATCCGCTCGGGCTGTCCTCCAGCGTCACCGACGGCATCGTCTCGGCCACCGACCGCTCGATCAGCGAGGGCAGCGCCGAGGCCACCATCGGCGACCTGATCCAGACCTCGGCCCCGATCAACCCGGGCAACAGCGGGGGCGCCCTGGTCGACCTGTCCGGCCGGGTCATCGGCGTCCCCACCCTGGCCGCCCGTTCCCCCGGCGGGGACGGGGGCACGGCACCGGGCCTGGGCTTCGCCATCCCCTCCGACACCGTCCGTCACCTGGCGGACCAGATGATCGAGCACGGCAAGGTGATCGACTCCGACGAGGCGGCGATCGAGGCGACGGTGCGGACCGTGCTCGGCGACGACTACCTGCCCGCCGGCGTCACCGTGGTGGAGCCGGAGGAGGGCGGCGCGGCGGCCGACGCCGGGCTCCGGCCGGGCGACGTGATCGTCGAGCTGGGCGGGGTCGAGACCTTGGACACGACCGGGCTGGCGGAGGCGCTGGCCTCCCACGAGCCGGGCGACAAGGTGGAGGTCGTCTTCCGGCGCGGCGGCGAGGAGCGGACCGTGACGCTCACCCTCGGCGAACGCTGAGCCGAGCCCGGCACCGAACGCCGGGGTCGAACGCCCGGGTCGGGTGTCGAAGCGGGGCGCGTGCCGTGTCCGGACCGCGGCGGTCCGGACACGGCACGGCGCGGCCGGACGGTCAGCCCTCCTCGGCCGCGCTCAGGCTCATGGGGCCGTAGATCCTGGTGCCGTCCTCGAAGAGCGTCACCTGCTCGACCCCGCCCTCCAGCAGCTCCCGCCACGTCTCGCCGAGCCAGCTCTCCGCGTCGCCCTGAGTGGAGAACTCCTCGGGCCGGACGGCCGGTTCCGTCTCCGTGCCGTCGGCCTTCTCGAACCGCCACGTCCACGCCATGTGCGCCTCCCCTGTGCCTGTGTCCCGGTTGCCGTGTTCCCATGATCCTGTCCAACTGTCCGCAGACTAGTGCCCCTCGCGCACACCACCACCGGACACGAGACGATCGTGGCGTGGAACTCACTCTGCTCGGCACCGGCGCGCCCGCCGGCCTCCCCCGTCCCGGCTGCCCCTGCGCGGCCTGCGCGACCGCCGTCGGCGCGGACGCGCGAGCGGCGACCGCGCTGCTCGTGGACGGCGTCCTGCTGCTCGACCTGACCCCCGGCCCCGCCCTGGCCGCCGCCCGCGCGGGCCGCACCCTGCACGGGGTGCGGCAGGTGCTGCTCTCGCACCCGCACGACGGGCCCGCCCCCGAGATCCCGGCCGGGCTGCCCGCGCCGGCCCGGGTGCCCGACGGCCGGGAGCTGGCGCTGCTCGACGGCCACCGGGTGCGCGCGGTGGCGCTGGACTCCCCGGGCACCGGGTACGAGGTCGGCGGGCCGGACGGCGAACGCCTGCTGTACCTGCCGCCGGGCGCGGGACCCGCGAGCCTCCCCGTCGGGTCCGGCGGGCCCGCCGGCCCGGACCGGGGCGCCGGGCCGCTGCGGCGGACGGCGACGCCCGTGCCGTACGCCCTGGTGCTCATGGACGTCCTGGGCCGTCCCGACGCGCTCGCCCGGCTGCGGGCGGCCGGGGCCGTCGGCCCGACCACGGACGTGCTGGCCGTCCACATCGACCACGACGTGCCGCCCGGCCCCGAGCTGCACCGCCGGTTGGCCGCGGCGGGGGCGCGCACCGTGCCGGACGGCACCACGTTGGTGGTCGGCGACTACCGGGCCGTCCCCGACCTGCCCCGGCGCACGCTGGTCCTGGGCGGCGCCCGTTCGGGGAAGTCCGCCGAGGCCGAGCGCCGGCTGGCCGCCTTCCCCGAGGTGCTGTACGTCGCGACGGGCGGCGCCCGGGAGGGCGACGCGGAGTGGGCGGCCCGGGTGGCGGCCCACCGCGAGAGCCGCCCGGCCTCCTGGCGCACGGCCGAGACCTGCGATCTGGTCCCGCTGCTGACCGAGCCCGACGCCCCGCCGGTGCTGATCGACTGCCTGTCCCTGTGGTTGACCGACGCGATGGACGCCGTCGGCGCCTGGGACGACGACCGGTGGCGGTCCGGCGAGGCCCGGCGGGCCCTCGCCGAGCGCGTCGACGCCCTGGCGGCTGCCTTCCGCTCCGCCGGCCGGACGGTGGTCGCGGTCAGCAACGAGGTCGGCTCGGGCGTCGTGCCCGCCACGGCCTCCGGACGCCGCTTCCGCGACGAGCTGGGGCGGTTGAACGCGGCGGTGGCGGCGGAGTGCGAACACGTCCTGCTGGTCGTGGCGGGCACGGCCCTGCCCCTGCGCGGTTGAGTCCCGGTCGGGGGCCGGGCGCGGGACGGTAATGTCACACCCCATGAGCGACGGCAGCCTGAATCTCGACGACTTCGGGGACCTCATCGAACGCCCCGACAGCGGTGTCCGCCGGGACGCCGAGGAGCGGCGGGCCCGGACGGGGTTGCCGGCCGGGGCCCTGGGGCGGCTGGACGAGCTGGGCGAGTGGCTGGCCGCGGCGCAGGCCCGTGTCCCCGTCGGGCCCGTCGCGCGGCCGAAGGTCGTGCTGTTCGCCGGGGACCACGGAGTGGCCGAACTGGGCGTCTCCGCCCGACCCGCGGGCGGCGCGCACGCCCTGGTGCGGGCCGCGCTGGAGGGAACGAGCCCGGTGGCGGTGCTGGCGCGCCGGTTCGGGGTGCCGCTGCGGGTCGTCGACATGTCGCTGGACTGCGACCCGGCCGAGCTGCCCGAGGAGGTCGTCCGGCACCGTGTGCGGCGCTCCGGCGGCCGGCTCGACGTCGAGGACTCCCTCACCCCCGAGGAGGCCGAGCGCGCCTTCCGGGCGGGGATGGCGGTCGCCGACGAGGAGGCCGACTCCGGGACCGACCTGGTGGTCCTGGGCGACATCTCCGTCGGCGGCACCACCGCGGCCGGGGTGCTCGTCGCCGCCCTGTGCGGCACCGACGCCTCCGTGGTCACCGGGCGGGGCGGGGGACGCATCGACGACCTCGCCTGGATGCGCAAGTGCGCGGCCATCCGCGACGGGCTGCGTCGGGCCCGGCCCGTGCTGGGCGACCAGTTGAGGCTTCTGGGGACCGTGGCCGGGGCGGATCTGACCGCGATCACCGGCTTCCTGCTCCAGTCGGCCGTGCGCCGCACTCCCGTGATCCTCGACGGCGTGGTCTCCGCCGCGTGCGCGCTGGTCGCCCAGCGCGTGGCGTTCCGGGCGCCGGACTGGTGGCTGGCCGGGCAGGCGAGCGGCGAACCGGCGCAGGCCAAGGCGCTGGACCGGATGGCGCTCGACCCGCTGCTGGACCACGGCGTCACCGCGGGCGAGGGCACCGGCGCCCTGCTCGCCCTCCCGCTGGTCCAGGCCGCCGCGGCCCTGGCCGCGGAGCTTCCGGTGCGTCCGGGGGAGCCGGAGGAGACCGCCGGTGGTGAGGGTCCCGCGGGGGCGGCGGGCGCCCCGGAGATACTCGACGTCACCTGACGGCCCGTCACGTCGGCGCGCCGGTGGGCGCGTGCGGCCCGGCCGCTCTCCGGTCGCCGGGGCCCGTTCCGCGCCCGCCGGGTAGCCTGCCCGCGATGGACACCACCCCGCAGCCGCCCCAGGACCCGCCCGCTTCCCCGCCGCCCGCCACGGTGTCGGACGGCGTGCGCTTCGCCTTCGGCACGCTCACCGTGCTGCCGGTGCGCGGCGCCCGCTGGGACCGGGCCGCCGCCCGGCGCGGCATGGAGTGGGCCCCGCTGGCCGGGGCGGTGGTCGGGGCGTGCGCGGCGGCGGCCGGCGCCGTCGCCCTGCTCCTCGGTCTCTCGCCGCTGTCGGCCGCGATCGTCACCGTCGCCGTGCCCGCCGTCCTGACCCGGGCGCTGCACCTGGACGGGCTGGCGGACGTCGCCGACGGGCTGGGCAGCGGGAAGCCCGCCGAGGGCGCGTTGGCCGTGATGCGGCGTTCCGACATCGGCCCCTTCGGGGTGGTCGCCCTCCTGCTGGTCCTGCTCGCGCAGGTCGCGGCCGTCGCGGAGTTGTACGTGGGCGGCCTCGCGCACGGCGCCCTCGCGGTGGCCGTGGCGGCGGTGACGGCCCGGACGGCGATGACGCTCGCCTCCCGGAAGGGCGTTCCGGCGGCCCGCCCCGAGGGGTTGGGGGCGGCGGTCGCCGGTGTGGTGCCGGTCCGGTCCGCGGCCGTGGTCGGCGCGGCGGTGGTGATGCTCGCGGCGGTCGTCGCGGGCGTGTCGGAGGGTCCGTACCGCGCGGTGTCGTACGCCTCGGCGGTCGTCCTGGCGCTCGGCGCCGCGGAGGCGCTGCTGGTCCGCTGCCGTCGCCGTCTGGGCGGGGTGACCGGCGACGTCTTCGGCGCGCTGGCCGAGACCGCCCTCACCACGACCCTGGTGGTGCTTGCGCTGGGTTAGCGCCCCTCGGAGAATTCCGGAACGGACGACCCGTACCCCGCCTCGTTCCCGCTCGGCGAGCGGCCCCGCGTCCGCCCGGAGCCACCACCACGACCGCACGGGCCGCGACGGACGTAGGCTCGGCTCGTGCCCGAAGCCGTGCACATTCACTCGGCTTTCCAACCGGAAGAGGGATTCCCACCACCGTGTCTGTTCTGACTCTCAGTACCTCGTCCGCCGCGACGCTGCGCGCGGACGCCGTTGTCGTCGGTGTCGCCAAGGGCCCCGAGGGCCCCGTGGTCGTTCCGGGCGGCGAGACCGTCGACCAGGCGTTCGGCGGCAAACTGGCCGCCGTCCTGGAGACCCTCGGCGCCTCGGGCGGCGAGGGCGAGGTCACCAAGCTGCCCGCGCCCGACGGCGTGAAGGCGGATCTGGTGCTGGCGGTCGGGCTCGGCGACGCCCCGGCGAAGGACGGCTCGTACGAGCCGGAGGCGCTGCGCCGCGCCGCCGGTGCGGCCGCCCGCGCGCTGTCCGGCCGGAAGAAGGCCGGCTTCGCGCTGCCCGCCGAGGACGGCGCGTCGGTGGCCGCCGTCTGCGAGGGCGCGCTGCTGGGCGCGTACGCCTTCACCGCCTACCGCGGCAAGGACGACAAGGCCAAGGGGAAGGGCAAGAAGGGCGGAAAGAAGGACGGCGCGGACGCCGGCACCCCGCTCGCCGAGGTCATCGTGCTCGGCGCCAAGCCGCGCGACAAGGCGCACAAGGCCGCCGCCGAGCGTGCCGAGGTCGTCGCCGCCGAGGTCAACCGCGCCCGCGACCTGGTCAACACCCCCGCCAACGACCTCCACCCGAAGTCCTTCGCCGCCGCCGTCCAGTCCGCCGCCAAGGAGCACGGACTGGAGGTGGAGGTGCTCGACGAGAAGGCCCTCGCCAAGGGCGGCTACGGCGGCATCCTCGGCGTCGGCAGGGGGTCGGCCAACCCGCCGCGCCTGGTGCGGGTCGCGTACCGGCCCTCCAAGGCGAAGAAGACCCTGGCCCTGGTCGGCAAGGGCATCACCTACGACTCGGGCGGCATCTCCCTCAAGCCCGCCGGCCACAACGAGACCATGAAGTGCGACATGAGCGGCGCCGCCGCCGTCTTCGCCGCCGTGGTCGCCGCGGCCCGGCTCGGCCTGGCGGTGAACGTCACCGGCTGGCTGGCGCTGGCGGAGAACATGCCCTCGGGCACCGCGACCCGGCCGGGCGACGTCCTCACCATGTACGGCGGCAAGACGGTCGAGGTGCTCAACACCGACGCCGAGGGCCGCCTGGTCCTGGCCGACGCCCTGACCCGCGCGTGCGAGGAGAAGCCGGACGCGGTGGTGGACGTGGCCACCCTGACCGGCGCGATGATGCTGGCCCTGGGCGGTCGCACCTTCGGCGTCATGGCCAACGACGACGCCTTCCGCACCACCGTGCACGAGACGGCCGAGGAGGCGGGCGAGCAGTCCTGGCCGATGCCGCTCCCCACGCACCTGCGCAAGGGCCTGGACTCCTCCATCGCCGACATCTCCAACATGGGCGAGCGGATGGGCGGCGGTCTCGTCGCCGGTCTGTTCCTGAAGGAGTTCGTCGCCGAGGGCACCCCCTGGGCCCACCTGGACATCGCGGGTCCGGCCTTCAACGAGTCCGGTCCCTTCGGCTACACCCCCAAGGGCGGCACCGGCTCCGCGGTGCGCACCCTGGTCCGCCTCGTCGAGCGCACGGCGAGCGGCGACGCGCTGTAACGGGGCCGTCGTCCGCTCCGTCGTCCGCTCCGTCCCGGGCGCCGCGGGTGCCCGGGACGGAGCGGTCCCGCTCGCACGTTCGCCGCCGGGTCGACGGCGGTCCTTGTGCCCGGCCGCGTCCCGTGTCACACCCGACGGTGTTCGCCCAGAGCGATCATGGATGGGCTACTCTCCGGTAGACACGCGTGGCGACTCGCAATCCTCCTGTTCAGGACGGTATGAGCGGTCCGGGCGCCGGCCCCGCGTCTCATCGCCCGCCAACAAGTGCAAAGATGTTGTCTCGGCAGGACAGGGCCCGCTTAACCCACAGGGCCGAGCAGAAAGCGGCCGAACATACAGCCGCCCGGTCTCCGACGGACCGGCTCCGGCGTACCCATGCATGGAGGACGTGACGTGGCGAACGACGCCAGCACCGTTTTCGACCTAGTGATCCTCGGAGGCGGTAGCGGCGGTTATGCCGCTGCCCTTCGCGCTTCGCAGCTGGGTCTGGACGTCGCCCTGATCGAGAAGGACAAGGTCGGCGGTACCTGTCTGCACTACGGCTGCATCCCCACGAAGGCTCTGCTGCACGCGGGCGAGATCGCGGACCAGGCCCGCGAGAGCGCCGACTTCGGCGTCAAGGCCACCTTCGAGGGCATCGACATGGCGGCCGTGCACAAGTACAAGGACGGCGTGGTCTCCGGCCTGTACAAGGGTCTGCAGGGGCTGATCGCCTCCCGCAAGATCACCTATGTCGAGGGCGCGGGCCGCCTGTCGTCCCCGACCTCGGTGGACGTGAACGGGCAGCGCTACGAGGGCCGTCACATCCTGCTCGCCACCGGTTCCACGCCCAAGTCGCTCCCGGGGCTGGAGATCGACGGAAACCGGATCATCACCTCCGAGCACGCCCTGACCCTGGACCGCGTGCCGCAGTCCGCCGTCATCCTCGGCGGCGGTGTGATCGGTTGCGAGTTCGCCTCCGCCTGGAAGTCCTTCGGCACCGACGTCACCATCGTCGAGGGCCTGCCCCACCTGGTGCCGGCCGAGGACGAGAACAGCTCCAAGCTGCTGGAGCGCGCCTTCCGCAAGCGCGGCATCAAGTTCTCGCTCGGCACCTTCTTCGAGAAGGCCGAGTACACCGACAACGGCGTCAAGGTCACCCTCGCCAACGGCAAGGAGTTCGAGGCGGAGCTGCTGCTCGTCGCGATCGGCCGCGGCCCGGTCTCGCAGGGGCTGGGCTACGAGGAGGCCGGCGTCGCCATGGACCGCGGCTACGTCCTCGTCGACGAGTACTGCCGCACCAACGTGCCGACCATCTCGGCCGTCGGTGACCTGGTCCCCACCCTCCAGCTCGCGCACGTCGGTTTCGCCGAGGGCATCCTGGTGGCCGAGCGGCTCGCCGGGCTGAACGTCGTGCCGATCGACTACGACGGTGTGCCGCGTGTGACGTACAGCCACCCGGAGGTCGCCTCCGTGGGCCTCACCGAGGCCAAGGCCAAGGAGAAGTACGGCGCGGACAAGGTCGTGACGCTGAAGTACAACCTCGGCGGCAACGGCCGGAGCAAGATCCTCAAGACGCAGGGCGAGATCAAGCTCGTCCAGGTCCGCGACGGCGCCGTGGTCGGCGTCCACATGGTCGGCGACCGGATGGGCGAGCAGGTCGGCGAGGCCCAGCTGATCTACAACTGGGAGGCCCTGCCCGCCGAGGTCGCGCAGCTCATCCACGCGCACCCGACGCAGAACGAGGCCCTCGGCGAGGCCCACCTGGCCTTGGCCGGCAAGCCGCTGCACTCCCACGACTGAACTTCCCGGGCGCGACAGCAGCACGACCACGACGTCCGTACTTTTCGTTAGGAGCAACCGAAACCATGGCGGTTTCCGTAACCCTGCCGGCGCTCGGCGAGAGCGTCACCGAGGGCACCGTCACCCGCTGGCTGAAGGCCGAGGGTGAGCGCGTCGAGGCCGACGAGCCTCTGCTGGAGGTCTCGACCGACAAGGTCGACACCGAGATCCCCGCCCCCGCCTCCGGCGTCCTGTCCGCCATCAAGGTGGCCGAGGACGAGACGGTGGAGGTCGGCGCCGAGCTGGCCGTCATCGACGACGGTTCGGGCGCTCCCGCCCCGGCGCAGGCCCCGGCCGCCGAGGCCGCACCGGCCCCGCAGGCCGAGGCCCCGGCCCCGGCTCCGGCTCCGGCTCCGCAGCCCGAGCCGCAGGCCCAGCCCGCCCCGGCCCCGCAGGCCGAGGCCCCCGCGCCGGCACCCGAGCCCGCTCCGGCCGCCGCTCCGCAGGGTGGTGCGGCCCAGGGCACCGACGTGGTGCTGCCGGCGCTCGGCGAGTCCGTCACCGAGGGCACCGTCACCCGCTGGCTGAAGTCGGTCGGCGAGGAGGTGGAGGCCGACGAGCCGCTGCTGGAGGTCTCGACCGACAAGGTCGACACCGAGATCCCCGCCCCCGCCTCCGGCACCCTGCTGGAGATCCTGGTGGCCGAGGACGAGACGGCGGAGGTCGGCGCCAAGCTGGCCGTCATCGGCGCCCCGGGTGCCGCCCCGGCCCCGCAGGCCGAGGCTCCCGCCCCGGCACCCGAGCCCGCCCCGGCTCCGCAGCCCGAGCCCACCCCGGCGCCCGCGCCGGCCCCGGCCCCGCAGGCCGAGGCACCCGCCCCGGCTCCGGCTCCCGCTCCCGAGCCCACCCCGGCGCCCGCGCCGGCCCCGGCCGCACCGGCCCCGCAGGCCGAGGCCCCGGCCCCGGCCCCGGCCCCGGCTCCGGCACCGCAGCCCGCCCAGCCCGCCGGCGGCGAGGGCGCCTACGTGACCCCGTTGGTGCGCAAGCTCGCCGCCGAGAACGGCGTCGACCTCTCCACCGTCAAGGGCACCGGCGTCGGTGGCCGCATCCGCAAGCAGGACGTCGTCGCCGCCGCCGAGGCCGCCAAGGCCAAGGCCGCCCAGGCCCCGGCCCCGGCTCCCGCGCAGGCCGCTCCGTCGGCCGGCCGGGCTCCGGTCACGCCGTCGCCGCTGCGTGGCCAGACGGTCCCGATGACCCGCATCCGCAAGGTCATCGCCGAGAACATGATGAGGGCGCTGCACAACCAGGCGCAGCTCTCCACCGTGATCGAGGTCGACGTCACGAAGGTCATGCGGCTGCGGGCCCGGGCCAAGGAGGACTTCCTGGCCCGCGAGGGCGTCAAGCTCTCCCCGATGCCGTTCTTCGTCAAGGCCGCCGCCGAGGCGCTGAAGGCCCACCCGTCGATCAACGCCAAGATCAACGACGACGGCACCGTGACCTACCACGACGTCGAGAACATCGGCATCGCGGTGGACTCGGAGAAGGGCCTGATGGTCCCGGTCATCAAGGGCGCGGGCGACCTGAGCATCGCCGGCATCGCCAAGAAGACGGCGGAGCTGGCGAACAAGGTCCGCACCGGCAAGCTCAGCCCGGACGACATGTCCGGCGGCACGTTCACGATCAGCAACACCGGCTCGCGCGGTGCGCTGTTCGACACCATCATCGTGAACTACCCGCAGGTGGCCGAGCTGGGCATCGGCGCCACCGTGCGCCGCCCGGTCGTGATCGACCACCCGGAGCTGGGCGAGACCATCGCCATCCGGGACATGGTCTACCTGACCCTGTCCTACGACCACCAGTTGGTCGACGGCGCGGACGCCGCCCGCTACCTGACGGACGTCAAGGCCCGTCTGGAGGCAGGCGAGTTCGAGGGCGAACTGGGACTCTGAGCGGTCCGTCCCACGTCGTCGGTGCCCCCGTCCGGAGTTCTCCGGGCGGGGGCACCGCCTTTCGCGGTCTTTCACGACCCGAACCCACGGCCTTCCGCCGTCCTCCCGCGGCCCGTCCGCGGTTCCTCGTCACGGCTCCTCCCTTCCGCAAGGTCCCGGCGCCCGCGTGGTCGCCGTATCGTCGATGGTCCCGACCCCAAGGAGCAGCACCCATGACCCTTCCCGTCGTCCACTCCCTCCGCGAGCAGATCCGCGAGCACATCGTGGAGGGGATCGTCAGCGGACGCTGGAAGCCGGGCGAGCGCATCGTGGAGCGGCGGATCGCCGTGGAGCTGGCCGTCAGTCAGACCCCTGTGCGGGAGGCGCTGCGCGAGTTGGAGGCGCTGCGGCTGATCGAGTCGGCCCCCAACAAGGGCGTGCGGGTGCGGAACCTGACCGCGGCCGACCTGGAGGAGATCTATCCGGTGCGGGCCGGGCTGGAACAGATCGCCGCCGAGCTGGCCGCCCCCCGCCTCGCCGAGGACGTCTCGGCGCTGGAGCCGCATGTGGCGCTGCTCCACGAGGCCGACCGCGTCGGGGACTCGGAGGCGCAGGTGCGGCACACCGTGGCCTTCCACCGGGAGTTGGTCCGGGCGGCCGGCAACAGCGTGCTGCTGCACACCTGGGAGTCGCTGGGCATCGGGGTGTGGACCACGCTCGCCATCCGCTGGCTGGGCACCCGGCAGCAGTCGTACGCCGAGGAGCACGAGGCGGTCGTCGAGGCGTTCCGCCGGCGCGACCCGCGGGTGGGCGAGCTGGTCAAGGAGCACGTCCTGGGGTGTGCACCGCGTGTCTAGTTAGTGGCACTGGATGCCAATTTCTCTTCTCTGCCGCCCTTTTACGTCCTTTTCTTTGATCGATCATCGATCGTGAGCGTACAGTGCCGTCGGGGCGCCACCCCCGCCCCCGTTCCACGACCTGTCTGTTGTCCGGAAGGCGGCCACCATGACCAGTGCCGAACGCCGTCCGAGCGAGCTGGACCAGCTCCCGGACCGCGACCCCGAGGAGACCGCCGAGTGGGCCGCGTCCCTCGACGCCGTCACCCGCGCGGCCGGTCCGCAGCGAGCCGCGTACCTGATGCGACGCACCCTGGAGCACGCCGAGCGCGCCGGGATCGCCCTGCCCTCGCTGCTGGAGACGGAGTACGTCAACACCATCCCCACCGCCGCCGAGCCGGCCTTCCCCGGCGACGAGGAGCTGGAGCGGCGGATCACCGCCTGGAACCGCTGGAACGCCGCCGCCATGGTCACCCGCGGCAGCCGCTGGGGCCTGGGCGGCCACATCGCCACCTACGCCTCGGCCGCCTGGCTCTACGAGATCGGCTTCCAGCACTTCTTCCGCGGCAAGGACGCCCCCGAGGCCCCCGGCTCCGGCGACCAGCTCTACATCCAGGGCCACGCCTCCCCCGGCATCTACGCCCGCGCCTTCCTGGAGGGGCGGCTGACCGAGGAGCACCTGGACAACTTCCGGCAGGAGGTGGACGGCAACGGTCTGCCCTCCTATCCGCACCCGCGCCGGCTGCCCTGGCTGTGGGAGTTCCCGACCGTCTCCATGGGGCTGGGCCCGCTCGCCGCGATCCACCAGGCCCGCTTCAACCGCTACCTCCACCACCGCGGCGTCAAGGACACCTCGGGCAGCCGGGTGTGGGCGTTCCTCGGCGACGGCGAGATGGACGAGCCGGAGTCGACCGCCGCGCTGTCGCTGGCCGGACGCGAGGGCCTGGACAACCTGACCTTCGTCGTCAACTGCAACCTCCAGCGGCTGGACGGCCCGGTCCGCGCCAACTTCAAGATCGTGCAGGAGCTGGAGGCCCGGTTCCGCGCGGCCGGTTGGAACGTGGTCAAGTCCCTGTGGGGCACCGCCTGGGACGACCTGCTGGGCAGGGACACCGAGGGCGCGCTGCTGCGGCGGCTGCGCGAGGTCCCCGACGCGCAGTTCCAGACGTACGCCACCCGTGACGCCGGCTACGTCCGCGAGCACTTCTTCGGCGCCGACCCGGCGCTGCGGAGGATGGCCGAGTCGCTGACCGACGAGCGGATCGTCGAGTGCTTCGGCTCCTCGCGGGCGGGCCACGAGCCGCGCAAGGTGTACGCCGCCTACCGCGCGGCCGTGGAGCACTCCGGCGCCCCGACCGTGATCCTCGTCCAGACCGTCAAGGGCCACACCCTCGGTCCGGGCTTCGAGTCGCGCAACGCCAACCACCAGATGAAGAAGCTGACCGGTCAGGAGTTCCGCGCGATGCGCGACCGGCTGGAACTCCCCATCCCCGACAGCGCCCTGGGCGAGGAGCTGGTGCCCTACGCCCACCCCGGCCCCGACTCCCCCGAGGTGCGGTACCTGAAGGAGCGCCGCGCCGCGCTGGGCGGCCCGGCTCCGGAGCGCCGGTTCCACGCGGTCGGGCTGCCCGCGCCCTCCGAGAGGCCGTTCCAGGCCCTGGCCAAGGGGTCCGGCAAGCAGGAGATCGCCACCACGATGGCGTTCGTCCGGCTGGTGAAGGACCTGCTGCGGGAGAAGGGGACGGGCCCGCGCTGGGTGCCGATCGTCCCGGACGAGGCGCGCACCTTCGGCATGGAGTCGCTGTTCCCGACGGCCGGGATCTACTCGCCCGTCGGCCAGACCTACGACCCCGTGGACCGCGACCAACTCCTGTACTACAAGGAGGCCGTCGACGGTCAGATCCTCAACGAGGGGATCACCGAGGCCGGTTCGATGGCCGAGTTCACGGCCGCCGCCACCGCGTACGCCACGCACGGCGAGCCGATGATCCCGTTCTACATCTTCTACTCGATGTTCGGCTGGCAGCGGACGGCCGACCAGATGTGGGCGCTCGCCGACCAGCTCGGCCGCGGCTTCCTCATCGGCGCCACCGCGGGCCGCACCACCATGACCGGCGAGGGTCTCCAGCACGCCGACGGCCACTCCCCGCTGATCGCCTCCACCAACCCGGCGGCGCTCGCGTACGACCCGGCCTTCGCGTACGAGGTGGCCGTGATCGTGCGGGACGGTCTGCGGCGGATGTACGGCCCGGACCCGGCCGAGCACGAGGACGTCTTCTACTACCTGACCGTCTACAACGAGCCGAAGGTCCAGCCGCCGATGCCCGAGGGCGTCGAGGAGGGCATCGTGCGGGGGCTGTACCGCTTCCGCGAGGGCACCGCGCCCGCCTCCTCGCCCGACGGCGACGCCCCGCGCGTCCAACTGCTGGCCTCCGGAACGGCGATCCACTGGGCGCTGGACGCCCAGCGCAGGCTCGCCGACGAGTGGGGCGTGATCGCCGACGTGTGGTCCGCCACCTCCTGGAGCGAGCTGCGCCGCGATGCCCTGTCCTGCGACGCGGCGCAGCTCAGGGGCGAGGACCGGACCCCGTACGTCACCCGCGCCCTGCACGGCGCGCCCGGCCCGGTCCTCGCCGTGAGCGACTGGATGCGGGCCGTCCCGGACCAGATCAGCCAGTGGGTCGAGCAGGACTGGTTCTCGCTGGGCACCGACGGCTTCGGCCTGTCGGACACCCGTGAGGCCGCCCGTCGCCACTTCGGCGTGGACGCCGAGGCGATCACGGTCGCGGCGCTGGACCGACTGGCCCGGCGCGGCGAGGTCAAGCGGGAGACGGTGCGTGAGGCGGCGGAGCGCTACGGGCTGCTCTGAGTCCCGCTCCGACGACACCGCCGGGTGTGCCCACCTCGTTCACAGGGTTCACAGGTGGGCGCACCCGGCGGTTCCGGCCGGCGGCGCGTCAGCGACCGATCGGTGGTGTCAGTGGCCCTCCCCCGCCACGGGGCCGGACTCCGGCACGTCGGGGTCGGGGTGGCCGCGGAGCTTGAGGATCGCCGCGACCATGCCGCCCCACACGACGACGATGGAAATGATCATCATCACGATGGCACTCGTGGACATCAGTGCTTCCCTTCAACCGGTGCGTCGGGCGCCGCCTCGGGTTCCACGCCGACCAGCTCCGCGTCGCGCTTCCAGGGGATCAGGGAGGCCAGCACACCGAAGGCCAGTGCGCCCAGGGCCACCGCCCATCCCGCCCAGAACACGAACCCGGTCGAGTAGCCCGCGTAGTTCTCGTCGAACTCCGTGCGCAGACTGTCGATCATCATCCAGCCCAGCACCAGCGGGGTGACCACACCGAGGGCCACCCGCCACCACGCGCCCAGCCGGATCGCCGAGGTGGCGTCCGCGTCCTTCTGGAGCACGGGCAGCTTGCGCAGCACCCACACCACGACGATCAGGGCGACCAGGGCCGCCAGCGCGATGCCGTACTGGTTGATGAAGTGGTCGGCGGCGTCCAGCAGGTACAGTCCGCCGTCGGTCGGGTAGACCAGGATGGAGACCAGGGCCACCAGCCCGCCGACCCCGAGCACCACCGGGACGCGCCCGATGCCGGTACGGTCCTGCACCGCGGCGACCACCACCTCCACGATGCTGATGAGCGAGGTCAGACCGGCGATCACCAGGGAGCCGAAGAACAGCACTCCGAACAGGCCGCCCAGCGGCATGCTGGAGATGACCGCCGGGAAGGCCACGAAGGCCAGCCCGATACCGCTGGTGACGGTCTCCTCCACCGGGGTTCCGCTGCTCACCGAGAGGAAGCCGAGCGTGGCGAAGACGCCGATGCCCGCCAGGATCTCGAAGGAGCTGTTGGCGAAACCGGCCACCAGCGCGGAGCCGGTGAGATCGGCGCGGCGCCGCAGGTACGACGCGTACGTGATCATGATGCCGAAGCCGATCGAGAGGGAGAAGAAGATCTGCCCGTAGGCCGCGACCCAGACACTGCCCTGGGTCAGGGCGCCCCAGTCGGGCGTGAACAGGGCGTTCAGACCGGTGGCGGCGCCCTCCAGGGTGACCGCCCGGATCACCAGGGCGGCGAAGAACACCACGAGCAGCGGGATGAAGATCTTGTTCGCCACCTCGATGCCGCGCCGCACACCGAGGGCCAGGATCGCCAGCACGGCGATCCAGATGAGCACCAGCGGCCAGAAGACCCCGCCGACGTAGGAGGAGATCCAGCCCGGCTGCTCGGCGGCGCGCAGGAAGTCGCCGAAGAAGAAGGCGTCCGGATCGTCCCCCCACTGTTCACCGACGGAGAACCCCACGTACCGGACGGCCCAGGCCAGGATCACGGCGTAGTAGGTGGCGATGACGAAGCAGATCGCCACCTGCCACCAGCCGATCACCTGCGCCGGGCCGGACATCCGGCGGTAGGCGGCCGGCGGCGATTTACGGTACCGGCGGCCGATGGTGTATTCGAGGATCAGCAGCGGGAGCCCCGCCGTCAGCAAGGCGATCAGATACGGCAGCAGAAACGCTCCGCCACCGTTTTTGTACGCTTCGGATGGGAAGCGCCAGATGTTGCCGAGCCCGATGGCTGAACCGATCGCCGCCATCAGGAAACCCGCACGGGTCCCCCACTGTTCGCGGGCGCGGGGTTGAGTGGCCATATGCAACAGTCCTTGACTTGCTTTCTTGCAAATGGACAGCACGGTAACAGCGCCCGACACCGTGCACCCCTACCGGGATGTGAGTTCCCTCACATCGTCCGGTCAACCAGGAGGACGCTCCCATGCGCGCCGCGCGGCTGATCAAGATGGTGCTCCTGCTCCAGAACCGGCGGTCGATGACCGCCGCCGAGCTGGCGGAGCGGTTGGAGGTCTCCGAGCGGACGGTGGCCCGTGACGTGCTGGCCCTGTCGGAGGCCGGCATCCCCGTCTACGCGGACCGCGGCCGGACCGGCGGGTACCGGCTGGTCGGCGGCTACCGCACCCGGTTGACGGGGCTCGGACGCGACGAGGCGGAGGCGCTGTTCCTGTCCGGGGTGCCGGCCGCGCTGCGCGACATGGGATTGGAGGACGCGGCGTCGGCGGCCCGGCTGAAGGTGGCGGCGGCGCTCACGCCCGAGCTGGCCGACGCCCCGCACAGCGCGGCACAGCGCTTCCACCTGGACGCCCCCGGCTGGTGGCAGCCGCCCACGACCCCGGAGGAACTGCCGGCGATCGCCGACGCCGTGTGGGACGACCGGTGCCTGGCCGTGCGCTACCGCCGCCGGGACGGCGAGGTGGAGCGGACGCTGGAGCCGTACGGCCTGGTCCTCAAGGCGGGCGTCTGGTACCTCGTGGCCCGCGCGGGGGACGACCACCGCGTCTACCGGGTGGACCGCTTCGTCTCGGTCGTCCCCCTCGACCAGGGCTTCACGCGGGACGAGGGCTTCGACCTGCCCGGTTTCTGGGAAGAGCGCTCCGCCGCCTTCGCCCGCTCGATCCTGCGGGAGAGCGTGGTACTGCGGCTGACGGAGGCCGGGACGCGCGCGCTGCGGTACGTCACCGACCGGGCGGCGGCCGAGGAGGCGCTGGCGCGGGGGGAGACCGACGGGCAGGGGCGGACCACCGTCACCCTGCCCGTGGAGTCGTGGGACGTCGCCTACACCCAACTGCTCTCCCTCGGCCCGGAGTGCGAGGTGCTGGGCCCGCCGGAGCTGCGGGAGCGCATGGCGGAGGCGGCCGAGCGCACGGCAGCTCTCTACCGGTGACCCGGCGGGCCCACCGGCCCTAGCGGTACTCCTCGACGCTCGCCCGCTTGCCGCCGTGGACGACCTCGATGAAGTAGCGCCAGCCGTCGGGCCGCGAACCGTCCGCGTCCGTGAAGCCGTACTCGTGTGCGAGTTGCCCGCTGGAGAGCGACTGCCCGTTCCAGCGCGCCCGTTCGGGGTCGCGGGCCAGCGCCGCGACCGCCCGACCGATGTAGACGGGCGACTCGGCGATGGCGAAGTGCGGCTCCTTGGCGACGGCGTCGCGCCAGTTCTCCTCGGTCACCCCGAAGTGGTCGAGCATCTCCTCCGACCGCAGGAAGCCCGGCGAGACACAGACCGCCGAGCAGCCGTGCTCCCGCAGTTCCTCGGCGAGGCCGAAGGCCATCCGGATCGGGGCGTTCTTGGTCAGGTCGAAGAAGAGGTTGCCGCGGTACCGGGGACCGTTGTACTCGGCGGTGCCGTCGGTGACCTCCACCACCAGGCCGCCCGGCCGCCGGATCAGCAGGGGCAGCGCGAAGTGGCTGGTGACGAGGTGGGTCTCGACACCGAGGCGCAGCATCCGCAGCCCCTTCTCCAGCTCCACCTCCCACACCTTGGTGTCGAAGTCGAGCAGGTGGTCGCCGCCCCAAACGTCGTTGACCAGGACGTCGAGCCGGCCGTGGTCGCGGTCGATCCGCTCCACCAGGGCGCGTACCCGCTCCGGTTCGAGGTGGTCGGTCGGCACGGCGACGCCGGTGCCCCCGGCCGCCGTGACCAGTTCGGCGGTCTCCTCGATGGTCTCGGTCGGGCGGTTCACCTCGCTGACGCTCTCCCGGGTGGTGCGGCCGGTGACGTACACCGTCGCGCCCGCCCGCCCCAGTTCCACGGCGATCGCCCGGCCCGCGCCCCGCGTCGCCCCCGCCACCAGGGCCACCCTGCCCGTCAGGTCCGTTCCCGCCGGTGCTGTGCTCACGTGCGTGCTCCTCCTTCGGATCGGTACGACGGGCACGCTGCCGGCGATACCCGACATCCTCTGTCGGGTTTTCCGGCGGGTTTCCGGACGGCCGGACGGGTTTCCCGGCCGGCCCCGGGCGGGGTTCCCACCGGGCCGCCGCGCGGCGGGTCAGGGAGCCGGAGGGGTGAGGGGCGTCAGGGAGCGCCCCATCAGGACGTCGTCCGCGTAACCGTCCTCCAGCAGGAACTCCCCGGGCAGCACGCCCTCCACCGCGAAGCCCTCCGAGGCGTAGAGGGCCCGCGCGGGCGCGTTGCGGCCCAGTACCCGCAGGGTGATCCGGGAGGCTCCCTGCCGTCGCGCCTCGTCCATCGCCGCCCGCAGCAGCGCCCGGCCCACTCCCCTGCCGCGCGCCCGGTCGTCCACCGCGAGTCCCTGGATCTGGCGGACGTGGGCGTTGCAGGCGAGCGGGGTGGGCCGCACCAGTCGGACGTAGCCCACGAGCTCTCCGTCCAGTTCGGCGACGAGGAACTGCCAGGGACGGTGGGTGGAGTCGAAGAACGGGTCGTAGGGCGGCCGGGGTCGGGGGGTCACCGCGTGCAGCGGCGACCAGACGCGCCGGTCGAGCTCCCCCAGGGCCGCTCCGTCGTCGACCGTGGCGGCTCGTATGACGGGCTGTGCTGACATGCGGTCACTGTGCCTCGCCATCGGGCGCGGCGTCCATCAGGATGGCCCCATGCGCATCGCTGTCACCGGTTCGTCCGGTCTCATCGGCCGGGCCCTCGTCACCTCCCTGCGCGCGTACGGCCACGACGTCGTACGCCTGGTACGCCGTCCGGCCCGCGCCGGCGACGAGGTGGAGTGGGATCCGGTACGGCAGTACGTGGACACCGCCGGGCTCGTCGGCTGCGAGGCCGTGGTGCACCTGGCGGGCGCGGGCGTCGGGGACAGACGGTGGACGCGGGAGTACAAGCGGACGATCCGCGACAGCCGGGTCCTGGGCACGGCGGCGATCGCCGAGGCCGTCGCGTCGCTCGACACCCGGCCGCGGACGCTGGTGGTCGGCACCGCCGTCGGGTACTACGGCGACACCGGCGACCGTGCCGTGGACGAGAGCGCCCCGCCCGGCGACGGTTTCCTCGCGGACGTCTGCCAGGAGTGGGAGGAGGCCGCCGCGGCGGCCGAGGAGGCGGGAATCCGGACGGTGTACGCCCGCACCGGTCTGGTGGTGGCCCGGCACGGCGGCGCGTGGGGGCGGCTGTTCCCCGTCTTCAAGGCCGGGCTCGGCGGGCGGCTGGGCAGCGGTCGCCAGTACTGGAGCCACATCGCGCTGCACGACCACATCGCCGCGCTGCGGCACCTGTTGGAGACCGAGGAGTTGTCCGGGCCCGTCAACCTCACCGCGCCCGAGCCGGTCACCCAGCGCGAGGTGGCCGCCGCGATGGGGCGGGTGCTGCACCGCCCGGCGCTCCTCACGGTGCCCGCGCCCGTGCTGCGAACGGTGCTCGGCGAGTTCTCCGTGGACGTGCTCGGCAGTCAACGGGTGCTGCCGCGGCGGCTGCTGGAGTCCGGGTTCACGTTCGCCTTCCCCGGTATCGAGGACGCCATCCGGGCGGCCCTGCGCTGATCCCGGCCCCGCGCCGCATCCGGCCCGCGCCACATCCGGCGGGCGGCGCGTACGCCCGGCACACGCCCGTGCACAACCGCCACGCGCCCCACGCGCCTCCCTGTGCGCCCGTTGTGCGACCACGCCCGGTCCATGCGCGCTGCCGGCGCTCTCAAGGCCCCCTACTGTCGAACCGGTGCGCGAATCGAAGGCGCCCTCGGCGGGCAGGAACCTCCCGGACGCGCACCTCGCGCCGACGCGTCAACCATGGGGAGGGCCCATGCTCGGCAGCGCACTCCGTCCGAGTCCCGGCCGGGACACCGCCGACGTCGCCGTCATCGGAGCGGGCCTGGCGGGGCTGGCCGCCGCGCACCACCTGACCGCCGTCGGGCTGCGGGTCACCGTCCTGGAGGCGGCCGAGGCGGTCGGCGGCCGGATGGCCACCGAGGAGGTGGACGGCTACCGGCTGGACCGGGGCGGCCGGCCGCTCCTCTCCGACTGGCCCGAGGCGGGCCGCTGCCCCGGCCTGGAGCGGCTCTCCCTGCGTCCCTTCACCTCCGGGGTGCTGATCCACAGCGGCGACCGCGGGCTGCGGATCGGGCCACCCCGCGCGCCGCGGAACATTCGGGGCGGAAGGGCGGGCGCGGGAACGGGCGCCCGTGCCGCGGCGAGCGCCCTGGCCGGTGCCCGGCGTCCCCTGAGCGACACCCTGGACCTGGCGCGGCTGCGCGCGCAGCTCGCCCGGCTCGCCGCGACCCCCGTGGAACGGCTGCGGGCCCGGCCCGAGCTGTCCGTCGCCCAGGCCCTGAGCGCCCGCGGCGTCCCGTCCCGCACGGTCGAGGGCCTGCTGCGGCCCCTGCTCGGCGCGCTCCTGTGCGATCCGGGCCTGACGACCTCCAGCCGGGTCGGCGACCTGGTGCTGCGCGGCTTCGCCCGCGGCGGCCTGTGCCTGCCGGCGGGCGGCGCGGCGACGGTGCCCGAACTGCTGGCCGCGAGCCTGCCGCCGGGCACCGTCCGCACCGGGGTGCGCGCGGTCTCGGTGGCCACGAACGCCGTGGTGACGCGCGACCACGGAACGGTCCGCTGCCGCGCGGTGCTCATCGCCACCGGCGCGCACGACGCCGCGGAGCTGCTGCCGGGCCTGCGGGTGCCGGACTTCCACCCGGTCACCGTGCTGCACCACGCGGTGGACGGACGGACCCCGGCGACCGACCCCCAACCGCTGCCCCACCTGCTGATCGACGCCGACCGACGCGGTCCGGTGGCCTACACCATGGTCACCAGTGCCGTCGATCCCTCGCGTGCCCGACCGGGCGGCACGCTGGTCACCTCGGTGGTGCTCGGTGCCGCCGCGGCCGAACCGGTCGGCGAGCTGGACCGGGCGGCCCGTGCCCAGCTCGCCGTGTTGTACGGGGTCCCCACCCGACGTTGGGGGCTGCTGGGCGCCCACCACGACGCGCGAGCCGTCCCCGCGATGCCCGCCCCGCACGATCCGTGGCGTCCCGTGCGCGTCCTGGACGGCCTGTACGTCTGCGGCGACCACCGCGACACCTCCGGACCGCCCGGCGCCCTGCGCTCGGCCCGTCGCGCCGCGGACGCGATCCGCCGCGACTTCGGCATCAGCCCGTTCCCGGAGGACGAGGGCCGCGCGCTGCCCGCCGTCGCCTGACCCCGCCTGACCCCGCGTGACCCCGCGCGGCGGCGCGGTCGGACGCGGTCAGCTCAGGGCGGCCACACGCTCCCGGTAGGCGCGCACCGGCATCGCGTCCCGGTAGGGCTCCAGCCGGCGCTCGAAGTCCTTGACGTACTCGTGCGCCCGCACCGACCGCATCTCCGCCGCCTGCTGCGCCGCCTCCGCGGCCAGGGCGCACGCCTGCTCCACGTCGCCCAGCCCCAGCCGGGCCGTGGCCAGCACCACCCTGCAGAACAGCCGGCTGCGGACGTAGCCCGCGCCCCGCAGTTGCAGGGAGCGCTCCGCGTGCTGGGCCGCCGAACGGTACTGCTGGAGGTCCCGGTGGCAGTGGCCGAACTCGTCGGCGAGCTGCGCCTCGTCGAAGAACCGCGCCCAGTGCGGCGCCTCGTCGCCCGGCCTCGCCTGCTCCAGCGCCCTCTCGGCGCGGGCCAGCGACGCCGTGCAGGCCCGCACCTCCCCCAGCACGCCGTGTCCGCGCGCCTCCACCGCGTGGAGCAGCGCCTGGACGACCGGGGGCACCGTGGAGCCCACGCCCTGCTGGGCGACCCGAGCCAGTTGCACCGCCTCCCGGCCGTGCCCCAGGTACACCGCCTGCCGGCTCATCGTCGCCAGGACGTAGCTGCCGTACGCCCGGTCGCCCGCGGCCTGGGACAGCCGCAGCGCCTGGACGAAGTAGCGCTGCGCCAGCCCGTGCGCCGCGATGTCGTACGCCGTCCATCCCGCCAGGCGGGTCAGGTCGGCCACCGCCGCGAACAGCCGGCGCCCGGTCTGCTCCCCGTACGTCCCGCGCAGCATCGGCTCGGCCTCGTGCTCCAGGTAGCGCACCAGCGCCTGCCGGGCGTGCCCGCCGCCGTAGGCGTGGTCGAGCGTGCGGAACAGTTCGCCGACCGAACGCAGCGCGGCGACGTCCCCGGCGGTCACCCTCTGGCCGGGGCCGCGCTCGACCCGCTCGGCTCGGGCCGTCCGACCCGAGCGGGGCGGCGGCACGGCGGCGGGCCCCCGGCCCTGTGGGGGCACCCGCGGGGTATCCGGCGCGGGCTCGCCGCGCGCGACGCGCTCGTCGGGGCGGCCGATCAGCCAGTCCCGGCTGGGCACGACCAGCCCGGCGGGGGTGAAGGCGATCTTCCGCAGTTCGGCGTGGCTGCCGGTGTCCTTGCGCCACAGCCCGCCGACGATGTCCACCGCCTCGCCGGGGGTGGCCGCGAACTCCAGCCCGGCGTACACCGGGGCGCAGGCGTCCAGCCCCAGGTCCTGGGCGGTGAATCTGCGGCCCAGGCGACGGGTGAAGACCTCGGCGATCAGCGCGGGGGTCGTGCCGCGCGGCTGCTGGCCGCGCAGCCAGCGCGTCACCGAGGTCTTGTCGTAGCGGAGGTCCAGCCCGTGCTCCAACCCGAGTTGGTCGACCCGTCGGGCGAGACCGGCGTTGGAGAACCCGGCCTCGGCGATGAGGGCTGCGAGCTGGCGGTTGGGGGTGCGCTGGGAAGCCTTCCCAGGTCGTTCCGTCGACATCGGCTTTGCGGTCTCCTGCCTCACGGCTTTCCCTACGACAGACGCCGGGGCGCCCTGCCGGAACGGCGCGAATGTAGCGGGCCGGACGGCTCCTCCGCGGGTCTGCGCCCAGGTTTCATCCGTACGTGTGAGGCGGAAGCGGAACCCGGCCGTCCGTCGCTCCCGCCCCACCGCGCCGTACAGTGGCTGCCGGGACGTGGGAGAGACCCGCGCCGACCCGAGGAGGGGCCGCGTGAGCGAGCTGCGCTTTGTGCATCTGGGCTTCGGCGACGACGCCGTGGAGTATCTGGAGGCGTGGCGGAGGCAGCGCGAGGTCCACGCGGCTCGTCTGGCCGACGAGATCCCCGACACCTGTCTGCTGCTGGAGCACCGGCCGGTCTACACCGCCGGACGCCGCACCGAGGACAGCGAGCGTCCGCTGGACGGCACGCCCGTGGTGGACGTGGACCGCGGCGGCAAGATCACCTGGCACGGTCCCGGCCAGCTCGTCGGCTACCCGATCCTCAAGCTGCCGCAACCGGTGGACGTCATCGCCCACGTGCGGCGGCTGGAGGAGGCCATGATCCGCACCTGCGCCGAGTTCGGCCTGGAGACGACCCGGATCGAGGGCCGCAGCGGGGTGTGGGTGCTGGGGGACCCGGTGGAGCGGCCCGACCTGGGCGCGCTGGACCTGGACCTGGCCCCCGGACTCCACGGCCGGGCCCCCTCCTCGCCGGAGGACGAGGACGAGGAGTACGACCCGCGGCTGAGGGGCCCGGAGTACGCCCCCTCCAACGCCGGTCTGCGCGGCGAGGACCGCAAGCTCGGCGCCATCGGCATCCGCGTCGCCAAGGGCGTCACCATGCACGGCTTCGCCCTCACCTGCGACTCGGACACCACCTGGTTCGACCGCATCGTGCCGTGCGGCATCCGGGACGCCGGTGTCACCTCGCTCTCGCGGGAGTTGGGCAGGACGGTGACGGTCGCGGAGGTGCTGCCCGTGATGGAGAAGCACCTGCGCGCGGTGCTGGAGTCCGCGGAGCCGCTCCCCCGCGCCGTCTGATCCGGACAAGCGGAGGCGTACGCTTGTGCGTGCCGAGGAATCGAAGGCCATGACCAACAAAAGGGGAGTGCCGGACGTGTCCGCTGTCGCACCCGACGGTAGGAAGCTGCTGCGCCTGGAGGTCCGGAACAGCCAGACCCCCATCGAGCGCAAGCCCGAGTGGATCAAGACCCGGGCGAAAATGGGCCCCGAGTACAACGCTCTGCAGTCACTGGTCAAGCGCGAGGGACTGCACACGGTCTGCCAGGAGGCGGGCTGCCCCAACATCTTCGAGTGCTGGGAGGACCGCGAGGCGACCTTCCTCATCGGGGGCGAGCAGTGCACCCGGCGCTGCGACTTCTGCCAGATCGACACCGGCAAGCCCGCCGAGCTCGACCGCGACGAGCCGCGCCGCGTGGCCGAGTCCGTGAAGCAGATGGAGCTGCGGTACGCCACGATCACCGGCGTCGCCCGTGACGACCTGCCCGACGGCGGCGCCTGGCTGTACGCCGAGACCGTCCGCCAGATCCACGCCGCGGTGCCCGGCACGGGCGTCGAGCTGCTGATCCCCGACTTCAACGCGGTGCCCGAGCAGCTCGCCGAGGTCTTCTCCTCGCGCCCCGAGGTGTTGGCGCACAACGTCGAGACGGTCCCGCGGATCTTCAAGCGCATCCGCCCGGCCTTCCGCTACGAGCGCTCCCTGGAGGTGATCACCCGGGCCCGCGAGGCCGGTCTGGTCACCAAGTCCAACCTGATCCTGGGGATGGGCGAGACCCGCGAGGAGGTGAGCCAGGCCCTGCTCGACCTCCACGAGGCGGGTTGCGAGCTGATCACCATCACCCAGTACCTGCGGCCCTCGCCCCGGCACCACCCGGTGGAGCGCTGGGTGAAGCCGCAGGAGTTCGTGGAGCTGAAGGAGGAGGCGGAGGAGATCGGCTTCGCCGGCGTCATGTCCGGCCCGCTGGTCCGTTCCTCCTACCGCGCCGGCCGGCTGTACCAGCAGGCGATCGAGCGCCGGGGCGCCACCGCGGCCTGACGTGGACTCTCCATCCGTTCACTCTCCCGCGGCCGGATCTTTCCGATGCCTTTGACCGTTGTGTCATCCTTCGGTAACACCGAACGGTGACGATGTGAGCGCGGATCGCTCACATCGGACGCCACACGAGGCCCGTCACCCCAAGGGAATCCTCGATGAACACGACTCTGCGGGTTCTGGAGAGACTGGAAAGGCTGCTGCTGCCCGGTGGGCAGCGGACGGCACGCCGCAACGCCTGGGCGGCGGTCCTGGAGGATCGCCGCCGGGCACGGGCGCGCGGCGAGGCCGCGGCCGTGCTGGAGGCCGCGGCGACCCGGCCGCGGCGGGCGACGTAGACTTCGCCGTATGGCGAGGAAGGAAACTACCGAGAATTCCCCAGGGCGGCTCAAGCAGATCGCCCTGACCTACAAGATGACCCGGCGCGTCGACAAGAAGGTCGGCTTCGTCATCGCGGGCGTGGGCATCGTCACCTTCGGTGTTCTCCTCGCGATCGGCTTCTGGATCGGTCACCCGATCTACCTGGGCATCCTGGGCTTCCTCCTGGCCTTCCTCGCGATGGCGATCATCTTCGGGCGCCGTGCCGAGCGGGCGGCTTTCAGCCAGATGGAGGGCCAGCCGGGGGCCGCGGCGGCCGTGCTGGAGAACATCGGCCGCGGCTGGACGGTCACCCCGGCGGTGGCCGTGAACCGCCAGCAGGACGTCATCCACCGGGCGGTCGGCAAGGCGGGCATCGTGCTCGTCGGCGAGGGCAACTCCAACCGGCTGCGCGGCCTGATGGCGTCCGAGAAGAAGCGCATGGCGCGCATCGTCGGCAGCGCCCCGGTCCACGAGGTGATCGTGGGCACCGGCGAAGGGCAGACGGAGCTGAAGAAGCTCCGCACCAAGCTGCTCAAGCTGCCCCGCGTGCTCCAGGGCCACGAGGTCACGGAGGTCAACGACCGGCTGCGGGCCCTGGGCGACCTGATGAACAACCTGCCGATCCCCAAGGGTCCGATGCCCAAGGGCATGCGGATGCCGAAGGGACCGACGCGCCGCTGAGGCGTACACGACGAACGGCGTGCGGCCCGGAACCGAGGGGTTCCGGGCCGGGGCCGGGACGGCGAGCGCCAGCAGAAGCGTGCGCAGGACCGCCCGGGGCAGGGTGAGCCGGCCCCCGTTCACCGAGACCACGCGCAGGCCCATCAGCCGCTTGCCCGGGGTGAACCCCACCGTGCCGACGGTGAGGACGCCGAGCACCACGAAGACCAGCAGCGCCCAGTTCCCGGCCGAGCGGAAGTCACCGCCCGTGAGCAGGCCGTAGGCGATCAGGAGGCACAGACCCCAGTCGACGCAGATCGCGGCGATCCTCCGGCCGGGCGGGGCGATCGAACCGGGCCCCTCCTCGGGCAGGCCCAGCCGCTCACCGCGGTAACCGAAGTCCGCGCCCATCTGCTCGGCCGCCGCGCGGGGGCCGGAGAGCCACGATCCGATTGCTTGCCTGTTGTCCACTCGACCACGGTAACGCGCGCCCGCGCGGGGTATCCGGGTGGGTTGGCGGACCGCGCGAGGACGTGCCCGTCCCGCCGCCGGGCCTCCCCCTCGCGTCCGCCTGGTTAACATCGCCGAAACGAACGGGTCATGGCCGAGAAATCCGGCAAACCTATCGTCGAGCGCGGTGGGACACCGCACCGGACCGCCACTCGAGCTGCCACCCGTCCCCTCGCGGCGGGACTAGGAGGACTTGGATGTTCCAGAACGCCGACGAGGCAAAGAAATACATCGCGGACAACGACGTCAAATTCGTCGACATCCGCTTCTGCGACCTGCCGGGCGTCATGCAGCACTTCACGATCCCGGCCTCGTCCTTCGAGCCGGACGAGATGCAGGCCTTTGACGGTTCCTCGATCCGCGGCTTCCAGGCGATCCACGAGTCCGACATGGCGCTGCTGCCGGACCTGTCCACCGCCCGTCTGGACCCGTTCCGGCGCGACAAGACGCTCAACATCAACTTCTTCATCCACGACCCGATCACCGGCGAGCAGTACAGCCGCGACCCGCGCAACGTGGCGAAGAAGGCCGAGGCGTACCTCACCTCCTCCGGCATCGCCGACACCGCCTACTTCGGCCCCGAGGCCGAGTTCTACGTCTTCGACAGCGTCCGCTTCGAGACCGGTGCGAACCAGTCCTTCTACCACATCGACTCCGAGGCGGGCGCCTGGAACACCGGCGCGGTGGAGCACAACCGCGGCTACAAGGTCCGCTACAAGGGCGGCTACTTCCCGGCCCCGCCGGTCGACCACTTCGCCGACCTGCGCGCCGAGATGTCGCTGGAGCTGGAGCGGGCCGGTCTGCGGGTCGAGCGCCAGCACCACGAGGTCGGCACCGCCGGTCAGGCGGAGATCAACTACAAGTTCAACACGCTGCTGGCCGCCGCCGACGACCTGATGCTGTTCAAGTACATCATCAAGAACGTCGCCTGGCGCAACGGCAAGACCGCGACCTTCATGCCGAAGCCGATCTTCGGTGACAACGGTTCGGGCATGCACGTCCACCAGTCGCTGTGGCAGGGCGGCGAGCCGCTGTTCTACGACGAGCAGGGCTACGCGGGCCTGTCGGACACCGCCCGGTACTACATCGGCGGCATCCTCCGGCACGCCCCGTCGCTGCTGGCCTTCACCAACCCGACGGTGAACTCCTACCACCGCCTGGTGCCCGGCTTCGAGGCCCCGGTGAACCTGGTGTACTCGCAGCGCAACCGCTCCGCCGCGATGCGCATCCCGATCACCGGCTCGAACCCGAAGGCCAAGCGCGTCGAGTTCCGCGCCCCGGACCCGTCCTCCAACCCGTACCTGGCCTTCTCCGCGCTGCTGATGGCCGGCCTGGACGGCATCAAGAACAAGATCGAGCCGGCCGAGCCGATCGACAAGGACCTCTACGAGCTGGCCCCGGAGGAGCACGCGAACGTTCAGCAGGTGCCGACCTCGCTCCCGGCCGTCCTCGACGCCCTGGAGGAGGACAACGAGTACCTGCAGGCGGGCGGCGTCTTCACCGAGGACCTGATCGAGACCTGGATCGACTACAAGCGCACCAACGAGATCGCCCCGATCCAGCTCCGTCCGCACCCGCACGAGTTCGAGCTGTACTTCGACCTCTGAGATCGCCACGGGTCACAGCGGACGCCCGCCCGGGCCGTCCGCGGGCCGTCGGCCGCGCCGTGGGGTGGGCGCGGCCGACGGCCGTTCCGCGCGGAGTCGGCGGTCCCGACGTCCGTGTTCCTCTCGCGGTGTCCTTCTCGTGGTGTTCGGCGCGCCGGCATCCTGGTGGCCATGGCCGAGCCCTCTCCCCTGCCCGACAGTCCCGAACCCCCGGCGAGGGAGCGCCCGCCCGTCCGGTGCCGGCTGTGCGGCCGGCCGCTGCGGGACCGGCAGGCCAGGTTGTGGGGTCTGGGGCCGGAGTGCCGCGGGAAGCTCGCGGTGCGGTCCGCTCCGAGGACGACGGGCTGGGAGGTGGCGCAGGAGGCGCTGCCCGGTCTGGAGTCTCCTCCCCCGGCGCCCGGCGCGCCGGCTCGGCCGCCCGGACGGGCCTGACCGGAGGCGTTCGGCGGGTTTTCACCCGCTTCGGGGCGGTGCGTTTGACCGCCGGTCCCCGGCCTCCCAGGGTGAGGGGAGGCGTGCACGTCCCTCCGGGAGGTTTCCGTGACCAACCGCATCGACCAGCCACGGGCCTTCGACCTGGTCGGCGATCCGCTGCTGGTGGCCGGCGTCGGAGCCGGGTTCGAGGCCGATCTGCGGTACCGCGTCGGGGACGGCCACGACGAGGTGGGCGGGGCATTCGACATCGGGGGCGGGACCGGCGAGCACACCCAGTTCCAGGTCCGGGTGGACCTCGGTGGCGCGGCGTTCCGACTGGACCGGCTCGTCGTGCAGATCTTCGAGGTCAGCCCCGGGGACGGCAGCGAGATCAACGTGGTGAGCGTCCCCGTGATCCACGGGCCGCGGATCGTGCCGGGCTACGTCGGCTACCGCGAGCACACGGTGGCGCGCGGCGAGACCCTGTCGGCCGTCGCCAGGTTCCACTACGGCAACGCCGGGTTGTACGAGTGGCTCGTGCGGGCCAATCCGCAGCTCCACGACCCCGATTTGCTCGTCCCCGGGCAGGTCCTGCGCGTGCCCGTCGGCGCCTGAGAGTGCCGCGCGACCGGCGGGGCCGGGGGCTGGGGGCGAGCCCGTCACCGCCGCTTGCGGCTCCTGCTGCGCCGGTAGCCGAAGGGGCCGGGGAGGTTCATGGAGGTGGTGCGGCGGCCGGTGGAACTGATCGTGCGACGCGGTCCCCTGCCGCCGCCCAGGGTGACCGACCAGGAGCGGCGGGCGAGGTTCAGCCGGACCCCGGGCAGAATCCGGATGCTCTTGCGGAACGTGACGGCCATGCGGCTCTCCTCGATCGTCGACGGGAACAGGTGTACGCGTTCCGTGTTCCCGGCTCCGTGGCCGTCGAACTCGGCGCTTCTCAGGCCGTCTTGGGCCGTTCAGCGTGACGAGCCCCGGTCGTCCCGGTCGTCCTCGCCGTCCCGCTCGTCCCGGCCGGCGGACTCGTCCGGTTCCCGGAAGCTCGGCGCCAGGGGGCCGCGGTCGTCCTCGTCCTCGGTGGTGAGGGGCGTGGCGGTGGTGTCGTCGGTGAAGGCCCGCTCCACCGCCGGGTCCTCCTCCATCGGCCTCGCCGGCGTCCGCTTCCGGTCCTGTTTCCGGTCCTGTTTCCGAGTGGTGTCGTTCTCCGGCCGGTCGGGCTGGTCGGGCTGGTCGGACATGAGGGGTTCGTCCTCTCCGTGCGGGGCGGTCCGGGCGGGTACCCCCGAGAGCGGCGGGAACTCCGTCGGGCCGGACCTCCCGGCGCCGGGAGGTCCGCCGTCCGGGTGAATCCCCGAGGAGGACGGAGAGGGCCGGAGCGGGAGCGGTTTCCGGGATTTCTCCCGTTCTCGCCGCCGGTGAGGAAAACCCTTCCGGTGGCCGCCCGAAAAGGGCGAACGTACCTTCGTTCGAGAACGTCACGGGCGTACGGGAAGAGCACCGCGTCCGCCCGTACGGCCGACCGTTCGGCGTGGGGATCCCCACCGCGATCCCCGTCCCCGGAAGGTCGGCCCGGCGGCCCCGGCACAAGAGCCGGGACACCGGTTCATCGAGCGCGGCGGAGGTGAATTCCGTGGCCACGCAGACGGACATCATGTTGGAACCGCCCGGGGTGGAGGACGGCGCCGCCGTCTGGCGCATCGCCCGTGATTCCCGGGCCCTCGACCTGAACTCCTCCTACAGCTATCTGCTGTGGTTCCGGGATTTCGCCGCCACCTCCGTGGTGGCGCGCGGCGCCGGCGGCGATCCGGTCGCCTTCACCACCGGCTACGTCCGGCCCGAACGTCCCGACACGCTCGTCGTCTGGCAGATCGCCGTGGACGAGAGCCGGCGGGGGCAGGGGCTGGCCGGGGCCATGCTGGACCACCTGGTCGTCCGGCTGCGGCCCCGGGGAGTGCGGCACCTGGAGACCACCGTGACGCCGATGAACACCGCCTCCGACCGGCTGTTCACCGTCTTCGCCCGCCGGCAGGGCGCCACGCTGAGGCGTGAGGTGCTGTTCGACGGCGGGCTCTTCCCCGACGTCCACGACCCGGAGGTGCTGTATCGGATCGGTCCGCTTCCCTGATCCGTGCCACGGCCGCGAGCGATCCACCCGTCCGGGAGGGGATCTCCCCCACCGAGGAGGACACGCCATGACCACCATCCCAGCCGAGACGTCCGTCTTCGAAGCCCTGGAGTCGGAGGTGCGCAGCTACTGCCGCGGCTGGCCCACCGTCTTCGACCGGGCCCAGGGCAGCCGCATGTACGACGAGGACGGCCACGTCTACCTGGACTTCTTCGCGGGCGCCGGATCGCTGAACTACGGCCACAACAACGCGGTCCTCAAACGCGCGCTCCTGGACTACCTGGAGCGCGACGGCGTCGTCCACGGTCTGGACATGTCCACCACGGCCAAGCGGGCCTTCCTGGAGACCTTCCGCGACCTGGTCCTGGTGCCGCGCGGGCTGGACCACAAGGTGATGTTCACCGGCCCGACCGGGGCCAACGCCGTCGAGGCGGCCCTGAAGCTGGCCCGCAAGGTCAAGGGCCGCGAGACGGTGGTGTCGTTCACCAACGCCTTCCACGGCATGTCGCTGGGCGCGCTGGCGGTCACCGGCAACGCCTTCAAGCGGGCCGGCGCCGGCATCCCTCTGGTGCACAGCACCCCGATGCCCTTCGACAACTACTTCGACGGCAAGGTCGAGGACTTCCTCTGGTTCGAGCGGTTGTTGGGCGACCGCGGGTCCGGGCTCGGTCGACCGGCCGCGGTGATCGTGGAGACCGTGCAGGGCGAGGGCGGCATCAACGTGGCCCGCCCCGAGTGGCTGCGCGCCCTGGCCGAGCTGTGCCGGCGCTGGGACATGCTGCTGATCGTGGACGACATCCAGATGGGCTGTGGCCGCACCGGCGCCTTCTTCTCCTTCGAGGAGGCCGGCATCGTCCCCGACATCGTCAC
>NZ_JODL01000023.1 GCF_000718985.1 Streptomyces megasporus | reverse complement strand
AGTCGTCGCGGGGCCCTGGGTGGCCAAGCTCCTTAAGCCATCTCGCGGTCTCCACCGTGCCAGCCATACCCGGGACCCCGGGTCCACCGATCTTACGAATGACCAGTTCAGACCCACGACCTGAAAGGTAGGGCCACCGTGCTGCGGATCGTCACCCCACTCGCCGCCCTGCCCCTGGTGCTGCTCGCCTTGGCCGATCCTCCGGGGGACACCGGCAAGGACACCGGCAGGGGCACCGGCAAGGACGCCGACGAGAACGAGAGCCCCGCGCTCCCCGATCCCGCCTCGGCGTGGCGTCGCGTCCTCGTCTCCGCCGACGACCGCGACGGCTGGGACGACCGCGACGGCATGTACACCGTTCAGGTGCTCCGCCCCGACATCGCGGTCGACACCACGGGCGTCTCCGTCACAGCGCCGCGGTGAAGGCGTCGTAGGCCCGCTGGTCGAACAGCACGAAACGGACCTCCTCGAGTTCCTCGTCCCCCTCGGTCTCCTCACGCACCGTGTTCAGCGCGATGCGCGCGCCGTCGTCGATCGGCCACCCGTAGACGCCCGTGGAGATGGCGGGGAAGGCGACGGTGCGGGCGCCCAGTTCGCGCGCCACGCGCAACGACTCGCGGTAGCAGGACGCCAGTTGGCCGGACCGGTCCTCGGTGGCCGACCAGACCGGCCCCACCGTGTGGATCACCCAGCGCGCGGGCAGTCGACCGGCCGTGGTGGCCACCGCCTGGCCGGTCGGCAGACCCCTGCCGTACCGGGAGGCCCGCAGGGCCCGGCACTCGGAGAGGATCTCCGGCCCGCCCTTGCGGTGGATCGCCCCGTCGACGCCTCCGCCGCCCAGCAGGGAGGAGTTGGCGGCGTTCACGACCGCGTCGACGGACTGCTCGGTGATGTCGCCTGGAATCAGGTGAATCATGACCATAAGCCCATCCTGCCATCGGCCCGGAACCGGGCCGAGGCGGTCATCCCTCCCCATCGCCGACGGCGAGTACGCCTCCACGGCGGACGGGACGAACTTCCCCGCCGGGACCGGACGTCGCCGCCCCGCCCCCGCGCTCCCGACCGCCCGACCGTGGCCGGCCTCAGACGGGCAGAGGAAGTCGGGCCGCCCAGGCGAGCCCGCCCAGCAGATGGCGGCGGAAGACGGGGTCGGCGTAGGACTCGGAGGTGTGGCCGAGGGCGGTGTAGAAGGTGCGGCCCCCGGTGTTCTCGTGGCACCACACCAGCGGGTGGTCCTCCCCCATCCCGCCGCCCTCGTAGCTGGCCTCGTCGGCCGAGACCAGCACCCGCACCCGGCCACGCGGACTGGAGCGGAAGTCGTACCACTCGTCGGTGAACGGCCAGATGGGGCCGAGGTGCGCGGTGGCCGGATGGTCGCGGTCCTCGACGATCGCGACGCCCGGCTGGAGCGCGGGGTGCCGGTCGAAGCGGGCGCCGAGCAGTTCGCCGTACCAGGGCCAGTCGTACTCGGTGGTGCTCGCGCCGTGGACGCCGACGAAGGCCCCGCCCGCGGTGACGTACGAGCGCAGGGCCTCACGGCCGTCCGGGGTGAGGACGTCACCGCTGGTGGAGAGGAAGACCACCGCGCGACAGTCGTCCCCGGTCAGCGCGGCGGTGAGTGCGTCGGGGTCCTCGGTGGCGGTGACGGTCAGACCGTGCTCGTCGCCGAGGGCACGGAAGGCGTCGACACCGTGCGGGATGGAGTCGTGCCGGTAGCCGGTGGTCCGGGTGAAGACGAGGATCCGAACGGAACTCATGGCCCCATGATTCCCCACCTCCCCCCATCGTGGGCGCCCCGGCGTGGCCGGAACCCGCCCCGCTCCCAACGGCTATACGCTCGGAGACATGCCCGCACGCTTCAAGGACCTCGTCGTGGACGCCAACGACCACCAGGCGCTCGCCGACTGGTGGTGCGCCGCGCTGGGATACGAACGCCGCAGGACGTTGGGGCAGCCTCCTCGCCCCCCGGAGTGGCCGGTGGCCGTCCACCACCCGCGGGACGCCGGTCCGGTGATCTGGTTCAATCCGGTGCCCGAACGGAAGACGAGCAAGAACCGGGTGCACTTCGACGTGTGGGGCGACACCGAGGAGATGCTCGCGCTGGGCGCCACCCTGGTGCGGCGACGCGACGAGCGGTTCGAGTGGGACATCCTGGCCGACCCGGAGGGCAACGAGTTCTGCGTGTTCACCCCCCAGCGCGAGACGCGCTTCCCCGGACCGGCCGGGATCGTACGGTGACGGGCGGCCCCGTGGCCGGCCCCGGGGCGCGGCTCATCGACACGGTGGCGTGGGTCCACCTGCGCGCCGGCAGGATCCTGGGCGCCCGTACGCGCGGCAAGGCCCTCTTCTACATCCCCGGCGGCAAGCGCCACGACGGGGAGAGCGACCTCGAGACCCTGCTGCGGGAGGTCGAGGAGGAACTGACCGTGGCCATCGCGCCCGACACGGTCGCCCACCTGGGCACGTACGAGGCCCCGGTCGACGAACACACGGCGGGGATCACCGTCCGGATGGCCTGCTACACGGGCGACCACAGCGGCACACTGGCCGCCGCCGGCGAGATCGAGGAGATCGCCTGGCTGGCGTACGCCGATCGTGACCGGGTGCCGCCGGTGGACCGGCTGGTCTTCGACGAGCTGCGCGCGGCGGGGCGACTGTCGTGACCGCGCCTCCGGGCGAGGCGGCACCACCGGGCGACGCTCGGCAAGGCGTCGGCTGGAAGGCCGCCGGCCTCCGACGGCCTTCCCCGGCGCCCCGCCTCAGTAGCGTTCCACCAGGTGTTCACGGCCGGCGGGCGGCTCGTACGGTTCGGGCCAGAAGTCGGTGACGGTGTCGATCAGGCCGCTGCCGTCGAGGGTGAAGAAGCACAGCCCCGTCTCGGTCCTGCCGTCCACCGTGAAACTCGTCCAGCTCACCCCCCGGCGCTCCTCGGCCACGACCCGTTCGACGGTCACCCGCCAGTCGCCGGGGTACTCCGCGTTGAAACGGACGTACGCCTCCCGGCCGCGGACGCGCTCGCGGGTCTGGGGGATCTCGTAGACGACGTCGGGCGCGAGCAGGGCGCCGAAGGTGTTCCAGTCCCGGTGCTCCGCCGCGGCCCAGTACCGTTCGATCACCGTCCGGGCGTCGGCCGCGGTGTCGTTTCCCATCTCGACCATGGCACCGGAGTCTGCCCGACGGCACTGACAGCGACCGGTCGACGGCCGGTCGGTGACCGGCTGCGGCGGCCGTGCCGAGGCGGGGCGTCGGGCGGGGGTCAGGCCGGGGCGGTCTCCACCGTCCCCGGGCCCGCGGAGCCGGGCTCACGCTCGGGGTCGTGCTCGGGTTCACGCTCGGTTCCGGGGAGGACGATGTCGCGCCGCAGCAGGTCCGCGTAGCGTCCGCCCCGGGCCAGGAGTTCCTGGTGGGTGCCCCGCTCGGCGATCCGTCCGCCGTCGAGGACGACGATCTCGTCGGCGTCGCGGATGGTGGAGAGACGGTGGGCGATGGTCAGTGTCGTACGGCCCGCCGACAGGGCGTCCACGGCCCGCTGGACGGCCTGCTCGGTGCGGGTGTCCAGGGCGCTGGTGGCCTCGTCGAGGATGAGGACGGGCGGGTCGCGCAGGATGGTCCGGGCGATGGCCAGGCGCTGTTTCTCGCCGCCGGAGAAGCGGTGGCCGCGCTCGCCGACGAGGGTGTCGTACCCGTCGGGGAGCGCGGCGATGTGGTCGTGGATCTGGGCGGCGCGGGCCGCGGCCTCGATCTCGGCGTCCGTGGCGTCGGGCCGGGCGAACCGGAGGTTGTCGGCGACGGAGGCGTGGAAGAGGTAGGTCTCCTGCGACACCACGCCCACCGTCCGGGCCAGGGAGTCGAAGTCCAGGTCCCGCACGTCGATCCCGTCGATGGTGACCCGGCCGCCGGTGACGTCGTACAGCCGGGGCACCAGGTGGCTCAGCGTGCTCTTCCCGGAGCCGGTGGGGCCCACGACGGCGAGGCTGCCGCCCGCGGGGATGGTCAGGTCGATGCCGTCGAGCGTGGGGGTGTCGGCGGACGGGTCGTAGGAGAAGGTGACGTCCTCGAAACGGACCTCGCCGCGTGCCCGCTCCAGCCGCACCGGACGGGCCGGTTCGGTGATGTCCACCGGCATGTCCAGGTACTCGAAGATGCGTTGGAAGAGGGCCAGGGAGGTCTGCACCTGCACGCCGGTGTTCAGCAGCGAGACGGTGGGCCGCAGCAGACCCTGCTGGAGGGTGACGAAGGCGACCAGGGTGCCGATGGAGAAGACCGGGCCGCCGACCTGGAGCAGCAGCCCCGCCGCCCAGTACAGCAGCGCGGGGATGGCCGCCATGACGATGCCGATGACCGACATCCGCCAGCGTCCGGCCATGTTGGAGCGGATCTCCAGGTCCACCAGCCGCTCGGACTCGTCCGCGAAGGCGCGGGTGAGGGAGTCGGCGCGGCCCATGGTGCGGCCCAGCAGGATGCCGCTGACCGACAGGGACTCGGTCACCATCGCCGACATCGCGGCCATCTGCTTCTGCCGCCGGGTGGCGATCTTCTTGCGCTCCCGGCCGACGCGCCGGCTGATCCAGACGAACAGCGGCAGCAGGGCCAGGGAGACGAGCGTGAGCCGCCAGTCCAGCGCCAGCATGGCCACGACGGTCGCCACCACGCTGGTGAGGTTGGAGACCAGGGAGGTCGCGGTCGAGGTCACGGTGGCCTGCATGCCGCCGATGTCGTTGGCGATGCGGGACTGGACCTCACCGGTGCGCGTGCGGGTGAAGAACGCCAGGGACATCCGCTGGAGCTTGGCGTAGACCCGGGTGCGCAGGTCGTGCATGACGCGCTGGCCGACCGTCGTGCTGATCAGCGTCTGGAGGACGTTGAAGACACTGGTCAGCACCGCCGTGGCGATCATGCCGAGAGCGAGGAGGGAGAGCAGGCCGGTGCGCTGCTGCGGGATCGCCACGTCGAGGATCTCGCGCAGCAGGAAGGGCGAGGCGACCGAGACCAGCGAGGACGCGCCGACGAGCAGCCCGACGACGGCGAGACGGCCGCGGTAGGGGCGGAAGAGCCGGAGGATGCGACGGAGCTCGGCGGGCGGCTGCGGCGCGCCCTTCTCCCGGGGCGGCGGCGTCCAGGCGGGTTCGTAGTGGTGCAATGCGCTCCTTCGACGGTCGGATCGGACGGTCGGATCGGACGACGGTGACCGGTTCACCAGCCTACGGTCGTCCACCGACGGTGGTGCGGTGGACGACCGTGCGCCGTCGCGCGCTCCCTCGCTCCGGTGTGCCGTCTCCCCTGTGCCCTCCCCCATGCCCTCCCTCGTGCCGTCCCTCGGCGTCCGGAGCGTGGGAGGTGGGCGCGGCCCGGGCTAGTGGGGCCGGACGGAAAATCCTTTGCCCTCGCCCACGCCGGAGGGAGAGCCTTGCACGATCGCACCCGCCCCTTCCGAGACCGCCTGGAACACCCATGCAGATCCGCGACCTTCCCCATCCCGATCCCGGTGATCCCGACGTACGGTCCGGATTCCGCCTCCTTCTGTGGCTGTGGCGCTCCCAGCTCGGCGGCCAGTTGAAGGCGCTGGCCTGGGGGACACTCCAGATGGCGGCGATCGCCTCCTTCCCCCTGGCCGTCGGAGTGGCCGTGGAGGCCGCCGCCGAAGGTTCCGGGGAGGGCCTCGTGTCGGCCGGCGGGCTGATGCTGGTGCTGGGCCTGGCGGTCACGGTCGGTGACACCATGCTGCACCGCGCCGCCATCACCAACTGGATCACCGCGGCGGCCCGGATGCAGCAGCTTCTGGCCCGGCGGGCCGCCGCGTTGGGGGCCGCCCTGACCCGCCGGGTGGCGGCCGGCGAGGTCGTGGCCGTCTCCACCGGCGACATCGAGAAGATCGGCTGGTTCGTCGAGAGCGTCTCCCGCTTCGGGGCGGCGCTGCTGACCACGGTCGGGGTCTGCGTGGCCCTGGTGGTGTACGAACCGGTGTTGGGCGCCGTGGTGGTGGCCGGCGTGGTGCTCCTGATCGCGGCCGTGCTGCCGCTGCTCCCCCCGGCGACCCGACGCGCGGACGCGCAGCGCGCCGAGGCCGGACGGGCCACCGAGCTGGCCTCGGACACGGTGGCCGGGCTGCGCGTGTTGCGCGGCATCGGCGGTGAGGAACTCTTCCTGGCCCGGTACCGCGGGGCCTCGCAGAGGGTGCGGAGAGCCGCCGTGCGCACCGCGCGGATGTGGTCGCTGATCGACGCCGTACAGGTGCTGCTGCCGGGCCTGCTGCTGATCTCGGTGGTCTGGATGGGCACACGGCTGGCGCTGGACGGTCGGATCGCGGTGGGCGAGCTGGTGACCGTGTACGGCGCCGTGACCTTCCTGCTCTTCCCGCTGCGGCTCTTCCAGGAGTTCGCCATGGCGTACTCCTTCTCCCGGCCCTCGGCCAAACGGGCCGCTCGGGTCCTGGCACTGCGCCGGGAGACGGGCGCCGGCCCCGCCGCGGGGGCCCGAGGCGGCAGGGTGCCGCACGGTGACCTGTACGACCCGGCGAGCGGGCTGACGGCTCCGGCCGGGTGTCTGACCGCGGTGGTGTGCGGCGATCCCGACGCGGCCGGACGTCTCGCCGAACGGCTGGGCGGGCACGGCGGCGACCCCTCGGAGGGGACGCCCTCGGTGCTGCTGGGCGGTGTCGCCCTGGACGAGGTGCCGCTGGAGGTGGCCCGGACCGCCGTGCTGGTGCAGGACAAGGACCCGGTGCTGCTGTCGGGCACCCTGCGGGAGTTGTTCGACGTGCCGTCGTCCGGCCGGGTCGCCCCCCGCCGGGCACTGGAGGCGGCCCAGTGCGGCGACGTGCTCGACGCCCTGGCCCGGTCCGGCGCCGACACGGGCGGGGATCCGATGCGGGCACGGATCACCGAGCGCGGCAGGTCCCTGTCGGGCGGCCAGCGGCAGCGGCTGGCGCTGGCCCGGTCGCTGGTCACCGACCCGGAGGTGCTGGTGCTGGACGAGCCGACCAGTGCGGTGGACTCGCACACCGAGGCCCGTGTCGCCGACGCGTTGCGCCTCGTCCGGACGGACCGCACCACGGTGGTGTTCTCCTCCAGCCCGCTGCTGCTGGACCGGGCCGACCGGGTGGCATTCGTCCGGGGCGGCACGGTGATCGCCGTCGGCACCCATCGGGATCTGCTGTCCCGCGTGCCGGAGTACCGCGCGGTGGTCACCCGTGAGGCCGACGCCGACGTCCCCCGCGCCGGCATCCCCGACACTTCGGACACCCCCGACACCCCTGGTGTTCCCGACACCGCCGGCACCGCCGCCGCGCCCGGAGCGCCCGGAGCGCGGCGCCGCGAACGTCTGGAGGAGACCGCATGATCGGCGTCGCGCCCCCTCGGTACGACCCGGCCGCGTCCGAGTCGGCCACGACCCTGCCGGTCGGCTCGGCACGGACCGTGCGCGCCTACGTCGGCGAACTGTTCCGACGGCACCGCCGGGCGTTCCTGCTGCTGGTGTCGGTGAACGCCGTCGCGGTGGTGGCCTCCATGGTCGGCCCCCATCTGCTGGGGAACCTGGTGGAGGACCTCGCCGCGGGAGCGCGCGACATCCATGTGGAGCGCACCGTCGCCCTGTTCGCCGTCGCCTTGGCCGTCCAGACCGTCTTCGTCCGGCAGGTGCGGCTGCGTGGCGCGATGCTCGGCGAGTGGATGCTGGCGGATCTGCGCGAGGACTTCCTGGTCCGCTCGGTACGGCTGCCGCCGGGCGTACTGGAACGGGCCGGGACCGGGGATCTGCTCTCCCGGATCACCACCGACGTCGACCGACTCTCCAACGCCGTGCGCGAGGCGGTGCCCCAACTGTCGGTCGGGATCGTCTGGGCGGGGCTGCTGCTGGGCGCGCTCACCGTCACGGCACCGCCACTGGCCCTGGCCGTCGTGATCGCCCTGCCGGTGCTGCTGGTCGGCTGTCGCTGGTACTACCGCCGGGCGCCGGGGGCCTACCGCTCCGAGGCGGCGGGGTACGCCGCCGTCGCCGCGGCGTTGACCGAGACCGTGGACGCCGGACGGACGGTGGAGGCCCACCGGCTGGGCGCGCGGCGCGTGGCCCTGTCCGAGCGCCGCATCGGGGAGTGGACCGCCTGGGAGCGGTACACGCTGTGGTTGCGGACCGTTCTCTTCCCCGTCGTCAACGCGACCCACGTGTTGATCCTGGGCTCGGTGCTGACGCTCGGCGGCGTCTTCGTGATGCGGGGATGGCTCTCCGTGGGAGAGCTGACCACGGGCGCGTTGCTCGCCCAGATGTTGGTCGAGCCGATCGGGCTGATCCTGCGCTGGTACGACGAGCTCCAGGTCGCCCAGGTCTCCCTGGCCCGATTGGTCGGGGTGCGGGAGATCGAGCCCGGTTCCGGCGATGACACGGTGGTTCCCGAGGGCCGCGAGGTGCGGGCCGACGCGGTGCGTTTTGGTTACCGCGAGGGCGACGACGTGCTGCACGAGGTGTCCTTGGCGGTGCCTCCCGGTGCCCGGGTCGCGCTGGTCGGACCGTCGGGCGCGGGGAAGTCCACGCTGGGACGGCTGTTGGCCGGGATCTACGCGCCGCGGACGGGCGAGGTCACACTCGGCGGGGCGGAACTGGCCCGGATGCCGGCGGAGCGGGTGCGCGAGCACGTGGCGCTGGTCAACCAGGAGCACCACGTCTTCGTCGGCACGCTCCGCGACAACCTCCTGCTGGCGAATCCGGACGCCGGAGACGACGACCTGTGGGCCGCGCTCGCCGCGGTGGACGCCGACGGCTGGGCGCGCGCCCTGGCGGACGGTCTGGACAGCGAGGTCGGCTCCGGCGGTATGGCGGTCACTCCGGCCCAGGCCCAACAGATCGCGCTGGCCCGACTGGTGCTGGCCGACCCGCACACCCTGGTGTTGGACGAGGCGACCTCGCTGCTGGATCCGCGCGCCGCCCGGCACCTGGAGCGTTCGCTCGCTCGGGTGCTGGAGGGGCGCACGGTGGTGGCGATCGCGCACCGGCTGCACACCGCGCACGACGCGGACGTGATCGCGGTCGTGGAGGACGGTCGGATCAGCGAGTGGGGCGGACACGACGAACTGGTCGCCGCGGGCGGCGCCTACGCGGCGCTGTGGCGGTCCTGGCACGGCTGAGTCCGTGCCGGACGGACTTCCGCCGGCCGGGCCCGTCCCGGCCGGCGGGGTCAGCCGATGAGGCCCAGGGCCCACATTCCGCTCATCGCGCCCGTGATGGTGAAGGCGGGCATCAGGACGCGCAGCTCGACCCAACTGCCCGCCTTGAACCGTATGGACTTGGGCGGGCCCACCGGGTGCCAGCGCTTGTTGCCCACGGGGATCGGCCACAGGATCGGGCAGCCGGAGACGGTGATGGCGTCGCCGACGTTGTGCACCAGGGCGCCGAGCACGATCGGCAGCCCCAGCCAGAGGTACTCCTGGCCCGGCCCGGTGAACAGCCAGTCCGCTCCGTTGCCGGGCTTGTTCAGGATGTCCGCCAGGATCCAGGCGCTGGTGGCGCCGAGCAGCCACACCAGGACGTCGCTGGAGACCCGCGCCGCCCGCCACAGCAGGCCCTCGACGGCCAGCACCATGTGGACGAAGAGGATGCCCAGCACCACCCAGCGACCGCCGAGCACCGCGAGGGCGGAGAAGCCCGCCCCCATCAGCACCGCCCACAGCCAGGTGTGGGTCAGGGTGCGGTGGCCACCGGAACGCCTGGGGTCGCCGGGCTTGCGGGTCGCCTTGTAGACCGCGCACGACAGTTTCTCGATCACCTCGCACAGCCACTTGGAGAGCGGCCCGAAGGCACGGGAGATCGTCGCCGACTTGTGGTCCAGGTCGGGCGCGAGGGCCGCGCCCGCGCAGATCAGGGCGCCGACCACCAGGACCGGCCAGGGCATCGGCCGGTCCAGGGCGTCGGCCACCGCGCCCACCGCCAACCAGGCCGCCGCCCCCGACAGCGAATGCGCCGGTCCCATCATGTGCGTCCCCACCCCATCGTTCTCGCTCCGCCGCCCTGCCGGCGACACAGCGTAGCGTCCGTGATCTTCGTATCGTCGGCCGGTTCCCCCCGAGGCGGCGCCGGCAGGCAGTATGGAGGGCGTGACCCTTATCGATCAGATGCCGAGTACCGCCGATCCCGACGCTCTCTACGACGCCTTCTCCCGCTGGGCCGAGGGCCGGGGCATCACGCTCTACCCCGCCCAGGAGGAGGCGCTGATCGAAGTGGTCTCCGGAGCGAACGTCATCCTGTCCACCCCGACCGGCTCCGGGAAGAGCCTGGTCGCGGCCGGTGCCCACTTCGCCGCACTCGCCCAGGACAAGGTCACCTTCTACACCGCGCCCATCAAGGCGCTGGTGTCGGAGAAGTTCTTCGACCTGTGCAAGCTCTTCGGCACCGAGAACGTCGGCATGCTCACCGGCGACGCCTCGGTCAACGCCGACGCGCCCGTCATCTGCTGCACCGCCGAGGTGCTCGCCTCCATCGCGTTGCGGGACGGCGCCGACGCCGACATCGGCCAGGTCGTGATGGACGAGTTCCACTTCTACGCCGAGCCGGATCGTGGTTGGGCCTGGCAGATCCCGTTGCTGGAGCTGCCGCAGGCGCAGTTCGTCCTGATGTCGGCGACGCTCGGCGACGTGAGCCGCTTCGAGGGCGACCTGACCCGGCGCACCGGGCGTCCGACCGCCGTGGTGCGTTCCGCCACCCGGCCGGTGCCGCTGAGCTACGAGTACCGCACGACCTCGCTGACCGAGACACTGACCGAACTGCTCGAAACCCGGCAGGCGCCGGTGTACATCGTGCACTTCACCCAGGCGCAGGCGGTGGAGCGCGCCCAGGCGCTGATGAGCATCAACATGTGCTCGCGCGCGGAGAAGGACGAGATCGCCAAGCTGATCGGCAACTTCCGCTTCACCACCAAGTTCGGGCGGAACCTCTCGCGCTTCGTCCGGCACGGCATCGGAGTGCACCACGCGGGGATGCTGCCGAAGTACCGGCGGCTGGTGGAGAGGCTGGCGCAGGCGGGTCTGCTCAAGGTGATCTGCGGCACCGACACGCTGGGGGTGGGGGTCAACGTGCCCATCCGCACGGTGCTGTTCACCGCGCTGACCAAGTACGACGGCAACCGGGTGCGGGTGCTGCGCGCGCGGGAGTTCCATCAGATCGCGGGCCGTGCCGGGCGGGCGGGCTTCGACACGGCGGGGCTGGTCGTCGCCCAGGCCCCCGAGCACGTCATCGAGAACGAGAAGGCCCTCGCCAAGGCCGGGGACGATCCGAAGAAGCGCCGCAAGGTGGTCCGGAAGAAGGCTCCGGAGGGCTTCGTCAACTGGAGCGAGAAGACCTTCGAGAAGCTGATCGCCTCCGAGCCGGAGCCGCTCACCTCCCGTTTCAAGGTGACCCACGCGATGCTGCTGTCCGTCATCGCGCGCCCCGGTGACGCGTTCCAGGCGATGCGCAAGCTGCTGGAGGACAACCACGAGGACCGGCGCAGCCAGTTGCGCCACATCCGGCGGGCGATCGCCATCTACCGATCGTTGCTGGACGGGGGGATCGTCGAGCAGCTCGACACCCCGGACGCCGAGGGGCGCACCATCCGGTTGACCGTCGACCTCCAGCAGGACTTCGCGCTCAACCAGCCGCTGTCCACCTTCGCGCTGGCCGCCTTCGAGCTGCTGGACCCCGAATCGCCCTCGTACGCGCTGGACATGGTCTCCGTCGTGGAGTCCACCCTGGACGATCCCCGGCCGATCCTCGCCGCCCAGCAGAACAAGGCCAGGGGCGAGGCCGTGGCACGCATGAAGGCGGACGGCGTCGAGTACGAGGAGCGCATGGAGCGGCTGGCGGACATCGGCTACCCCAAGCCGTTGGAGGAGTTGCTCTTCCACGCCTACGGCGTCTACCGCAAGAGCCACCCCTGGGTCGGCGACCATCCGCTGTCCCCGAAGTCCGTCGTCCGTGACATGTACGAACGGGCCATGACCTTCGGGGAGTTCGTCTCCCACTACGAGTTGGCGCGCACCGAGGGCATCGTGCTGCGCTATCTGGCCAGTGCCTACAAGGCGCTGGAGCACACCGTGCCGGACGACCTGAAGTCCGAGGACTTCCAGGACATCGTCGCCTGGCTCGGTGAGATGGTCCGCCAGGTCGACTCCAGTCTGCTGGACGAGTGGGAGCAGTTGGCCAACCCCGAGACCGAGACGGCCGAGGAGGCCCAGGAGCGCGCCGACCAGGTCAAGCCCGTCACCGCCAACGCCCGTGCCTTCCGCGTCCTGGTGCGCAACGCGATGTTCCGGCGGGTGGAGCTGGCCGCCCTGGACAAGGTCGAGGAACTGGGCGAGTTGGACGCCGAGTCCGGGTGGGACGCCGACGCCTGGGCCGAGGCCATGGACGCGTACTGGGATGAGTACGACGAGCTGGGCACCGGCCCCGACGCCCGCGGGCCGAAGCTGCTGCGGATCGAGGAGCACCCCGAGGACGGTCTGTGGAAGGTCCGACAGACCTTCGCCGACCCCGCCGGCGACCACGACTGGGGCATCTCCGCCGAGGTGGACCTCACGGCCTCCGACGCCGAGGGTCGAGCGGTGATCAAGGTCGTCGACGTCGGGCAGTTGTGACGGCGGTCCGGGAAAGGAGAGGGGAACACCGACGATGACCGAGCCCGACACTCCCACCGAGCGCCTGGTCGACCTCCTGGATCTGGAACGGATCGAGGAGAACATCTTCCGGGGCCACAGTCCGGACGAGCCCCTACAGCGCGTCTTCGGCGGCCAGGTCGCCGGACAGGCGCTGGTCGCGGCCGGGCGCACCACCGACGGGGACCGTCCGGTGCACTCGTTGCACGCGTACTTCCTGCGTCCGGGAGTACCCGGCGTGCCGATCGTGTACATGGTCGAGCGGGTGCGCGACGGGCGGTCCTTCACCACCCGCCGCGTGGTGGCCGTGCAACAGGGCCGGACGGTCTTCAATCTGACCGCCTCCTTCCACCGGGACGAGCAGGGTTTCGAGCACCAGGTGCCGATGCCGGAGGTACCGGATCCCGAGTCGCTGCCGAGGCTGACCGACGAGATCCGCGACCGGCTGGGCGCGCTGCCCGAGTCGCTGGAGCGCATGACGTACCACCAGCCGTTCGACATCCGGTACGTGGAACGGCTGCGCTGGACGCCGCGTGATCTGGAGGGCGTGGAGCCGCGCAGCGCGGTGTGGATGCGCGCGGTGGGCCCGCTGGGAGACGATCCGCTCGTCCACACCTGCGCCGTCACCTACGCCAGCGACATGACGCTGCTGGACACGGTGCGCCTGCCGATCGAGCCCCTGTGGGGGCCGCGCGGCTTCGACATGGCCTCGCTGGACCACGCGATGTGGTTCCACAACCCCTTCCGCGCCGACGAGTGGTTCCTCTACCAGCAGGAGTCACCCGTCGCGACCGGCGCTCGCGGGCTCGCCCGGGGGCAGATCTTCGACCGGCGGGGTCGGCTGTTGGTGTCCGTGATGCAGGAGGGGCTCTTCCGGAAGGCGGGCGGCTGACGCCTCCCCACCCGGCGGTCGGGACAGCGGGCGCGCCGACCGTGCCGTGCTCAGCGCCAGGGTCAGACCCATTCGGTGCCAGAGGATCTCCTCCTCGCCGTCGGCCGTGAGCAGTCTCCGGACGACATCGCGGGCGGCGAGGGACTCCGGCCGGACCGGCGCCAGGTCCGGTCGGAGTTCCTCCAGTCGGGCCCGCTCGGTCCGATCCGGCACCGCCTCTCGCACCACCTTCGGGGCGAGCACGGCGGCGTGGGCGGCGGCAGCCGCCCACGGGTCGTCCGTCCCGCGCAGCAGGTGGGCGATGCGGCGGTTGCGCCAGTGGCGCGGACGCCAGTCCTCGCCCTCGGCCGGCAGGCGCCGCAGCCCCTCGGGCAGGATGCCGCCGAGCAGTTCCGGCTGCTGCTCGGCGACGTCCCGCAACTCGGCCGCGCGGTAGTGCCAGACCACCGACCGGTACCGGTTGAGGGAGAAGCGCACCGGACCGAAACAGCCCGCCCGGGCCAGTCGGGCGAAGCGGGACGGGGAGACGCCCAGCAGCGCGGCACCCTCTCGGGCGCCGACCAGGCGCAGCCGCTCCCTCAGAGTGTCCGGATGTCCCTCCTCGGCGCGGAGCCGCGCCACCTCCGCCACGGACACCCGACGGTGCCCTGTCCGCTCCGATGTCACCGTGGCCACCTCTCCGAGGTGGACGGCCAGTTCCAACTCGCGTGGCCTCAGCCCCAGCGCGCGACGCGCCTCGCCCATCGCCACGGTGCCCACCGAGGCGCTCCGGCCCGTCGCCTCCTTCCCCGAAGCCTCGGGCCTCCCCCTCCGCACCGCTTTCGACAGCGGCCTCGACAACGGCTCCAACGACAGATCCACGGACATGGCGGTCCCCCTCCGCAACGCTTCGATCACCGTGAGCGACGACCGTAACCCGTGGTCGCCGCGGTGCGCGGAGCCTGTGGAAAACTCGGGGAAATGCCTGGTGGAGCCGGGTCGGATGGCGCCGTCGGCGAGCGAGTGGTCGGTGGTCGGTCGAAGGACGCGCCGCCCGTCGGATGTTCAGTGGCCGTTGCGCATGGCCACGCCCAGGTGTTCGCCGACCCGGTTCACCAACAAGGTCATCTCGTAGGCGACCTGCCCCATGTCGGCGTCCGCCGTGGTGAGCACGCACAGGCAACTGCCGTGTCCGGCGGCCGTCACGAACAACATCCCCTCGTCGAACTCGATCACCGTCTGGCGCACCCGGCCCACGTGGAAGTGCTCTCCCGTCCCCCTGGCCAGGCTGTGCAGCCCGGAGGAGACCGCGGCGAGGTGTTCGGCCTCGCTCCGCTCCAACCCCTGGCCGGCCGCCGTGACCAATCCGTCGTTCGAGAGCACCAGCGCGTGCCGTACCGATGACACCCGCTGTGTCAGATCGTCCAAGAGCCAGTCCAGCTCACTGCTCAGGGCCATGCCCGGTCCCCCTTCTCGTGGTCATGCCGTGCCAGCCTTACCCACGACGGGCCCCCGGGCAACCACCCTTCCGGTCTGCCGAGGGCACGGCCGGAAACGGAAGGACGAGTACCGGGCCCCGGAACCGGAAACGGACATCCCGGTGGACGGCGGTCGGCCCCGCGCCGGCGCCCGGAGTGTCGTCCCTCGTCCGCCCCTTTGTCACTCGGAAGTGTCTCCGGTCTCTCGACGCCACCCCCGTCACCTGGCTAGGGTGCGCCAACGAACCGGGCGGTAACCGGACGGAGAGGAGGCCGGCGTGCCGGATGCGGCGAGCGAGAGCGACGACGCGCTGTACGTGCTGACCGCGGTGCTGCTCACCCCCGCGCAGTTCCCGAGCGTTCTCGGCGACGACTACCCCGAGGCGTGCGCCGCGCTCGGTCTGGAGCCGTACGCGGAGGGCTACGGCCTCGTGCTCGGGCAGGACGGGCAGGGGGCGCGCTGGACGGTGGTCACGGAGGACGTGGCCCTCGTGGCGTGCGCGATCGCCGCCTGGGACTGCGGTATGGAGTACGACCTGTCCCCGGAGGAGCGGACGATCGCCGCCGCGCTCCCCGGCTGGCCATTGGCGCTGGCGGTGTCCGCGCCGGGTGTCCCGGCCCCTCACGATCCGGAACCCGACCCCGAGTTGGACGGCGGTCGGGCACCGCTGTCCCCGCCGGACACCTCGCGCTGGGGCCCCGCGCAGCGGCGGCTGGGCGCCGACGAGATCGCGCTGCGGTGGGCGGACTGGCGCGCGCAGGTCGACGCGGACGTGACGTTCGTCGATCCGGGCGAGCGGCCGCACGGCAAGGCGCGTCGCGCTCTGGAGGAGGCCCGCGCCTATCTGGACTCCCCGCCGCCGCCCGGCCGGGTCCGCTCGGCCTTCGCCACCGACAGCGCCCGGACACTCCGCGCGGACGGTCCGGGCTGGAGTCTGGTGGCCCGGACCGACGACATCGCCTTCGTCCTGCTGGACGACGAGCCGGGCGAGGTGCTTCCGGTGGGCCGCGGTCCGGAGCTTCCGGGGCTGCTCGAAGCGCTGGACGAGCTGGCCGTCCGGCCGGACGCCGTCGCCTGAGCGCGGCCCCGCGCCGGGCCACGACCACCGGGCGCCCGACACCGGGTCGGTGCCGGGCCGTGCCGGTTCAGCGCCCCAGCTCCTTGCGGGCCACCCTCCGCAGCCGGCGCCGCTGTGAGGGGTCGAGCATCAGGTAGGCGATCGCCGGAACACCGACGATCACCGCCACCGCGATCAGGAAACTGCCGGTCAGCCACCACAGGAGCAGGCCCGCGGCCACGCCGCCGACGGCGATCTTCCCTTGGTTGGTCATCTTCCACGCCTCCTCGGACGGCGATACGGCCGCCGCTCGTCATCGGAACGTCCGTACGGGTCGTCCGGGTTCCCTGCCCCTCTCCTACCCCTGTCCTCGCCCGCGCAGCGGTGCGCCGACCTCGTCCATGTGCCGCGGTGCCCGCGCGGAGGAGTCCGACGGCCCGCCTCGGTGCTCGACACGGCCCGGTGCCGGCAGTGGGCGCGGACCGGCGGCCGGGCGACGGGCATCCCGCCGCGCACGTCGCGCGAGGTGAGGACCCGGCGACGCGGACGACCCCGGGCCCGCCCGACTCGGGTCCGAGCCCGCTCGGGCTCGGCGGGTGTCGGCGGCCGGACCGACGGAAAGCGGCCGGACCGCGGCCCGAGGGAGCCTCGGGTCGCGGTCCGGCCGCGGTTCCGGTCGAACCGTGTCAGGCGAGCCCCTCCATCACGGGGTAGTAGCCCCCGGACTGGCCGGCCGCCTTGGGGTGGTACGAGTTGGTGATGTTGAGCCAGTCGACGCTGTGCAGCCACGAGTCGCCGGAGCAGATCTCGTGCCCGGTGAAGCGGCCTCTGACGTCGCCGAAGGTGAAGCCGTGGTCGGCGACGCGCTTGGCGATGACGTCGCTCAGGTGGTCGGCGGCGTCGTTGATGGCCTTGCGCGAGGTCTCGCTGAGCCCGACCACGCAACTGCCGCTGATCTTGTAGAAACGGGGGTAGTTGAGCACGACGACCCGGGCGTTCGGCGCCTTGCTCCGGATGGCGTTGTAGACCGCGTCGAGCCGTCCGGGAAGGGTGCCCGCGATGTACTGCCGCGCCTCGTTGATCCGCGCGACGCACGCGTTCGTGCCCTGCAGGACGCAGGTCGTCATCGCGTCCGCGAACCCGGCGTCGTTCCCGCCGATGGAGATGCTGACGAGGGTGGTGCCCGAGTTCAGCGGGCCGAGTTGGTTGTTGATGACATCGGTGGTCTTGGCGCCGGAGCAGGCGGTGAAGTGGAAGGAGGCGGGGGCGTTCGCGTTCTTCCACAGCACCGGATAGGCGTTGTTGCTGCGCTTGCAGGAGCCGCTGCCGCTGTCGTAGTTGCCGGCGCCGACTCCTGAGGAGTACGAGTCGCCGAGCGCTACGTAGGACGTGGCCGCGGCCTCCTGCGCCGAGGCCACGCCCGCTCCGCCGAGGACGAGCCCGGCGAGGGCGGTGAGGGTGGCCGCCACGGACGCGAGGCGGGGCAGCTTCATGAAGCCTCCTGATGTGGGGAGGGAGTGGGGAGGGGGGATGTGCCTGCTCCGTGGTAGCAGTGCCGGACACTTTCAGGAAGTGTTCATGCCAAAAATGATTCAACGTTCGGTTGAACAACCGAATGACGCCCCCTCGGGTAACGCCCCCGTTTGCCGACGAACCATCCGATAAGCGATCACACGAGCGCCGCGGTCTCGTCGAAATCTCCAACGCCGGACAGGGGCGCGGAACCACACAGAAAGCAACGTGATCGCGCAGAAACTCACGGAGCAGGTTCGGTTCGATCAACCGGACCGTCCGGCCGGCACGAGACCGGGAGGACGCGTGGACCACGAGGACGTGCCGCCGAGCCGAGGCTCCCTCCCCGCCCCACGCCTCGCGGTTCCGCGCCGACCCACCGGAGCACGTCCACCCGTGGGCGGACTCCGCCGAGGGGCACACCCACACGGAGGAGGAGGTCGATCGCCGGATGGCGATCGACCTCCTCCTCCCCTACAGCCTCCGGCCGCACCGCGGCGCGGAGTTCCCCTGCCGCTGTACGACGTCCTCGCGGGCGGCGCACCGGAGCGGATACCGGCGGTCCCGGCGCGCGGGCCGACGCCGACTCGGAACTTGGCGCCGGCTCAGCGCTTGACGCCGACCCCGCCGTAGAGCGCGACGCGACGCAGTTCCTCCGGCTCGGGCACCGGCCCGTCCGGCCGCCACAGCGGAAGCTGCACCAGTCCGGGGTCGAGGAGGTCGTAGCCGTCGAAGAAGCGCAGTATCTCGGCGTGGCGGCGCAGGGTCACCGAGGCGGTGGCCTTCCGGTAGACCCCGGTGCCCTCGTCCACCAGTTCGCGCTCGTGGAAGTCGGGGGTGCCGTGGGTGAGGACGAGGCAACTCCCGGCGGGCAGGGCCTTGTCGAGGGTCGCCACGATTCGGGCCGGGTCCTCCTCCTCGGTGACGAAGTGCAGGACGGCGACCAGGAGCACGGCCACCGGCCGGTCGAAGTCGGTCAGTTCCCGGATGGCCGGAGCCTCCAGGACGGCCTCGGGATCGCGGACGTCGGCCAGGACGAACTCCGCGTTGCCCGCGCCGACGAGTTTGGCGCCCGCGTGGGCCGAGACGATGGGGTCGTTGTCGACGTACGCCACACGGACGTCCTCGGCCACGGAGCGCGCCAACTCGTGGGTGTTGGGCGAGGTGGGGATGCCGGTGCCGAGGTCGATGATCTGACGGATGCCGTGTTCCCTCACCACCGTCCGTACGGCGCGCCCCAGGAAGTCCCGGTTGGCGCGGGCGCTCACTCGCACGTCCGGGGTCATGCTCATGAGCCGCTCGGCGGCTTCGCGGTCCACTTCGTAGTTGTCGCTCCCCCCGAGGTAGTAGTCGTACATGCGGGCCGGGTGCGGCCTGCTCGTGTCGATCTGGTCGGGCGTGAAGCCCAGGTGGGACCGGTTGGTCATGCCGTCCTCCTCATGGTTCCGCGGTCGTGGTCCCGCGGTCGTGGTCCCGCGGTCGTGGTCCCGCGGCCTTCTCCGCGGGCTCCTTCGCCCCTCGCTCGGGTCTACGCGGGTTCCTGGGCGAGCAGGAAGTCGGCCTCGCCGTCCTTCACGCCCTGGATGAACCTCGCGATCGCGTGGTGGGTGTAGACGAGCGCGGGCCCGTCGGGGTCGGTGGACTGGCGCAGGGCCACCCTTCCGTCCGCCAGCCGCATGGCCTCCACGCAACTGCCCCCGTTGCCGCCGCTCCACGGCCTGTGCCAGCCCTCGCTTCCCAACTGCCGGGCCGGCATGCCGTTGTAGATGTGTTTCTTCATCGCTTCATCGCTTCTCTCACAGCTCCTTGCGGAGACCGTCCAGGACGGCCTCGGTCCGCCGCACCGGCGCGGCCTGCGCGCACATCCGGTCCAGTGCCTCCTGGAACGCCGACACGTCGTCGCGCTGGTCGAAGTAGACGGCACCCACCAGGCTCTCGCCGTACGCGATGTCGGGCAGCTCCGGAACGGGGAACCGGAAGATGTGGAAGGGCCCGTACATGGCCGGATGCGGACCGGCGGCGAAGGGCATGACCTGCAGGCGCACCGTCGGCATCGAGCACGCCTCGATCAGGTGGGAGATCTGTTCGCGCATGGTGCCGGGGGCGCCGATGGGCCTGCGCAGCACGGTCTCGTCCATCACCACCCACAGCAGCGGCGGCTCCTCGCGGGTGAGGATCCGTTGGCGCTCCATGCGCAGGGCGACCCCGCGTTCGATCTCCTCCTCGGGGGCGTGGGGCTGTCCCGCGCGCAGCACGGCCCGGGCGTACTCCTCGGTCTGCAGCAGCCCGGGCACGTAGTGCGGCTCGTAGGCCCGGATGACGTGGGACTCGCTCTCCAGGCTGACGAAGGCGCTGAACCACTCGGGCAGCACGTCGCGGTAACGGTGCCACCAGCCGGGCCGGTTCGCCTCGCGGGCGAGGGCGAGGAAGCCGTCGATCTCCGCCTGGTCGGTGACGCCGTAGGTGCGCAGCAACTTCTCGACGTAGGGGATCTTCAGACCGACCTCGGCCCGCTCCATCCTGCGGATCGTGGCGTGGGTGACGTCGAGCGCCTCGCCCGCCTTCTCATAGGTGAGCCCCGCTGTCCGCCGCAGGTCTCGTAACCGCTTGCCGAGCACCACACGCAGAACCGTCGGTGCGCCTCCCGTCCGGGAGTCCGCCACTGCCGCCCCTCCAACCCTCCGGCCACCGCTTCGCGGCGGAAGTCTGTCACGCCGTCACCCCGTTCCGACAGGGTGGCATATGCCTTTCTGTAAACAACAGATTGATCCTTGCCAGATGTTGTCCACACCCCCCACACTGAGGCCGTGGCTTCCTTATCCGATGTGCGCCCGTCAGAGCGCCGCGCCGGGTCCGTCGAACGGACCTTGCGGGACGCTTTCCACCTCCCGGCCATCGGCGCTTCCGTGTCCGAGGCCCGCAGGAGAGTTCTCCACCGGCTGACCGAGTGGAACATCGGGGCCCTGGTGCGTGACGACGCCCAACTGGTCATCTCCGAACTCTTCACCAACGCCGTCAAGCACACCGACAGCGACAGGGTCGACTGCGAGCTTCGGGTGACGGGCGTGCGACTGCGGTTGGAGGTCGCCGACCGGGGCGGCGGCCCCGGCCGGCCCCGTGTCCGACGCACCGAGCGAAGGGGCGGCCCCGACCGCGAGGGGGAGAGCGGTCGGGGACTGACGATCGTCGAGGCCCTGGCCGAGGAGTGGGGGGTGCGGCCGGGCGGCGACGGCAAGGGGCACCTGGTGTGGGCGGAGTTGGGATTCGGCTGCTCCGCCCCGTGAGCTGCGGGGTCACCCGGCCTGGGGCGGGGGAGGCCGGGTGGCCCCGCTCGCGCACCGTCTCCGCGAACCTCGTGGTGCGCCCTGGCGCGGCGGACGGCGCACGGATAGCTTCGCCGCATGCCCACCATCACCAACGACGAACTGATCGCCTCCGCCGAGCGCGTGCTCCACCCGCACACGGTCGGCGACCGGGTCTTCGGCAATGTGGCGTCCACTCTGGTCACCGAAGCGGGCGCCCTCTACTCGGGCGTGTGCATCGACACCGGTTCGGGAACGGGTTTCTGCGCCGAACACGCCGCCATTGCCGCCATGGTCACGGCCCGCGAGTACCGCATCGCGAAAATCGTCGCGGTGTGGCGGAACGACGAGGGTGCGCTGCACGTTTTTCCGCCGTGCGGAAGGTGCCGGGAATTCATCCGGCAGATCGATCCGGCCAATCTCGACACCGAGGTGGTTCTCGGAAGGAAGAATTCCGCCAGGCTGCGGGATGTGCTGCCCTTCAACGAAGGGCCCATCTCCCTCGATTGACTTCTCCTCGGCTGGCCCCCGGCACCACACGACCGAACACCGAAGTCGTGCCACAGGTGTACGGTAAGCGCTTGCCGACATATGCCACCCGTCCCGCCCCCTCTTCCTGGAGCCGTAGGTGAGCACGGACCACCCCGAACGCACCGGCGGAGACGCCGGCCTCCGCCTGTGGTACCCCCGCCCCGCCGACGAGTGGCTCCGGGCCCTGCCGGTGGGCAACGGCCGGCTGGGCGCCATGGTCTTCGGCGGCACGGACGTCGAACGACTCCAGCTCAACGAGGACACGCTGTGGGCCGGCGGCCCCCACGACTACGACAACCCCCGCGCCCTCGCCTCGCTCCCCGAGGCCCGCCGGCTGGTCTTCGAGGGCCGGTGGGACGAGGCCCGGGCCCTGATCGACAGCGACCTGATGGGCGTCCCCGTCAAGCAGCTCCAGTACCAGACCGTCGGCGACCTGCGGCTGTCCTTCGACGGCGGCGGCACACAGGCCGCGGAGGTCCTCGACTACCGGCGCGACCTCGACCTCGCCACCGCCGTCGCCTCGGTGGAGTACACGCGCGGCGGGGTGCGCCACCGCCGCGAGGTGTTCGCCTCCGCGCCGGACGACGTCGTCGTGGTCCGGTTGACCGTGGACACCCCGGGCGCGCTCTCCTTCACCGCCTCCCTCGACGGACCGCTGCGTTCCGCCGCCTCCTCCCCCGATCCGTCGAGCATCGCGCTGGACGGCAGGGGCGACGACGCCCAGGGCATCGCCGGCGCCCTGCGCTTCCGTTGCCTGGTCCGGGCGGTGGCCGAGGACGGCGAGGTGCGCTCCGCGGGCGGGGAACTGCGGGTCACCGGCGCCACCGCCGTCACCCTGCTGCTCTCGGTCGCCACCAACCACCGCGACTGGCGCGGCGTGGACGACGATCCCGAGGCCGCCGCCGTCCGCGCGGCCCGCCCGCTCGCGACCGCCGTCTCCCTCCCCTACGCCGACCTGCGCGCCCGCCATGTGGCCGACCACGCCGCGCTGTTCGACCGCGTCCACCTGGAGCTTCCCGTCACGCCCGCCGCCGCGCGACCGACCGACGAGCGGGTGGCGAAGTTCGCCCGCGGCGACGACCCCCACCTGGTGGCGCTGTACTTCGCCTACGGGCGCTACCTGTTGATCGCCTGCTCCCGCCCCGGCACCCAGCCCGCCAATCTCCAAGGGCTGTGGAACGACCTGACCGACCCACCGTGGGGCGGCAAGTACACCGTCAACATCAACACGGAGATGAACTACTGGCCCGCCGCTTCGACCAACCTTCTGGAGTGCTGGGAGCCCCTCTTCGACCTGCTGGACGACCTGGCGGTCGCCGGCGCCCGCACGGCGCGGAGCATGTACGGGGCGCGCGGCTGGGTCGCCCACCACAACACCGATCTCTGGCGGGGCACCGCGCCCGTGGACGGCGCGTTCTGGGGCATGTGGCCCACCGGAGGCGCCTGGCTGGCCCTGTCCATCCGGGAGCACCACCGCTTCACCGGCGACACCGAGGCGCTGCGCGGGCGCTACCCCGTCCTGGCGGGCGCGGCGCGTTTCTTCCTCGACTCCCTGGTGACGGACCCGAGGACCGGCGAGCTGGTCACCTGCCCGTCGCTGTCCCCGGAGAACGCCCACCACCCCGGCCCGGGCGGCTCGCTGTGCGCGGGGCCGACCATGGACAACGAGATCCTGCGCGACCTGTTCGACGCCACCGCCGAATGCGCCGAAATCCTCGGCGTGGACGAGGAGTTGGCGAAGGAGGCGCGGACGGCGCGCGACCGGCTCGCCCCGATGCGCGTCGGGGCGCTGGGGCAACTCCAGGAGTGGCGCGAGGACTGGGACGCGCGGGCTCCCGAGCAGGATCACCGGCACGTCTCGCACCTGTACGCGCTGCACCCGGGCGACCGGATCACCCGACGCGGCACCCCGGAACTGTTCGAGGCCGCGCGCACCACGCTGGAGCTGCGGGGCGACGCGGGCACGGGCTGGTCGCTCGCCTGGAAGATCAACTTCTGGGCGCGCCTGGAGGACGGCGCGCGCTCGTACAAGCTGCTGACCGACCAGCTCACCCCCGAGCGCACCGCCCCCAACCTCTTCGACCTGCACCCGCCCTTCCAGATCGACGGCAATTTCGGCGCCACCTCGGGCATCGCGGAGTGGCTGGTGCAGAGCCACGCCGGCGAGATCCACCTGCTGCCCGCCCTGCCGCCCGCGCTCCCCGAGGGTTCGGTGCGGGGGTTGCCGGCGCGCGGCGGGTTCGAGGTCGGCGTCACCTGGCGCGGCGGCGCGCTCGTCGGGGCCGATCTGGTCTCCCGCGGCGGGCGTCGGGTCCGGGTGCGGACGGCCGGGGAGGTCCGTGTCCTGTGCGACGGTCGGCCGGTGGAGGCCGCACGGCCCACGGCGGGGGTCGTGGAGTTCGACACGGTGGCGGGAGGCGTCCACCGGTTGGTGCCGGCGTGAGCGCGCCGCCCGGAACTCACCGGCCGCGCCGTCCGTTTCCCGGGGCGGAAACGGACGGGGAGGTGCCCGGTGAGCACTCGACGACCACGGCGGGGAGACGGCGGCGACGACGCTCCGGAGCCGGACGGCACACCGGGAAGCGGCGGTGGTGACGCCTGGGACGGCGTCGTGTTCGACGAGGACTTCGTGCGCGGCGCCGAGGTGAGCGAGCCGACGGCGCGCACGCGGATGCTGCGCGCCCGGTGGCGGGAGAATCCGCCGGAGCCGCGACCGTGGCGGGCGGACGAGCCCCCGGCGGGCTGGTTCTGGAGCAAGGGCAGCCGCAAGCGCAGACGGCGCGGGTGGCGCCGCCGCAAGGAGGAGTGAGCCGTAGGGGGCGAGCCCCTGGACGGAACGCCACGGGGGCGTGGCCCACAGGCCCACGCCCCCGTCCGTCGACGTCGGTCCCAAGGTCAGCCGCGGACGCCCAGCAGGTGGTCCATCGCGAGCTGGTCGAGCTGCTCGAAGGCCATGCCGCGCCGGGCGGCGGCCTCCACGTCGAACTCCTCGAAGGCGCTCTTGTCGGCCAGCAGGTCGGCCGCGGTCTCGCCCTCGTTCAGGGTGGGTCGCGCCAGCTCGTCCAGGCGGGCGGCGCGCAGCGCCTCCTGGACGGCCGGGTCGGCGCGGAAGGCCGCCGCCTTCTCCTTGAGGATCAGGTAGTTGCGCATGCAGCCGGCCGCGGAGGCCCACACGCCGTCGAAGTCCTCGGTGCGCGGCGGCTTGAAGTCGAAGTGGCGCGGGCCCTCGTACCCGGCCGACTCCAGCAGGTCCACCAGCCAGAAGGCGGAGCGCAGGTCGCCGGCGCCGAAGCGCAGGTCCTGGTCGTACTTGATGCCGGACTGGCCGTTGAGGTCGATGTGGAACAGCTTGCCGTGCCACAGCGCCTGGGCGATGCCGTGCGGGAAGTTCAGCCCGGCCATCTGCTCGTGGCCGACCTCGGGGTTGAGGCCGACCCGGTCGGCGTGCTCCAGGGTGTTGATGAACGCCAGGGCGTGGCCGACGGTGGGCAGCAGGATGTCGCCGCGCGGCTCGTTGGGCTTGGGCTCGATGGCGAAGCGCAGGTCGTAGCCCTGGGAGACGACGTAGTCGCCGAGCAGGTCGAAGGCCTCCTTGAGGCGGTCCAGTGCCACCCGCACGTCCTTGGCGGCACCGGACTCGGCGCCCTCGCGTCCGCCCCAGGCGACGTAGGTCGTGGCGCCCAGCTCGACGGCCAGGTCGATGTTGCGCATGGTCTTGCGCAGGGCGTAGCGGCGGACGTCGCGGTCGTTGGCGGTGAAGGCGCCGTCCTTGAACACCGGGTGGGTGAAGAGGTTGGTGGTGGCCATCGGCACCTTCAGGCCGGTGGCGTCCAGCGCCTGGCGGAAGCGCTTGACGATGCCCTCGCGCTCGCTGTCGGAGGAGCCGAAGGGGATCAGGTCGTCGTCGTGGAAGGTGACGCCGTAGGCGCCCAGCTCCGCCAGCTTCCGCACGCTCTCGACCGGGTCCAGGGCGGGGCGGGTCGCGTCGCCGAAGGGGTCGCGACCCTGCCAGCCCACGGTCCACAGACCGAAGGTGAACTTGTGCTCCGGTGTCGGCTCGTAACTCATGGCCTGCCTCTCGGGTATTTCGTCATGGCCGTTTACAAATTAGTATGCGCCCAGGAGCCGCAGAGAGGAAGAGGCGACATGGCTGCACCTGAAGGTCCGCTCGTCGTAGGTGTGGACAGCTCCACGCAGTCCACGAAGGCGCTGGTCGTCGATGCCGCGACCGGTGAGGTGGTCGCCCGCGGCCAGGCGCCGCACACGGTGTCGGCCGATCACGAGAGCGATCCCGAGCAGTGGTGGGATGCGCTGTGCGCCGCGCTGGAGCAGTGCGGTCCGGCCGTCCACCAGGCCGCCGCGGTCTCGATCGGCGGACAGCAGCACGGGCTGGTGACCCTGGACGCCGGGGGTCGGCCGGTGCGGCCCGCCCTGCTCTGGAACGACGTGCGCTCCGCCCCCCAGCGCGACCGCCTGGTGGAGGAACTGGGCGGCCCGAAGGTGTGGGCCGAGCGTTTCGGCAGCGTCCCGGCCACGTCCTTCACCGTCACCAAGTGGGCGTGGCTGACCGAGCTGGAGCCGGAGGCCGCCGCGGCCACCCGTGCGGTGCGGCTGCCCCACGACTACCTCACCGAGCGGTTGACCGGCCAGGGCACCACCGACCGGGGCGACGCCTCGGGCACCGGCTGGTGGTCGACGGCCGACGAGGAGTACGACCGGGAGATCCTGGAGAGGGTCGGCCTCTCCCCCGACCTGCTGCCCCGCGTGCTGGGCCACGGCGAGGCGGCCGGCACCGTGCGCCCGGCGGAGGGACTGCCGCTGCCCCAGGGCGCGCTGGTGGCCGCCGGCACCGGCGACAACATGGCCGCCGCGCTCGGGCTGGGGCTGCGTCCGGGGCAGCCGGTGCTGAGCCTGGGCACCTCCGGCACCGTCTACGCCGTCTCCACCCACCGCCCCGCCGACCCCACCGGCATCGTCGCCGGGTTCGCCGACGCCCGCACCGACTGGCTGCCGCTGGCCTGCACCCTCAACTGCACCCTGGCGGTGGACCGCGTGGCGGCCCTGTTCGGTCTGGACCGCGAGGCCGTCGAGGCGGGCGGCGGCGTGACCGTGCTGCCCTTCCTGGACGGCGAGCGCACCCCCGACCTCCCCTATGCCTCCGGTCTGTTGACCGGTCTGCGGCACGACACCACCCCCGGCCGGATCCTCCAGGCCACCTACGACGGGGCGGTGTACTCGCTGCTGGCGGCGTTGGACCTGGTGCTGGACGCCGACGCCGCCGCCGACACCCCGATCCTGCTGATCGGCGGCGGCGCCAAGGGCACGGCGTGGCGCGAGACGGTCCGGCGGCTGTCCGGACGTCCGGTGGTCGTGCCGCGCGCGCAGGAGCTGGTCGCGCTCGGCGCGGCGGCACAGGCCGCGGCTCTGCTGCTGGGCGAGGACGCGGCCGCGGTGGCCCGCCGCTGGTCCACCGCCGAGGGGCCGTCCTACGAGGCGGTGGAGCGCGACGAGGAGACCCTGGCCCGCCTCGCCGCCACCCTCGACGGCGCCGATACGCTGCTGCGGCGGCGCTGACGCAACGCGCGTCCCGGAGCAGCCCCCGACCAACACCCGACCGGCACCACCCGGAGCATCCGAGGAGCAGACGGCCGATGGCAGCACCCGCGCCCACCACCCAGCAGGAGATGCGGCGTCGGAACCTGGCGCGCGTCCTGCACGCGGTGGCCGACGGCGGCCCCCTGTCACGGGCCGCCGTCGCGACGCGGATCGGCCTCACCCGCACCGCCGTCTCCACCCTGGTGGACGAGCTCCTCGGCGCCGGGCTGCTGGTGGAGCTGGGGCCGGGCCGCTCGGGCACTCCCGGGCGGCCCGGCACCGCGCTGGCCCTCAGCGACCGCGGCCCCTGCGGGATCGGCGCCGAGATCGGCGTCGACCACCTGGCGGTGTGCGCCGTCGACCTGCGCGGCGAGGTCCGCGCCCGGATCGCGGTGGACGCCGTGAACCGCGACAGCGCCCCCGGGCCGGTGCTGCGGCGGTTGGCGTCCCTGGTGCGCGAGGTGGCGGAGGAGGTCCGGGGGGCGGGCCTGCACCCGGCCGGGCTCGCCGTGGCCGTGCCGGGCCTGATCGCCCGGGGCACCACCACCGTCGTCCAGGCTCCCAACCTCGGCTGGACGGACCTCGACCTCGCCCCCCATCTGCGCGGGGACGTCCTCGGCACGGCCGGCGCCGCCGTGTGCGCCGTCGACAACGAGGCCAACCTCGGCGCCCTGGCCGAGTTGTGGCTCGGCGACCACACCCCGTCGCCGGAGGACTTCGTGCACGTCTCGGCCGAGATCGGCATCGGCGCCGCGATCGTGGTGGGCGGGGAACTGCTCCGCGGCACCAGGGGGTTCGCCGGGGAACTGGGCCATGTGCCGGTGCGCCCGGAGGGCCGCCCCTGCGCCTGCGGCGGGGTCGGCTGTCTGGAGCAGTACGCGGGCGAGGAGGCCGTCCTGCGGGCCGCCGGGCTCGATCCGCGCGCCATGGCCGCCGGCCATCCCGGCCCCGGCGCCCGGATGGACCTGCTCGCGGGCCGCGCCGAGGCCGGCGACCGCGCGGTGCGCCGGGCGCTGGACGAGGCCGGCACCGCGCTGGGCACCGCGCTGACCGGCACCGTCAACCTGCTCGACCCGCAGACCGTGGTGCTCGGCGGTGCCCTCGCCCGCTTGGCGCCCTGGCTGCTGCCCTCCCTGGAACGGGAACTGGACCGCAGGATCGCCGGACCGCCACCGGTTGTGGTCTCCCGCCTCGGCCCGGACGGCCCGCTGCTGGGCGCGGCCCACTCCGTCGTCCGGGCGGTCCTGGACGACCCCCTGGCCCAACGCGCCTGACGCGCCCCGTCGGCGAGGGGGCCGCGCCGTCGAGCCGGCCGCCGTCCTCCGGACCGTCCCCGTCCTCCGGACGTCCCGAGCTTGGGAAACGGCCCCGGGCTGTGTGCCCCGGCGGTCATGGGCCACCCTGGAGACGGATCAGTCAGCCGTACGGACACGAGGACGAGGAGTCACCGGGTGCCCACGCTCTTCCCCCACCTTCACGACGCTCCGGCCAAGCCCGCACTCCACTTCGACGCGCGAGTGATCGAGTACGGCCGGCTGGTCGGGCTCGCGAACTCCCTGTCCCTGCGGATCGCGGACGCCGGACGGGTCGCGGTGTGGGCCACGTCCTCCCCCTACACCTGCGTCGGCGTCCTGGCCGCGCTGCTGGCCGGCGTGCCCGTCGTCCCCGTCAACCCCCGGATCGGCACGCGCGAGCTGGACCACATCGTCTCCGACAGCACACCGGACCTGGTGTTGGCCGCGCCCGGTGACGACCTGCCCGGAGCACTGGCCGCCCTCCCCCGCGTCGACGTCGAGCTGACCGTCGAGGAGACCGCCCCACCCGTCGGGACCCTGCCGGAGCCCGGCGAGGACAGCCCCGCGTTCATCGTCTACACCTCCGGCACCACCGGACCGCCCAAGGGGGTGGTCCTGCCGCGCCGGGCGGTCGCGGGCACGCTGGACGACCTGGCCGACGCCTGGCGGTGGACCGGCGACGACGTGCTGGTGCACGCCCTGCCGCTGTTCCACGTGCACGGTCTGATCCTGGGCGTGCTGGGCCCGCTGCGGCGCGGCGGCACCCTCCGCCACCTGGGCCGGTTCTCGCCCGAGGGCGTCGCCACGGCCTTGGAGGAGGGCGGCACCATGATGTTCGGGGTGCCGACGATGTACCACCGGCTGGCCGAGGTCCTCGACGCCGGCGGGGCGGACGGCGACCGGCTCGCCGCGGCCCTGCGCGGCGCGCGTCTGCTGGTCTCCGGATCGGCGGCGCTGCCCCTCCACGACCACGAGCGGATCACGGCCGCCACCGGCCGCCGCGTCGTCGAACGCTACGGCATGACCGAGACGCTGATGATCACCAGTGTGCGGGTGGACGGCGAGTACCGCGCCGGCACGGTCGGCGTGCCGCTGCGCAGCGTGGACGTGCGGCTGGTGGACGAGGAGGGGAAGCGGATCGAGGAGAGCGACGGGGAGACCGTCGGCGAGGTCCAGGTGCGCGGGCCGAACCTGTTCATCGAGTACCTGGGCCGTCCCGACGCCACCGCCGACGCCTTCGCCGGCGGCTGGTTCCGCACCGGCGACATGGCGACGAGGGACGCCGACGGCTGCTACCGGATCGTGGGCCGCAAGGCGACCGACCTGATCAAGAGCGGCGGTTACAAGATCGGCGCCGGTGAGATCGAGAACTGCCTGCTGGGCCACCCCGGCGTCGCCGAGGCCGCCGTCGTCGGCGAGCCCGACCCGGACCTGGGCGAGCGGATCGTGGCCTGGGTGGTGCCGACGGAGGGACAGGAGCCGCCCGACGCGGAGGAGTTGGCCGAGCACGTCGCGCGGCAGCTCGCCCCGCACAAACGGCCCCGGGTGGTGCGGTTCACCGACTCCCTGCCCCGCAACGACATGGGCAAGGTCGTGAAGCGGGCGCTGACGCATGGCTGAGCGGCTCTCGGCCCGCGCGGTGCTCGACGCGGTCGCCGACGGTTTCGTCGAACTCGCCGGTCCCCTGTACGGAGGCGGCGCGGAGGACGGGGACGGCCCGATCGGGTGGGAGGGCTACGGAGCGGCGCGCGACCGGGCGCGGGAGCGCACCGGCGAGCGCGAGTCGGTGGTGTGCGGGACCGGCACGGTCGACGGTGTCCCGGCGGTGTTGATCGCCTTCGAGTTCGCCTTCCTCGGCGGCTCGCTGGGGCAGCGCACGGGCGACCGGATCGAGGCCGCCCACCGGCACGCCCGCGAGGCGCGGCTGCCGGTGGTGTCGCTGATCGCGACCGGCGGCAGCCGCATGCAGGAGGGCATGCGGGCCCTGGTCCAACTCCAGCGTGTGGCACGGCAGTCGGCGCTGACCCGGGCCGCCGGTCTGCCGCAGATCGCCGTGGCGCGGGACCCGACGACAGGCGGCGGCTGGGCGACGCTCGGCGCCGGGTCGGACGTGGTGCTGGCGCTGCCCGGAGCGCAGGTCGCCTTCGCGGGTTCGCGGGTCCGCCCGCCGGGAGCCGACCCGGCCGCGTACGGCGCGGAGGGGAAGCTGGCGGCCGGGCAGGTGGACCGGATCGTGGCGCCGGACGAGCTGCGGGACGTCCTGGGACGCTGGTTGTCGCTGCTCACCTCTCCCGCCGACGGGCCCGTCGAGCCGCCGCGTGCGCTCGGCACGGCCTTTGGGCCGCCGGAGTCGGGCCGGGAGGCGGTGGAGCGGGCCCGCTCGCCGCACCGTCCGCGCGCCGACGCCTACCTGGACGCGTACTTCGAGACGCGGGAGGAGATCTCCGGCGACCGCCGCGGCGGGACCGACCCGGGGATGCGCTGCGGCTTCGGACGTCGGAGGGGCCGTACGGTCGCCTACGCCGCGCAGTGCGGCACCCCGACCCTGCCCGCGGGCTTCCGCACGGCCGCCCGGCTGATCCGGCTGGCCGACCGGCTGGGCATCCCGGTGCTCACCCTGGTGGACACCCCGGGCGCGGCCAACGACGAGGCGGCGGAACGTTCCGGCGCGGGCGCGGCCATCGCGGAGGCGTTCGCGGCGGTCGCCGAGGCCCGGGTCCCGGTGACGACCCTGGTCGTCGGGGAGGGCGGGTCGGGCGGCGCCCTGGCCCTGGCGGCGCCGGACGACACCTGGGTCACCCCGGACGCCTACTTCTCCGTCATCGCCCCGGAGTCGGCCGCGGCCATCCTCAAGCGCGGCCCGGAGCGGGTGGGCGCCACGGCCGACGAACTGCGGCTGCGCCCACAGGACCTGGTGGAGTTGGGCGTCGCCCGCGGCATCGTGGCACCGTGATCCGGCCGCCGTGACCGCCGGCGTCCCGCACGTGCGGCGGGGTTCCGGCGTCGCCCGGCCCCGCCGCCGGCTCAGGACGGCGGGCACGGCCTCGAGCCCGGCGGGACGGCGACGCTCGTCCCCGTTCTCCCGAACTCGACCGGCACGCCTGTCGGTTCACTCCACAACGCGCGGGCGCGGGTCACCACCGGACCGGCCGTCATGACCGGATCCCGTCACCCCCGGGCCGTGCGGACGACGGCGTTCGCGCCTCCGGTCCGCCCCGGCGGCCGGGCCTCAGGCGCCGGGGCGCAGGCCCGCCAGACGGGCCAGGCGGCGGTGGGAGTCCAGGCGGCGGCCGTGGTCGTGGGCGTTCAGGGTGACGAGGAGTTCGTCGGCGCCGCTGCGCCGGATCAGCCCGGCGAGCGCGGCGGTCACCTCCTCCGCCGTGCCGTGGATCTGGGAGCGGCGGGCCTCGGCGAACAGCGTGGCCTCCCGCGCCGTCATCTCCCGCACCGGCACCTCCTCGGGCGGCAGCAGTGGCGGGAAGACGCCCCGGGTGCGGGAGACGACCGTCGCCCACGCCTCCGAGACCTGCATCGATTCCGCCTCCTCGGCGGTTTCGCCGACCGCCACGCTCACCGAGACGACGACGTACGGCTCCCGGTACGCCTCGTGGGTCAGGGCGGAGGGCCGGAACGCGGCGCGGTACTCGTCGACGGCGCGGAGCATCCGCTCCTCCCCACGCGCCGGGGCGATGACCAGCGGCAGCCCCGACTCGGCGGCCAGGGCGGCGCCGGCGCCCGTGGCCAGCAGGAACACCGGGACCCTCAGCCCCTCGGCGGGCACCGCCCGCATGCCCCGGGCGTCGTTCCCGACGAACCAGTCCAGCAGTTCGGCCAGGTCGTCACCGAACCGTTCGGCCGCCTCCTTCCCGGCGCCCAGGGCGCGGCGCACGGCGCCGGTGAAGCCGACCGAACGGCCCAGGCCCATGTCGATCCGGCCGGGGAAGAGGGACTCCAGCACCCCGAACTGTTCGGCGACCACCAGCGGCCGGTGGTTGGGCAGCATCACCCCGCCCGTGCCGACCCGGACGCGGGTGGTGGCCGAGGCGACGGCCGCGGCGAGCACGGTCGGCGCGGAACCGGCGACGCCGGGCACCCCGTGGTGTTCCGAGACCCAGAAGCGGTGGTAGCCCAGCGCCTCGATGTCCCGGGCGAACCGCACCGTGGCGCGCAGGGCCTCGTCCGCCCCCTCGCCCCGGCGGATCAGCGAGCGGTCCAGGACCGACAGGCGGATGGTGCGCAGGATGTCGATGTCGTCGCCCATGTTCCGTCCAACGCTTCGAGCCGTGCGGGATTCCCGTCCGGGCTTTTCACTCACTCCTCTCCGGTACCCGTCCGACGGCCCGGCGTCATCGTGTTCGGTCCGGCGGGGCGTCACCCCGTCGGGGGTTACGGCTTGCGGCCGACGCCGCCGTGGACGGCCACCTCGGCGGGCACCTGGTCGGACGTGCCCTCCGGCCGCCACCGCGAGCAGGAGACGACGCCGGGGTCGAGCAGCTCCAGGCCGTCGAAGAAGGCGGCGATCTCCTCGGGGTCGCGAGGGGTGTAGGGGGTGGCGGTGCCCCGGGCGTTGTGGGCCTCGATGGAGGCGACGTACGTGGGGTCGGCGGTGGAGCCGTCGTTCAGGGCGAGGAAGCTGCCCGACGGCAGGGCGTCCAACAGCCGCCGCACCACCGAGCGGGCCTCGTCGTGGTCGGGGACCAGGCCCAGGATGCCCATGAGCATCAGTCCGACGGGGCGGGAGAAGTCCAGTGTCCGCGCGGCCTGTTCGAGGATCCGCTCCGGGTCGCGGACGTCGGCGTCGATGTAGTCGCACGCCCCTTCCGGGGAGCTGGTGAGCAGGGCCTCGGCGTGCAGCAGCACCACCGGGTCGTTGTCGACGTAGACGATGCGGGACTCGGGGGCGACGCGCTGGGCGACCTCGTGGGTGTTGTCCCTGGTCGGCAGGCCGGTGCCGATGTCCAGGAACTGCCGGATGCCCTCCTGGCCGGCCAGGTGACGGACCACGCGGCCGATGAAGGCGCGGGAGGCGAGGGTGATGTCGCGCATGCCGGGGAAGGCCGCCAGGACCTTCTCGGCGGCGTCCGCGTCGACCTCGTAGTAGTCCTTGCCGCCCGCCAGGTAGTTCCATATCCGGGCGGAGTGCGGACGGGACGTGTCGATCCTGCCCGTGCCCTGCCGTGCCGCGTTGTCCGCCATGGTCGTTCGTCTCCTTCGTGCCGGCCCTGTCTGCGGGCCACAGTCTGCCGGCCCTCGGCCCGTCCTCCGCACTCCTCCCGCGTCCCCCTCCCCCGGTCCGGGCCCCGCTCCTCACTTCCGGTGTCCGGGCGGGGCCCGAAGCGGTGTTCAGGAGGTGGGGGCGTCGAGGAGGGGGATCAACCGCTCCTCCTCGTACGCGAGGTGCTCCTCCAGTTCGTCGGTGAGCCGTTCGACCTCGGAGAGCACATCCGCGGGGTCGGCGTCGGCGGCGGAGACGGTCTTCCGCAGCTCCGCCACGAGGGTCGCGATCCTCTCGTGCTCCCGGCGCAGCCGGTCGACGACCGGGGCGAGTTCGGGATGCCGTTCGGCGATGGCGGGGAACATGCCGGCGTCCTCGTTGACGTGGTGGCCGTGCAGCCCTCCGCAGAAGGTCAGGCAGTTCACCCGGAGTTGGGCGCCCAATTTGGGCCCCGACTCGGTGACCTCCCGGCGGATCAGGGCGAGTTCGCGCCGGAACGCGTCGTGGACGGCCTTCAGGGCCTCGCCCCAGGACGTCGCGTTCGGGTTCGGCGGTCCCGGAAGCGGCCGGAGGGCGACCACGGGGATGACGCGCCCGGCCCGCTCCTGGTACTCGGCCCATGCGGGATCGGCCTCGACCGCGCGGGCGAAGGCGCTGTCGCGTTCCGCACCGTCCAGGACGACGGCCTCCGCCTGGTAGGTGAAGACGCCGTCCTCGACGGTGACGCGGGGGTCGGCCACCAGGTTGCGGAACCAGTGCGGGTGTTTCGGCGACCCGCCGGCGGAGGCGATGACCAGGATCCGCTCCCCGTCGGGGAGGTAGCCGAGCGGGGTGGTGTGCGGGGCGCCGGACCGCACCCCGGTGGTGGTCAGCAGGATCAGCCGGCCCCCTTCGAAAGGACCGCCGACCCGCCCGTCGTTGGCGCGGAATTCATCGATGACCTGCTGGTTGAAGTCGTTCGGCATTCTCTGCTTTCTTCTTGGAACGTTGTTTTTCCGCACCCGTTCGCGGGCACGGCGAATTCACCGTCGGGCGTTCTCGCCTCCGGCACGGGACATGTGGAGGTGGAGGTGGGGAGGGGGATGGGGCGCCGGTCTCGGACCGGTCGACGGTGGTCGCGGCAACGCCGTCGGCCGTGCGGAATCCGGTCGGTTTCACCGCGCGGTGCGAGTGGGAAACGCGCGGAAACGGAGAAGGCGGAGCGTACGGAAAGGCGGGCCTCTCGCCCGCCTCGCGCTCACGTCGAGGCCGGGCGCCTCACTCGTGAATGGCCCATGGCCGACCCGGCAGTCACGGTGTGGAGCCTAGTGGCGGCGGCCACACCGTCGCAACGGCGTTCTCCCGCCGCGCACGGCCGAATTCCCGTGCGCCGCGCGGCAACCCCGGAAAGGTCTTCACACGTCTTCCCCACCAGGGAAACGGAGAGGAAGCGGGGTTGTCCGTGCGTGTCACTCTGGGCGAGGAGATCATGCTGCTGTCGCTGGACGACGAGACCGGCGTGACGAAGGACCGGTCGTCCACGGGCTGGGGCGTCGCGGGCGGCATTCTGCTGGATCTGGTCCTGGCGGGCCGGCTTCGGGTGACCGGCGGACGGTTGGAGGTCGTCGACCGGTCGCCGACCGGCGTCCCACTGCTCGACGGTCGTCTGGAGCGGATCGCCGACTGGGTGGGGAGCGGACGGAAGAAGGTCTCCGACTGGCTGACGAAGGACCAGCCGAAGGCGGTGCGGGCAGCGGTGGAGAGCCTGTGCGAGCGCGGCCTCGTCTCCGAGGAGCACCGCCGCCTGTTCGGTCTCCTCCCCGTGCGGCGTTACCCGGAGACGGACGGCTCGGTGGAGCGGGAGGTGCGCGACCGACTGACCGCCGTGGTCGTGGACGGTGCGGAACCGGACGACCGCACCTGTGGGCTGGTGGCGCTGCTGCACGCCGCCGGTCTGCGTCGGCAGGCGTTCCCGGGGCTGCCCCGCGAGCGGGTCGAGCCCCGGATGGCGGAGATCGCCGAGGGCCAGTGGGCGGGCGACGGCGTCCACAAAGCGATCCGTGACCTCCAGGCGGCGGTCACGGTGATCACCACGACCGCCGCGGTGTCCTGAGCGACAAAGCCGCGACCCGCACGCGGGTCGCGGCTTTGCTCCGAGCACGGTTCAGCGAGGGAGCCACCGGCGGTTGCCCTTGGCCGCCGCCACCAGTTCGCGGGTCGTGGCCAGTTTGACGCGCGGTCGGCCGTACCGGCGACCGAGGGCCTCCTCCGCCCGACCGATCGCGGCCAGTCCGCGGGCGTCGACCAGCCGGCGGCTGCGGCGCCGCGCGAGCCGGTGGAACGCCTTCGCGTCGCGCGTCGGTGCGGGCAGGGAACCGGCGACGGCGTCGGCGAGCAGGGTGCCGACCGTCTCGGCGGCACAGGCGCGGTTGGCGCCGATGCCTCCCGAGGGTCCGCGTTTGATCCAGCCCACGACGTACGTTCCCGGCCTGCCGACCACTCGGCCGCCCTCGTGCGGGATGGTGCCGGTGTCCTCGTCGAAGGGCAGCCCGGTGACCGGCACACCGCGGTAGCCGACCGCCCGCAGCAGCATGCCGACCGGTATCTCCACCTCGTCCGCGGGGCCGGTGGCGCGCAGGGCGCGGACGCCCGTGTCGCCGAGCGCCGCCACGGGCGCGGAGTGGAAGCGGAGCACGATGCGCCGCCCCGGCGCGGGCGGACGCGACCAGTCCACCTCCTCGCGGGCGACGTCCCGCAGCACGGCGGCCTTGTCCTTCGGACTGGCGGCGTCGATGCTCGCCCCGACGCGGGGATCGTGGTCGTCCACGACCAGCTCCACACCGGGCAGGTGTTTCAGGGCGAGCAGCTCGGACCTGGTGTACGCCGCGTCCTCGGGGCCACGGCGTCCGAGGAGCACCACCTCGCGCACCCCGCCGGCGCGCAGCGCCGCCAGCGCGTGGTCGGCGATGTCGGTGCCGGCCAGCGTGTCCGGGTCGGTCACCAGGATGCGGGCGACGTCGAGGGCGACGTTGCCGGTGCCGACCACGGCCACCCGCTCGGCCGACAGGTCGACCGTGTCCGGCGCGACCTCCGGGTGGGCGTTGTACCAGGCGACGAACGTGGTGGCGGCGAGGCTTCCGGGCAGGTCCTCGCCCGGGATTCCGAGACGGCGGTCGGCGCGGGCCCCGACGGCGTAGACGACCGCGTCGTGGTGCTCGGCCAGCTCCTCCGGGGTGACGTCCCCGCCCACCTCCAGTCCCAGGTACATCCGCACCCGCGGGTGGGTGTACAGCCGCGCGAAGGTGTCGCCGACCCGTTTGGTCGCCGGGTGGTCCGGCGCCACGCCGTATCGCACGAGGCCGCCGGCCACCGGCACCCGGTCGATGAGCGTCACCTCGGCGTTGGTGTGCAGCAGCAGGTCCTCGGCGGCGTACATGCCGGCCGGGCCGGTGCCGACGACGGCGATCCTCAGCGGCGCGAAGTCGGACGGCAGGTTGCGGTCGAACGTCGGCTCCCCCCAGGGGTGGAAGTTCGGGCCGTCGACGACCGGTTCGGGTTCCCTGTCCGCAAAGTACGCCGCGTTGACGTCGACGTACTCCCGCTGTGTCTCGGGGAGGGCGTCGGCCGGGAAGATCGCGTCCACCGGGCAGGCGTCCGCGCAGGCGCCGCAGTCGATGCAGGCCTTCGGGTCGATGTACAGCATCTCCGTGTCGCCGAAGTCCCGTTCCCCCGGCGCGGGGTGGATGCAGTTGACCGGGCAGACGGCGACGCAGGTCGCGTCGCCGCAACAGTTCTGGGTGATGACGTGGGTCATGTCGCGGTTCGCCGGGGTCAGATCAGGTTGGCGCGCTTGTAGAACACGAGCGCCGGCTTGGTGAGCAGACCGGCGGAGGCCAGGAACTCCATGAGGCCCGAACAGCTCGACCGCATCATGGCCTTGTGGTGCTCGTTGGCCCTCGCCTCCCGGACGGCGCGCTTCTCGTCGAGGCCGGCCCTCGCGTAGACCTTCCTGTTCACCATGCTGGTGACGATGACGTAGGACGCGATCGCGATCACGAGGGCGTTGATCCGGCGGCGGAGGAACCCGGCGCCCGCGAGGCGCTTGCGCGTCTCGTCGCGGGCGAACTTCATGTGTCGGGACTCCTCGACGACGTGGATGTTGTTGATGGTGCGGACGAACGGCACGACCCGCTCGTCGCGCATCCAGTCGCGCTGCATGACGTCGAGGACCTCCTCCGCCACCAGGATCGCCGCGTACGCCACCTCGCCGAACGCGAGCGTCTTGAAGGCCCGGCCGAGTTCGAACGCGAGCCGGTGCGGGCGGTAGTGGGGGGCCTCCAACTTGGCGGCGCCGCGGGCGAACATGATCGAGTGCCGGCACTCCTCGGCTATCTCCGTCAGGGCCCACTGGAACTCGGGGTCGGTCGGGTCCTTCGCGTAGATGTCGCGCAGCACCATCTGTTGGAGGATCATCTCGAACCAGATGCCGGTGCTGGCCACCGACGCGGCCTCCTGCCGCGTCAGTTCCTTGCGCTGCTCCTCGGTCATCTCGTTCCAGTAGGCCGTGCCGTAGAGGGTGCTCCACTCCGGGCTCGCGCCGTGGAAGTCCTTGTCCAGCGGCGTCTCCCAGTCCACCTCCGTGGCCGGGTCGTACGCCAGCTTCGCGGCCGAGTCGAGCAGCCGTCGGGCGACATCGTGTTCCTGGGACCGGTCCTGCGTCTTCGGCCGAACGGTGCTGCTGGCCATGGTGCGCTCCTCGAAGCGTGTGTGACGTTCCTGGTTCGCCCGTGCGTCGCGGGGCGGTCGCGGCGCCGTCCGCCCCTCGTCCGCGGAGGCTCACGGAGAGGGGTACCCCCGCTCTTGTTAGACAGACTGTAAATCACGGGTGTCGTCCAGGCCACCCCCGTGAACGCGATCGGGTCCGGCGCCTCGACTCCGCACCATCGGCGCGCGCACGCCAAGGGGCGGGGCCGTCGAGGATTCCCTCGGCGACCCCGCCCCTTGGCGGTATCGAAGACCCCGTCAGGCCACCGGCGTCTCAGTCCACCGGTTCTCCCGGCTCCCGGAACCGGCCCCCTTCCTCCTGACCGAGGATCTTCAGCACCGTGTCGGTGTCCATCACGAGGCGCTCGTCGGGGTGCGCGGCGGGGCCGTCGGCGTAGGCGGGCCCCGTCTCGTCGAGGGTGACGTGGAAGGTGCCCTCGTCGAGTCGGACCTCGATGACGCCTTCGGTGCGCTCGGTGGTCTCGGCCAGGTGCCGCATGAGCGGGACGGCGAACCAGTGGGCCCGTACCGCGTCGGTGGGACGTCGCTCGGCGAGGGCGGGAGCGCCCCAGTCGGCCAGCGCGGCCAGCACGGGGAGCAACCCGCGCCCGCGCTCGGTCAGTTCGTACACGAACGCCGCGGCCGGGGGCGGCAGGCGGCGGCGGGCGACCAGCTCCTCGCGCTCCATCTCCTTCAGCCGGGTCGCGAGCACGTCGGTGGACACGCCGGGCAGGTCGGCGTGGAGGTCCGTGTAACGGCGGGGGCCGGCCAGCAGTTCACGGACGATCAGCAGGGTCCAGCGCTCCCCGACGACGTCCAGGGCTCGGGCGATGGGGCAGAACTGGTCGTACCTTCGGCGTGGCATGGCGCCAGCCTAACGGAAGGTTGGACTTTCCAAGCTCTCACTTGGTAAAACCAAGTATGGAGTTCAAGCAGTCGAGCAAGCTGACCGACGTTTGCTACGAGATCCGCGGCCCGGTGGTCGAACACGCCAACGCCCTGGAGGAGGCCGGCCACAGCGTGCTGCGGTTGAACACCGGCAACCCCGCGCTCTTCGGTTTCGAGGCGCCCGAGGGAATCCTGCAGGACATCATCCGCACCCTGCCGACCGCGCACGGCTACAGCGACTCGCGCGGCATCCTCTCCGCCCGCCGGGCGGTGGCCCAGCACTACCAGGAGCGCGGACTCGCCGAGGTGGACGTGGACGACGTGTTCCTCGGCAACGGGGTCTCCGAACTGGTCCAGATGGCCGTGCAGGCACTGGTCGACGACGGCGACGAAGTGCTCGTCCCGGCCCCCGACTTCCCGCTGTGGACGGCCGCCCCGACCCTCGCGGGCGGCAAGGCCGTGCACTACATGTGCGACGAGTCCGCCGACTGGCTGCCGGACCTGGACGACATGGCCGCGAAGATCACCAGCCGGACCAGGGCCCTGGTGATCATCAACCCCAACAATCCGACCGGCGCCGTCTACCCCAAGGAGGTGCTGGAGGGCATGCTCGACCTGGCCCGCCGGCACCACCTGATGGTCTTCGCCGACGAGATCTACGACAAGATCCTCTACGACGACGCCGTCCACCACCACGCCGCCCTCCTCGCCCCCGACGTGCTGTGCCTGACCTTCAGCGGCCTGTCCAAGGCGTACCGGGTCGCCGGTTTCCGCTCCGGCTGGCTGGTCGTCACCGGCCCCAAGCAGCACGCCCGCGACTACCTCGAGGGCCTGACCATGCTGGCCTCGATGCGGCTGTGCCCCAACGTCCCGGCGCAGCACGCGATCCAGGCCGCGCTGGGCGGACGGCAGTCCATCGAGGACCTCGTGCTGCCCGGCGGACGCCTTCACGAACAGCGCGACCGCGCCTGGCGGAAGCTCAACGAGATCCCCGGCGTGTCCTGCGTCAAGCCCAAGGGCGCGCTGTACGCCTTCCCCCGGATCGACCCGGCCGTCCACCCCATCCACGACGACGAGAGGTTCGTCCTCGACCTGCTGCTCCGCGAGAAGATCCAGGTCGTCCAGGGCACCGGCTTCAGCTGGCCGCGCCCGGACCACTTCCGCATCCTCACCCTGCCGCACGCCGACGACCTCGACGCGGCCATCAGTCGGATCGGCCGCTTCCTCGCCGGCTACCGCCAGTGACCCGCACCGCTCGGGAAGCCGCCCGGGAAACGGCCCCCGCCCGGCGTCACGCGGGCGGGAAGTCCACCACCCGGTCGCACCAGCGCCTCAGCAGCACCCGGTCGTGACCGACCGCGAGGAGCGCGGTGCCGTGTGCGCGGCGGTGGTCCTCCACGGCGGCGACCAGGGCCGCGGTGGTGGAGGCGTCCAGCATCGCGGTCATCTCGTCGCAGATCAGCAGCTTCGGGCGGAGGACCAGCGCGCGGGCCAGGCAGGCGCGCTGGAGCTGGCCGTCGCTGACCTCGTGGGGGCGGCGGGCGAGGAGGTCGCCGCCGAGGCCGACGGAGGCGGCCAGCTCGGGCAGGCGGTCGGGGATCTCGGCGCGGCGTCCGGTGGCACGCAGGGGCTCGGCGACGATGTCGGCGAGGGTGAGGCGGGGGTCGGCGGCGAGGCGGGGCTGCTGGAAGACCACGCCGACGGACGTGCGCAGTTCGCGCGGGGCTCGATGGCGGAAGCCGCGCACCTCCCGGCCCGCCAGCCGTACGGCGCCCGCCCAGGGGCGGTGCAGCAGGGCGGCGACGCGGGCGAGGGTGGACTTGCCGCAGCCGCTGGGTCCGAGCAGACCGACGGACTCGCCGGCGGCGACGGTCAGGGAGATCCCGTCCAGCACGGGGGCGCGGCGGTCGTATCCGGCGGTGACGTCGAGGAGTTCGAGGGCCGGCGCGGCGGCCGGTCCGGCGGCCGGTCCGGTGGCCGGCGCGGGTATCGGCTCAGACATCGGCCGTCTCCGGGGTGCGGGCGTACGCGTGGTGGCAGGCGACCGCCCGGCCGGACGCGCCGGTGAGGGCGGGGACGGCGGCGCAGGCCGCGTCGGCGCGGGGGCAGCGGGGGGCGAAGGCGCAGCCGTCGGGCAGGGCGTCCAGCTCCGGTGGCATGCCGGGGATGGGGGTGAAGGCCCGTTCGGGCAGGGCGTCCAGCAGTCCGCGGGAGTAGGGGTGCCGGGGACCGGGCGAGCCGAAGAAGTCGTCGGCGTCGGCGAGTTCGACGACACGTCCGGCGTACATCACCGCGATCCGGTCCGCGACGCGTTCGGCGGCGGCCAGGTCGTGGGTGATGACCAGCAGGCCGTGCCCGTCGTCCACGTGGCGGCGGAGTTCGTCGACGGTACGGTCCACCAGGTCCCGGTCCAGCCCGGTGGTCGGCTCGTCGGCGATCAGCAGGGGCGCGTCGCCGACGAGGGCGAGGGCGATGGCGGCGCGCTGGGCGAGGCCCCCGGAGAGCTCGTGGGGGTGGTGGTCGAGGTGGTCGGCGGGGAACGCGGCGCGCTCGGCGACCCGTTCGGCGGCGGCGCGCGCCTGGTGTCCGCGCGCCCCGGTCAACTCCCGTACCGTCTCCTCCAGTTGAGAGCGGACGGTGCGCACCGGGGTGAGGTGTGCGGCGGGGCTCTGTGGGATGAGGGCCACCCGCCGACCGCGGACGGTGCGGGCCAGGGTGGCCTCGTCGGCCGCGATCAGGTCGAGGCCGTCCAGGAGGGCGGAGCCGCGCACCTGGGCGTTGCCGGGCAGCAGTCCCAGCAGCGCGGAGGTCAGCACGGACTTGCCGCAGCCGCTCTCGCCCACCAGGGCCAGGCACTCCCCCGCGGCCACGTCGAAGGACACGTCCGTCACGGCGGCGACGGTGCGCCCGCCGCGCATCCAAAAGCGCACGGACAGCTCTCGTACGGAGAGCCGGACAGGTGGGGACGTCTGGGCCGTCACAGCATCAGCTCCGATCGGCGGCGCGGGTTGATCCGTTCGCGCCAGGCGCCGGCGAGCCCGGCGATGGCGAGGGTGGGGACGACGATGAACAGGCCGGGCCAGAGGGTGGTCCACCAGGCGCCGGCGAGCAGCGTGCCCCGCGCGGCCTCCACCATGGTGCCGAGACTGGCCTGGTGGGCGGGGATGCCCAGGCCCAGGAAGGACAGCGCCGACTCGTGCCAGATGGCGTGCGGCACCATCAGCACGGCCGCCAACCCCGCCTGCGGCAGGACACCGGGCAGCAGGTGCCGTACGGTCACCCGCCACCGCGACGCGCCGCCGGAGATCGCCGCGTCCAGGTAGGGACGGCCGCGCAGCGAGTGCACCTCGGCGCGGACGATGCGGGCGGTGGACACCCAGTGGGTGAGGCCGACGGAGGCGACGACGGGCCAGACGCCGGGCCGGAACATCGCCACGATGAAGATGCCCATCAGCAGGTGGGGCACGGACGCGAAGACGTCCACGGCGCGCATCACCAGCCGGTCGACCGTGCCGCCCAGCGCCCCGGCCGCGGCACCCACGGCGATGCCGACGACCGTGGCCACCAGGGCGGCGACCACGCCGACGAGCAGCGAGACGCGCAGCCCGTAGACGGAGCGCAGCAGCAGGTCGCGGCCCATCTCGTCGGTGCCGAACGGGTGTTCCGGGGACGGGGGCCGGAGCTTGGCGGCGAGGTCGACGGCCTGCTGGTCCAGGGGGAACAGCGGCGGCACGACCAGGACGGCGAGGACGGTGGCGGCCACGAGCACGAGCGGGACGAGTCCGCGCCGCGTCCGGGCCCGACGCCCGTCGGCGCCGACGGCGCGCCAGGCGGCGCCGGCGCCGGTGCCGGGATTGGTGTCGTTGGTGGGGTCGGCGGTGGTCACATCTCCTCCGGGTCGACCCGTGGGTCGGCCAACACGTACAACAGGTCGGCCAGCAGGTTTCCGACGAGGACGGCCAGGGTGGCGAGCACGGTCACCGCGGCCAGCAGCGGGAAGTCGCTGTCGGTGGCGGCCCGCACGGTCGCCGAGGCGATGCCGGGCCAACTGAACACGGTCTCCACCAGCAGGGCCCCGGTGATCAGTTCGGGGACGCGGGTGCCGACGAGGGTGAGCACCGGCAGCAGCCCGGAGCGCAGGGCGTGGCCGAACAGGACGGTCCGCTCGCGCAGGCCCCGGGCGCGGGCGCCGCGCACCGGGTCCTCGCGCAGGGCGTCGGCGACGCCCTGCCTCGTGTAGAGGGCGAACCACGGCAGTTGGGAGACGGCGAGCACGCCGACGGGCAGCGCCAGGTGGCGGGCCAACGAGCCGGCGGTGACCGTCTCCTCGCCGAACTCGGTGAGTCCTCCGGCGGGCAGCACCCCGAGGTGGAGGGCGAAGAACCAGACGGCGAGCAGGCCGAGCCAGAACGGCGGGGCGGCCTGCAGGACGTACGCCGCGCCGGTGACGCAGCGGTCGAGCCATCCACCCTGGCGGCGCGCGGCGACGACGCCGAGCAGCGTCCCGAGCACCACCGCGAGGACGAACGCGATCGCGCACAGCAGCACGGACCAGCCCATCCGCTCGCCGATGACCTGGGCGACCGGTTGGCGCAGGGACACCGACCAGCCCAGGTCCCCGCCCAGGGCGGAGGTGAGCCAGCGCCACCACTGCTCGGTGAACGGACCGTCCAGGGCGAGGTTCTCCCGCAGTTGGTCGAGGGTGTCCTGCGAGGCGCGCAGCCCGGCGCTTCCGGCGTACTGGCGCACCGGATCGAAGGGGGAGGCGGCGGCCAGCGCGAAGGCGCCCAGGGTGACGGCGACCAGCACGGGCACGGCGGCGAGGGCGCGCCGTGCGGCCAGCCGGGCCATCGCCGCCCAGGGCAGTCCCCGGCCCCGGACGGACACGGGGCGGGGCGGGGCCTTCTCCGTCCCCGCCTCCGCTCCCGGTGCGGGTTCCGTGGTGGTCGGGCTCGTCACCGCTTGGGCCGCCAGTCCTCGACGTTCCACCAGGGACCGGTGCCGAAGCCGTGGTCGTGGGGCTCGACCTGGGTGGTGATGTCCTCCCAGGCGTCGTCCATCACGTACACGTGGTCGACGTGGGTGAGGAAGGTGTAACCGGGGTTCTCGGCCAGTTCGCGCTGGACGGTGGCGTAGGCCTCGGCCCGGTCGTCGCGGTCGCCCGCGCGGCGGCCCTCCTCCAGAGCCCGGTCGACGGCCGGGTTGTCGTAGGCGGCCATGTTGTTGAAGCCGTCCAGGGCGAGGGAGGAGTGCAGCAGCGAGTAGAGGTCGAAGTCGGGGTCGGCCGGGCTGCCGCCGCCGGAGAGGACGGCGTCGTCCTCCATGCGCGGCTCGATGACCTCCCAGGTGCCGGACTCGACGGTGATGTCGATGCCGATCTTCTTGGCGTCGGCGGCGTAGGCGAGGGCGTGTTCCTGGCGGAGCCGGTCGCCGGAGGGGTACCAGAGGGTGAAGGCGGCGCGGCGGCCGTCCTTGCGGCGCACCCCGTCCTGGCCGGGCTTCCAGCCGGCCTCGTCGAGGATCTCCTTCGCCCGTTCGGGATCGTGGCGGCGTTCGGTGCCCTTCGCGAACCAGGGACTGTCGGTGGGGACGGGCCCGTACGCGGCCCGTCCGGCACCGTTCAGGACGCTCTTCACGATGGCCTCGCGGTCCACGGCGATGTCGAGGGCGCGGCGGACGGCGCGGTCGCCGGTGACGGGGTTGGCGGTGGGGAGGGTGACGGCGCGGAAGTCGGCGGTCTTCGCCCGTATCACGCGCTTGCCGGCCTCCCGTCCGTCCTTGGCGAAGGTGTCGGCCAGGACGGGCGGCAGGATCGCGGCGTCGAGTTCGCCGGAGCGCAGGCGGGTGGCGCGGATGTCGTCGTCCTTGATGATCGCCATGGTGAGCTTCCGCACCTTCGGCGCGCCGCCCCAGTAGTCGGGGTTGGCCTCGAAGACGAGCTTCTCCCCCTTGCTCCAGCCGGTGAGGACGTACGGGCCGGTGCCGACCGGTTCGGTGTTGTGGGAGCCGGCGTTGACGTCCTGCCCCTCGAACGCCTCCTTGGAGACGATGGGCAGCACGGTGCGCTCGGCGAAGGCGGCGTAGGGGTACTTCAGCTCGAAGACGACGGTGTGGTCGTCCTCGGCGGTGACGTCGGCGAGTGCGTCGAGTTCGCCCTTGGAGGGGTTGTTGGTCTTCTCGTCGAGGATGGTCTCGTAGGTGAAGACCACGTCCTCGGCGTCGAAGGGGGTGCCGTCGCTGAAGGTCACCCCTTCGCGGAGGGTGTAGGTGTACGTTCTGCCGCCGTTGCCGACCTCGGGGAGTTCCGCGGCGAGGGCGGGCCGCAGCTCCATGTCGGCGTCGTGCCGCAGCAGTCCGTCGAAGACCTTGGAGTTGCCGTCCTTGCCGTAGCCCAGCAGGGGGTTGAGGGTGTCGGGCTCCTGGGCTATGCCCACCACCAGGGTGTCCCCCGCCCCGGACGCGGTATCTCCCTCGGAGGGCGCCGAGCAGGCGGCCGTGCCCGCCAGCAGCGCGCCGGCCGTCACGGCGGTCGCCATGGCTCGTAGCGCTCGGACTGTCATGCTCCACATCCCTGTCACCGACGCACCGTTGTTGCGAACGACTTGCAATTAAACACCAGGAGCACTTCGTTCGTCTCGGCACATCCCACGCCATGCGCCCGGCGCACACCGAAAGCGCTCTCAATCGCCACGCTTCGATCACTCCCCGGTCACCCCATGGTCACGATCCGAGATGAGAACCGGTTAAGCCCTCCCCATTCAGGTCTAGACCTTGACCTGCTGTTGATCCGAGCCAATTCTGTTCGGGCCCCCACACCCAGCCCTACAGGCCATCTCACTCGGGGATCCACCATGTCCGTCCGTCATCGCGTCAGGCCGCTCGTCTCCGCACTGTCGGCCCTTCTGCTGCTCGGTGGCTGCGGCGTCCTCGGGGACGTCGACGAGGAGACCGACACCCTGGATGTCTGGCTGATGCGGGGCAGCCTCTCCGACGAGCTCGCCGACGCCCTCGTCCGGGACTTCGCATCGTCGAACCCCGGCGTGGAGGTGGAGGTCACCGTCCAGGACTGGCCGGGCATCCAGGAGAAGGTCACCGCCGCCCTCGCCTCCGACGACCCCCCGGACGTGATCGAGGTGGGCAACACCCAGGTCGCCCGGTACGTGGCGGCGGGCGGCGTCAGGAACCTCACCGTCGAGGTCACCGACCTCGGCGGCGACCACTGGCTCCCCGGCCTGGAGGAGCCCGGGAAGATCGACGGGTACCAGTACGGCGTCCCCTTCTACGCCGCCAACCGTGTCGTCGTCTACCGCAAGGACCTCTTCGAACGCGCCGGGATCACCTCCTTGCCCACCACCCGCGAGGAGTGGATCGAGATCACCGACCGGCTCGACCGCCCCGGACAACAGGGCATCTACCTGCCGGGACAGAACTGGTACGTCCTGGCGGGCTTCGTCTGGGACGAGGGCGGCGACCTCGCCGTCGAACGCAGCGGTCAGTGGACCGGGGCGCTCCACACCCCCGAGGCCCTGCGCGGGATGGAGTTCTACCGGGAGCTCCAGTCCCACGGTCGGGGCCCCGTCGACTCCGACGAGGCCCACACCGAGCAGCGCGGCGTCTTCGCCGAGAGCGAGACGGCACAGCTCATCGACGTGCCCGGCGCGGCGGAGCTGATCGTCGAGGCCAACCCCGAGCTGGCCGGAAAACTCGGCTTCTTCCCCATCCCCGGCAAGCGGAAGGGCACCCCGGGCGCGGTCTTCACCGGCGGCTCGGTGCTGATCATCCCCGAGCGGGCGGACGAGCAGGACGCGGCGTACGCCTTCGTCAAACTGCTGACCGGCGAGAAGTGGCAGCGGGAGTTGGCGCGGACGATGAGCGTGGTGCCCAACAGCACCGAACTGGCCGACGCGCTGGAGGACGACCCCGGCGCCGCGGCGATGGCCGAGGGCGCCCGGAACGGGCACGCCACCCCCAACTCGCCCCGCTGGGGCGAGTTGGAGGAGGACAACCCGATCAAGCGCTACCAGACGGCGGTGCTCCGGGGAGCCGATCCGCGCACCGCGGCGCGCCGGGCGTCCGACGAGATCACCGCGATCCTCGCCGGCCGCCGCGGGAACGTCGGGTGATCCGGGCCGACCGGCCCGCGCACCCGCCCGGACCCCGGATGTCTCCCGCGGCGCGCGGCGCCTCCGTCGTGTCGCGCCCCGATCCGATCACCCGGCCGTCTCGGGGGCCAGGCCGCGCTCGCGCAGCCACAGCAACTGCTCGTGCTGCTGCGAGGAGCGGCCTCCGGCGTGGTCGCCGAAGTGCCACACGCGGATGTCCTTGCCCTCCCCCGCGTAGCGGTGGTAGGCGGCGAAGACCGTCGACGGCGGGCAGACCGGGTCCATCAGGGCGACGCTGAACAGGGCGGGGGCCGTGGCGCGGCGCGCGAAGTGCAGCCCGTCGAAGTAGTTCAGGGTGGCGAAGACGGCGTCGGGGTCGACGCGCTTGTGGACGCCCAGATAGTGGGCGATCTCCGGGTAGGGCCCGACCGAGGCCAGTTCGGCGCCGCGCCGGAAGTGGCACAGGAACGGCACGTCCACCAGCGCCGCCGCCACTTTCTCCGGGACCAGCCCGGCCACCGCCAGGGCCAGTCCGCCGCCCTGGCTGCCGCCGGCGACCACCACCCGCTCCGGGTCCACCGCCGGGTGCTCGCGCACCGCGTCCACCGCGCGCACGCAATCGGTCATCAGCCGCCGGTAGTAGTGGTGGGCGGGGTCGTCCAGGCCGCGGGTCATGAAGCCGCCGACGTACTGCGGGGTGGTCGCCGGATCCGGGTCGGGGGTGTCGTGGCCCTGGCCCCGACTGTCGACGACGAGGGTGGCGTAACCGGCCGCGCTCCACAGCAGGTGCTCGATGTACAGGCCGCGTCCGCCGCTGTAGCCGATGTAGTTGACCACGGCGGGCAGCGGCCGGCGCGCGCCGCGCGGCAGGATCAGCCAGGCCGCGACGGGTTGGCCGTCCCAGCCGGGGAAGCGCGCGTCGTACACCTCCACGGTGTGCAACGGGGCGTCCTCGATCCGCCGGTACTCCGCCGGGCCGAAGGTCGCGGACCGGGCCGCGGTGAGGGTCTTGGACCAGAAGGCGTCGAAGTCCTCGGGTTCGGCCACCTCGGGCCGGTAGGCGCGCAGTTCTTCCAGCGGAAGATCGGTCAGCGGCATGCGGATGTCCGTCCCCTCGTCGCAGTAAGCGCTTTCTCCAGGCAACTTACGGTTCGGGCGTTCTCCGGTCAACGACGACGCCGACCGCCACCGCCGGGTGGGGGTCCGGCGGCCCGGTGACACCCGCTCGCGCCGCGCCACCGGGCGCGCCGGCCCCGCCTAGCGTGAGGCGAGTGAGCGCTTCCCCCCTCCACCGAGAACACACTCCCCCGCCTGATGCCCCGGTTCCGAGCCCGCACTCCGATCCCCCTCCACACCCCGCCCGACGGACGCGCCGGGACCTGTGCGCGGTCGGCGCGGCCCTCGCCCTGTTCGCCGTCGCGGCCCTCGTCGGCCACCTCCTCCACACCGCCGACACGCTGCTGCTGCGCTGGCCTCCGCTGTACGCGCGCTGGGAGCCCCACGTCGGGCCGGGCACCCCCGCGGCCCTGACGTTCGCCGCCCTGGCCGTCGCGTACGGCCCGCCGCTGGCCCACCGGCTGCCCTGGCGGCGGCTGCTCCTCGTCGCCTGGGGCGGGGCGATGGCCTGGACGTGGTCGCTGGCGCTCGTCGACGGCTGGCGGCACGGGGTCGCGGGGCAGTTGACGTCGAAGCACGAGTACCTGCGGTCGGTCGACGACGTCCACGACATCGGGGCCACCCTGCGCACCTTCACCGACCACATCCTCCTGGACGCCCCCGACAACTGGCCCGCCCACGTCGCCGGGCACCCGCCGGGCGCGCTGCTGACCTTCGTCGGGCTGGACCGGATCGGCCTGGCGGGCGGCGGCTGGGCGGCGGCCTGGTGCGTCACCGTCGGCACCTCGGCCACGGTGGCGGTGCTGGTGACGCTGCGGACGCTGTGCGGCGAGGGGACCGCGCGGCGGGCGGCGCCCTTCCTCGTCCTGGCCCCGGCCGCGATCTGGGTGGGCGTCTCGGCCGACGGGTACTTCGCCGCCGTCGCCGCCTGGGCCGTCGCCCTGCTGGCGCTGTCGGCCGGCCGCGCCGTGCGGGCGCCGCGCGCCGTCGCGCTGGGCTCGGGCCTGCTGCTGGGCTGGACGTTCTACCTCTCCTACGGGCTGACGCTGATGGTATTGCCCGCGGTGGCCGTGCTGGTCGTGGCCCGCACCGCGCGGCCGGTGCCGTACGTCCTGCTGGGGACGGTGCCCTGGGTGGTGGTGTTCACCGCGGCCGGGTTCTGGTGGTACGAGGGCTACACCACGCTGGTCGAGCGCTACTACCAGGGCGCGGCGGGGGTGCGGCCGTACTCGTACTACGTGTGGGCCAACCTCGCCGCGCAGGTCGCGGTGGTGGGGGCGGCCACGGTGGCCGGGTTGCGGCGGGCGGCGGAGGTGCGGCGCGGCGCCCTGGTGGTGCTGTTGGCGGGCGTGCTGTGCGCCGTGCTGGTCGCGGACCTGTCGGGGATGAGCAAGGCCGAGACCGAGCGCATCTGGCTGCCGTTCACGCTGTGGCTGCTGCCCGCCGCCGCGCTGCTGCCCGAGCGGGGCCGCCGCTGGTGGCTCGGCGCCCAGGCGGCGTCGGCACTGGCCGTCAACCACCTGTTCATCACCGGCTGGTGACGCCGTGTCCCCCGTCTCCTCCCCGTCCTCGTCCTCGAATCCGCCGCTCCGCTTCCGCCGCGCCCCGCACGGTCCGCGCATCGCGGCCGGGCCGCAGGGCGAGGAAGAAGCGCCCGCGGGCGTCCCACTCCTCCGCCACCGTCCACCCCTCCGCCTCCGCCCGTGCGCGCAGGGCCGTCCGGCCCAGCCGGGACCAGGGGAAGAAGGGGCCGTGCCGGTCGGGGTCCGTGTCGCCGCGGCCGTCGTCCAACCGCACCTCCATCCGCTCCTCGACCTCGGCCGGCGCCGCCTCGGCCAGCAGCACTCCGTCCGGGGCGAGGAGTCGGCCCACCCTGGCCAGCAGGGCGGCCGGGTCGCCGCCTATTCCGATGTTTCCGTCGAGCAGCAGGGCACTGTCCCAGCGCCCCTCGCCCGGGAGCGGGTCGAACACCGAGCGGCACAGCGCGGCCCCGCCCAGGTCGCGGGTGCGGGCGACGGCGGCCGGCGCGGGGTCGATGCCCAGGACGGTCCTGCCCGGCGCGGTCAGGGCGGCGACCATGCGGCCGGGTCCGCAGCCGATGTCGAGGACGGCGCCGGTGCAGCGCCGCAGCACCGTCCGGTCGGCCTCGTCCGCGCCGGCGCACCAGCGCTCGACCTCCAGGGGCAGCAGCCGGCCGTCCGTGCGACGCAGGAAGAGGGGGCCGCGGCCGGTGCGGAGGGCGCGGGCGTAGGGGTCGGCGCACCAGGAGAGGTGGTCCGCGGGACGTCCGGCCTCCGCCGGTTCCGCGCGGTCCGCGGATCTCGTGCCGGGGGCCGGGGCGGACGAGGCCGTCACCGGAGCACCGTCTGTCGCAGTCGGGCGTGTTCGGCGGCGAAGCGGCCGTCGGTGCGCGCGGCGATCTCGGCCGCGTCCTCGGCGGTGTCCACGTCCCGCAGCACCGGCAGGTCCCCGACGGTCAGTCCGGCGTCCAGCAGGCGGCGCCGCTGACGGGCCCCGGTGTGTTCGGTGGACATCGGCACGCCGCGCACCAGGTCCGGGTCGGGGTCGGCCAGGCCCAGCGCCCAGAAGCCGCCGTCGGCCGCGGGCCCGAACCAGGCGTCGCACACCGACCAGCCGTCCGGCGCGAGCACCGGGGCGAGCGGGGCGGCGGTGAGTTGCGGGGTGTCCATGCCCACCAGCAGGGCGGGTCCGTCGCACGCCGCGAAGGCGCCGGCGATCCGCTCGTCCAGCCCGCCCGCGCACTGGGGCAGCACCTCGTAGCCGTCCGGCAGCCAGGGGCCGGGCCGCCCGTCGAGCACCAGCACCCGGCGCCGGACGGGCAGCGCCGCCACGGCCGTCAGGGTGTCGACGAGTGCGGCCTCGGCCAGCCGGGCGGCCTCGACGGGGGTGAAGGGCGGGGTGAGCCGGGTCTTGACCCGCCCCGGCACCGGTTCCTTGGCGATCACCAGGGCCGTGGTCCCCGCTCCCCCGACGTCCGGGGCGCGCGACGGGCTCACCGCAGCACCATCCGCATGTCGTTGACGGCCTGCCAGGTGCCGCGCCAGGTGCCGGTGACCTTCGAGCGTCCGGTGCGCGGCCGGTAGACGACCTCGGTCTCCGTCACGCGCCACCCGGCGTCGGCCGCGCGGACCACCATCTGCAGCGGGTAGCCGCTGCGTCGGTCGGTCAGTCCCAGTTCCAGCAGCTCCCGGCGCCGCGCGGCCCGCAGCGGACCCAGGTCGTGCAGGCGCAGCCCGGTGCGGCGGCGCACCATCCGGGCCAGGGCCCGGTTGCCGACCCGCGCGTGCAGCGGCCAGGCGCCTCGCCCGGTGGGGCGGCGGCGCGCCAGGACGAGGTCGGCCGTGCCCTCCCGCACGGGGGCGGCGATCCGCTCCGCTTCGGCGGGGTCCAGGGAGGCGTCGCAGTCGCAGAAGGCGACGATCTTCGCCTCGGCGGCGAGCAGCCCGGCGTGGCAGGCGGCGCCGAAGCCGCGGCGCGGTTCGTGGACCACGCGGGCCCCGAGCTTCCGCGCGATCTCCGCCGAACCGTCCGTCGAACCGTTGTCGACCACGACGGCGCGCCAGCCGTCCGGGATCCGGGACAGCACCCAGGGCAGGGCCCGGGCCTCGTTCAGGCAGGGCAGCACGATCTCCCCGCGAAGGAGTGTGGGGTCGGTCATCTCCCTCACCTACGAGAACGGAAGCGGTCTGTCGGGCAGGCGCTCCGGGGAACGCGGCCACCCGCCTCCGAAGGCCCCACCGGCGGCGTCCGCGCGTTCCCGCCGCCCTTCGTCGCCCTTCGGGATCGCCCCGCCGGCAGCGCCTCCCCCGGCGCCCGGCCCGGCCGCTCTCGGCGGCTCCCTCAGCCGCTCCTGCGCGAAGCGGGCCATTCCCTCGGTGAATCCCACCGTCGGTTTCCAGCCCAGCTCGCGGCGGAGCCGCTCGGAGGAGGCGGTGATGTGCCGGACGTCGCCCAGCCGGTACTCCCCCGTCACCACCGGTTCGGGCCCGCCGAAGGCCGCCGCCAGCGCGCGGGCCATCTCGCCGACGGTGTGGGGCTCGCCGCTGCCGGTGTTGTACGCGCGCGAGGTCCCCTCCGGTCGCTCGTCGAGCGCCTCGAGGGCCGCCACGTTGGCCGCCGCGACGTCCACGACGTGGACGAAGTCCCGACGCTGCGCGCCGTCCTCGAAGACCCGCGGGGGCTCGCCCCGCTCCAGGGCGGAGCGGAAGAAGGAGGCCACCCCGGCGTAGGGGGTGTCGCGCGGCATCCCGTCGCCGTAGACGTTGTGGTAGCGCAGGCTGATCACCCGTCCGCCGGTCGAGCGGGCCCAGGCCGCCGCCAGGTGTTCCTGCGCCAGTTTGGTCGTGGCGTAGACGTTGCGCGGATCGGCCGGGGCGTCCTCGTCGACCAGGCCGGGCTCCAGGGCCGCGCCGCAGTGTGGGCAGGGCGGTTCGAAGCGGCCGGCGTCCAGGTCCCGTGGCGGGCGCAGACGTACCGTCCCTCGCCGTAGACCACCATCGACCCGGCCAGCACCAGGCGCCGCACGCCCGCCCGGGCCGCCTCCGCCAACAGCACGGCGGTGCCCAGATCGTTGACGCCCACGTACGCGGGGGCGTCGGCGACGCCCTTGCCCAGGCCGACCATCGCGGCCTGGTGGCAGACCGCGTCCACCCCGCGCAGGGCCCGTGCCACCGTCTCCGCGTCGCGGACGTCGCCGAGGATGCCCGGGTCGGCGGGGGCGGTGTCGAGCACGACGGGTTCGTGCCCCGCCGTGCGCAGGGCGTCGACGACGTGCGAGCCGATGAAGCCCGCTCCTCCGGTCACCAGTACGCGCATGAGGTCACGCTAGGGTTCCGCGGCGGTCCGCGACCGCAGGCGCGTCGGCGACCGGCGGGAACCCACCGGTCGCGCCCACCCGGACGGCCCCGCGGTGCCACCCGGTGCCGTCGCATGACGGTGTCGCCGGGTGGTACCCATGTCCGCCATGGAGTGGTTCGAGGCACCCGAGTACTGGCTGAGCCGGCTGGTCCTCCAGCGGGCTCTGGCGGCGATCTACCTCGTCGCGTTCGTCTCGGCGGCCCTGCAGTTCCGGGCGTTGATCGGCGAGCGCGGTCTGACACCGGTGCCGGACTTCCTGCGCCGCACCCCCTTCCGCGCCTCCCCCGGCCTGTTCCACCTGCGCTACTCCGACCGTCTCTTCGCGACCGTGGCCTGGGGCGGCGCGGCACTGTCGGCGGCGGTGCTGCTGGGCGCCGCCGATCGGGTGCCCCTGTTCGTGTCCATGCTGATGTGGGCGCTGCTGTGGGCGCTCTACCTGTCGATCGTCAACGTCGGACAGACCTGGTACGCCTTCGGCTGGGAGTCGCTGCTGCTGGAGGCGGGCTTCCTCGCGATCTTCCTGGGCAACGAGGACGTGGCCCCGCCGATGCTGGTGCTCCTGCTGATGCGGTGGCTGCTGTTCCGGGTGGAGTTCGGCGCGGGGCTGATCAAGTGGCGCGGCGACCCCTGCTGGCGCCGGCTGACCTGCCTCTACCACCACCACGAGACCCAGCCGATGCCGGGACCGTTGAGCTGGTTCTTCCACCACCTGCCCAAGCCGCTGCACCGGGTGGAGGCCGCGGCGAACCACGTCACCCAGCTCGGCCTCCCCTTCCTGCTGTTCGCCCCGCAGCCGGTCGCGACCGTCGCCGCGCTGATCATGATCGTCACCCAGTTGTGGCTGGTGGCGTCCGGCAACTTCTCCTGGCTCAACTGGCTCACGATCGTGCTCGCCCTGTCCGCCGTGGACGGTTCCCCCGTCGCGGGCACCCGGGAGTACGGTCAGGTGCCGCCGTGGTTCGTCGCCGCCGTCATCGGGGTCTCGGCACTGGTGGCGGTGCTCAGTTGGTGGCCGGTGCGCAACCTGGTCTCGAGTCGCCAGGAGATGAACCGCTCCTTCAACCCCCTCCACCTGGTCAACACCTACGGCGCCTTCGGCAGTGTGACCCGGCTGCGTCACGAGGTGGTGATCGAGGGCACCGACGAGGAGCACGTCACCGAGGAGACGCGGTGGCGGGAGTACGAGTTCAAGGGCAAGCCGGGGGACGTGCGCCGGCTGCCCCGACAGTACGCGCCGTACCACCTGCGTCTGGACTGGCTGATGTGGTTCGCCGCGCTCTCGCCCTCCTACGCGGCCCCCTGGTTCACCCGGCTGCTGCGGAAGCTGGTGGAGAACGATCCGGACACGCTGCGTCTGCTGCGCGTCAATCCCTTCCCCGTCGATCCGCCCCGCCATGTGCGCGCTCTGCTGTACCGCTACCGCTTCACCACCCGGCGGGAGCGGAGGGCCACGGGCGCCTGGTGGCACCGCGAGCCGGTCGGCCCCTACGGGCAGACGGTGTCGCGAGGTGCCGGGGAGGGCCCGTAGCCCTCCCCGGCACCCGACCGACGCACGGCCGTCCCGACTCGGTTCAGGACTCGGCTCAGGCGGCCGACGGGCTGCTCTCCGGCCCACCGTGCAGCCGGGCCTTCTCGGGCGAGGAGGTGTCCAGCGGCACCGACCAGGGGTGCAGCACGCCGAACTGGACGGCCTGCCGCCGCAGCACGGCGTCCAGCGCCCAGTCGGCGAGCACCCGAACACGGTTCCCCGGCATCGCGGCGAGGTGGTAGCCGCGGGTGACGAGATTGGCGACCGGGCCCGCCAGTTGGATGCCGAAGGGGTTGGCCGCCGCCTGCAGCCCGCCGAGGTCGACCACGAAACCCAGGTCGCTGTGCTTGTACGGGCGGCGGGTGCCGATGCCGTAGGAGGCCATGACGTTGTTGGCGGCCGTCTTGCCCTGCCGGTGCGCGTGCTGGGCGGTCATCGCCGTGTACTGCCCCGGCTTGGTCAGGTCCGGCACCGCGGCGGCGTCACCGCAGGCGAACACGTCCGGGTGGCCGGGGACGTTCAGGTACTCGTCGACCAGCAGCCGTCCCCTCTCGGTGGGCAGCCCGAGGTTCTGCACCAGCGGGTCGGGCCGCACCCCGACGCACCAGATCAACGAACGGGTGGGGATGAACTCCCCGGTGTTCAGGAGCACCCCGTCCTCGGTGGCCTCCTTCACCGAGGTGTTGGTCCGCACGTCCACCCCGCGCTTGACCAACACCCGGTGCGCGGTCCGCGCCAACTTCTCGTCCAGACCGGGCAACACCCGGTCCGCGATGTCCATCAGGATCCAGCGGGGTCGGGCGTCGGCCCGCAGGCCCCCGACGCCGCGGGCGTGCTGGCGGGCGAGCGAATCGGTGAACATCTTGCCGTGCGCGGCCACCTCGGTACCGGTGTAGCCCGCGCCGACGACCACGAAGGTGCAGCGCGCCTGGCGCTCCCGCGGGTCCTCCTCCTCGGTGGCGAGCGCGATCTCCCGGCTGATGTGGTCCCGCAGGAACAGCGCCTCCGGCATGCCCCGGAAGCCGCGCGCGTGCTCGGCCACGCCGGGAATGGGCAGCAGCTTGTTCACACTTCCGACGGTGAGGACCAGCCGGTCGTAGGCCATCTGCCGCTCGCGCCCGTCGGGGTCGGTGTAGGCGACGGAGCGCCCGTCGAGGTCCACCGAGTGGACCTCTCCCAGCACCAGGCGCACCTTCGGCAACGTCCCGGCCAGCGACACCGAGACCCGGCGGGGCTCCAGGACGCCGGCCGACACCTCCGGCAGCAGCGGTAGATACAGGAAGTAGTCGTTGGGATTCACCAGCACGATCTCGGCCGCCCCGCGGAGCTTCCGCGACAGCGTCCTGGCCGTCTGATAACCGGCGAACCCTGCTCCGACGATCACAATCCGGGAACGGCTCACGTGTGACTCCAGTCCTTGGGACCAACGGCCGGACAAACCGCGTTTCCCTCTGGAGGCCGGACAAACCCGGATGACACGTTCACGCAGGTCGGAGCCGTTTTCACGCCGACGCCCCACGGGACGCCCCCTTCCGACGCCGCCCGTCCCGCGGAGGACCTCGACGGCCGCGGTCATACCCTCACCACGAGCAGACCGAACGTTTGAACGAATACTTCCTCCCGTAACCCGGTGTGCGCGAGCACCCTCCGAAGTGCGGTATGGTTTCTGTGCGCGAACGGCGAGGGGAAACCCCGAGCCGGGAGAGCACCGGGACGTGGCGCAGCTTGGTAGCGCACTTGACTGGGGGTCAAGGGGTCGTGGGTTCAAATCCCGCCGTCCCGACACTGGTCAGAGGCCCCCTGGGATGATCCCAGGGGGCCTCTGACATCAGCGGCTGACATCAACCGGGGTCACTCGGGCGGCCGGGCGGCTCCGCCCCTCGCTCCCCCGTCCTCCGGACCCAACGCATCCTCCATCCGCTCGGCCGCGGCCTTGAGCGTCGTCTCCATCACGTGCGCGTAGGTGTCCAGCGTCATGGTGATCGTGCTGTGACCCAGCGTCTCCATGATGGTCCGGGCGCCCAGCCCTTGAGCCGGCAGGAGTGAGACGCAGGTGTGCCGGCGATCGTGCACCCGCACCTGCGCACATTCGCGGTGCGGCAGAGCACGGTGAGCATCCGGTTCAGGCTCCGCGGATCGGTCGGCCGCCCGGTGGGCGTCGTGAAGACCAACCCGCTCGGCTGGTACGGGAGCGGGTCCCACTTCATCCCGGCGACGGCCCGCTCGGTGCGCTGGGCCGCCCGGTGTTCCCTGAGCGCGTCCACGCACCGCCGGGGCAGCGAGATGGTGCGTTGGGAGCGAGCGGTTTTCGGGGTGCCGAAAACCGGCTCCTTCTTGATGCGCCGGAGGTTGCGGCGCACTCGAAGCCGTCGCCGGTCGGGGCCGATGTCGTCCCAGGTGAGGGCGAGCGCTTCCCCTCGGCACAGGCCGGTGGAGACGAGCAGCAGCCACAGGGCGTACAGCCGGTGGGGGCGGGCCGCCTTGAGCGGCATCCGCACCTCGGTCCGGCCCAGCGGTCGCACCTCCTGCCGAGCGACCGGGGGCGTCTCCACGATGCAACCGACGAAGCGTTGTCCCGTGACTGCTGGTCGCGGGTGGGACGATCTTGCCGTGGTTGGTGTGATCTCGGCGTCGGAGTCGCTCTGGACAGCCCCGTTCACCGGGCCGAGCCCGCGGCGGTTCGCCGAGCTGATCACCGCGCCACCGAGCAGATGTGGGAGTCCGGCGACATCCGCGACGAGCCACAGGAGGTACGTCGCCGGCAATCTCGACGAGGACGGCGGGGTCCTCATCATCGACGACACCGGGTTCCTCGGGAAGGACACCACCTCGGCCGGAGTGCAGCGCCGGCATCCCCCCTTCCGCTTCGCGGCGGGAGGTGCCCTCACCGGCACCGCCGGCCGTACCGAGAACCCCCCGGCGGGGGTGCCCCCAGCCAAATCGGCGTCTTCACCGCCTACGCCACCGCTCGCGGCCGCGCCTTGGTCGATCGTGAGTCGCACCTCCCCAAGTCCTGGGCCGAGGACCGCGAACGCCGCCGCGTGGCCAAGGTCCCGACGATCGGGGGTTCGCCACCAAGGGCGAGTTGGCCCGGCACATGGTGCTGCGTGCCCTCGCCTCGCCGCTGCCCATCTCCCGGGTCACCGCGGATTCCGCCTACGGGCAGGAGAGCCGCTTCCGCCGGCCGCTGGAGCAGTACTGGAGCAGTCGGGCGTCGGCTGTGCGCCGGCCGTGCCCACGTCCCGGTTCACCGTGGGCCGTCCCCGCATCGAGGGCCTGTTCGCGCAGGCCCCGGCCGAGACATGGGAGAAGATCTCCTGCGGCGACGGCGCGAAGGGCCTTGGCCGCCATTCCTGGGCGGCAGTGCGACTGCCGGCAGTCGCCGAGTTCGACCACCACCAAGGCGAGGTTCCCCACCGGATGCGGTGGGCGCCGGCCCGGCGCGGCATCGGCAAACCCGACGAGATCGCCTATGCCCCCTTGGGGGGCCACCGTGCAGGAACCGGTGTGGACCGCTGGGACACGCTGGGCGATCGAGGAGTGCTTCCAGGCCGCGAAGAACGAGTGCGGCCTGGACCACTGCCGGGTTCGCCACCACCGGGCCCGGTGCCGGCACATCACCCTGGCCAGGGCGACCGCCGCCCACCTGGCCGCGCTACGGGCTGTCACCGGCGAAAGGGGAGGGAGACAACCGCGCCTTGATCCGGCTGAGCGCGAACGGGGTCCGCCGCCTGTTGTCCAAGGTCGTCCACACAGCCCGACACGAGACGGCTCGTGTTCCGCACCGGTCACGCCGGCGACGCCGCCGTCAACACCGGGCTTGGCTCAGCCACTGCCGCAGGCGCGGCCACCGCCCTCCGTAACGGCGGCTGCGGTATTGGATCAGCGAGGCACGTCGCTCGAAATGTCCACCCCTGTATCTCCCAACACGGGCGCACCTCCGACGCGCTGAGTTGACGGACGACGCATGGCACGAGGCGAGAGGCGCTCCGCTACGTGAACGCCTTCGGTCCGTAGATGGCGGTTGCGGATTCAGGTCCGGTGGTCAAGGCCCAGTACCGGTCCCCGAAAGACCAGTGCCACCACTCCGTCGGGTAGTTCACAAAGCCGGCCGCGCTCAAGGCGGCTCCCAGGATCTGCCGGTGAGCGCGAGCCTCGTCGCTGATGTTCGTGGCATGGGTGTAGCAGGCGCCCGCGCTTTCCTCCGGACTGGCGTTCAAGCGGGTGCCCAGGTCGAGCTCGCGACCTTCGACATCAGCGAGCGTGAGGTCAACGGCCGCCCCGGCAGGGTGCGGTGCGATCTCGGGCGGCGACACGTAGCGACTCGCAGCCGATCGGACCTGGTCGACAGACCAGTCGGGATGGGCGGCGCTCAACTCGGCGGCGTACTCGTCGAAGTAACGCTGTTGCAGGTCCGGCGGCCGGTACCCCTCGACGAAGAGCAGCCGGACACCCTCGGGGAGTTCCTCCTGCGCCCTGAGGAGACGAGCGAGTACACCCTTCCGCAGATGAGCGAACGCTCCGGACGAGTCCCGCTTCCGCTCATCGACCAGCAGCAGACCGCACCGTCGCACGTCCACGAGCCGCTCGCCGCACTCTCGCACGGGTACCGCCACGACCCTCGGATCAGACATCAAGATGATCTCAGCCATGAGGCGATCATCCCGTAGAGCACACAGTGAACCTCTCACCCTGTGCAGCGGGGGTGAAATGGCCTGTTCAGTGAGGTCGTGGTGACATGACGGAGACCCTCGTCGTCGAGGTGTCGGCCTCACTCGACACCGACGATCCGAGGAGATCTGTCGGTTCCGTGTCCTTCCCTGCGGGATGCGCCTTACGAACTTGTGGAGCACGTCTCGTGGCTGATCTACGTCCGAAGGCGGGAACTTGGCACGGGGCGGCGGAGGCTGAGTTGTTTCCGGCAGGCCCTGCCGGCTCCCGCGCACCTGCGGAAGAACGAGACGCCGGCCCGGGTCGGGGTGGGCTCGCCACCGGACGGGCGCCTGGTCGGTGTCGCCACCCGTGAATCACCGCCCAGGCAGGCGCGGACGGCGAGGGCCGGGACGCCCTGGCGTGCGCAGATCCGGATGATCCGCCGGGTGCGGGCCGCCGTCAGGTCGTGGGCGCGGCCGGGCAGCGCGGGCGAGGTCCACGGCAGCCGCCCGGCCGGGTCGGTCACCACCGGCGTCTTCAGCCCGTGCCGACAGTGCCTGTGGAGTGCCGAAGCCTGCGGCGAGCTGCGCGAGGGTGCCGTGCCGGTGCAGGTGGACTGCGCATGTGCGTCGTTTCCCTGTGCCGCCTCATCGGATCTCGAAGGAGATGCGCGACGCCGCCTCCAAGGCGATCGCGTAGGATTGCGCGCGGCTGTCTCCCACGGCGTGCACGTAACCGATGTACTGACTGTTGGACTCCACCTCACTGCTGACCTCGTCGCCCAAGGCGACATAGAGCCCAGCGGCACGACAGCCCTCCACGGCTACTGCTTCGTCGAGCCCCCGCACCCCCTCCAGCCGACCCGAGGCCGGAGCCGTCAGATACAGTTCCGTGACCGCTCCCTCACAGGTGAATTCGGGAACGGGGTTGCCCGTGAGCTTTGCCATGAGCAGCTCGGCCGGCGGGACGCCGGTGAGCTCGCTGATGGCGTGTTGGACACCGGCGCCGACGAAGCGCGGATTGAGTTCGACCAGTCGGGGCCCGTCTGATGTGAGGATGAACTCCAGGTGGAAGGCGCCGAAGTCGTACTCCAAGGCGGCCAGCGTCTCGGCCACGTACTCGTCCGCACCGTCGAAGGGAAGGTCGGCCGCGAATCGGACCGCGAGCTCCACGAATCGCGGCGGAGCGGAAAGCACGCGATCCGAGTAACCGATGGTGCACACCTCTCCGGAGTCGATGAAACCCTCCGCGCTCAGCAGCGGGCCGACAAGCACTTCCTCGAACAGGAGCTTGCGCTGCGGACGCACCCGCCTGCCGTACGCGCGCTGCAGGTGCCGGGCGGCCACGTCCCGTACGGCCTGGACGTCCTCCGCCAGCACCACGTCCCAGCTAGCCGCTCCGTCAACGGGCTTGACGATGCACGGATAGCCGATCGGTGAGTCCAGGTCGTCGTCGTGCGCGGACTTGACGCCCCACCGGATGTCGGGGACTCCGGCGGATGCCAGAGCCGCGCGGGCCACGGCTTTGTCCCGTGCGATGCCGGCGCCCAGCGGCTGAGGTCCGGCGAGGCCGAACTTGGCAGCGACCGCGGCCGCGACCCGGACGAAGCTGTCCACGGAGCTGAACACGGCGACGATCTCGCCGTGCAGGGCCCTCAGGACATGCGCGATGTTGGCGGCATCCGTGGTGTTCGCGAACAGCCATGCGTCAACCACGTCGTCGAACTGGCTGCCGTAGGAAGCGCGATCGGACACGGCCACCGCGGTGTGGAATCCCAGTCGCTTGGCGGCCTCCAACTGCGCACGGCACGGGGCCACCACGGCTTCACCGGCGGAGAGCCGGCCACGGCCGCCGCCGGGCAACGTGTGCAACTCCACGAAGACGATCCAACCGTTGCGCGCGGGCATGGTGTCCCCCATTTTCGTGAACTGGCCAGGAGTCATAGTGCGGCTGCGAAAAAGCGAGACGCGACTTTGTCAGCCACCCCGCCCATCTCGTCGGCGAGCCGCTGCCAACGGGCGTTGTTGTAGGCGCGTGCCGCGTCGAGGTCGTCACCGAATGCTGCTCCGGTCCGCAGTCCCCACAGCAGGGAGACATCTGCACCGCGTCGGATTTTCGGCCGAAGGGTACCGATTCCCAGGTGGAGACGTGACGCCCCGAACCGGTAGGCCGCTTCCATGGGGCGGTAATAGAGGAGTTCGAAGTACTCCGCCGCATCCGCCGGCCGTCGATGATCGAACCCATAGGCTCTGGAGGTGACTTCGTCGGGCGTCACATAAGTGAGCGTGCAGCCCACCATCTGGTTGTCCTTGTGGCACGCGTGCACCACGCCTGCGTCGCCGGTTGCCTCGGCCTGGTCACGCAGGAGGGCACGGATGAAGTCGGGATCGGAAGGTTCGCCATGGTGCTGCTGATGCGAGGCGATCAGCGGGCTGATGTCGTCCCAGCACTCGGCCAGCGAATCCTCCGAGCAGGTGTAACCAGCGGCGAGGAACGCCTGGCGATCCTTGCGGATCTGCCGCCTCATATTGCTTGAGCCGGATTGGAGGTAGTCCTCGAAGCTCTCCCCGGGCAGTGGGATGGCACAGTCCGCGGCGAGCAGCCTGGGCAGCGAGCCCGACGCATACGGCAACAGGGACTTCGCGTCCGACTCGTCGAGATACAGCCACCATGCGTGGCCGTCGGCCTCTTCCGCCGCGATGAGGTCGACGGCATCGACGAGTTGCCGGATGACGTCCTGGCGCCGCTCCAGATCTTCGTCCACGAGAATGCGGTTCGCGTAGCCGCGCCGGTTTCCCGCCAGCACCGTGCGTCCCATGCTCCGGGGCTGCGCCGGCATGTCGGGAAAGAGTCGTGCCGGGTCGTACATGCCGCTCGCTTCGGAGGTCACGAGATAGACCGGAAGCCCTGCGACGAGTCGCTCCTCGGCATCGTGGACCAGCACGTAGCGCACGGATGTTCCCGGGTCTCTCTCCTGGTATCTCATCCAGGCGTGACTCGCGTAGAAGGAGCCGCCTGTCAGTGCGTCCCATGCCTCGCTTCCCACATCGTCGAGGCTCTTCACCACGTCGACGTTCATCAGGTCTCCCCCACAGGAATGGCCTCGGAACGGAGAGAAATCCGGAGCAGGCTTGCGATGTCGGGGCCGACGTCGTCCGCGATCCGTGAGGCGGGCCAGTCCTGCGGCCACAGGGAAACGGCCCGGCCCGTCCAGCTCGCCCAGAACCGTTCAGCGGGCAGCTCCGTGTGGTGGGCACCCCACCGGGAGGGATCCGCGAACGTGGCGTACCGTCCGCCGCCTTTCACCGTCTCTCCGCAGAAGACGACGAGGTGTCCGCCCTTGCTGCCGTCCTCGGGAAATCGGAAGGTGCACGACACGATGCTCGGAATGCCGGCCTCGGCGAGGCTCTGCAACTGGGCGGTGGAAGTGTAGGGCGCTGCCGCCCCGGACAGCCCGTGCAGACCAGCGATCTCGACCAGGCCCTGGTGGATCCACCCGTTGGAGGTGTAGGCGCCCAGCTCCAGTCCTTCACGCAGCAATTGACGCTGTGAGGGGACGTGCAGGCCGTAGTGGTCGAGGATCATGCGCAGGCAGGCCAGTCCGCAGCACTTCTCGCCCCAGACCTCCGGACCGCCGGGGGGCCAGGCGAAGCCGCTGTCGGATTGTTCCTCCGCGGTGAAGTGCTGGGCGTAGCGCCGGATGGCGAGCGGCATGGTCACCTTGGTACTCGGTTTCTGGGACTTTATGAGGAGGTCACGCTCCGCTCCGCCGGCTGTGCCAAGGAGAGTGCGGCGGGCCGCCGGAACGTGTCCCGGTTGCGGTGTGCCGACAGGGCCGCAGTGGAGGCCAGAAGTCCGGACACCAGGAAGAATCCCGCGAGTGCGGTCCAGCCCACGGTTCCGTTTCCGAGGACCAGCGTGGCCAGCAGCGTCGGGGCGAGGGCGCGCATCACACCTGGGCCCAACGCGAAGACGCTCTGGTAGGCGCCCTGGGCATCATCGGGCGCCGGCTCGAATCCGAAGCAGAACTCGGCAGAGGTCTGCCATAGTTCACCGATGGTGTAGATCACGGCCCACAGCAGGAGGACGGCAACGCAGAGGATCGGCCCCAGTGACTCGGTGACCGCCATCGTCAGGCAGGCCACAGCGAAGACGACACCGGTCACCCGCGCCATCCGGGCTGCCTGCGGGACCGCACTCGCCCGACGGCTGGCCCGTACCTGGAAAAGGACGACGAGGATCGTGTTCACGATCATGACCATGGCGATCGACCACTTGGGTGCTTCGGCATGGTTGGCCCCCCAGAGCGGCAGGGCGAAGCTCAACACGCTCACATGCAATGCCAAGAGCCCGTTCGCGGCGGTCACGGCAAGATAGCGGTAGTCACGCAGCGGACCCGGACGGCGGACAGCGTCTGCCTCGGCAACGAGGGGCACCCGGCGGTGTTCGACGTTCACACCGACCAGCATGGCGGCGGCGAAGCCGAAGAGGAGGGCATTGCCGGCCACCACGAAGGTGTACGCCGCCGTCGTGTCCACCAGCAGCGCCCCACCCGCGATCAGCGTGCCCACGCCCAGACCCACGTTGGTGGCGGTTCTCAACTGAGCCCTGGCAGTGATCCGGTTCTCCTTGCCGCTCATGGCATGGATCAGGGAACCGACCGTGAGCCTTTTCCATCCTCACTCTGAGCAGGTCAGATGGAGGGTGAAGACGGCCTGAACAAGGCTGGTGATGCGGGTGGTGCTGCACCGCAGCTTGCGCAGGAGGCGCCAGGTCTTGAGCGTGGCCATGGCCTGCTCACCTAGCGCCCGGATTTTGGCATGGGCCCGGTTGACGGCCTGCTGACCTGCGGAGAGCTTCTCCCGGCGACCGCGGTACGGCACGCGGACGGTTCCGCCGGCTCCTTGGTATCCCTTGTCGGCCCAGCAGCGGATGCCGGCCCCAGCCAGGGAGTCGACGATGCCGTGTTCTCGGGTCGCACGAAGGTCGTGAACGGCTCCGGGCAGCGCAGGTGAGGCCCACAGCAGTCTGCCTGCCGGGTCGGCCAGGACTTGGACGTTCATACCGTGTTTCTTGTGTTTGCCGAAATAGAAGGGCTGGTCAGCAACGATGCGGTCGATGGGCAAAAGGGTTCCGTCCAGGATCACGAAGGCTTTGCGGGAAGCGGCGCGTACCGCTGCGGCGAGGTCGGGAGCGAGGGCGGCCAGTAGTTCGACGGCCTCGCTCACGTACCGGTAGACGGTGCTGAGGCTGATGCCGAACCCGGTGGCCAGCTGGGCGTAGGTGTGTCCGCATCGCAGGTGGGCCAGGACGAGCAGGGCCTGCCGGTCCGTTCCGAGTCGGCGCCACCGTGTTCCGCGCTCACGGCGCAGGGCCGTCAGCTTCCCGGTCAGGAACCGCAGGGCTGAACTGGACGGATCGAGTCCCGATGGGTAGACAAGCATGCGAAGCTCCGGGCGGACAGGTTGATCTCGGTCGACAACTCGTCTACCAGGAGCTTCACTTCGCCCCACACGCGGCGCCCCGCTGAAGCGCGACTTGCACCGACCTGGGCAGGGGCAGAGGTGCCGCACCGGTCTTCAGGGCGCAGGCAGTGGAAGCGCCACCCGTCGTCCCAGACCGAACTCCTCGGCCTCGTCGGTACTGACGAACGCAACCGTTCCCGCCGGGACCCCAGGCAGCGCAGCCACGCGGGACGCCACCGCCAGAAGATCCCCCTCACCGGCTCCGGTGACGAAGAAGACGTAGACGCCCCCGTCCTCCTCTCCCTCGTCGAAGACTTCCACGTCACCTTGGTCTTCGAGATCGGACAGGAAATCCTCGACCTCCTCGATCCAGGGAAACGGGTAGGCGCCGTCCGCTAGGTCGGGCGTCGGCTGCAACGGTACGTGGGTCTCAACAACCATGGTGGGCACGAAGGCATCCTGCCCCCAGAGCCTCCGCCCGGCTCAACCGGGGGCGAGTCGCGCCGGCAGCCCTGCTGAGGTTGAAAAGAGCTCCCTGGTTGTTCAAGAAAACAGACCCTCTCGTCATGGGTTCTATTCGAGTCCACGAGCGGCGCCTCGGGATCAGGAAGATATGTTCCACCCCTGCGGCACAACTGCTTCATGCATAAACTGCGGCAAGTTCACGGTTGCTCCAGGCGGGATCATCCGTGACCTCTTCCCCGAACCAACTGGGCGGGATGAAAGCCTTGGCTGTATCGACGCTGTCGAACTCGACCTCAACGACACACAGACCCGCCAACGGACCTTCGTAGACATCAACCGCGGCGACTCGGTCGCCCACCGGAACGATCGAGCGGATCTTGCTCAGGCTGTGCCCTCGAGCCATCTCCCACAACTGCTCGAAAACCTCGTCGTCGATCTCGAACTCGACTTCCTTCCGGACCAGGGAGCCGGCATCCGCGACGGGCGACTTCACCGTAAGCACTCGCACCTCTCCCTTCTCCCTGACTCGAATCTCGGAGTCGGATCCGGGGGAAGTGAGGTAGGCCTGTCTCACTCGTTGCCGCGCCACGTCCCGCGGCACCGTCCAGTCGTCTGAAATCTTGAACTTGCGCTCGATCTCCATGTGCATCACAAGGCCCCGCAGTCGACTTGTCCGCCCTGCTGATCGATATGCCGCCACGAGCAGGCACTCGGCCCGCTCTGCTGTCCGACGAGAACAGCGCGAGGTGAACCGCAGAGGGATTCCAGCACGAAGGACTCGGGATCGCCCATGGATTCGTATCTCGCCGAACCCCTCGGGGGATGTGTCGGTCATGCCCCATTCCTGCCTCCAGTCGTGACGCACCTTCGCTGCGTGGGACAGGGCGGCGTCATCCGGTGAGTCCATCCGGTCCGATCACGTGACGCCGAGAGCGGTCAGGGGTGGAGCTGCGCGAGTGGTGGCGAAGGCCAGCGGCGATGCCGGTGCGCCAGGGGGCGATGCCGCACTCGTGCTCGGTCAGCGCGCGGCGGATCGGCTCGACACCGCCAAAGCGGTCCTGGTGCTCGTCGACGAACGTTACAAGCGCGGATGTGGCCGGCCTGTTTCCCCAGGACGCTCCCCGACCCCAGCCGGGCACCTCTCAATGCAGCGGGCTTCCCACAAGCCCCGCGAAGCTCCCGTGTCGCGCGTCCTCATCGGTGGCCGGCCAGGGCGGGGGAATGACCGAGTCTCGATGGCGGTAACGGATCGCGCCTGCCTTCTCCGGGTCGATCAGCTCCCTTCGCTCGGTGACGCGGGCCATCAGGCCCACTCTCTCGGCGGGTGTGTGAACTCGAGGGCGACGATCGGCCGGTCGGTGGTGTTGGTGGCGAGGCGGGTGATCCGCCTGCCGTCCGCGTCCGTGATCCTCAACCGGACGCCTGAACGGGGGCGTTCCTTGCGCGGGATGAGCCGCATGCCCGTCGGCCGGTAGCCCAGGACATCGCCGGTGAGCTCGGCGACGGACTCGTGCGTCCCGCCACCGGAGGCGCGGCGGATCAGCCCCCGCCGGCCTGCCGATGCTTCTTCGGCAGCCGGCCAAGGCGAGGTGGGCGGCGCTGATGTGGCCGGTGGCGGTGTTCGCGCCCGCGTTGCCCGGCCACCGCAGGGCGGCGACACCCACGACCGTCTCCGCGACAAGGCGTCCCTCGCTGCTCTGTCCGGCGCCGGTCCGGTCGAACGCTTCTCCGGCAAGAGCCAACGCCGACGGCTCAACCGCGGCGGGAACCGGCAGGCCGGCGCGGCCCTCCACCGCATCGTGCTCTCCCGTCCGCGCTGGGAAGACGGTCCCGAACCCGCCTGCGATGCCGCACGGCAGAGAGCAAGACGAAGCGGGATGTCATCCGGACCCGAAGCGGTGCGCCGCCCGTGAGATCCCCCGCGTCATCGCCTCGCTCCGCTGTCCGTCCTCCCGCGGCCACGCGGCTTGACATCCATGGGGGCATCGGGCTCAAGGGCCTGACCGAGACCGTGGAGACCGTCCGGTCTCATCGGGCCAATAAGCAGGTCTAATGGCGGATTGATTGTTCCCGGCGAAGGAGCCCCATAGTTTGGGGTCAAATGTCAGCCGTGTTCGGACTGACTGAAGGGGACGAAATGAAGTTCGGAATATTTCCGGCCTACATCGGTGGCCGGGACGTCACCGGCGACAATCCACAGCTCGTACACACCGTTACCGCCCGTTCCCTCATCGAGGACACTTTCCCCAGCCTGCGTCTCAAACGCGACCTCGACCTGGGAATCGTCGATTCGAGCACGGCGGGGGAACGTGTCGTCGGGGCCTGTGTGGTCGCTGACGACAGGATGGCGGAACTCGCGCTGGAGGCGGCTGCGCGGGCCGCCGAGCAATGGCGACAGGTGCCGATTTCAAGGCGGTTGGAGGTGGGACGGCGGATCGGGGAGCGGCTGTTGGAGCACCGGGAGCCGCTCGTCGAGCTCCTGGTCGCCGAAGGAACGCCCCGGTCCGCAGCCGAGGGAATGATCACTGGAATTCCGTTCACCAGTTGGAGCAAGGAAACGCTCGAATGGTGCGCCGAGCAGTTGGAGTTCCGGCGCCAAGACGGTGAGCGCGAGATGATTCTGCGACGGATTCCCGACGGAGTCGTCTGCATCAATCCACCGCAGAACGCCGCCACCGTGAACGCGTTGAACGGCCTCACCGCCATGCTCGCCGGCAACACGGTGGTGGTGCGGGCGCCGCGCGGGGTCTCGCTCAGTTGTATGTATGCGATGCGGGAAGTGGTGGCGCCCGTTCTGGAGGAGATGGGCGCACCGGCGGGCACACTCAACGCGTTCTGTGGGGCTCCCATGCTGGAGACCTGGCTGGCCAGTGAGCACGTCGACGACATCCTCTTCTTCGGCGGCAGCAAGAAAGGTCTCGAGTTCGAGGCCGACGCGATCGCCGCGGGCAAGAAGCCGATCCTGGAACTCGCGGGGAACGACTGCTGCGTGGTGTGGCACGACGCCGACCTGGACGCCGCGGTGGAGACCATCACCCAGTTCTTCCTGAACTCCGGCCAGATCTGCAACGTACCGAACCAGGTCGTCGCCCACCCGGCGATCGCCGACGAACTCATCGAGCGACTGGTCGTGGCCACCAAGGAGATCAAGCCCGGCTATCCCGATGAGGCGGGTGTGGTCCTCACTCCGGTGCTCGGTGTGGACTGGTTCTTCGGCTGCCTCGGTGAGGCGCTCGCCAAGGGCGCGAAGCTCGTCCACGGCGGACGCCGTCTCGAAGTGGACGGCTCACCGTCGAGCACCGGGTTCTTCGTCGAGCCGAGCATTGTCCGTGTCGAGGGACTTCAGGGCGCCCGGTCGCTCTCCGTCGTTCGTGACGAGACCTTCTTCCCGTTGCTGCCGATCATCGTGCCCGAGTCCGGCGCCACGGACGAGGACCTCCTGGAGGAGGTGCTGGCCTTCGTGAACTCCAACGCGTACGGCCTGCGCAATTCCGTCTGGTCAACCTGCGACGCGACGATCCGACGGTTCCTGAACGGGGTCACCAACGCCGGCAACCTCAAGATCAACGACTCGCACAGTGGCTTCGTCCCCTTCCTGCCCAACCAGGGCGGCCCCGGCCTGACCGGTGGCGCCTTCGGAGAGGCGAGCCATCCGATGCTGCGCACCACACGCCTGCAGGGCGTCAGCATCCTGCACCCGGCGGCCGACAAGGAGCACGCGTCATGACGACCCGCGTACTGAAGGCGACAGTTCCGGCCACGGCCGCCGACGTGATGCGGCACCTCGTCGACCAGACGGCGTTCCCCTCGTACGCCGAGGACATCCTCTCCGTCTCCGACACCGACGACGGGTGCCAGCAGTGGGTGCTCGCGTTCCGCGGCGGCACCGCCGACTGGGTACAGCGCAGTGGACGGCCTGGCGGCGAGCAGCCGTACCGCATCGAGTTCGAGCAGGTCAGAGGGGACTTCCAGCACCTCAAGGGAGCCTGGACAAGCACCGACCTCCCCGGCGGCGGCAGCGAGGTCGCCTTCGAGATCGGTTACAGCACGAGCGTGCCCCATCTCGCCGGCGCGATCGACTCGGCCATCGGGCACGTCCTGCTCAACAGTGCTCACCAGGTGATCTCCGCCGTCGCCGGCCCGGCACGGATCACCGCCGGCAGCCACCTCCTGGGAGACCCGTCCGAGCACCTCCGGCAGTCCTGAACAGCCGGTCGGCAGACCGATCGGCCTCGGCCCACAGGGAGAAGCACACCATGGAGAACGTCTGCATCATCGGAGCCGGCTGGTCGGGGCTTGCCGCCTGTCAGGTCCTGCACGAGCGCGGGATCGCCTTCGACTGCTACGAAGCCGGCTCCCAGGTGGGCGGCAACTGGCGCTACCTCAACGACAACGGCATGTCCTCGGGGTACCAGTCCCTGCACATCAACACGTCCAAGAAGCTGTCCGAGTACCGCAGCTACCCGATGCCCGAGAACTATCCGCCCTACCCCGGTCATGCCCAGATCGCTCAGTACCTGGACGACTACGTCGACCACTTCGGCTTCCGCGAATCGATCGTCTTCCGTACCTCGGTCACCCATGTGGAGCCCGCCGAGGGCGGCGGCTGGACCGTGACCGCGCACCACCGCGACACCGGCGAGAAGACGATCCGCCACTATGGCTCGGTGATCGTGGCCAACGGTCACCACTGGGATCCGCGCGACCCCGAGCCGGCCTTCCCCGGCGCGGACACCTTCACCGGCACCCAGATCCACTCGCACTACTACCGTGTCCCCGACGAGTACGCCGGCAAGCGGGTGCTCGTGCTCGGCTTCGGCAACTCGGCCTCGGACATCGCGGTGGAGACCTCCACCGTCTCCGAGCGCACGTTCCTGTCCGTCAGAACCGGGGGCTACGTCTTCCCCAAATTCATGTTCGGCAAACCCGGCGACGATATGATCAACCCCTTCATCACTCGAATGATGCCGCGCGAGACGCAGCGCTGGGTCATGGCCGCCCTGCTGCGCATGACGGTCGGCAAGGTCACCGACTTCGGGTTGCCGAAGCCGGGCCACAAGCTGTTCAACTCCCACCCCACCGTCTCGGAGTCCCTGCTGCCCCGCCTCGGCCACGGCGGTCTCACCGTCAAGCCGAACGTCTCCCACTTCGACGGCGACACGGTGCATTTCACCGACGGCAGCAGCGAGGTCATCGACGCGGTCATCTACAGCACCGGTTACAGGGTCAGCTTCCCGTTCCTGGATCAGTCCGTGATCGCTCCGACGGACAACGACGTCTCCCTCTTCCACCGTGTGGTCGACCCCCACCACTCCGGTCTGTACTTCATCGGTCTCTTCCAGCCGCTCGGCGCGACCACGGTGCTCGCAGAGGCGCAGTCCCACTGGGTGGCCGACCTCCTGCAGGGCAGGGCCGCGCTGCCGTCCAAGGAGAAGATGCGGCAGGAGATCACCCGGTACAAGGAGAAGCTCGCCAAGCGCTACGTCACGTCCAAGCGCCACACCATGCAGGTGGACCACTACCCGTACCTGGCCGAGCTCCGCCAAGTGCGACGCAAGGGCGCCAGGCTCGCGAAGAAGTCGGGGGTTCCCGCCCCGTACCGGTCGCTCGCCGACCACCGTCCGGAGGAAGTGTCGATCCGGATCGACGCCGCTCCCGAGGTCGTGTGGGACCTCATCAGCGATGTGACGCGGATGGGACAGTGGAGCCCCGAGTGCCGACGCTGCCATTGGCGTGGTGACAAGCGCGGAGTCGGCTCGAGGTTCATCGGGATCAACCGGCGCGGCTGGGTCGTATGGATCACCTCCAATACGATCGAGCGGACAGAGCGGGGCAAGTTCTTCGCCTTCCGCACCACGACCAACGGCGTGCGCTGGAGCTACCGGCTGGAACGCGACGGCAAGGGGGGCACCGTGCTCACCGAGGTGTGGGACGTCTCCGGACAGACCACCGGCCAGCGCAAGCGCACCGCGTCCTTCGCCAACACGATGCTCGGCGGCCACGAGAATCACACCAGGGAACTGCGCGAGGGCATGCGCAGGACCCTGGAGCGGGTCAAGGCCGCGGCCGAGGCGCAGGGCCGGCTCCTGAGCGCGGCCTCTGAGGTCTCCGGCTCGGAGCGGCCCGGAGCGCGCGTCATGGAGACGGCGCGGGCGGAGGACGCGGAGGCCGGGACCGTGGAGACAGAGAGCGGGGAGACAGGGACCGTGGAGACAGAGAGCGGGGGCAAGGAGAAGGTGGGCATGGAGAAGGTGGACATGGAGAAGGTGGACACGGCCGCATGACGACGACGGACGACAACCTGCGCTGTGCCTCGGTCGAGGAATTCGCCGCCTGGATGGAGGAGCACCACGAGGAGGCCGACGAAGTCTGGCTCGCGCTGCCGAAGAAAGGTACGCCGGTGGCCTCGGTCACCAGGGACCAAGCACTCGACGTCGCGCTGTGCTACGGCTGGATCGACGGCAAGGCCTTCTCGGGGAACGTGCCCGACGGCTGGTGGGCCCAGCGCTTCTCCCCCCGTAAGCGTCGCAGCCCTTGGTCGAAGATCAACTGCGCCAAGGCCGAGGAGCTCATCGCCGCCGGCCGGATGCGGCCCGCTGGTCTCGTGCAGATCGAGTCGGCCAAGGCCGACGGGCGCTGGGCCGCGGCCTACGCTCCGCAGAGTACGGCGGAGGTACCGCCCGATCTGCGGGCGGCCCTCGACGCGTCCCCGGCCGCGGCAGCCGCGTACGAGGCGCTGAGCAGGAGCAACCGATACCAGATTCTGCTCAATGTCGAGAAGGCGGTGAAGCCGGAGACGCGGGCTCGCAGGATCGCCGGTTACGTCGAGCGGCTGGAGGCGGGCGATCCGCCGCACGGGCCGCGAAGAAAGCCGTGATCCCCACCCCGTCGACGAGGCGGGCGTCGGAGACGACGCCGTGGCCGGCCGAGGCGGAGACCTGGGCCGGCCGGACAGGGCGGCTCGCTCCCCCGGTGCTGGACGCCGGGGAGCCGCGACGCCCGACTCGTCACGACGCGAAGCGGACCGGCGGAACCGTCTCGTCGCCCACGTGGCACCACGAACGCTGCTCGGCGAGCGGCCGGACCTGGCGCCGCGTGCGGTACGGCTGAGGCGGGCGGACCGCCCGTGCCGCGACCGCCCACACGCCCTGTCGTCGAGAAAGGCGCGGCGCGATTTCTCGGTCTCGCACGGCAGGGCGCCGGTGCGGTTCGGGCCGGCGGCGGTGCCGCTCGCCCCGTGCTTCTGACCTGGGCGATTACGGCAGAATACAACGAGTACAAGCCAATTCACCCCTCCCCCAGTAGCATTTACCGCGCGTACGGGCCCCGATACAGGGCTCATGGGGGGGCGACTGTGGTCCGAGTGCTGCTCGCAGAAGACATGTTGATGCTCCGGCGGGCCTTGGTCTCGCTGCTGGAACTGGAAGAGGACATCGAGGTGGTGGGCGAGGCCGACAACGGCGACCGGGTGCTTCCCGTCGCGCTGGAGACCCGGCCGGACGTGGCGGTCCTGGACATCGACATGCCGGGGATCGACGGCATCAAGGCCGCGGAACTGCTCAGCCGGGAACTCCCCGAGTGCAGGACGATCATCCTGACCAGCCTCGGCAGGCCAGGGAACCTGCGTCGGGCTCTGGAGGCCAAGGTGTCCGGTTTCCTGCTGAAGGACACCGACCCCACCCGGCTCGCCGCCGCGATTCACCAGGTGGTCGCCGGGGAGCAGGTCGTCGATCCGCAGCTCGCGCTCGCCACGTTGCAGACCGGCGGCAGTCCGCTGAGCGCGCGGGAGAGCGAAGTACTGCGGCTGGCCGCCCAGGGGCTCGACGCGCCGGAGATCGCACGGAAGCTGTTCCTGTCCACGGGAACCGTCCGGAACTACCTGACCACAGTGGTGACCAAGCTCGGCGCCCGTAATCGCATGGACGCGGTACGGATCGCCCGGGACGCCGGATGGCTGTGAGCCGGGCGGCCTTGAGTCGGGTTGCCCCGCGGTCCGACCACGGGTCTGGGGTTTCCCGTTTGGACCAGGGTGGATGAGTGAGTGACGACCCCATCACGCCCACAGGGCGTGGTGGAAGGGGCCTGGCGCATCGGGTCTCCCCGGGCCCGCCAAGGCCATGGGGGCGCATCACAAGGCGGAAGGAGGAGAGCGCAGCGGGCTGCGCCGACGGCCGACGACAACGCGGTGAAGGCGCGTGCCCCGGTGCTCTGCGAATTCCGGCCGCTCGACGAGCCGGAGAACGTCGGAGAACGAGGTGGAGGACCCGGAGCCGCTCAAGGGGACTCTCTTCCACGTCGACCACCTCGCGACCCGAATCCGCGGGCACGCCGGTATCGCCGTCCTCGGCGGTCAGGCGTTCCCCACCGGACGGAACTCTCGCAACCTGACCTGGTGGGACTCCGTCAGGTGCCCATGGGCACCTGACGGAGTCCCACTAGCCCGCAGCCTCGCGGTCGGCGCCCCCGCCGGTGTCGGCCGCGGTGTGCTCGGGCCGGGCAGCCGTGCCCGCCGGGTGGTGCGGGAGCTCGACGGTGAGTTCGAACCAGCCTTCCGGGCGAACGCGGCAGTCGAGCCGGCCGCCCAGCGCCTCGGCGCGGATCGTGAGGCTGCGCAGACCCACACCGCCCGTGACGCCTTCGCCGTCGGTGCCGTGGGCGGAACCCTTGTCGCGCAGACCGTCGTTGGCGATCCGGAGTCGGACGGTCGCGTCGTCGGCGCACGCCTCGATCACACAGTGCTGTGCCTTGCTGTGGCGCAGCAGATTGGTCACGCCCTCGCGTAAGACCGTGGCGAGGACCGTGTCCACGGGTGCGGACAGGGGCTCCCGGGTGATCCGGACATCGGTCCGGATGCCCACCGCGCGCAGCAGCGAACAGGCGGACTCCACCTCACGGTTCAGGTTCATCCGGACATAGCTGCTGGCCACGGAACGAACGTCGGTCAGGGCCTGCCGAGCGGTCTGGACGATCTCCGTGATCTCCATCTCGGCGCGCTCGGGCTGTACCCGCACCAACCGGTGGACGAGTTCGCACTTGAGCGTGATGGTGGAGAGGCTGAAGCCGAGCAGGTCGTGCAGGTCACGAGCGAAGCGGAGACGTTCCTGCGTCACCGCGAGCCGGACCAACTCCTCACGTGCCTCCTGGACTTCGCGGACCAGTTCGGACAATCGGCTGAGGCCGTAGACGACCAGGCCGGTGAGGACGGTGGCCACGCAGTTGTAAGCGAGCTGATCCAGCCCGTACCCCACGGCGAACTGCACGCCGCAGGTCGCGACGGTGATGGCGGCAAAGGAGATCCAGCCCGCCGCCGGCCGGAGGACGAGCAGCGAAGACGCGGCGAGAAAGCCTGGCATGCCCAGCCATGCGGAACCGAACAGGGCGAACGGGGCGAAGGTGAGCACCGCTTGGACGGCGTAGGTTGCCGTGCGGTGGCGGGCGGCTCCCGGTATCCAGTCCGGGAAGGAGTGGCTGAGCTGGATGCAGAGCAGCAGCGCCATCAGGCCGCCGCACGCGGAGAGTTCGCCGGCTCCGAAGCCCGCGTTCACCGCATGGGTCAGGGCGACGGCGAAGAAGCAGAGGATGACGACGACGGTGATGGTGCCGGCGACCCGCGGTGCCAAGTCACCCCCTTCGGAAGGCCGGGGAGGGAAAGCCGCGTCTGGACCGGTGGAACGGAACCATCGCACAGGAGCCCCCTACTCGACTGCGTTTTCGCACGGAGGTGCAGCATACGCAGAGTAGTGACGTACCGGACCGTGTAGGTACAAAGATGTCACGTGCCGGTTCCGTCAGGGGTGCCCCGGACCACGCCGGTGGGCAGCGCGGCCAGGACGAACTCACCGACGCCCGACTCCGCGCGCCAGTCGAGGCCGAAGGCGCGGGCCGAGATCGCGGTGTCGCCGAACGCCAGGGCGCACGGCCCGATCCCCATGGCCGTCGAGACCAGGTACAGCGTCTGCTGGAGCGCCCCGACCTCTTTCAGGAGCGCGCTGTACGCGGCTCCCGGGTAGGCGGCGCTCATCCGCCCGAAGCGCGCCGTCATGTTGATCAGGACCGGTGGTTCCTCGCTCAGTCCCGCGTTCGCGCCCGCCTCGGCCAGCAGTGCGTCCACCAGGTCCGGTTCCGTGCCGAACGGGCGGAGTGTGTGGGCGACCGGGTCGTAGTGGTAGGCCCCCCGCGGCAGTTCGCCGGTTCCGGCCACGGTGACGTACAGCTCCAGCGGGTAGGCCGAACCGGCGCTCGGATAGGGCCGGCCCGCGGCCGGGCGGTCCCGGGCGGCGCGGTGGAGCAGCTCCCCCAATTGGGCCAGGGTGAGCGGCAGGCTGCCGTCCACGCGGACCGTGCGGCGGGATTCGAGCACGGTGGTGAGTGGCGGATCTCCGGCGAGTTCGAGGTCGGGGACCGGCAGCGCGAGGACAGCGCCGTCGGCCTCCGGACGCTCGGCCTTCGACGCCTCGGCCGTTCCGTGGAGGGGCCCGATCGGCTCGTCGTGCAGGCCTGGTCTGCTCCGGTTGTGCAGCATCAGCTCGCGCGGTGACCAGTGCTCCAGTACGGGATCGCGATCCTCGGCGAAGGTGAAGGGGTACGGCTCGGTGCGCTCCGAGGAGAGCGCGGAGGGACCGGACCCGGCTCGGCTGTCCTCGCGGATGCCCGGCACCAGCATGCCGGACGCCTCCAGATAGCCGACCGCCATGCGCACCACATCCACCGGTACGTCCAGGAGCCGGGCCGTCTCGCGGACCGACGCGGGACGGACGTAGCAGCAGACCAGCCACGCGGCCTGCGGGGTGTGCAGCAGCACCCGGTGCGCGCTCAACGGTGATTCGAGGACCATGTCGCGGGGGCCGATGCGCAGCGTGGCGAACCGGGACAGCCGGTGCACGGCGTCCGCCGCGGGCTTGTGCGGAGCGAAGCGGGCCTCGCGCACGATCGGCACGACGGACAGTTGTTCGGTGCCGTCGGCCAAGGCGAGCGTGCGGATCACGGCGTACCGCACCGCTTCCAGTGTGGAGCGCAGGGCGGCACGGCGCGGATCACCCGATGCGGAGCCGGTGTCGCTGAAGCCGGTCAGGACGTTGTCCAGCGACACCGGGCCGTACGTCATGCGCTCGAGAGCGCGGAAGATCACCGGATCGGTCATCGGCAACCGGATCTCGCCCCAGTGGGTGCTGACCAGGCCGGTTCCTGGATCGTCCGCCGCTCTCTCCACCGTGGTGTCCTCGCGGAGCGACCAGAGTTCGATCAGTCGGATGTCCCGCGAAGCGAGTGGGGCGGAAGACTTCATGGCCGGTACCTCACGCGGATGGTGCGACGGTGTCACAGGAAAAGCGGGACCGGATTGAGGTCCTCGTAACGGGTGGGTGCGGAGAGGCGGCCCAGGCGTACCGGGACGTCGTACAGGCGGCCGGGGGCGAAGCGGGTCCAGAAAGTGCGCATCCCGGGCACGATCACCTTGACGACCGGCAGGCCGACGTCCGCCCTCGTCTGGTCGAGCACCAGGAGTTCGCTGCCGAGGCCCCGGGCGAGCGCCTCGGCCGCGGCCACGTCCGCGGCCAGGTCGGCGCGCGGCGTGTACGGGAAGTCGGCAGGGGTGCGGTCCGGTCCGGACGGGACCAGATAGGGGTGGCTCGCGGTGGTGGCGGTTCGCCACCAGTGCAGCGGAATCGGGTCGTCGCAGCCGTAGCCGGCGCCGTCCGCCGTGACGTTCACGACCGGCGGCAGCATCTGGTTGACCTCGGCCACGGCCCGCCGGAGCGCCACCCGGGGGTCGAAGTGCGCGCCGAACCCCAGGGTGATGTCCTCGGCGGGCTTGTCGGTACGCCGGGAGAGCGCGGCGAAGACGGGTATGCCGAGGTCGCTGGTGAGGTCCAGGACCCAGAGCGCGCGGTCCAGTTCGGTGTGCGCGGCTCTCGTCTCCTCGATCCAGGAGTCGTCGAAGGAGCCGAGATCCACGGCGGGTTGGCGGGTGCGGTTGTACCACCACAGGGCCACGGCGTCGCGCTCGACGAGTTCGAGGAAACCCTGGACGATGGCGTCCTCAAGGGAGCTTCCGGCCGCCGAGCCGTTGGAGTGGGCCGAGAAGAAGCCCGAGGGGCAGGGCGTGTCGTAGTAGAGCATCGACGTGGGCAGCAGCCGGTGGCGATTCGCGGTCAGGGACCAGACCGGGGTCCAGTCGACCGGAACGTCCTCGTCGAAGGGGGCGCAGACATGGTGTGCGGGGGCGTGCTCCGCGTTCCAGGTCGCCCGGTCGGAGAACTGGTGGGGATGGAACAACTGGACGGTGTCGGGGTGGACGGCGCGGTCGGCGACCTGGCGGTAGGGCGCCCGCAGGGCGGGTTCGTCACCCTGGCGGTAGCCGCTGTGGCGTTCGACGGCCTCACACAGGGCGCTGACCTGCGCCTGGAGCGGGGTGGTGCCCTTACCGGAACTGTGGCTGCGCAGTCCCGCGCGCACGGCGGCGAGCCCTGTGGGCGAGGATGCCGGATTGTGCCCGGAGTGGAAGCAGTTGAGGAAGCCGGGGTCACGCCGGTCGCGGCGCACCTCCTTGACCACGCCGGTCAGTTCGTCGACCAGGTGCCCGTACCGATCCAGCATCTCCTCGGGGGTCAGCGACCGCTCGCCGGTGCCGGTGCCGGACTTGGGCCGGCTGACCGGCCGGACCGGGGCCCAGATGCGGCGGGTCGTCACCTCGGGGTCTCCGCAGGACGGGCACTGGGGCCGCTTGCGCACCGGATGGTGGTGGCCGGCCAGGTTCAGGGTGTCCATCGTCCACAGCGCGCTCTGGCCGGAGTGCCGGTGTCCCGCCATCCACTTGACGGCTTCGAGGCACGCGAGGTGGAGTCCGGCCGTACGGCCTGCGGCCAGCCCGGAGGGCGGCACGCTGACGGGGCGGCCGAGCGCCCGGGCCAGGTAGGTCTCCGTGGGGCGGTTACGGCGCAGCGGCTCGGCCAGACAATGCCAGCACGGTCCTTCGTCGGGTTGGAACACCGGCCCGATCCAGGGCTGTTCGCCGGTGAGCCGGACGGGCAGCCAGGGCGTGCCGTCGGCACGGTACACGGCGTCCACCTCGGCCAGGGCGGGGTCGAGGTAGCTGTCGCAGAGGACGACGGCCAGGCCGGGGGATTCGGTGTCCGTGCCCGCCCGGTGGACGCGCAGGCCCGCCCCGGCCAGGGCGGCGAGCAGCTCTTCGGTGCCGGTGCCCGCCTCCGTACCCCGGCCGATGCCGGCGACGGTGGCGCTGCCGGTGCGGCGGACCGCCTCGCTGCCGTCCACACCGGCCAGTTCCCAGAACGCCTCGCCGGACCCGGCCGTGGCCGGGTCCGGCACCCGGTGGGCGAGCAGGCCGGAGCCGAGGAGCCGGGTGACGACCTGGCGTACCTGGTCGGCGGGGAGGGAACCGGCGGTGTCGGCGACCAGCCGGTCGAGCGTACGGGTGCCGTCCAGCAATGAGGCGAGAGCGGTGACACAGGATCCGCGCAGGGCGGTCACTCCGCGTTCGGATATGAGGAACACGCCCTCCCCCGGAACTGTTTCGGCCCTCAGATGAGGCTTGAATCCGAGTCCGTACGCGGTGCCTTGGCGCTGTGTCACCGTATTGCCCTCCCCTGTGTGGTGTACGGCCTGCGGATGGTTGCTTGCCCGGATGCCGGAAGAGGCGTGCGGGACTACTCGGCGAGCGCCTCGCTCATCCAGCAGATGCAGGTGCCGGGCTGGTACTGCTCGGCGACGGCTCCGCTCAGGTCCTCGATGACCAGGTCCTCGACGGTCGGGATGACGGTGACGGCGGTGACGGCGGTGACGGCGGTGAGGTTCATGTCGACCCTTCCCCTGGGTGCTGAGTTGGCTTGCTGACGAGGAAGAGTCTGCTGTACCTCGTAAAAGGCCGGCAGTGCCTGTGTCACCGGGTGGGCATGAGGTTCTCATGATCATCCGGCGAGGGCATCACGCCCCTTCCGTGCCGGCCGGCTCGTCCGCCATCGCGGCGGTGAGCGTGCTGCCGTCGGAGGGGTCGATGAGCAGGAACGATCCGGTGCGCCGGAAGTCCGCGTAACCGTCCAGGGCGAGCGGCTCGGCGGTCCTCACCACGATCCTGCCGATGTCGTTGGCGCCGAGTGTGTCGGCTCCCGGCCGCTCGGACAGGTCCCGCAGATCGAGTTGCGAGGAGATCTCCGCGACGACCGCCCGTACGGTGCGGGTGGTGTGCTTCAGCAGCACCCGCTGCCCCACCCGCAGCGGGGTGTCGTGCAGGTGGCAGACCGTGGCGGTCAGCCGCCGCACGGCGTGGGGCGCGGTGTCCGCCGGGGCCAGCAGGTCGCCCCGGGCGATGTCGAGGTCGTCGGTCAGGCGGACGGTGACGGACTGGGGTGCCCAGGCGGTGTCGGTGGTGGTGCTGTCCAGGGTGTCGATGGCCGCGATGGTGCTGACCGAGCCGGCGGGCAGGACGGCGACCCGGTCGCCGACGCGCAGCACCCCGGAGGTGATCTGGCCCGCGTAGCCGCGGTAGTCGGGGTGCTCGGGCGTCTGCGGACGGATGACGTACTGGACGGGCAGGCGGGCCGCCACGGTGCGCGGATCGTCGCCCACCGGGACCGTCTCCAGGTGCTCGAGGACCGTGGGCCCCGCGTACCAGTCCATGCGCTCCGAGGGGCGAACGACGTTGTCGCCGGCCAGCGCCGAGACCGGGATGGCGGTCACCCGCTCGACGCCGAGCGCGGTGGCGCACTCGGAGAACGCGTCGGCGGTGCGCGCGAACACGTCCTCCGAACAGTCCACCAGGTCCATCTTGTTGACCACGAGGGTCACATGGCGGATGCGCAGCAGGGCGGCGACGGCGAGGTGTCGGCGGGTCTGCTCGACCACGCCGTTGCGGGCGTCGACGAGGACCAGGGCGAGGTCGGCGGTGGAGGCGCCGGTGACCATGTTGCGGGTGTACTGCACGTGGCCGGGGGTGTCGGCCAGGACGAACCGTCTGCGCGGGGTGGCGAAGTAGCGGTAGGCGATGTCGATGGTGATGCCCTGCTCGCGCTCGGCGCGCAGGCCGTCGGTGAGCAGGGCCAGGTCCGGGCCCTCGGCGCCGCGGCTGCGGGAGGCGTGCTCGAC
>NZ_JODL01000022.1 GCF_000718985.1 Streptomyces megasporus | reverse complement strand
AGCGACCAGCCGAAGGCGGCGAGCGTCCCCAGCGAGACCAGGGTGTCCATGGTGGCGGAGCCGTGCCGGAGGTTGGTGAGGGCCGCCTTGTGGAAGGGCCAGGCGGCGTAGGTGACGACCGGGGCGGCCAGCGTCAGGGACAGCCACTGCCAGTAGGTGAACTGCCAGGCCGGGACCATGGCCATCGCGATCACGGGCACGGCCAGCGCCACCGCGGTGACCAGCCGCTGCCGCAGCGGTCGGAGTTCGTCGTCGCCGTCCGTCCCCGCCGTCCCCCCGCCGGTGTCGGTGGTGGTACCGGTGGGTTCGGGGGCGGGCGGGGTGGCGGTGTAGCCGGTCGCCTCGACGGTGGCGATCAGGTCCTCCACGCCGATGTCCGGGTGGTGGGTGACGCGGGCCTTCTCCGTGGCGTAGTTGACGGTGGCGGTCACGCCGTCCATCCGGTTGAGCTTCTTCTCGACGCGGGCGGCGCACGAGGCGCAGGTCATGCCGCCGATGGCGAGTTCGACCTCGACGCTTTCGTCGACGTGGGTGGTCATCGCTGCTCCTCGATGGAAGGGGCGAGGGGAGGGGGAAGGGGCCGGGCCCGCCGGTGTGCGGGCCCGGTACCGGGGAGGGAGGAAAGCGGAGGGAGGGTCAGGCGGCTCGGCCGGTGAGCTCGTAGCCCGCCTCGTCGACCGCCTTGGCCAGCGCGGCGTCGTCGGGTGCGCCGTCGGTGGTGACGGTGACCCGGCCGGCGGCGACGTCCACCTCGACGGACAGGACACCGTCGAGTCCGCCCACGGCCTCGGTGATCGTGGCGGCGCAGTGACCGCAGCTCATGCCGGTGACCGCGTAGACCGTGGTGCGACCGGTGCCCGGCTCGGCCGTGGCCCGCGAGGTGTCGGACGAGCGGCAGCCGCCGTCGGAAGAGCAGCAGGACGAGGTTTCCAGGGGCAGGGGTTCCGAGCTCATGACTTCTCCGAAAGAGGCGGACTCATGGATACCCAGTGGGGGTATCCGTTGACGCGCTCATGTATACCCCCTCCCCGTATCTTTGGCAAGCAGTGACCGACGATCCGTGGATACGGGGCGGGGGTATGAGCCTCCGCGTCGAGTTCGCCCGAGCGGAATCGAGAGTGTGGTGCCGGGGGCGCCGCGCCGAGGGGTGCCGCGTTCGCCGTCGCGCGCGCCGGACGCGCCGGGCACGGGGAAGCGGGCATGAAAAGGCGCCGACCAGGTCGGGGGGAGGCCTGGCCGGCGCCGTCTGTGGGGTGTGGATGCCGGTGATGGCGGTCGCCTACGCGGCGAGTGGCTCTGCGAGGCTTCAGCCGAACGATCGTCCTCGCAGGCAATGGGTGAGGCCCGGGGACACTGTCCCACCACCGACATCCACGGTGGGTACAACCACCATCCCTTCCGGGACATTCCGGCCGCACCGTCCGATTTCGGTGTGATCCCCGATACTCGGGGTGCCGAGGCTCCCCTGTTCCGCCGTTCCGCGTGGGGTGCGTGGGGGAGGGGCGGCGGCTTCAGGCGCCCCTCAGTCCGCGTGGCGGACCGCGCGCTCGCACGCCCGGCGGGTGCTCCGGTGCACCGCGCGGGCGATCCGGGCGCCCCACGTCGAGCGGGGACCGGCGAACGGCTCCGCCGCCCGGCCCTCCTCCGGTCGTGGGGCGGCGACGCACACGGCGTCGGTCGGGGTGCCGGAGGCGTCCACGCCGGCGTCCCGCAGAGCCTGCACCTTGGCCTCGGTCGCGGTGGCGACGGCGTTGACCAGCGCCGCGTCGGAGAGCGGAACCGGCACGGACACCACGATGTTGATCGTCCCCGCGGGGGCCGGACCGGGGCGGCCGGGCGTCGGATCGGCCGCCCAACCGCGCACCCCGATCCCGGCGGTCACCAGGGCCTCCACCCCCTCGTCCGCGGCCCAACAGCGGTCGCCGACGGACGCGGCCGTCATCAACCCCACGCCCGGTCCCGACATCCCGGCGTCCGCCGCCAGTCGGGACAGGTGCGCCGCGGGGTCCAACCGTCGGTAGCCGGGCGGCACCTGTGCGTTGAGGACCCACCGGCGCTCTCCGACGCCGCCGCCCAGCAGCGCGCTGGAGATCATGCGCCGGCCCCCGCCCGGAACCCACAGCAGCATGGGCCAGGTGCCGGTGCCGTCGGGTTCGGCGCGGTGGAGCAGCGGAAGCTCCCCCAAGGCGGACAGGTCGGAGACGGTGACGGGCATTGCCGCACCCTAACCGGCCGCCCGACGACCGGACGCGGCCGGTGCCTTGGAGGGGACGGCCCCGAGCCCGGTGGACGGGAACACCGCGCGGAACGGCGCCGACGGGGCGCCAGGCGCGCGCCGAGGGAGGTGACACCGTGCGACGGGGATCGGCGCCGCGAACCGCCCCCCGGACTCCGTCGACGACCACCCGGGCTCGGGCGACCGAACGCGCACCGAACACGCGGAGTACGGCTGCCGCGCAGTGTGCGCGGGTATGTTCCGTCCATGACTGATGTCGTGGACGCAGACGAACTCCTCCGCCGTATCCGGGTCGCGCGTGACCGGGCCGCGGAGCGGGAGGCCGAATTCGGCGAGCGGGCCGAGACGGGCAGCGGCACCGAGGCGACGACGGCGGGCATCAACCGTGTCGCCTTCGCGGCGGTCCGCGAGGCGCTGGACGAGATCATCAATCCGGGAGCGCACCCCTTGGATCACTCCGGCTGAACAGGGCCGATCGAACGGGGTACCGGAGGCCGGCCGGCGAGCCCCGGCGGCCGGCTCGGCCCCGCGTGTGCCGGCCGGGTGGTCGGGTCTCGTCCGGGTAAGCGGTCGGCATGTCCTTCGCCGCCGTGATCTTCGACTTCTTCGGAACGCTGACCCCGAGAACGCCCCCCGAGGTGTGGGACGAGCACGCCGCCCGCAGCGCGGCGCCGCTCGGGATACCGCCCCGCGCATGGCGGGCGGCGCTCGACGACTCCTTCCCCGAACGGGCCGTCGGAGCCCTGGGCGACCTGCGACGGACCCTGCGGACGCTGGCACGCCGCTGCGGAGCCGAGCCGGACGAGGCCGCGTTGACCGCCGCGTGCGAGGCCAGGCGCGCCGCCCAGCGGGAGCTGTTCGTCCCGCGCGAGGACGCCCTCGCGACGCTGGACGGCGTACGGGACCGCGGCCTGCGGGTGGGCGTGCTCAGCGACTGCACCGTGGAGTTGGCGGAGAGCTGGTCCTCGCTGCCGGTGGCGTCCCGCGTGGACGCCGCCGTGCTGTCCTGCCTGGAGGGACGGCGCAAACCCGATCCCGAGCTCTTCGCCACGGCGGCCCGCCGGCTCGGCGTCCGCCCCGATCGGTGCCTGTACGTCGGCGACGGGAGCGGCGACGAACTCCGGGGTGCCGCCGCCTGCGGGATGACGGCGGTCATGCTGTGCGCTTCGGACCCGGAGGACGGCGCCGTCCGCGCCCGCCGAGCGGCCTGGACCGGGCCCTTCCTGACGGCGCTGTCCCGGCTCCCGTCCGTCCTGGACGATCCGTCCGCGCTCACGACCGAGCCCCGACGGGATTCGCCGGCCGGCTCCGGCCCGCGGCCGGGATGAGGAGCGCCGCCGCACTCGGGCGCCACGCTCGGAGGACGGAGCCGGGTCAGCCGCCGCGGGCGGGCACCCGCACGGCGAGCAGGGCGATGTCGTCGTCGTTGTCCGCCGGCCGGACGCGCTCCAGGAGCAGGTCGCAGAAGACGTCGAGGGGGCGGGTGGCGAGCGCGGCGGCATGCCGGCGGAGCTTGGCCAACCCCTCGTCCAGCGAACGCCTCCGCTCCTCCACCAATCCGTCGGTGTAGAGCACCATGGTGGTCAACGGCGGCAGCGGCACGACGACGTCGGTGCGGACCGCCCCCACGCCGGTGCCGAGCAGGAGACCGTGCCCCTCGTCGACGTAGCGGGTCCGCCCGTCCCGGCCGACCAGGAGCGGCGGCAGGTGACCGGCGTTGGTGCCGCGCACCCGCCACGTCCCGCCCGCCGGCTCCCCGACTCTTTCGAGATGGGCGAACAGCATGGTGGCCATCGGCGCGTCGCTGAGGGGGACCAGCGCCTGGTCGAGCCGGCTGACGACGGCGCTGGGCGGCTGCCGATGGTCCCAGGCGAACGCGCGGAGCATGTTGCGGACCTGCGCCATGCCGGCCGCGGCGTCGAGATCGTGGCCGACCACGTCACCGACCGCCAGGGCGATCGTCCCGTCGGACAACCGGAAGACGTCGTACCAGTCGCCGCCGACCTGCGAGGCGTGCGGGGCGGGCAGGTAGCGCACGGCCAGCTCCAATCCCCGGATCACGGGCAACTGGGGCAGCAGGTGGCGCTGCATCGTCTCGGCCACCGCCCGCTGACGTTCGAACAACTGGGCGTTCTCCATGGCGAGGGACGCCCGGCGGGCGATGTCGTCGACCAGCGCGAGTTCGGAGACGACGAAGGGCTGCCGGTGACCGCCGCGGCCCAGGGTGAGAGCGCCCAGCACCCCCCGTGGGGCCCTGAGAGGGACGACGGCCGCGGAGCGGATGCCCGTCGCCCGGAACAGCTCGCGCTGGACGGCGGCGACGCCCGAATCGGCCTCCGCGTAGTCCTCGGGCCCCATCAGTGTCGAGGGCGCGCCGCGCAGCACGCGCGTCAGCGGCATGGGAGAGTTCTCGGGCACCGCCGGCATCGGCCCCTCCAGGTCCTCCCGGCGCGTGTACTCCTCCCCCTCGCGGTGGGACACCCTCCTGCGCCGCAGCTCGCCCGTCTCGGTGAGCAGGTCCACCACCATCCAGTCCGCCAGTCGGGGCACGGTCAGGGACGCCAACCGGTCCAGCATCGTCTCCACCTCCAGGGTGGTGGAGAGCGTGGTGGTGGCCTCGGCGAGCAGGGCCAGCCGCTCGACGAGGCCCAGGAGGCCCGTGGACCGCCGCTCCTCGCTCTCCTCGTCCTCCGGGACGCGGAACTCGTGGAAGAGCAGCAGTGCTCCGGCGGCGTGCCCGCCGATCCGGTACGGGGTGAGCAACCAGGAGACCGGCAGCAGCGTCCGGTCCCCACGGGCGAGCCACTCCTGTTCGCCCTGGTCGGTCCGGCCGCGCATGAGGGCCTGTGCCAGCCGGCACTCCGAACGCTGCACGGTCATCCCGCCCTCCCGCCGGTGCAGCAGATCGTGGGCGTCCCGGCCCAGCATGTCCTCCGCGCGTCGGACGAGCAGCTCCTCGGCCCGCGAGCTGACCGCGACGATCCGACCGTGGACGTCCACCAGGAAGGCCCCGGCGTCGACGGCCTCCAGTACCTCCCCCACCCCGGGGCTCGTTCCCGCGTCCTCCGGTCCCCGGCGGGGGCCGCTGCCGCTCTCCGCGGTCATGCCGAGACCTCCTCGCGCTCTGCGGATGTGCAGAAAGCTATCAACCGAGAGGGGTAATGCGGGCATTCCTCTCAAAGGTAACTTTCATCTGATCCGAGGCGGCAGGTCCGAGGCGGCGATCCCCGTGGCCGCGCCGGATGGGGCGCGGCGGGGCGGTCGGGGGGAGCGGTCGGCGTCAGGCGGCGCCCCGGTGGTCGGCGAGGACCTCCTCGATCGCCCGCCGGGCGACGGCGGCGAGCGCGGGATGGGTGACGCGGTAGTAGGGCAGGGCCACGAGACCGAAGCACAGCGCCCAACCCCGCCCTCGCCCCCAGGTCGCGTCGTCGACGTCGGCCGCCTCGCGGAACACCTTCCGGGTCTCGGCGGTCAACAGCGTCCAGGCGGGCATCGTGTCGCACGCGGGATCGCCGATCCCCGTCCCCCCGAAGTCGATGACGGCGCTCAGCCGGCCCCGCCGGGCCAGCAGGTTCCCCGGAAGCAGGTCACCGTGGACCCACACGGGCGGTCCCTCCCACCGCGGCAGCCGCAGAGCCGCCTCCCACGCCTCGGCCGCGGCCTCCGTGTCCACCGTGCCGTCCGCCGCCAACTCGCCGAGCGCGGCACGGACATCGCCGTCACGCGAGCTCAACGGCCCGCCCCGGAAGGACGGCGGAGCGCCGTCGGCGTCGGCCCTCCGCAGGGCGGTGACGAAGCGCCCCAGCTCCACGGCCGCGTGGCGTGGATCGGCGAGGGGTTCGTCGAAGACGTTCTCGCCCTCCAGCCAGCGGAACACCGACCAGGGCAGGGGATATCCCTCACCGGGGACGCCCCTGCCCAGCGGCACCGGCACGTCGAGCGGCAGCAGCGGGGCCAGCCGGGGCAGCCATCGCTGCTCCTTCTCCACTTGGTGGGCCGCGCCGGGCTGCCGCGGCAGGCGCACGGCCAGGTCGTCCCCCAAGCGGTACATCGCGTTGTCGGTGCCGGCGGAGCGGACCTCGGCGACGGGCAGCTCGGCCCACCGGGGGAACTGCGTGGCGATCAAGCGGCGGACGAGCGGGGCGTCGATCTCGATCTCGTCGGCGTGCATCCGCGCGTCGGGCATGGGGAGGCTCCTCCGTCGGGTGGGTGCCCGAAGCGGGCTCCCCCATGTCAGCCCCTTGGCACGTGACCTGTCCACTCCTTTTCGACCGGGCCGAGGGGGCGTGCTCCCGGTGCCGGTCCCGCCGTCACGCCGGCTCGATGTTGTGGTTGAAGTGGAAGACGTTCTCGGGGTCGTACCGGGCCTTCACCTCCGCCAGCCGCCGGTGGTTGTCGGGGCCGAAGCCGGCGACGAGGCGGTCCTCGCCCTCGCGGCCGATGAAGTTGAGGTAGACGGCGCCGATGGACCACGGCTCGACGTCGGCGCGGGCGTCGCGCACCCACCGCCTGCCGCGCTCGTCGTCGGCCGGGTCCTCCCACAGCCCGAAGGGGTGGACCACCCACGGCGCCCGGCGCCACGGGATCGGGTAGTGCGCCGGCCCCCGAGCCACCGCGCCGCCCTGGGGGAACAGCACGTGCTGGGACGGCGAGGGCACGATCAGGTCGGCGGCGCGGGCGCAGAAGCGGTCCACGGCCGGGTCCGGGAAGGAGCCCAGGTACTCCGCGGACCAGTAGTTCCGGTAGCCGGGCGGGTCGTCGAACAGGCACTGCAGGTCGGCGTAGGAGCACTCGGTGGCCATCTCGGCGTCGGGGCTCAGACCGAGCACGGGCTCGGCCACGTCGCGCATCTCCTGCGTCTCTCCCGCATAGGTGATCAGCACCCCGCAGGCGAGCCTCCCGACCATGTCCCCGGGCACGAAGTCCTCGGGCGGCGCGGTCATGTGGATCACCCCGCCGCCGACCTCGTCCGGGGCGGCCTCCAGGAAGTCGCGGTAGACGCGCACCACGTCGGGGCCCGCCTCGGGCGGCCACAGCAGCAGGGCCGCGGTCACGACCGGAAGCGGGTGGAGCCTCAGCGTGAACGAGGTGGCCACGCCGAAGTTGCCCCCGCCGCCGTGGAGGGCCCAGAACAGCTCCGGGTTCTCGTCCTCGCTCGCGCGGACGGTGTCGCCGTCCGCGGTCACCAACTCGACCTCCAGCAGGTTGTCGCTCGCCAGGCCGAACTTGCGATCCAGCCAACCCGCCCCGCCGCCGAGCACGAACCCGCCGACCCCGGTCGTCGACACCCGGCCGCCGGTCGTCGCCAGACCGTAGGGCTCCGTCGCCCGGTCGAGCCGGCTCATGGTCGCGCCGCCGCCCACCCGCGCCGTCCGGGCCCGGGGATCGACCGTGACCGCGTGCATCCGTCGCAGATCCACGACGAGACCGCCGTCGACCAGGGCCATGCCCGCCACACCGTGCCCGCCGCCGCGGACCGCGATCTCCAGGCCGTTCTCCCGCCCGAAACGGATCGCCTCGGCCACGTCCCGCGCCGTCTCGCACCGGGCGACCACGGCGGGACGCCGGTCGATCATCGCGTTGAAGAGCGTGCGGGCCTCGTCGTAGTCCCGGTCGCCGGGCGTGATGACATCGCCCGCCAAACCGCCGCGGAAACCGGCGAGGACCGTGTCGTCCACGGTGTGGGACGCGGTGTGGGATGCGGTATGGGATGCCATGTCGCCCCCTTCCTCGGGGCAGCGGTCATACCTTCCTCCCACCGTAGTCCCGGGCGGTCCCGGCCGCGAACCCCCACATCGGACACCGGGCGGGACACCGGGCAAGACGTCGGCGGCCGGCGGACGGTCGTACCCCGCCATCGACCGATCGGTCGATGCGTCTTCGAGCGCGATGGCCGATGTCCCGCGCCTCCGCCCTCCGGAATCCTCGACGCATGCCAGTCATCGAAGTGAACGGCCTGACCAAGACCTACGGGGGCAGGACGGTCGTCGACGGAGTCTCCTTCACCGTCGAGGAGGGCGAGATCTTCGGCATCCTCGGCCCCAACGGCGCGGGCAAGACCACCACCGTCGAGTGTGTCGAGGGCCTGCGGAGCCCCGACGCCGGAACCGTCCGGGTCGCCGGGCTCGACCCCGTCGCCGACCACGACCGCGTCACCCTGCTCCTGGGGGCCCAACTCCAGGAGAGCGAACTCCAGGCGAAGATCACCGTCCGGGAGGCGCTGGAGCTGTACAGCGCCTTCCACCCCCGCCCCGCCGACTGGCGGCCGCTCGCCGAGCGGCTCGGGCTCGTCGAGCGGCTCGACACCCGCTTCGCCAAACTGAGCGGTGGCCAGAAGCAGCGCCTGTTCATCGCGCTCGCCCTCGTCGGCGACCCCCGGGTCGTCGTGCTCGACGAGCTCACCACCGGGCTCGACCCGCGAGCCCGCCGCGACACCTGGCGGTTGATCGAGGACGTACGGGACTCCGGTGTCACCGTCCTGCTCGTCACCCACTTCATGGAGGAGGCCCAGCGCCTCTGCGATCGGGTCGCGGTCATCGACAAGGGCCGCGTCGCCGCGCTGGACACCCCGGCCGGTCTCATCGGCCGCACGGCCGCCTCGACCATCGTCTCCTTCACCCCCTCGCGCCCCCTCGACGAGCACGAACTCGCGGCGCTCCCCGACGTGAACTCCGTGACGCGCAAGGGCGACCGCGTCCACCTCGGCGGCAGCGACGAGACCGTCAACGCCCTGCTGTCGCTGCTCGCCCGGCACCGCGTCACCGCGGGCCAACTCCGCGTCACGGACGCCACGTTGGACGACGCCTTCCTCGACCTCACCACACCCGCCACCGCACCCACCACCGCGACCACCGACCGGGAGGAGGCCTGAGATGGCCGACACGACCGCCCCCGCCCCCGCCGCCCCCGGCGCGTCCGCCGCCGTTCTGAGGACCGAGGCGAGACTCTTCCTGCGTGAACCGGCCGCCCTCTTCTGGATCGTCGCCTTCCCGTCCCTCCTGTTGACCGTGCTCGGCCTGGTCCCGCCCTTCCGGGAGCCGTCGGAGGACCTCGGGGGTCTGCGGGTGATCGACCTGTACGTCCCCGTCGCCGTGCTGCTGTCCACGGTCGTGGCGGGCGTGCAGGTCCTGCCGAACACCCTCACCGGTTACCGCGAACGCGGCATCCTGCGCAGGCTGTCCACCACACCGGTGCGCCCACGGGCGCTGCTGACGGCGCAGCTCGCCCTGCACGGCGCGACGGTCCTGGTCTCCGTCGTGCTCGCCCTCGCCGTCGGCCGGCTCGCCTTCGGTGTCGCGCTCCCCGAGCAGCCCCTCGGATACCTGCTCGCGCTGGTCCTCACCGCGTTCGCCGGGCTCGCCCTCGGCGCGACCGTTTCCGCCCTCTCCCGCACGGTGAAGATCGCGCAGACGATCGGCACGATCGTCTTCTTCCCTGCGATGTTCACCGCCGGTGTCTGGGTCCCCGTGCAGACCATGCCCGACCTGCTGCGCCGCATCGTCGAACTGTCACCCTTCGGAGCCGCTTCCCAGGCCCTGGACCGGGCGGCGGCGGGCGAGTGGCCGGCCTGGACGCACCTGGGGCTGACCGGCCTGTGGGCGCTCCTGCTGACCTGCGTCGCGATCCGCTGGTTCAGATGGGAGTGATCGAGGGAGTGAACGGGGAAGCGGCACACGGCATGCTGTCGACCATGACGACCGAGCAGCCCCCGGTCCCGGCCCCTGGCCCGGCCCGGACCCCGAGCCCCGCCGAAGGGTGGGAGAAGTTCTTCCGCTGGGGCCCCTACGGCCTGTTGGCCCTCGGCACCGTGATGACCGCGGCCACCGCGGGCCAGTTGATGTCGACCGCCGGAACGTACGCGGCCGGGGCGGTGACCGCGTGCGCGCTCGCCCTGGAACTGTGGTGGAGCCGGACGCGCCCGGGCCGGCCGGAGCGGGACCGGGCGGCGCGCGCCTACTACACCGTGCGGACCGCGCTGGCGTTCGTCCTCTCCTGGCTCAACCCGTTCTTCGCGGTCTACGCGGTGATCGGCTACTTCGACGCGCAGAAACTGCTGCCCGTGCGGTGGGTCCGGCCGGGGCTGTTCGCGACGGCCGTGACGATGGCGGCCTCGCAGTCCGGCGGATTCCCACCGGGATCGGTGACGCAGTGGGTGGCCTTCGGCGTGCTCTACGCGCTCCACGCCGGGCTCGCCCTGGTCTTCGACCACCTCGCCGGAAGGGACGCGGCGGAGGCCGAGGCCAGGGCCGCCACCATCGCCGAACTGGAACGCGCCAACGCCCGCCTGGAGCAGGCCCTCGCCGAGAACGCCGGCCTCCAGGCCCAACTCCTGCTCCAGGCGCGGGAGGCCGGGATCAACGACGAACGGCGCCGGCTCGCCGCCGAGATCCACGACACCATCGCGCAGGGCCTGACCGGGATCATCACCCAACTCCAGGCCGTCACCGCCGCCGAGGACCCGCGGTCCGCCCGCGCACACCTCGACCGCGCACAGGAGTTGGCCCGCCGGAGCCTCGGCGAGGCCCGCCGCTCCGTACAGAACCTGGGCCCCGCCGCCCTGGCGCACGACGCGCTGCCCGAGGCCCTGGCGAAGACCGTCTCCGAGTGGGGCGAACGGACCGGCCTGCGGGCCGAGTTCACCGTCACCGGCACGGCGGAGACACTGCACGACGAGATCGAGGCCACCTTGCTGCGCATCGCCCAGGAAGCCCTGAGCAACACCGCCCGGCACGCCCGAGCCGGCCGCGTCGGCGTCACCCTCTCCTACATGGACGGCGAGGTCACCCTGGACGTGCGCGACGACGGCCGCGGCTTCGACCCGACCGTCCCACCGCCGCGCACCGCCTCCGGCGGCTTCGGCCTCGACGGCATGCGCGCCCGCGCCGAACGCCTGGCGGGAACCGTCGACATCGAGTCCGAACCCGGACAGGGCACGGCGGTGTCGGCCCGCGTACCGTTGGTGCGCCATGGCTGAGAGAACCGAGAGAACCGAGAGAACCGAGAGAACCGAGCGGACCGAGAGAGGCGAGCGGACCGGACGGGCGATCACCCTCCTCGTCGTCGACGACCACCCCGTCGTCCGCGACGGGCTGCGCGGCATGTTCGAGACGTCCCCCGCGTTCGAGGTGCTCGGCGAGGCGTCCGACGGGGTGGAGGCCGTGGACCTCGCCGTCCGACTCGATCCGGACGTCGTCCTGATGGACCTGCGGATGCCGGGCGGCGGGGGAGTGGAGGCCATCGCCGAACTCGCCCGTCGAGGCGTCCGCGGCAAGGTCCTCGTCCTCACCACGTACGACACGGACTCCGACACGCTGCCCGCGATCGAGGCGGGCGCCACCGGCTACCTCCTCAAGGACACCCCGCGCGAGGAGTTGTTCACGGCGGTCCGCGCGGCGGCCGAGGGACGCACCGTCCTCTCCCCGGCCGTCGCCTCCCGCCTGGTCTCCCGGGTCCGCACACCCGCCGGCGGCACCGGGGCGCCGCTCAGCGCCCGCGAACGCGAGGTCCTCGCCCTCGTCGCCAAGGGCACCCCCAACCGCGAGATCGCCCGACTGCTGTTCATCAGCGAGGCGACGGTCAAGACCCACCTCACCCACCTGTACGCGAAACTGGGCGTCAACGACCGCGCGGCAGCCGTCGCGGCGGGATACGACCGCGGCATCCTGGGCGGCCCGGAACGCTGACGCCGTGTGGGCCGTGGTCAGCGCAATCCGTTCGACGCCCGCCGGCCCCTTTGGCAGGCTCCCGCCATGGAACCCACCGTCTGGCCCCTGTACGGCCTGAGAATCACCACACCACGTCTCGAACTGCGCCTTCCCGACCTGGACCTCCTGTCCGAACTGGCCGAGGCCGCCGCGGGCGGGATCCACGACGAGGCGCGGATGCCGTTCAGCGTCCCCTGGTCCGACGCGAGCCCCGAGGAACGGGGAAGGGCGACGTTCCAACACGTCCTGGGGACGGTCGCGAACCGGAACGCGCGGGCGTGGACGTTGAGCCTGGCCGTGCTGCACGGCGGGCAGGTCGTCGGACGACAGGACCTGAGCGCCGACGAGTTCGCCGTGACCCGCGAGGCTGAGACCGGCTCGTGGCTGGGCCTGGCCCACCAGGGTCAGGGCATCGGCACCGAGATGCGGGCCGCGGTGCTGCACCTGGCGTTCGAGGGGCTCGGCGCGCACTGGGTGACGTCCGCCGCGATGACGGACAACCCGGCCTCCCTGGGGGTGTCGCGGAAGCTCGGCCACCGGCCGGACGGCCTGGCCGTGGTGTCGGTGGGCGGCGAGGCCCGCACCCTGCGACGGCTGCGTCCGGACCGCGAGACGTGGGAGGCGCACCGCACGGTCCCGGTCGAGGTCGAGGGGCTGGAACCGTGCCGGACGCTCTTCGGGGTGTAGGGCGGCGCCGCCGGCCCGCCTCGGGGCGGTTCGGAGTGGTTTCAGGATGGTTCGGATTCGGAGACGTCGCGGCCGTCGAGGTAGTGTGCGCGGCCGTCGTCGTCCAGGTCGATCGGACCTCGGGGGATGACGCAGAACTCGTTCCCCTCGGGATCGGCCATGACGAGGAAGCCCCCTTCGGCGTACCGGTCCAGGCGACGGCCACCCAACGCCTCGATCCGTGCCTGCTCGGCGACCGGATCGGGTGAGGAGAGGTCGAGGTGGACACGGTTCTTGCCGACCGTGGGCTCGGCGACCTTCTGGAAGCCCACCACCGGACCGTCGCCGCGGGCGAGCCAGACGTACGGGCCTGTCCGCGCCCCGATCGGCCGGCCCAGCAGCCGGGACCAGAACGCGGCCACCCGCTCGGGATCGACGCAGTCGACGACGATGGCCGTGATGTCCAAACGAGGGTCCGTGTGAGGGTCCGTCATCCCTCGATTCTCCCGGAGCGGCGGGTTCGGCGCCCCGCGCCGGGCCGCCGAGCCGTCACAGGCCGAACAGCCGGGCCGCGTTGTCGTGGCAGACCGCGCGCAGCCAGGCCGTGCCCAGCCCGGTCCGCTCCAGCGCCTCGAGCGCGTCGGCGTAGCCGTAGGGGATGTTGGGGAAGTCCGTGCCGAGCAGGACGCGGTCCCCGAGGTCGGCGAGGCGGGGGAGTTCACCGCGCGGGAACGGCGCGACGGCCTCGGTGAACGGGGTGAACACCATGGTGGTGTCCAACGCGACCCGGTCGTGCCGCTCGGCCAGGTCGAGGAACTCGGTGTACTCCGGCGTTCCCAGGTGCGCGACGACCAGCCGCAGCCGGGGATGCCGGGCGAGCAGCGCGGCGATCGGCTCCGGGCCGGTGTGGGCGGTGGGCACCGGCCCCGACCCGCAGTGGGTCACCACCGGGACCCCGCTCTCGGCCAGCAGTCCCCACGCCTTCTCCAACGTCGGGTCGTTGGGGTCGAACCCGCCCACCTGGATGTGGCACTTGAACACCCGCGCGCCCTGCTCCAGCGCGCGCCGCACGTCGTCGGACGCGCTGGGCTCGGCGAAGAACGTGGCCGTGTGCAGACAGTCCGGCGTCCGTGCGGCGAAGTCGGCGGCCCAGTCGTTGAGCCACCGCGCCATGCCCGGCTTGTGGGGGTAGAGCATGGAGGTGAACGCGCGGACCCCGAAGCCCCGCAGCGTCTCCAACCGGCGCTCCTCGTCGGCCCGGTAGGCGATCGGCCAGGGGCGTCCGACGAGCGGTCCGGGCGCGTCGAAGTAGGCCCACACCTTGGCCAGCAGGCGCTGCGGCATGAAGTGGGTGTGGACGTCGATCAGGTGCGTCAGGCCCACCCGCCGTCGGAACGCCGCGACCCTGGCCCGTTCCTCCCCGTCCCGCTCCCCGTCCGGGACCGGCTCCCGCCTCCCGGCGCGCTCGGTGTCGTCTGGCATGCCCGCCACTGTAGCCACCTGTGACCACTGCCGTGACCGCCGGGACGGTCGCCTCAGCCGCGGCCGGGCTCGCCGGGCACGCGCACGGCGAGCAGGGCGACGTCGTCCTCGTTGCCGGCGGGGCGGGTGCGGTCGAGCAGCAACTCGCAGAAGGAGTCCAGGGGACGGTGGGCCAGCGCGGCGGCGTGCCGGCGGAGCCGGTCCAGCCCCTCGTCGATGGAACGGCCGGGGGACTCGACCAGACCGTCGGTGTAGAACACCACGGTGGACAGCGGCGGAAGCGTGGTGGAGGCGTCGGTACGGGAGGGGCTGACGCCCGTGCCGAGCAGGAGACCGTGCCCGGCGTCCAGGAAACGGGACCGCCCGTCGTGGCCGACCACGAGCGGCGGCGGGTGTCCGGCGTTGGTCCAGCACAACCGCCACTGCCCGTCCTCGGACTCCTCCAGCCGGGCGAGGACCATTGTGGCCATCGACGCCTCGGTTATCTGCACCACCGCCCGGTCGAGCCGTTCGACGATCACGCTGGGCGGCTCCTGCTGGGACCAGGCGTAGGCGCGCAGCATGTTGCGGACCTGCGCCATGCCGGCCGCGGCGTCGAGGTCGTGACCGATCACGTCCCCGATCACCAGGGCGGTCGCCCCGTCGGGGAGGACGAAGGCGTCGTACCAGTCGCCGCCGACCTGGGCGGCGTGCGGCGCGGGCACGTAGCGCGCGGTCATCTCCAACCCCGGCACGCGGGGCAGTTGCGGCAGCAGGTGACGCTGCATGGTCTCGGCGATCCGCCGCTGCCGCTGGTACAGGCGCGCGTTGTCCAGTGCGAGTCCGGCCCGGCGGGTTATGTCGTCGAGCAGGGAGAGCTCGGCGGCGGTGAATGCCCTGGGCTGCTCGGAACGGCCCAGGGTCAGGGCGCCGAGCACATCCCGCAGGCCCCGGATCGGCGCGATGGCCGCGGAGTGCATGCCCGTGGCCTGGAACAGCTCGCGCTGCGCGACCGCGACGCCCGAGTCCGGGGGGCCCTGGTAGTCCTCGGGACCCGCCAGGGCGGAGGCCGCCCCGCGCAGCGCCCGGGACAGGGGCATCGGGGACTCCTGCGGCACCGGCGGCATCGGCCCCTCCAACTCCTCCCGGTGTGTCAGGGTGCCGTTCTCGTGGTGCACCACGGCGGTGCGCCACACCTCGTCCCTCCCGGTGATCAGGTCCACCACCGCCCAGTCCGCCAGGCGGGGCACCACCAGCCGCACCAACCGCCGCAGCGCCTCGTCGACGTCCAGGGTCGAGGTGAGCCGTGTGGTCGTCTCGGCGAGCAGGGCCAGACGGTCCAGTTCCGACAGCGGCGCCGCGGGGTCGCCGGGTTCGGCCCCGACGGCGTCGGAGGAGGTGGGCGCGTGGAGCAGCACCAGCGCGCCCGTCGTCTCCTCGTCGAGCCGGCAGGGGGTGAGCAGCCAGGACAGCGACGACAGGGTGCCGTCCCCGCGCTCGAACCACTCCCCCTCGCCCTGTGCCGTCCGGCCGCCGAGGAAGGCCTGCAACATCAGGCACCGGGCACGGGGCAGCGTGTGCCCGCGGTCGTCCCGGTGCAGCAGGCTGTGGGCGTCCCGGCCGACGAGGTCCCGGGCGGGCCGGGCGAGCAGCGTCTCGCCCCGGGCGCTCACCCCGACGATCCGCCCCTGGTCGTCCACCACGTACGCCCCCGCGTCGGGGAGGTCCGACAGTCCGCGAAGCAACCTCTCGGCCGTCTCGGTGGACCGCTGTCCGGCGTTTCCGCCGGTCCCTTGGGCGATCACTTCCGGACCTCCTCGTCCCCGCACTCGTCTTCCGCTGCTCACCTTCCCACGAACGCCGGGCGCAGCCGGACGGAGGTCACCGTCCGGCCTCACGGCACGGGCCGGCCCGCGGGCCGCGCGACCGCCGGACGGTTCCCGCGCGGAGGGGACGGGCGAGGGGGAACGGCCGGGGGCGCCTGCCCGGCGCCCGCGCGGCTCTCAGGGTTTGCGGGCGACCGCGGCGTAACAGGCCGCCTCGGCGTCGGTGATGTCGCCGAGGTCGTCCTCGGGATCGGGACGCCAGCGGTGGGAGGTGGTGACGCCCGGCTCCAACAGTTCCCAGCCGTCGAAGAACCGGGCGAACTCCTCCCGGGTGCGGGCCTGTCCCGGCGTCCCCGCGGCGTGGTAGGCCTCGACGAGGCGGGCGATGCCCTCCGGGTCGAAGTCGGGCGTGACATGGCTGATGGCCAGGGTGCTGCCCGACGGCAGGGCCTCCTTGAAGAACTCGACGATCTCGTGCGCGCGGGTCTCCCCGGGCACGAAGTGCAGCAGCGCGTTGAGGCTGAGCGCCACCGGCCGGTCCAGGTCCAGGGTCTCGCGGACCTCGGGGGTGTCCAGCAGCGCGGCGGGGGCGGTGACGTCGGCGTGGGCGTAGGCGGTGCGCCCGGCCGGATGGCTGCGCAGCAGGGCCTGGGCGTGCGCCAGGACGATGGGGTCGTTGTCGGCGTAGACCACCCGTGACTCGGGCGCCACCTCCTGGGCCACCTCGTGGAGGTTGGGGGAGGTGGGGATGCCGGTGCCCACGTCGAGGAACTGGCGCATCCCGCCGTGGGCGAGGTGGCGGGTGGCGCGGTGCATGAACCGCCGGTTGGCGCGGGCGGTGACCAGGATCGAGGGGAAGACGGCCATGGCCCGCCCCGCGGCTTCGCGGTCGGGGGGGAAGTTGGTGTGGCCGCCGAGGTAGTAGTCGTACATGCGGGCGGAGTGCGCCCGGTCCAGCTCCAGGTCGATCACGCCGTCGTCGGCAGCCGCGTCGGACACCCTGATCCCGCCTTCCGTGTCGGTCCGTCACCGTCCCGCGGCCCGGCCGGGCCGGTCGCGCCCCGCTCCTCGTGGCCGTCCCGTGATCGGTCCGGCCGGTCGGAGCGACACCAACTCCCTTTGAAGCGTGGCTCTTTGGGAATCGACCGTGTACTGTACCGTCTCCCCCCACCGGCCGTGAGGGTCATCGCGTCATCACTTCGGGCCTCCTCCTCGCGGGAGCCGCCCCGGCCGTACCCACCACCCGACCGGCCGGCGGGCGGAGGCCGAGCCTCCGCGCGGAGGACCGTCCTCGCGACGGAGCGCCACGCGGGCCGGCGAGACAGGACACCCGTGACCGACGAACCCGACCAGCAGACTCACGGAGCCGGGAACAACCCGAGGTGAACACACCCGACAACGTCCCCATCGACGTGGACGACAGTCCCCCGGGACCGTCCATCTCCCACCGGCGGATGACACTGACCTTCGACGCCTTCCACGAGTACCACCACAGACTCTGGCTGAGGTACACCCGAACCCAGGTCGGCGACCGGGCCGCCACGGAGGCGGTCGTCGAGGCCGCCTGCCGCAGGCTGCTGCTGGACTGGAACCACGTGCTGGAGCAGGAGTCCGTCGCCGCGTACGCCTGGGCGGTCCTCAAGGAGCACATACGGGACTGGCTGACCGAGCACGGCCGGGAACCGGCCCTGGCGGAGACGGCCGCCTTCGACGCGGCCTGCGCCGCGCGCCTGCTGCCCGAACTGCGGTACGAGTACCGGGGACACGACGAGGGCGGCGAACACGGCGGCGAGCACGAGGACGAACACGGCGACGAACACGGCGGCGAGTACGCGGCCCTGGAGAGGGGGATCGGCCTGTACTCGGCCATGGCCGAACTGCCCGAACGCCAGCACGACGCCATCGTCCTGCGCTACGTCCTGGGTTGCACCGACGAGGAGGTCGCCGAGTACCTGGGGTGCGGCCGGGCCGCCCTGCGGTCGCACGTACGGCACGCCAAGAGGAAACTGGCGGCCCGACTGAACCTGCGGCGGGACCAGAGGACGGGAGAGCGGTAAGTGCGCGGCACCGACGGGCATCGGACGATCGACGTGTTGCTGGAGGACGCGGAGGTCCTCGGCGACGCGTACGACGACTACGACTCCGCCGCCGCCCGCGAACGCATCGCCCGAGGCACGGTCGACGCCCGGCCCCCGGTCCCACGGCACCCGCCGCCGTCCCGACCGCCGACCGCGCCGGGCCCGTCCCCCGCCGCGCCCGCCGGGACGGGGCGGTACCGCACCGTCCACGAACAGGCCGCTCACGACCTCGACCTGGCCGTCTCCCTGGTGGTGGGCGCGTCCGGCGCGGCGGACGCCCTCGCGCGGCTGGTCGACCACCGGCGCGCGGAGCCCGAGGGGGCGCTGGTCTTCGCCTGTCTGCTCCATCTGGTCGGTCACCGTGAGGCGGCCCAGTTCTGGTGGCAGTTCGCGGCCGGCGGCGGCAGCCGCACCGCCGCCTTCTGCCTCTACCTCCACCACCGGCGCCTCGCGGAGTTCCGGGACGCCGACCACTGGCGCGACCAGGTGGACCGGTTGGCGAGCGCCCGCCGCGCCACCCCCACCGCCGCCGTACGGGGCCCGAGCGGGTTCCTCCTGCCGGGCGCGATCCGCCGGGACCTGCTCCGTCAGTGCCACCGCGGGCGGCATCTGAGGCTGCCGCCCGCGGTGGAGGCCGTCGTCAACCGGCTGCGCGTCACCGGCGACGACGAGGACTTCGGCGAGATCCCCCGGCCCGACCCCGGTCTGCCCGCCGAGCTCGCCGCCGCCCGGCGGCCCCGGCACGGTCAGGGCGGGGGAGGCGCCGGGCGGGGCGCCACCGCGACCGCTTCCGCCGCCGGTGACCGCGTCGGCCCCTGTCGGTGGGGTGGTGCGGACTCCCGGTGAGCGACGAACGGACCGGGAGGGACGCCGTGTCGGCGAGACCGCGGGAGATCGACCGGGACGCGCCGGAGCACGCGGGCGGCCTGACGGACGACGTGCTCGCGCTGCTGCGCGCACTCGCCTCCGACGATCCGGCGGAGCGCGAGAGCTCCCTGGAGGAGCTGCGCCGAGCCGTGTGCCACCAGGGCGACGTCCACGACTCGACGATCGCCTGCGTCCCGTTCCTGTACGTCCTGGCCGCCGACCCCGCCGTCGGCGACCGCGGCGAACTGATCGACCTCCTCGTCGACATCGGGGACCGGGACCCGTACGACGAGGACGAGGACGAGGATCAGGACGACGAGGCGACGATCGCCTGGCGGGCCATGTGCCGGAAGGCCGGGGACGCCGTCCGGGCCGGGGCCGATGTGCTCCTCTCCCTGGTGGACGACGCCGACCCCGGCGTGCGCCGGGCGGCGCCCTTCGCGCTGGCCCTGTTCCACGGCGACGGGGCGCGCGTTGTGTCGACGCTCCGGGAGCGGCTGCCCTCGGAGCGGGACGCCCCGGCACGTCTGGCGTTGGTGGACGCGGTGGAGGCGGTCGTCCGACGACACCCGGAGGCGGCCGACGACGCCCTGGCGCTGCTCGAGGAGTTGTTCCACGACGGCACCGAGCCCGTCGAACGGCTCGCGGCCCTCGCCCGGCTCCTGTCCCACGTCCCCGAGCGGCTGCCCGTCGGGGTCGTGCCCACCGTCGTCGACCTGCTCGACGGGATGCGCGAGCGACCGCTCCCTCCCACAGGCCCCGACCCCGACCCCGATTCCGCCGCCGACTCCGGCTCCGCCCCCGAACGGCCCGCCGGCGGCACGCACGCCGCCCGGCGGGAGGAGCCGGAGGACGATGAGCACGCCGAACGTGTCACCGGGGAGGTGGTGTCCCTGCTGCGCGTTCTGCACGACGTCCTGGACGATCGGGTGGCCGAACGCACCGAACTGGTCCTCCACCGACTCCGCGCCGCCGGCCGGAGCGAGCGCGTGGACGCCCTGTGGGCGGCCTCCGGGTTGGTGCGCGGCCTGCGTGGCGCGCACCAGGAGGTGGTGGAGGCGGTCGGTCGGGACCTCGCCGATCCCGCGTCGAGAGGAGTCGCCGCCGCCGTGCTGAGGCAGTTCCCCGACCTGGCGGCCCCCGCCGCCGACCACCTGGCCGCCGCCGTGGCGGCGGAACCGGGAGGCGGCGTCACGACACGGCCGAGCGGCGCCGTCGGGCTCGCCGGCGCCCTGGCGACGCTCGCCCGGCTGGGCGACCCCCGCGCGGTGCCGTACCTGGCCGCCGCCCTGGAACGCCCCCGGCTCCCCGAGGATCTGGGCGGGGCGATCGGGGAGTTCGGCGACCACGCCGCCCCGCTGGTGCCGCTGCTGCGCCGGCGACTGGCCGGGACGCCGCTCGGCGAGGACGCGCACGCCCCGACCGTGACGGCCCTGTTGTCGTGGTTGACCGCGCTCACCGCGCTCGGCGCCGGCGACGCCCTCCCGGAGGTGCTGCGGGTGCTGCGGGCGTCGCGCGAGACACCGGGGAAGGGGAGCGCCGGGACGCGTCGGGAGATCCTGCGTGCGGCCCTGCGCGCCGTCGAGTCCCTCGGCCCCGCCGCGCGCGAGGCCGTTTCGGACCTGCGGGCGCTGCTGTCCGAGCCCGGTGTGGCCGTGGACGCCGCCCGGGCCTTGTGGGCGGTCGAGGGGGACGCCGAGGCCGTCCTGCCCGCGCTGCGCACCGCGCTCGACACCGGGGACGCGCGGAGCCGGCGTTCGGCTGCCTCGGCTCTGGGGAGGATGGGCCCCGCCGCCGCGTCGGTCGCGCCCCGACTGCGCGAAGCGGTGGCGGCCGGCGGGGGGACGCGGTTCCGGGCCGCCGCGGCGATTGCCCTCTGGCGGACGGCGGGGGACGCCGAGACCGTCTTGCCGGTCCTGTGCGAGGCATGGGAGGGCGACCCCCGCCTCCGAGGGACGGTCGCCGACTGCCTGACGGAGATGGGCGCCGCCGCCGCGCCCGCGGCGCCCCTGCTGCGTGCCGAGCTCCTCGAGGTGCGTCGCGTCGGCCGGCGGCAGGACGCCGACGGCACCCTCGACGGCACTCTTGACGGCGACTTCGACGGCGACCTCGACAGCGATTTCGACGTCGCCGCCGACGAGGCGCTGCTGAGGGCGTGCCGCCGCGCCCTGGAGTCGGCGGAGTCGGCGACGCCCACCGCGGAAGGGGGCTGAGGGACCGCCCGCTCAGGCGGTCACGTCGAGGTCCGCCCCGGAGAGGCCCCCCGCGTGGGGGAGGTGTCCGGCCTGGTGCGCCGCGATCCGCCAGGCGTCGACGACCGCCCGGCGGGCCCGCGCGGTGGCCGTGACGATGTCGCCGGAGAGCCGGATGGGCGCCCCGACGTGAACGTGGACGTCGGGACGGCGCAGCGGGGCGGTGACGAACCCGGCGACCTGCTTGACGGCGGACCCGGAACTGATCCGACGCGATCCCGCCTGCCCGAGCGGGACGATCGGGGCGCCCGTGGCCAGCGCCAGGCGGGCCAGGCCGGTGCGGAACGGGCCGGGCGCCGCCTCGCCCGCGTCGGTGCGGCGCGGCAGACCGCCCTCGCCGTAGAGGAGGACGATCCGCCCCGCCGCCAGCGCGGCGGCGGCGCCCTCCAGCGAGGCGGCAGCCCGGTGGGTGCCGCGGTGCACCGGGACATGCCCCTCGCGGACGAGCGCGTGACGCAGACCGGGAACCCGCCACAGTCCGGCGGTGGCCAGGACGACGGGCCGAGTGCCCAGACGGTCGAGGGCGGCCAGCACCACACCGGGGTCGACGAGCGAGGTGTGGTTGGCGGCGACGATGCTGCCGGGTGCGAGCTCGGCGCCGGGGGCACGGGTGACCCGCAGACGGCCGAGTGCGGGGACGACGGTACGGGCGACGGTGCTGAGCACGGCGGGTCTCCTCTGCGTTCTTCGAACGCCGGCGGTGTGATGGTCCGATCGTCGCCCGGACCGTCCACGGGCGCCTGAGTAGCCGTACTCATCCGCCCCTGAGCGGCCGTACACGGTGCCGACCGCACTCGACGGGCGGCTCGACGGGCGGTTCGACGGACGAGAGCGGAACCACCGGGGGAAACCGGCGGGAGCCCGGGAGAAAAAGTGTGCCAAGCGGACGCCGGCCGGCCCCGATCACCCCGCCGGCGGACCGGCCGCGCCCTTGGGGACGTGCGCGCTCTCTGCGGGCGTCCCAGGGTGGAGAGCGTGGGGTCACCGGAATCCGGCAGCGGGAGAGGACGAGATGGCCGAGACGCTGAGGCACGCGGACATGTGCAGGGCTCTGAGGAGGACGGCCCGCCGCCAGGCGAAGGCCCTCGGACACCTGGAGACGGCGATCGGGAACATCGAGCGACTGCTGGGGGAGGAGCGGGGGAAGCCCGAACCCGACGAGCACCACCTCCACGCCCTGGAGGAGTCGCTGGAGGAGTTCGAGGCGGAGCTGAGGGTCACGCGCCACACGCTCGACGAGCTCCTGGCGTACATCCGGAAGGTCTGCGAGCCGTGAGTCGTGAGCGGGGCCCGCCGCCCCGCCCGTGTGGGGCGGGCGGGGAAGACGGGCCCCGCGGACCCGTGTCCGTGCGCCTCGGCGCTCCGCGCGGACCCGGGGGCTTCCGTCCGGCTACGCCTGCGGCTTGCGCCCCAGACCGCCGGCGACCAGCAGGCCGGCGATGTCCAGCGGTGCCTCCACCGGCTCGTCGGGGTGCCAGTACGGCAGGTACACCACACCCGGCTCGACCATCTCCAGCCCCTCGAAGAAGGCGGCGATCCGCGCCATGCTGCGCAACTGCCCCCGTCCCAGGGCCTGGCGTAACACCGCCTCCAGACCGCGGGCCTCGGGGGTGGAGGAGCAGAAGTGGGTCAACAGCAGGTAACCGCCCGGCGGCAGCCACGCCTTGTAGGTCTCCACCAGCCCGTCCGGGTCCTCCTCGTCGAGGAGGTGGTGGACCACGGCGTTGAGAATCAGTCCCACCGGGCGTTCCGGGTCCAGCATCCGCGTCACGTCAGGGTGGTTCAACAGGACGTCGGGCTCGCGTATGTCGGCGGTGACCACGACGGTGCGGTCGTCGTCCTCCAACAGGGCGCGGCCGTGGGCGAGGACGATCGGGTCGTTGTCGACGTAGACGACCCTCGCCTTCGGATTGATCTCCTGGGCCACCTGGTGGGTGTTCTGCGCGGTCGGCAGGCCGGAGCCGATGTCGAGGAACTGGTCGATGCCCTGACGGGCGAGGTGGCGCACCGCGCGGACCAGGAGTCTGCGGTTGGTCCGCGCGCCCTCCCCGCCGTCGGGGAAGGCCCTGGCCACCTGCTCGGCGATCTCCTGGTCCACCGGGTAGTTGTCCTTGCCGCCCAGGATCGCGTCGTAGACCCGCGCGATGCTGGGGACGGAGGTGTCGATCCCGACCGGTGCCTCGGCCGGGGCGTTCCGGGTCCAACTCATGTCGTCGGCCATGCGCTCGTTCTCCTCCAGGGGTCTGATTGCCCGTCAGAATAGGACCGAGGCGGGCCGCCGGTGTGCCGTACGGCGGTAACCGGCCATCGGTGACCGGCGTTCGCGCCGGTCCGTGCGCGCGGCCGACCGGCCGTGCGGCGTCAGGAGAGCAGGAAGTCCGCCTTCCCCGCCTTGGCGCCCCGGATGAACGCGCTGATCTCCCCGCGGGTGTAGATCAGTGCCGGACCGTCGGGGTCGTTGGACTGCCGCAGTGCCACGCGGCCGTCGCCGAGCTTCATCGCCTCCACGCAGTTGCCGCCGTTGCCCCCGCTCCACGGCTTGTGCCAGCCCTCGGCGCCGAGGTCGCCGGCGGGCATGCCGTTGTATATGCGGCCCATCTCAGAGCTCCTTGCGGAGATCCCGGAGGATCTCCCTCGTGCGTCGTGCCGTTGCCGCCTGGGCCGACATGCGGTCCAGGAGTTCGAGATGGGAGGCGACCTCGGTGCGCTCGTCCAGGTAGACGGCACCGGTCAGGTACTCCACGTAGACCATGTCGGGGAGCTCGGGCAGGTCGAAGCGGAACAGGACGAAGGGACCGTGGGTGCCGGGGTGGAACCCGGCGGAGAACTCGGTGATCTGGAGGGTGACGTTCGGCCTCTCGCTCTCCTCCAGCAGTCGGTCGATCTGCTCCCGCATCACCTCCGGCGTGCCGACGCGGCGGCGCAGCGCGGTCTCGTCCACCAGGACCCACAGGTGCGGGGGGTCGGGGCGGGTGAGCAGCCTCTGACGCTCCATGCGCAGCGCCACGTGCCGCTCGACCTCCTTCGGGGAGGTCCGTCCCACGGCTCCGCTGCGCAGCACACACCGGGCGTACTCCTCGGTCTGGAGGAGGCCGGGCACGAGTTGGGGTTCGTAGGCGCGGATGACCTTCGCCGAGTTCTCCAGGCTGACGTGGACGCTGAACCAGTCCGGCAGCACGTCGCGGAACCGCTGCCACCAACCGGGCCTGTTGGCCTCCTCCACGAGCGCCACGAAGGTCTCGACGTCGGGGCCGGACACTCCGTACGCCTCCAGCAGCAGGCGCACGTACGGGATCTTCAGGGCGACCTCGGCCGTCTCCATCCTGCGGATCGTGGCGGAGGTGACATGGAGGACCCTCGCGGCCTCCTCGCGCTTCAGGCCGGCCTTCTCGCGCAGGTCCTGAAGCCGTCTTCCCAGCACGAGCTGGCCCACGGTGGGGGCCGACCGGGGCTCACTCACCGGATGCCTCTCCTGGTCTTCCTGGCCATGCCCCGCAGTGTGCCACGCCGTTCGCGGGGCGAACACCCTGCACTCAAAACTCTGCACTGTGCAGAGTGACCCTTGCCAACTGTCCGGCACGGAAGCATAGTTGGCGGTGTGACACGGTTCACCACGGTGCGGTCGCGGGCATGCCGCACACTCCACGACCTCCGCCTCCCCCACGGGACGGAACCGGCCGCGCGGGCCGAGTCCGCGCCGCTCGCGCGCCGCCACGGGCGGACGGCGCGAGCCGGGCTGCCCTCGACCGGTGTGGCGCGCTGATGTCCGCGCTCGGCGCCGCCCTGCCGGCGGCCTTCGCGCGCGGCCTGCGCGGCTTGCGCGACCTGCGGGGCGGCCCGCGCGGGCAAGGGCGGACGGAACACCTCCGCGAACGCCTGCGGCTGCCCGCCGCCCTGCGCGCGCCCCTCGGCTACGACGCCGTCGGCGTGGACGCCGGCCTCGGGCCGCGCGTCGGACGCGGGCTGCCCCGGACGGGGTGCGTGTTCGCCGACGCCGAGCGGTGGTGGTGGATCGTGCCCGCCCAGGCCGACGCCGGCCTCGTCTGGCCCGAACCGGCCCACTACGCGACGGACGCCCTCGTCCCCGTCGGCGCCCCGGGCGCCGGGCCGTGTCTGACCCACTGGCCCGAGGACGACGTGCCCTACACCCACCCCGTCATGCTCTACATCGTGGTGTGCAACGCCCTGGGCGTCCGTCCGGACTGGAGCACCGACCCGGTGGGAGCGTTCGACGCGCCCGGGCATCGAGCCGGCCGTCCCCCTCAGGTGACGGGCACGTACTTGTAGCCGACGCGCCGCACGGTGGCGATGCCGCTCCGGTGGACGGGGCCGAGCTTGCGGCGGAGCCTGGCGACGTGGACGTCGATGGTGCGGCTGTCGACCACGTGGTCGTAGCCCCAGACGACCTCCATCAGGTGGGCGCGGGTGTGGACCCGGTGCGGGTGGGCCGTGAGGTGGGCCAGCAGTCCGAACTCCAGGTAGGTCAGCTCCAGTGGTCGCCCGTCGATCGAGGCCGTGTACCGGTCGGGGTCGACGTGGAGCCCCGACGCCGGATCGGTCGGCGGCTCCGGTCGCTTCGGCGCCTTCGTCCCCGGCCCCTCCACGCGCCGGACGGTGAGGTCCGGGGCGAACAGGTCGGACACGCGGGCGGTCTCGGGGGCGAGCACCACGTAGGTGACCAGTCGTTCGGAAGAAGGGGGCCGGCCGGCGAGGGCGCTCGTGTCGGCGGGGGCGGTGATGGTGTGGTTCACCGTGATCGCTCCTTCACGTGGACGGTGGGACGTGCGGAGACCGTGGGAGGGGGGGGCGGCGGTGCGCGCCGCTCTCCTCCCGCCCGCCCTGCCGGGCGGGGGCTTCGGCCGGGTCCGCGTGGACGGGCTCGGCCGCGGGGACACGGCGGTGTTCGCGGATCGAGTGGGCGAGGGCGGCGGCCCACGCCACGTACAGGACGGCGTGGATCGGGTACCGCACGGCGTCCCCGGCGCCGATCCAGTCGCTGTCGAGCAGGGTGCGCGTGTTGGTGACGACGATCAGACCGCCCACCGCGGAGCCCAGGACGCGCGGGGGAACGTGACGGACCAGCCACGCGGCGATCGGCGCGGCGATCAGACCGCCCACGAGCAGGGCGACGGCCCAGGAGGCGTTGACGCCCGCGGAGCCGAGACCGGTCAGGAAGCCCAGGCTCGCGGCGACGGCCACCAGGAACTCGCTGGTGTCGATGGAGCCGATCACCTTGCGGGGCTCCAGTCGGCCGCCGGCCAGGAGCGCGGGGGTGCTCACCGGGCCCCAGCCGCCTCCGCCGGTGGCGTCCACGAAACCGGCCACCAGACCCAGCGGGGAGAGGAACCGCTTGCGCAGCGGCTTGCCCAGACGGTCGGTGGGGAGCCCGACGAGAGTGAACCGCAGCAGGACGTACAGCCCCAGGGCGAGCAGGATCAGGGACATCACGGGCTCGGCCGCCTCGGTGGACAGCTTCGACAGGAAGGTGGCGCCGGCGAAGGCGCCGACGGCGCCGGGTATGCCGATCCTCAGCACGACGCCCCAGTCGACGTTGCCGAACCGCCAGTGGGCCGCGCCGGAGGCCAGGGTGGTGCCGATCTCCGCCAGGTGCACCGTGGCCGAGGCGGCGGCGGGATTGGTGCCCACGGCCAGCAGCAGGGTGGTGGAGGTCACCCCATAGGCCATTCCCAGGCTGCCGTCGACCAGTTGGGCCCCCAGGCCCGCCAACGCCAGCACGATCAGTGTCCGCATGCCGGGCCCACCTCTTCTTCCCTAGTTTTCCTACCGATTATGTAGGGAAGAATGTCGCGGCACCTCGCGCACCGGGTCAAGCCGAGTCCGCACTGTGGACGGCGGCGTGAGAGGAGAAGGGAGGGAGGAGGGGGAGGCCGGAAGAGGAGAGGGAGGGCCGGAAAGGGGCGAAACGCCCCTCAGGGAACGGAAGTCACGGATTCGTCCAGGCCTCGGGGTCCTCGGCCAGGGTGTGCACCAGGGAGGGCAGCCGGTTCGTGGCCACGTCGGCCAGCGTCACCTCGTCCAGGATCTTGCGGACGTTGGCGCGCAGCGCGATCCACAGCGGCAACAGAGCCTGTGCGGGACCGGTGTAGGACAACTCCGGCGGACGCGCGCCCCGCACCGAGACCAGCGGGCCGTCCACCACACGGATCACGTCGGCGATGGTGATGGTGTCCGCGGACGCGGCCAACCGGTAACCACCGCTGCCGCCGCGCCGACTGACCACGAGCCTGCCCCGGCGCAGATCGGTCAGGATGCCCTCCAGGAACTTGTGCGGGATGCCCTGCGCCGTGGCGATCGACTCGGCCTTGATCGGACCCTCGTCGCCGGCCGCCGCCAACTCCAGCAGGGCCCGCACCGCATAGTCCGCTCTCGCCGAGATCCGCATGCCGGCATTATCCGGCACCCGGTGTCCGCCCGCCCGCCGGGGGCACGCGGGACGCGGCCCGCTCACGCCTTGCGGTACTCGTACGCCTCCGTCGCGGCAGCCGCCACCGCCTCCAGATCCGCCCCGGTCGAGGCGGTGACCACCGCCGCTACCGCGCCCTCCACGAACGGGGCGTCCACCAGCCGGGCGCCCTCGGGAAGATCGCCCTCGACGAGCAGCGTCCGCACGGTCAACACCGCGCTGCCCAGATCCGCCAGCACCGCGACGCCCGCACCCCGATCCACCCGGCGCGCCGCCTCGATGATCAGCTCCGAACTGGTGCCCAGCCCGCCCTCCCCGGTGCCCCCGGCCGGCGCCACCGGGACCGAAGGGCCACCGGAGGCGAGACCGTGAGCCATGTGGGCCACCGCCTCGGCCACCTGCCTGCTGTGCGAGACCAGCACGACACCGACCAGCGGCCTCTCCTCCCGATCCGCGCTCACGCCGCCTCCCCGTCGTCACCGGACGCCACGGCCCCGGCGGTGTCGGCGAGCGCGGCGAAGAGCAGCGCGGACGAGGTGGCGCCGGGGTCCTGATGCCCGATGCTGCGCTCACCCAGATAACTCGCCCGCCCCCGGCGGGCGAGCATCGGCACGGTGGCGGACGCGCCCTCCTCGGCGGCCCCGCGCGCCGCCTCGAAGTCCTCGCCCGACTCGCCCAACGCCTCGACCGCCGGATACAGCGCGTCCAACATCGTCTTGTCGCCCGGCGCCGCCGAACCCAACTGCGCCACCGCGTCCACCCCCGTCCGCAGGGCCTCCCTCAGCCGCGCGGCGTCCACCGTCCCGGCGTCGCCCAGGGCCTTGCCCGCGCGCCGCAGCAGCGTCCCGTACAGCGGGCCCGAGGCGCCGCCGACAGTGGAGATCAACCGGCGGCCGGCAAGGGCGAGCACCGCCCCGGGCGTGTCGGGCCTCTCCTCGTCCAGGGAGGCGACGGCGGCGGCGAAACCACGCCGCAGATTGGAACCGTGATCGGCGTCGCCGATGGCGGAGTCCAGCTCGGTCAACCGCTGGGCCTCCCGGTCCACGGCGGCCGAGACCGCGGACATCCAGCGGTGGAAGAAATCGGCGTCCAGTGCGACGGTCACCACGGTCCCCTCTGTCGGTGTCCTCGGACTCCGGTGCTCCTGCCCGGGCGCCCGCCTCACATGCCCCAGCGCAACCCGGGGGTGCGCACCGGCGCGTCCCACAGCCGCAGCAGCTCCTCGTCGGCCCGGCACAACGTCACCGAACAGCCGGCCATGTCGAGCGAGGTGACGTAGTTGCCGACGAGCGCACGGGCCACGGGCACACCACGCTCGGCCAGCACACGGTGCACCTCGGCGGCGAACCCGTACAGCTCCAACAACGGGGTGGCGCCCATGCCGTTGATCAACGCCAGCACCGGCCCCTCCGGACGCAGATCCTCCAACACCGCGTCCACCGCGAAATCGGCGATCTCCCCGGAGGTCATCATGCCGCGCCGCTCGCGCCCCGGCTCGCCGTGGATGCCGATGCCCAGCTCCAACTCCCCGGCCGGCAGATCGAAGGTGGGACCGCCCTTGGCCGGGGTCGTGGGGGCGCCCAGCGCGACGCCGAAACTGCGGGAGGACTCGTTGACCCGCCGGGCGATCGCCTCCACCCGCTCCAACGGAGCGCCCTCCTCGGCCGCCGCGCCCGCCAGCTTCTCCACGAACAGCGTGGCGCCCGTGCCGCGCCGCCCCGTGGTGTAGGTACTGCCGCTCACCGCCACGTCGTCGTCGACCAGCACCTTGGCGACCTGCACGCCCTCGTCCTCGGCCAACTCGGCGGCCATGTCGAAGTTGAGCACGTCACCCGTGTAGTTCTTGACGATGAACAGCACACCCCGACCGCTGTCCACGGCCGCCGCCGCCCGCGCCATCTGATCCGGAACGGGAGAGGTGAACACCTCGCCCGGACAGGCGGCGTCCAACATCCCCGGACCGACGAACCCGCCGTGCAGCGGCTCGTGCCCCGACCCGCCCCCGGAGACCAGGCCCACCTTGTCCGCCACCGGCGCGTCCCGGCGCAACACGATCCGACGCTCGACGTCGACCGTCAGATCCGGATGGGTGGCGGCCATGCCGCGCAGGGCGTCCGCCACCACTGTCTCCGGCACGTTGATCAGCATCTTCATGACTACCTCCGGGAGGATCGGCGGCTCCGGCGGCTCCGGTGGTCCGCCGCCGACTCTACTGACCGGGCATCAGGGAACGGGTGATTCCGTCCCCGGGAGTTGTCGCGCTGTCGGGAGGAACCCAGTATCGCGGCGAGCGCGCCCCGGGCCACCCCCACACCGCGCGGACGTGCGACGGAAACGCGGCAGGTGGACGCCGGACCAAAGAAAAGTGTGCCAAGCGGTTCATACGGCGGTTCACGCGATCGAGGCCGGAAACAGGGCCGAACGGCCCTGTGCCTGCGGAGGCGAACGGCGGGAAGGTGAGGAAGAACGAGAAGACGCGGATGGCGCGCGGCGTGCGCGGCGAGGACGGGAAAGAGGAGAACCATGGCGAACGGACCGGTCGTGGTGGGAGTGGACGGCTCCCGATCGAGCCTGGACGCGGTGGCCGTCGCGGCCCGCGAGGCACGGCTGCGCGGGGTGGGGCTGCGGGTGGTGCACGCCTTCCTGTGGCCGGTCGCGAACGTGCCGCTGGGGCCGTCGCCGGCGGGCCCGCCCGAGGGCGGACTGCGCAACATGGCCGAACGCCTGGTGGCCGAGGCGGTGGAGCACGCGCGCACCGCCGAACCGGGGGTCGAGGTCGCCGGCGACCTCGTCACCGGCGAGCCGCTGACGGTGCTGGAGAAGCAGTCACGCGACGCCGCGCTGGTCGTGGTCGGCAGCCGAGGGCTGGGCGGGTTCACCGGTCTGCTGCTGGGCTCGACCGCCGTCCACCTGTCGGCGCACGCCCGCTGCCCGGTCCTGGTGGTGCGCGGCAGGCCCGACCCCCAGGGGCACGTCCTGCTCGGAGTGGACGGCTCCCCGGAGGGCGAGGCCGCGGTGGAGTTCGCGTTCGTCGAGGCGTCGCTGCGAGGCGTCGACCTGGTGGCCCTGCGCGCCTGGAACAACTGGACCGGCCCGATCGGCAGCCCCGCCGAGCCGCTGCCCCTCGTCTACGACGTCGAGATGCTCCGGGACGAGGAGGAGCGGACGATGGCCGAGGCGCTGTCCGGCTGGCAGGCGAAGTACCCCGACGTCACCGTGCACCGCCGTCTGGTGCAGGCCTACACCCGTCCCGCGCTGATCGAGGCCGCCGAGGAAGCGCAGTTGCTGGTGGTCGGGGCGCGGGGCCGCGGAGGGTTCGCCGGGCTGCTGCTGGGGTCGGTCAGTCAGGCCGTCCTCCACCACGCGCCCTGCCCCGTGGCGGTGGTCCGGGCCCCGAAGGCGCGTCGCTGACGCTCGGCGCGCCGGGGCGTGCGGTCACGCCTCGGCGCGGTCGGCGGCGCTGGAGGCCCGGACCGTGCCGGTGGTGGCGAAGCGTTGACGGTAGGCGGTGGGGGTGACGCCGAGGTGGCGGACGAAGGCGCGGCGGAGGGTCTCGTCGCTGCCGAACCCACTGTGCCGCGCCGCCGAGGTGACGCTGTGCCCGTCGAGGAGGAGCCGTTGGGCGTGGTCGAGACGGACCCGCTCGACCCAGCGGGCGGGGGTGGTGCCCAGCTCGGCGTGGAACAACCGGGTCAGGTGTCGGGGGCTGACGGCCGCGGCGCGGGCCATGGACGGCAGACCGTGATCGGCGGCCGGGTCGGCCAGCACGGAATCGATCAGGGTGCGCAACAGGTCGTTGTGCGCGGGCGGGGTGGTGGCCGTGGTGAACTGCGACTGTCCGCCCGGACGTCGTAGGAAGACGACCAGTTCGCGTGCGATGCGGCGGGCCGCGTCGGCTCCGTGGTCGTCCTCGACGAGGGCCAGGGCCAGGTCGATGCCGGCGCTTATGCCCGCGGAGGTGACGAACCGCCCGTCCCGGACGTGGATGGCGTCCGGTTCGACGCGCACCCGGGGGTGGCGGCGGGCGAGCGCGTCGGCGTGCCGCCAGTGAGTGGTCGCCCGGCGCCCGTCGAGCAGGCCGAGTTCGGCCAGGACGAAAGCGCCGGTGCACACCGAGGCGACCCGCGTCGCCCGTGTGACCACGGTGCGGACCGTCGCCGGCAGCTCCGCGTCCATCGGTCGCTCGGTCAGGCGGTCGCCTCCGGCCACGAGCACCGTGTCGAGCCGGCCGGCTTCGGCCGCCGTCACGGTGCCGCTCAGCGGCATCCCGGTCGAGGTCCTGACCTCCCCGCCGCGTGCGGAGATCAGGACCAGGTCGTAGGGGTGGCCGAGCCGGCTCGCATGGTGCAGGACCTCCGCGGGGCCGCTGACGTCCAGCAGGGTCACACCGTCGAACACCACGAAGCCCACGCGATGCGTCATGTCCGAATCTGTGGTTTCTCTGTCAGGAAGGACATGGCGCCATGGTACGTGCTCGGCGACCCTGGAGGTTCGGACAGGTCGAGACCCGGAAAACCCGGAAGGCCTGGAAGGCCCGGAAGACCAGGAAGTGGAGAGAGAGCATGAGCGAGTCGATCGCGGGCGTGCGGATCCCGGACAGCGCCCTGGCGCGGGAGGCGACCGAACTGGTCCGTGAGGCGGCCTCGCCGCTGTTGTTCGACCACTCCCGGCGCGTGTTCCTCTGGGGATCGCTGCGCGGGCGTGAACAGGGACTTCGGTTCGATCCGGAGTTGCTGTACGTCGGAGCGATGTTCCACGACCTGGGGCTGACCGAGCGGTTCCGCCGCACCGACCAGCGTTTCGAGATCGACGGTGCCGACGAGGCGCGGCGGTTCCTGCACGCCCACGGCATCACCGGCGAGGAGGCCGACCGGGTCTGGGCGGCGATCGCCCTGCACACCACGCCGGAGATCCCGCTGCACATGGCCCCCGAGATCGCCCTGGTCACCCGGGGAGTGGAACTGGACGTCCTGGGCATCGGCTACGACGCGGTCTCCGACGAGCAGCGCGCGGCCGTGCTGGAGGCCCACCCCCGCCCGGACTTCAAGAACCGGATCCTGGCCGCGTTCACCGAGGGCGTCAAGGACCGCCCCGAGACGACGTTCGGCAACGTCAAGGCCGACGTGCTCGCGCACTACGTGCCCGGATTCGTCCGCGGCGACTTCGTCGAGGTCGTCAGGAACTCCGCTTGGCCCGAATAGCCCCCGCACCTCGATCGACGAGGGGCGACGAGGGTCGGCCGGTGACGGCCACGCCGGACCCGTCCGGTCAGGCGCGGGCGGAGCCCGCCGGGCGGGTCAGGTGCAGTCGTACGGTCAGGCCCGTGGGGGTGGCGCGGGTCTCGACCAGGTCGCAGAGCTGGTGCATCATCCACAGGCCGCGTCCGCCGTTGGCGGAGTCCAGGGTCGGACGGCGGCGACCGGCCAGCAGGTCGGTGAGCCGGCCGTGGTCGGTGACCTCGGCCACGCAGGACGAGCCGTCGACCCACAGGCGCAGGGTGCCGCGTCCACCGCCGTGGGCGAGGGAGTTGGCGGCGGCCTCGGCCACCGCCAGGACGAAGTCGCCCCGGCGCGGGGTGTCCAGCCCGGCCTCCAGGGCCCAGGTGTCCGCGTGGTGGCGGACCTCGCCCAGATCACCGGTGGCGAACGCGAAGGTGCGGGCGTTCGCGGGCGGGGGAGCGAGGGCCAGGGCGTCGCAGTCCGCGTTGACGGCCGCGGGCCCGGCATAGTCCGGACTGGTCCCCGCCACGCCGTTCTCCCACAGGACCGGATGGGTGCGCCGCGCGCCGTCGCACACGGACCGGGGCAGCTCGAAGGCGTCGTAGAAGCACAGGACCGTCGCGGCGCGGCCGGTGAAGGCGGCGTTGACGAGCGCCTCGTGCCGGGTGGCCTCGACGATCTCGGCGGGGGAGCGTCGCGCCCAGATGGGTTCCCCCACGATGCGGGCCGGACGGTCGGCGTGCCGGTCGGCGAAGTCCCGGAAGCCGGCCAGGATGCGGCCGGGGTTCCGGCCGAAGTCGGTCATGTCCACGAGTGTGAGATGGTCGGCCGAGAGCGCGTCGGAGTCCAGGCGCTCGCGCAGCAGCCGCAGCCGGGGGCCGGGGACGGCGACGAGCACGGGCTCGCCCGCCCGCAGGGCCGTGGAGACGAAACCGGCCGCGCCCGTGAGGTACTCCTCGAGGGTTCGGCAGAACAGTGCGGAGTGGACGAAGGGCTCCGGGTCTTCCCGCCCGGTGTGAGGGTATTCGCTTTCGGTCACGGAGGGACCACCCCTGGAGTGGCGAAGACGTGCGGGAGGGAATCGTCCGTGTGTGGGGACGGGCGTGTCGTGGTCGACGGTGGACGCGGGTCGGCTGCCGCCGGGGCGCACACGGCGATGGCGCGGGCGCGCCGGACGCGCCGGCACGGCGCCGGCATCGGCACGACGGTGAACACCTCCGCTCGGTCCTCGACTCTGCTCCGGAAGTGCTGATGCCCCGGTGTGGCATGTGCACACCGATTCTCTGCCTTCCGGTTATGTGGGGGCCGAGGTACTCCGCGCCTGATGGGGGAGGCGGCCCGGTCGCAGGGGGAAGAGTACAGCGGACTCGGGATGCGGTGTCGGCGGGGCCGATGGGTGGCGGGGCGGCGGTGGCCACCATCGGTGTCGGTATCCGGGTGTCCGGTGTCGGTGTCGATGTCGTCGCCCGACGTGGCGACCGGGCGGGTCGGGGTGGTCCGGGCGAGGTGAGGGGCCCGGGCCGGGGTACGGTCGTCGCGCGATCGGCCGGCGGCAGGCCCGCGGCGGATGCCCCGAGGCACCGCTTCGGTGGGGAGCGGACCGCGTCCGGCGGTCCGCGGGGGCATCGCGCGGGCGTGTGCCACGGCTGTGGATCCGTCCGAATCCGTCCACCGTGCCGCGACCGTCTTCCGTGATATGGAGAAACCGACAAGGGACAGCGTGCACCGTTCGGTCCGCGGCCTGACAACGCGAACGCGGAATGCCACAGTTGGGGGCGTGAACCCCGAACCCTCCCCGCGTCGCCCCGACGACGCGGCGCGCGCGGCGTCGGAGGTGACCGAGCTTCTGGAGGTGTTGTGGGAGCGGGGGCGCGAGGCCGCGTCGCCCGTGCCCGTCTCCGCCTCGCAGTTGAGGGTGCTGTACGTCCTCGATCGCGACGAGGGCATCAATCTGCGCACGCTCGGCGAGGCGTTGGGGTCGGCCCCGTCGTCGGTCAGCCGCCTGTGCGACCGACTCCAGGCCGCCGGGTTGGTGGAGCGCGCGCCCAACCCGGCGAGTCGGCGGGAGCTGGAGCTGAGGTTGACCGACCGGGGCAGAACGTACCTGCGGGAGTTGCGCGAGGTGCGGGAGAAGGCCCTCCTGGCGGCCATAGCGGCGATGTCCCCGGCCGCCCGCCAAGCGCTCGTCGAGGGGTTGGAGGGTTTCCGGAGCGTCGTGGACGGGGTGGTTCCGTGGCGTCGGGAGGGGACGAACGGGAGCGGACCACCGGTGTAGGGGCGTCGTGCCCGCCTCGTCCCCGCGGCACGCGCACCCGGTGGCCGTCGGGGAACCCCGCCCGGAGGCCCGTGGCGGAGGGCCGTGTGCGATGGTCGGTGGGGAGAGTGTGGGGAGGTGGCACGGTCGCCGCGTGGAAACCGTCGCGGAATCCGCATCAGACGCCGGTTTCTGGGAAGGCCTCGGGAAGCCGGGGAGCGTCATCGGTGCCTGACGTGCCGTGAGTTGGGGCACACTCCGGCTCGTCCGGCCGCTGTTAACATTTGCCGGACAGCAACAAAAGGGACGATGGGTACCGGTTGGATGCCGGCTCCTCGTCCCCGCACATCCAGCCGGGCGCCGAGGCGAAGGGCGTGGGCCGGCGACGAACGACTGTGAGAGGGCTTGTGGTGAACGCCAGCGAAGCAGCCGTGCGAGACCGGTTGACCAGGGCGCTGCGGGAACGCGGCGACGAGATCGCCGACCGGTGGGTCCAGCTGCAGCGGGAGCGGGCCGCCATCGACATCGGCGAGGGGGAACTCCGGGAGGAGGCCGACTCCCTGATCGTCCTGCTCGGCGGAGCGCTGAACAACAGCGAGCACGGCATGGAGAGCGTGGTGGACGCCCACCACGACCTGCGCGACGCGGTGATGGAGCTCTCCTTGCGCAGGGAGCGCAGCGGCGCGAACCCCACAGCCACGTCCCTGGCCATCCTGGCCCTCAAGGACGCCGTGCTGGAGGCCGTGCAACGGGACAACCTCGACCCGCGGGAGATGTTCCCCGCAGCGCTGATGATCAACAGGCTGTTGGACGAGGCCGCCGCGCTCTCCTTCAGCGCCTACGTCGAGCGTCGGGAGGAGATCATCCAGCGGCAGAGCCGCCAACTGCTGGAGATGTCCACGCCCGTGGTGCACCTGTGGAGGCAGATCCTGGCCGTGCCGCTGATCGGCACGCTGGACACCGCGCGCACCCAGGTGGTGATGGAGAACCTGCTCCAGTCCATCCAGACCCACGAGGCCCGAGTGGCGATCATCGACATCACCGGGGTGCCGACGGTGGACACCGCCGTCGCCCAGCACCTGATGCAGACCGTCAACGCGGTCCGGCTGATGGGCGCGGACTGCTTCATCAGCGGCGTCCGCCCGTCCATCGCGCAGACCATCGCCCAGTTGGGCATCGACCTGTCCACCATCCTCACCCGCGCCACCCTCGCCGACGCCTTGGCCGCCGCGGTCGAGATGACCGGCCAGGAATCGCCGACCGCCGGAGCACCGACGAACCGATGACCGACTCCCGGCCCATGGACGTGCCCATCATCAGGCTCGGTGACGTGCTGGTCACCGGGCTCATCAACGAGCTCGACGACAAGGCGGCGACCGCCTTCGCGGAGGAGCTGACCGAGCGCATCGCCGCCGAGCGGGCCAAGGGGGTGCTCATCGACATCTCCCGGTTGGAGATCATCGACTCGTTCGTGGCGCGCACCCTGACGGAACTGAGCACCATGGCACGGCTGCTGGGCGCACGGGTGATCGTGGCCGGCATGCGGCCCCCCGTGGCGATCACCCTCGCCGAGCTCGGGCTCCAACTCGCGGGGGTGGAGACCGCGTTGAACGCGGAGCAGGGAATGGTCGCACTGGGCTGGCGCCATGCTCCCCGGCCCCCGGAAGGGGGGAATCGACGTGAAACTCTCGGGTGAACGGACGACCGCGGCGCCGACGGTTCCTCCCGCGACCGCCGGGAGTGACGCCCCGCGCGGCGGCGACACCCCCGTCACGCACCCCGTCCGCAACGACGAGGACCTCATCACCGTCCGCCACGCGGTGCGGGCGGCGACCGTCGAGGTCGGGTTCGGGCTGGTGGACCAGACTCGTGTCGTCACCGCCGCCAGCGAACTGGCGCGTAACGCCTACATCCACGGCGGTGGGGGCACGGTGACCATCGAGTTTCCCAGACAGGCGGGCCGCAGAGGGATCCGGTTGATCGTCCACGACGACGGGCCGGGCATCCCCGATGTGGAGGTGGCCCTGACCGACGGATTCACCACCGGCGCCGGCCTGGGCCATGGACTGGGAGGCGCCCGCCGCCTCATGCACGAATTCGAGGTGCGCACCGAGGCGGGGAAGGGCACCACGATCCGCGCGACCCGCTGGACCACGCAGTGACCCGATCGTCCTTCGACACCGAGGGCCTGACCGACGAGATCCGCATCGACCACGAGAGCGCGATCCACCTGGCCGCCACCGCGGCGCGTGACCGCGCGCTGCGGTGCGGACTGCCGGGCTCCATGCCCGACCAGGCGGCGGTCCTCGCCAGTGAGCTGGCCGGCAATCTGGACAAGCACGCCGTCGACGGGACGGTGTACGTCCAACCGTTCAGGCTCGGCACCGGGGTGGAGATCGTCGCCGTGGACCGCGGTCCCGGCATAGGCGATCTCGACCGTGCCATGGCCGACGGTTACACCACCGCCACGGGCTCCCTCGGCGCCGGTCTCGGCGCGGTGCGCCGGATCGCCACCGAGTTCACCATCCGCACCCGGGCCGGTTTCGGAACGCTGGTCTGCGCACGGCTCTCCCCGCCGGGCAAGCCCCCGTCCCGACGGTGGGACACCGGCTCGGTGTGCCTGCCCGCCAAGAGCGAGCGGCACTGCGGCGACGCCTGCGCCGTGGCCGAGACCGGCGACGCGCTCACCGGGCTGGTCGTCGACGGCCTGGGGCACGGTGTCGCGGCCGCCGAGGCGGCCCGGTCGGCCCTGCGCTCCTTCCACACCGCCCCCGACCGGCCGCTGGACGACATCCTGACCTCGCTGCACCGCAGCCTGCGCCACACCCGCGGCGCCGCCGCCGGCGTCCTGCGCCTGCGTCCCGACCGCGCCGAGTACTGCGGCGTCGGCAACATCCGCGCCGTGGCGTTCTCGGGAGGGGACGTGCTCCACCGGCTGGCCGGCCAACCGGGCATCGTCGGCTGGAACATCCCCACCCCACGGGTCCGCACCCTCTCCCTGCCACCGGGCACGGCGTTCGCCCTCCACAGCGACGGCATCGAGTCCCGGTGGTCGCACTCCCCGTCCACCTTCCTCCTCCGGCTCCCCCCGCCCCTGCTGGCCGCCGCCCTGGCCCACGGCCACCGGCGCACCCGCGACGACGCCACCGTGCTCACCGTCCGGGCGATGTAGAGGTCTCATGACAACCGACAACCACACCCCCCACCGTTCCTCCCACCACACGCTGCCGAGCCTCCGCCGGGCCGTGCGCGGGATCGCCCGCTCTCACCGGCTGCCGGTCGAGACCAGGGCACGCCTGGTGCTGTCCGCGGCGGACCTGGCCCGCACCGAACTCGCGGCGGGACGGCCCGTACGGCTGGAGACCTCCGTCGAACAGGAGCCGGAGGGCATGGCACGGCACCTCGCCGTCACGCTCGACACCCTCCGGGCCGCCGACACCGACCGTGAACTCCCGAACCTGCCCCTGCCCGTCGAGTTCACCGAGAACGGTGCGGCCACCTGGCGCGTGCCGCTCCTCGAACCGTCCGACGGGGCCGGTGCGCGGCCGTCTCCCAACGGAGGTGTGCCGCGGCCCGCGGACGAGTCCGCCTCCTCCGAACTGCGGGCCGTCGAGCAGGAGTTGAGGGCGGCGCTGGCCCGTATCGACGTCCTCACCGCCGAACACCGGAGGCTCAAGCACGAACTCGCCGAGACCAACCGGGGCACCCTCGCGCTCTACGTCCAACTGGAGGAGCGCGACGAGCAGTTGCGCAAGGCCCACGGCCAGACCCTGCGCGAGCTGGAGGACGCCCTGCGGCCCGCGCCGATCGAGGTGGAGGGCCTGGAGATGGCCGTCCACTACGCGCCGGCCGGCACCGACGCGCCCACCGGCGGAGACCTCTACGACTGGCTGCAACTGCCCGACGGCACCGTCCACATCACCGTCGTCGACGCCCTCGGCCACGGTGTGACCAGCACCCGAGGCGCCCTCAACGTCACCCACGCGGTGCGGACCCTGGCCCTGGAGGGGCACCCGCTGGAGTCGATCGTCGCCCGGACCGCCGAGATCCTGATGCCCTTCGACAGCGAGCTGATGTCCACCGTGCTGCTCGCCCGCGTCAACCCCGAAACCGGCGACCTGTACCTGGCCAACGGCAGTCACCCGCCCGCCCTGCTGCTGCCCGCCGAGGGCGAGCCGAGATACCTGGAGGCGCGCGGCCGGGGCATCGGCTACCCGCTCGCGGGCAGCGAGCGCCTACTGCACACGACGATGGCGCCGGGGGACCTGCTCGTCCTCTACACCGACGGGCTCACCGAGAGCCGCCGCGACCCCCGAGAGGGCGAGGAGCGGCTGATCGAGGCGGCCCGCCGCCACGCCGACAAGCCCATAGCGGACATTCCCGGCGCGATCGCCGAGGACATGCACACCATCATCCTCCACCCCGACGACACCCTGGCCCTGGCCGTACGAGTCCCGCGCCCCTGAACGGCGCCCGCCGAGCGGGAGCCGCCCGGAAGCGCGGGACGACGGTGGGCCGGGGCCGGGGCCGGGGTCGAGGCCGGGGCGGCGGTGGGCCGGCTCCGGGTCAGGCGCCCAGCTCCGACACCACGGCCTCCAGCCGCGCCGCCAGCGTCTCCAGGTCCCGCTCGGAGGGCTCGTCGGGACCGAGCCGGCCGGCGAGGTCGTCGCGGGAGACGACCTCCACGGCTCCGCGCCAGCGGTCCGTGCCCGTCTCGGCGGCGGGGACGACCCGAGCCCGGCCCTCCAGCAGGACCAGCCGGGGATCGGGGTCGGAGGAGCGGAGCAGCTCCCGTACGTGCTCGGCTGTGATCGTGCTCGGCACCTGTGCGCCTTCCTTCCGTGTCTTCCGCATCGGACAACGCGCTCGGACGACGCGTTCGGCCACCGCGCGCGACTCTCCTCCGCGCACGCCCGTCCGCGTCCGTCCACTCGTGTGCCCGCCCCGCGGCCCGTCAGACGGAACCGGCCCCGACCGCTTCGACCAGGCCGTTCGCGTCGACGGTGACCCGCTCGCCGCGGGCGCAGGGGATCACGCCGGAGGGGAAGCCCGGCCGTCCGGCCTCCCGGAGGAAGTCCGACAGGGGGGACTTCATGACGCCGTAGTCGTCGTAGTGCACGGGCAGCACGCGGCGCGGGCGCAGCGTGGAGACCAGATCCGCGCCCTGGAGCGCGTCCATGGTCACCAGCAGCCCGCCGGGGAGAGTGGTGCCGCCGAGGTGGACCACGGCCAGGTGGATGTCCGGGCAGCGGCGCGCGATCTCCTCGATCCCGGGGAACATCAGCGTGTCGCCCGAGATGTACATCCGCAGCCGCACGGGCCCGCCCGGATCGCCGAACTCCAGCAGACTGCCCATCACCGGGGGCAGCAGGAAGCGGGCGGGCCCCGGACCGTGCCGGCCGGGCAGGGCGGTGACGCGGACCTGGCTGTGCCCGCGGAGCAGGACGTGGTCGTGCCAGGTGGGCAGGCCGGTCGCGCGGCTGAATCCGTGCAGCCCCTGGAGACGCCGGGAGGCGTGCGGGGTGGTGACGATCGGCAGCGAGCGGGGCAGTCGGCGGCGGGCGACCCGGTCCCAGTGGTCGCCGTGCAGGTGGGACAGGATCACCGCGTCCAGGTCGGACGGCAGCTCGTCGATCGACAGCGCGGGATCGACCAGCCGCTTCGACAGCAGTCCCTTGCCCAGGTAGGCGTACTGACCCCGGTGCAGGAAGTTGGGGTCGGTCAGCAGCGTCAGGTCGCCGTAGCGGATCAGCAGGGTCGCGTTGCCGACGAAGAGGATCTCGGCGGTCCCCGCGGGCGGTGCGGATGTCATGGGAGACCTCCCGTCTCCCACCGGGCGCGGTGGCGGTCCGGCGGGTGTGGCGGTGGATGTGCCGGTGGATGTGGCGTTCCGGGGACGAGTCGGACGCCCGACGGCGCCCGGTGGGGCGGCCACACGGCCGCCCCACCGGTGTCCGGGCCCCTGTCAGGCCGTCGAGGGTGAGGGGCGGCGGCTCAGGACCGTGCCGAGGGCGATCATGCCCACCCCCAGCAGGAAGTGCAGCCAGTCGTCGGCCGTGTTCAGGGGCACGAAGTTCGCGGCGCTGTCCTTGTCGATGATCAGCCCGTAGAGCCACAGCAGCAGGTAGATCACACCACCGCCGATCAGGAACGCCTTGGCTCCGGCCATGCTGCGGGCCAGTGCCAGTCCGGCGATGCCGAAGGCGAGGTGGACCAGGTTGTGCAGGACCGACACCTTGAAGATGCCGAGCAGGTGGGCGTCCGAGTGGTGTCCGGCGAACGTCATGTCGCCGAAGTTCGTGGTGATGCCGGGGATGAACCCCAGGATTCCCACACCCAGGAAGATCAGCGCCACGATCTTGGCGGCGGTGGTCAGTGCCGATCCGCGTGCCGTACCGGTGGTGCTCGGGCCTGTCCTGGCCATCGTCATCATCTCCGCGTTCGGGTGGAATACCGGCCGGTTCGGAGTACCCCCGAGGCCGAGGGAGAAACGGCCCGTCCGGCCGGCGCTCGACGGCGGCCCTGGCGCGAGCCGCTGTACGCCGCGCGCCGTACCGTCTCCAGGGCCGGTCCCGGGGCCAGCCCCGGAAGGCTGTGGCCGTAGACGTCGTACTCCAAGGTGGCCTCCGGCGGTTCGGGCAGCGGCGAGCCGACCGTGAGCACGGCGAAGGTCCGCCACCGGCCCAGCGGGGCGGCGGCGCGCAGGTCGAACACCAGCGGCTTCTCCTCCAGGGCCCGCCGGACGGCGGACGGGGCGCCGTGGACCGGGCGCAGGCGGCGGCGCGGGAAGGCGCCGATCACCATGCGACGTCCGCCGACGCGGTACGGCAGCAGGACGGAGTACGGACCGCCCAGCGCGTCACCGCGCGGCAGGGGCAGGTGGCGGAGCACGGGGAGGCGGGAGGCGGAGGTCAGCAGCAGATCCAGATGCCGGCCCGGGCCGCCCGCGTCCACCACCCGCACGGCCAGTCCCAGCCAGTCGGGCAGCCGCGTCGGCAGCCCGGCCCCGCGCGACAGCCGCACCGCGCAGGCGTGGCGACCGGGCTCGTCCATCCAGGGCACGCCCCAAGGCGCGTCGGCGCCGCCCCGGACCACCACCTCGCCCGTGCAGATCAGCCCCTGGGGGTGGAAGGCCGGGGCCCGGCGCAGCCGGGCGAGCAGTCGGAAGCCGGCCCGGGTGCCGCGTGCGCGCAGAGGAGACGACATTCCCCTCGCTGTTGCCGCTTCCGTGGGCGTCGAAACCCGCGTACGGCACCTTCCGACGGCGCTCCGGTGCACCCCGGCACATTCCGACACGGCCCCACCGCCTTAACGGTTCGTGGGGAAAGGGCTCATACTGGGCGGGCCGGGGGCGGCATCGGGGCATCGGGTGAGAGGGGGCGGTGGCGCGCGATGGAGAAGGACACCCTGCTCCAGGGCCGGTACCGGCTGCTCGACCTGGTCGGCCGCGGTGGCATGGGTCAGGTGTGGCGGGCGCGGGACGAGTCGCTGGGCCGCGAGGTCGCCGTCAAGTGCCTCAAACCGCTGGGACGGCAGACCGACCCCCGGTCCGTGACGGCGCTGCGTGAACGTTTCCGCCGCGAGGCCCGGGTCGCCGCCTCGCTCCAGCACCGCGGGGTGACCGTGGTCCACGACTTCGGCGAGCACGACGGCGTGCTCCACCTGGTGATGGAACTGCTCGACGGGCACAACCTCAGCCAGCTCCTGGAGCGGAACGACCACCGGCCGCTGCCCGTCCCCGACCTCTTCGACATCGCCGAGCAGGTCGCCGCCGCCCTCGCCTACACCCACGACCGGGGCATCGTCCACCGCGACCTCAAGCCCGCCAACGTGATGCGCACCGTCGACGGCACGGTGAAGATATGCGACTTCGGCATCGCCCGGCTCGGCCACGACATCGGCTTCACCGCCAAACTCACCGGCGACGGCGTCACCATGGGCACTCCGCACTACATGTCGCCCGAGCAGATCGCCGGAGCCCCGCTCGACCACCGCAGCGACCTGTACTCCCTCGGCTGCGTGCTGTACGAGACGGCCACCGGCGCGCCGCCCTTCGACCTGGACGACGCCTGGGGCGTCCTCATCGGCCACAGCGACACCGAGCCGCGTCCGCCCCGCGAACTCCGCCCCGACCTCCCCGAGGAGCTGGAGCGGATCATCCTCGACCTGCTCGCCAAGGATCCCGACGAGCGGCCCGAGGACGCGGCCGAACTCGGTCACCGCACCGCCGTCGCCCGCCGCTCGGCGTGCCCGGCCGAGGAGTGGGCGGCGCAGCCGCTCCCGCCTCCCCGGACCCCGCGGTGGGCCCACGGGATGAGCACCGGCGCCAAGGCCGTCGCCGGCCGCCCGGCGAGTCCCGTCTCCCCCGGTTACCCCGGCGCCCTCAGCGGGCCGTGGACGGTGCCCGGCCGGACGCCGGACCCGTCGGGGCCGCCCGCCGACCTGCCGGCCGTGCTCGCCCACCGGCACAGCGCGGGGCTGAGCCTGGGGCGGCTGGGCAGGTGGGACGAGGCGGTGGAGGCGCACCGCGCGGTGGCCGCCGAGCGCGCCCGCGTACTGGGCGCGGACCATCCCGACACCCTCGCCAGCCGCCACGAGGTCGCCCACGCCCTGGTCCGGTTGGAGCGCTGGGAGGAGGCCCTGGAGCTCTTCCACCAGGTCGCGCGGGACCGCGCCCGTGTGCTGGGTCCGGACCACCCCGACGCGCTGACCAGCCGCAACGACGAGGCCCACTGTCTGGAGCGGCTCGGTCGCAGCGCCGAGGCCGCCGAGCTGTACCGTCGGGTGGCGGCGCCGGGCTGCCGCCTGGAGGACGGCGCCTGAAGACCACCGGCCGAGGCCCGGCGGGCATGGTGGGGCGGGCACTGTGGGGGGCAGGGCGGGGTCAGTCCGCCGAGGCCGTCCAGCCCTGTGGGACGACGCGGTCCGCGTCCCTTCGGCGGGAGTCGTCGAAGAGCACGCGCCCGTCGTCCTCGATCCGGATCTCGTCGACGTACGCGCCGCGCCCCACGTAGCGGGTGTCGGTGGTGTACCGCCAGCGCAGCCGCACCGCCCGGCCGCGCCAGGCGCCCAGGTCGGCCGTGGCCCGGTGCCACAGGCGCCCGGAGTAGCCGTACAGCGTCCCCTCCGGGCGCTCCACCGGATCGGCGCCGCGGCGCGAGGTGGTGAACGGCACCGGCTCCCAGGTGCTCCCGCCGTCGCCGGACGCCTCCAGACGCAGCACGTCCCAGGAGCGTTCGGTGTCCCACCACACGGAGAAGCGCAGGCGGGGGTCCTCGCCGCGCGGTGTCACCTCGGGCAGGGCGAGGGTGGCCGTGGCGGCGTTCGCCATCCCGGAGAACCAGGCGCCGCGCCCGTCGGCGGGACGCACCGGGACGGCTCGGGCCAGGTGGTCGGCCGCCGCCACGCGCGGGGCGCTGCCGGAGCGCCAGGAGCGCATCGGATGGACGGAGTTGCCCAGCAGCACCAGGAAGGTGTCGGTGGTGGGGTCCAGCACCAGGCAGGTGCCGGTGAACCCGGTGTGCCCGGCCGTTTCGGGGGTGGCCATGGCCCCCATGAACCAGTGCTGGTACAGCTCGAAGCCCAGGCCGTGCTCGTTGCCGGGGAAGTCGGCGTTGAAGTCGTGGAAGAGCAGGTCCACCGACTCCTCGGACAGGATGCGGACGCGGCCGTACGCGCCGCCGTTGAGCAGGGTCCGGCAGAGCACGGCCAAGTCCCAGGCGCGGGAGAAGACCCCGGCGTGTCCGGCGACCCCGCCGAAGGAGTAGGCGTTCTCGTCGTGGACCTCGCCGTGCACCATGCCGCGGTCCAGGCCCGACCAGGGGCGGCGGGCGTCCTCGGTGGCGGCGATGCGCGGCTTCCAGGAGGCGGGCGGGTTGTAGCGGGTCCACCGCATGCCCAGCGGTTCGGTGATCTCCTCGCGCAGCAGCGTGTCCAGCGTCCTGCCGGTGACCTTCTCCAGCACCAACTGGAGGGCGATGAGGTTCAGGTCGGAGTAGCGGTAGACCGTGCCGGGCGCGTCCAACGGCTTCTCGCGCCACAGCCGCCGGAGCCGGTCGGCGTGGGTGGGTTCGGCGTACAGCGGGATCCAGGCGGCCAGCCCCGAGGTGTGGGTGAGCAGGTGCAGCAGGGTGATGCCGGCCTTGCCCTCCGCGCCGAACTCCGGCAGGTACGAGGCGACGGTCGCCTCCAACTCCAGTGCCCCGCGCTCGATCTGCTGGACGGCCAGGATCGCGGTGAACAGCTTGGAGACGGAGGCGAGGTCGTAGACCGTGTCGGGGGTCGCCGGGACCTGCCGGTCGGCGGGGAGTTCGACGCCGGTGTCGGTGGTCTCGTCGTAGGCGGAGTAGCGCACCGCGTGGCCGATGGCCTCGTGGAGGGCGACGGTGCCGCCGCGTCCGGCCAGCAGCACCGCGCCCGCGTACCAGGGGTGTTCGGGGGAGGGGCCGAGGAAGCCCCTGGCGTCCTCCACCAGCCGCCGCAGGTGCTCCTCCAGCAGCCCCGCCCGCCGCGCGGAGCCGCGGCGCAGCACGGGCGCGGGGCCGCCCACGGAGCCGGGGGCGCCGGCACGGGAGTCCGTCGCGGCGCGGGCCGCCGCGACGGGGGCCGAGGCCAGGGCCAGGCCACCGCCGAGCGCGAGCGCTCTCAGTCCGAGCTGTCGTCGGCCGATGCCCCGGCCGGGTGCGGAATCGGTCATGCCGTGCGACCCCCTTGGGACGTACGCGGGACGTGGGAAAGTATCTTTCGGTGGAGCGGGAAAATGCTGAAACTCTCTTCCCGGACGCTCGCGCTGTCAACCCTCACGGCACAAGGCAACGCACGCCCCGTAATCACCTCGCGACCATCGGTGTCACCCAGGCACCACTCTCACCGTTCTCAGCACAGCACCACGCAGCCGCGCCGGGCCAGTGCGTCCAACAGGCGCGGCGCCGGGTGGACGCGGTTCCACCGCAGGTCGAGCTTCTCCAGCGCGGGCAGCTCCGCGAGCCAGTGGGGGACCTCCCGCAGCCGGTTGGAGCGCAGGTCCAGACGGCGCAGCAGGGGGAGGCCGCGCAGCGCCTCGGGCACCTCCTCCAGCGCGTTCTCCCGCAGTTCCACCTCCCGCAGGTCCCGCAGCCCGGCGACGCCGCCGGGCAGGGCGGTCAGCGTGTTGCCGCGCAGCCACAGCTCCCGCAGCGCGGTGAGCCGTCCGAGCGACCCGGGCAGCTCCCGCAGCCCGCAGCGCTGCGCCCGCAGCTCGACCAGCCCGACCATGCCGCCGATCTCCTCCGGGAGTGAGACGAGCGGGTTGTCCCCGACGTTCAGGTACGCCAGTTCGCCCAGCCGCCCCAGCGAGCGCGGCAGCCTCGCGAGCCGGTTGTCGTGCAGGTACAGGCAGCGGTCCAGACCCGTCAGCTCCCCGATCTCCTCCGGGAGCGAGACGAGGGCGTTGTGGCCGAGGTCCAGGGTGCGCAGGCGCCGCAGTCGGCCGATGTCCGCGGGGAGCGAGGTCAGGGCGTTGTCCGCGAGGATCAGCGTGCGCGCCTCCCGGTGCTCCCACACCTCCTCGGGCACGCGGTCGAGTCCGGCCCGCCACAGGTCCACCACCGGTTCCGCCGTCACGACGGCGTACGGTACCGGGTGCCGTCAGCCGTCCTCCGGGGCGGACAGCAGCCCGGCCCACGGCCGTCGTCGTCCGTCGCTGACGGCGGCGACCCCGGTGGCGTCGTAGCGCCGGCTCTCCAGGGACCAGTCGAGGTTGCCCCGCATGACGTTGCGCATGCCGTCGACGTAGTCCTCCACACAGGCCCGCAGTTCCTCGGGGACGCCGGACGCGGCCAGCAGGCCGGGCAGGCTCGCGGCGTGTTCCCGGAAGCGGACGACGCGCTCGTTGGCGGCGGCGCAGATCTCCCGCACACACTCCTCCAGCGTGCGCCCCGTGGTCCGGTGCAGGAGGATGACGGTGTTGTTGACGTCGCCGACGGCCAGTTCCTTGTCCAGCGAGACGATGTCGTTGACGAAGATCGCCACGTCGTCGGTGATCCGACGCATCTCCTTCAGCGGGGAGCCGCCGTGCAGTTGTGGCGGCAGGGTGTACCGGCCGCAGCGCTCGGCCAGATCCAGACAGGGTTGGATGCCGATCGAGTGGCGCCGCGCGGCCAGGAACTCCGCCAGGGTGGGCAGGGCGCTCCCGGAACGGTTCAGCGCCTCCTGGTGGTGGGCGAGCAGGTAGCCGCGCCAGTGCCGTTTGAAGCGCTCACGCCATACCGGTGGCATCCCGTCGTTGACGCGGCTCCACAGGTCGCGGAAGCTCTCCACCAGCGGGTTGGAGGACGCTCCCGCCGGGGGCCGGACCTCGTCCATGACGGCCGTCAGGGAGTCCAGGAGGCGGGCGACGTCGTCCGGGCGCCGGCCCAGCAGGCCGTCGAACTGGTCGTCGAAGACGAAGAACCAGCCGTTGACGTCGGTGGCCAGCATCAGATCCTCGCCCGTGGCCCGGGGGTAGAAACGGGCCATCGCCCGCTCCAGCCGCAGCGCGTCGTACTCCTCGAACGCCGACTCACCCCGGAGTAACGCGACATCGCGGAGCCAGCGGAGGGTGTGCGCCCGAGCGCGTTCGACATCGGGATTGACGGCGCCGGGAAAGGGGATCTCCAGCAGGGCCACCCGCCGTGCGAGTCCGTCCTGCCCGACGGGTTCTCCGGTCGTGGTGTTCGGGGCCGTGGTGCTCGGGGCCGTGGTGTTCGGCATGGGCCGACGCCTCCTCGGGCGGTGTGGAACACGGTGGCGAACATGGCTGGCGCATATGCAACCAACATGTGGGGAAGGGCACTTGACGGTCAAGGGGGCCCGAGCGCCCCCCGCGCCCGGTGGCCCGGAGGAGCGCTTTTGGGAGCGCTCCCCACCGGAGCGGCGGACCGACGGCGGAAGGCGGCGGGGAAATGACCCAAGAGCGTCACACGGTGTTCGCGCCGGCGTACGCTCTGCACCGCCTGCCGGGAAAGGCCGGAGCGGTGAGGCATGGTCGCGGACGAAGAGCAGGGACGATGCACCGAACGATGTTCGAGCGCGAGTCCGAACTGAGGGCTCTGGACGGCGCGTTGACCGAGCTGGCCGAGGGCGAGGGAAACCTGCTCGCCTTCGCCGGAGCGGCCGGGCTCGGCAAGACGGCCCTCCTGACCGAAGTACGCCGGCGCGCGGGCGCACGCGGCTGCACCGTGCTGTCCGCGCGGGGCGGAGAGCAGGAACAGGACCTGCCCTTCCACACCGTCCGCCAACTCGTCCAACCGCTCCTCGCCACCGTCGGAGAGGAGGAGCACCGCCGACTGCTGGGAAGCTGGTACGACATCGTGGCGCCCGCCGTCGGCCTGGTCGCCCCCGACGGCGGCGGCGCACCCGATCCCCAGGGCGTGCGCGACGGCCTCGACTGGGTCGTCACCCGCTTCGTCGTGCGGAACCGCCCCGTGGTGGTGACCCTCGACGACGCCCACTGGATCGACGCCGAGTCCCTGGCCTGGCTGACCGCCTTCGCGCCCCGCGTCGCGGAACTGCCGATGCTGGTGGTCGTCGCCTACCGCCCCGACGACCACCCCCACCGCACGGCCCCGTTCGGCTCACTGGCCGGCCGGCACGGAACACGCCCCTTCGACCTGGCGGCCCTGACCCCGCGGGCGGTCACCCGCCTGGTGCGCGACGCGCTCGGCCCCACCGCCGACGACGCGTTCTGCCGCGAGTGCTGGACCGTCACCGGCGGCAACCCCTTCGAAGTGGTGGAACTGACCGCCAAGATCGCCGACCGCCGCCTCGAGCCGCGACGGGAGAACACGGCCGAACTGCGCGACCTCGCCGGCACTCTCCGGGGCAGCGGCCTCGTCGAACGCCTGGAGACGCTGGGACCCGCCGCCGTCCGACTGGCCTGGGCCACCGCGGTCCTCGGCACCGAGATACCCGCGACCCTGGCCGCCGACGTCGCCGGACTGGCGACCGAGGAGGCCGCCGAGGCACGCGCCCGGCTGCACGTCGCCCGCATCCTCGCCGGCGGCACGGCGGACGACGAACCGCTGCGGTTCTTCCACCCGCTGATCGCCACCGCCGTCTACCAGGCCATCCCCGCCGCCCTGCGCGTCGCCCTCCACGGCCAGGCCGCCGCGGCCGTCGCCGACGCGGGCCACGGCCCCACGGCCGCCGCGCGCCACCTGCTGGAGGTGCACCCGGAAGGCGATCCGGAGGTCGTCGACACCCTGCGCAAGGCCGCCCGCGAGTACCTGCGCGCCGGAGCGCCCGAAGCGGCCCGACGCTGTCTGGAACGCGCCCTGCGCGAGCCGCCGGGACCGGGCGAGAGGGCGTCCGTCCTGTTCGAACTGGGCCGCTCCGCCCTCCTCACCCGACCCGCCACCACCGTCAACCACCTCCGGGCGGCCCTGGAGGAACCCGGACTCGGCCCCGCCCTGCGCGAGGCCGTCACCTGCCGTCTGGCCCAGGCGCTCGGGCACAGCGGCCGGATGGACGAGGCCGCCGCACTCGTCGCCGAGGAGGCGCGACGGGCGACCACCGCCCGCACCCGGCTGCGGATGCGCGCGGAACAGTTCATGTGGAACGCCTTCCGCGCCGACGAACCCGACTCGCCCGCCCGCTCCCGCCGCCTGGCCCGGCTCGCCGACCACCTGACCGGCCGAGGCATGGCCGAGCGGTACGTCCTCGGCCTGCGCGCCTGGGACGCGGTGGTGCGCGGAGAGCCCGCGGGCGACGCCCTGCGCTTCGCCGAGGAGGCCCTGGGATCCGGCCTGAGCTGGACGGACGAGGACTGGGGCTTCGAGGTGCCCGCCATGGCCGGCCTGACGTACCTCTACTGCGACCAGCCCGGACGCGCCGAGGAACTCTTCGCCGACGGCATCGCCGAGTGCGAACGGAAGGGCTGGCGCGGCTCCCACCTGGCGTTCGGCTTCACCCTCCTGGGCTACATCCGCTACCGCCGGGGCCGGCTGAGCGAGGCCGAGAGCCTGGTGCGCGAGGGGCTCCGGATCGCCGACCGGGTGGGCTCCGGCGCCCCCGCGCAACTCGCCGCGATCGGCACCCTGATCCAGACCCTGATCGCCCGCGGACGTCCGGGGGAGGCCGAGGAGATCGCTCGGCGGTACGACTACGGCGCCCGCGTTCCCCGGGCCGTCGTCTACCCCGACGCCCAGGCCGTCCACGGCGAGCTGCTGCTGGCCCTCGGCCTCCCGCGGGACGCGGAGCGTCAACTGACCGCCGCCGGCAGGCGTCTGGACCCGCGCGGCATGCGCAACCCGTCCTGGTGCCCCTGGCAGCAGCACCTCGCGCTCGCCGTGCGGGACACCGACCCCGAACACGCGGCGATCCACGCCCTGGAATCGGTCGAACGCGCCCGCCACTTCGGCGCCTCCTCCGCGATCGGCCAGGCGCTGCGGGTCGCCGCCGAGGCGACCGGCGGACCGCGACAGGCGGAGATCCTGCGGGAGGCCGTCGAACACCTGGAACGCTCCCCGGCCTCGTACGAACTGGCCCGCGCCCTGGTCGACCACGGCGCCGCGCTCTGCCGGGCCGGCCTGCCGCAGGAGGCGGCCGACCAGCTCTACCGGGGACTGGAGACGGCCGCGCACTGCGGCGCCGAGGCCCTGGTGGAACGCGCCCGCGCGGAGCTGACCGCCGCCGGGCTGCGCCCCCTGGAACTGCGGTACGCCCGGAGCGAGGAGCTGACCGCACGCGAGCGCGCCGCCGCCGAGTGGGCCGCGCGGGGCCTGACGGACCCGGAGGTCGCCCGGATGATGGACGTGAAGGAGCAGGCCGTGACCCGGCTGCTCTCCGCCGTCTACCTCAAACTCGGCACCGACCGGGCCGGGCTCGCCAGGGTGCTGGAGCCGCGGTAGGGCGGTTCCCGGACGGCCGGGAAGCCGGCCGGGGAATCGACCGCGGAACCGGTCGCCGAACCGACCGCCGAACCGGTCGCGGAACGGGAGCGGGCAGCCGCTCCTTCCGGCCGGCGGCCCCGTACCATGGCCGCATGTCGTTTCTCCGCCGCCGCAGTGCCCCCACCCCCGCCGGACCTGACTTCGACGTGTTGGCCATGGAGCCGGGGGACTGGCCGGGCAATCTCGGCGCCGGACTGCTCCCCGCGCCGGACGGGAGCTGCCAGGGCGTGTTCCTGCGCTACGACCTGTTCGGCGGACGCGGACCGGCCATGGTCATCGGCAACCTGCCCGAGGGGTCCCCGGCCCGCGAGCGGGCCGACGACCAGGTGCCCTTCGAGGTGGAGCAACTGCTGGCGGCGCTGGAGAACGACGAGGAGGTCACCGTCACCGGGACGGAGGAGAGCCCGGTGATGCTCAACGACAACCTGCTCATCGTGCGGCGGATCATCTGCTCCGAGAGCAGGATCTCCTGCGTCCAGTTCGACCGCAGCGACAACGTGCTGGTCACCATCGCCACCTGGGACCGGCCGATCACCGAGGACCTCTACCAGCTCCTGAAGCCGCTGCCCGCGGAGCTGTTCCGGCAGTGAGAGCCGTTCCGGCGGTGACGCCCGGGCGGTGACGGGAGGCGTCCGTCACCGCCCCGCGTGGCGCACCGTGACGTCGGCGGCCCTGACGAACGCCGCCCGGTGCCCGAGCCGGATCCGGTGGTACTCGCCCTTCGTCCTCGGCCCCGGCGCGTACGCCCGGCCCGCCTTCACCGTGTACGGCAGCGGCGAGATCGCCCGCGCCGGAATCCCTTCGGGGTGGGCGGACGCCGCCGGACGGCCCGTCAACGGCCCCTCCCGACACCGAACCCGCACACGTCACGGGGCCCGTACGAGGGTTTCCCCCCGTACGGGCCCCAAGCCCGCGAGGCGTCACAGGGCCGGCCCGGTGGCGCCCCCGCGGCCACCGAGAGGAGGACCGTCGACCCCGGCGGACCTCACCGGGTGCCGACCGCCGCCCGCACCGCGCGGCGAGCCATCGCGCAGTCGTCGTGGAGCCGGCGCAGCAGCAGCCGCTGCTCCTCGCCCGAGCTCATCCGACCGGGCCGCTCCGACTCCCCGGCCGGAGCCGGGTCCCGCATGGCGCGCTGCACGGCCGTCTCGCAGGTGCGGATCTCGCGGGTGAGGACGAGCATCAGGTTCACCAGGAAGGCGTCCCGCGCGTCACGGCCCGCCGCCTGGGCGAGCCGGCTGATCTGATGGCGGGCCATCGGGCTGTCCCCGAGCACCGACCACAGGGTGGCGAGGTCGTAGCCGGGCAGGTACCAGCCCGCGTGCCGCCAGTCCACCAGCACCACCCCGCTGGGGGACAGCAACACGTTGGAGAGCAGGGCGTCACCGTGACAGAACTGCCCCCGGCCGCCTCCCCTCGCCAGGCCGTGCAACAGTTTCCGCAGGTCCCCCAGGTCACGGTCCGTCAACAGCCCCGACTCGTGGTAGTGCGTGATCCTCCGGCCGTAGTCGATCTGCGCCTCGAACCGGCCCGCGGGCGGCTGCCAGGCGTTCACCCGGCGGACCGCGCCCAGCACGGCGCGCAGGTCCGCGTGGGACGGCGGCTCCAGAGGGTGGCGCTGCAGGGCCACCGGGCGGCCCGGCGTCCGCTCGACGACCAGGGCGCAGGCGTCCGGGTCCGCGGCGATGAGCCGGGGCACCCGCACCGGCGGGCGGTGCCGCACGAAGGTGCGGTAGACCGCTATTTCGTGACGGAACCGCTCGGCCTGCTCGGGGGAGTGGTCCAGCAGGCACTTGGCGAGGGCGGGGCCCCGGCCGACGGTGCCGATCAGCACCATCGAGTGACCGCCGCGGCGCATCACCTGTGCCGGCCGGAACTCCGGGCAGACCCGGTGTACCGAGGCGATGGCGGTGCGCAGCCGCGCCCCCTGCGGGCCGGACAGGTCCAGCCTCGCGCCGGTCGGCGGGACCCCGGGTGCGTGCGCGCGGCGCGGCCGAGGGACGCCGAACGTCGGTGACGTGCGCACCGGTTCGGGGTGGGCGGCGCCGTACGGCTGTCGCGCCCGCGGGCGGGGCGGGGCCGACACGGGAGACGGTGTTGGATGCATGGGCGAGCCGGATCCCTTCGTGTGCCGACAGGATGTCGCGCCACCCGGCCGACCGTGCCGTGGGCACCCTGGGGAATGCCGGACCCGGAACCGAACGGGGTGGCGCGGTTCTACAGCACACCCGCGCACGGGTTGCGCACCATCTGGCGAACCCTGGCGAACCCTGGCGAATGTTCACGGGCCCTCAAACCGGCATCCGGTGACGGCTACTGTCGACTCAGCCGAGATCCTGGGGGCTTGACGTGACCAAGGAACCCAACACCCGTCTCGCGGACCTGTTCGACCTCACCGGCTGGTCCAAGGGTGAACTCGCCCGGCTCGTGAACCGGCAGGCGGCGGCCATGGGCCATCCGCAGTTGGCGACCGACACCTCCCGGGTGAGGCGGTGGATCGACATGGGGGAGACCCCGCGCGACCCCGTGCCCAAGGTGTTGGCGACCCTGTTCACCGAGCGACTCGGCCGTGTCGTGACCACAGAGGACCTCGGGTTCGGCAGATCCGGGCCGGCAGGGAGGCGGCAGTCCGTCCACGGGCTGCCGTGGGCCCCCGAACAGACCGCCGCGGTCCTCACCGAATTCACGGGAATGGACCTCATGCTCAACCGACGCGGCTTGGTGGGCGCGGGTGCCGCGCTCACCGCGGGATCGGCGCTCAGCGGCGCCCTGTACGACTGGATCCGGACCGACCCCACCTCGATCGACGGCATCGCCCGCTCCGACGCCCCCCTCGTCGCCGACCCCGTCTCCTCCGACCGCTACGAGGCGGCCCCCGTCGGGTCCGAGGAGGTCGACGCCCTGGAACGCTCCGTGGAGGTCTTCCGGGCCTGGGACGCGGCACGCGGCGGCGGCCTCCAGCGCAAGGCCGTGGTGGGCCAGCTCAACGAGGTGGGCGGGATGCTCGCCTACCGCCACCCCGCGCACATCCAACGGCGGCTGTGGGCCGTGGCGGCCAACCTGGCGGTGCTCGCCGGCTGGATGTCGCACGACGTCGGCCTGGAGCCCACCGCCCAGAAGTACTTCGTCATCGCCGCCCACGCGGCCCGCGAGAGCGGCGACAGGCCGCGCGCCGGCGAGGCCGTCTCCCGGGCCGCCCGCCAGATGGTGCACCTCGGACGGCCCGACGAGGCCCTGGACCTGATGCAGTTGGCCAAGGCCGGTTGCGGCGAGGAGACCCTGCCGCGGACCCGCGCCATGCTCCACACCATCGAGGCGTGGGCCCAGGCGTCCATGGGACAAGGCCAGGCGATGCGCCGCACGCTCGGCGAGGCCGAGGAGCTGTTCGTCTCCGACAGAGGGGACGTGCCGTCGCCCAGTTGGATGCAACTCTTCCGCGAGGCGGACCTGCACGGGATGCAGGCGCTGGCGTACCGCACCCTCGCCGAGCACGAGCCCTCGGCGGCGAAGACCGCCGAGAAGCACGCCAAGGAGGCGCTGAGGTACCGGGAACGGGAGAACGGCCGCGAGCGGTCGAAGATCCTCGACTACATCTCGCTCGCCTCGGCCTGCTTCATCGCCGACGACCCGGAGCAGGCGGACCGCTACGCGCGGCTGGCCCTGGTCACCATCGGCAACACCTCCTCGCACCGCACCTGGGACCGGCTGCGGGAGATGTACCGGCTCACCGGGCGGTACGCCGGGTACACCAGGGTCGAGGACCTGCGCGAGGAGATCGCGCTCGCCCTGCCCACGGCCCCCAGGACGCCGGGTACGGGCTCGGTGCCGACCCCTCGGTGGCCGGGCGGGAGCGTGCGGGCGTAGGCGGCCCGGAGCCGCGTCGAGGGGCCCCACCCGGTCGGGCGTCGTCCCGCACGGACCCGAGCGGGACCGGAGCCGATGGTTCCGTTTCCGTTCCGGCAGGCGCGGTGGGGCCGTGCTCCCGGTATCCTTCGGCGGCCGGAGCGCCCGCTTTGGCCGGGCACGACGACGCCGTGGGAGAACCGTGGGAAACCGCGGGAGACGGGAGGGGAAGCGGCGGTTGACCGGCGAGAACGGCGCGCGACGGAAATCCCGTTGCCGGCCCCGCACCCCACACCGGATGCTGACCCTATGTTCGCCGATTCCGTCGATTCCGACATAGCGCCCAGCGGCACGCTGTTGGGCCTCCTCCAGAGAGGCCGCGGCGACGGCACGCTGCACGCCCTCGCGGCCCCGAGGGCGGAGGCGCTCGCCGCGCTGGGCCGGTGTCTGCGGCGCGATCCCCGGCAGGACTGGCAGCTTGAACACCGCTCCCTGTACTACGCGCGTCTCCACCGCGACCTCGACGCCGGCCTCGACGAGATCGAGGACCACCTCTTCCACCCCACCGACCACGTCGACACCGCCGAGGAACGCACCGGCCTGGCCCTCTCCGTCCTCGGTCACCTGGCCTCCTACGGCGACCGCGGCGCGCTGCTGCTGCTGCGCCGCTACACCGCGCACGGCGCGAACTGGCAGTGGGCCCTGGACGAGCTGGCCGTCCGCGACGACGACGCCGGACTGCGCTCGCTCGGCCCCGCCGTCCTGGCGCGCTTCCCGCACACCCCCGAGGGCGAGGCGGCGCTGGCCGCGGCCGTCCGGGACGCCTACGAACCCCGGCCCTGGCGGCTGTGGGCCGAGGACCCGGCCCGCCCGGCCCAGGCCAGACGCATCGAGCGCGCCCGTGAACAGGGCTCCTTCGACCGGTGGCGGCGCCAACTGCGCCCCACCGGGCCACGCCCCGGCTGGAGCGTGCGCGAGGTGCTCGAATGGGCCCGACAGGACACCCCCGACGGCGATCCACAGCGGCGCGAGGCCGCCGCGGCCCGCTGTCTGGCCGCGGTCGCCGGGCCGGAGGACCGCCCCGAACTGCTCGCCGCCGCCCGCGGCGGTCCCGCCGCCGCGCGCGCCGTCGCCCTGCGCCACCTCGCCGAGCGCGGCGACCCCGACGTCCTCGACCTGATCGAGAGGGCCGCGACCGAGCCGGCCGACCCCGTGGACGACCCGTCCGGCGCCGTGGCGCGGTCCGCGCTGTCCGCCTTCTCCCGGATGCGCGGCACGGCCGCCGTGGACCGGGCCCGCCGATGGGCCCGGCGCGAGGACGGACTGGGCACGGCGGCGGCCGTGATGCTCGCCTGCCACGGCGGCCGGGACGACACCGGAACGGTCCTGGCCGCCCTGCGGCGCACCGTCCGCGCCGAGGGGGCCGACTCCCCGGTCCTGGGGGCGCTGATCGACGGCGCCGGCCGGCTGACCGTGCGGTGCGCCGTCCCCCTCCTGCGCCACGTCTACCGCGAGACCACCTCCTCCCAACTGCGCGGTCGGACGGCCCGCGCCCTGGCCGCCACCGACGCGTCCTTCCCGGCGGGGCCGGCCATCGAGTGCCTGTGGGACTGCGAGGAGTCCACCCGCGAGATCGCCGCCCGCCACGCCACCACCGGCGACGTCCGGGTCGTGGAACGCCTGCGCCGGCTCGCCACCGACCCGGCCGAGGAGGAGGGGGTGCAGAGCGCCGTCCGCGGCAGGCTCGGCTCCGGTGGCGCGGCCCGCTGACCCGGACGGTCCGCCCGACGGGCGCCGCCCCGAGGGGGCTCCCCCTCGCCGTTTCGATCTTGTCGGTGGCAGCGCCTAATCTGTGCCACGTGACCACAGTCGTATCCGCTTCGTCCCCCGGTGCCGTCCGCCCCGCACCGGGCCCGGCCGCCGACGAGGGCCTGGCCCGGCGGCTCAGGGCGCTCGCGTGCACCGCGCCCCTGCACGACCTGGACGCGCGCAAGGCCAACCTGGCCGGGGAGTACGGCACGTACGCGATGGCGGAGGTGGCCCTGGCCGCCATCGACCTGGTCACCCTGCACATGGACTTCGACACCGGCGCCGACCACGAGGAGATCGTGGCCCGGCTGCTGCCGCGGGTCGCCGCCCAGGCCCCGCACCGGCCCGCCGCCGAGCACGAGCGGGTCGCCCGCTGGGTCCTGGAGAACCTGATCAACGTCGGCAGCGTCGACCGCGGCTTCCGCGCCGTCTACGGCACCTTCGGCCCCGACGGGGAGTACGTGCGGCGCGACTACGACTTCAAGCTGATCGAGGAGGTGCCCGGTCCGGGCGGGGGCGTCTACCTGCGCACCACTGACGAGGCGGTCAACGTCCTGGTCGGCGCCCTGGACACCGACGTCACCAGCGCGCAGATCGCCGCCGAGGTCAAGCTGGAGGTGCTGGTCAGCCGCGGCCGGCTCGCCGACGCCCAGCTCGCCGCCGAGCAGGCCCGCTACCGCACCGTCCAGTACGCCGAGACGCTGCGCCGCACCCTGGAGGCCACCCGGCGCAACGTCCGCGCGGTCGACTGGCTCAACACCGTGCCCGACCTGATCGCCGAGGCGCTCGACCACGTGGCCGACCGCTACCGGCACGAGAACGCCATCCTCACCAACATCCGTCGGGCGCGCGACGAGGCGGAGAGCGCGGAGAACAAACTGCGCGCCGCCGAACTGGTCGACATCGTCAAGGACTGCATCCGGCGCCACACCCAGCTCCAGTCCCGACTGCTGGAGGCCGGCCCGCTCTTCCGCGCCGAGCAGGACCGCCAGGCGTTCGCCCCGCCCGCCGCCCGCGCCGGTCTGGACGTGTACGGGCAGCTCCTCGCCCCGGTGCTGCCGCTGCCCGTGGAGCGGGCGACGAAGGTCACCGACGCCTTCTTCGCCCGCGGCACCGGGCTGCGCGCCCCCGCCGCCGTCCGCCTGGGGGACCTCACCGAGATGCTCCTCACCCCGCCCGCCCCCCGTGAGCACCTGGGCGCCGAGATGCCCGAGCCCGACCTGGTCGCCACCCCCGACGACAGCCGCTTCACCGAGGAGCAACTGGAGGCCGCCAGGGAACTGCTCGACCTGCCCCCGGACGCCCCGCGCCGCCTGTCGGGCCTGCTGGCCGAGGCCCGGCGCCGCGACCCGGACCTGCCGTACCTGGTGGCCCTGCTGGCGGTCCACGCCGCCAGCCCCCCGGTCGGCACCGCCTACCGGCAGGGCGAGCGGCGGCTGCTGTTCGCCGTGGACGACGGCACGGAACTGGACGACCCGGAGTTCGGCGGCGCCGACCTCGTCGTGGGCACCGCCCTGCTGGACGCGGCGGGCATGGCAGCGGACCGCACGGAGGGTGCGTCGTGAGCGAGTACGGCGAGTACGGATACGAGTACGGACCCCGGGGGCCCCACCAGGGGGAGGGCACGCCGGAGAGCGGCGAGCGGTTCGAGGGACGCTCCGACGGGCACGGCGAGGCCGGTTCCGCCGGTTCCCCGACGGCGCCCTTCGAGCCCCCCGCGCCGTCCCCCGCGCCGTCATCGACCCACGTCACCCCCGCGGACGCCGCGGACGCCGCCCGGCTGGTCTCCTTCGGGCTCCAGCCCAAACTGCTGCCCGCCCGCGACGCCGAGTACGCCGACCTGCTGCGGCGCCACCGGGAGGATCCCGCCTTCGCCCGGCTCGCCGACGCCGTCGCCACCGGCCTCGGGCTGGTCGTGCTGGAGGTCTCCTCCCGCGCCGGGATGGTGGTCACCGCGGCCGAGGACTCCGTCTTCGCCGTACGGCTGGGCGACTACGCCCGGCGGGCCGCCGCCGACTCCGTCGACCGTTTCCTCCACGGCCTGGCCCACCTGGCCATCGCCGCCCTGGCCTTCCCCCGCCCCGAGGACCTGGCCGACGACGGCTACGTCGGCCGGATCACCGTCAACGGCGTGGACGCCTTCGTCCGCCAGGCCTGCCGACGGCTGGAGGAGCGAGCCGAGCGGGAGGGGGAGAACACCGACCCGGTCAGCGACGCGCCCGGTCTGGAGGCCGCCTGGCGGGTGTACGCGCGGCGCAGCTCCACCGGAGCCACCAAGGACGCCCGCCGCCTGGCCGGCTCCACCACCGGGATCGTCGCCAAGGCCGCCGCCTTCCTCGCCGACTCCGGCTTCCTCCAGCGCACCGGCGACGACGCGGGAGGCACCTACCGCACCACCGCCCGCTACCAGCTCCAGGTGCGCGACATGGCCGGCAGCGCCGCCATGACCGAACTGCTGGAGCTGGGCATCGTCCCGATCAGCGACGGCAGCGCCACCCTGCTGCCGCCCTCCGACGCCGACGACCCCGACACGGCCGTCGACGCCGGACTGCCCTTCCGTAGCTGACCCCACCCCGAGCGACGAGAGTCCCGCCATGTACGAGCTGTCCCGGATCCGCCTCTACTCCATCGGGCCCGCCGGTGCGCGCTACGCCGACACCGTGCTGGACCTGCGCGGGGTCGGCGATCCGGTGCCCAGCCCCGCCCCCGCCCAGGGCGACTTCTTCGAGGAGGAGCCGGTCGGGCCTCCGCGCCGCCCCGCGCCCGCGGGCGTCCTCTTCCTGGAGAACGGCGGCGGCAAGTCCGTCCTGCTCAAGCTGATCTTCTCGGTGATGCTGCCCGGCCACCGCAACACCCTCGGCGGCGCCAGCTCCGGCGTGCTCCGCAAGTTCCTGCTGGCCGAGGACTGCGGACACGTCGCCCTGGAGTGGCAGCACACCGTCACCGGCGAGACCGTCGTCGTCGGCAAGGTCAGCGAGTGGCGTGGCCGGCAGGTCTCCAACGACCCGCGGAAGTTCGCCGAGGCGTGGTACAGCTTCCGGCCCGGCCCCGGTCTGAGCCTGGACTCCCTGCCGGTCGCCGAGTCCACCGCGGTCGGGCCCGTCCCCGAGGGCACCTCCGCCGCCCGCGGCCGGCGCCGCACCATGAAGGGCTTCCGCGACGTCCTGGTCGAGACGGGCAAGGCCTACCCCAACCTCGACGTGGTCTGGGAAGAGGTCCACGAGCGCTGGAACGAGCACCTGGGCAACCTCGGCCTGGACCCGGAGCTCTTCCGCTACCAGCGGGAGATGAACGCCGACGAGGGCGAGGCCGCCGGACTCTTCGCCGTCAAGAACGACTCCGACTTCACCGACCTGCTGCTGCGCGCCGTCACCGACACCCGCGACACCGACGGCCTGGCCGACCTGGTGCACGGCTTCGCCCACAAGCTCGGCCGCCGCGCCGAACTCACCGCCGAGCGCGACTTCACCGCCGGCTCCCTGGACCTGCTGCGGCGCATCACCGAGGCCGCGCACCGCCGCGAGACGGCCCGCGCCGTCCACGCCGGGGCCGAGCAGCGCACCCGCACCCTCGCCCGGCGGCTGGCCGCCCGAGGCATCGAGGAGCGCGGCCGGGCCGCCGAACTCGCCGAGCGGGCCGACCAGGCGGCCCACGCCGTCACCGCCGCCGAACGAGGCCGCGAGCGCGCCGCGCTCATCGCCGCCGAACTCGCCTACCGTCACGCCTCCCTGGCCCTGGCCGCCGCCGAGAAGGGCGCCGCCGCCCAGCGCCGCGAACTGAGCGACGCCCGCACCCTCCACGCCGCCTGGCAGGCCACCGAGACGGTGCTGGCCCACCGCGCCGCCGCCGACCGGGCCGCCCGGGTGGCCGCGGCCATCCGCGAGGCCGAACGCGACGCCGCCCCCGCCCTGGCCGCCCGGGCCCGCGCCGCCGGGGAGTTGGTGCGGGCCCTGCAGGCCGCGGCGGAGAAGGCCGAACACCTCGCCGCCGAGGAGGAGGAGCGCTCCGCCGCCCTCCAGGCCACGGGCGAGGCCGCCCACCGCGACGCCACCACCGCCGCCACCGAGGCCCAGCGCGCCCGCAGCGAGAGCGACCACCTGCGCCAACGCCTGGCCGAGGTCGAGCAGGAGACGGCCGAGGCGGTACGGGCCGGCTGGCTGGACGGCTCCTCGTCCGACGTCGATCCGGCCCGCGCCGCGCTGGCCGCCGGCGACGCCGAGAAGGCCGCCGTCGCCGCCTGGGAGACCGCGAGGGAGACCGCGCGCCGCACCGCCGAGCGCGCCCGGGAGACCGCCGCCGCCCTGACCCGCGCCGAACTCGCCGCAGCCCGCGCCGCCGACGCCGCCGAGGCGGCCGACGCCGTGTACGCCGCCGAACGCCGTGCCGCCGAGGCCCTGGGCGCGGAGGAGCGCCTGGTCGAGCTGCTGGGCCTGCCCGGTTCCGACACGGACGGCTCCCCGGTGCCCGGCCAACGCACCCAGGAGCCCGCCGACCGGGCCGGCCGATCGGCCGCGCTCGACGCCGGGGAACTGGACCGCAACGCCGAGACCTTGCGCGACCTGCTGGACGAGACCATCGCCGCGGCCGAACGCCGACTGTTCGACCTGCGCACCGCCGCCGCCGACGACGCCCGCATCCTCGGCGCCCTCGGCGACGGCGGGCTGCTGCCCCCCGGCCCCGACGTCCTGGCCACCGTCGAGTACCTGGGCGAGCACGGCATCCCCGCCCTCCCCGGCTGGCGCTACCTCGCCCAGGCCGTGGACCCGGCGGACCACGCCGCCGTCCTCGCCGCCCGCCCCGAACTGGTCGACGGCGTCGTCATCACCGACCCGGACAGCCACGCCCGGGCCCGCGAGGTCCTGGGAAGCGCCGCCCTGCTGCCCCGCTCCGCCGTCGCCGTCGGCACCGCCGCCGCGCTGCTGGCCCCCGTCCCCCCGCCCGACGGAGGGGAGGACGACGGCGTCTTCCTCGTGCCGCCCAACCCGGCCATGCACGACGAGCGCGCCGCCGACACCGAGCGCCGCCAACTGCGCGAGCGCGCCGGCGCCCGCGACGAGGAGATCCGCGCCCTGGCGGCACGGCTCTCCGCCGACCGGTCCCTGGCCGCCCGACTCGCCTCCTGGCGCACCGGCTGCCCGCCCGGCCGCCTGGCCGAGCTGGCCGCCGGCGCCCACGCCGCCGCGGAGGTCGCCGAGACGGCCCGGCGACAGTTGGAAGAGGCCCGTACGGCCGCCGCCGAGGCCGAGGAGACGGCGGCCGAGGCCGCCCGCGTACGCGACGAACGGCAGGAGCGCGCCCAGCGGGCCCGCCGTTCCGCCGACGCCCTGACCGGGCTCGCCTTCCGGCTGCGGGAGCGCGCCACGTGGCAGGCGCGGCTGCGGGAGCTGGCCGCGGAGGTCGCCGAGGCCGAGGCCCGCGCCGCCGCCTGTCTGGAGCGGGCCCGCGCCGCCGACGAGGACCGCCGCGCCGCCCAGCGGGCCGCCGACGACGCCCGCCGCACCGCCCGCGCGCTGCGCGGCGAACGCGCCGAGATCGCGGGGGCGCCCGACGCCCCCGAGGGGCTCGGCGAGGCGGCGGACGGGGCCGACGCCGAACCCTCCACCGAGCCGCGGGCCTCCCTGCCCGCCCTGCGCGAGGCCTACCGCGCGGCCTCCCAGCTCTACGAGAAGGTCGGTGTCGGCGCCGACCTGCGCGCCGAACAGGCCCGCGCCGAGGGCGACGAGAGCGCCGCGCGCGCCGCCCTGGACCGGCTCACCAACAAGGTCCGCACCCGTGCCGCCCAGCTTCTGGAGGGGCCCGACGGCGCCGACGGGCCCTCCCGGCAGGCCGCCGCCGCCCGCGCCGAGGCCCTGGTTCACATGTTGGAGTCCCGTGCCTCGGCCGCCAGCGAACAGCTCGGCCGGCTGCGCGGCGAGGCCGAACGTCTGGCGCCCGGGAACGGCGAGGCCCACACCGAGCTGCCCGAGGAGCTGGTGCCCGCCGACGCCGAACAGGCCCAGGCACTGCTGCGGGAGGCCAACGCCGAACTGGCCGCCCGCGCCGACGCCCTGGAGGCGGCGCGCGACACCCACGCCGAACTGGTACGGGCCCACCGCACCGCCGAGGACGCGGCCGGCGCGTTCGACGAACTGGCCGCGATGCTCCGCGACCTGCTGCGCGACCCCCACGGCACGAACGGATCGGGGCAGGCGGGCCAGGGGAACGGGGCGGCGAACCCCGAACCGTACGCCGACACCCTGGACGCGGCCCGCCGCGCCGCCGCCGAGGCCCGCCGCTCCCTGCGCGGCTGCGCCGCCGACCTCACCGCCGCCGAGGCGGCGGTCCGCGAGGCGTGCGACGTGCTGGTGCGGCACGCCAACGCCACCCGCTACGAGCAGGTGCGCACTCCGGCCCGTCAGCAGATCCGCGAACTGCCCTCCGCGGCCCTGCCCGACCACTCCGCCTCCTGGGCCGCGGCCTTCGAACCCCGGCTGCGCGTCCTGACCGACGAACTGGAGCAGTTGGAGCGCAACCGCGACAGCATCGTCGACCGGCTGCGCGGCCTGGTGGAGTCCTCGTTGGCCACCCTCCGCTCCGCGCAGCGGCTCTCCCGCCTCCCGGAGGGCCTGGGGGAGTGGTCCGGGCAGGAGTTCCTGCGCATCCGCTTCGAGGACCCGGACCAGGCCGCCCTCACCGAGCGGCTGGGCGAGGTGATCGACGAGGCCACCCGCTCGGCCGTCCGCCGGAACTCCGACCTGCGTCGGGACGGCATGACGCTGCTGCTGCGCGGTGTCCACGCCGCCCTCCAGCCACGCGGGGTGGCGGTGGAGATCCTCAAGCCCGACGCCGTGCTGCGCGCCGAGCGGGTGCCGGTCGGGCAGATGGGCGACGTCTTCTCCGGCGGCCAGTTGCTGACCGCCGCCATCGCGCTGTACTGCACGATGGCCGCCCTGCGGAGCAACGACCGGGGTCGCGACAAGCACCGGCACGCGGGCACGCTCTTCCTCGACAACCCCATCGGCCGGGCCAACGCCACCTACCTGCTGGAGCTCCAGCGGGCGGTCGCCGACGCGCTCGGCGTCCAGCTCATCTACACCACCGGCCTCTTCGACACCACGGCACTCGCGGAGTTCCCGCTGGTGATCCGGCTGCGCAACGACGCCGACCTGCGGGCGGGGCTGAAGTACATCAGCGTCGAGGAGCACCTGCGGCCCGGACTGCCCAAGCGGGATCCGGACGCCGAGCCGGTGCACGGCGAGGTCACGGCCACCCGGATGTTCCGCCGCCCCGAGCACGCCGAACGGCCGCGGGAGTCCCGGGCCGGGAGCGCCACGGTGTCCGGCTGACCGACGCGCCGCGCCCCCCGTCCCGGCGGTCGCGGTCCCGGCGGCCACGGAGGTCCGGGGGAGGTCCGGAGGTCAGGACGCGCCCCGCGCCGCCCGACCACCGGCCTCCCCGGACGAGGAGGTCCGCCGTCCGCGGCGGAACGGGCCGCGCTCACGCGCCACGCTGCCGGGGGTGGAGACCACCCCGTTGCGCTGGACCCACATCTGTCTGGTGACCCACACGTCCAGCACCCCCCAGGTGGTGACCACCGTGCTCGCCACCGCGGCCAGCACCATCGGGAGGGCGAGCCACACCATGGCGAGGGAGCACAGCACGGCGATCATCACCAGCACCAGCGTCACCGCCACGAGGACGACCGCGCGGACGGCCGCCGCCCGCACCGGATCGGGAAGTCGCGACACGGTGTCCATGGAATCTCCACCCTCCTCGTACACCGTGTCCTCACCTCCGTCGCAGCGGAACTGGTCGAATCCGCCCGGTCCCCAATCGGCCCTGTTCAGCCCCATGTGGTCTCCCCGCACCGCGTCGTGTCCGCGTCGTCCGGCGCACCCTCCGGTACCCGGTGTATCCCAGCATGGCGGCACAACCGGGCGGTTCGGCCCAAGGACGGGCCCTCGTTGGCTCGGACGTGTCTACGAGTCGCGGCGCGTCGGTAGTAGGCTCGCGCCGTTTGCCGGGGAAACCCGGGTACCTGGGCTACGGGGTGGACGTGGGGGAGGTCATGCGCTTTCGCGGCAAGTCGATCCGCCGGAAGATCGCGGCGTTACTGCTGGTCCCCCTGGTGGCGCTCACCTCGATCTGGGCGTTCGCCACCGTGATCACCAGCCGTGAGGCGATCCGGCTGCTCGACGTCGCCGCCGTCATGGGAGAACTCGGGGATCCGGTCCGGGAGACCGTCCGGGCCCTTCAGGAGGAACGCCGCCACGCCCTCGTCCACCTCGCCGATCCGCGCCGCTCCGACTCCCTGACCGCCCTGCGCGACGGCCGACGCGCCACCGACAGGGCGGTGGCGACCCTGCGGACCCGCGCCGCGGACGGACACGTCCGCGAGGACCTGGACCCCGCCTCCCGCGCCCGACTGGACCAACTCCTCGACGCGCTCGACCGGTTGGGGAGAGTACGGGACCGCACCGACGAGAACACCATCGAACGCCGGGACGCCCACGACGCGTACAACGCCGTCGTCGACCCCTGCCACTCCTTCCTCGCCGGGCTGCGCGGCCTGGACGACGTCCGCCTCGACACCGAGGGCCGCGCCCTCGCCGGCCTCGCCCGCGCCCGCGAGTACCTCTCCCGCCAGGACGCGCTGATGGCCGCCGCGTTCACCGCCGGACGGATGACCGAGGAGGAACTGCGGGACTTCTCCGACCGGGTGGCCGAACGCGAACTCACCTACCGCACCCACCTGGCGATGCTGCCGGCCGAGGACCGCGACGGATACGAGGAGTTCTGGTCCGGCACCGAGGGCCGGGCCCTGCGCGCCGCGGAGGACCGGATCATCGAAGCCGGCGCCCGGGGCGCGGTCGAGGCGTTCAACGCCGACCGCTGGCGGACGACCGCCGGCGGCGCCCTGGACGAGCTGCGGCGCCTGGACGAGGAGACGAACGCCCGCCACCGGGAGCGCGTCGAGCCGGCGGCCGACGCGGTGCTGCTGCGCGCCGGGATCGCCGGCATCCTGGGCTTCGTGGCCGTCCTGGTCTCCGTGGCCGTCTCCTTCCGCATCGGCCGCGGCCTCGTCCGCGATCTGGGCGCCCTGCGGAGAAAGGCGCACGAGGCCGCGAGCGTGCGGCTGCCCGCCGTCATGGGGCGGCTCGCGGCGGGCGAGCAGATCGACGTCGAGACCGAGGTGCCGCGCCTGGAGCACGGGCGCGACGAGATGGGGCAGGTCGGACAGGCCCTCGACACCCTCCAGCGGGCCGCGGTCGAGGCGGCCGTCCGACAGGCGGAGATGCGCCGGGGCGTCTCCGAGGTCTTCGTCAACCTCGCCCGCCGCAGCCAGGTGTTGCTGCACCGTCAACTCACCCTGTTGGACGCCATGGAGCGGCGCACCGAGGACCCCGAGGAGCTGGCCGACCTCTTCCGGCTCGACCACCTCACCACCCGCATGCGGCGCCACGCCGAGGGGCTGGTGATCCTCTCCGGAGCCACCCCCTCCCGACAGTGGCGCAAACCCATCCCCCTGATGGACGTCGTCCGCGCGGCGGTCTCCGAGGTGGAGGACTACGAGCGCATCGAGGTGCGACGCCTGCCCCCGCTCGCGGTCGACGGCGCCGCCATCGCCGACCTCACCCACCTCATCGCCGAACTCCTGGAGAACGCCACCGTCTTCTCCCCGCCGCACACCACCGTCCAGGTGACCGGCGAGCGGGTCCCCAGCGGATTCGCCCTGGAGATCCACGACCGGGGCCTGGGCATGGCCCCCGAGGCGCTGCTGGAGGCCAACCTCCGGCTCGCCGAGACCCCCGACTTCCGGCTCTCCGACACCGACCGGCTCGGCCTGTTCGTCGTCTCCCGGCTCGGTCGGCGCCAAGGCGTCCGCGTCACCCTGCAACCCTCCCCGTACGGCGGCACCACGGCCGTCGTGCTCGTCCCCTCGGCGCTGCTCAGCGAGAACTCCGGGGACACCGAGGGCGCCGCGGGAGTCGAGGGCGCCGGGAGCGCGGGAGGCCGCTCCGTCGAGGGGAGCGCCCGGACCGCCGCGGGGCTGCCGCGGCGTGAACCGCGTCCGGCCCTGGGGACGGTCCGGAACGTCCCCGCCGGACCGGGAGCGTCCGCCGGGCCCGAACGGAGGACGCACGCCGGCGTCGGGGAACCCCTCGGCGCGCGCACCGGACGCCTCGACCACGAACGTCCGGCCGACCCGGACGGCCCGGAGCATGCCCGGGAGCGGGGCCGGGACGCCGACGAGGCACGGAACCGGATGGCCTCGCTCCAGCGCGGTCTGCGGCGCGGACGAGGGCAGGACACGGACCTCCCGGCGGCCGGGAGGAACACGGACGGCACCGCATCGGACACCACCGACCGGGGAGGAGCGGCCTATGACCACACCGACCGCACGGCCGAACGCGGAAGGCGACACCGCCCGCGGAGCGGGTGAACCGGGCCGGCCGTCACCCGGAGGCGGCGACCCGCGGACCGGAGCCCGTCCGGGCGACGCGCGCCGGTACGGCGCTTCCGGCTGAGGGGCGGCGCTCCGCCATGACGGATCGGTGGTTCGACGACGCGGCCGGGCCGGTGGTGCGGCCGTACGCCATGACGCGCGGTCGCACCCACACCGCCCGCGGGGACCGCATCGACCTGGTCGCGCTGGTGATCGCCGTACCGGACGCGGTCGATCCGGACCGGCCCGGGGACCCCGTGGACGCCGGACTCCCCGGCACCCTCGGTCCGGAACACCTCGACATCGCCCTCCGGTGCCGGCGGACTCCCCAGCCGGTCGCCGAACTGGCGGCCGGACTGGATCTGCCGGTGGGCGTGGTCCGGGTCCTCGTCGGGGACCTCGTGGCGGCCGGACTGGTGCGCGTCACCCGTCCCGTGCCCCCGGCCGAGTTGCCCGACGAGGGCCTCCTGCGCGACGTGATCAACGGCCTGCGGGCACTGTGAGCCTCCTCCCGGCCCGCGCCGGCTCACGCGGACCTGGGCACGGGGCGGTGCGCCCGGTCCGGCTCGCGGACCAGACGCGCCTCCACCAGGCCGTTCACCAGCCGGGTCTCGAAGACCGGCTGGGGCGAGGTCGCGGGGCCGCCCACGTTCCAGCCGTCCGAGAGGCGGAAGACGCTCCCGTGCCACGGGCACCGTACGCAACCGTCGACGATCTTCCCCCGGGACAGCGGGCCGGCCATGTGGCTGCACCGGTCGGCCAGCGCGCGCACCGTCCCGTCGGCCTCGCGGACGACGAGCAGCGGGGTCTCGCCCACGTACCGTCGCACCGGTTCGCCCACCGGCAGGTCCGCGATGTCGCCGATCGCGTGCCAGCCGGGGTCCACCACGGCCGGGACCTGCTCGGCGTGGTTGGCGCCGGCGGCCTGGCGGTAGGCCAGGTGGCCGCCCAGGGCGCCCCCCGCGCTCACCACGGTCAACCCGGCGAACCCCAGGGCGCGTCCCAGCCCGCGCCGGCCGCGCAGTCGGGCGGTCAGCGAGGCCGTGTACAGGCCCACGGCCGTGATGTTCGCCGCCGCGTGCACCAGCCCCACCCGCATCTGCGGCTTGCGCATGTCGGCCCAGTCCACCCAGCCCGCCAGGGCGGCCGGGGCGGCCGTCGCCAGGCCCAGGGCCAGCAGGGTGTCGGCGCCGCGGCGCTGCCCGGGCAGCAGATCCAGGACGGCGGCGGACATCCAGGATCCGATGGGGAGCTGCACCATCATCGGATGGGCGGGGTGGCCCAGCCAGCGGCCGTGCAGGGCGTCGCGGGCCCCGCCCAGGGGAAGCGCGTGCACGGCGCGCCGCAGCGGCCCCAGCGCGCCGTCGAGGCGCGAGGCGCTCTCCAACCGCTCCACGGCCGTCAGCACCCGCCCGGGGCGGTCGGGGTCCGGAAGCGCCGAGCGAACGGCCGAGAGAACACCACGAATGTTCCGATTAAAAGGCATACTTCTGCGTTTCCGAACGGCGCCGGACGTAAACGACCTGCCGGAGTGGCAGGAGCGGCAGAAGTGCGAAACGCCACGCGAGGGCGCGGCATGCTTGTCGTGGACGCGTCCTTTGCGGAACGATCGCTTGCCCCGACGAGCGGCACTGCGGAAGCGGAGGAAGAGATCGATGGTCTTCGTGGCCCCTGGCCCCTACCGGGGAGACGCGGCCTCCGAACCGGTGACGCTCAAGGTGCTGGTGGCGGGCGACCTCGGGGTCGGCAAGACCACCCTGGTCGGCTCGGTCAGCGAGATCGGGCCGCTGCGCACCGAGGAGGTCCTGACCGAGACCGGCCGCCCGCTCGACGGCCCGGAGAGAAGGCGGGGAAGGGAGGCCGGCGGGAGGGCCGCCACCGTCGTCGTGGACTTCGGCCGCATCACCCTGAGCGAGACGCTGACGCTCTGCCTCCTGGGCACACCGGTCGGAGCCCGCTCCCGGTCCCTGTGGGACGAACTGGTGCGGGGCGCGCTGGGAGCGGTGCTCCTCGTCGACCCCCGCCGCCCGGAGGACCACACCGGGGCCATCGGCCACTTCGAACGGCACGCCGTCCCCTACGTCGTGGCCGCCAACCGCTTCGGCGGCGCCGACCACGGCCCGACGGAGGAGGTGCGCGCCGCGCTGGACCTGGGTCGGGGGGTTCCCGTGCTCCGCTGCGACGCGCGCGAACGGGACTCCGTGCGCCGGGTGCTGCTCTCGGTCGTCGAGCACGCGCTGCTCGTCGGAGCGGCCCGCCGCCGCGACGCCCTCGCCTGAGAGCCGCCGGTCGGAGCGACCGGCCGGAACGTCGACCGGGGACGTACGGACACGGGCCGCGACCCGCCCCGACACGGGTCGGGACGGGCCGCGGGCCACTGGGGGACGACCGGGTCAGTCGCCCTCCTCCCAGCCGAAGCTGCGCTCCACGGCCTTGCGCCAGTTGCGGTGCTCCCGCTCCCGCGTCTCGGTGTCCATCCGCGGAGTCCACTCGGCGTCCTTCCGCCAGTGCGCCCGGAGCTCGTCCAGGTCGGACCAGACCCCCGTGGCCAGGCCGGCCGCGTAGGCCGCCCCCAGGCAGGTGGTCTCGGAGATCACCGGCCGGATCACCGGCACCCCGAGCACGTCCGCCTGGTGCTGCATCAGCAGGCTGTTGGCGGTCATGCCGCCGTCCACCTTGAGGCTGGTGATCTCCACGCCGGAGTCCTGGTACATCGCGTCCACGACCTCGCGCGTCTGCCAGCTCGTCGCCTCCAGCACGGCCCGTGCCAGGTGCGCCTTGGTCACGTAGCGGGTCAGACCGGTGATCACGCCCCGCGCGTCGGAGCGCCAGTACGGGGCGAACAGACCGGAGAAGGCCGGGACGATGTACGCGCCGCCGTTGTCCTCCACACTCGCCGCCAGGGGCTCGATCTCGGCGGCCTCCCGGATGATCCCGAGCTGGTCCCGGAACCACTGCACCAGGGCGCCGGTGATGGCGATCGAGCCCTCCAGGCAGTAGACGGGCCGCTCGCCGCCGAGCTGGTAGCCCACCGTGGTCACCAGGCCGCTCTTGGAGGTCACCGGACGGTGGCCGGTGTTCAGCAGCAGGAACGATCCGGTGCCGTAGGTGTTCTTGGCGTCGCCGACGTCGTAGCAGGTCTGACCGAAGATGGCCGCCTGCTGGTCGCCGAGCGCCGAGGCCACCGGGACCCCGGTGGACATCCCCACCGAGGTGTTGCCGTACACCTCGGCCGAGGAGCGGATCTCCGGCAGCATCGCCTGGGGGACGCCCATGGCGTCGAGGATGGAGGAGTCCCACTGGAGGGTCTCCAGGTTCATCAGCATGGTGCGGGAGGCGTTGGTGACGTCGGTGACGTGCACGCCGCCGTCCGTGCCGCCGGTGAGGTTCCAGATCAGCCAGGAGTCCATCGTGCCGAAGGCGATCTCGCCGGCCTCGGCGCGCTTGCGCAGCCCCGGCACGTGCTCCAGCAGCCAGGCGGCCTTCGGGCCGGAGAAGTAGCTGGCCAGCGGCAGCCCGGTCCGGTCCCGGAACCGGTCCTGTCCCTCCTCGCCGCCCAGCTCCCGGCAGAGCGCGGCGGTGCGGGTGTCCTGCCAGACGATGGCGTTGTGGACCGGCCTGCCGGTGGACCGGTCCCACAGCACGGTCGTCTCGCGCTGGTTGGTGATGCCCATCGCGCCGAGGTCCCTGGCACGCAGCCCAGCCTTGGCGAGCGCGCCCGCGACCACGGCCTGGACCTTGGACCAGATCTCGGTCGCGTCGTGCTCCACCCAGCCGGGCTTGGGGAAGATCTGCTTGTGCTCGCGTTGGTCGACGGCGACGATCGCGCCGTCGCGGTCGAAGATGATGCAGCGACTCGACGTGGTGCCCTGGTCGATCGCGGCGACGTACGTGGGTGTGGTGTCGGTCATGGGAATCCCTCCGGCCTTCTCCTCGGTACCCGTCGTTCCCGTCGTTCTCCACTCGGAACGCGAGTCGGAACGCGAGGTTGTGGATCCATGCCGCATGGAAGCCGCCGACAAGCGGACGTGTTCCCCCGGACAACGGGAAGCGTCGAGGCGGGCGGCGCGGCGAACCGGTCCGGTCCACCGGGGGCTCGACAAGGGCCGCGCACCGCCCGGGCCGGTCAGACGGAGCGGCCGGCCGGGCGGATCAGCCCACCGGCGGACGCGGCGTGCGGGTGAGCGGATTCAGCCCGGAGGCGTCCTCCAACCGGCTGTCGGCCAGTGCCCGGACCACCTCGGCCAACCGCACCACGCCCACGCACCGGCCCGCGTCGTCCACGACCGCCACGTCGTCCGCCGTACGGTCGCGGTCGTCGGCGGCGACCACGTCGAGCACGTCCCAGACGGTGGCTCCCACCCGGACCGTGCGCGGCCGGTCCGCGAGACGGAGCGCGGGCCGGTCGGCGTACAGCGCGTGGCCGTACCGGCCCGACATCGCCAGCAGGAAGCGGTCCCGGTCCACCGCGCGCACCGGCACCCCGTCCGGATCCACCAGCAGCACCCCGCTCACCTCCGGCGAGCCGGTGAGCAGCGCCCGCACCTGGGAGGCGGAGGCCGACAGCGGCAGCATCGCCGCGGGGTGCAGGAAGTCGGCGACGGACGGCCCTCCCGTGCCGCTCCCGGCCGGCGGGGCGGCGGGCGGGCACAGGGGCAGGTGGACCTCGGTGACGGGCCGGCGCGCGGGCGGGGCGAACAGGTGCCCCTGGGCCAGGTGCGCCCCGGCCGCCCGCGCCGCCGCGTACTGCAGTTCGGTCTCCACGCCCTCGACCGCCAGCAGCGCGCCGACGCCGTCGCAGAACCGCCGCAGTCCGGCGATCGCCGCGCGGTACGCGGACCGGTGCGGCAGCCCCGCGACCACCGCCGCGTCCACCTTGAGCAGGTCGGGGGAGAGGTCGGCGAGCAGCCGCATCGACAGCTCGCCGGCGCCGACCCCGTCCAGGCAGATCCGGAACCCGGCCTCGCGCAACGCGTGGACGGCCGGGACCAGCGCCGCGCCCGGCACCCGCTCGGACGGCGCCGAGGGCAGGGTGACGTCCAGCGTCACCTCCCAGGAGCGGCGGCCCGCGTCGCGCACCGCCCGGCGCAGCGCGGGCAGGTCCCGGAGGGCGGCGAGGGTGGTGGCGAAGACGTTGACGTGCAGGGGCAGCAGCCCCTCCTGGCGGGTGGCCGACCGCACGGCCAGCGCGGCGAGTTCGGCGTCCACCTCCGGGGCGTGGCGGGCCTCGGCCACGACGTCACCCTCCGTGGGGCGCGCCAGGACTTCCATGGCCGTCACGGAGCCGGTCGTGAGATCGACGACCGGCTGGTAGGCGAAGCGGAGGTGATGCGTCCAGGCGTGCACGGCACCAGCATGCGGCCGACGGAAGCGCGCGGAGGACGCGCCGCGGGGTTGTTCGCGCACTGTTCACGAGCATTTCGGGACGTGTGGCCTCGGCACATGCCGCTGACACGGGACCTGACGGACAAGCCCCGGAGGCGCCCCGCACACGTCGGGGAAAGGTCCGGGAAACGTCGCGAACACGTGACAGAGCGTCAACACCACGAACTCCCTCCACAAGATCGACGTCACCACCATCGGACGGCGGTACGGGACCCACGGGGGTGGCCCCGACCGCCGTCCGTCGCTCCGTCCCGCCCCCGCCCCCGCGCCCACCGCCGTCAGCGGCCGGTGAGCGCCCTGCGGTGCACGGGGAAGTCGAAGTGGGTGTCGGGGAACGGCTCCGAGACGAGACTGTAGTGCCACCACTCCGAGGCGTAGTTGACGAATCCCACCTCCTCCAACGACTCCTTCAACAGCAGTCGGTTGGCCCGCTGCTCACCGGTGATCCTCGGGTCGAGGGTGTGGGACAGGGTGTCGAAGCAGTCGTAACCGGTCCCCATATCGACCGAGTTGTCCGGGAAGCGCTCCTCCCGAGGAGCGAAACACGGCGTCAACGGCTCGCCCGGCACGTACGGCCGGGTCGGCCACGCGGGCAGCCGCACCAGCGTCAGATCGACGGTGCTGCCCCGGCTGTGTCCGGACCGGGCGGCGATGTACCCGTCCTCGAACAGTTGGGTCTTGTCCACCCGCGGGTAGAACTCCCCCTTCATCCGCTGGTCGTCGAGGTCCTCGGCCCACGCCACGAAATGGTCCACGGCCCGCTGCGGGCGGTAACAGTCGTACACCTTCAGCGAGTACCCCTGCCACAGCAGCTTCCACTGGGCCCGGCGCAGGGCCTCGGCGGCGTCGCGGGTGAGCACACACATCGGCGAGCGGTAGCCGTCGACGGGCTCGCCGACGAAGTTGTGGGCGGTGTGGTAGCGGATCTCCTGGATGATCGTCGGATCCACGTCGGAGAGCGCCACGAACTCGGGCGGGGCCTTGGGCTCCGGCTTCGCCCGCGCGGGCGAAGCCGGAACGAGGAGGGCGGCGAGGGCGAGCAGCACCGCGGTGAGCAGTGCTCCGGCGGTCCGTGCGGTCGATGTCCTGATCACCATGGCCTCCGTCTACCAGGAGCCCGGAGCGTCGCGAAAGACCGCCCGGGCGCCCCCACAACCGATTCGCTCCCTCACGACCCCCGCCTACGGCCCCCCGCCGCCGTCGTGCCGCACCCGCACCGGGTACCCCACTTCCGCGGTCCCCTCCCGCGCCACCACGGCCTCCCGACCCAACATCCGCACCGAGAACCGTTCCAGCTCCACCCGGCCCCAGCCGTCCCCCGCGTCCACGGCGACCACCCCGCCGCCCGTGCGCCCGCGCGGCGGCGCCCACACCTCCAACTCGATCCCCCCGCCCGGCCCGGTCACCGGCAGCACCGTCCCCGCCCGCACCAACACCGGAATCCGCGACAACGGCGCCTCGACCACCACCTGACCGGGCCCTTCGTACACCTCGCCGCCGGCCGTGTCGTACCACCGCCCGCGCGGCAGCCGCACGGTGCGACGCTCCACCCCCGGCTCCAGCACCGGGGCCACCAGCAGCGCGTCCCCGAGCAGGAACGCGTCCTCGCACTCCCGCAGGGCCCGGTCCCGCGGCGTCCCCCACCACAGGGGCCGCACCCAGGGGGCACCGGAGCGCTGGGACAACCGGGCCAGCGTCACGAAGTACGGCAGCAACCGCTCCCGCTCGCGCAGCGCCGCCCGCGCGTGCTCCAACACCTCCGGGCCGAACGCCCACGGCTCGCGCCGCCCGGCCCCCGGCCCGGTGTGCGTGCGGAACAGCGGCAGGTACGCGCCCAACTGGAACCAGCGCAGGTACAGCTCCGGAGACGGAGGCGGCGCCCCGGGACCGCCCCCGACGTCCGAACCGCAGTACGGCACCCCGCACAGCCCCAGACCGATCACCTGCGCGAGCGAGGCCCGCAACCCCTCCCATCCGGTCTCCGCCTGGTCCGTCCAGGTGCCGCCGTAGCGCTGCGACCCCGCCCAACCCGAACGCGACAGCAGGAACGGCCGCTCGTGGGGCCGCAGCCCGCGCAGCCCCTCGAAACCGGCGCGGGCCATCGCCAGGGCGTAGACGTTGTGCGCCTCCCGGTGATCCCCGCCACGCGACTCCAGGGAGTGCCGGGCCGACCGCGGCAGCGTCGGATCGCCGAAGGCGGCGAAGGAGACCGGATCGTTCGTCTCGTGGCAGAACCCGGCGAAGCCCCGCTCCAACCGCTCGGCGTACAGACCGCCCCACCACTTGCGCGTCCGGGGATCGGTGAAGTCCGGGTACACCACCTCGCCCGGCCACCCCAGTCCACGTACCGACGCGCCCGACGCGTCCCGCACGAAGGCGTCCTCGTCCCGTCCGCCGTCGTACACCGCCTCGCCGGCCTCGGCGCACACCGTCGGCTCGACGACCGACACCAGCCGCACACCCTTCCCACGCAGCGCGGACGCCAACCCGGGAAGGTCGGGGAACCGCCCGGAGTCCACCGTGAAACCCCGCCGCCGACGGTGGTGACCGACACCCAACTGCACGGCGCGCAACGGCAGTCCGCGCTCCGCGTACTCCGCGACGAGCCGCCGCACCCCCTCCTCGCCCTCCGCGCCCCACAGGGCGTGCTGGTGGCCCAGCGCCCACCGCGGCGGCACCGCGGGGGAGCCCGTCAACGCCCGCCACCCCTGCATCACCCGCGACGGAGTCCCGGTCAGCACCCAGTAGCGCAGCGGACCGCCCGACATCCGCACCTCGCACCGGCCCGGCCGGTCGTGACCCGACCCCGCACCCTCCACGCCCTCGCGCAGCGTCACCAGGCCGTCCCAGGAGTTGTCGTGGAAGACCAGGTGACCGCCCGAGTCCGCCACCACCCACAGCACCGGCATCGTCAACGACCGCGCCTCGCGCCGCGCGCCGAAGGGCGTCGGCCCGGCGTTCCACAGACGGTACGAGCCGCCGCGCAACCGCGGTCCGGGCGTCCGTCCGCCCAGACCGAAGAACCGGGCGTCCGCGGGCACCTCCGAACGCTGCGTCCACCGGGCCTCCGCCCCGCCGTCCACCGGCTCCCACCAGCGAGGCGGCAGGTCCCGCCGCAGCACCATCCCGCCGGGAGTGCGCACCTCCACCGCTCCGAGCCGGGTCACGGTCACCAGCACCCGCTCGGAGACCACCCGCCAGCCGCCGTCCTTGTCCGGCTCCAGCGTCGCCCGGGCGTCCGCCTGCGGACACGCCCCGGCCAGCGCGTACGACGGCTCCGGCGCGGCACCGTCCCAACCGCAGAACACCACTCCGCCCGCCGTCACCCGCACCCGCAGCGACGACCGCTCGAAGCGCACCACACCGCCGCCCGGCTCCGGCTCGGCCCCCTGGGCGACGCCCGGCACCCGGGCCCGCTCCCGACCCGTACGCGGCAACGCCCGGGCGTCCGCGCGCCGACCGCGCCACCCCGCCCGGACCGCCCGCAGCCCCTGCGCCGCACCGACCACTCTCACCGACCGCACCAGGCCACGTGCATCCATGCTGATCAGAGTGCCATCACCCGCGTGCGGACAACGCCGTGTTCAGCATCCGTTCACCCAACGTCCCCCCGTGGTTGCGCCACACTGTCCGACCCCCCGATATGGGGCAGCCACCCTGGTGCGCGGACCGATCACATGGCATCGTCCTGGACAGCCGCCGCGTACGCGCACGCCCCCGGCCACCACCCCAGGGAACCGGCCGTGCGCGGAGACGACGCACACGACGCGTGAGACAGCAGTCCGGGAGAGCCGCCATGACCGCAGCGCACAGCGCCGCACCGACGACCGCAGACCAGCCGGAGCCCCTGTGGAGCCCCGGCCCCGACCGGATCGAGGGCGCCCGACTCACCCGCTTCCAGGCGTGGGCCGCCGACCGCTTCGGCGCCCCCGCCGCCGTCCCCGGCGACCCGGCGGCGAGCTACGCCGCGCTGCACCGCTGGTCCGTCGAGGAGCTGCCCGCCTTCTGGCAGGCGGTCACCGAGTGGTTCGACGTCCGCTTCGCCACCCCGCACGAGACCGTCCTCGCCGACCGCTCCATGCCCGGCGCCGTCTGGTTCCCGGGCGCCACCCTCAACTACGCCGAGCACGCCCTGCGCGCCGGCGAGGACCCGGCCCGCGCGGACACCCCCGCCCTGCTGCACGTCGACGAGACCCACGACCCCCGGCCCGTCACCTGGGCCGAACTGCGCCGACAGGTCGGCTCCCTCGCCGCCGAGCTGCGCCGCCTCGGCGTGCGCCCCGGCGACCGCGTCAGCGGCTACCTGCCCAACATCCCGCACGCCGTCGTCGCCCTGCTGGCCACCGCCGCCGTCGGAGGCGTGTGGACGTCCTGCGCGCCCGACTTCGGCGCCCGCAGCGTCCTGGATCGCTTCCAGCAGGTCGAACCCGTCGTGCTGTTCACCGTCGACGGCTACCGCTACGGCGGCAAGGAGCACGACCGCACCGACACCGTCGCCGAGCTCCGCCGCGAACTGCCCGGCCTGCGCGCCGTCGTCCACATCCCCCTGCTCGGCACCCCCGCCCCCGAGGGCGCCCTGGAGTGGGACGCCCTCACCGCCGCCGACACCGAGCCGGTCTTCGAGCACGTCCCCTTCGACCACCCGCTGTGGGTGCTCTACTCCTCCGGCACCACCGGCCTGCCCAAGGCCATCGTCCAGTCCCAGGGCGGCATCCTCGTCGAGCACCTCAAGCAGCTCGGTCTCCACTGCGACCTCGGCCCCGACGACCGCTTCTTCTGGTACACCTCCACCGGCTGGATGATGTGGAACTTCCTCGTCTCCGGCCTGCTGACCGGCACCACCGTCGTCCTCTACGACGGCAGCCCCGGGCACCCCGACACCGGCGCCCAGTGGCGCGTGGCCGAACGCACCGGCGCCACCCTCTACGGCACCTCCGCCGCCTACGTCATGGCCTGCCGCAAGGCGGGCGTCCACCCCGGGCGCGACTTCGACCTCTCCCGCGTCAAGTGCGTCGCCACCACCGGCTCCCCGCTGCCGCCCGACGGCTTCCGCTGGATCCACGACGAGGTCGCCGAGGACATGTGGATCGCCTCCGTCAGCGGCGGCACCGACGTGTGTAGCTGCTTCGCCGGCGCGGTCCCCACCCTCCCCGTCCACATCGGCGAACTCCAGGCCCCCTGCCTGGGCACCGACCTGCGGGCCTGGGACCCGCAGGGCAAGCCGCTCGTCGACGAGGTCGGCGAACTGGTCGTCACCAACCCCATGCCGTCGATGCCGATCCACTTCTGGAACGACCCCGACGGCTCCCGCTACCGCGACAGCTACTTCGAGATGTTCCCCGGCGTGTGGCGGCACGGCGACTGGACCACCCTCACCTCGCGCGGCACCGTGATCATCCACGGCCGCTCCGACTCCACCCTCAACCGGCAGGGCGTCCGCATGGGCTCCGCCGACATCTACGAGGCCGTCGAACGCCTCCCCGAGATCCGCGAGTCCCTCGTCATCGGCGTCGAACAGCCCGACGGCGGCTACTGGATGCCGCTGTTCGTCCACCTCGCCGAGGGCGCCGTCCTCGACGACGCCCTGCGCGACCGCATCAAGCGGACCATCCGCGAGAACCTCTCACCGCGGCACGTCCCCGACGAGATCATCGAGGTCACGGGCGTCCCCCACACCCTCACCGGCAAGCGGCTGGAGGTCCCGGTCAAGCGTCTGCTCCAGGGCGCCGATCTCGACAAGGCGGTCAACCCCGGATCGGTCGACAACGTCGAACTCCTCCGCTTCTACGAGCGCCTGGCCCGCGAACGCCTCACCTCCTGACCGCTCCACGGCCCGCTGTCAGACCCCTCGGTTACGGTCAGTGACCAAACGACCGCACAACCGAGGGGGAGACATGGCACGCACCGCACACACCGGGGGCGGCGAGCGTCACGGCGGCCGACGGCGCCCGGCCGGTCCAGGCAGGGCGAGGACGAGGTCGATCACCGCGCGCCGCGCCCTGCGGCGCGAGGCGCCCAGCACGGTCGCCGTCGTGGCCGATCCGGCCGGCTTCGCGGCCATGCGCCGCTACACCACGTTCGCCTTCGACAACCACCGAACCTACCTGCGGCAGACGGAAGGACTGCTGCGCTCGCTCACCGCCCGAGGCGTCCACACCCGGGTCGGCCTCTTCGACCCGGACGACTACGAGCACTTCTGCGCCCAGGAGCGGATCGACCCCGACACCCCCGACAGCCGCACGCGCTACGTCGCGGAGATCGCCGCGACCGGAGCCACCGTGCGCTACCGGGGCCAGCCCCTCGACCGACTGCTGCCCCTCCTCCTGGAGGGCTGGGAGCGACAGGACGCCTGGGAACGCGCCATGGAGGCCCTCGCGGAGCTCGGCCCCTGCGCCGACTGCGGAAAGGACCTCGGCAGGGCGGCCCTGGAAGAGGCCACGGAACTCCTGGCCCGGCTCGTCGACTCCGCCGGGCCCGGCACCCACCACCTGGTGTGCAGCCTCGACGGGAGGACCGGCCCCCTGGTCGCGGTGGCCCACCTCGAACGGGCCCCGCACGACGATCTCCGGACGGCCCGCGGGGCCGCCGCGGAGGAGTCGGCCTTCCGCACGGTCCTGGCCGCGGGCATCGCCGGGGAACGGCCCGGAGGGGTGGTGATGCGCACCACCCGCGACGGACGGGAGGAGGTCCGCGGCTGGAGCCTGCGCGACGGCCGGCTCCACCCCCTCACCGAGGCCGAGGTCTTCTCCGCCTACTGCACGGACGCCCGGACGGGAGAGCCGGTGCCGCCCGAGCCGGGCCTCGTCTACAGCCCCGGCTTTCCGCTGCCCGGCCCCCGGACGGACGAACCACACGGGGAGGCGCCGCCGCACTCCTGAACCGAGCCGGAACCACCGAGCCAGAGCCACCGAGCCGAGCCTCCGGCACGGGCCGCCCCGCCGTCGGGCGGAGCGGCCCGTGCCGCGCCGGCCCGAACGTCCGTCTCACTCCCCGGACAGCACCGACCGCGCGGCGGCCCGCGCCTCGTCACCGCTCTCCGAGGCCCGCGCCGCCGCCGCCGCGCGCTCGCACTGCGCCAAGCTGTGTTTGGCCAGCGTCGCGCGCACATAGGGGATGGCCGTGGGGCCCATGGACAGGCTCGTGACGCCCAAACCGGTCAGGACGCAGGCCAACAGCGGATCGGACGCGGCCTCACCGCAGACGCCGCAGCTCTTGCCCTCGGCCGCGGCGGCCTCCGCCGCCATCGCCACCAGGTCGAGCAGCGCCGGCTGCCAGGGGTCCTGGTAGTGGGAGAGGACACCGACCTGCCGGTCGGCGGCGAAGGTGTACTGCGCCAAGTCGTTGGTGCCCAGCGACAGGAACTCCACCTCCTGGAGGATCGAGCGGGCCCGCAGGGCCGCCGAGGGGATCTCCACCATCGCGCCGAACTTCGCCCGCAGCCCGGCCTCCCGACAGGCGTCGGCGAACGCCCTGGCGTCGGCCCGGTCGGCGACCATCGGCGCCATGACCTCCAGATACACGGGCAACCCCCTGGCGGCACGGGAGAGCGCCGTCAACTGGGTCCGCAACACCTCGGGATGGTCGAGCAGCGTCCGCAGCCCGCGGACGCCCAGCGCCGGGTTGGGCTCCTCGGCCGGGGTGAGGAACTCCAGGGGCTTGTCCGCGCCCGCGTCCAACACCCGCACCACGACGCGTCCCTCCGGGAACGCCTCCAGCACCTGACGGTAGGCCTCGGCCTGCGTCTTCTCCGAAGGAGCCTTCCGACTGTCGTCGAGGAACAGGAACTCCGTGCGGAACAGACCCACGCCCTCGGCGCCCGCCTCCAGCGCGGCCGCCACGTCCCCCGGACCGCCGATGTTCGCCAGCAACGGCACCTTGTGCCCGTCGGAGGTCGCGCCCGGACCGACGGAGGCCGCGAGCGCGGCCTTCCGTTCCTCGGCGATCCTCGTCAGCTCGTCCCGCTGCTCCGGGCTCGGGTCCACCGTGACCTCGCCCGTACTGCCGTCCACCGCGACGAGCGTGCCCTCGGTCAGATCGGCGGCTCCCCGCAACGCGACCACGGCCGGCACTCCCAGGGCCCGGGCGAGGATGGCGCTGTGACTGGTCGGCCCGCCCTCCTCGGTCACGAACCCCAGGACGAGCGAGGTGTCGAGCAGCGCGGTGTCGGCGGGCGCCAGGTCGCGCGCGACCAGCACATACGGCTCGTCGCTGTCGGGCACGCCCGGCATCGGCACCCCGAGCAACCGCGCGACGATGCGGTTCCGCACGTCGTCCAGGTCGGCCACCCGACCGGCCAGGTACTCGCCCGCACCGGCGAGCAACGCGCGGTAGGAGGCGAAGGCGTCGTAGACCGCACGCTCCGCGGTGCTCCCCACGGCGATGCGCCGCTCGACGTCCGCCATCAGCTCCGGGTCCCGGGCCATCATGGACTGGGCCTCCAGCACCGCCTGGGCCTCACCTCCCGCCAGGTTCCCCCGCGCGACCAGATCGGCGGCCACGGCCTCCGCGGCCCGGCGTGCCCTTTCCCGTTCCCGGGGCGCCCTGTCCGGGGAGATCCGGTCGGTCGGCGGCTCCAGCTCCGCGGTGCCCATGTGCCGCACCTCGCCGATCGCCACCCCGTGGCTCACCCCGACGCCTCGAAGCGTTGTCTCCATCTCACCGTCTCCGGTCGTTTCGGTCTCTGGTCTCTTGGGCGGGTTGGGTGGGTTGACGTCCGTCATGCGTCGACCGCGCACGAGTGCTTCCGCCGCCGGCGCGGGGACGGAGCGGTCACCGCCAGGTGAACAGCGTGCCGCCCGAGGGAACGTCGGCGTCCACCACCACGTCGGCCAGCGCGTCGGGAGTGGCTTCCAGAGCGACGACCGGGCACACCGGCGACTTCCCCCCGGCCTCCACCTCGAGCGGGTTCCAGCGGACGATCGGGTCGCCGCGGCGCACGGTGTCGCCCTTGGCGGCCAGCAGCTCGAAGCCCTGACCGTTCAGTTGCACCGTGTCGATACCGAGGTGGGTCAGCACACCGTGTCCCTCCTCGTCCACGACGACGAAGGCGTGCGGGTGGAGCGAGACGATGATGCCGTCGACGGGTGCGACGGCGATGGACGGCTCGCGGAGGGGATCGACGGCGGTTCCGGGCCCCACCATCACACCGGAGAACACCGGGTCGGGCACGGCCGCGAGGCCGATGGCACGTCCGGCCAGCGGAGACGTCACGGTGGTCATGGGAAGCCTCCCGGGAGGAGCAGGGATCGAGCGGTTGCCGCGTATGGTCATGTATGTCCTGATCGGTGCGCTGATCAGAAGCGTATGACATGGGGGGTGCTCGCTCCGTGGAGCGCGCGCGGGCCGGCCCGCCCGAGGGGGCGCCGAGCAGATTTGCCTCTGTTCCAGTGGCCCTGTACTCTCGTACACCCGCTCGGCGCTCACGGCGTCGACGGCATCCGACCAATCCTCTTTCCGCAGGAACTGAATCGCTTCCGTGTGTGCACGGAAGGCCGGATTTCAGAATTCAGTTGGAAGACTGGTACTGTCGGAGACAGCGAAGGGAAGCGCCCGGAGGGGCCCCGAGGAGGGGTGTCGAAGGAAGCGTCCGTTCCTTGAGAACTCAACAGCGTGCCAAAAGTCAACGCCAGAC
>NZ_JODL01000021.1 GCF_000718985.1 Streptomyces megasporus | reverse complement strand
TCGCCCGCGAGGTCTACCGCGCACTGACCACCCCAGCCACCGGACAAGTCACGCAAAACAGCCTCACCCCTGCGGCTTGACAACCATAGGAGCATCCCGGTCCCCACGGACCGAGGCCGCCGAACGGCCCCGGACGCACTCCCCGTGCGCCCGGGGCCGTCGCTTGGGGAAGGGCGCGGGGCGGGCTTCCCCGCGGCCCCTTTCCGTACGACGGCCCCGCGCGAGGAAGCTCACCGGGGAGCGTCCGTGCCGCGGCCCCGCGCCGTGTTCAGGGTCCTCAGCCGGGCCACCGCCTCCCGCAGGACGTCCTCGCGCTTGCAGAACGCGAAACGGACCTGGGTGCGGCCGGCGTCCACGTCGTCGTGGAAGACGGCGTTGGGGACGGCGACGACCCCGCACCGCTCCGGCAGGCTCCGGCAGAAGGCCAGGCCGTCCTTCTCGCCGAGCGGGGCGACATCGGTGGTGACGAAGTACGTGCCCTGCGGCCGGTGGACCTCGAAACCCGCCTCGGCGAGCCCGTCGACGAGGAGGTCGCGCTTGGCGCGCAGGTCCTCGCGGAAGGCGGTGAAGTACTCGTCCGGCAGGCGCAGCGCCTCCGCGACGGCGTACTGGAACGGACCCGCGCTCACAAAGGTGAGGTACTGCTTGGCCGTCCGCACGGCGGTGACCAGCGGCGCGGACGCCGTGACCCAGCCGACCTTCCACCCCGTGAAGGAGAAGGTCTTCCCCGCGGAGGAGATGGAGACCGTGCGGTCGCGCATGCCGGGCAGGGAGATCAACGGGATGTGCTCCCCGTCGAAGACCAGGTGCTCGTAGACCTCGTCGGTCACCACGAGCAGGTCCCGTTCGACGGCCAGCTCGGCGATCGCGGCGAGTTCGTCGCGGGTGAGGACCGTTCCGGTGGGATTGTGCGGCGAGTTCAGCAGGAGCAGCCGGGTGCGGGGGGTGACGGCGTCCCGCAGGGCGTCGAGGTCGGGGCGGAAGCGGGGGGCGCGGAGGGTGACGGGGACGCGCACCGCGCCGGCCATGGCGACGCAGGCGGCGTAGGAGTCGTAGTACGGCTCGAACGCGATCACCTCGTCCCCCGGCTCCAGGAGGGCGAGGAGGGTGGCGGCGATGGCCTCGGTGGCGCCGGCGGTGACCAGGACCTCGGTGTCGGGGTCGAAGGTCAGACCGTGGAAGCGCCGCTGGTGCTCGGCGATCGCGGCACGCAGTTCGGGGACGCCGGGGCCGGGCGGGTACTGGTTGCCGCGGCCGTCCCGCAGGGCGCGGACGGCGGCCTCCCGGACGGACTCGGGGCCGTCGGTGTCGGGAAAGCCCTGGCCCAGGTTGATCGCTCCCGTCCGGACGGCCAATGCGGACATCTCGGCGAAGACGGTGGTGCCGAACTCGGCCAGGCGGCGATTGAGCGGGGGACGTCCGGAGGCGGTCATGCCGGACATCCTCCGCCGAACCTCCGGATGTCATCAACCCGCCGTGGCCCGGACGGGGGCGAGGACCGGAGGCGGCCCACGGGGACCGCCGAACCTCTGGGCTTGCTCAACTCCATTTCTCCGCAGGTCACAGGTGGTGCATGGTGGGAGCGAGCCCCGTACGGGGGAATGTGTGGACAAGGGGGCACCATGGAATTCCTGGGCTTCGCGCTCGTCGCGCTGTTCGTGGTGTTGATCTTCGCCGTGGTCGGTTCGACCCGGAAGGGCAAGCGCCGCAAGGCGGGCGGCGGGGGCGGCGGTTCCGACAGCGGGTCCTTCAGTTGGTGGGCCGACGGCGGATCGTCCGACGGGGGATCGTCCGACGGGGGCGGCGGCGGTGGCGGCTGTGGCGGGGGCGGCGACTGAGGCGGTGCCCGAGGCGGGGGCGACCGGGTCCCGCCGGCAGCGCTCCCCGTCCGCCCTCGGTCCGTTCCTCTGGACTTCCTCAACTCCGCTGTGAGAGGGGCGTTCACGGGGCATCGTGGACACAGGTCCCACATGGGGGACGTGTGGACAAGGGGGGCTCCATGGATTTCGTCTCGTTCGTTCTTCTTCCGGCGGTCGTGGCCGGTCTGGTGATCGGCGGACTCGCGATCGCGCGCCGCCGGCGCCGTTCGGTCGCCGGTGCGTCCGGTGTCTCCGGTGCCTGGTGGCTCGGGTCCGGCTCGTCGGGCAGGAACGGTTCGTCCGGTGGCGTGGCGGGCTGCGGCGGCGGTGGAGGCTGCGGTGGTGGTTGCGGCGGCGGGTGCGGTGGTGGCTGATGTTCTTTCACCCGTACGGCGGTTGCGGAATGACGGGGAGAACATCTGACCAGGAGGCCCCCCGGTGGTATGGAAAGCAGACGAAAGTGAGTGAAAGGCCTGTGGGCCGCACCCCTTCCGTGGTTCGGTGACTTCTGTACCCGTGTGACAGAGCCCCACGTGGGCACGAGCCGGCAATCAGGCGGACCGTCGGTTCCCTCTCGGAAGGTCCCCGAACGAAGGCCGGCCCACTCTCACTGCGTGCTTGCGGAGCCGACCCATGCTCACCACCCTGAAAGCCCCGTACACCGACACCCGCGCCGGCGACCTCGCCTGGGCGCTCGGTCGCGAACCCCTGCCCGCGCTGGCGACGATGGACATCGAACTGCCGGGAGCGCGGGCGCAGTTGAGGCTGCTCGGAGCCTCCCACCAAGTCCTGCTCCACGAAGCGGACGGCAGTTCCTGCTCGGAGACCGTGGCGTGCATGCCCGGGAGCAGGACGCCGCTGCCGTTGGGCGTGTCCAAACGGATCGACGACCGGGAGTACGCGTTCGCGGCGCGCGTCGAGAAGCTCTCCGAAGGCTCCTTCGCGGGGCGTGCGCAGGAGTTGCTCGCGCTCGTCGCGGACCACCCGCACGGTCTGGCCGGCACCTTCCCCGGCAGTCCCCACGCCTTCACCGCCCTGCTGGTGCAGCACCGCGGCGACCAGGTGCACTGGCGGACCTGGCACGCCTACCCGCAGGAGGGGAGGCTCGTGGTGACGCACACCCGTGTGGGAGCGCGTGTGCGGGAGCCGGAGCGGGCGGGCGTGTGAGCCCGGCGCACGGGTGCCCGCGGTCCGAGCGCGAGACGCCGATGCGGTCATGTGTGCGACCCATTGCACCCTTGTGGGTGACAAGATATGGGTTTGGGGTCCCGTAGCGTTCCCGGCATGATCGAAGCGCCCGCTTCCGCGCCGGCGGAGTCGACCGAGCCCGCGCCGACCCGCGCCCCGGCCCGGCTGCCCGTGCCGGCCGGAGTCGGTCGGCTCCTCGTCCTCACCGCCGTCTTCGTCTGCGCCGCCTGCGGGCTCGTCTACGAACTCGTCCTCATGGCCATGGGCTCCTACCTGGCCGGCGGCTCGGTCACCAACACCTCCGTCGTGCTGTCGGTGATGGTCTTCGCGATGGGTCTGGGGTCGCTGTTCGCCAAGCGGCTGCGCACCCGCGCGGCGATCGGCTTCGGGACGATCGAGGCGCTGCTGGCGCTGGTCGGGGGCTGCTCGGCGATGGCGCTGTACGGGTGCTTCGCCTGGTTCGGCGGGTCACGGCTGGTGCTGATCGGCTTCTCACTGGTCATCGGGGCGCTCATCGGCGCCGAGATGCCGCTGCTGATGACGCTCATCCAGCGGATTCGGAAGCAGGACGCGGGCGGGGCGGTCGCGGACCTGTTCGCCGCCGACTACGTGGGCGCCCTCGTCGGCGGGCTCGCCTTCCCCTTCCTGCTGCTGCCGCTGCTGGGCCAGATCTCGGGAGCCCTGCTGGTCGGGGCCGTCAACGCCACCGTGGGCTGCGCGATGGTGCTGGGACTGTTCCGCGAGGACCTCTCCCACCGCTCACGCCGTGTCCTGCTCCTGACCAACACCCTGATCACCGTGCTGCTGATCGCCGGCATCACCATGGTCGAACCCTTCGAGCGGGCCACGCGCCAGGCGGTGTACGGGGACGGGGCACGGGCGGCGCCGGCCGGTGACGGCCGGCGGGTCGTGCTCGTCGAGGGCGGTGCCTGCGCGGCCGGCTCCCGGGAGGAGGGGATCTCCCTGTTCCTCGACGGCCGGCTGGAGGTGTGCTCCCTGGACGAGCGGCGCTACCACGAGGCCCTCGTCCACCCCGCGATGGCGGCGGGACCGCGCGACAGGGTGCTGGTCCTGGGCGACGGCGACGGCCTCGCGCTGCGCGAGGTGCTGCGCTACCCCGACGTCCGCTCGGTGACCCTGGTGGAACCCGACGTCCACGTGGTCGAACTGGCCCGCACCGACTCCCTGCTCGGCCGCCTCAACCACCGGGCGTTCGACGATCCGCGCGTACGGGTCGAGACCGGTGACCTCTTCGACTGGCTGCGCGCCCGGTCGGGTTCCGGCGGACGGCCGTACGACGTGATCGTCACCGACCTGCCCGGCCCCTCCCACTCGGCGGACACCCGCCCGTACTCACAGGAGTTCTTCGGCCTGGCGGACCGGGCCCTGGCCGCGCGGGGGCGTCTGGCGGTGCACGCCGGGCCGCCGGAGGAGGGACCGCACGCGTACTGGACGGTGGAGACCACGGTGCGGGCCGTGGGCCTGCACACGGTCCCCTATGTGGTGGACGGGCGGCTGTCGGGTTTCCGGGCCCGGCCCGGGGACGTGCGGCTGCCGGAGTCCGAGCGTCCGGCCCACTGGGGGTTCGTCCTGGCCGCACGCGACGCCGACACGTCCCTCTCCCTCGCCCCGGACGGCCCGTCCCTCGGGGCCTTCGGCCGAACGGACCTGCGCCGCGCCGCCGCGCGGGCGGAGGAGGGCCGCGTCACCGGCCTCCCCGTCTCCACCCTGATGCGTCCGCGCTACCGGGGATGAGGGGCCGGGCGGACCGGCGGCGGAATCCGCGACGCGCCCGCGACGTGCCGGTGTCCGCGTGGACGGGGCACTGCCCGGGGGTGTACTGGGTAGGCTCCGCCCCATGGAGCATGAGGTGTACGTTCCGTTCGCTGTCGAGGCCGTGCGGGCGGCGCTCGCCGAACCGGAACGCGTCGCGCGCTGTGTCCCGGGGCTCCAACCCGAGGAGACGGAAACGGTCTCCGGGGATGGTGTGGCCCTCCGGGGACGGCTGCGGGTGCGGATCGGCGGCTCCAGCATCACCTACCGCGGCAGCCTGCGCCTGACGCACGAGGCGCGCGGGACGGGCGGCTCCGAGGACGGAGGCGGGGACGAGCGGTACACGGTCGGCGGCGAGGGCGACGAGGCGCGGGGCGACGGCTCGGTGGAGCTGACCCTGACGGCCGTGCCGCGCCCGGCCGACGACGGCGAGGGCACGGTGCTCGCCTGTGTCGCCGAGCTGAGCGGCACGGGTCGGATCACGGAGTTCGAGGAGAAGCAGCGGGAGACCGCGGGCCGCCGTCTGCTGGACCGCTTCGGCGGGGCACTGGCGGAGAGCATGGCGGCCGACCCGGTCGCCCCGGTGGACGCGCCCGGAACGGTCGCCGCCCCCGGTGGCATCGGCGACCCCGAGGACAACGAGCCCGCGATCCCCGGCATCCCCGCGCCCGAGACGCCCGACTCGGCGGACGCGCGGGAGAGGGAGGCCGTACGCGCCCAGGACCCGGAGGGCGCCGGGGAGCCGGAGACGGCGAACGAGGGAGCGCGGGCCGAGGAGGTACGGGCCGAGGAGGTCGCCGAGGGGATCTTCGAGGCCGAGGTACCGCCGTCGGCTCTCGACTCCGCGAGCGACGATGCGTTCGACCGGACATCCGGCCAGGCGCCCGGCGAGGGAGTCGACGACGACTTCGCCGACGATCTCGATGGCGGCTTCGAGGGGCTCGACGACTTCGACGAGGAATCCTCGCCCCTGACCGCCGAGGCGGCCCACGCCCGCCGGACGATGATCGGCCGCAGCGCCGAGGAGGTGGACCACGCCCCGCCGCGCGGCCGTTACGCCCCCGTTCCCCCGCCGGAGACCACCTCCCCCGCCCTCGCCACACTGCGCTGGGCCGCCCCTGCGGCGGCACTGGTGCTGGCCTCCGCGGTCGTCGTCGGACGCGCGCTCAGGCGGCGTCGCTGATCAATGCGGTCTAGGGTCGAGGACGTGACGGTGGACGAGACGGTGCACGAGACAGAGAGCGGAGTGCGTCTGCGGGCCGGCGACGCCGAGGTGATCATCGAGCCGCGGCAGGGCTGTCGGATCGCCTCGCTGCGCATCGGCGGCACGGAGGTGCTGCGGCAGGGTGAGCGGTACGGCTCGTTCGTGATGGCGCCCTGGTGCGGTCGCACCAGGAACGGGAGGTTCCTCAACGGTGGCGACCTCCACCAACTGCCCGTGAACGCCGGTGACCACGCCATCCACGGCACCGTGCGTGGACGCCCCTGGCGCACGGCCCGCACGGACGAGCGGTCGGCGGCCTTCTACTGCGACCTCACCGACCCGTGGCCCTGGCCGGGGCGGGTGACCCAGGTGGTGGAGCTGGCCGAGGACGGCAGCGGACTCACCCTCACCCTGGGAGTGGAGACGGTCGAGAACTCCTTCCCGGCCCAGGTGGGCTGGCACCCCTGGTTCCTGCGCAACCTCGGCCGTGGCGGGCGGGACGTCACCCTGGACTTCACCCCCGCCTGGCAGGAGGAGCGTGGTGCGGACCACATCCCCACCGGCCGCCGCATCGAGCCGCGGCCCGGCCCCTGGGACGACTGCTTCGGCATGCCCGACGGGGTGGACGTGACGCTGACCTGGCCCGACGAGCTGGAGTTGAAGGTCACCAGCCGCGCCGAGTGGGTGGTGGTCTACGACGAGCAGCCCGAGGCCGTCTGCGTCGAACCGCAGACCGGCCCGCCCAACGGGCTCAACACCCACCCCCACCTGGTGACGCCCATCGAACCGCTGGAGGCCGGCACGGTCTGGACGTGGCGCTCCCTGGGCTGACGTGGCGTTCCTCGGACGGAGGGATGGAAGGGCCGGCATAGGCTCGTCGGCATGAGCGACGTGCGCGAGAAGCTGCTGCGGCAGATCAAGGACAAGGCCGTGGTCCACGGCAGGGTGACCCTCTCCTCCGGCAAGGAGGCCGACTACTACGTCGACCTGCGCCGGATCACCCTGGACGGGGAGGCCGCGCCGCTGGTCGGTCAGGTCATGCTCGACCTGACCGCCGACCTGGAGTACGACGCGGTGGGCGGTCTGACCCTCGGCGCCGACCCGGTGGCCACCTCGATGTTGCACGCAGCCGCCGCGCGCGGCCGGAAGCTGGACGCCTTCGTCGTCCGCAAGCAGGGCAAGGCCCATGGACTCCAGCGCCGGGTCGAGGGCCCGGACGTCGTGGGCCGCCGGGTGCTGGCGGTCGAGGACACCTCCACCACGGGCGGCTCGGTGCTCACGGCGGTCGACGCGCTGCGGGAGGCCGGCGCGGAGGTCGTGGGCGTGGCAGTCATCGTCGAACGCGGCGCGGCCCCGGCGATGCCCCCGCGGTGGTGCGGCACGTGAAACGGTGACGCTGTGTGGTCCGGCCGGGGGTGCGGGGGTTGCCCCCGCGGTGGTGCGGCACGTGAAACGGTGACCCGCCTCGGTCCTCCCCGCCGCTCCACGGCGTGCACCCGCGGGGTGCAGGGGGTGGAGCATTCGCACCCGTCTGGGAGGATGGGGACGACGATGACGTCGATCCGTTGACCCACACCAGAGCCGAACACTTTTCGCACACCATCAAGGAGCGGACAGATGCCCATCGCAACTCCCGAGGTCTACAACGAGATGCTCGACCGGGCGAAGGCCGGCAAGTTCGCCTACCCCGCCATCAACGTGACCTCGTCGCAGACGCTCCACGCCGCGCTGCGCGGTTTCGCCGAGGCGGAGAGCGACGGCATCATCCAGATCTCCACGGGCGGCGCGGAGTTCCTGGGCGGTCAGTACAGCAAGGACATGGTGACCGGCGCGGTCGCGCTGGCGGAGTTCGCGCACGTCGTCGCCGACAAGTACCCGATCAACGTCGCCCTCCACACCGACCACTGCCCCAAGGACAAGCTCGACGGCTACGTCCGCCCGCTGCTGGAGATCTCCCGCAAGCGCGTGGAGGAGGGCCGCAACCCGCTCTTCCAGTCCCACATGTGGGACGGCTCGGCCGAGACCCTGGCCGACAACCTGGAGATCGCCCAGGAGCTGCTGGCCGCCGCGCGGGCCGCGAAGATCATCCTCGAGGTCGAGATCACCCCGACCGGCGGTGAGGAGGACGGCGTCAGCCACGAGATCAACGACGAGCTGTACACCACCGTCGAGGACGCCATCCGCACCGCCGAGGCGCTGGGCCTGGGCGAGAAGGGCCGCTACCTGCTGGCCGCCTCCTTCGGCAACGTCCACGGCGTCTACAAGCCGGGCAACGTCGTGCTCCGTCCCGAGCTGCTGAAGGACCTCCAGGAGGGCGTGGCCGCCAAGTTCGGCAAGCAGAACCCGTTCGACTTCGTCTTCCACGGCGGTTCCGGCTCCACCGAGCAGGAGATCGCCACCGCGCTGGAGAACGGCGTGGTCAAGATGAACATCGACACCGACACCCAGTACGCGTTCTCCCGTCCGGTCGCGGACCACATGTTCCGCAACTACGACGGCGTGCTCAAGGTGGACGGCGAGGTCGGCAACAAGAAGACCTACGACCCGCGTAGCTGGGGCAAGCTCGCCGAGGCCGGCATGGCCGCGCGCATCGTCACCGCCTGCGAGAACCTGCGCTCCACCGGCACCCGGCTGAAGTAACGGCGACGGGAGCCGGGCGCGCGGCGCCGCGCGCCCGGCCCCGGTCCACTGTGGCGGACGAGCCCGGCACCGTTGGGTGCCGGGCTCGTCGCGCACCGGCGGCGACCGTGCAGACTGGGGCCATGGCCATTCACGAGAACCTCCTCGGGGGACCGCCCCCGACCCACCTCCCCGACGACCCCGAGCCGCGTGAGCTGCTCGCGGCGGGCACCTCGCCCGCCGAGGTCGCCGCGAAGCACCCAGCCTCCTCCCTGGCCTGGGCACAGCTCGCGGACGACGCCTACGCCGCCGGACGCACGGTGGAGTCCTACGCCTACGCCCGCACCGGCTACCACCGCGGCCTGGACGCCCTGCGCCGCAACGGCTGGAAGGGGCACGGCCCGATCCCGTTCGAGCACGAGCCGAACCGGGGCTTCCTGCGGGCCCTCCACGCCCTCGCCCGCGCCGCGCAGGCCATCGGCGAGCAGGAGGAGTACGAGCGCTGCACCACCTTCCTGAAGGAGAGCTCGCCCACCGCGGCGGCCACGCTCTCCTGACGGGTCCGTCCCACGGGCCGGTCGGGAACCGTTCGACAACGGTCCCCGACCGGCCCTTGCCGTAGCCGGGACCCGGACCGATGATCTGCGGGTAGGGCCCGGCGACCCCGGGCGAGCGCGCAAGGAGAACCACGCATGTCGTCACAACCGCCCGAGGCCGCCGCCGAAGTCGGCCCGGAGGACCCGAACCTCGACTTCGCGGGTACCACGCCGTACGAGGACTACGTGAAGGCGGACGTCCTCACCCACCTCCAAAACCCACTCTCCGACGACCCCGGGGAGATGGCCTTCCTGGTGACCACCCAGGTCATGGAGTTGTGGTTCACCGTCATCGTCCACGAGTGGCACACCGCCGCCCAGGCGCTGCGCGAGGACGACCTGAGGACGGCGCTGGCCGCGCTGAAGCGCTCCACCTACGAGCTGGTCTCGCTCAACGCCTCCTGGGAGCCGCTGGCCCACCTGACCCCGGCGCAGTTCAACTCCTACCGGGGCGCCCTCGGTGAGGGATCCGGCTTCCAGTCCGCGATGTACCGGCGGATGGAGTTCCTGCTCGGCGAGAAGTCCGCGTCCATGCTCGTCCCGCACCGCGGCGCCCCCCGCGCCCACGCGGAGCTGGAGAAGGCGCTGCACGAGCCGAGCCTGTACGACGAGGTGCTGCGCTACCTCGCCCGCCGCGGCGAGGCCGTCCCCGAGTCCGTCCTGACGCGTGACGTCTCCCAGCGGTACGAGTCCGACCCGCGGGTGGAGGAGGTCTGGGCGCGGATCTACGCCGGCGATCCCGACAGCGACCTGGTGCGCCTGGGCGAGGCGCTGACCGAGGTCGCCGAGCTGGTCTGGCGCTGGCGCAACGACCATCTGGTGGCCACCCGCCGCGCGATGGGCTCCAAGCAGGGCACCGGCGGCTCCGCGGGCGTGGCGTGGCTGGAGAAGCGCGCCCGCAAGAACGTCTTCCCCGAACTGTGGACGGCCCGTAGTCATGTCTGAGCTCACCGAACCGCGCGAAGAGGCGGCCAAGCTGGACGCCGCCGACGAACTGGCCGGGAAGCGCGAGCACTTCGTCCTGGAGGACGAGAAGGGCGAGCGCGTCGTCTACCTCGACGGCAACTCCCTGGGGGCGCTGCCCCGCACCGTGCCCGCCCGCGTCGCCGAGGTGGTGGAGCACGAGTGGGGACGGCTGCGCATCCGCTCGTGGACCGAGTCCGGTTGGTGGACCGCGCCCGAGCGGGTCGGCGACCGGATCGCCCCGCTCGTGGGCGCCGCGCCCGGCCAAATCGTGGTCGGCGACTCCACCAGCGTCAACGTGCTCAAGGCGGTCGTCGCCGCGATCCGGATGGCCCGGAAGGACAACCCGGCCCGCACCGACCTGCTGGTCGACGAGACGACCTTCCCCACCGACGGCTACATCGCCGCCTCCGCCGCCCGGCTGACCGGCGCGGCGATCCGCGCGCTGCCCGCCGACGGCATCCCCGGCTCCGTCGGTCCGCGCACCGCCGCCGTCCTGGTCAACCACGTCGACTACCGGACCGGCGAGCTCCACGACCTGCCAGGCATCACCGCCGCCGTCCACGAGGCCGGGGCCTACGCCGTGTGGGACCTGTGCCACAGCGCGGGCGCCCTCCCGGTCGGGCTCGACGAGCACGGCGTGGACCTCGCGGTCGGCTGCACGTACAAGTACCTCAACGGCGGCCCCGGCGCCCCCGCGTACCTCTACGTCCGCCGCGACCTCCAGTCGCGCTTCGACTCGCCGCTGCCCGGCTGGAACTCGCACGCCGACCCGTTCGGCATGAGCCCCGAGTACGAGCCCGCCGAGGGCGCGGCGCGCGGCCGGGTCGGGACGCCGGACATCCTCTCCATGCTGGCGCTGGAGGAGGCGCTGACCGTCTGGGACGGCGTGGACATCGCGGCGGTGCGGGAGAAGAGCCTGGCCCTGACGGACTTCTTCCTGCGCTGCGTCGAGGCCCATGTCCCCGCCGGGCGCGTGGAGTCCGTGACCCCGGCCGAGCACGCCCGGCGCGGCAGCCAGGTCGCGCTGCGCTGCGCGGACGCGGGCGAGGTGATGGAGGAGCTGATCCGGCGCGGGGTGGTGGGCGACTTCCGCCGCCCGGACGTGCTGCGCTTCGGCTTCACCCCGCTGTACACGTCGTTCGCCGACGTCGAGCACGCCGCCCGCGTCCTGGGCGAGGTGCTGACGGAACGCGCCGCCTGACCGTGGCGGTCGTCGACGGGTCCGTCAACGAGGCGGAGGAGGCGGCGCTGCTGGGTCTGGCCCCGGTGGCGCCGTCCGTCTCCGAGCGGTACGGCCCCCACCCCTCGCAGGTGATCGACCTGTACGGCCCCGAGGACGCGCCCCTGGTGGCCGTCCTGCACGGCGGTTTCTGGCGCGAGGTGTACGACCGCGCCCACCTCTCGCCGCTCGCCGCCGCCCTGGCCGACGGGCACGGGGCGCGGGTGGCGCTGGTGGAGTACCGGCGCGTCGGCGGGGGCGGCGGATGGCCGCACACCGCCGCCGACGTCGAGCACGCCCTGGCGCACCTCGCCGGACTCGGGGAGGTGCGGGCGCTGGTCGGCCACTCGGCGGGCGGCCACCTCGCGCTGTGGGCGGCGGCCCGTGGGGCGGTCACCGGGACGGTCGTCGCCGTCGCCCCGGTCGCCGACCTCGCCCGCGCCCACGAACTGGGCCTGAGCAAAGGCGCGGTCGCCGAACTGCTGGGCGGGGCGGAGCGCGTCGAGTCCCTGCTGCCCGAGGCCGACCCGATGCGGCTGCCGCCGCCGGACCCGGAGGCGGTCGACGTGGTGCTGCTCCACGGCACCGAGGACGCGGACGTGCCCGTCGAGCTGTCCCGCCGCTACGCCGCCGCCCGTGGCGCCCGGCTGGTCGAGCTGCCCGGCACCGGCCACTACGCGCCCGTCACCCCCGGCACGGCCGCCTTCGCACGGCTGGCGGCACGGGTCGTGGACGCCCGGGGTCCCGCGCGGCATCCGGACGCGTAGTACTCGAGGAGGACGCCCGAGGATGCGACCGCGGGCGGACGACCGGGACGCACGCGCTCCCTAAGCTCGTTGCCGTGACCGAGACGACGACGAAGACGATCCCGTCGGCCGCCCCCGCCGCCGAGCCGCGCACCGAGCTGGGAATGGTCCGCGACACCCTGCGCGGGCTGCGCGAGGACCTGCTCACCGGGGCCTTCGCGTTCCGCCCGCTGCCGCCGCTGCCCGAGGACCACCGGCTGCCGCGCCGGCTGCCCGAGGCCGTGCGCGATCACGCCCGTCGGCTGCCGCACCTGGCCATCGCCGGTCTGGCGCTGCTGCTGATGTTCATCGAGGTGGTCGACAACTACCACGACGGCGTGCTCGCGCTCGTCCGGGCTCTGTTCCTCGGGGCGCCCCTGGTCCTGGCGCTCTTCCGGCCGATCGGGGCGTTCTGGCTGTCGCTCGCGGGCCTGTCCTTCACGGCGCTGTTCACCGGCGGCTCCGGGGCCGTCTGGCCGTGGACGGGCTCCGCCTTCGTCGCGCACCTGGCTCTGGTGCTGGTCGTGGCCGCCCGTTCCCGGCCGCGGGTGGCGGCCCACCTGTGGGGGACGACCGTCCTGGCCGGTTGGCTCATCTCCGTGTTGGCCTCTCGGGGAGATCAGACGGCCGTCGTCGCCATGGGGATGCTCTCCGGGATCGCCCTCGTTCTCCTGCTCTTGGTGCGCGGCTGGCGCGAGTCGCGCCGGGAGGTCGTCGAGCAGGTGGCGGTGGTGGCGGAGGAACGGTCCCGCCGGACGCTGTTGGAGGAGCGCACCACCATCGCCCGCGAACTGCACGACGTGGTCGCCCACCACATGTCCGTCGTCGCCATCCAGGCGGAGGCGGCCCCCTACCGGGTGAAGAACCCGCCCGAGGAGCTGGTGACGGCCCTGGCGACCATCCGGGAGAACGCCGTCACCGCCCTGACCGAACTCCGCCGCGTCCTGGGCGTCGTCCGCGCCGACCTCCCCGCCGACCTGGACGGGTGGGGCCCGGAGGCCCCGCAGCCCACCCTCGCAGACCTGGACGACCTGCTGGCCAACGTGCGCCGTGCCGGGCTGGAGGTGGAGGCGGTCACCACCGGGAGCGTGCGGACGCTGCCGCAGGGCGTGGAACTGTCCGCGTACCGCATCGTGCAGGAGGCGCTGAGCAACACCCTGCGCCACGCGCCCGGCGCGAGCGCCCGCGTCGAACTGGGCCACGTCCCGGTGGGGTTGGGTCTGCGGATCGTCAACGGCCCGCCCACGGAGGCCGCCACGGCGTCCTCGGGCGCCGGGCACGGTCTGCTGGGGATGCGGGAGCGGGTGGCGATGCTCGGCGGCGAGCTGACCGCGGAGGCGACGGACGACGGTGGTTTCGCGGTGGAGGCGTTCCTGCCGGTGGAGCCGGAGGCGCGAGGGACCGACGGGGGGACCGACGGGGGGACGGAGTGCTGAACCCCCCGACGGAAGGGGCCGGGACGCCCGTGCGGGTGGTGATCGTCGATGACCAGATGATGGTCCGCGAGGGCTTCTCCGTCCTGCTGAACGCCCAGCCGGACATCGAGGTCGTCGGGGAGGCGGTCGACGGGCGCGAGGCGGTGGAGAAGGTCGTCGAACTCGTCCCGGACGTCGTGCTGATGGACATTCGGATGCCCCGGCTCAACGGCCTGGAGGCCACCCGTGAGATCTGCGCCGCCAGTCTCCCCACCCGCGTGCTGATCCTGACCACCTACGACCTGGACGAGTACGTCTACCAGGCGCTGCGCGCGGGGGCGAGCGGCTTCCTCCTCAAGGACGCCTCCGCACGCCAACTCGCCCACGGAGTAAGGACGGTGGCGGGCGGCGACGCGCTGCTCGCGCCGACGGTAACCCGGCGACTGATCGTGGAGTTCTCCCGGCTGTCCTCGGTCGCCGGGCCGCGCGCCCCGCTGATGGAGCGCGTCGGGGACCTGACCGAGCGGGAGACGCAGGTCCTGGCGCTGGTCGCGCAGGGCCTGTCCAACGGCGAGATCGCCGACCGGCTCGTCGTCGCCGAGTCCACGGTGAAGACCCATGTCAGCCGGGTGCTGGTGAAGTTGGGGCTGCGCGACCGCACCCAGGCGGCCGTCTTCGCGTACGAGTCGGGGCTCGTCACCCCCGGCGGCTGAGCCGCCTCCTCCGGCCGTCACCTCCGGTCGCCGCCTCCGGCTGCCTGGGACGGGCCGGGACGGGGGAACCGGTCACGGATCGGTTGCCGTCGTCAACAACGTGCGTGCACACCTCTATTCTCGACGGACGAGGTGAACGGGGAGGAGCCGCGCGCGATGGAACCACTGGGGGACGGGGATCCGCGCTGGGTGGGCGCGTACCGACTGTTGGGCAGGTTGGGGGCCGGCGGCATGGGCCGGGTCTACCTGGCCCGCTCCGAACGCGGCCGTACGGTCGCGGTGAAGGTCGTTCAGGAGGAGCTGGCCCGCCAACCCGCCTTCCGCGAGCGCTTCGCCAAGGAGGTCACCGCCGCCCGGCGGGTCGGCGGCGAGTGGACGGCGCCGGTGCTGGACGCCGACACCGACGCCGAGACGCCGTGGGTGGCCACCGGCTACATCGCCGGCCCGTCCCTCCAGACGGTGGTGGACGAGGACTACGGCCCGCTGCCGGAGCACACGGTGTACGCGCTGGCCGCCGGACTGGTCGAGGCGCTGCGGGCGATCCACGGCGCGGGGCTGGTCCACCGCGATCTGAAGCCGTCGAACGTGCTGGTCACCATCGACGGTCCGAAGGTGATCGACTTCGGCATCGCCCGCGCCCTGGACTCCGTCACCTCCGGCGGGCTGACCCAGACCGGCGCGGTCATCGGCTCGCCGGGGTTCATGTCGCCCGAGCAGGTGCGCGGCGAGCGCGTCGAGCCGGCCAGTGACGTCTTCTGCCTGGGCACGGTGCTCGCCTACGCCGCGACCGGGCGGATGCCGTTCGGAACGGCCGACAGCGGCTTCCACGCGCTGCTGTTCCGCATCGCCGAGGAGGCGCCGGACCTGAGCGGCCTGACCGGGACGCTGCGGGAACTGGTGGCGGGCTGCCTGGCCAAGAACCCGGCCGACCGGCCCACGTTGGACGACCTCGCGGCCCGTATCGAGGCCCACGTTCCACGGGGCGGCACCTGGTTGCCCGGTGAGGTGCTGGCCCAGCTCGGCCGGCACGCCGTCCGGCTCCTGGACAGCGAGGACCCCGACGCCACCTCGGCCGGCGCGTTCGGGCCCTCCGCCGCGGCGGGCACGGCCACACCGCCGCCCGCACCGGCCGGCGGCCCTGGGGGGTTCACCGGGATGGGCATGCCGTCCACACCGCCCCCGCCCTCGTACCCGTCGTCGGTTCCGGTCACCGCCCCGATCAACGGTCCGCTCAACGGACCGGTCGGTGGCCCGCTCAACGGACCGGTCGCGGGGCCGTACGGGGGAGCCGGCCGGCCGTGGAACTCCACGCCTCCGCCCGGGGTCACCGCGCCCTATCCGGCCGCGGCCGGCGCCCGACCGGGGATGGCGCGCTCGGCGCGCGGACTGTCCCTCGCGCTGTGCGCGGCGTTGAGCGCGCTGCTGCTGTGCACGCTGGTCCAGTTCGTCGTCCACGTCCGTCTCTACGACGAACTGGAGGCGCTGACGTCGAACAGCCTCGCCGACCCCGCCCTGGACTACGAGTCGCTGGTGGTGACCAGCGACGTGATGACGTTCCTGGGCGGGTTGTTCGGCCTCCCGGTGGTCGTGCTGTGGCTGGTGTGGTTCTGGCGGGTCCGGATGAACGCCGAGGCGTTCGCCCCCGGGCAGATCCGCCACGCCCCGGGCTGGGCGATCGGCTCCTGGCTCGTGCCGGTGGTCTGCTTCTTCATGCCCAAGCAGATCATGAACGACATCTGCGACCACAGCGATCCCACCTCCACCCGGACCACCTGGTACGGCCCCCGGCAGAGCAGCAACCGCGGCCTGCTCAACGGCTGGTGGACGCTGTGGCTGATCGGCCTGGTCGGCGGTGTCCTCAACCACGAGCTCTGGTACGAGGCCGCCACCGTCGAGGACGCGGAGGGCACCGTGGCCCTCTCGCTCATGCTCGACCTCCTGGCGGTCCCCGCCACGGTTCTGGCGATCCTGGTGGTGCTGCGCCTGACGGCGCTCCAGGAGGACCGCATCACCGCACGGCGCTGACCGCCCCCGGACGGCACCGGGCCGTGCCGTCGGCCCGTCGGCCCGTCGGCCCGTCACATGAGGCGCACCCGGCTCCGCACCGGACGCGGACGTCGCCGGCGCAGGGCCGGCAGGCCGCGGCAGGCCAGCCCCACGAGGACGGCCCCGCCGACGGCCTGCCCCCAGGGGAACCCGTCCGACGAGGACCGGGCCGGACCCCGCGCGCCGGTGTGGAGGAACGACGTGGAGAGCGGTTCCCCGGTGCCGCAGACGGCGACCACGGGGTAGCTGTGGCCCACGGGAAGCCCCGGTCGCAGGGTGGCGACGGCCCGTCTCTCCCCGTCCGGCCCGCCCTCGCCGGTCCGTTCGAGGCCGACGGTCCGTTCGAAGGCGGGTGAGGAGACGACCCCGCCGGAGCCGCCGTCCTCGCACACGGCGCGCACCCTCACGGCCGGGGCACCGTCGCCGCCGTGGGGGCTGAGGACGAGTTCGGGGCCGCTCCCCGGCCCGCTCGGGCCGTCGTCCGCGGCGGCCGGGACGGCGGCCACCAGGACCAGGGCCGCGGCGACCGCGGTGGTGGGGAGGGAACGGCCGCGGCACCGTGGGGGCCGCGTCGACCGCCGGGAGTGCGGAGTCTGCATGGCAGGGCGACCTCCTGCGACGTGCCGGTCCGACGTCTGTGGCGCCGTCCGCGACGCCGTACGTGGTGTCGCCCCCATGCGAGCAGCGTTCCCGCCGCCTCGCACCTCCAGCGGGTGCGGGCGGATGACGAGGGTGCGCCGTCCGGACCAATGCCCGGCCGCCCGCCGCCGGCCGCGCCCGCCGCCGGCCGCGCCCGGCCGGGCGCACCGGCCGGGTCCGTCAGCCGATGTCCCGGCGGCGGAACGTGGCGAGCCCGACCGCCGTCGCCGCGACCGCGAACAGCGACAGCCACAGGTACGGGGCCGCGGTCGCCTCCCCGCCCGGCAGCTTGGGCAGGTGGGTGAACGGGGTGAGGTTCATGACCCACTGCGGCAACTCCAGCGTCGGGCCGATCCAGCCGATGACGAGCACACCGGTGACCAGCGCCCACGCCACCGCGCTCAACCGGGGGAGAACCCCGAAGATCAGCACCGTCACCCCGGCGAGCAGCCACACCGCGGGCGTCTGCGCCAGCGTCGCGACGACGACCCGTCCCACCGCGCCCGGTTCCCCGGCGGTCAGGGCGTGGCTCGCGCCCATGCCCAGACCGGCGAGGGCGAGCAGGACGACGGATCCGACGAAGACGATCAGCAGGTGGCCGGCCGCCCAGCGCGGTCGGGACAGCGCCCCGGTGAGGACGGGTTCGGCGCGTCCGGAGGTCTCCTCGCCGCGCATCCGCAGCACCGCGCCCGCCGCGTAGACGGCGGCGATCATGCCGAACAGCCCGGCCAGGGCGGCAAGGAAGGCGTCGGTGATGCCCTCCGCCCCGCCCATCCGTTCGATGATCCGGCGGCTCTGCTCGTTGTCCCCGAGCAGGTCGCCCGCGCCGTCGACCATGCCGCCGAATGCCAACCCCGCCAGCACGAAACCGACGCTCCAGCCCAGCAGCGAACCCCGTTGGAGCCGCCAGGCCAGCCCGTACGGGCCGGCGATCCGGCCCTCGGCGGGGCCGGGGCGGGTGGCCAGGAAGCCGGCGCCGATGTCGCGCCGCCCGGCCAACTCGTACGCCGCGGCCGTCGCCACCACGGCCAGGGCCAGGGGCAGCAGCAGGACGAGGAAGCGTTCGTCGGCGAACGGCCGGACGTTGCGCGCCCACCCCAGCGGGGAGAGCCAGGCCAGGGGCGAGGAGCCGTCCGCCGTGCCGGAGTCGCCGGCCGCGCGCAGCACGAACGCGGCGCCGAGCGCGGCGCCCGTCAGCCCCTTGGCGAGCCGGGCGCTCTCGGTGAACTGGGCGGCCAGGGCGGCGAACGAGGCGAAGACGAGTCCCGCGCAGCCGATCGCGAGTCCCGTCGCCAACGAGCCCGCGGCGGGCAGCCCGGTGCCGATCAGGGCGAGGGAGACCAGGGCGGCGATGGCGGCGTCGGCGACCGCGGCGGCCAGCAGCGCGGCGGTGAGCGGGGCACGACGGCCGACCACCGCCGAGGAGATCATCTCCTGGCGGCCGGTCTCCTCCTCCTCACGGGTGTGCCGCACCACCACGACCATGCTCACGATGGCGGTGAGCACGGTGCCCATGGTGAGCAGCTCCCAGACGGAGAGCGCGCCCTGGGAGTGGCCGAAGACCGGGCCGTACAGGGCGCGGATCGAGCTGTTGGCGTTCGACGACTCGGCCACCTGGGCGCGTTCGGCGGCGGTGGGATAGAACTCGGCGACGGCGACGGCGCTCTGTGCGGCGAGGGTGGCGAGCAGCACCGCCCACACCGGGATCAGCACGCGGTCGCGGCGCAGCGCGAGCCGCAGCAGCGTCCCGGTGCCGGTCAGCTCGTGGCGGAGGCCGCCGCGGAGCGCGGCGGTCGTGGGGTGGGTGGCGGCGGTCATGACGCCACGACCTTCTCGTCCGCGCCCTCGCCGGCGCCGGCGACCGTCTCGTCCTGGTAGTGCCGCAGGAACAGCTCCTCCAGGGTGGGCGGGGTGCTGGTCAGGCTGCGGACGCCGGCCTCGCCGAGCCGGCGCAGCACGCCGTCCAGCTTGTCGGTGTCCACCTGGAGCCGCACCCGCCTGCCCTGGACGGACAGGTCGTGCACACCGGGCAGGTCGGCGAGCTCGCCCGGTTCGCCCGCCAGTTCGGCGCTGATGGACGTGCGGGTCAGGTGCCGCAGGTCGGCGAGGGAGCCGCTCTCGACGGTGACGCCCTTGCGGATGATGCTCACCCGGTCGCACAGCGCCTCGACCTCGCTGAGGATGTGGCTGGAGAGCAGCACCGTCCGGCCGCGCTCGCGCTCCTCGGCGACGCAGTCCCGGAAGACGCCCTCCATGAGCGGGTCGAGGCCGGAGGTCGGCTCGTCCAGGATCAGCAGTTCGACGTCGGAGGCGAGGGCGGCGACCAGGGCGACCTTCTGACGATTGCCCTTGGAGTACGTGCGGCCCTTCTTGGTCGGGTCCAGCTCGAAGCGCTCCAGCAGGTCGTCGCGGCGCCGGCGGTCGAGCCCGCCGCGCAGCCGTCCGTAGAGGTCGATGACCTCGCCGCCGGAGAGGTTGCGCCAGAGGGTGACGTCACCGGGGACGTACGCCAGGCGCCGGTGGAGCTCGACGGCGTCGCGCCAGGGATCGCCGCCCAGGAGGCGGGCGGTGCCGCCGTCGGGGCGCAACAGTCCGAGCAGGACGCGGATGGTGGTGGACTTCCCCGCGCCGTTGGGGCCGAGGAACCCGTGCACCTCGCCGGTCTCGACCTTCAGGTCGAGGCCGTCGAGCGCACGGGTCCGGCCGAAGGTCTTGACGAGGCCGGACACCGAGATGGCTGTGGTTGCCGTGGTCATGATGGCGAAATTACACTTACTTCAGAAACTTGTGAAGTTAGAAAATGGTCGATGCGAACGAGATTCCACGGCCCGGGGGATGATCGTGTGATGGTGAGTGGACAGCCGAGCAGGACGGGAGAGCCGAGGGACCCGGCACACCCCAGGGATCCGGGATATTCGGGAGAGGTGGAGAAACCGAGAGAAAACGTCACGAAACCCTACTACCCGGAGGTCGCCGAGTTCGTCGAGCGCTTCGCCGCCGAAATGGCCGAGGCGGGCATGCAGCGGATGGCCGCGCGCGTCTTCGTCTGCCTGCTGGTCCAGGACTCCGGCGCGCTCACCTCGGCGGAACTCTCCGAGCGCCTCCGGATCAGCCCGGCCGCCGTCTCCGGCGCCATCCGCTACCTCTCCCAGATGCACCTGGTCGTCCGCGAACGGGAGCCCGGCTCGCGCCGCGAGCGCTACCGCGTCTACACGGACACCTGGTACGAGGCGGTCGCCGACCGCGGCGCGCTGTTGAACCGCTGGATCACCATCTTCGAGCGCGGTGCCCAGGTCGTCGGCCCCGACGCCCCGGCGGGACGGCGGCTGACGGAGACGATGGAGTTCTTCGCGTTCATGAAGGGCGAACTCGCCGGGATGATGGACCGCTGGTACGCCCACCGCGACGCCCTCCGCGCCGCCGGCCGGGGGATTCACGACGGCCCCGTGTCCTCTCCCTGAGCCCCCGAGCCCCCTGAGCCCCCTTAGCCCCCCTGGGCCACTGAGCCCTTGGGGCCGCGGGCCGTCAGGACGTGGCCGGCGCGGACCGCTGCTGCGGGACGGCCGGATCGGCCGGGACGGTCAGCCGCAGGGCCGAGGGGTGGGCCGTCCAGGTGCGGGTGTGGACGGGGCCGGAGACCACCGCGTCGGCGCGGTAGCGGAAGTACGTCCCGGAGACCGTGACCGTCCGGGCCCGGGCCCGCACCGGATCGGGCGTCGAACGCTGCCGCACCACCACGTCCGCGAGGCCGCCGCCCGGCGCGACGGAGACGCCCTCCACCGGACGGTCGAGGTCGGCGAGCAGCACCCCGTCCGCCTCCACCCGCAACCGCGGGGCCTGCGGGTCCGGCGCGGGACGGGTCAGGGTGCGGACCAGGGAGCGGTAGCGGTGCAGCGGCCCGCGCTCCGTGCGCTCCCGCACCGGCGGGATGCGCAGGCCCCCCAGCACCACACCGCCGCTGTCGTCTATCAGCAGGTCGAACCGTCGCTCCGCCCCGTCCAGCACCGTCCGAGCCGCCCGGACGGCGTCCAGCGGCACCCCCAGCGACCCGGCCAGCGCGACCGACTTCGGCCGCCCCACCGGGACGACGGACAGCGCGCAGTCCGGCAGCTCGCGCTCCCTGTGCAGCAGCCGCACCGCGCGCAGCAGCGCCCGGTCGTCCCCGACGACCACCGGATGCCTGCGGCCTCTGCGGGCCAGGGCGCGTGCGGCCTCCTCGGGGCTGTCCGGCAGGGACAGTTTCACCCCCGGGGCCCCCGCGCACAGCACGTCCCTGGCGATCCGTACGGATTCCCCGTCCGTACGGCGGGCGAGCGGGTCGATGAGCACGAGCAGTGGATGCGGAACCGGCACCTCGGTTCGGTCCTTCCTCGGGGTCGTCCATGGCGGGGGCCGATGGGAAATGGCTGAAATTCGACGGGGGGATGTCAGGGGGATGGCGGGGGACGTCAGGGGAGGAGCGGGCGGGAATTCGACGGGACCGACGGGGACGGGTGGCGTGAGCGGGGCTGTCGCGTTCGCCTCCCGTCGGAGGAGTCCGGTAATCTCTCGGTGCAAGAGCCCCTGTGTCGCTGTTGCGCCAGGGGCTTCGTCGATTCGGGGCACCGGTCCGACGGTTCTTGGACGGCGCGTGGCCGACACGCACGTTGGACATGCCCCGACGGGAAGGGGTGTACGCCTGTGCCCGCACTTGTGCTGCTCGGCGCTCAGTGGGGTGATGAGGGCAAGGGAAAGGCCACCGATCTGCTCGGTGGCTCGGTGGACTACGTGGTGCGATACCAGGGCGGCAACAACGCCGGCCACACGGTCGTCGTCGGTGACCAGAAGTACGCGCTGCACCTGCTCCCCTCCGGCATCCTCTCCCCGGAGTGCACTCCGGTCATCGGCAACGGCGTCGTCGTGGACCCGGCGGTCCTGCTCTCCGAACTGAGCGGGCTCGCCGAGCGCGGTGTCGACACCTCCAAGCTGCTCATCAGCGGAAACGCGCACCTGATCACGCCGTACCACACGACGATGGACAAGGTGACCGAGCGCTTCCTGGGCAAGCGGAAGATCGGCACCACCGGACGCGGCATCGGTCCGACGTACGCGGACAAGATCAACCGGGTGGGCATCCGCGTCCAGGACCTGTTCGACGAGTCGATCCTGCGGCAGAAGGTCGAGGCCGCCCTCGACCAGAAGAACCAGATCCTCGCCAAGCTCTACAACCGTCGCGCCATCCTGGCCGAGCAGGTCGTCGAGGAGCTGCTCGGCTACGCGGAGCGGATCGGGGGCTACGTCTGCGACACCACGCTGGTCCTCAACAACGCCCTCGACGAGGGCAAGGTCGTCCTCTTCGAGGGCGGCCAGGGCACGCTGCTCGACGTGGACCACGGCACCTATCCGTTCGTGACCTCCTCCAACCCGACCGCCGGCGGTGCCTGCACCGGCGCGGGCGTCGGCCCGACCAGGATCAACCGGGTCATCGGCATCCTCAAGGCGTACACCACGCGGGTGGGCGCCGGTCCCTTCCCGACGGAGCTGTTCGACGAGGACGGGGAGAAGCTGCGGCAGATCGGCGGCGAGCGCGGCGTCACCACGGGCCGCGACCGGCGCTGCGGCTGGTTCGACGCGGTGATCGCCCGGTACGCCACCCGCGTCAACGGACTCACCGACTTCTTCCTCACCAAGCTGGACGTCCTCACCGGCTGGGAGCGGATTCCGGTGTGCGTCGCGTACGAGATCGACGGCCGGCGGGTGGAGGAGCTGCCCTACAACCAGAGCGACTTCCACCACGCCAAGCCGATCTACGAGATGCTGCCGGGCTGGTCGGAGGACATCTCCGAGGCCAAGACCTTCGAGGACCTGCCGAAGAACGCGCAGGCCTACGTCAAGGCGCTGGAGGAGATGTCGGGCGCGCCGATCTCCGCCATCGGCGTCGGTCCGGGCCGGGACGAGACCATCCAGATCAACTCGTTCCTCTGATCCTCCGCCGATCCTCCGCCGACTGCTGACGGACGGAACGAGCGAAACGGACGAGGGGGTCGCGCCGTACACGACGGCGCGGCCCCCTCGTCCGTTCCCGCTTCCCCGGAGTGGGAGCCGGATCCGGGGCCGGAGCCGGAGCGCCGGCCCGGCCGCCTCACCCGTCCGGCGGGCCCACCGCGTCCAGCGCCTTCGACAGCCGCTCCAGCGCCTCGCGCACCTCGGCGAAGCCCTTCTCGCCGCCCAGCGCCTCGCTCAGCCGCGCGGCGAACTCCGCGTGCCCCGGGGCGATCCGTTCGATCGCCGCCCGGCCCTCCTCGGTGGGGGTGAGCAGCTTGGCGCGGCGGTGCGCGGGATTGGGCACGTACCGGGCGAGACCGCGCTCGACCAGCAGATCGGCCACCCGCTGCACACTCTGCCGGGTGATGCCCATGGCGCGGGCCACCCCGGCCACCGGCAGCGGCTCGCGCAGCACCGCGCCGAGCACCTGCCACCAGGTGGCGGTCAGCCCGGCGGGACGGGCCAGCCGCTCGGCGACGGAGAGGAACTGCCCGTTGAGCCGGAAGACGGCCAACGCCGTGCCCGACAGCGACTCCGGAGCGCTCACGCGGCCCCGCCCGAAGGGTGCGCGCCGTGGGCCTCGGCCACCGGGTTCCCGCCGGCGGCCTCCTCGTGGGCCGCCAGTACCCGGTACGCCGCGGCGTCGGAGTGCCGGAAGAGTCGGAACCAGGCGTCGCGCACCTCGGGCGGGTACACGTCCAGGCGGGCGAGGATCTCGCGGGCGAACGCGACCGGCTCGGTGGGACCGGCGGTGATCAGGTCCCCGTCGGTGACCGCGTCGGCCTCGCGGTAGTGCCCGCCGCCCCGGTAGCCGGTGGCGGCCAGTGCCTCGGCCGCCGCGCCCGTGTGGGGGCGGTCGTCGAGCAGGCCCTGCGCGGCCAGTCCCGTCACGGCCCCGCAGATCGCCGCGACGGGCACGCCGGCGGCGAGGAAATCGCGGGCCGCGGAGGCGAAGGGCGGCAGGACCCGCTCCCACGCATCCGCTCCGGGCAGGATCAGCAGCGCGCTGCCGTCGGGCCGCAGGTCGACGACGGACAGGGTGGGCGTCACCCGCATCCCACCCATGGAGATCACCGGTTCGCCGCTCTCGCCGACGTACACGATCCGGTACCCGGCGCCGGTCAGGGCGGTGGTCGCGTAGGTGAACTCCCAGTCGGCGAACGTGTCGTAGACGGCGACGTGCACGGTCTTGCGGTCCATGATTCCTCCTCGGGCGGGCGCCCGGTCGGTATGACAACATCCTGTCACTTGGACAGCATGCTGTCAATCAAAGGAGGCTAGTCTTGCCCCCTGACATGTGGGGGCCGAGAGATTGGGGGTGCGGATGAACGACGGCGTCGGCACCCGGGCGTCCGGGACCGTGAGGAGGCGCCCGTGATCCAGCGCAGCACGCTACGCGCGCAGATCGCGGACGCGCTGCGCGACGAGGTGCTCGCCGGACGGCTTCCGGCGGGCAAGGGCTTCACCGTCAAGGAGATCGCCGAGCAGTACGGGGTCTCCGCGACCCCCGTGCGCGAGGCGCTCGTCGACCTGTCCGCGCAGGGCCTGCTGGACGTGGAGCAGCACCGCGGATTCCGCGTCCACGTGTTCACCCGCGAGGACTACCGGGCCATGGTGGAGGCACGTGTCCTGGTCACCGAGGGCGTCTTCCGCCGGCCCTCGTCCCTGGTGCCGCCGGAGCCCGGCGACGAACGGCTCGCCTCCGTGCGCCGCCGCGCCGAGTCCGCCGAGCGCGCCGTGCTCGCCGGCGACCTGGACGTGCTCATCGGCTACGACCTGCGGTTCTGGCGGGAGTTGGGCGATCTGGTCGGCAACCCCTACGTATCCGAGTTCCTCGACCGGCTGCGGGTGCAGTGCTGGGTCTTCGCCGTGCCGCACCTGCGCGCACAGCCCGGTCTGCGGGGCTCGCTCTGGGCCGACTACCGCGAACTGGTCGACGCGGTGGAGCGCCGGGACGTCGCCGCGGCCGAACGCATCGTCGCCGCGCACAACGAGCACTGCCTCGCGCTCGTCGAAAAGCTCGGCTGAACGGCACTACGCTGTTCCGACCGTTGTGATGACCGCCGTACCGACCGCCGTATCGACCGGCGTACCGATCGCCGCATGGGAGCGACCTTGGCCTGTGACCTCTGGCTGGTGCCACTCGTCGACGTGCTCTGCCACAGCCCCGACAACCCCTTCGCCGAGGAACTCGCGGCGTACGACAAGGCACTGAACGCCGCCGGCCTGCCGCCCGTCCCCGTCTACGGCTACATGCCCGGACTCTCGGGCGACGTGGCCCCCGTCGCGGGTTTCGACTACGAGGCGCTGCACTTCCTGCGCCGCGCCCACCTGCTCCGGCTCTGCGGACTGGAGGTCACCCCGATCGACGAACTCGGCGACGAGTACGAGCGGCTGCTGGAGATGTTCGCCCCCACGGCCCAACAGTCGCACCTGGTCTGGCACTACGACCACGCCGGCGCGTACGTCCCGGTCGACTTCGCCCACCCGCTCTCCGACGACGAACTCCTCGCCGGCGGCGGCCCGTTGGGCTCCAGTCACGGGCTGCTGCGCGAACTGGAGGCGGTGGCACCCAGCCTGGGCATCGACCCCTTCAACCCGCCGCCCGCCCCGGCGCCGCCGACCCGGCCCACGGAACTGGAGGAGCCCGCGGCCCCGATCGCGTACGACGGCGGGCCCTTCGCACGGGAGCGCCACGTCTGGCTGGGGCTCCACGCCGCGGCCACCCGGAGCCTGGCGCAGGGCTCCATGATCGTCTTCAGCTAGCGGAGCGACCGGCGGGACCGGACCGGCGCCGACGCCTCACCGCGGCCCCTCCGGAGGCCGCTGCCGAGGCATGCTCGGACGCACGCCCGGCGGAAGCGGGAAGCGGGACGGCTGCGCGGCGTTCCCGGCGCGCGGCGCCCAGGAGGACGCGGTCAGCGACTGGGTGTGCAACGGCGCCGGACCGGACCGGAAGTCCACCATCCAGGAGGCGGTCTCGCCCCGCACCAGCTCCGTCACGTCCTCGGTGAACCGCCGCAGCACCCCCAGGCACCGCTCCGCGGCCTCGCTCGCCGTGCCCTCGGTGGGCCCCAGCACCTCCCGCACGCACTCCGACGCCCAGTCGTACTGGAGCACCTCCAGCCGCCGCTGCACGGCCTGCGCGGTGGCGACGTCCCGCATCCAGCCCGAGGTCAGGCCGAACCAGCGGTCGCACCCGGCGCACACGGCGGCCCCCAGCAGCGCCAGGAAGGACCACACGGCCGCCCCCGGCACCGCGCCGGTCAGCTCCAACAGCGGCAGGGCGCCCCCGGCGGCCAGCCCCAGGGCCGTCCCCACCCGCAGCGCCCGGGCGCCCCGGCGCTTCCACACCCGGTCGGCCAGGTACCACTCCGCGATTTCGAGGGCCCCCTCCTCGGCCCACCGGAACAGCTCGTCCAGCCGCTCGGCGGGCTCTCCCCAATCTCCCAAGGGGAAAGGCCGCCCGAGGAGGTCCCTCCGCAGGTACCTCCGCCCGCCCCGCCCCGTGCCGCCCGTCTCGGGCCGCATTTCCGGCTGACTCACCCGCCACTCCCATACAAAGCCCTCACTCGGCGGACCCGTTCACGGGCCGCTCGAAGCCCCTTCCTACCCCCAAAAGTGGGAGGTGCCGCCGCCTTCGCGGTATTTCCGCCCATACGTGGCTCCCGATTGGGTATACAAGGCCGCCTCCACTACCCCGAACGGGTGAGCACCGCCGTCCGGGACCCTGCGGCGGGGGCCGAGAAGGGCCGCCGGAAGGGGGACTCCGGGCGGATAGGGTGCAGGGCGTGAAGGTCCTCGTCATCGGCAGCGGCGCCCGCGAACACGCCCTGTGCCGCTCTCTGTCCCTCGATCCCGACGTCACCTCGCTGCACTGCGCGCCCGGCAACGCCGGCATCGCGGAGACGGCGACCCTGCACACGGTCGACGCGCTCGACGGCGCCGCCGTCGCCGACCTGGCCGCCGAGCTGCGGGTCGACCTCGTCGTCGTGGGGCCCGAGGCCCCCCTCGTCGCCGGGGTGGCCGACGCCGTGCGCGAGCGCGGCATCGCCGTCTTCGGCCCGTCGGCCGAGGCCGCCCGGCTGGAGGGCTCCAAGGCGTTCGCCAAGGAGGTCATGGCCGCCGCCGGGGTGCCCACGGCACGCTCGTACGTGTGCACCACCCCCGAGGAGGTCGAGGAGGCCCTCGACGCCTTCGGCCCCCCGTACGTCGTCAAGGACGACGGCCTGGCCGCGGGCAAGGGCGTCGTCGTCACCTCCGACCTCGACGCCGCCCGCGCGCACGCCCTGGCCTGCGGCGTGGACGAGAGCGAGGGCCGTGTGGTGATCGAGGAGTTCCTCGACGGCCCCGAGGTCTCCCTGTTCGCCGTGACCGACGGCGAGTGCGTCGTGCCGCTGCGGCCCGCCCAGGACTTCAAGCGCGCCCACGACGGCGACGAGGGCCCCAACACCGGCGGCATGGGCGCCTACTCGCCGCTGCCCTGGGCCGACCCCGGACTGGCCGACGAGGTGCTGGGCACCGTCCTGCAGCCCACCGTGGACGAGATGCGCCGCCGCGGCACCCCCTTCTCCGGGCTGCTCTACGCCGGGCTCGCGCTCACCTCGCGCGGGGTGCGCGTGGTGGAGTTCAACGCCCGTTTCGGCGACCCGGAGACCCAGGTCGTCCTGGCCCGCCTGAAGACCCCCCTGTCGGGCCTGCTGTACGCGGCGGCCACCGGACGGCTGGCGGAGTTCCCGCCACTGCGCTGGAGCGACGACGCGGCCGTCACGGTCGTGATCGCCTCCGAGGGCTACCCCGCCGCCCCCCGTACGGGCGACCCGATCGAGGGGCTGGAGGAGGTCGCCGAACAGGACGCCCCCACCGCGTACGTCCTGCACGCCGGCACACGGCGCGACGAGGAGGGACGGGTGCTCAGCGCGGGTGGCCGGGTCCTGTCCGTCACGGCCACCGGCGCCGACCTGGAGCAGGCGCGCGAGCGGGCCTACCGGGCCGTGTCCCGCATCCGGCTGGCCGGTTCGCACCACCGCAACGACATCGCGGCCGAGGCCGCCAAGGAGGCGTGACCGGCCGCCTCCGACACGCGCGCCCACACACCCGGCTCTGCCCAAAGCCATTCCATCGGGTGACCACTTTCTCAACCGGCTGACGCTTGTGCGGGGTCCAACTAGGGTTCCCGCGGACGGCTCCGGCAAGTGGCCCACCGCACATTGCGATGTCGGTTGCCGGTGCCACAGTGGGGGAGTGACAGGCGCGGGGGGATCGGCAAGGGGGTGAGCGGACTCGTGGCAGTACCGGAGATGGGCACACGCTCGGCGCGCGACCACGCGCTGGCGGTCCTGCGGGTGCGGGGCACCGCGCTGGGCGCCGCGCTGCTGCCCGCCGCGGTGGCCGCCGTCCTGATCGCGGGAGGGATCACCGGCCGACTCGGCGACGGCTGGGACGCGGCCCGCTGGGCGGCCGTCGCCGTCGCCCTGCCGGTGCTCGCCGCGGCGGCCTGGGTGGCGGCCGTGATCGCGCGGGCGCGTCCGGCGGTCAGCCCCACGGTGCAGATCGAGGAGAGCGCCGCCCCCGACCTGTACCGCCTGATACGCGACCTCGCCGACCGGATGGACGTGCCGGCGCCCTCGGCCATAGCCCTGACGCCCGACTGCGACAGTTGGCTGGAGGACCGGGCGCACGCCTCCCCCTTCCGGGGTCTCTCACGGCTCCCTCGGCCCGTCCGTGCCGGTGGGGCGCGCGGCGACGCCCCCGTCCTCGTCATCGGCTCCCCCTTCCTGTGGTGGATGCGCGTCGCCGAGCTGCGGGCGCTGCTCGCCCCGGTCGTCGCCGGGACGGGCCCGTCCGCGCACCCGGACATCGCCGCCGCGCGGCGCTTCGTGCGCGGTCTGGACGCCGCCGCCGCGGTCGCCGCGACGGTCGGCGGCCCGCTCCCGCGGCGGCTCGCGTACGACGTCGTCGGCTGGGTGGCCCGGCTGCTGCTGCGGGCGGGCGCCTCCCACGCCGCCGAGATGGAGCGCATGGTCGCCGCGGCCGCCGCCGCGCGGGCCCAGGCGGTGGACTACGGCCTGCGGGTCGTCGCGCAGGAGCAGGTGGGTCTGGCGTACGCCGGCTGGGACCGGCTGCTGACCCGGGTCGCGCTGCCGGCCTGGCGCACCGGGCGGTGGCCCGAGCGGCTGGACGCCGGTGTGGTCGCCGCGCTCACCGAACTGTCCCGGCGCGACCGGCTGGCGGAGGGGTTCACCACGCGGTTGGGCGAACGTCCCGCCTGTGACCTGCTGGAGGAGCCCGGGGCCGTGGACCGCGCGGTCTCGCTGCTGGCCGCCCGCCTCTTCCACGACGGCCCGGCCGAACCCGGCCCCGACTGGGAGCCGGTGGACTGGTCGCAGTACCCCGACGAGGTCGTGGACCGCATCTGGCGCACCGAGGCCGCCCGCCTCTTCACCGTCCTGCGGGCCACCGAGAACCCGACGCTGGCCGAGCTGATCGACCGCCTCCTGGGGGAGGCCGCCACGGCCGGCGGCGGCACCGACGAGGTCGCGGCCCGGATCGGCGCCGTGGTCGCCCGGGAGGACGCCGTCCGGGAGGGCTCCGCCCGAGCCGGGGCGGCGTCCGGGGACGTCGAGGGCGCCGCGCTGCTCCCGCCCGGCGGCGGGTTCCCGCTGCAACCGCCGCGCAGCGGACGCGAACTGCTGGCCGAGCACATCGCGGCCGCCGTGTGCTGCGCCGCCGTGGACACCGCCGGAGCGGCTCCCGGGCTCGACTGGCTGGACGGTCCCGCCCTGTTCGTGGACGGCGAGCGCCGTGCCGACCTGGCCAGGCCGGTCCTCGCCCTCGCCGAGGAGGCCGATCCCCGACCGCTGCGCGACTGGCTGGCGGCGGTGGGCGTGCGGCACGACAAGCCCATACGGCTGGTCTGAGACGGACCCGATCCCGCCGTGCGCCTCGGTTTTCCGGCGTTTCCCGACATCCCCGACGTTCGGTGTCCCACTTCCGCGTCCCTCCCCGCCCGTCCGGGGCCTTCCGGGGTGCCCGCCCGGCCGTTCTCGACCGGCTTCTCCGGCCGCATCTCCCTGTATCTCCCCGTATCCCTCTGCTGCTCCCGCCGCTCACCTCGCCACTCACCCCGGCAACCTCTCGGGGTTTCCCGGCCCGTCGGAGCGCGCGCTCCGAGCATTTCGCGACAAGGGGTGACCATTCGTTCTCTTTATGTGATGTGCTGGTGTCCGACGGCGTGGAACGGAGCGCGGGGACGGAGCGCGGAACAGGGAGGGGAGACGAGTGGGCACGGAGCAGGTCCGGCGCTGGGAGTCGGGAGCGCTCGCGCACGCGGTCACCGATCCGTTCGGCCAGGGCCCCCTGCCCTGGCTGCGGTGCGACGAGCACTACTTCGACGACACCGGGCACGTCGTCCCCTGGTACCTGGACCACAGCAGCCTGGCCGGCGTCGAGGCGCCGGCCCGTACCGGCGGCCCCCGCGCCGCCGACGACGTGCGCTGCCAGATCAAGGGCTTCACCTCGGAGAGCGCGGTCTCCCCGGGCCAGTCCATCGACTTCCGGATCACGGTCAACCCGCCCCAGCCCTTCGGCGTGGACGTCTACCGCATCGGCCACTACGGCGGCGAGGGCGCCACCAAGATCACCACCAGCCCCCGGTTGTCCGGCATCGTCCAGCCCCCGCCGCTCACCGCCGACCGCACCGTCTCCTGCCACCACTGGTGGCTCTCCTGGCGGCTCCAGGTGCCGGAGTACTGGAGCACCGGGGCCTACGTCGCCGTGCTGACCACCGCCGACGGACACCGCTCGCACGTCCCGTTCACCGTCCGCGACGAGCGGCCCGGCGATCTGCTGCTGGTGCTCCCGGACGTCACCTGGCAGGCGTACAACCTCTTCCCCGAGGACGGCCGCACCGGCGCCAGCCTGTACCACGCCTGGGACGAGCGGGGCCGGTTGCTGGGCGAGGAGGACGCGGCCGTCACGGTCTCCTTCGACCGGCCGTACGCGGGCGCGGGCCTGCCCCTGCACGTGGGCCACGCCTACGACTTCATCCGCTGGGCCGAGCGCTACGGCTACGACCTGGCCTACGCCGACACCCGCGACCTCCACGCGGGCCGCGTCGATCCCTCCCGCTACCGCGGTCTGGTCTTCCCCGGCCACGACGAGTACTGGTCGGTGCCGATGCGCCGCGCCGTGGAGAAGGCCCGCGACAGCGGCACCTCGCTGGTCTTCCTCTCCGCCAACACCATGTACTGGCAGGTGGAGCTGGGCCCCTCGCCCTCCGGCGTCCCCGACCGGCTGATGAGCTGCCGCAAGGCCCGCGGCCCGGGGCGGTCCCTGCGCTGGCGCGACCAGGGCGAGCCCGAGCAGCACCTGCTGGGCGTCCAGTACGCGGGCCAGGTGCCCCGGCCGCACCCGCTGGTGGTGCGGAACGTCGACCACTGGCTGTGGGAGGCCACCGGGGCGGCGGAGGGCGAGGAGCTGCACGGACTGGTGGCGGGCGAGGCCGACCGCTACTTCCCGCGCGTCGCCCTGCCCCTGCACACCGAGCGCGTGCTGCTCGCCCACTCGCCCTACGAGGACACCGGCGGCGTCCGCCGCCACCAGGAGACCTCCCTGTACCGGGCGCCCAGCGGCGCCCTGGTCTTCGCCTCCGGCACCTTCGCCTGGTCCCCGGCCCTGGACCGACCCGGCCATGTGGACGCCCGGATCCAGCGGGCCACGGCCAACCTCCTGGACCACATCTGCCGGCACGACTGAGGTTCGTCGCGGCGCGTTCCCGGCCCGGCCACCCGGCGTCTCTCCTCGGTTTCCCCCGGTCGGGATGGGGCCGTTCGCGTGCGCGGACCCCACCCGTCCGCCCGACCCCGTCCGGTGCGGACCGGGGCCGTGCGGGAGAATCGGAACTCCTGGACCGAGCCACAGGAGGAGCCGTGACCGGATTCGTCGACAAGCCCGAACCCGTACAGGTGTCGGGCCTGGTACACGTGCACACGGGCAAGGTGCGGGACCTGTACCGGAACGAGGCCGGGGACCTGGTGATGGTGGCCAGTGACCGGGTGTCCGCCTACGACTGGGTGCTGCCCACCGAGATCCCCGACAAGGGCCGGGTCCTCACCCAGCTCTCGCTGTGGTGGTTCGACCAGTTCGCCGACCTGGTGCCGAACCACGTGGTCTCCACCGAGCTGCCGCCCGGCGCCCCGGCCGACTGGGAGGGGCGCACGGTGGTCTGCCGGCCCCTGCGCATGGTCCCGGTGGAGTGCGTGGCCCGCGGCTACCTCACCGGCTCGGGCCTGGTCGAGTACCAGGAGTCCCGGACGGTCTGCGGGCTCGCCCTGCCCGAGGGGCTGGTGGACGGCTCGGAGCTGCCCGCCCCGATCTTCACCCCGGCCACCAAGGCGGAGGTCGGCGAGCACGACGAGAACGTCGCCTACGAGGAGGTCGCCCGCCGGGTCGGCGCCGACACCGCGGCCGAGCTGCGCCAGCTCACCCTGGCCGTCTACTCCCGAGGCCGGGACATCGCCCGGGAGCGCGGCATCATCCTGGCCGACACCAAGTTCGAGTTCGGCTGGGGACCGGCGGAGGACGGGACGGACGACGGGGAGCGGCTGTTCCTCGCCGACGAGGTGCTCACCCCCGACTCCTCGCGCTTCTGGCCCGCCGACGAGTGGGAGCCGGGCCGGCCGCAGCCCTCGTTCGACAAGCAGATCGTCCGTGACTGGCTGGCCTCCCCGGCCGCCGGCTGGGACCGTCACGGCGAGCAGCCGCCGCCCGCGCTGCCCGCCGAGGTGGTGGAGCGGACCCGCGCCCGCTACATCGAGGCGTACGAGCTGCTGACCGGCACCCGCTGGAGCTGACCGCCGAGCCGGCCGCCGGTGTCGTCGGGGCGCGTACCGCCGTGCCCCGACCCCGGCCGGGGAGGCGCCGGGCCGAGGCCGGGGGAACGGGGCCCCGGGACCCGGGGAGCGGCGGTGCGGCGGTGCGGAAACGGAGAGGGCCCCGATCCTCGAAGGATCGGGGCCCTGGTCACCGAGCGGACGACGAGGCTCGAACTCGCGACCTCAACCTTGGCAAGGTTGCGCTCTACCAACTGAGCTACGTCCGCGCGCGCCGAACTCGGATCCACCCTTCCCGGCGTGGTTTCCGTGCGGTGCGCTGACCACTATAGCCAACCGCGCTCGCGGGCGATGCGCACGGCCGCGTGACGGTTCTCCGCATCCAGCTTCGCGGTGGCCGACGAGAGGTAGTTGCGGACGGTCCCCGGAGCCAGCGCGGCCCGCTCGGCGATCTCCACGATCGGGGCCCCGTCCGCGGCCAGCTCCAGCAGCTCGGCCTCGCGAGCGGTCAGCGGGGAGTCCCCGGCGCTGATCGCGTCGGCCGCCAGCTCCGGGTCCACGTACCGGTTTCCGGCGTACACCGTGCGGATGATCTGGGCCAGCCGCTGCGCCGAGACCGTCTTGGGCACGAAACCGCGCACCCCCGCCGCCAGGGCCCGCTTCAGGTGTCCGGGGCGGCCGTGCCCGGTGACGATCATGGTGCGGCAGTCGGGGACCTCGGTCCTCAGCTCCGCGGCGACCGCCACACCGTCCTTGCCCGGCATCTGGAGGTCGAGCACCGCCACGTCGGGCCGGTGGGCGCGGGCCATCGCCAGCGCCTCGGGGCCGGACGCCGCCTCCGCGACGACCAGCAGGTCGTCCTCCAGTGCCAGCAGCGCGGCCAGCGCGCCCCGGATCAGGTGCTCGTCGTCGGCCAGCAGCACCCGTAGGGGACGCTCGCCGCCGCCGGAGTCCCGGCCGTGCTCCCTCACCGCTCTCCCCTCTCCGTGACATCCCTCACGGCGTCCTCCACGACATTCCCCGGAGCGTCTCCCCCGACCGGCTCGCTGTCGCCCTCCGGCCGGCTCGGCACCCGGGCCGTCAGCCGGAAGGTCCCGTCGTCGCGCCGCTCGTCGGTCAGTGTGCCGCCGAGGGCGGCCAGGCGCTCGCGGAGTCCGGCCAGCCCCGAGCCGCCCCCCGTGGTGGTCCGGGACGGCGGAACCCCGTCGTTCTCCATGGTCAGCTCGGTGACCGGTCCGGCCGGCCCACCGTCCACCCCGGTCCGCAGCCGGATCGCGCACCACCGGGCGTCGGCGTGTCGCAGCACGTTGGTGGTGCCCTCGCGGACCACCCATCCCAGCGCCGACTGGAGGGACTCGGGCAGCTCCTTCCTGCCGGTCCTCTCGATCCGGCAGTCGATCCCGGCGGCCCGCAGCACCCCCCGCGCGCCGACCAGTTCCGTGGGCAGGTCGGCCTCCCGGTAGCCGCGCACGACCTCCCGCATCTCCCGCTGGGACTCCCGCGCGATGCGCTGCACCTCGGTCATCTGGTCCATGGCGGAGGGCGAGCCGCGCTGCGCGAGCTGGACGGCCAGCTCGCTCTTGAGGGCGATCACCGACAGGTTGCGGCCCAGCACGTCGTGGAGGTCCCGGCCGAACCGCAGCCGCTCCTCGGCCACCGCCAGCCGGGCCTGGGTCTCCCGGGCGGCCTCCAGCTCCTCGACGACCCGCAACGCCCAGGCGGAGCAGCGGTAGGAGAAGCCGAAGACCACCGCTCCGAAGACGGCGGCGCTCACGTGGTAGCCCAGGTCCCCGGCGGTCGCTCCCAGCGGCGCCGCGGACAGCGCGGAGGCCGCGATGAGCAGCGCCATCAGGGCGGTGCCGCCCCGGACGGACAGGACCAGCAGGAGCGGCCCGGCCGCGAACATCAGCAGCCAGGCGCCGGCGGCCATCGCCCCTCCGTCCAGCGCCCCGACGCCGGCCGCGGTGTGGAGGACGGCCACCCCGACGACCGTGAGCGCGACATACGCGACCACGAGCCCGTCCGGCCGCCCGGCCGTGCCCAGGTAGTGCCGCAGCCCGGCCCGGACCAGCGACAGGTGACAGGCGCAGTGGGCGGCGAACAGCGCGATCAGCGGGACGGCGAGCCAGGTGGGCACGCCTCCGCGCTGGGCCACGCACCAGAACGTCAGCAGCGCGGCCTCGAAGGCGGCGAAGGCGTAGAGCGTGAAGCGGGTGTACTGGTGGAAGCGGACCGGCCCGCTGGCCCGTCTCGCCCGCTCCAGCCAGCCCAACGCGCCTCTTCCCGCGCTCCCCGCGCTTCCCGCCGCCACCGCCACGCTCACTCCTTGCTCAGCCCCGGCTCACCGACGCGGTTCCCAGCGGAACCACCGCCGTACAGCAAACACCGAGGCCACCGACCAGACCACCGCGACCCCGACGGCCCGCAGCACCTCACCGGGCTCCCCGCCGCCGAACCAGCCGTACCGCACCAGGTCGATCACCGGTGTCATGGGCAGCAGCCGCATCACGTCGGCCATCCGGTCCGGCATGACCTCCAGAGGAACGAACACCCCGGAGCCGATGAACGAGACCATCACCAATGGCAGCGCGGTGATCTGCGAACTCTCCGCGGTCCTGGTGAAGACGGCCGTCACGGCGGCGGCCAACACCATCAGGACGAGGCCCAGCAGCACGCCCAGGAGCAGCAGTTCGGGCCGCTCGGGCGGGGACATGTCCAGCAGGGTCGCGCCCGCCGCGACCAGCACCACGCACTGGAGCAGGGCCAGGACGGTCACCGGCAGCGAGGTGCCGGCCAGGATCTCCCCGTCGCGCACCTCGCCGGTCCGCAGCCGCTTGAGCACCAACTCCTCGCGGCGGGAGACGTAGGTGGGGATGAGGTTGGTGTAGACGACGAAGATCAGCACCATGGCGATCCCGCCCGTCATCACCAGGCCGGTGGTGCTCAGGCCGGTGTTCCCCAGCGAGAGCTGCTCGACCGTGGAGCGCATGAACAGCACCATGGCCAGGGGCATCAGCAGGGCGGTGAACATCGCGGTGCGGTTGCGGACGAGCAGCGTCAGCTCGGCCCGGGCGAGCGCCCGCATCCGCCGCAGGGAGGCGGTCGCCTCTCCGGGGGACGTGTCCGTGGTGGGTGTGGTGTCCGTCGCGCTCATCGTGCTCCCGCCTTCGCCGGCCGCGCGGTGTGGGTGGCGTCCGTGGTCTCCTCGTGTCCCCCGAGCCCCTCGTGGTCCGCGGGATCTCCGTGGGCGATCTCCAGGAAGGCCTCCTCGAGGGACGCCGACCGGGCGTCCAGTCCTTCCAGCTCGACGTCCTCCCGGCGGGCCCAGAGCAGCAGTTCGGTCAGCGCCTCCTGCAACCGCTCGGTGCGTATCTCCACCCGCCGCCCGTCCGCGGCGGCCCGCAGCGACAGCGGCAGCCGCGCCGGCGGCACCTCCTCGGGGAGCGTGAAGCGGATGCGGGAGGGCCGTGTGGCGGTGACCTCGGCGGGGGTGCCGGAGACGACGATCCGTCCCGCCCGCATGATCGCGAGCCGGTCGGCCAACTGCTCGGCTTCCTCCAGGTAGTGCGTGGTCAGCAGCACGGTCGTGCCCGTCGAGCGCAGCTCCCGCACCAACCGCCAGGTGTCCCGCCGCCCTTCGGCGTCCAGCCCGGTCGTCGGCTCGTCCAGGAAGAGCACCTCGGGCCGGCCGAGCAGCGCCATCGCCAGGTCCAGTCGCCGCCGCTCGCCGCCGGAGAGCTGCTTGACGCGGACGTTCGCGCGGGGGGCCAGGCCCACCGTCTCCAGCGCCTCCCCCACGGGGCGGGCCCCGGTGGTGCACCCGGCCCACATCCTGGCGGTCTCGGCGACGGTCAACTCGGACGGGAAACCGCCCTCCTGGAGCATCACCCCGATCCGCGACCGCACTCGGGCCCGGTCGCGGTACGGGTCGTGCCCGAGCACGCGCACCCGGCCGCCGCTGGGCTCGGCGAGCCCTTCCAACAGCTCGACGGTGGAGGTCTTGCCCGCCCCGTTCGTCCCCAGCAGCGCGAACACCTCGCCGCGCGCCACGGAGAACGAGATTCCCCTCACAGCCTCGAAGCCGTCCCCCTTCGCCGGGCCGTAGCGCCGGCGCAACCCGCTCACCTCGATGACCTGTTCTCCGTTGTCCATGGGCCCAGGGTTTCGCGGGAATCGGAGGGCGAGCAGTGCGGGCTGTCACGAGTGCGTGTGACAAATGTCAACCGGGCATCGCTCGGGCGGGGAGGGCGGGGAGGAACGCGGACGCCCGGCCCGCCCGAACACACGGGCACACGGAGACACGAACAAGGCCCCGATCCCTTGGGGATCGGGGCCTTGACCACCGAGCGGACGACGAGGCTCGAACTCGCGACCTCAACCTTGGCAAGGTTGCGCTCTACCAACTGAGCTACGTCCGCGTGCCACCACCCGGCTCTCACCGAGCGGCGCGTCTTTCACTCTACCCGATCCCGGAAGATCGGTGGAGCGAGTGGAGCGGGTGACAGGAATCGCACACTGCGCCTCCCTCTTGGAAAGAGGGCGCTCTACTACTGAGCTACACCCGCGTGTCCACCTCGGTCCCGGCCGTTTCCGGCCGTTCCCTGCGGTGTGCTCCAGACTTTAGCCGATCACCCGGGGTGGCTGGCAAGTCGGGTCAACGGACCGCTCAGTGGGCCTCGTTGAACGCGTCGTAGATCCGCTTGGGGATGCGCCCCCGCGGCGGCACCTCGAAGCCGTGCGACCGGGCCCAGGCGCGCACCGCGGCCGGGTCGGGCGCGATGGAGGTCCGCTGGAACGCCTTGCCGGATCGGGAGCGCTTGCGGCCGGCCCGCACGTACGGGGCGAGGCCCATGCGGAGCTTCTTCGCGTTCTCTCGGTTGAGATCGATCTCGTACGACTTGCCGTCGAGGCCGAAGGAGACCGTTTCCGATGCTTCACCGCCGTCGATGTCGTCGGAGAGCGTGACCACTACGCGCTGTGCCACGGATATCGGTCCTTTCGGGAGGAACGCTGCTCAAAGCCCCGCGGAATCGCCGCTCGACATGCGGCGACGCGGGCGTTCCGAACGGTCGGGGTCAATGCCTTTTTCCTTTGTACAGCGGCAGGCATTGTTCGGTGAAGCGGATAATTCCCACCCGCGTGTCATGCCGTGAACCGGACCTTGTTTTTCACCATTCTTTCACGCGGGACTTCTCGGTGGTTTCGGGGCGCCGATACCCGACCATGATCGAACCCGCCCGTATCTACGCGAGTAGAATTTTCCGCCCGGTAGGCTGAAGCACGCAGTCTCCAGCACCAACACCCACCGGGAGTACCTGTGGCTCGCGTCGTAGTCGACGTCATGCTCAAGCCGGAGATCCTCGACCCCCAGGGCCAGGCGGTTCAGCGGGCTCTGCCCCGGCTGGGCTACCAGGGGATCACCGACGTCCGTCAGGGCAAGCGTTTCGAGCTCGAACTGGAGGGGCCCGTCGACGACGCCGCCCTCGCCCGGGTTCGTCAACTCGCCGAAACCTTCCTCGCCAACACCGTGATCGAGGACTTCACGGTCCGCGTCGAAGAGGACGAAGAGGTGACCACGGCATGACGACCCGTATCGGAGTCGTCACCTTCCCCGGCTCCCTCGACGACGTGGACGCCCGCCGCGCCGTCCGTCTCGCGGGCGGCGAGCCGGTGGCCCTGTGGCACGGCGACAAGAACCTCCACCAGGTGGACGCCGTCGTCCTCCCCGGGGGCTTCTCCTACGGCGACTACCTGCGGTGCGGCGCCATCGCCCGGTTCTCCCCCGTGATGGAGACGGTCATCGAGCAGGCCCGCGCCGGCATGCCGGTGCTCGGCATCTGCAACGGCTTCCAGGTGCTGTGCGAGTCGCACCTGCTGCCCGGCGCGCTCACCCGCAACGACCACCTCCACTTCGTCTGCCGCGACCAGCGGCTGCGCGTGGAGAACACGGCCACCGCGTGGACCGGCGACTACGCCGAGGGCGAGGAGATCACCGTCCCGCTCAAGAACGGCGAGGGCGGCTACGTCGCCGACGAGCGCACCCTGGACGAGCTGGAGGCGGAGGGCCGGGTGGTCTTCCGCTACCTGGACGTCAACCCCAACGGCTCCCGCCGCGACATCGCCGGCATCTGCAACGAGGCCGGCAACGTCGTCGGCCTCATGCCCCATCCCGAGCACGCAGTCGAGGCCCTCACCGGCCCGACCACCGACGGGCTCGGGTTCTTCACCTCGGTTCTGAAGAAGCTGGTCGCCACCTCATGACCCTCGACACCGTCAAGCACGCGAGCGACACCCCGGACGTCGAGCAGCCCTGGGCCGAGCTCGGCCTCAAGCGGGACGAGTACGACCGCATCCGCGAGATCCTCGGCCGCCGCCCGACCGGCGCCGAGCTGGCCATGTACTCCGTGATGTGGTCCGAGCACTGCAGCTACAAGTCCAGCAAGGTGCACCTGAAGCAGTTCGGCGAGAAGGCCCCCGAGTCCGACGCCCTGCTGGTGGGCATCGGCGAGAACGCCGGCGTCGTGGACGTCGGCCAGGGCTACGCCGTCACCTTCAAGGTCGAGTCGCACAACCACCCGTCGTACATCGAGCCCTACCAGGGCGCGGCCACCGGGATCGGCGGCATCGTCCGCGACATCCTCGCCATGGGCGCCCGCCCGGTCGCCGTGATGGATCCGCTGCGCTTCGGCGCGCCGGACCACCCCGACACCAAGCGCGTCCTGCCCGGCGTCGTCGCCGGCATCGGCGGCTACGGCAACTGCCTGGGCCTGCCCAACATCGGCGGCGAGGTCGTCTTCGACCCCTGCTACCAGGGCAACCCGCTGGTCAACGCCCTGTGCGTGGGTGTGATGCGGCACGAGGACATCCATCTGGCCAAGGCGTCCGGCACCGGCAACAAGGTCGTCCTCTACGGCGCCCGGACCGGCGGCGACGGCATCGGCGGCGTCTCCGTCCTCGCCTCCGAGACCTTCGACGAGACGGGCCCGGCCAAGCGCCCGGCCGTCCAGGTCGGCGACCCCTTCCAGGAGAAGCTCCTCATCGAGTGCACCCTGGAGATCTTCAAGGAGAAGCTGGTCGTCGGCATCCAGGACCTCGGCGGCGCCGGCCTGTCCTGCGCCACCTCCGAACTGGCCAGCGCCGGCTCCGGCGGCATGCGCGTCGACCTGGACACCGTGCCGCTGCGCGACTCCACGCTCTCGCCCGAGGAGATCCTCATGAGCGAGTCGCAGGAGCGCATGTGCGCCATCGTCGAGCCCGACAAGGTGGACCGCTTCCTCGAGATCTGCGAGAAGTGGGACGTCATCGCCACCGTCATCGGCGAGGTGACCGACGGCGACCGGCTGGAGATCTACTGGCACGGCGAACAGATCGTGGACGTCCCCCCGCGCACGGTCGCCCACGAGGGCCCGGTCTACCACCGGCCCTACGCCCGCCCCGAGTGGCAGGACGCCCTCCAGGCCGACGACGCGAACAAGCTGCCCCGGCCCGAGAGCGGCGAGGAACTGCGCGAGCAGGTCCTCAGACTGGTCGGCTCCCCGAACCAGGCCTCCAAGGCGTGGATCACCGACCAGTACGACCGCTACGTGCTGGGCAACACCGTCCTCGCCCAGCCCGAGGACAGCGGCATGATCCGCATCGACGAGGAGACGGGCCTGGGCGTCGCCGTCGCCACCGACGGCAACGGCCGCTACGCCAAGCTCGACCCGTACACCGGCGCGCAGCTCGCGTTGGCCGAGTCGTACCGGAACGTCGCCACCACCGGCGCCAAGCCGCTGGCCGTCACCGACTGCCTGAACTTCGGCTCGCCGGAGGACCCGGGCGCCATGTGGCAGTTCGCCGAGGCGTGCCGCGGCCTGGCCGACGCCTGCCAGGTGCTGGGCACCCCGGTGACCGGCGGCAACGTCTCCCTCTACAACCAGACCGGCGACACCGCCATCCACCCGACCCCGGTGGTCGGCGTGCTGGGCGTGATCGACGACGTCAACCGCCGCACCCCGATGGCGTTCTCCGAGGAGGGCCAGATGATCTACCTCCTCGGCGACACCCGCGAGGAGCTGGGCGGGTCGGCCTGGTCCCAGGTGATCCACGACCACCTGGGCGGCATGCCGCCGAAGGTGGACCTGGAGCGCGAGAAGCTGCTCGCCGAGATCCTGATCTCCGCCTCCCGCGACGGCATGATCGACGCCGCGCACGACCTGAGCGACGGCGGGCTGATCCAGGCGCTGACCGAGTCCTGCCTCAAGGGCGGCAAGGGCGCCCGGCTGATCGTCCCCGACGGGCTGGACGCGTTCGTGTTCCTCTTCTCCGAGTCGGCGGGCCGCGCGATCGTCTCGGTCCCGCGGAGCGAGGAGCTGCGGTTCACCGACATGTGCGGTGTCCGGGGCCTGCCCGCCACCCGCATCGGCGTCGTGGACGGGGACGCGATCGAGGTCCAGGGGCGGTTCTCCATCCCGCTGACGGAACTGCGCGAGGCGCACGAGAGCACGATCCCGGCCCTGCTCTCCGACGCGCGCGCCTGACGGTCGCACCCGCTCGCCCGGCGCCCCGCCCCTCCCGGGGGCGGGGCGCTGGTAACTTCACCGCCGACGACGCGTCGACCGCACGACACCGAGGGGGCGGGGATGGACCGCGAACGGCGACGGACGCTCTTCAACCGGGTCCTGTGCGGCACGGCCGTCTTCGCCATCGGGCTGAGCGGCTGGACGCTGTGGGGCCTGTGGGACCGCCGGCACACCGTGGACGAGGCGTGCGGCGGCCTGGTCCCGGTGGGCGAGGTACTGGCCCTGTCCGGAAGCGGGGGAGAGATCACTCCCGCGGACAACATCACGGAGGGCATCCACCTGGACGACGCGCCGCTGCCGCAGAGCTGCGTCCTGCGCAGCGAGGAGGTCGCCGAGGCGGCGGGGAGGAAGTCGGGGACCAGGCAGTTCTTCATCGCCCAAGTCGCCACCGAGCCCACCAGGTGGACGTCCGAGCCGGTTGACGACAGCTTCGAGGACGCGCTGGACCCCTCCAACCCGTACATCCGCGTTCCGGTGGTCCCCCAGCCACTCGGCGGCGGCATCGCCGGAAAGGTCACCGAGAACTCGGTCACCGTCCGGTTGCCCTGCCCCGGCGGCGAGCACCGGGGCGCGGGGATCGCCGCGGTACGGGCCTCCGCCACCTTGGACCTGGCCTTCTACCGCGCCTTCGCGCCGGACGGCCAACTCCGCCAGGCCGACCGCGACCGGCTGGCCGACATCGCGGTCGCCACCGCCAACAACCTCGCCGACGAACTGGGCTGCCCCGAGCGCCTCCCCGAGCCGCCCGACGGCATACCGGCGCTGAACACCGAGCCCGTCGCCCCCGACGAGGCGGAGGGCACCTGCGCCTGGTACGGCCGGGCCGGACTGGACGAGAGCCCGGTCAACACCTCCGGCTGGCTGCCGGACCGGGTGCTGGAGGCCCGCGCGGACGAGAGGGTGTGGCAGGAACGCTGCCTGCTCTCCGTGAGCAGGGACGCCCGGAGGGAGGCGTACGACCGACACGTGGACGACCCCGCCTACCGGGAGTTCCGCGAGGCCGAAGCCGGGGAGGGCCGCAGGAACTGGTGGCTCAGTGCCGAGAGCTTCTTCGGGGACGCCGCCGTCCACGTCGCCACCGACCCCATCGACGACGAGCGAGTGGCCATACCCGGCCGGGGCGGGTTCGACGGCGGCGCGAACGCCTGGTGGGCCACCTCCGTGTGCGACGGGAAGCCCGCCGTCCACGTCCTCACCGCCGGTTACCCGTACTCCGAGGCCGTCGGACGCCACCTGGAGCCGGTCTTCCGCGCCTACGTCGAGGACGTCGCGGAGCGGCGCGGCTGTACGGACGTCGTCCTGCCCGCGAAGAGCGACTACCGGGCGGAGAGTTGAGCCTCACGGCCGGCCGACCGGCGGGTAAGCACCGGTTCCCGGCGCGTGGCGTTCTACGCTGACGCCATGCCTCCGGTGAAGCGCAAGCCCAGGACGTACGACCCGGCCCTGGTGCGGGCCGGGCTCATCGGGCAGGTGGAGTCCGTACGCAACGCGGTGCACAGGCTCACGCCCGACCAGATGACCCGGCCCTCCGGGCTGCCGGGCTGGGACGTGCACCATCTCGTGGTCCACATCGCCGGGCAGATCGAGGCGCTGCCCCGACTGCTCGCCGAGCCCCCGCCCCGCGCGAACGTGCCGGAGACGGACCTCAGCGCCTGGGCGGTGTCCACCGCCGGCGTCGCCCACGAACTGGACGAGGCGACCCGCCGGCACGCCAAGACGTTCCCGAACGCCGCGGACGCCGTGGACGCCGCCGTCGAGGAGTTGGAGCCCGTCCTGGAGCAGGCCGTGCGGACCGATGTGCTGCTGCCGCACGACTTCGGCGCCATGCGCGCCCTGGACTTCACCGTGACCCGCCTGGTGGAGCTGGTCGTCCACGGCGACGACCTCACCCGAGCCACCGGCGTCCGCGTCCCGCCGGCCCGGCACGCGCTGGCCGCCACCGTGCGACTGCTGGCCGACGCCCTGGCGGCCAAGGCGCCCGGGAGCGCGGTGGAGGTGCGCATCCCGCCCTTCGCGGTCGTCCAGTGCGTCGAGGGGCCCCGGCACACCCGCGGCACCCCGCCCAACGTCGTGGAGACCGATCCGCTCACCTGGATCCGTCTCGCCACCGGCCGCACGAGCTGGGAGAAGGAGCTGGATGCGGCGCATCTCACAGCGAGCGGCGAACGCGCCGATCTCCGTGGCCACCTCCCTGTACTGGGCTGATGCCGCACGGTGAGAAGGGCGGGCGGGGGTGCTCCCCGGTTCGGAGCACCGCGGGACCTGCCCTAGACTCGAGGACGTGCCACGTGGTGATGGACGACTCAACCACGACCTGCTCCCCAGTGAGAAGGGCCCCCAGGACGCCTGCGGCGTCTTCGGTGTCTGGGCCCCGGGGGAGGAGGTCGCCAAGCTCACCTATTTCGGTCTGTACGCGCTGCAGCACCGGGGACAGGAGTCTGCGGGCATCGCGGTGAGCAACGGCTCGCAGATCCTCGTCTTCAAGGACATGGGACTGGTCTCCCAGGTCTTCGACGAGACCTCCCTCGGCTCCCTCAAGGGCCACATCGCGGTCGGTCACGCGCGCTACTCGACGACCGGCGCCTCGGTGTGGGAGAACGCCCAGCCGACCTTCCGGGCCACCGCGCAGGGTTCGATCGCGCTCGGCCACAACGGCAACCTGGTCAACACCGCGGAGCTGGCCGAGATGGTGGCCGCCCTGCCCAGCACGGGCGGACGGGCCACCCAGGTCGCCGCCACCAACGACACCGACCTGGTCACCGCCCTGCTGGCGGGCCAGGTCGACGAGGGGGGCAGGCCGCTCACCGTGGAGCAGGCGGCCCCCGAGGTCCTGCCGAAGGTCAAGGGCGCGTTCAGCCTGGTCTTCATGGACGAGCGCACCCTCTACGCCGCCCGCGACCCGCAGGGCATCCGTCCGCTGGTGCTCGGCCGGCTGGAGCGCGGCTGGGTGGTCGCCTCCGAGACGGCGGCGCTCGACATCGTCGGCGCCTCCTTCATCCGGGAGATCGAGCCGGGCGAGCTGGTCGCCATCGACGAGGAAGGGTTCCGTTCGCAAAGGTTCGCGGAAGCGAAGCCGAAGGGCTGTGTCTTCGAGTACGTCTACCTGGCGCGCCCCGACACCGACATCGCCGGCCGCAACGTCTACCTCTCCCGCGTGGAGATGGGACGCCGGCTGGCCGCCGAGGCGCCGGCGGAGGCGGACCTGGTCATAGCGACCCCGGAGTCCGGCACCCCCGCCGCCGTCGGCTACGCGGAGGCCAGCGGCATCCCCTACGGCAGCGGCCTGGTCAAGAACTCCTACGTGGGCCGGACGTTCATCCAGCCCTCGCAGACCATCCGCCAGCTCGGCATCCGCCTCAAGCTCAACCCCCTCAAGGAGGTCATCCGCGGCAAGCGCCTGGTGGTCGTCGACGACTCGATCGTCCGCGGCAACACCCAGCGCGCCCTGGTGCGGATGCTGCGCGAGGCGGGCGCGGCCGAGGTGCACGTGCGGATCAGCTCCCCGCCGATCAAGTGGCCGTGCTTCTTCGGCATCGACTTCGCCACCCGCGCCGAGCTGATCGCCAACGGCCTGTCGGTCGAGGAGATCGGCACTTCGCTGGGCGCGGACTCCCTGGCCTACATCTCCCTGGAGGGGATGGTCGAGGCCACCACGATCGCCAAGCCCAACCTGTGCCGGGCCTGCTTCGACGGGGAGTACCCGATGGAACTGCCGGACCCGCAGTTGCTGGGCAAGCACCTGCTGGAGTCGGAGACGGCCGAAGCGGCGAGCGCCGATCCCGACGGCGTGAAGACCCTGCTGGGCGGCGCCGGCGCGGCCGACGCGCTGCGCAGGCCCTGATCCGCGCCGAGTCACGTGAGCCACACCGTCCGTCACAGAGGGAGATCATGACCTCCACCAATCCCGCCGCGGCCGGCCAGGGCGCGAGCTACGCCGCCGCCGGAGTGGACATCGAGGCGGGCGACCGCGCCGTCGAGCTGATGAAGGAGTGGGTGAAGAAGGCCCGCAGGCCCGAGAGCATCGGCGCCCTGGGCGGCTTCGCCGGACTCTTCGACGTCTCCGCCCTCAAGGACTACCGGCGCCCCCTGCTGGCCTCCGCCACCGACGGCGTGGGCACCAAGGTCGCCATCGCGCAGAAGATGGACGTCCACGACACGATCGGCCACGACCTGGTGGCGATGGTGGTGGACGACCTGGTGGTCTGCGGCGCCGAGCCGCTGTTCATGACGGACTACATCTGCGTGGGCAAGGTCGTCCCCGAGCGGGTCGCGGCGATCGTCAAGGGCATCGCCGAGGGCTGCGTCCTGGCCGGTTGCGCGCTGGTCGGCGGGGAGACCGCCGAACACCCCGGGCTGCTGGGCCCCGACGAGTACGACGTGGCCGGCGCGGGCACGGGCGTCGTCGAGGCCGACGAGGTCCTGGGCGCGGATCGCATCCGCAAGGGTGACGTGGTCGTCGCGATGGGGGCCTCCGGTCTTCACTCCAACGGGTACTCGCTGGCCCGGCACGTGTTCTTCGAACGGGCGGGCTGGACGCTGGACCGGCACGTCGAGGAGTTCGGCCGCACCCTGGGCGAGGAGCTGCTGGAGCCGACCAAGATCTACTCGCTGGACTGTCTGGCGCTGATCCGCGCCACCGAGGTGCACGCCCTCTCGCACATCACCGGTGGCGGACTCGCCGGCAACCTGGCCCGAGTCGTCCCCGACGGCCTGCACGCCACCGTGGACCGTTCCACCTGGACGCCGGGACCGGTCTTCGACACCGTCGGCCGACTCGGACGGGTCGAGCGGGCGGAGCTGGAGAAGACCCTCAACATGGGCGTCGGCATGATCGCCGTCATGCCGCCGGAGTCCGTCGACGCCTCCCTGGCCCTGCTGCGGGAGCGAGGCGTGGACGCCTGGCCGGCCGGCGAGATCACCGAGCGGGGCGACCACGCCGAGGCGGTGGCCCTCACCGGGGACTACGCGTCCTGAGCGAGCGGCATGACCGGAACGAGAGTGCACCAAAACCCGGTCCGGTGTGACCCGGACCGGGTGGTGGTGATCGGTATGAGACCGCTGTGTTCAGTGGACGACGGCGTCAGGCGCGGCGTCGGTGGTTCGACTGGGAGGAGGAGTGGCGCGCGTCGGGCGACTGGTCGTCGTCCTCCGCGTCCTCATCGTCGTCGTTGTACAGATCCGCGTACCGTGCGTACGGGTCGTCCAGCTCATCGTCCTCGAACCGTCCGCCGTTCGGCGGCTGACTCGACGTCGATGCGCCCAGCTCCTCAGCCAGGCGTGCAAGATCAGTCCCACCGCTGTTGTACTTCAGCTGGCGGGCGACCTTTGTCTGCTTGGCCTTGGCCCGGCCGCGCCCCATGGCTCGACCCCCTCAACGACGGGGCTCAACGGCCCCAGAGTCTTGACACGCGTTCACGATGCGGAGCGGACCCTCGATGCGATCGAGAGACCGTCCGTGGAGCTTCAACGGTACCTGCTTCCGTGCCCGTACGGTACGCCGCCCGCACGACACGGCAGGTGCCCGCCCCGCCTGGTGACCATTTCTTCGCTGGTCAGTGACGATTTTACCTTCTGTCCGCCCGGTCACCCGCCCAGGGGTGGTGAGGGATGTCTCCCCCTCACCACCCGTCACCGTGAGTGACGTCCCGGTGGGCGTTCGGTCAGCGTGAGGCCCGTGGGTCAGGACCGGCCGGCCCGTCGGGCGTCAGCCATCCGCTGCTCGGCGATGCGGTCCGCCGCGACCGCCGGGGGCACCCCGTCGGCCTTGGCGCGCTCGAAGATCGAGAGGGTGGTGTCGTAGATTTTTTCGGCCTTTGCCTTCGCACGAGCGAAGTCGAAGCCGTGGAGCTCGTCCGCCACCTGGATCACGCCGCCGGAGTTCACCACGTAGTCCGGCGCGTAGAGGACGCCCCGGTCGGCGAGGGCCTTCTCGACGCCCGGATGGGCGAGCTGGTTGTTGGCCGCGCCGCAGACCGCCTTGGCGGTGAGGACCGGAACGGTCTCGTCGTTCAGGGCACCGCCGAGCGCGCAGGGCGCGTACACATCAAGGCCCTCGGTGCGGATCAGCGTGTCGGTGTCGGCGACCGCGGTCACCTCCGGGTGCGCCGCGCGGATGGCGTCCACCGCCTCGGGGCGCACGTCCGTGACCACGACCTCGGCGCCGTCCTTGACGAGGTGCTCCACCAGGTGCCGGCCGACCTTGCCGATGCCGGAGACGCCGACCTTGCGACCGCGCAGCGTGGGCTCGCCCCACAGGTGCTTCGCGCTGGCCCGCATGCCCTGGAAGACGCCGAAGGAGGTGAGCACCGAGGAGTCGCCCGCGCCGCCGTTCTCGGGGGAGCGGCCGGTGACCCAGCGGCAGGTGCGCGAGATCACGTCCATATCCTGCACGTAGGTGCCCACGTCGCACGCGGTGACGTAGCGGCCACCGAGGGAGGCCACGAAGCGTCCGTAGGCCTCCAGCAGCGCCTCGCTCTTGAGCTGGTCGGGATCGCCGATGATCACGGCCTTGCCGCCGCCGTGCTCCAGTCCTGCGAGGGCGTTCTTGTACGACATGCCCCGGGCGAGGTTGAGCGCGTCCAGGACGGCGGCCTCCTCGGGATCGTCGGCGGAGGCGTAGGAGTGGAACCGGGTGCCGCCGAGGGCCGGGCCCAGGGCGGTGGAGTGGATGGCGATGACGGCCTTCAGACCGCTCTCGTGGTCCTGGCAGAGCACGACCTGTTCGTGGCCGCCCTGGTCGGAGTGGAACAGGGTGTGCAGGGCCTTGGTTTCGACCGGTCCGTCGGCGCTGACGGCGGGACGTACGTCAGTCACGGTGGTGACTCCTGTATGTCGCGGAAGGGATGCCCTCCCGATTCTCCCCGCTTGTGGCGGAGACCACGGGGGCGGGCCGGATGGCACGAGGGTACGGCTTGCCGGCCCCCGGGGGTACAGCGAAGCGGAATCGGTGCCACGATCGGGGTATCGAACTGCCGTCGTCCACGCTCGACCAACCGCTCCGGGAGGAAGAAACCCGTGGCCCTCACTACTCCGGTGGTCGTCCCGTACGCGTCGTACCTGCGGGTCTACGAACCGCTGGCCGCTTTCCCCGAGCCGGAGCGCTCGCACTGGGCCCGCTACGCCAGACGCGATCGACTGCCCGGCGCCCAGGACGAACTGCGCCGATCCCTGGCGGATCTGGTGCCGGTGCCGCCCGTGGTGGTGCCGGTGCGCGAGAGCGCGGACGCGTTCGTCGCCGAGGTGGACGGGGTGCTCTGCGTCTGTCCCTGGCGGACCAGGCTGCGCGGTTGGCAGGCGCTGTCCCGGGTCGGCGACGAACTGCCGGCGCCGGTCCTGGACGCGGCGGTGCCACCGGTGGTGCGGCGTGAGGCGGCGGCGGACTACGACCGTTGGCGCGAGCGGAACCCGGACGCCAGGCCGTGGATCCGCTCGGCGGCGTGGCACGTCCCGATCCGTTGGTTCGTGCTGTTCGCGGACGAGGAACGCGAGTACGGCAAGGGGACGGGCGGAGGCGTCGGGAGCGGCGGGGAGGAGTCGCTCGTCCTGCGGTACCGCACCCCGATGGTGCAGGCCCGGCGGCGGGTGGCGCGCGGACTGAAGGTTTTGCGCGAGAAGTTGGAGGACAATCCGCTCGTCGAGGCGCTGGTGGACGTGGGGCGCTGGCTCGAGGAGTTCCACCCCCGTTCGCTGGTGGAACTGGACTACGGCGGACTGGTGTATACCATCTCCGAGGAGCAACTCGCCGCGGATCACTCCGCGGCCGACACCGCGGAGGGCCTGGCGGCACTGCGCGAGGGGGACGGGGAGCGGGCGAGTGCCGCGTACGAGCGGCTGACCGAGCGCTGGCGGGCGGTGCGCCAACGAGGGCTGGCCAGTTGAGGCGTGCCGGTGACGGTGTTTTGGGGGCGCGTGCGCTCCGCGCGTGAAGGGCCTTCTCGATCCTCGCGATCCGGGTTATCGGCTCAAGCGTGATGGAAAGCACTTACCGGGGTCTTGTCATCAAGGTCACCTCTCGTGTCAAAATAGGACAAGGAGTCCGGAGAGGGCTTCATCCGGCCAACCAAGGTCGGAACCATCGGTATTGCACGTCTCCTCGGGGGCTGAAGGGCTCTGCTCACGTTGTAACCGATCGTCACGATGGAGTGACTGTCCGTTATGGCATGGTCCATCGGGTTCCGCCGAGGTTGGACACCTGCGAGGGCAATTCCATCGGTTTGGCCGACGTGGCTGGACAGATGGTGTAGTTGTAGTGCCGAGGACAAGCCGTTCGTCCTATAACCGACTCGGCCCGCGTCCGCCATTTCGGGCAACGTGGGTCAAGGTGCAGAATTTAGAGGAAAGAACCGTGATGGTTCGGTTCTCCCGAGGAGGCCGCTCATGACCGCTCGCACCCCTGATGCCGAGCCGCTGCTGACCCCGGCTGAGGTCGCCACCATGTTCCGTGTGGACCCGAAGACGGTCACGCGCTGGGCCAAGGCAGGCAAGCTCACGTCCATCCGCACGCTCGGAGGGCACCGCCGCTACCGCGAGGCGGAGGTGCGCGCCCTGCTGGCGGGTATCCCGCAGCAGCGCAGCGAGGGCTGAACAACCCCGTAGAAAACGGGCGTACAGGGACCCCCATCCCGCTCCATCGCCCGTCCGCACCACCTGTCAGGCCAGTGTCCCCCACGTGGTCTGAACATCGACCGCGCTGGGCTCCGCCGGGCCCAGTGCGGTCTTTCGTATGCGTGGAGGCCCCTGTGGCCGGAGGTCGAAAGCCTCCGGCCACAGGGGCCTCCACGCGTCAACTGACGTGCTCCAGCGGCAAGTTGATCACCCGTCGAGTGTCCTTCGGCCGCGCGGGGAGTGCGGCGGGACCGTGGGGAAGGCCGCCGGGAGCGAGCTGTGCAATGGCACATATTAAATTTGGCGAGCCGGAGAAGGGGGTGAATTCCCCCTCTTGGTGAACCGATTCGGTGACTCCCGTCACAGCGCACACCTCTTGCTCGCGGCAACTACCGTGCGGTAATGGGAAATAAGCGTACGACGGCTCGCTTCCGGGGCCATGACGGCCGGAAAGCGGCATGCGGTCGGCCGGCTCACCGCCCGCCCACGGTGGCCGGTTCACCCTCGCCCTGTTCCTCGTCCGCCACCGCCTCACCCGGTGTGGCGACCGCCGGCGACGGAGACGGAGACGGAGGACCGTCGGGGGAAGGCTCGGGGGAGAGTTCGGGTTCGGGACGCGCCCGGGGGCGCTCGTTCGCCGGCTCCATCGCCAGGAGCCGCAACCGGTGGCAGACCGGACAACGGTGGGTCGCGTGACCGTAGCGGGCCGCGGCCGCCAGATGGGCCCTCAGCAGGGCCCGTATCTCGTGCCGCGGGGAGCGAGGGGGATTCGGAGTAGTCGGCATGGCGCCCACCTCCCTTGTAGCAGGGGTACCCGCACCCCGCCGGGGCGTCAAGACGGCCCGCCGGCACATGGCACGGGAAGGTGCCGGAGCGGTGACGGGAAAACGGCGGGAAAGGGAGGGAGGGGCGAGGAGGGGCGCGGAAGGACGGGAAAGGGGAGAAGAACAGCCAACGGCCCGAGTCCGCTGGGGACTCGGGCCGTTGCGAGGGCGGTCCTGACGGGATTTGAACCCGCGGCCTCCACCTTGACAGGGTGGCGAGCACTCCAAACTGCTCCACAGGACCTGGAAACCACAGTCGGATCTCCGTCGGATCTCCGAGCTGCGAGAAGAGACTCTACAGCAGCTCAGGGTCATTAGGCGAACTCACCGACCGTGGTCGTGGCGCTACGGCGCCGCCGCGTCCACGGCCTTGACGATGCGCTTGTCCGACACCGGGTACGCCGTGCCCAGGGCGTGCGCGAAGTAGCTCACCCGCAGTTCCTCGATCATCCAGCGGATCTCCCTCGCCTCGCGCGGCACCGGCCGCCCCGGCGGGAACTGCTCCAGCAGCCACTCGTACTCGTCCCGCATCTCCTTCACCTTCGCCATCCGGGCACGGTCCCGATCGACGTTGGTGGGGAGCTGCTGGAGACGGCGGTCCACGGCCACCAGGTAACGCAGCAGGTCCGGCAGGCGTTTGGCGCCGTGCTCGGTCACGAAGCCGGGGCGGATCAGCTCCGAGAGCTGCTCCCGCACGTCCGCCAGATTCGGCACGAGTGCCGGACTGCCCGACAGTTGAGGAGTCTTCAGGCGGCGCTCACACGTCTGCCAGGCGGCGAGCACTTCCCGTACCTGGCGGACGGTCGCCACCGTCGCGTCGACGATGTCGGCGCGCACCGCGTCGAAGAGCTTGCGGAAGCCCTCCTCATCCCAGGCCGGACCGCCGTGCGCCGCCAACAGGCGGTCGGCGGCGGCCGTCACGCAGTCGTCGAACAGGGCCTGGACACTGCCGTGCGGGGAGGCCGCGAGAGCCAGCCGGTCGTGGTTGGAGAGCCGGTCCTGGGCGAACTTGGCGGGGTTGGAGGGCAGGTTCAGCAGGACGAGCCGGCGAGTGCCGCGCCACATCGCCTGCCGCTGCTCCTCCTCGGTGTCGAAGAGCTTCACCGACACCGAGTCGCCGTCGTCCGTCAGCGCCGGATACGCCTTGACCGGCTGCCCCGCCCGCCGGGTCTCGAAAGTACGGGGGAGTGTGCCGATCGTCCAGGAGGTCAGCCCGGTGCGCTGCTCGACGCGGGGCCCCTCCTTCGCGGAGTCGAACGCCTTGGACAGGGCGGCCCGGGTGCGGGGCCGCAGGGCGACCCTCAGCTCCTCCAGGTCCTTGCTCTCGGAATCGCCGGAGAGCTTGCGGCGACGCTCGTCCACCACCCGGAAGGTGATCTTCAGGTGGTCGGGGACCTTGGAGAGATCGAAGTCGTCCTGCTCCACCCGTACGCCCGTCATCCGCGTCAACTCGCGCGCCAGCACGGCCGTCAGCGGCTCCCGCAGCGTCCGCTCGGGCACCCGGCCGCCGTCGGAGACCATCTCCAGGAAGCGCCGGGCGAAGTTGGGCGCGGGCACGCAGTTGCGGCGGATCGCCTTGGGCAGGGAGCGGATCAGCTCGGTGACCAGGTCCTCGCGCAGGCCCGGGATCTGCCAGTCGAACCCCTCGGAGGCGACCTGGTTGAGCACCTGGAGCGGGACGTGGACGGTCACGCCGTCGGCGTCCGTGCCCGGCTCGAACTGGTACGTCACCCGGAGCCTGAGCTGCCCCTGCTGCCAGACGTCCGGGTAGTCGGCCTTGGTGACCTCCTCGGCCCGCTCGTTGATGAGCATCGACTTCTCGAAGTTGAGCAGGTCCGGCTCGTCGTGGCGCTTCTTCTTCCACCAGGAGTCGAAGTGCGCGCCGGAGACCACGTGCTCGGGGATGCGCCGGTCGTAGAAGTCGAACAGCGTCTCGTCGTCGACGAGGATGTCGCGCCGTCGGGCCCGGTGCTCCAACTCCTCGACCTCGTCCAGCAGTTTGCGGTTCTCCCGGAAGAACTGGTGGTGGGTGCGCCAGTCGCCCTCCACCAGCGCGTGACGGATGAACAGGTCACGGCTGGTCTCCGGGTCGATGCGCCCGTAGTTCACCTTGCGCTGCGCGACGATCGGGATGCCGTAGAGCGTCACCTTCTCGTACGCCATCACCGCCGCCTGCCGCTGCTCCCAGTGCGGCTCGCTGTAGGTGCGTTTGACCAGGTGCCCGGCGAGCGGCTCGATCCAGTCCGGGTCGATCTTCGCGTTGACCCGCGCCCACAGCCGCGAGGTCTCCACCAGTTCGGCCGACATCACCCAGCGCGGTGGCTTCTTGAACAGCGCCGAACCGGGGAAGATCGCGAACTTGGCGCTGCGCGCGCCCAGGTACTCGTTGTTCTTCGCGGCGTTCTTCGTGGTGCTGTTCGTGGCGTTCTTCGCGCCTTCGCCCCCGGCGTCCTTGAGCCCGATGTGCGACAGCAGTCCGGCCAGCAGCGACTGGTGGACGTGGTCGGGGGCCGCCTCCTGGTCGTTCAGGTGGATGCCCATGGACTTCGCGACCTGACGGAGCTGGAGGTAGATGTCCTGCCATTCGCGTATGCGCAGGTAGTTGAGGAACTCCGACTTGCACATGCGACGGAAGGCCGAGGAGGACAGCTCCTTCTGCCGCTCCCGCACGTACTTCCACAGGTTGAGCAGGGTGATGAAGTCGCTGTTCTCGTCCCGGAAACGGGCGTGCTGCTGGTCGGCCTGCTGCTGCTTGTCGGCGGGACGCTCGCGCGGGTCCTGGATGGACAGGGCCGCGGCGATCACCATGACCTCGCGGACGCAGCCGTTGCGGTCGGCCTCCAGCACCATCCGGGCCAGCCGCGGGTCCACCGGGAACTGGGCCAGCTTCCGGCCCGTCTCCGTCAACCGCTTGCGCGGGTCCTTCTGCTTGGGGTCGAGGGCACCCAGCTCCTCCAGCAGTTGCACGCCGGCCTTGATGCTGCGGTGGTCCGGCGGGTCGATGAAGGGGAAGCGCTCGATGTCGCCGAGCCCGGCCGCGGTCATCTGGAGGATGACGGACGCCAGGTTCGTCCGCAGGATCTCCGGGTCGGTGAACTCCGGACGGGAGAGGAAGTCCTCCTCGGAGTACAGCCGGACGCAGATGCCGTCCGAGGTGCGTCCACAGCGCCCCTTGCGCTGGTTGGCGCTGGCCTGGGAGATCGGCTCGATGGGCAGCCGCTGGACCTTGGTGCGGTGGCTGTAGCGGGAGATGCGGGCGGTGCCGGTGTCGATGACGTACTTGATGCCCGGGACGGTCAGCGACGTCTCGGCCACGTTGGTGGCCAGCACGATCCGCCGCCCGCTGTGCCGCTGGAAGACGCGGTGCTGCTCGGCGTGCGACAGCCGCGCGTACAGCGGCAGCACCTCCGTGAAGCGGAGGTTCTTCTTGTTCAGCGCGTCGGCGGTGTCGCGGATCTCCCGCTCACCGGAGAGGAAGACCAGGATGTCGCCCGGCCCCTCCGCCTGGAGCTCGTCCACCGCGTCGCAGATCGCGGTGATCTGGTCCCGGTCCGGGTTGTCCCCCTCCTCCTCCAGCAGCGGCCGGTAGCGGACCTCCACCGGGTAGGTGCGGCCGGACACCTCGATGATCGGGGCGTCGCCGAAGTGTCGGGAGAACCGCTCGGGGTCGATGGTCGCGGAGGTGATCACGACCTTCAGGTCCGGACGGCGCGGCAGGAGCCGGGCGAGGTAGCCCAGCAGGAAGTCGATGTTGAGGCTGCGCTCGTGTGCCTCGTCGATGATGATCGTGTCGTACTGGCGCAGCTCGCGGTCGGTCTGGATCTCGGCGAGCAGGATGCCGTCCGTCATCAGCTTGACCAGGGTGTTCTCACCCACCTGGTCGGTGAAGCGGACCTTCCAGCCCACCGCCTCGCCCAGCGGGGTGCGCAGTTCCTCGGCGACGCGCTCGGCCACCGTGCGGGCCGCGATCCGCCTCGGTTGGGTGTGGCCGATCAGGCCCTTCACCCCGCGCCCCAGCTCCAGGCAGATCTTGGGGATCTGCGTGGTCTTCCCCGAGCCCGTCTCACCGGCGACGATCACCACCTGGTGGTCCCGTATCGCCGCCAGGATCTCGTCCTTCTTCTGGCTGACGGGGAGCTGCTCGGGGTAGTCGATCGCGGGCACGGCGTCCCGCCGCACGGCGACGCGCAGCTCTGCCTGCTCGATCTCGGAGGCGATCTCGGCCAGGACGGCCTGCCGCGCCTCCGGCTTGCGGATGCGGCGGGTGCCGTCCAGCCGCCGCCCCAGCCGCTGCCGGTCGCGCGGCATCAGCTCGGTCAGCCGTTCCAGGAGGGCGGGGAGGGTGGGATCAGACACAGTGGACATACGGACTCCAGGATCGCACCCGCGCCGAGTGCCGAGCGAATCAATTCACCGGGACCTTCGGGCGCTATGCGGTCTTGTGGGGCATTTGTCTGGCTAGGGTGAGGCGCATGAGCGACCAGCGCCACCCCCTCTCGCACGGTCCGCGCGGTACGCCCGACTCACATGATGCCCGTGCCCACGGTGGAACCGTGTCCCGGTGGTGGGGGCGTTTCAAGGAGTCGCCCTTCCTGCCCGCCACCGTGCTGGTGCTGATCATCGGTGCGGCGGCCGGGCTCTTCGCGGGTTCGTACACCTACGCCATGGCCGACCCCACCCCGCGCCGCATCCCCGTCGCGGTCGTCGGCCACACCGCGGCGCACGAGGAGCGGGCGGAGGTCTTCGCGGACGCCATGAGCGAGGACCTGCGTTCCTCCCTGGAACTGCACGAGTACCCCACTCGCGCGGCGGCCGAGGACGCCCTGGAGGCCCAGAAGGTCTTCGCCGTCCTTCTCGTCCCCGCCGACCTCGATCGGGAACGGCCGGTGCTGAACGTCTCCGGCGCGTCCGGCGCCTCCGTCGCCGAGCTGCTGACGCAGGCCGCCCGGGCCGTGGGCGAGGAGACCGGGCTGCGAGTCACGGTGCGGGACGTCAAACCGCTGGACCCGGGCGACCCGCGCGGCCTGGCCCTGTTCTACGTCACCCTCGCGGCGGTGGTCGCCGGCTTCATCGGCGCCATCCAGCTCAGCGTCAACGCCAAGGCACTGAACCCGCCCGAGCGGATCGCCTTCACGGCCGCGTACTCCCTGCTCGGAGGCTTCTCCATCACCGCCATCGTGGACTGGGGGCTCGGCGCGGTCGACTTCCCCTTCGTCCACTCCTGGATGATCCTGGCCCTGACCATGTTCGCCTCCGGCATGGTCTTCACGATGTTCCAGACCCTGATCGGCCGCTGGGCCATGCTCCCCACCTGGGGCCTGATGGTCCTGATCGGCAACCCCTCCTCCGGAGGCGCCGTCTCCTGGCCCCTGCTGCCCTCGCCCCTGGGCACGATCGGCCGCTGGCTTCCCCCGGGCGCCTCCGTCAACGCCCAGCACACGGCCGTCTACTTCCCCGGCCACCGGCACGTCCAGCCCTACCTGGTGCTGGCCGGCTGGGCGATCGTCTCCTGCGCCGTCTTCTGGGTCTGGCGCCACCGTCACCCGGGCGGACGCGAGACCGACGGCCCGTAGCGGCCGGCCGGACGTGGTTGTCGGTGCCACCCCCACCGTTCGCGGCATGGGAGCGATCGGGGAGCACGCACGCCTCACCCCGGACGAGTTCGAGTGGATGCTCGGCGACTCGGAGTGGGCGCATGGGTTCGTCCTCGCCTTGCGCGAGGCGGCCTGGGGCACCGAGACGTCCGCCGAGGAGGCCCGCTGCCTGGACGTCGACAAGGTGCGGGACGCCATCCGCGTCCTGCTGGAGCGCGCCGCCTTCCCCGCCTTCCCGTCGACATCGTCTTCGGCGAGGAGGCGATCCCGGGCGCCGGCGACCGGGTGGTCACACCCCGCCCCGCCACCTCGTCCCCGAGCGCGTGGCCGCCGCGGCGGAGTCCCCGGCCGGGCTGCCGTTCGAGGCACTGACACGCGAGGTCCGCGCGGCCGACCCGGCCGAGGCGGACGTGTACCCGTCCATCCGGGACGAGGTGGGAGAGCGTGCCGGAGTACGTGCGCGGGCACTACGGGGAGCCGAGGCGCTTCCTCACCGCCGCGGCCCGCGAGGGCGACACCGTACTGATGTGGATTTCCTGACGCGCCCTCCGCCGAACACCGCCCTCCTTCGCCGTTGCGGGAGATCGGGGGCGGCGTGGCCGGGGCACACCGTGGTCAGTGCCGCCCGCTCCCCGCAGGGCCGTGGTGCTCGGCCAATGCCCATTCGGACGACAGCTCGCCTCCAGGCGGTAGCCGGCGTGCCTCGGTCTTGGGGTAGCAGGGGCAGCCATACGGGCCGCCGGACGGAAAGATGTGGTCCCCGAGAGCGTTCGGATACGGAAGAACCCCCGGCGAGCGAGCTCGCACGGGGGCTTTCCTGCGGTGGCTGGGGCCGGGGGCGAACCGGCGACCTTCCGCTTTTCAGGCGAGTTGATCGTACGGAGTGGATCACCTTCCGGCCCGGCAACGACCGAGGTTGACAGCTCATGACGTACGGCTGCGTACGGCGGCGTTCGCTGACGTTGCCGTCAGACTGCCGTCAGCCGCGTCCGGTGACGGCCCGGTTGATGCGCACAGACCGACCTGACCGCCGCCGTACAAGTTCGATCGATGCGCCGGTCAATGCTGGACTGCCGCGCCCCGGGGCGCGCTCCCGCTCCGTAGCGCGCCATTCAGGTCTGCGCCTGTCCACTGCTGTTGGCGTCAGGCATAGATGTCAGCTCTGGTACGGCGTCGAGCTGTAACCAGACACCCAAGGGAATGCGGGCAAAGCCCTCAAGAGCCAGACAAGCCCTGGTATGGCACGCTACTGTGCGCGCACGCTGGTTTAGTGGTCATTTTCGGTGGGGGAATCTCTGTGCGCATCCGTACGGTCGTGCTTTGTGCCGCTGCGCTTGCCGCTCTGGTGGGCTGCTCCTCGGACTCCACCGATGTGCCAGCAAGGACGGGGGGGCGAGAGACCGTCGCTGCCAGCCCGTCTATCGCCAACTTCGTGGGCAGGACCAAGGGAGAGACAGAGGCTGCCCTGAGCGACTCAGGGGTCTTGTTCGGCTTCCGAGACACGGAGAAGGAGTACCGAAGCGGCCCTGAGTACGACTCATGGGTGGTGTGCGGCCAAGAGGTCAACGGGCAGGCGGCCTCGTTCACCGTGGCGGCGAGCCGGCAGGAGTGCGGGCTACCCCCCGATGAGGAGACGCCCGAAGTACCGTCAAAGCCTTCCGGGGCCAGCGAGTCGCCCGAGACAGACGACTCGACGCAGGCAACCGAGCGGGACTCTCGTTATGCGGCTGCGGTCAAGGCACAGGCACCGTCGCTGGCACGCGCGGAAGACGGTGCTCTCGGTGCTCAGGGGCAGGCCGTGTGCACGCTGCTGGACATGGGCGATAGCCCGGAGGAGGTGGTCGAGACCATGCAGGGCGGATACCCGGGAGAGGCAGGCCGAGTGATGGTCATCAAGGCGCCTCCCGTCTACTGCCCGGAGCACTCGGCCTCCGTGAGCGAGGCGTTGGAGTAGCGCTGTGGGTCAACCGCAGGAGGGCCATTAGCTGCGATAACGGCTCAGGAGGCCCAAAACTGCTCAGTTACTGGTGCGATCACTGCCTTGTAAGTTCGATCACTGAAGCTGTGCACTCATAGGTGTTGGGGCCTCCTACTGTTCTACTAGACCGTTCCAGGGTATGGCTGTGCGCTGTCGTTGATGTCAGGAGTCGAAGAGCCATGAGTGCGGGAGGGCTCCAACGGGTCGTCCGGGCGGTCTGCCATCTGGTGCGGTCACGTGGGCGTTTGAACTTCGCGCAATAGTGTTCCATGACACCCCACAACAGACTCTGAGAGGCCGGTGGTGTCTCCCAGCCTGCTGTACGGCAGTTCAGCCAACACCATCGTTTACTCTCTTCGGCGTCCGTATGATCTGACGCATGCCGGATGCTCTGAACCCGCGAATGAGTAATTGGCTTCGGGGGACCACGATCCGCTCTCCTCTCCTGGGATCCCTGCTGAAGGGGGGAAAGTAGCTAATGACTGGACCAGCACGAACCATTGTTACCGCAGTAACCACTGATGCTCTAATCGAGCATCGTCGCGAGATTGCCGACTTCAAGGAGCGCATCAGAAATCGCCGCCTGCAGATTGCCGGACTTTACGGCACTCCAATCGTCATCGCTGCCACGCTGCTTACTTGGGTCAGTCTAAAGGTTCTCGTCTGGCTGAACTCGGACACTCCGACTGCAATTAACGGAATATTCGGCGGCGCTACCTTGATTTTAGTTATCGCCTTTATTGCCCAGGCGATCGCCGAGTTCTCTGAACCTGCAACCTGGAGAGATGCTAAGACCCCGGTCAGGAAGCTCCTTCTTGAGCTTTCTTTGGCTGAGGAGTGGCACATCCTAGAAGCTAGACGGCGCACTCCTCCTCCTGTCGACCGACAGGCATCATATAAGGAAAGGCTGCCAGCGGAGGTAGCCCGGTTGCGCGCAGAGTCACGACACTATCGGCGTGTTCATCTCGTGATGCAGTGGCTACTTTTCCTTAGCTCGGCAGGGGTCTCCGCAGTAACCGCTTGGTACGATCCGCCTCAACCCGGAAAGGGAGTGCTAATCGCTCTTGGCTTCACTGTTACGGTGATCACTGCAGCGGCTGGATACTTCAAGCCGCGAGAGAGAGCCTTCAATCTTCAGCAAACGGCAGACAGTATCGAGGAACACGCGACTGCTTTGGATTTGGGTATTGCTCCGTACAATGCGGCTGAAGAATCCATAAACCTCGAAAACTTTGCCACCGCTGTGGAAAAACTGCGCGCAGAACAGCGCATGAGGGAACAGCAACTTGACCAGCCGCAACAGGGACAGCAGCAGATCATCTAGTCTTCTGAGTCAGGAGTTCTGTTCAGAAGTGTAGGCTCGGCGCATGGCGCGTACCGGGCGGCCAAAGGCCGAATTGATCCTGACGGACGAGGAGCGGGCCGCGCTGGAGGGCTGGGTGCGGCGCCGTTCCACCCCGCAGGCCTGGGCGCTGCGCTGCCGGATCATCCTGGCCTGCGCCGAGGGAGCGACGAACAAGGACGTGGCGGCCCGGCTGGGCACCACGGCCCATGCGGTGGGCCGGTGGCGGGCCCGGTTCGTGCTGTACCGCATCGCCGGATTGGGGGACATGCCGCGCTCTGGAGGCCCCAGATCGGTGAGCGACGAGCAGGTCGCCGCGGTCGTCACCAAGACGCTGGAGACCGCGCCGCGGAACGCCACGCACTGGTCAACGCGGTCCATGGCCAAGGAGATGGGTCTGTCGCAGTCGACCGTCTCGCGGATCTGGCGGGCCTTCGGCCTGCAGCCGCACCGGTCCGAGACCTTCAAGCTGTCCACCGACCCGTACTTCGTCGACAAGGTGCACGACGTGGTCGGCCTCTACCTCGATCCGCCCGAGCGGGCGCTGGTGTTCTGTGTGGACGAGAAGAGCCAGATCCAGGCGCTGGACCGCTCCCAGCCGGTGCTGCCGATGATGCCGGGAGTTCCGCAGCGGCTCACCCACGACTACGTCCGCGCCGGCACCACCACCCTCTTTGCCGCCCTGGAGGTGGCCACGGGGAAGGTGATCGGCTCCCTGCACCGCCGGCACCGCGCCGAGGAGTTCAACAAGTTCCTGGTCAAGCTCGACAAGGAAGTGCCCGCCGGTCTGGACATCCACCTGGTGCTGGACAACTACGCCACCCACAAGACCCCCGCGATCAAGAAGTGGCTGCTGGCTCATCCCCGGTTTCACCTGCACTTCACCCCCACCGGGGCGTCCTGGCTGAATCTGGTGGAGCGGTGGTTCGCCGAGTTGACCAACAAACAGATACGGCGAGGCGTCCACCGCTCCGTCCAGGCCCTCGAACGCGACATCCGCGACTGGATCGCCAGGTGGAACACCAACCCCAGGCCCTACGTGTGGACCAAGACCGCGGACGAGATCCTCGAACGCCTCGCTGCATATCTGAACAGAATTCCCGACTCAGGAGACTAGCTGGATGGCGAGACGTAGCAAAGGGCGCTGGTCTGTTGGCCGTCGCCATAGTGGTGCGTGGTCTCGCCGATCCTGCGCCACCCAAGGCGCTCGTAGAGGCGTATGGCGGCGGTGTCCTTCGTCATGACGTCGAGCACCAGGCGGAGTCCACGGGCCTGCGCGTAGGTCGTCGCGGTCCGCATCAGCTTCTCGCCCAGGGCTTGCTTCCGGGCGCTCTTGGTCACGAAGAGTCGGCCGAGTACGGCCACGCGCTCATGACTCTCTCCGCTCTGCCGGGTCCAGAGAGACACGGCGTCCTCGCCGTTGGGGCTCATCACTGCCACATGTCCGATGACCTGGTCGTCGGCCTCTGCCACCCAGGAAGCCAACACGTCATCCGACCGCAGCCAGGCTTCCGGGTCGGCGACCCCTTCGACGGGATACCCGTCCGTCGCGTGCACCTCCACCAGTGCCGCCGCTGTGCCGGGCAGATCGGCTTCCTCGAACGGGCGGACTCTCGGGCTTTCCATGCGGACTCCTGGCTACTCGACGGGCAGTTCGTACAGTAATCCGGTCTGGTCCGCGCGGTGCACGTAGCGGGAGACCTCGAAGGGAACGCCGTCCTGGTCGAGGCTGGTGTGCGGCACTTCCAGGACCGGGACACCGGGCAGGAGCTCCAAGACGGCGGCTTCCTCCGGCGTCGGCATGCGAGCGCTGATCTCGTCGCGCACGCGGGTCATGACGTGCCCCGGCTCTTCGAGTCGCCCGTAGACGCCGTGCGGGCCGGTCTTGGGCCGCATGCGCGGTGCCCTGCGTCTCGTCTTACCGGAGGTAGATCGAGGCGATCTGTGCCGGCTCATGGCCTGGCACGTTCAGGCGCCCGGCGATGTCCTGTGGCGGTGTTTCCGAGCGGAGGAGCCGTCCCGGCTCGCGCACGAGGATTCCGCGGCCTTGCCGGGTGGAAAGACGTGGGTGCCGAGAGTGTTCGGATACGGAAGAACCCCCGGCGAGCGGGCTCGCACGGGGGCTTTCCTGCGGTGGCTGGGGCCGGGGTCGAACCGGCGACCTTCCGCTTTTCAGGCGGACGCTCGTACCAACTGAGCTACCCAGCCGCAGCGGTCCTGACGGGATTTGAACCCGCGGCCTCCACCTTGACAGGGTGGCGAGCACTCCAAACTGCTCCACAGGACCAGATTGTACGAGCACTAGTCTCGCACAGGGTGGTGCGTGCCCCCAACGGGATTCGAACCCGTGCTACCGCCTTGAAAGGGCGGCGTCCTGGGCCACTAGACGATGAGGGCTGATGGCCCACCTGGGCGCTTCTCAGCGCGTCGGGGACGTGAGAAGCATATGGGATGGCGGGACCGTTCGCCAAAACCGTTTGTCGGAGGTGTCTCGGAAGGGAGCCCGACGGAGGTCCGCGGAAGCTAGTCGGACGGTGTTCGGGAGGGGGTCGGTGAGGGGGTGGGCGAGGGAGTCGGGGACGGCGTCGGGGTGGGGGAGCCGGGCTCCGCCTCCTCCGGCAACCGGCGGCTGACCTCGGCCGTCGTCAGCCCCAGGCCGCCAAGGGTGATCTCGTCCCACGCCTGGAGCCGCTTGGTCTCCTGGTCCAGGTAGAGGACGGTGGCCGTCACCTTCTGCGGCTCGTCGCCCTCCACGGCGCGCAGGCCGCCGCCGCCCGTGGAGCCCATCACCATCAGCCGGGTGCCGTCCTCCATCACCCGCGTCTCGCGTTGGTGGGTGTGGCCTGCGAGGACCAGCGGCACGTCGCCGTCCGTCTCCTGGGCCGCCATCGGGTTGTGGGCCGCCGCGATGTGCACCGGCTCGCCCCTCCCCTCGCTCTCGCGCAACGCCCTGGCCAGCTCGCGGCCGGCGGTGCGCTCGGCCGGGTCGCCCTTGGCCACCACCGAGCGGTCCGGCGTGAACTGCGGGTCGCCGATGCCGGCGATCCGCACGCCGCCCGCGACGACCGACTCGCCGTCGTCCAGGACGTGGGTGTTCTCCAGGCCCTCCAGGTACTCCTGGGTGACCTCCGAGTCGTGGTTGCCGCGCACCCACACGTACGGCGCGTCGAGGTCCTCCACGGGGTCGAGGAAGCCGTTCTCGGCGGCGGTGCCGTGGTCCATGGTGTCGCCGGTGTCGATGATCACGTCGATGTCGTACTGCTCGACCAGGGACGCGATGATGTGCCACGCGGCCGGGTTGAGGTGGATGTCGGAGACGTGCAGCGCCCGGATGGTGCTCGGGTCGGGCCGGTAGGTGGGAAGGGTGGAGGTGGCGTCGTACAGCTTGGTGACGTTGGTCACCAGCCGGGCCAGCTCCTGCTGGTAGACGTCGAATTCGGTGACGATGCTCCGCGCGGTGCCGACCACGCTCGGCGCGCCGGCCAGCAGCCCGGAGAACCTCGGCTCCAGCACCGACTTCGGGTTCCACGTCGCGTACGCCGTCGCGCCGGACGCGGCCAGCAGCGCCAGGGCGAGTCCGCCCGCCGCGAGCGCGCGCCGCGGGCGCCGGTAGACGGCCAGGCCGAGCGCCGTGGCACCGGTGAGCACCGCGACGCAGGACCGCACGGCCAGGTCCCGCGTACCGGTCCGGACGTCCCGCGTGATCTCCTCCTCCAGGCCGCTGATCCGTTCCGGGTGGTCGACCAGGGCCCGGGCGCGCTCGGGGTCGAGCCGGTCGATGCCGACGTGGAGGCCGAGCGGGGCGACGTGGCTGTCCAGTTCGAGCGCGCCCAGCGGCGGCACCTCGATCTCCGTCCCTCCGGCGGACGAGGGGCGCAGCGACATCCTGGTGTCCACCGGCCCCACGGGGGCCTTCACACTGCCCACGACGAGCAGCCCGAGCCAGGCGCCCAGCAGCGTGACGGCGACCAGCGCGAGCGCGCGAGCCCAGGGACGGGGGGTGTGGACGAGGGAGAGGGTCGGCGTCGGGCGGTGTGCCCGGCGGCGTCGGGGAGAGCGTCGGAGGGAGCGCCGAAGAGAGCGGGGAACGGCTGCGGCGCTGCGGGCGAGACCCCGGAGCGGCCGGAGTGGTTCACGGCTCATGCCGTGCCATATGCCCTGCTCGTCCAGGGACTATGCGGTTCCGGGACCGGGCGGCGTGGCGGACAATGGGCGCGTGCTGGAGATGACGCGCGAGGAGTTCGAGGAACTGGTCGCCGAGGCGCTCGACCGGATTCCTCCGGAACTGACGCGGCTCATGGACAACGTGGCGGTGTTCGTGGAGGACGAGCCCCCCGCCGACGACCCGGAGCTGCTCGGGCTGTACGAGGGCACGCCGTTGACCGAGCGCGGCGAGTGGTACGCGGGGGTCCTGCCGGACCGGATCACCGTCTACCGCGGCCCCACCCTGCGGATGTGCGAGCGGGACGGTGGCGGCCGGGAGATGGTCGTCGAAGAGGTGGAGATCACGGTCGTGCACGAGATCGCCCACCACTTCGGCATCGACGACGAGCGGTTGCACGCCCTGGGCTACGGGTGAGCCACGGGGGGCGGGAGGACGGGTCGGGCGAGCCCGTCGACCCGGACGTCGATCTGCGGGTGCCCGCCCAGCGGGCCGAGACCGCCGGTGGGCGTGCCCGGGCGGTCCTCGCTGCGATCGCGGCGGGCGGGGCGCTCGGCGCGACGGCCCGCCACGGTCTCACGCTCGCCTGGCCCACCCCGCCGGGCGGTTTCCCCTGGGCGGTTCTCGTCGTCAACGCGGTGGGCTGCGCGCTGATCGGCGTGGTGATGGTGCTGGTGAGTGAGCACGGCCGGGTGCGGCATCCGCTGGCGCGGCCCTTCCTCGGCGTGGGCGTGCTGGGCGGCTTCACCACCTACTCCGCCCACGCGCTCGACGCCGTGCGGCTGCTGGAGCGGGGCGGGACGGGCGCCGCCCTGGCGTTGGCGTATCTGGGCGGCACGTTCGCCGTCGCGCTCGGCGCCGTGTGGGCTTCCGCCGCGGCGACCCGGGCGGCGGTGGCGCGGTGAGCGCGCCGGACTGGCCGCTGGTGGCGCTCGGCGGGGCGGCCGGGGCGTGCCTGCGGTACGTGGTGGACCGCGCGGTGCAGGCGCGGCACGAGTCGGTCTTCCCCTGGGGCACCCTCACCGTCAACGTGGTGGGCAGTCTGCTGCTGGGGCTGGTGGCCGGGGCGGCCTGGGGCGCCGTCGGGCCGCAGGCGCGGGCGCTGCTCGGCACGGGGCTGTGCGGTGCGCTGACGACGTACTCGACCTTCTCCTACGAGACGCTGCGGCTGGCCGAACGCGGCCGGCGGCGCATGGCGGCGGCATACGCGGTGGTCACCGCGGCGGTCGCCCTGGGGGCGGTTTGGGTGGGCCTGGCCCTCGCGCGTTACCTGGCCGGCTGACGGGAGTTGGGCAGTGAGCCCGTCCCAGTTCCCTTTCCCGGAGGTGCCGCCCCGTGCGCCGAGACCGAACCGCTCCCCGCATCCCGTCCCGCACGTCCGTCCGCACCGGTGGGCGCGCGGGGGTCCGCACGGCCGCCGGCGCCCTGCTGCTCGCCGCCCTCGGCGGCTGTGTGACGGTCGGCCCACCGCCCGACGGGGACGGCGCCGAACGCCGTCCGGTCGGACACCGGGAGTCCCGGGGCACCGACGGCGTTCCCACCGGGAGCGCGGTGGTGCCGCGCGGTGGGGAAGGAGGGCGGGACGACGGTCGCGGGGAGCCGGCGAGGGGCGGGGACGACAAGGGGAGGAAGGACCGCGAGACGTCCGGTTCGCCGTCCGCGTCCTCCTCCCCGTCCGCGAGCGCGTCGCGCTCGGCGCGGCCGTCGCCGTCGGCCGGCAAGGGCGGCCGGCCGTCCGCACCCCCCTCGCCCACGCGCGGTGCCGGCACCCCGCCTCCTCCGAAGCCCACGCCTCCGCCCGCCGACCCGCCTCCGTCCGGCGGTGGTGGGGACGGCGGCGGCGACGGCGGTGGCTCCGGTGACTCCGGCGGCGGGGGAGGGGACGAGGGCGGGGGTGACGGGGCCGACGGCCCCGCGGGAGGAATCGGGGCGGAGAGCGACCCGCGCGAGGTGTACGCCTCCTACGAGGCCGACGTCGGAGGGACCGGCCGGCCCGCCGAGGGGCTCGGCGCCGGCCTCCCCTTCCCGCACGGCCCCGGTGGGGGGTTCGGCGGGACGGGTCGGTAGACTCGCCGACCGGTCGTGACCGTCGTCACAAGAGTCTTCCCGCGGAAGGGATTTGCGCCCGGGGGCGCCGGGCCGTATGGTGGTAGATCGTTTGATCCCATTTGCCCGGCGCCGTTTGACAGCGCGCCGCGTGGCGCGTTCCTTGGCTGAGCCGTGGCTGACCGCATCGAGGCGGTCGTATGCGAAGAACACGGAGTTGTGGGCGCGTGCCATGACTTCGGAAGGTTTTCATTTCGCATGTCCGTAACCACCCCTGACGTCATCCTGCCCGTGGACGAGAAGACGACCACGTTCGCCGACCTCGGGCTCCCCGGGGAGATCGTCCGCAAGCTCGCGCACAACGGCGTCACCGTCCCCTTCCCGATCCAGGCCGCGACCATCCCGGACGCGCTGGCGGGCAAGGACGTCCTCGGCCGCGGTCGCACCGGCTCCGGCAAGACGCTGAGCTTCGGCCTCCCCCTGCTCGCCCGGCTGGCGGGCGGGCACACCGGCCGCAAGCACCCCCGCGGCATCATCCTCACCCCCACCCGTGAGCTGGCCATGCAGGTCAGTGACGCGCTCCAGCCGTACGGCGACGTCCTCGGCCTGAAGCTGAAGGTCGTCTGCGGCGGCACGTCCATGGCCAACCAGATCAGCGCCCTGGAGCGCGGCGTGGACATCCTCGTCGCCACCCCGGGCCGGCTGCGCGACCTGATCAACCGGGGCTCCTGCTCGCTGGACGAGGTGGAGATCGCCGTCCTGGACGAGGCCGACCAGATGGCCGACCTGGGCTTCCTGCCCGAGGTCACCGAACTGCTCGACATGCTCCCCAAGGGCGGTCAGCGGATGCTGTTCTCCGCCACGCTGGAGAACGAGATCGACACCCTCGTCCGGCGCTACCTCGTCGACCCGGTCAGCCACGAGGTGGACGCCGCCCAGGGCGCGGTCACCACCATGAGCCACCACGTGCTGATCGTGAAGCCGCGCGACAAGGCGCCGGTCACCGCCGCGATCGCCGCGCGCAAGGGCCGCACGATCGTCTTCGTCCGCACGCAGATGGGCGCCGACCGCGTGGCCGAGCAGCTCCGCGAGGCGGGCGTGCGCGCGGACGCGCTGCACGGCGGCATGACGCAGGGCGCCCGCACCCGGACGCTGGCCGACTTCAAGGACGGTCGCGTCAACGTGCTGGTCGCCACCGACGTCGCCGCGCGCGGCATCCACGTCGACGGCATCGACCTGGTGCTGAACGTGGACCCGGCCGGCGACCACAAGGACTACCTGCACCGCTCCGGCCGCACCGCCCGCGCGGGCCGCTCCGGCACGGTCGTCTCGCTGGCGCTGCCGCACCAGCGGCGGCAGATCTTCCGGCTGATGGAGGACGCCGGCGTGGACGCCTCGCGCCACATCATCGGCCGCGGCGACGCCTTCGACGACGACGTGGTCGAGATCACGGGCGCCCGGTCGCTGACCGAGGTCCAGGCCGAGTCGGCGCTGAACGCCGCCAAGCAGGCCGAGCGCGAGGTGGCCGAGATCACCCGGCAGTTGGAGCGCGCGCAGCGCCGTGCCGCCGAACTCCGCGAGGAGGCCGACCGCCTGTCGGCCCGCGCCGCCCGCGAGCGGGGCGACGACCCCGAGGCCGCGGTGGCCGCGGTGGCCGAGGCGACCGCCACCGCCGCGGCGGAGGCCATCGCCGAGGCGGCTGCCGCCGAGGCCGAGGCCGAGGCGCGGCGGGCACGGGAGGAGAGGTCGTACGAGCGTCGGGACCGGCGCGACGACCGTCCGTTCAACCGCGACCGTGACGACCGTCGTCCCTACGGCCGTGACCGTGACCGGGACCGTGACGACCGGCGCGACGATCGGCGCGACGACCGGCGTCCGTTCAACCGGGACCGCCGTGACGACCGGCGCGACGACCGCCGTGACGGGCACCGCGGGAGTGACCACCGCGGCGGTGGGCGCTCGTACGACCGCCGTGACGACCGGGGCGGCTTCCGCCGCGACTTCGACCGCCGTGACGACCGTCGCGACTTCGGTCACCGCGGCAGCGACCGTCCGTTCAACCGCGACCGGCGCGACGACCGTCCGTTCAACCGCGACCGTGACGACCGTCGTCCCTACGGCCGTCACGACGACCACCGCGGTGGTGGGCGCTCGTACGACCGTCGGTCCGACAAGCCGCGCTGGAAGCGCAACGGCTGACGTCCCGCGCCCTTGACCGGCGCTCTTGACCGAGGGCCCGCTCCGAACTCCCGTTCAGGAGCGGGCCCTCGGCGTGTCCGCCGCCGGGCCGGGGCCGTGGGTCCATCGGTGGGCACTGCCGTCACGTCGTGCGCAATGCCTTCGAAGCCCGGCCCGCCTCCGGGCTATGCTTCGGGGGCGGGCCGTTAGCTCAATTGGCAGAGCAGTGGACTTTTAATCCATTGGTTGTGGGTTCGAGTCCCACACGGCCTACCGGCCCCCTCGGGGTCGGAACCCTCGTTGACCTGCGTCAGCGGGGGTTCTGTCGTCTCCGGGGCCGCTTGGGGGCCCGCACCACGCCGAACCGGTGGCCGGCGCGGCGGCGGCCACGGCAGACTCGCGCGGGCGAGCGGATTCTCCTTCCCACCGCCGGAGCCCGCCCCGTCGAGGGGCACCCGGAGCCGACATCGGCTCCGGGTGCCCGCGACCACCGCCGCATACGTCCCTTCGGCACCACGGATCACGGACGTAACCCCGCCGGTGCCGGTCGACTCGCCGGAGGGCCGGTCGTCGTGGAGAGTGGAGAGGTGTACGGCGACACACGGCAGGGGACGGGTGGTGGGGGCAGGGCCCGGCTGCGCGCCATTCCGGGCGTCGGACGTCCGCCGTGGCTGCTCCCCCTGCTGCTGATCGTGTTCGGGGTGATCATCGACTTCCTGACGCCGACCAGCCTGCTGTCGAGTCTGATGTTCGCCGCGCCCATGGCCGCCGCCGCCCTGTGGACGGGACGCGGGACCGTACTCACCGGGATCGCCTCGGCGGCCACGGTCGCCGCCCTGGCGCTGTGGGTGGACGAGCTGACCGTGTTGGAGGGCGCCCTGCGACTGATGGCGATCACCGCCGTCAGCGTGTTGGCCGTGGCCGTCCACCACGCCCTGCACCACAGCGAACTGCGGCTGGCCTCGGTCAGTCGGGTCGCCGAGGCGGTCCAGCTCGCCGTGTTGCCCGTCCCGCCCGCTCGGATCGGCGACCTGAAGCTCGCGGTGCGCTATGAGGCGACCCAGGTGAACGCCCTGATCGGCGGCGACATGTACGGCGTGCAGCAGACGCCGTACGGGGTCCGGATGCTGGTGGGCGACGTACGCGGCAAGGGGCTGGACGCGGTGGCCTCGGTCACCGTGATGTTCGGGGCCTTCCGGGAGGCGGCCGAGACGGAGCCGGACCTGGCGGCGGTCGCGGACCGGATCGAGCACTCCTTGCTGCGGGAGGGGGAGCAGCGGGAGGGGAACGGCCGGATGGAGGGGTTCGTCACGGCCGTCCTGGCCGAGATCCCGGCCGAGCGGCCGGAGACCCTGCGGGTCGTCAACCGGGGCCACCCGCCGCCCCTGCTGCTCTCCGCCGACGGCTCGTCCCTGCGGGTCCTGGAGCCCGAATCGTACGCGCTGCCGCTGGGGCTTGGGGAGTTGGCGAGCGGCGGCGGCCATGCGGAGCCGGTGCCCTTCCCGCCGGGCGCCCTGCTGCTGCTCTACACGGACGGGGTGACCGAGGCACGGGACGCCGAGGGCGTCTTCTACGATCCGGTGGCCCGTCTGCGGGGCCGCCGCTTCACCGGGCCGGAGCAGCTCCTGGACACGCTCGTCGCGGACGTCGAGGCGTACACGGGCGGGGGCACGGACGACGACATGGCGCTGTTGGCGGTCATGCGCGACCCCGTCCCGTCGCCCGCGGCATGATCACCGTGCGTATCCGGGGCGCACCCCTCCGCATAACATTTGACGCAACGTCAGGGAATGTGACGCGTCTCTCCGTTGAATTTCCGTGGCCAACTCGCCCGAATCAGTCCCTTATTGAGTGGTTAAGTCCTCCCTGAAATTACTTCCGCTTTAAAGGGGAGACTTGGAATCCCGTGCGTCCCTCTATTAACGTTCGATAACGCAGCGCGGCCGTCACCGCCGCCGCAAGAGGCGGCACCGTGCGCCGTCGCCGAATCCCGAACGCGCGGTCTCGCGGCACCGAGAGGCCGTGCCCAGGGAACCGGGGAACCACCAATTGGGGTGAATCGGGCCGCACCACGAGTGCGATCCGTAGGAGACCTTCCTGCTCCGAACCCGTCAGCTAACCCGGTAGGCGAGAAGGAAGGAAAGGAGAGCGCCTCCGTGGCGTCCAGCAGTCCGGCCCCCGAGGTCTCGCACGATCCGCACACCGCCTCCCTCACCCCGTTCGGCCCGGCCGAGGACGGGCACCGGACGGCGTGGAACCCCACCGAGGACTCCATACGCCCGGTCCGCGGCAGGCACCGTGTGGTCAAGCAGCGCAACGGCATGGCGCGCAGCGGAGCGGTCCTCGGCGTCGGCATGATCGCGGCGGTCGGCGCGGGCGGCATCGCCACGGCCAAGGAGAAGTCCCCGGCCCCCATCTCCATGCCGGACCTGGGCGCCGTCGCCGACAACCTGCCCGGCATCGGCGGCCTCTTGGCCGACTCGGGCTCCGACGACCAGGACTCCGGCGGCACCGACACCCTCGCCGAGCGGGCCGACCTGGGCGGCGAGACCACGACCGAGACCCTGACCGCCGACGCGGGCGAGGCCCTGCGGGCGCGCATCCTCCAGCAGGCCGACCAGCAGCAGGCGGACGCCGCCCAGGCGGCCGTGGAGGCCGCCGCCGACCAGGCCGCGACCCAGGCGGCCGAGGAAGCGGCGGAGAAGGCCGCCAAGGAGGAGGCCGAGCGCAAGCGCAAGGCCGCCGAGGAGGCCAAGCGGAAGGCCGAGGCCGAGCGTCTGGCCAAGCTCGCCGCCAGCTACACCCTCCCGCTCTCCTCGTACCAGTTGACCTCCACCTTCGGTCAGTCCGGTTCGATGTGGGCCAGCACCCACACCGGCCTGGACTTCGCGGCGCCCTCCGGCACCCCCGTCAAGGCCGTCCACAGCGGCGAGATCGTCGAGGCGGGCTGGGCCGGCTCCTACGGCTACCGCATCATCCTCAGGCTCGACGACGGCACCGAGATCTGGTACAGCCACCTGTCGTCGATGACCAGGACCAGCGGCAAGGTGACGACCGGCGACGTGATCGGCCGCGTCGGCTCCACCGGCAACTCCTCCGGCCCGCACCTCCACCTGGAGGTCCGTCCGGGCGGCGGCGACCCGATCGATCCGCTGGCCTGGTTCCGCGGCAAGGGCCAGAACATCTGACACACCTCCTCCCACCGCCTCCGCGCCACCGCTCCACGCGCACCGGTCGGTGCGCGTGGAGCGCCGCCGCTCCGGGAGGAGACGGAGACGGAGGCGGTGGCGGTGGCGTGTGGTCAACGCCCCCTGCCCCCGCACCCCCATGCCCCGGCGACCCTGGTGACCCACCCCCCCCGACACCAGGGTCGTCGGTCTCTTCCGGTGATCCCGGTGCTCCCGGCGCTCCCGGTGTCCTCGGGCTCTTCGGTCGCGGGGTTCTTCGGTCGCGGTGGGACCCTTCACCGGCGCGCGGTACGGCCGGCGTGCCTCAGCGCGCCGACGAGCCGGCCGGCTCCGGGGGCCGGGCGGCGGCGAACCGCAGGTGGTAGCGCTTGACGTCATCGCCGCTCAGCAGCCCGGGGAAGTTCTGGACGCGGTGCCACTGCGGGGTCGTCGAGCCGATGCCCCGGCCGGATGCCCTCAGCGCGTCGATGTGGGCCTGTTCGCTCTCCCACTCCGCGTAGTTGACGACGCGTGTGCCGTCGAAGCTCAGGTGGAAATGGGCGGCGATACCTCCGGGCGGCAGGCCCTCGTCGGTCGCGAGCGCCTCGCAGACCGCGTCGACCCACGCCCGTTGCCGTGCCTCGTCCGGGCCCTCGAACACCACGTTCACGATCACGATGCAGCCGGGCTCGGGCCGTTCGCCCTCCCGGACGGGCGGGAAGCTGCGGTAGAGCCGGGTGCGCACCAACTCGACCCGCTCGATCCCCGGCACCGCGGCGTCGATCTCGTCGTTCCGCTCCTGCCGGTGGTCGCGGACGAAATCCTCGTACGCCTCCTGGCTCGTCCACTGGGAGTGGTGCAGCAGCGTCCGGCCGTCGGTTCCGGCGTACACGGTGTACGTCTGCAACTCCGGCGTCGGCCAGGGGCGTTCCCCCCACGTGGTCGCGATCGCCTCCACGGCGGCACGCTGTCGCTCGGGCGTCCCCACGTCCCAGGTGCTGAAGAGCGCGGCGCCGACGTCGGGACGGGTGGGGTCGGGGTATGCGGGCACGGTGGGCCTCCTCCGCTGGTCACAGGTGTGTCCGTCGCGTTCGCCGACCACTCTCACACCTCGAGTTCCCTTGAGGTCAAGGGGATTCGGACCGCGTTCTCCCGTGCGGGTGGAGGGTTGGGGGACCACCTCCTCGCCGCCGATCTCCGGGCCTTCCTCGCCCCGCCTCGGGGCCGAGCCGTGCGGTCACACGGGCGGCGGGGGGGGGGCGGGGGGCGTCACGCCTCCTTGCGCAGCTCGTCGAGCACGGCGATCGAGGCGTCCGGCTCCAGCGCCCTGTGCCACAGGTCGGCGAACGCCCTGCGGTACTCCTCCACCTCCGCCTCCTTCTCCAGGTAGAGGGAGACGGTCAGGCTCTCCTGGTACACGACGTCCAGCGACGGGTCCCGTGCCCACCAGGACGAGGAACGTGCCGAGCGCGGAGGACGAGAACCCCCTGTCGAACGGCAGGACGCGCAGGTCCACATTGGGCAGGCGCGCGCACTCGACCAGGTGCGCCAACTGCTCCCTGTGGACGTCCGGCGGTCCGGCGCGTCGGACCGCCGACTCGTCCAGGACGACCCGCAGCTCAAGGGGATCGGGACGGGTGAGGACCTCCTGCCGTTTCATGCGGACGTCGAGGACGGCCCGGAGGCGCTCCTCGTCCGGCGCGTCGAGGTCGGTGCGGTGCAGCGCCTCCGCGTAGCGGCGGGTCTGGAGCAGGTCGGGCACCTGGACGGCCGCGTAGTGGTCCTCCCGGACCGCCTCGTTCTCCAGGGTCAGGAAGAGGGTCATCCGGTCGGGGATCGCCTCGGAGTACGACTGCCACCACCCCTCGGCCCTGGCGTCCTTGGCGAGTTCGACGAGGTGGGCGCGTTCCTCGTCCGACGTGCCGTACGCGCGGCACAGGGCGTCGACGAAGGCCCACTTGACCGACCCGTCCTTGGTCTCGTAGCGGCTGACCGTGGCCTTGGAGAGGCCGACCAGTTCACCGGCCTCCTCCAGTGACAGTCCCTTCTGCCGGCGCAGTCTGCGCAGGTGGGCGCCGAGCTGTCGGCGCCGTGTCGTCGGTCCAGTAGCCATGGCCGGCCACCTCTCCCTTCGCCAGGCGCCGGATGCCCGCCCGTCCGTGTTCCGAATGCGTCGCCGGAACAAGGTAGTTCACGGAGGAGGAGATTCGAGGGGGATTCTCTGTTGAGAGTTACACAGTGAGAATTACCGTGTAATACTCTCATGCGTTCGTCACTCGGTGTGCCGTCGCGGTCACCGAGGACGGCGGGAGCGGGAAACCGGGGTCGGAGGGATGGCGTCCATGCGTCTCGATCACTGTCCGTCCATGAGGCGGTGGGAACTGCCCTTTCCGGCGGAGCCGGAGGAGGTGGCCGCTCTGCGGCGCGCCGTTCGGACGCGGTTGACGCTCTGGGGGTTCCCGGAACTCATCGACGAGGCCCAGCTCTGCGTCAGCGAACTCGTCGCGAACGTCATCACGCACGTCGGGGCGGGCACACCGGTCACCCTCTCCGTCTCGACGAACCGGACGCGGCTGCGCATCGAACTGGCCGACCCGGACACGCGGGCACTGCCCACCCTCCTGAGCGCGCCGGACGACCACGAGTCGGGTCGGGGACTGGCCCTCCTCGACGCCGTGACCGCCGGCTGGGGCGTCTACCTGCGCCCGGGCGCCAAGGTGACGTGGTGCGAGCTGGACACCGGCCTCACCGGCGGCGCGCACGTCACCAGGGCCGACGCGCTGCTCACCCTGTACGGCTCCGGTTGCGACTCCGACCACGGTTCGGGGCACGGCTCCGGGCACGGTTCGGGGCACGGCGCCGTCCGGGCGACGAGGGCCGCGACCGCGGAGACCGCCGTCCACCTGATCACCGACGTCCTCCACTGGCTCCGCGCCCACGGCCACGACCCGGACACCGCCCTGGAACACGCCCGGAAACGCTTCCGGGCCATGCCGGCGCAGGCCACGAGGTGGAACTGACGGACGCCGACCACCCGTCCGACGCCGGGACCGGTGCGCGCGGACGGCGGATCAGCGCCGGTGCGCCGCGTGCGGGACGGCATGGACCGCCGCCGAGGCGGTGGCCGGGGAGGCCAGTGGACGGTGGTGCCAGAGGACGCGGAGAAGGTCGCGTTCGTGGGCGAGGAAACCCGGCGGTGGGGCACCGCGCTCCGCGCGGGCACGGAGCAGCGCCAGACACACGGCCGCCCGCTGGTACTCGGCGACCTCGCGGGCGGCCCGCCGCCCGTACCGGTGGCGCGCCAACTCCCGGGCCAGGACGCGGGTGCGCAGGCACGACAGGGCGTACGGCTCGGGAACCGTCAGCCAGCCCGCCGCCACGTACTGGGGGAGCGTGGCGCGCACGGTGCGCAGCACCCGGCGTCGCGCCCACAGCGTCACCCAGACCACCACGCCCAGCACGGGCACCATGAACAGGCCGTAGACGGCGAGGAAGACCTCCGTCGGCCGGGTCGCGGCACCGTTCCACACGGCGTGCAGCGTGACGGCCGCGGCCAGGCCCAGCAGCGGCAGCGCCGTGCGCAGCGCCCGCCGGCGCCGGGCCACCGACGCCGCCGCGCCGAACCCCAGGCCCACCAGCACCGTGAAGAGGGGATGCGCCAGAGGGGCCAGCACCGCGCGCTGGAGGAACGTCCCCAATGTGGTCGACTCCAGGCCGACGTGTCCGAACGCCAGGTCGTCGCCGAAGGCCCTGCCCAGGTAGAGGACGTTCTCGGTGAAGGCGAACCCCGTGGCGGCGACGCCCCCGACGACGACGCCGTGGACGACACCGCCGAAGTCCCGCGGCCGGTGCAGGTACAGCAGCAGGATCGCGCCCGCCTTCGCCGTCTCCTCCACGAAGGGCGCGACCACGGTCGCGCCCAGCGCGTCGGCCCGGTCGGGGGCCCGGGGCAGGACGCTGGAGGCCAGCCACTCGGTGGCGAAGCCGTTCACGGTGATCGACACCAGGGTGGCCGCGCAGGCGCCCCAGCCGAGGGCGAAGAGGAGGTTCCGCCGGGGCGTGGGCGCGGCCCGGTCGAGCCAGTGGAACGCGCCGAGCAGCACCGGCACCGGCAGGAGAGCCAGCCCCAGGCCGACGAGGAAACCCTCGGAGCCGGTCTGCTGGTGGACGAGTCCCAGGATCACCGCGCCGCACAGCCCGAGCAGCACCGTCAGGGCAGCCGTGCCCACGGCCGCGGCGAGACGCGCACCGCGCCCGTCCGCCGGTGGCGTGGAAACCTTCTGGCGCACCCGACGAGCTTTAACGCACCGGAGACCGGAAAGCCAGTTCCGGCCCCGGCGCTCCGTGTCTCCCCGCACGGATCAAGCCGCCCCTCGGGCCGTTCGCGCGGCGGCCGTCCCCGACCGTCCCCGCTCAGGGGACGCGACGGCGGAAGACCAGGTCGCGGACGACATGGCCCTTGGACAGGCCCTGCTGCTCGAAGCGGGTGAGCGGCCGGAAGTCGGGACGGGGCGCGTACCCGCCGTCCGGCCGGGTGTTCTCCAGCGCCGGGCAGTCGCCGAGCACCAGGAGCATCTGTTCCGCGTACGGCTCCCAGTCGGTGGCGCAGTGGAGCAACCCGCCCGGCACCAGCCGGGAGGCGGCCAGCTCGACGAACTCGGGCTGGATGATGCGGCGCTTGTGGTGGCGCTTCTTGGGCCACGGATCGGGGAAGAAGACGCGAATCCCGGCGAGGCTGTCCGGGGCGAGCATCTCGCGCAGCAGGATGATCGCGTCCCCGTTGGCGACCCGGACGTTCGTCAGCCCGTTCCGCTCGGCCAGCCCCAGCAGGTTGCCCTGGCCGGGGGTGTGGACGTCGGCGGCGAGGATGCCGGTGCCGGGGTCGGCGGCGGCCATCTCCGCGGTGGCCTCGCCCATCCCGAAACCGATCTCCAGGACCACGGGCGACCCCGGCGGGAGGGTGTCGAAGAGCGCGTCGAGATCCAGCGTGCGGTCGCCGTCGATCTCCACCCCCCACTTCGGCCACAGCCGCACCAGGGCGTCCCGCTGGTTGGCGGTGACGCGGCTGCGACGGGGCTGGAAGCTGCGGATGCGGCGCTCGTGGCGCTCCCCGGCCGGATTGGCGGAGGGGCCGGTGCCGTCGGGGAACATGCTCCCCCGGCGGCGTTCGGCGACCGGCACGGCCGGCGACGCGGCGGACGCCTCGACGGGGGGCGTGGGAATCGTCTTCTCTGGCGCTTTCTCGGACACAGTGGGTACGAGTGTACGGCCGTCCCTTCGACGGGCGCTCCTTCGACGGGCGCTCCCCGGCGGGCGGGCCGACGGACGCACCGCCGGCCGGGCTCAGCGCGTCGCGTCCAGCGCGGCCAGCGCCCGGTCCGCCACCTCCCGCCCGATCGGCAGGGAGGCCGTCGCCGCCGGCGAGGGCGCGTTGAGGACGTGGACGGTGTGCGGGGCCTCGGTGATCAGGAAGTCGTCCACCAGCGTCCCGTCCGGCCCGACCGCCTGGGCCCGCACCCCCGCCGGGGCCGGGACGAGATCCTCGGCGGACACCTCCGGCAGCAGACGGCGTACGGCCTCGGTGAAGGCCGCCTTGGACAACGAGCGGCGCAACTCGCCCGCGCCGTACCGCCAGTGGCGGCGGGCGAGGTGCCAGGTGCCGGGCCGGCCCAGCACCTCGGCCAGGTCGCGGGGACGGACGGTGGCCCACCGGTAGCCCTCACGGGCCAGGGCCGGCACGGCGTTGGGGCCGATGTGGACCGAGCCGTCCACACCGCGCGTCAGGTGGACGCCCAGGAACGGGAACGCCGGGTCCGGCACCGGGTAGACCAGCCCCCGCACCAACCCGGCACGGGCCGGGGACAGCTCGTGGTACTCGCCCCGGAACGGGACGATCCGCACCGGCGGCGCGTCCCCGGCGAGCCGCGCCACGCGGTCGCAGTGCAGCCCCGCGCAGTTGACCATAACCCGGGCCCGCACCACCGAACCCGTCGCCGTCCGGACGGCCACGCCCACTCCGGGACGGCGGTCCACCACCGTCACCTCGGCGCCGTAGCGGACCTCCGAGCCGGCGTCGCAGGCCAGCCGCGCCAACTCCGCGGCGACCGCGCCGAAGTCGCAGACACCGGTGGTGGCGACGTGGATGGCCGCCAACCCGTTGACGTGCGGCTCGTGCTCGGCGATCTGGGCCGGGCCCAACTCGCGCACCGGGATGCCGTTCTCCCGGCCGCGCTGCACCAGCGCGTGCAGTCGGGGCAGCTCCCCCCGCTCGGTGGCGACGATCAACTTCCCCGTCACCCGGTGCGGAATGTCGTGCTCCGCACAGAACTTCACCATCTCCGCCGCGCCCCGCACCGCGAACCGGGCCTTGAGCGAGCCGGGACGGTAGTAGACGCCGCTGTGGATCACTCCGCTGTTGCGGCCGGTCTGGTGCCGGGCCGGACCGGGCTCCTTCTCCAGCACCACCACCCGCGTGCCGGGCCGGGCGCGGGTGAGCGCGTACGCCGTCGACAGGCCGACGATCCCGCCGCCGACCACCAGCACGTCGCAGTCGTACGCCGCGCGCCTCGCGGGAACCATGGAGGGAGCCGTGGAGACAGTGGACACGCCTTCCATCATGGCCCGGACCACCGACAAACAACCCTCGGACGGCCCACGGTGTGACCCGTTCGGCGGCTGCCGCGGACCGATCCGGGGCCGGCGCGGACCCGAACGCGGCCCGCCCGGCCCCGCCGGGGATCACGCCGGGACGCCGCCGGGGATCACGCCGGCGCGGCCAGCAGCGGCCGTGCCCGCTCCCGCAGTTCCGCCACGCGCGGCTCGTCGCCGTACGGCTCCAGCCGGTGCAGCAGGTCCCGCACGTACTCCTTCGTCCGCGCCGAGGAGATCCGGCCCGCGACCTCCACCGCACGGGTGCCCGCCGCGCAGGCCGCGTCCAGGTTCCCCGACTCCAGCTCGGCGACGGCCGACACCACCAGCCGCAGGCCGTGCGAGCGGACGAACTCCTCTGTGGGGCGCGACAGTGCCTGCTCGGTGAACCGGCGCACCTGGCGCGGCGCGTTCAGGTCCCGGTAGCACTCGGCGGCGTCGGCGGCGAGCCGGTCGTAGGAGTAGAAGTCCAGCCAGGACGGGTCCGGATCGCCGTCCCGGGAGCGCTCCAGCCAGCTCTCCGCCGCCGCCAGCGCCATGCCGCAGGCCGCCGAGTCGCCCGCCTTGGCATGGGCACGCGCCTCCACCAGGTGGAAGAAGCTCATGGTGCGGGCCGTGGCCAGACCCCGGTTGCGCTCCAACGCGGCCTGCGCGAGATCCACGCCCTCGTCGGCGAAACCGCGGTACGTCGCCTGGAGCGACATCGAGGCCAGGACGTACCCGCCCAACGGCACGTCCGCCGCCGCCCGCGCCAACCGCAGCGCCTGGATGTAGTAGCGCTGCGCGGCCTCCTGCTGGCCGGTGTCGAAGGCCATCCACCCCGCCAGGCGCGTCAGTTCGGCGGTGGCGCCGAACAGCGCGCGCCCCACCTCGTCGCTGTAGGAACCCAGCAGCAGCGGGGTGGCGTCCACGCGCAGGCACTCGGGCACCATCGACGAACGCCAGTCGCCGCCGCCGTACTTCGAGTCCCACCGCCTGGCCTCCTCCGCCGCCTCGCGGAGCTTGGCCACGTCGCTGTGGCCGACGCGCAGGGACGTCGGGGCGGGCGGGGGCGGCGCCGCGGGCACGCTCGGGGCCGCCTTCCCCCCGCCCGTCTCGCGGGCCTTCGTCGGGGCCGCCGTGTCCCGGGCCACCGAACTGTCGGCCGGCTTGATCAACCAGCGCGAGGTGGGCACGGCGTAGGCGCTCACCGAGAACGAGCCCGCCAACGACTGCCAGATGCCGCCGCTGCCCCGCCGTCCGGCCGGGTCCAGCCGGTACAGCTCGGTCGCCGACCGCACGGCCGCCCCCACGTCGCGGGGAAAGGCCAGGCCCACCTCCGGCGCCGGATCGGCGTCGGCCAGCCCGATCTCGTGCAGGGGGACGGGGCGGCCCAGCTTGCTGCCGATCGCGGCGGCGATCAGGTGGGGGGCGACACCCTGCGGCACCATGCCCTTGGAGACCCACCGGGCGACCGATGTCTTGTCGTAGCGAAGGTTCAATCCCCTTTGCGCGCCGAGGTCGTTGACCCGGCGGGCGAGTCCGGCGTTGCTGATCCCCGCGAGGGCGAGAACGGCGCCGAGTTTCTCGTTCGGCCCGCGTGGCTCCCTGGACATGCGCACCCCTGACACACAGCCGACGGCCGCCCCGCACCGTACCCGCGGGGCGTTCGTCAACCCAGCGTAGTTCGCCGCATCCCTACCGTTAAGGGGCGGCATCGGGGATGGCGGGAATCGACTCCGCACAAGAGTGCGCAATCGGCAACGCGTGGACGGCGCGCGGACCACCGTGGAGTACGCCGCGCATGCGCCCCTGGCGTGTGCTCCGGGTGTGTGCCGGTGCGCCTGTCCGTGCGCTCTGTGCGGTGCGGAGGGGAAGCGCTTCCATGGGTGCTGCGTGGGTCGGCCCACTGCACAGGAAACAGTGGGCTGGGGGAATACCGCCGTTCCATTCCCCGCGAACGGCGGTTCGGTCCGGGAGGTGACGTCACCTCCCGGACCGCTGACGATGTTTCGCACGGCATATCTCACAGCGGATATTTGGCCGAATGCCGCTGTTCGCCGCGGGCGGCTCGGCCGGCGGCGTCGGGGGCCGCGAGGCGGCACCGATGTCCGCGCGTCCGCGCTCCCGTGCGCCTCTTGTACGCCCATCCCGTGGCAGCATGGTCCGCACACGACGGGGGTCGCGGCGATCCGCGATCGCCGACGACGGCTTGATGGCCCATGCGGAGGCGGCGATGCGGTGGTTGGTCGGATGGGCCGCAGACAACGCACACGGCGCGAGCATCGCCGTTCCCCGTCCCGGGCACACCATCCAGCCGGTCGGCGCGCGACAGTTGTGGGGTGGCCCCGACCCCCTGTGGGCCGTCGGCGACTGGCGGCCCGACGAGGTGCGCATGGTCGAGGTCGACGGCGGCAACAAGCTCGCGGTCCTGGGCTGTTGCGGCGCCTCCGACGACGCGCTGCGCACCGCGCTGTACGCCGCCCGCGGCGGTGCCCTGCGCCATCTCACCGCCTGGCCCGGCAGTTACACCGTCGTGGTCCGCGTCGGCCGCCGCGTCACCGTCACCACCGACCTCGCCGGCGCCCGGCCCGTCTTCCACACCCCGTGGGCGGGCGGCACCGCCTACGCCACCGCCGCGCTGCCGCTCGCCGACCTGATCGAGGCCCAACTCGACGTCGGTCACCTCGCCGCCCTGCTCGCCTGCCCCGACGCGCCCGAGGCCCTGGGCGACGGCACCCCCTATGCGGGCGTGCGCCGCGTACCGCCCGGTCACGCGCTGATCATGCGCGACGGCCGCAGCCGCGAGATCGCCGGCTACGAACCCGCCGTGCCCACCGTCGTCGCCGCGCCTCCGGTGGACGCGGACGCCGCGGTCGCCGGCGTCCGCGACGCGCTGGTGGAGGCCGTCCGGGTGCGGCTGGCCAGTCCGCGCCACGCGCCCGTGCCCGACCTCGACACCCTCGACCCCGGACCGATCCCCGGCATGGGACCCGCCCAGCGCCGCGCGGGCCGGCCGGTGAGAGGACCGGCGCCCGGCGTCGGCGCGGACCTCTCCGGCGGCAGCGCGTCGGCGACGCTCGCGCTGCTGGCTGCCGGACTGCCGGGGATGCCGGGCACGGTGTACGGCACACCGGGGACGTCGGCGGGCGAGCGGCTGCTCGCCGTCACCTTCAACGACCTGACGCTTGACCCCCGTTCGGGCCGCGAGGCCGAACTGGAACGCGCCCGCGGCATCGCCGAGAACCCCCGGCTGCACCACGTCGTCGTCGCGGCGGGGGAGGAGGCCCTGCCGTACGCCGGGCCGGACGGCGGCTCGCTCCTCGACGGACCGCTGACCGACGAACCCGGCCCCTCGCTGGTCGTCGCCGAACGCCACCGACGGCGCCTGGCCGCGGGCAGCGCCGACCATCTGACCGGCCACGGCGCCCGCCAGGCGCTCGACGCGCACCCGGCCCGGCTGGCCGACCTGTTGCTCGACCGGCGCCGCCGCCACCTGCTGCGGCCGGTCACGGCGCTGGCGCGGGCGGAGGGAACGGCCGGACGGGCGGTGCTCGTCCCGCTCACCGTCTACCGCGCGGCGCGCAGACTGGCCCGTACCCCTTACCGGGACGGGGTGTTGGAGGCCGCGCGGCGACTGCGGGAACGCGATGTCGCGTGGGAGGCCGGGCCCGACGGCACGCTCGGGGTGTTGGACGCCTCGCTCGCCGCCCTCGCCTGGTGCCGTCCGGGGCCCGCGGCAGGCTGGCTGACCGGAGAGGTATTGGCCGAAGTATCGATTCGCCTGGAGCATGCGGCCCTGCGCCCGGCCTCCCCGGAGGCCGGGGCGCGTCCGGGCGAACGACGGGCGCGGGCCGCGCTCGCCCGGTTGGCGGCCGACCACCGGGTCCTCGACCAGGCCGCGGAGGTCCGCGGCCAGCGACTGCACGCGCCCTTCCTGGACAACCAGGTCGTCCGGGCCTGCCGCGCGCTTCCCGAGTCCCTGCGCGTCCAACCGGGGGCACGGGCGTCCGTCCTGCGGGCCGTCCTGGCGGGCGCGGGCATCCACGACCTGCCGCCCGGCTGGGGCACGCCCTCCCAGGCGACGCAGGTGGCGGCCGTGCGGACGGGGCTGCGGTCCCGGATCGGCGAACTCGTCGACCTCTTCGACGCGCCCCTGCTCGCCGACGCCGGGCTGATCGAGGCCCGCGTCGTGCGCAAGGCCCTGCGCGCGGCGGCCGAGGGCGAACCGCTGCCGCTGGACGGGCTGGCGGAACTGGTCTCCACCGAGGTCTGGCTGCGCCGCCTGCTGGCCCGCCGCGGAAGCTGCTGGACGGGCACGGCGGCGCCGCGACAGCGCGCGGTGGCCGGAGGGGTGCCGCATCGTCCGAGCCTGTGAACCGTCCCGCCGACGGCACGCGGCACACGGCGCGGGAGGACGGGGAGCGCGGGGACGGGGAGCGGGAGGACGGAACGCGGCACGCGGGATCAGCCGCAGGTGATCCGCGCCTGCGCCCAACCCGCCAGCGCCGCCGCGTCCAGGGCGGTGCGCGGCTCGACCACCAACCGGAGCGTCTCGCGGCCGGAGAGGGAGACGTGGACCGGCACCGGGGCGTCGCCCCGGCGGACCACGTCCGACCGCCACAGCAGAACGCCGTCGCCGTAGACGGAGAAACGGACCGCGGCGGGCACCGCCGTCAGGTCGTCGACCCCGACGAGGGCGTCGAACGCCGTGCAGGAACGGCCCAGGCCGACCGTCAGGGTGGAACGGGCGCGCACCGTCACCCCGTGGCCCCGGTCCCGTCCGCCGATGCGCAGCCCGGAACGCGGCCACATCCAGCCGCTCTCACCGCTGCGCAGGGAGGGCGCGGCGGACGAGTTCCGGGCCAACCGGTCGAGCCGGTGGACGGTGGACGCGGACGGCGTCGAGGGGCTAGGGGACGCCGTCGGCGCCGGCACCCGGCCGGTCGGCGCGGGCCCGGGGAGGGACGACTCCGCTCCCGGCCCGGACTCCGGACCCGGCCCCGAGGACCCCGGGCCGGTCTCCGGCCGGGACGAGGAACCCGCTCGCGGGCCCGGCGCCGACTCGGCGCCGGGCGGCAGGACTGGTGTGCCGCCCCCGGAACTCCCCGCCGATTCCGACGACAGCACGCCCAGCGGCTCCGACCCTCCCGCCCTCGCGTCCGCCGCCCCGGACCCGGGCACGCCGGGCACACTCGCCACCGACGGCGGCGATCCGGGCCGTGGACCGTCGGGCCGCTGACCGTCGGCCACCAGCGCCAGGGTCAGCGCGGTGGCCACGGCGGCGGCCATCACACCCGCCGTGACGCCGGCTTTCGCCGTGGCCCCCAGCCCCTCGAACACCGCGGCACCGCTCCCGGCCGCGCCGGCGGTGCCGGGCACCGCCGGCTCCGGCGTGTCCATCGCGCCCCCGACCAGGGGGAAGGACAGCGGGAGGGACGCCGTCCCCGAGGCCCCGGCGGCCACGGGAGTGTCCGCGGCGGCACCCTCGGCTCCCGGCGCGCCGGCCTCCCCGGCCGGGTACGTCCTCGCGCCCCAGCCGACGACCGCCACCGGCAGCAGGGCGCGCAGCCGCTCGCAGACCTCCCAGGTCCCCAACGCCGCCGACCGGCAGTCGGCGCACCGCTCCACGTGCCGGCGCAGCCCACGGTCCATCCGCGCCCGCAGGGCTCCGCGGGCGTACGTCCCCAACCGGTCGACGTGGCGCGCGCAGTCACCCGTCACCGCCCGCGACCGGCTGATGTGGGCCTGGAGGTACGCCTGCCGCAGCCCCTCCCGCGCCCGGTAGGCCAGCATCGCCGTCGCGCCCGGCGTCAGGCCCAGCCGCGGTGCGACCTCCCGCGGTGACTCGCCCTCCACCACGGTGTGCCAGAGCACGACCTGCCACCGCTCGGGCAGACCGCGGAAGGCACGCACCACCGTCGACCGCTCGGCCTTCCGCATGGCCCGCACATCCGCGTCGGACTCGAAGGACTCCCCGCTCTCCGACGAGCCGGCCGCCACCGCGAACACCGCGAACCCGTCGGCCAGCCGTTCCCACCCGGCCGACCCGCCCCAGACCGCGGCCACCCGCCGGACGGTCGCCAGCAGGTGGACGCGCATCGCCGTGTCGGGCCCCGAGCCGGCACGCACGGCCGCCAGGACCCGTGCGAAGACCTCGTCCGTCAGGGCTCTCGCGGTGGTCTCGTCCCGGCAGCAGTGACGGGCGTAGCGGAGGATCGCTTCACCGTGCCGCCGGCGCAGCTCCTCGTACGCGCCGGCGTCCCCACCGCGCGTCCGAGCGAGCAACTCCGTGTCGCTCGGCGGCTCCTCGGCCGCCCGCCCCGACGCCTCCCCCACGGAAACGGCATCGGACCGGGTGGGACCAGAGGGCGGGGCGCACGCACCGGGCACCTCTCTGTCCGGTCCGCCCGCCTCGTCCGAACCCCCCGAACCGGCAGCCCCCTCCCGTCCATCAACACGCACAGCGAGAACCCCCGTACACACCGTTGCCAGCGAACACCGGCACAGCGTGACACAGCGGCGGCTGCACGATCCCGGGCGTGCGCCTCAATCACTCATCCGGGGCGATGAATCGCAGAACGGTGCGCACGGAGTGCACTCGTGAGGTAACGGAGTTTTCGAGGGGCCGAGCGGCAGCGGTTCGAACATGACCGAAAATCGCCCTGACATCGGATCGGGATTCGGCGTCCGCGCTTCCGCGACGGCCACCGAATCGCCGCCTCCTCAGACTCCCGCGGGCTTCGCGACCCGAGGCCCCCGAGGCCTGAGCCCTTCCAGCAGGATGTCCAGCAACCGTGCCGAGGCCGCCGCCCGTTGCGCCGGGTTCGGCAGGGAGGGCGCCGCCGTCGCTATCACCAGCAGCACGTCCGCGACCGTCACGTCCGGCCGCAGCTCACCCGCCTCCTGAGCGCGCTCCACCAATCTCCCCACCACATCCAGCAGTTCGGCGGCGCTCGGGTCCTCCGCGGAGCCCTTCGGGTCGGGTTCCGCGGGCTCGGCCTCCGCCACGGGCCGGTCGTCCACCAGCCGCAGACCCGGCTGCCCGTGCCCACCGCCCTGCGCCGTGCGCGCCCTGCCGGAGGCGACACCGGCGGTCTCGACCGGCCCGTCGGCGAACGAGCCGACCCGGAGTATGCGCGGCGGCAGCAGCCGGCCCGCCCCCGAGTCCACCGAGGTGCGCAGGAACCGGGAGAGCGCCGACCACGGCTCCTCCTCCTGGCTCAGCGCCGCCCGCGCCTGCTCGGTCAACCGCGTGGTCTCCTCCTCGGCTATCCGCCGCACCAACACGTCCTTGCTGGGAAAACGCCGGTAGACCGTGCCCACCCCGACCCGCGCCCGGCGGGCCACGTCCTCCATCGGGGCGCCGTACCCCGACTCGCCGAAGACCTCGCGGGCAGCCCGCAACACGTGCTCCAGATTGCGCTGGGCGTCGACCCGAAGCGGAGCGGTGCGCCCGCTCCCGCCGTCGACCGTGCGCGCCGACCCGTCGCCCTCGGACGGCTCCGCGACGGCGGTCGACCAACGAGAGCTCTGAATGCCATGAATATGCATGTTGTATTCCCCCGGTAGTGGCAGTCTCCCCCCGGAGACCCCCCGCCCTTGCCGTCGGGGCACGGTCGCACTTCGCCCCGACGCCCTACGAACATAGTCGCGACCGAGCCGCGGGAGTAGGGGGTGTTCCGCCACGTCCGCCCTCGATCGGAGTACCCGTCCGCCGGCGCCCCCGCCACCCCTCCCACGCGGCCACCAAACCCCCGATGAGCTGCGAAAACACCACGCCCCCGAGAGGAGCGCACATCTCGGAAGCGGTCCTTTTGCCGGTCATACGATTCCCCGGGCCTGTGGACAAACGCCCGTCCGCGGGTGCGTCATGGACAGGTGACGAAGGAACCCGCGCGCATTCTCGTGGTCGGCGGCGGCTACGTCGGCATGTACACCGCCCTGCGCCTCCAGCAGCGCCTGAAACGGGAGCTGCGGAGTGCGCGAGAGGGGCGAGGCGGCGTGCAGGTCGTCGTGCTCGGTCCCGATCCGTACATGACGTACCAGCCCTTCCTCCCCGAAGCGGCGGCCGGCTCCATCTCCCCCCGCCACGTCGTGGTGCCCCTGCGCCGCGTGCTGCCCCACTGCAGGGTCGTGACCGGCGAGGCCACGTCCATCGACCACGCCCGACGCGTCGCCACCGTCGAGACCCTCGCCACCGAGCACGCGGGCACCGGCCCCATCGAGGTGCCCTACGACGAACTCGTCCTCGCCCCCGGTTCCGTCTCGCGCACCCTCCCGGTCCCCGGCCTCGCCGACCACGGCATCGGCTTCAAGACCGTCGAGGAGGCCATCGGGCTGCGCAACCACGTCCTCGAACAACTCGACATCGCCTCCTCCACCCGTGACCCCGACGTCCGCGCCGCCGCCCTCACCTTCGTCTTCGTCGGCGGCGGCTACGCGGGTGTCGAGGCACTGGCGGAGCTGGAGGACATGGCCCGCCATGCCTGCCGCTACTACCACAACATCCGCCCCGCGGACCAGAAATGGATCCTCGTCGAGGCGACCGACCGCATCCTCCCCGAGGTCGGCGAGGCGATGGGCCGCTACGCCGTGCGCGAACTGCGCCGCCGCAACATCGACGTGCGCCTGGAGACCCGCCTCGACTCCTGCGAGAACCGCGTCGCCCACCTCAGCGACGGCTCCCGCCACCCCTGCCGGACCCTGGTGTGGACCGCGGGCGTCAAACCCCACCCCGTCCTCGCCGAGACCGACCTCCCCCTCGACGAACGCGGCCGGCTGCGCTGCACCGCGACCCTGCGCGTCGACGGCGTCGAGCACGCCTGGGCCGCCGGGGACGCCGCCTCCGTCCCGGACCTGGCGGCGGGGGGCGCCTCCGGAGCCGGGGGCCCCGGGGGAGAACCGGGCCGCGAGTGCGCTCCCAACGCCCAGCACGCGGTGCGTCAGGCCCGCCTGTTGGCCGACAACCTGGTGGCGTCGTTGCGCGGAGAGGAACTCAAGGCGTACCGGCACGCCTACGCCGGTTCCGTCGCCTCCCTCGGCCTGCACAAGGGCGTCGCCCAGGTCTACGGCCGTAAGCTCAGGGGCTACCCCGCCTGGTTCCTGCACCGCGCGTACCACCTGAGCCGGGTGCCGACGGTCAACCGCAAGACGCGCATCCTCGCGGAGTGGACGCTGGCCGGGCTGTTCAAGCGTGAGATCGTCTCGCTCGGCTCGCTGGAACACCCGCGCGCCGAGTTCGAGCTCGCCGCGGGCACCGGCCGCCATCCCGAGGGGCCCTGACGGATGTCGGTGCCGTCGGCCACACTGGTCATGTGACCATGGGTGGGCTCGTGTCAGCGAAGAGTCACCAGCGGGGGCGGCGGGCACGGCAGGCAGAGCAGGCACAGGCACAACAGACGCATCGGAATCGGATCGGACCGCACGCAGTGAACTTCACGCGCTGGAGCGCTCGGTTGCCCGGCACACAGCGACGCACCGCCGCTCGGGCGGTACGACGGCAGCGCAAGGCACCGGCCACCCCCACCGGCGCCGTCCCGGCGGCCCGGGACGAGCACGCCGAGCACGGTGAGCGCGGCGACTCGTCCGCTCCGGCCGTCGACGGGGCGAGACGCAGCATCGACGCCCTGTCCGCACACGACCTGCTCGGGCACCTCCCGGCCCTGGTCGCCCTCGTCCACGGGCCCGAACACCACGTCGCGTTCGTCAACGAGGCCTACACCGCCGCCTTTGGCCCCCGCACCCCCGGCGCCCCCGCCCGCGAGGCCCTTCCGGAGTTGGCCGAGCTGGGTCTGCTCCCGCTGATGGACCAGGTCCTGCGCAGCGGCAGGCCCCGCACGGTCAAGTCCCGTCGCGTCCTCGGCGCCCCCGGCCGCACGCGCCCGGGCTACTACACCTTCACCTGCACGCCCATCGAGCTGTCGGGTTCCGAACCGCGACACGGCGTCCTCGTCTTCGCGGCCGAGGTGACGGACCAGGTCGAGGCCGCCGAACGGCTGCGCGCCAGCGAGCGGCGGCAGCGCGAGGCGGCCGTCACCCTCCAGCGCAGCCTGCTGCCGCAGCAGCTCGAACAGCCCGACGACCTGCGGGTGGCCGCCACCTACCGCCCGGGCGGCACGGACGCGGCGGTCGGCGGCGACTGGTACGACGTCATCACCCTGGGCGCGGGCCGCACCGCGCTGGTCATCGGGGACGTGATGGGCCGCGGGGTGCGGGCGGCCGCCGTCATGGGCCAGTTGCGCACGGCCGTCCGCGCGTACGCCCGGCTGGACCTGCCGCCCCACGAGGTGCTCCAACTCCTGGACGGGCTCGCCGCCGAGATCGACCCCAACCAGATCGCCACCTGCGTCTACGCCGTGCACGATCCCAACGAGGGCCACCTGGTGTACGCCTCCGCGGGCCACCTGCCGATCCTCGTCCGCGATCCGGACGGCACGGTCCACCGCGCCGACGCCGCCACCGGCCCCCCGCTGGGCACCGGCGGTTGGCTGCACACCTCGGCCTCGGTTTCCTTCGGTCCCGGCTCCGCCGCCGTCCTCTACACCGACGGCCTGGTGGAGCGCCGCGACGCCGACATCGACCAGGGCATCGAAGCCCTGGAACAGGCCTTCGCCGGGGCCACCGGCGACCCGCGAATCATCTGCGACCGGCTCCAGCGCGCCCTGGGCATCACCGCCGCGCACGACGACGACGTCGCTCTGCTCGCTCTCCAACACCCGGTCCGCACGGGGCACGAGGCCGAGCTCTTCCACAACGCCGCGCTCGACCTCCTCGGCGGGGTCGAGGCCGCCCCACGGGCCCGCGCCTTCGCCTCCGGCGTCCTGACGAGCTGGCGCTTCCCCTCGGACTTGCACGACCTGGGCGTGTTGGCCACCAGCGAGCTGGTGGCCAACTCCCTCCAGCACGGCACCCCACCGATGTGTCTGCGGCTGCGCCGCACCAACCGGCGTCTGATCATCGAGGTGACCGACGGCGACGACCACCTGCCGCGTCGCCGCCGAGCGGAACCCGTGGACGAGACCGGCCGCGGCATCTCCATCGTCGCGACCATCGCCTCCGCCTGGGGCTCCCGGCGCACCCCGGGCGGGGGCAAGGCGGTGTGGTGCGAGTTCGTGCTGCCCGAGTCCGTCTCGGGTCAGGCGGTCTGAGCGGCCTCGGCCGTCCGGGAGGAGCCGGACGGCACCCCGGCCGACGCCCCGGTCGGCACGGAGGAGGCGACGACCACGTTCCGCAGCGGATTGTCCTGCGCGGGGGTCAGCCGCCTCCCCAGGAGCAGGGCCAGCGCGGTGACGCCGAGCGAGCACAGCACCAGCATCACGATGTAGGGCACGTGCAGCGTGGCCCCCATCGGGCCGCCCACCGCCGGGCCGACCGCCAGGGCCAGTTGCTTCACCAGCGCGAAAGCCGAGTTGTACCGACCCACCATCCGGGGCGGGGCCAGGTCCGCCACCAGCGGCGCCACGGTCGGCGACAGGAGCACCTCACCCAGGCCGAACAGCGCGTATGTGGAGATGAGCGCCGCGACGGCCAGGGCGTGCCGCTCGGCCACCAGCCCGGACACCCCGGCCGCCAGCCACGCCACGGCCCAGATCAGTCCGACCACCGCGATCACCCGGCTGCGCCGCCGACGCTCCACGACCCTCAACACGACGAACTGGGCCAGCACGATCACGGCCGTGTTCGAGGCGAGCGCGACGCCCAGCGTCGCGGGGGAGACCCGCGAGACCTCGACGGCGTACGCCGACAGCCCGGACTCGAACTGTCCGTAGCAGGTGAAGAACACCATGAAGCCGAGCACGCACAGCGTCACCATCGCCCGGTCGGACATCAGCGACCGTCGGCCGCCCGGCTCCGGAGCGCCGTTCTCGACCCGGCCGGCGGCCTCGACACGAGGCCCCTTCGGCAGCCGGACGGTCGCGACGGTCACGCCCAGGAGCACGTACATCGCCGATTCGATCCCGAACAGGAGCAGGAACGACGCCGGCCGTTCCGTGTCGATGACCAGCCCGCCCAGCAGACCGCCGACGCCGAGGCCGAGGTTGTTGAGGAAGAACTGGGTGGCGAAGGCGCGCGACCGCGTCGACGTCGTGGAGCACCACACGATCATCGTGGCGAGTGCGGGCTGGATCACGGCGATGCCCGCGCCGAACACGGCGGCGGACGCGAAGATCGCCGCCACGCCCGTCGAGAGCGCGATGCCGAGCGAGCCGACGGAGGCGAGGACCGTCCCTGCGACGGCCACGGGAAGCGGACCCCGCCGGTCGACCACCCGCCCGGTGAAGGGCAGCACGACCAGCGCGGCCACGGCGAACAGCGCCAGCACCGTCCCGGCGGTACTCGCGCCAAGGCCCCGCACCTGTGCCACGTAGATGAACAGGAACGGAACGGTGAAGCCGTTGCCGAACGCGCTCAGTGCGTTGCCCATCTGGATGCGGCGCAGTGCTGCGTTTGTCGCGGAGGTCACACTCACCTACCTCAAAGCCTCGTTTTGCCAAAGAAACAAAGGGTGTGACGCTCCACACCCTTTGAAGTAAAGGTTCGACGCTAAAGACTACATAGAGAAACGCTTCAGCGCGAAGTCTTTCGTGTCATACTCCGGCCCATGCCTGATGAGCAGCCCTCGCCCGGTCGGACGCGCGAGCCCACGCTCGACGAGCAGATCGCCATCTACCAGCGCGAATACGGTGATCTGGACCCCCAGGTCGAGAAGGTCGTCAACGCGCTCAGCCGCCTCGACCGACGCATGAGCGTCGCGTACGGACGCCAGCTCGCGACGCTTGGTCTCAACCAGGCCGAGTGGGAGGTCCTGAAGCAACTGGTGATGGCGGGCGAGCCCTACCGGCTCGGTCCGGGAGCCCTGGCCAAGCGCCTGGGACTCACCCCCGCCGCCGTGACCCACCGCATGGATCGCATGGTCGCCACCGGCCTGGTCACCCGAGAGCGGGACGAGAACAACCGGGTCCGGGTCATCGTCGAGCTGACGGACGAGGGGCGCGAGAAGTGGCTCCAGGTCATGAGGATGGCCTCCGCCTTCGAGGAGGATCTGCTCCAGGACCTGTCGAGCGAGGAACGTGGCACCCTGGGAGAGCTGCTGACACGCCTCCTGCGCCGGGTGGAGGACGCCCAACCGGACGCGGACGGCCGACTCAGCGACCTGGACTGACGGTCGGCTCCAGCGGGCTTGACAGCGCGAGGACCGATCCGTAAGGTTCTCCGAGTTGCCAGGGGCCGGAACGGTTCTCCCGGCAATCTTCTGCCGCGTCCTGCGGCGACCACTCACTCGTGTGACAACCCTTCCGGGGTGGATTACGGCATGCCGTAATGCGTTTCCGGAGCGGCTCGATTAGGAGCCGGCGGGGAAATCCGCTACGGTGAGGGCCGCGCCGGAAACGGCGTGCAGGAAAAGGCAGGACCCCGCCGACCGGGGATTCGGAAACCGAAAAGGGTTCTGATAGAGTCGGGAACAGCGAAGGGAAG
>NZ_JODL01000020.1 GCF_000718985.1 Streptomyces megasporus | reverse complement strand
CTGGCCACCGCCATCTGGCACAACTGGACCACCGGCGCCCCGGTCAAGCGATCCCTGATCGCCTATGACCACTGAAGACATCGGACTCATTCATCTAGCTGTACTGCCCTGTGAGGTCGGGGACGCGGCCGGCGGGTGGTGGCCTTTCAGCGCGGTGTGTCCGCGGTGGTCATTGTGGGTGTGCAGCCATCCGGGGAAGGCGCCGCGCCGTTCCTGCTCTGAGCGGTAGGGGCGGGTGTAGGCCCACTCCTCCAGCGGGGTGCGGTTGAAGCGTTCGGTCTTGCCGTTGGCCTGAGGTGGTCTGAGGCCGACAGGGCCGGGTTCGCCGGTGGGCGATCTCGGCCGCCGCCGGCAGGTCGCGCCAGTCGCGCGAGCGGTAACAGGAGCCGTCGTCGGTCGGCACCCGCTCGACGGTGACCCCGACCCGGGTGAAGAAGGTGTGGGTCCGGATCCAGAGGCCGGTGGCGGTCTCCTTACCCCTCGTCGGGCAGGATCTCGCTGTAGGCCGGGCGGGAGTGGTCGTCGACGGCGGTGTGCAGGTGGTCCCTCGGCCTCCGACCGGGAGGCGCCCCCGGTAGCCGACGCTGGAGCGTTCGGCGCGGCCGGCCCGGCGGCCCGGGGCCTGGGGACTTCCCGGCGCGCTCCGTGCCACGCCAGTGGGGGCCGACCCGATCGGCGGCCCCTCGACCGCGCGCCCACCGTCCGGCGTCACGGGAAGCACAGGGAGCACAATGGCCCCATGGAGCTCACGAAGAAGGGCCACTCCTGTGTCGCCCTGCACCGCGACGGACGCACGCTCGTCATCGACCCGGGAGGCTTCAGCGAGGAGGACGCCGCGGTCGGCGCCGACGCGATCCTCGTCACCCACGAGCACCCCGACCACTTCGACGAGGCCAGGCTGCGCGCCGCGCTGGAGGCGAACCCGGCGGCGGAGGTCTGGACCCTGCGCAGCGTCGCCGAGCAGCTCTCCGCCGCCTTCCCCGGGCGCGTCCACACCGTCGGGAACGGCGACACCTTCACCGCCGCCGGCTTCGAGGTGGAGGTGCACGGCGAACTCCACGCCGTCATCCACCCGGACATCCCGCGCATCACCAACGTCGGCTACGCCGTCACCCACGCCGGCGCCCCCGGCGGCGCGGTCTTCCACCCCGGTGACGCCCTGACCGTGCCGGACCGCCCGGTGGACACCCTGCTGCTGCCGGTGCACGCCCCCTGGAGCAAGCTCTCGGAGGTCGTCGACTACGTTCGCGAGGTGGGCCCGAGGGTGGCGTACGACGTCCACGACGGGCTGCTGTCGAACTTCGGGTACGCGGTCTACGGCCGGATGCTCGGCCCGAACGGCCCCGGGATCGGCGACGCGGAGCACGTGCGGCTGGCGCCCGGGGAGAGCACCACGCTCTGAGCGGACGCCACAGAGCGCCCGGGAACGCCCCGTCCGCCGCGGACCGCCCGGCCCACCCCCGGTCTCTTCCTGGGATGTCGGCGCCGGGCGGTAGATTCGCTGCCATGCGCATCGCCACGTGGAACGTCAACTCGATCACCTCCCGGCTGCCGCGGCTGCTGGCCTGGCTGGAGAACACCGGCACGGACGTGCTCTGCCTGCAGGAGCTGAAGTGCACGGCGGAGGCGTTCCCCGCCGAGCCCCTGCGCGAGCTCGGCTACGAGGCGGTGATCGACGCCACGGGGCGCTGGAACGGTGTGGCGATCCTCTCCCGGGTCGGCCTGGAGGAGCCGGTCGTCGGCCTGCCCGGCGGGCCGGAGTACGAGGGGGTCCGGGAGCCCCGCGCGGTCGGCGCCACCTGCGGCGGGGTGCGTCTGTGGTCGGTGTACGTGCCCAACGGCCGCGAGGTGGGCCACCCCCACTACGAGTACAAGCTCCGGTGGTTCGCCGCCCTGCGGGAGCTGGTCGAGAGGGAGACGGGGGAGGGGCCCTTCGCCGTCCTCGGCGACTACAACGTCGCCCCGACGGACGAGGACGTCTACGACCCGGCCGTCTTCGAGGGCGCCACCCACGTCACCCCGGCCGAGCGGCAGGCGCTGGCCGATCTGCGGGAGGCGGGCCTGGCCGACGTCGTGCCGCGTCCGCTGAAGTACGACCGCCCCTACACCTACTGGGACTACCGGCAACTGTGCTTCCCCAAGAACAAGGGCATGCGCATCGACCTGGTCTACGGCAACCCGGCCTTCGAGGCGGCGGTGAAGGACGCCTACGTCGACCGCGAGGAGCGCAAGGGCAAGGGCGCCTCGGACCACGCCCCGGTCGTGGTCGATCTCGAGGTGTGAACCACGGGTGTGGGATGTGAGGGCCGTGTGACGTCCGTCGTCGGAAGGGGCGGCGGGCCGCACGGCCCTCCGCGTGCCTGTGGTGTTCACCGCGCCGGTGGTGACACCCTGAGTCGCATGAACATCCCCTTCCTGGACAACTGGCGCAAGCGGTACGGGCAGTCCCGCGGCGTGGCGGTGGTGGGAGACGACCCGCGCGACGCCGAGGGAGTGGCGCAGCTCCTCTCCGAGTGCGAACTGCTGCGCGCGCAGGCCGGGGCGGCGGGGATCGAACTGGACGACACGGTCGAGTCACTCGCCGCCCTCGACCAACTCCTGCCGCTGTGGCGGGACGATCCGGAGATACTGCTCTGGTTGGGCAACGACGCGGGCCTGTACCTGGGCACGGTCGTCGTCCGCACGGTGCCGGGGGCACGGTGGCAGGTGTGGCCCAGTGGCCGCCCGGTGGTGCGGCTCGCCTCCGGTCGGGAGCTCGACGTGGTGGAGGCCGGCCGGGAGTGGGCGCTCAGCGGCACCCCGGAGTTGTCGCAGATGTACGCGGAGGCGTCCGAGGCGTAGGGCCCGTCCGTCGTGCGGCTTCCGGGCCGGGTCCGCGTCGTCGGGGCTGTGTCTTCGGGGTCGCGTCGTCGGGTCCGGGGCCGTGCCCGCGACCGCCCGGTCGTGGGCGGCCGGGTGGCCGGTCAGTCGGCGAAGGCGATGCGGTACTCCAGCCGCCAGCGGTCCGCCCGCACCACGATGTCGGAGGTCTCCACGGCCCGCCCGTCCGCCGTGTGGTGCGTGCGCTCGATGACCGTCACGCACTGCCCCGGCGAACAGCCCAGGGCCTCCGACTCCAGGGTGGTGGCCGGGCGCGAGCCCACCAGTTCGGTGGCCCCCGTCACCCGCATCCCGATGGCGGCGAACCGCTCGCGCACCCCGCGGCGGGCGTACGGGCCGCGCTCGGGGAAGACCACCTCGGTGCCCTCGGTGAGTGCCAAGGGCTCCCAACTCGTGGCGAGTTGGAGCGGACGCCGGTCGGCCAGGTACTCGTACTGCGTGCACATCACGCGGTCGCCCACGGCGATCCCCAACCGTTCGGCGATGCGCGGCGGGGCGGCCGTGGTGGCGGAGGTGGCCTCCCACAGCAGCGACGCCGTGGCGGCCCCGGCGTCGATCCGGGCGGCGAACGGGGAGTCCACCGTCTCGCCGGTCCGCAGCAGGTTCCCCAGGGGGCGGCGGTCGGTGACGAACACCCCGCGCCCGAACTGCCCTTCCGCGTAGCCCGCCGCCTTGAGCACGCGCACCGCGCGGTCCACGGTCTGGTCGCTGGCGGCGTAGGCGCGTTTCAGCTCGGAGCGCGACGGTATCCGGGCCCCCACGGCCAGGAGGCCCTCGTCGATCTGCCGGCGCAGGTCGTCGGCTATCCGCTGGTAGACCGGTCTGCTGTCGCCCATCCGGGAATCCTCTCCGTGCTGCCGCCTGTACCGGGTACGGGGAGTGGTCTTTCGCACCTGGGTCAGTACCTAGGTCAACAGGGTAGAAGGCGGTTTTCCGCCTGGTGGGGCGTCGTCGGCGACATCATCGACAGATCGACACACCGTCGTCCCGCGATCTCCAGAAATACGACGGGACGTCACCGGCCGCGGCTCCCGTCAGCTCCTGGCGCGGCGTCTCCCGCCGCCCGACGGGGAGGGCGCGGGTGACGGGGCGGTGGCGGCCTGGGTGACGTCCGCGACCGGCTCGACGACGTCGGGTCCGTACGCATGGGAGTTGACGACCTTCAACAGCAGGCAGAAGGTGCCGTCCACCCCGTAGGTGCGGGCCGGCTCGGTGTGGTGGCGGGCGAGGTGGCGGGCGGCGGCCTGGTTGGCGACGGCCCGCTGCCCGCAGGCGACGAAGACCGGGCGGGAGCCCTCGCCCGCGGTGAGTCGGGCCGGCAGGACGTGCTCCACCGACCCCTTCTCCGCGCGGTACCGCTCGCCGCCATGGTGAACGCGCCCTGGTCCGGGCCCGGTCCGGCGGACACGTCGATCCGGACCCCCGGCAGCAGGGAGTGGAGGTGGGCCGCGGTGCGGTGATTGGCGACCGGGCCGCCGATGCAGAACTCGGTGCGCTCGCCGAAGCCCTGGCGGACGGTGTCGTGGGAGAGCACCTGCGCGTGCGCGCCGCAGTCCTTGATCAGGGCGGACAGTTCCATCAGCGCGAAGACGTCCTCGCGGGCCACCGCGCCCTCGCCCGTGCCGGCCTGGCGGCCGACCACGAGCAGGCACTCGGAGTGGGGTGGCAGTCCCAGGAAGCGCTGGGTGCGGCGGAGTCGGCGGCGCCACAGGCAGGTGCGGCCGAACCAGCCGAGCGACGTGGTGACGCCGGCCGCGAGCACGCCCAGCACGATCTCGCGCAGGTTGTCGTCCATGGGGCGGAAGCGTAGCGGCGCACGTGCGTTTCCGTCCGGTGCATGACAGGGGCCCGGGTGCGGGCGGCGCGATCACGCGTTCCGACCGGGCGGTGCGGGAACCGTCCGTGACGCGGCGGGCACGGCGGCGGTGACGCCCGCGCCGTCGGGTTGCCGCGGCGGGTGAGCGGACCTACCGTCGCACTCGGGGCCGCCTTGGCGCGACCTCGAAGGAGATGGGCGCATGAGCCGTACGGTCGTCCGCGGCGGACTCGTCGTCACCGCCGCCGAGGAGCTGTACGCCGACGTCCTGATCGAGGGGCCGCGGATCGCCGCCCTCGCCGCGCACGGCAGCGCCTGCGCGAAGGGCTGGACGGCGGATCGCGTCATCGACGCCGGCGGCCGGTACGTCGTCCCCGGTGGCGTCGACGTCCACACCCACCTGGACTTCCCGTTCGACGGGACCTTCTCCGCCGACACCTTCGCCACCGGCACCCGGGCGGCGGCCTGGGGCGGCACCACCACCGTCGTCGACTTCGCCGTCCAGGGCCGCGGTCGCGGCCTCCGCGAGGGACTGGACCTGTGGCACGCCAAGGCCGACGGGCAGTGCGCAGTCGACTACGCCTTCCACATGGTCCTCTCCGACGTGAACGACGACACCCTTCGGGAGACGGACCTGCTGGTGGAGGAGGGCATCACCTCCTTCCGGCTGTACATGACGTACCCGGGCGTCCACTACAGCGACGACGGACGGATCCTGCGCGCCCTGCAACGCGCCGCCGACAACGGCGCCCTGATCATGGTGCACGCCGAGAACGGCATCGCCATCGACGTCCTCGCCGCCCAGGCCCTCGCCGCCGGTCACACCGAGCCCCGCCGGCACGGCGAGGTCCGCCACCCGCTGCTGGAGGCCGAGGCCGTCCACCGCGCCGTCCAGCTCGCCCGCGTCGCCGGAGCGCCGCTGTACGTGGTGCACGTCTCGGCGCGACAGGCCGTGGAGGAGCTGGTGGCGGCCCGGGACAAGGGGCTGCCGGTCTACGGCGAGACCTGCCCCCAGTACCTCTTCCTCTCCGCCGACGACCTCGCCCGCCCCGGCTTCGAGGGCGCCAAGTACGTCTGCACCACCCCGCTGCGGCCCCGCGGGGAAGGGCACCAGGAGGCCCTGTGGCGGGCGCTGCGCACCGACGACCTCCAGGTCGTCTCCACCGACCACTGTCCGTTCAACCTCGCCGGCCAGAAGGAACAGGGCCACGGCGACTTCACCCGCATCCCCAGCGGACTGCCGGGCGTCGAGCACCGGATGGACCTGCTCCACCAGGGCGTCGTCGCCGGGCGCCTCTCCCGCCGGCGCTGGATCGAACTCGCCTGCGCCGCCCCGGCGCGGATGTTCGGCCTGGCCGGGCGGAAGGGCACCCTCGCCCCCGGCGCGGACGCCGACGTGGTGGTCTACGACCCGACCGCCGACCACACCCTCTCGGTCGCCGGCCACCACATGAACGTCGACTACTCCGCCTACGAGGGGATGCGCGTCACCGGGCGGGTCGAGACCGTCCTGGTGCGCGGCGAGGTGGTCCTCGACCGGGGCGAGTACGTCGGACGCGCCGGACATGGCCACTTCCTGCCGCGCGGCATCTGCGAGCTCCCCGGCCTGCCACCCGCGTGACCCGGCTGCCGTCATGCCGCCCGGTTTCCGGGGAACGCTGAGACCGAAAGTCAACGTGTGCGACGTGTGTGAAAAGACCGAACGGTGCGCACGGCGTCGGACACCGCCGGAGACCGCCGGACACGTCGGCGAGGAGACGCGGGGCCGGACGGGCCCGCCCGCCCGGCGGCCGGAGAAAGGAGGGACGGGGCATGACACGCTACGGTTTCCACGCCTCACACGAGCAGTTCCCGCCGGCCGAACTGCTCTCGCTGCTGAAGCAGGCCGAGGACGCCGGGTTCTCCCGCGGCATGTCCTCCGACCACTTCGAGCCCTGGAGTTCGCGCCAGGGGCACTCCGGCCACGCCTGGGCCTGGCTGGGATCGGCGCTCGCCGTCACCTCCCTTCCGATGGGAGTCGTCACCGCCCCCGGCCAGCGCTACCACCCGGCCGTGCTCGCCCAGGCGGCGGCGACGCTGACGCAGATGTACCCGGACAGGCTGTGGATGGCGCTCGGCACCGGACAGGCGCTCAACGAGCACATCACCGGCGCCCCCTGGCCCGGAAAGGAGGCGCGCGCCCGCCGCCTGGAGGAGTGCGTGGAGATCATGCGCGCCCTGTTCGCCGGCGAGACCGTCTCGCACGACGGACTGGTCCGCGTCGACCAGGCCCGCCTGTGGTCGCTGCCCGAGCGGCCGCCCGCCCTGTTCGCCGCGGCGGTGACCCCCGCCACCGCGGCCCGGGCGGCGCGCTGGGCGGACGGCCTGGCCACCGTCAACCAGCCGGACGGCGCCCAGCGGAAGACCCTGGCCGCCTACCGGGACGCGGGCGGAAAGGGCCCGGCCGTGCTCCAGGCGCACGTGTCCTGGGCGCCGGATCGGGAGGCGGCGCTGGAGGCCGCCCACGACCAGTGGCGGGAGGCGATCTTCGGCAGCGACGTCGGCTGGGAGATCCCGCGGCCCGAGCACTTCGAGCAGGCGGCCCGGTTCGTCGAACCGCACCGGGTCGAGCCCTACGTCCACGTCTCCGAGGGCCTGGCGCGGCACACCGCCTGGCTGGCCGATCAGGCGGAGGCGGGATTCGACGAGATCATGCTGCACCAGGTGGGCCGGGACCAGGCCGCCTTCATCGAGGCGTTCGGCGCCGACGTCCTGCCGGAGCTGGCCCCGTGACGGCCGGGGAGCGGCCCGACGCGGGCACGTATCCGCCGATCGGCGAGTACGCCTTCCTCTCGGACTGCCGCACCGCCGCCCTGGTCGGACCGGACGCCGCCGTGGAGTGGCTGTGCGCCCCGCGGGTGGACTCCGACAGCGTCTTCGCGCGGCTGCTGGACCGTGCCGTGGGCGGGGCGTGGGAACTGCGGGTCGAGGGCGCCGAGCCGGCGGACCGACACTACGAGGACACGGCGCCGGTGCTGGAGACCCGCTGGGACTCCCGCTCGGGCGCGGCGGTGGGGTACGACTTCCTCGCGGCCCGCCCGCCGGGTGCGCAGGAGCACCGGGGACTCGTCCCCACCGGCCTCCTGGTCCGCCTCCTGCGGTGCGAGCGCGGGCGGGTACGGGTGCGGCACCTGCTGTCGGCCAGGCCCGAGTACGCGCGCCGCACCGCCGAGTGGACCGCCGGTCCGGGCACCGGCGCCCTCGCCGAGGAGGGCGCCGGGCTGTGGCTCGCCGCGGCCGGCCCCGGCGGCGAGGCCGGTCCGCGGCCGGCCGTCACCGCGGACGGCGACGCGGAGGTGACCGCCGAACTCGGCGCCGGGGAGGCCCTGGCCGTCGTCCTCGGGTACGACGGACGGTGGCGCGGCCCGCTGGACGTCGGAGACGCCGACCGGCTGCTCCGGGAGACCAGGGAGGCCTGGCACGCCTGGACGCGGACGATGTCCTACGACGGCTACGCGGCGGACCACGTGCGGCGCAGCGCCGTGGTGCTGCGCGCCCTGATGTCCAGCGACACCGGCGCCCTCGTCGCCGCGCCCACCACCTCCCTCCCGGAGTGGCCGGGCGGCGAGCGGAACTGGGACTACCGCTACCTGTGGCACCGGGACGCCGCCCTGGTGGTCCTGGCGCTGATGCGGCTGGGCCACCGGGCGGAGGCCGGGGCGTACCTGCGCGGTCTGCTGCGGCACCCCACCGCCTCGCGCGGCGTGCTCACCCCCATGCTGGACATCGACGGACGCACGGAGACCACCGAGCGGACGCTGGACCATCTGGAGGGGTATCTGGGTTCCCGCCCCGTGCGGGTGGGCAACAGCGCCCACGAGCAGACGCAACTGGACGTCTACGGCCAGATCCTGGACGCGGCCTTCGTGTTCCAGCAGGTCACCGCCGGTTCCGAGGACGGCGTGGGGGACCGGGCCGGCGCCGGGCTCGACGCGGACGAGCGTGCCGTCGTCTACTCGGTGGTCGACACCGCGTGCGAGCGGTGGCGGGAGCCGGACCACGGCATCTGGGAGATCCGCGACGAGCCTCGGCACTGGACCAGCACCAAGCTCTACCTCTGGGTCTGTCTGGACCGCGGCATCCGTCTCGCCGAACTGACCGGTGACACGGGGCAGCCGCTGGAGAAGTGGCGCGCACAGCGGGACGAGCTGCGCGAGGACATCCTCACCCACGGCTACGACGAGACCGTCGGCGCCTTCGTCCAGTCCTACGGCTCCCGCAACCTCGACGCCTCCCTGCTGCGGATCCCGCTGCTGGGCTTCCTCGACGGCCGCGACCCCCGGGTGCTGTCCACGATCGACGCGATCGCCGAGGGGCTCGGAGAGGGCCCGCTCGTCCACCGCTACGACCCCCGGGCCACCGCCGACGGCCTCGAAGGGCCCGAGGGCGGCTTCCTGCTGTGCTCCTTCGACATGGTCTCGGCGCTCGTCCTGGCCGGGCGCCTGGACGAGGCGCGGGAGCGCTTCGAGGAGCTGTGCGCCCGCGCGGGACGCTTCGGGCTGTTCGCCGAGGAGCAGGCGGCCGACGGCACCATGCTCGGCAACTACCCGCAGGCCTTCACCCATCTGGCCCTGATCGAGGCCGCGATGAACCTGGACGAGGCCGGCCACCACGAGTCGCTGCACGCCTGGGCCACCCGGGCGGGGCGGCGGGAGCGCTGACGCGCTCCGCCCTCAGCCCTCCGCCCAGTCCTCTGCCCGGCCCTCCGCCAGCTCCTCCAGCAGGGCGGGCAGGGCCCGTCCGATCGGCTCGCGGACCACCCGGTCGGCGAGCCGGTCGTACGGGGTGGGCTCGGCGTTGACGATCACCAGACGCGCGCCGTGCTCGGCCGCGATCTCGGCCAGCGACGCGGCGGGCTGCACCTGGAGGCTGGTGCCCACCGCGACGAACACCTCGCACGCCTTGGCGATGGCCACCGCCTCGGCGAGCACCATCGGGTCCAGCGCCTCCCCGAACATCACGGTGGCCGACTTCAGGATGCCGCCGCACCGGTCGCACGCCGGGTCCTCGACCCCGGCCCGTACCCGATCCAGCGCCTTGGCCATCTCCGAGCGCGCGTGGCACCCGGTGCACACCACGGCCCGCGCGGTGCCGTGCAGCTCCAGCACCTTGCGGTCGGGCATCCCGGCCATCTGGTGGAGCCCGTCCACGTTCTGCGTGATCACCCGCACCGGCACCCCGGACCGCTCCAGCCGCACCACCGCCTCGTGCGCGGCGTTGGGTCTCGCCCGCAGCGCCGGGCCCTCCAGCCGCATCCGCCAGGAGCGGCGGCGGATCTCCGGGTCCGACATGTAGTACGAGTAGGTGACGAGCTTCTCGGCGTCGGGGTCCGTGCGCCACACCCCCGCGGGGCCCCGGTAGTCGGGGATCCCGGAGTCGGTGGAGATCCCCGCTCCGCTGAGGATCGCCACCAGGGGCCTGTGGCCGGTCACCGCGTCCGTCCCGTCCGTGTTCATGGCATCGAGCCTACGCAGCCGGGCGACCGGCCCTCGAAAGCGCTTCCGCCGACCGGCGGCCCGCCCCGCGCGGAACGCACCGCTCACCCCATGGCCGCACACCGCCCGACGGGACCGCCGGGTGACGTGCTTCCATGGATGGATGATCAGTGACGCATTGGTGACAGCGGTCGAGGAGGCCGTCCGCAAGGTGGCGGCCGAGGAGGTCCTGCCCCGCTGGCGGCAGTTGAGCGAGGACGAGGTGAGTCGGAAGACCGGCCCGCACGACCTGGTCACCATCGCCGACCACCGCGCCGAGGAGCGGCTGACCGCCGACCTCACGGCGCTGCTGCCCGGCTCCGTGGTCGTCGGCGAGGAGGCGGTGCACGCCAATCCGGTGACGTACCAGGCGCTGCGCGGCGACGCCCCGGTGTGGATCGTGGACCCGGTGGACGGCACCCGGCAGTTCGTCCACGGCGAATCGGGGTTCTGCACCCTGGTGGCCCTGGCCCACGGCGGCGAGGTGCTGGCCTCCTGGACGTACGCGCCGGCCCGCGAGGAGCTGGCCGTCGCCCGGCGGGGCGAGGGGGCCCACCTGAACGGCGAGCCCCTGCGCTCCGGCGCCCCCGAGCCGGGGGCGGTGCTGGAGGTCGCCTGCTCCCACCCGGACTTCACCACCGAGGCGCAGAAGCGGGCCCTGCTCGGCCTGGAGGTCGAGGGGGTCGCGCCCCGGCCGTGCGGCTCGGCCGGACTGGAGTACCTGAACGTGGCGCGCGGCGCGCTGGACGCGGTGGCCTTCTCCTGGGAGAACGCCTGGGACCACGCCGCCGGCCTGCTGCTGGTGGCCGAGGCGGGCGGCGGTCACGCCACGCTGACCGGGGAGCCGTTCCGCCTCGCCGGCGGCAACGCCCTGCCCTTCACCGCCGCACGGGACGAGGTGACGGTGCGTCGTATCCTCTCCCTACTGGCTTCCGCCAGCCGACCTCGAGGGTGAGGGGAGAGCCGAGATGCCGTCGATGCGTGACGCGGTCGTGGTGGGAGCCGGGCCGAACGGACTGACCGCCGCGGTCGAACTGGCCAGACGCGGCTTCTCGGTGGAGCTGTTCGAGGCGCTGGACACCGTCGGGGGAGGGGCGCGCACCGAGGAGCTGACCCTCCCCGGCTTCCGGCACGACCCCTGCTCGGCCGTCCACCCCCTGGGCGTCGGCTCGCCGGCCTTCTCCGCGATGCCGCTGGACCGGTACGGGCTGGAGTGGCTCCACCCCGAACTGCCCCTGGCGCATCCCTTCCCCGACGGCACGGCCGGGGTGCTCTCCCGTTCGGAGGCCGAGACGGCCGTCTCGTTCGGGCCGCGCGACGCGGGGCGGTACCGGCGTCTGGTGGCGCCCTTCCTGGGGCGCTGGCACACCCTGGTCCCGGACTTCTTCAAGGTGCCGTGGGACGGGCTGCCCCGCGATCCGGTCACCCTGTCCCGCTTCGGGCTGCTGGGACTCCAGCCGGTGGACTGGCTGACGCGCCGCTTCCACGACGACAGGGCCCGCGCGCTGATGTTCGGGTTGGCCGCCCACGCCATCGCGGCACCGACCTCGCCGGCCACCGGCGGCATCGCCCTGGTCTTCGCGCTGGCCGCGCATGAGGTCGGCTGGCCGCTGCCGCGCGGCGGCTCGCAGGCGATCTCCGACGCGCTCGCCGCCTACCTGCGCGACCTGGGGGGCGAGGTCCACACCGGGGTGGAGGTCAGGCGGCTGGACGAGCTGCCTCCCGCCCGCGCCTATGTCTTCGACACCTCGCCCACCGCGCTGGCGCGGATCGCCGGGCTGGGCGACGCCTACCGCCGCTTCCGGTACGGCGCCTCCGTCTTCAAGATCGACTACGCCCTGGACGGGCCGGTCCCGTGGACCTCCGCCGACGCCCGCCGCGCCGGGACCGTCCACATCGGCCCGTCCAGCCGGGAGATCACCGCCGCGCTACACGCCGCCGTCGAGGGCGAGCGGCCCCACACCCCGTTCCTGATCACCGCCCAGCCCACCCTGGTGGACCCGGGCCGCGCGCCGGAGGGCAAGCACGTCTTCTGGGCGTACGGCCATGTGCCGCGCGGCTGGAGCGGGGACGCCACCGAGGTGATCGAGCGGCAGATCGAGCGTTTCGCGCCCGGCTTCCGCGACCTGGTGCTGGCCCGCGCCACCGCGGGCCCGCCCGAGCTGGCCGCCCGCAACGCCAACTACGTCGGCGGCGACATCGCCTGCGGCGCCTTCAGCGGGCTCCAGGCGCTGCTGCGCCCCAAACTCGCCCGCGTCCCGTACGCCACCGCCCACCCGGCCGTCTACCTGTGCTCGTCGGCCACCTGGCCGGGGCCGGGCGTCCACGGGATGTCGGGGCACAACGCGGCGAAGGCGGTCTGGAGGCGCCTGCGCGAACGCGGGTAGCGCGGGGCGCGCCGGCGCACCCCGCGTTCCGTCGGGCCCTATCTCTTCGCGTGCTTCTTGTGCACGGCCTGCCTGCTGACGCCGAGGGCGGTCCCGATCTCCTCCCAGGACCAGCCCTGCCGGCGCGCGTTGTCCACCTGGAGCGCCTCCAGGCGCTCCACCAGCCGCCGCAGCGCGGCGACCGCCCGCAGCCCCACGCGGGGGTCGTGGTCCATGGCGGCCTTCGCGGTGTCGACCGTTTCCCTTGCCTCCGGTCCTGCCATGCTGTCAACCTAGGATGACACCAAGAGATCGTCAATCGAGGTTGACGGAAAGGGGGCGGGACGGCCATGGCGAAGGTGAAGGTCGAACTCGACGCGGAACTGGTCGTCGAGGTCATGGTGTTGGCCGGGATCGGCGATCCGCGCGACGCCGTGGAGGCGGTGGTGCGCGACTACGTCGCCCGCGGGCACCGCACGGAGGAGCGTACGGGCGAGACGGACGCGCGGCTACGGGAGATCCAGCTCGCGCCCAAGGTCGAGGAGGGCTGAGCACACGCCGGACACGCGCGCGGGCCCGGGGACGTTCCCCGGGCCCGCGCACACGGCGTCAGGTCCGACTCGGGCCGTTGCGCCGGGACCGCTCCCGGTTCCGGCGGTCGGTGTGCTCGCCGATGGCCTCGCCGACCATGCGTCGGACGGCTTCTCGGATCCCGTACAGCGGGTGGTGGCGCGGTGGCCCGGCGCCGGGGTCCGCGCGCAGCTCCCTCGTCAGCGCCCAGCACAGCGTGATCATCACCAGCGCGAACGGCAGGGCCACCAGGATCGTCCCCGCCTGGAGGGATTCCAGGCCGCCCGCCAGCAGGAGCACGGCGGCCACCGCCGCCATCAGCACGCCCCAGGTGACGACCAGCCAGCTACGCGGGTGGAGGGCGCCGCCGGAGGTCAGCGAACCCATCACCAGGGAGGCGGAGTCGGCGCTGGTGATGAAGTAGGCCATCACCAGGATCATCGCGATCACCGAGGTGACCGTGCCCAGCGGCAGCGCGTCCAGCAGGCCGAACAGCGCCGCCTCCACACCGCCCTCCAGCTTCCCGACCATGTCGGCCTCGCCGGTGGCGTCCAGGCGCATGGCGCTGCCGCCCATCACGCAGAACCAGACGACGGTCGCCCCGCTGGGCACCAGCAGCACCCCGATGAGGAACTCGCGGATCGTACGGCCGCGGGAGATGCGGGCGATGAAGGTGCCCACGAACGGCGCCCACGACAGCCACCAGGCCCAGTAGAAGATCGTCCAGGTGCCCAGCCACTCCTTGTTGCCGAAGGCGCCGGTCCGGGAGGAGAGCCCGATCAGGTCCTGGAGGTAGGCGCCGACACCGGCCGGGATCGCGTCGAGGATGAACACCGTCGGGCCGAGCAGGAAGACGAAGAGCATCAACGACGCGGCGAGCCCGACGTTGAGGTTGCTCAGCCACTTGATGCCCCGGTGCAGTCCGGAGAAGGCCGAGAGCACGAACGCGGCCGACAGCACCGCGATGACCAGCAGTTCCAGCTCCCTGGTGTCCTCCCAGCCCACGGTGAGGTTGAGGCCCTTGGCCACCTGGAGGGCGCCCAGGCCCAGGCTGGTGGCCGTGCCGAAGACGGTCGCGAAGACGGCCAGCAGGTCGATGATCCGGCCCGGCCAGCCGTTCGCGCGGCGCTCGCCGATGAGCGGGACGAAGACCGAGCTGATGCGGTTGCCCCGGCCCTTGCGGAAGGTGGCGTAGGCCAGGCCGAGGCCGGCCACGCCGTAGATCGCCCAGGGATGCAGCGTCCAGTGGAAGAAGGAGTACTCCAGCGCGGTGCGCTCGGCGGCGCCGCTTCCGCTCTCGATGTCGCCGAAGGGCGGCGGGTCCGCGTAGTACGTCAGCGGCTCGCCGACGCCGTAGAACATCAGGCCGATGCCCATGCCGGCGCTGAACATCATGGCGATCCAGGCCAGGTTGCCGAACTCCGGCTCGTCGGTGTCCTTGCCCAGCTTGATCCGGCCGAAGCGACTGATCGCGAACACCGCGCACAGCACCAGGAAGAGGTCGGCGGCCACGGTGAACAGCCAGCCGAAGTTGTCCAGCACCCAGTCCAGGGCGGTGTCGGTGACTCTGGAGAAGGAGTCCGTGCCGATGGCCGCCCAGGCGACCGCGGCCAGCACCGTCACCACACCGATGACGATCACCTTGACGTCCGGCGGCGGGTCCTCATGGGGGGTCTCCGGCTCGGGGACCTGGGAGGAGGCGGTCACATCGGTACTCATATCGTCTCACTATGGTGTGAATGGCGTCTTTCGCTGTGGGGGCACGCCGACGGGACGGAGGACATGCCGTGGCGCACCCGTGGTCCCGTCTGCCCGGTAATCGGTAGGGTCAAGGCGGCGCGACAGCCTGTTCGAGAACAAGAGAGACGTTGTGGACGGAACACACACCGAGACAGGCCGCGTGCTGATCGCCGCGGACAAGTTCAAGGGCTCCCTCACCGCCGCGGAGGTCGCCGAGCACGTCACGGCCGGACTCCGCCGGGTCCGCCCCGGCGTGGCGGTCGAGGCGCTGCCCATCGCCGACGGCGGCGACGGCACCGTCGCCGCGGCGGTCGCCGGAGGCTTCGCGCTCCGCCAGACGGCGGTCACCGGACCGCTGGGCAAGGCGGTCACCGCCTCCTACGCGCTGCGGGACGACACCGCCGTGGTGGAGATGGCCCAGGCCTCCGGGCTCCGGAAACTGCCCGACGGCGTCCTCGCCCCCCTGTCGGCCACCACCTACGGCACGGGCGAACTGCTGCTGGCGGCCGTCGACGCGGGCGCGCGCACCGTCGTCCTCGGCGTCGGCGGCTCGGCGACGACCGACGGCGGCGCGGGCATGCTCGCCGCGCTCGGCGCCCGTTTCCTGGACGAACGCGGCGAGCCGCTCGGACCGGGCGGCGGCCCGCTGGGCCGGCTGGCCACGGCGGACCTCACGGGCCTGGACCCCCGGCTGAAGGACACCCGGATCATCCTGGCGAGCGACGTCGACAACCCGCTCACCGGACCGGCGGGAGCCGCGGCCGTCTACGGCCCGCAGAAGGGCGCCGACGCCGACGACGTCGCGGCCCTGGACGCCGCCCTCGCCCACTACGTCCGGGTGCTGGAGGCGACCCTCGGGCCGCGCGCCGCCCGGTGCGCCGAACAGCCCGGCGCGGGCGCGGCCGGCGGTGTCGGCTACGCGGCGCTGGTCGCCCTGGACGCGGCCTTCCGGCCCGGCGTCGAGGTGCTGATGGAGGTGCTGGGCTTCCACGCCGCCCTGGACCGCGCCGGCCTGGTGATCACCGGCGAGGGCTCGCTGGACTCCCAGACCCTGCGCGGCAAGGCCCCCGCCGGGGTGGCCGCCGCGGCGCGCCGGGCGGGCCGCCGCACGGTCGCGGTGTGCGGACGCCTGGCCATCGGCGACGACGAGCTGCGGGCCGCCGGGATCGAGGCGGCGTACGCGCTCACCGACGTCGAACCGGACCCGGCCGTCTGCATGGCGCAGGCGGGCCCCCTGTTGGAGCGGGTCGCCGAGCGGCTGGCGGTCGAACACCTTCGGTGACGACTCCGGCCCCGACACGCCGGGGCGGACCCGGAAGGACCGACACCCCCGGCCCGTGACGGCCCGGCCCGCGACACTCCGGCCCGCGACGAATCGGCCCGTGACGACCCGGAGCGAGAGAGCCCGGACCACCCCGTGTGGTCCGGGCTCTCGCACGTCACGGACCCGTCCCACGGCGGAGCCGCCGCGTCCGCTGTGCCGGTGCACAACCCCGTCCGCGCACCTCTGGTCACGGGCACCGGATCCGGCCGCCAGCCGTGGACGGGCGCCGCGGCCGGTGCTGGGGTGAGCGCCGTGATCCCGGTGGAGCCCACCGGCGAGCAAGTCGGAAGAAGAGGAGGGCCGATGACGGCCGCTTCGCTGGAGGTCCGGGAGGTGTCCGTGGGCTACGGCCCGGTACGGGCGCTGAGCGCGGTCTCCGTGGACGTACCCGAGGGCGCGGTGGTCGCCGTCCTCGGCGGCAACGGCGCCGGCAAGACGACCCTGCTGAGGGCCGTCTCGCGCACCCTGAGCTTCCACGGCGGAACGATCGGCTCCGGATCGATCACCTTCGCCGGACGGCGTCTGGACCGCCTCACCCCCGCCCAGGTGGTGGCCGCGGGAGTGGTGCAGGTGCCCGAGGGACGGCAGGTGTTCGCCCGGATGACGGTGGCCGACAACCTCCGCGCCGGCGCCCTGGGCGCGCGCGGGGGCCGCCGGGAGGCGGCGCGGGCACGGGAACGGGTCCACGAGCTGTTCCCGGTGCTGGCCGACCGGGCGCACCAGAGAGCAGGGCTGCTCTCCGGAGGCGAACAGCAGATGCTGGCCATGGGACGCGCCCTGATGGCCCGTCCGAGGCTGCTGCTCCTGGACGAGCCCTCGCTCGGCCTGGCCCCGCTGATGGCCGACCGCATCGCCGAGACCGTGCGGGAGATCAACGCCCGGGGCACCTCGGTGCTGCTGGTGGAGCAGAACGCCGCCATCGCGCTGCGACTGGCCTCGTCGGCGGTCGTGCTGGAGGTCGGCGAGGTGGCCCTGGCCGGACCCGCCGACGAACTCGCCGCCTCCGACGAGGTGCGCCGCCGCTACCTGGGGATCGCCGACGACGGCGCCGCCGCCCCCGAGGGGACCGCCGTCGAGCCCGTCCCGGCCGCCCCGGTCCTGCGCAGGTGGTCGGCGTGACGGCCCCCGCCCCGGACGTCCCGCCGCTGCGGGTGCGCGACCTGACCGTGCGCTTCGCCGGGATCACCGCCCTGGACGGCGTCTCCTTCACCGTCGAGCCCGGCAGCGTGCACGCGGTCATCGGCCCCAACGGCGCGGGCAAGTCCACCACCTTCAACGTGCTCTCCGGCGTCTACCGCGCGACCTCGGGCAGCGTCCGCCTCGGCGACGAGGAGCTGACCGGCCTGCCCCCGCACGAGATCGCCGCCCGCGGCGTGGCCCGCACCTTCCAGAACATCGCGCTCTCCCCGTACATCACGGTCGCCGACAACCTGATGCTGGGACGCCACCGGCTGACCCGGTCCGGGTTCCTCGCCGCGGGGCTCCGACTCCCCTCGGCCGCCCGCGAGGAGGCCCGGCACCGCGAACGGGTGCGGGAGATCGCCGCCTTCACCGGCCTGGAGGGGCACCTCGACCACCCGGCCGGAGCGCTGCCGTACGGGCTGCAGAAGCTGGTGGAACTCGGCCGCGCGCTGTGCATGGAACCCCGGCTGCTGCTCCTCGACGAGCCCGTGGCCGGCATGACCGCCGACGAACGTCGCCGCACCGCCTCGGTCATCGCGGGCGTGCGCGACGGACTCGGCATCTCGATCGTCCTGGTCGAACACGACATGGGGGTGGTGATGCGGCTCGCGGACGCGGTGACCGTGCTCGACTTCGGCCGGAGGATCGCCGACGGCCCGCCCGACGCGGTGCAGCGCGACCCCGCGGTCGTCCGCGCCTACCTCGGTCAGGAGGCGGCGGCATCGTGACGACCTTCGTGGAACTGCTGTTGAACGGGCTGTCCATCGGCGCGGTCTACGCCCTGATCGCCCTCGGCTTCGTGATCGTCTTCAGGGCCACCGAGGTGGTGAACTTCGCCCACGCCTCCCTGCTGCTGGCCGGCGGCTACGTCACCGCCGTGCTCAGGGACGACATCGGCTTCCTCGCGGCCCTGGTCGTGGGCGTCGCCGGCGCCGCGCTGCTGGGCGCGCTGATCGAGTTCCTGGTGATCCGCCGCTACCGCGGACGCGACCACAGCGTGCTCGCCATCGTCACCATCGGCGTCGACATCGTCCTGCTCGCGGAGCTGACCCGGCGGATCGGCTCCAACGTGTACCCCATGGGCGACCCGTGGGGCGACGGGGTGCTCACCCTCGGCGGGGTCAGCGTCCCGCACACCAGGGTGGCAGCCTTCGTCACCGCCGGACTGATCATCGCCGCCTTCCTGCTCGCCTTCCGCCTCACCTCCTGGGGCGTGGCGACGCGCGCGGTGGCCGAGCATCCGGAGACCGCGGCGCTGATGGGCATTCGGCTGGGCCGGGTCTCGCTGTCGGCCTGGGCGGTGGCGGGCGGACTGGCCACGGTCGCCGCCCTGTTCCTGACCGTCTTCCCCACCCCCGGCCTGGAGCGCGGCACCTCCCTGGCGGCCCTGAAGGCGTTCCCAGCCGCGATCCTGGGCGGCCTGGACTCCACCACCGGCGCCCTGGTCGGCGGGCTGGTCATCGGCGTCACCCAGTCCCTGGCCACCGGCTACCAGAGCGACCTGACCTTCCTGGGCCGGGGCATCGGCGACCTGGCGCCGTACCTGGTGATGCTGTTGGTGCTGCTGGTGCGTCCGGCGGGACTCTTCGGAACGAGGGAGCTCGCCCGTGTCTGAACCCACCACACCACTCACCGCGTCCGGGGCCACCGCGTCCGGGGCCGCCGCGTCCGGGGCCGCCGCGTCCGAGATCACCGCTCCACCGGCCGGGCCCCGGCCCGCCGGCCGGCGCGCCACGCGCGTCGGCCCCTCCCGCCGCCGGGCCGCGTACGCGGCGGCGGGAAGTCCGGTCCTGCTCGCCCTGCCCTTCTACGTCGACCGCTTCTGGCTCCAGGCCGGGCTGCTGGCCATGGCCGCCGCCATCGGCGCCATCGGGCTGACCCTGCTGACCGGCGCCACCGGCCAACTCTCCCTCGGCCACGCCTTCTTCCTCGCCGTCGGCGCCTACGGCTACTGCGTCCTGGCCGGCGACGGCGAGGGCGCGGGGGAGCCGGTCGGACTGGGACTGCCGAGCTGGGCGGCGGTGGTGCTCGCGGTGCTCCTGGCGGGCGTGGCGGGCGGTGTGTTCAGCCCGATCGCCGGACGGCTGCGCGGGGCGTACCTGGGCATCGCCACCCTGGCACTGATCTTCATCGGGCAGCACGTGCTGTTCAACGCCCACGACCTGACCGGCGGCTACAACGGCCGCGCCGTACCGCCGCTGTCGCTGTTCGGCCTCACCTTCGACGACAGCGAGACGGTCGTCGCCGCCGTGCCGTTCCAGGCGATGGAGAAACTCTGGTACGTCGGGCTGCTCCTGCTGGCCGGCTGCGCCCTCTTCGCCCGCGGGGTGCTGCGCGGCCGTCCCGGAAGGGCGATGAACGCCATCCGCGACCACCGGATCGCGGCCGGGGTGATGGGCGTGCCTGTGGCCCGCCACCGAGCGGCGGTCTTCGTCCTGTCCTCGATGTACGCGGGCCTGGCCGGGGTGCTGCTGGCCCTGGTCTTCCAACAGACCGTGCCCGAGTACTTCGGTTTCATCCTCTCCCTGGAGTACCTGGCGATGATCGTCATCGGCGGTCTGGGCTCGGTCACGGGGGCCGTCGTCGGGGCCGCGTTCGTCACGCTGCTGCCCCAGATCCTCACCCGCTACAGCGAGGTCCTGCCCCTGGTCTCCGCCCCCGGCACGGGCGGGGTCTCCCCGGGCGAGGTGTCCCGCTACCTGTACGGCGCCGCGATCGTCGCCGTCGTGCTGTTCCTGCCGGGCGGCCTGGTGCGGCTCGCCGCCCGTCGCGGACCCATCGAGAAAGACGAGGCAGAGAGACCATGAAGATGCGCACACCACGCACGGCGGCGGTGGCCGCCGCGGTCGCCGTCACCCTCATCGTCGCCGGATGCAGCGGCAAGGCGACGGACGGGGACACCGGCGGCACGGGCGCCGGGGGAGTGAAGACCGACAAGGGCGTCACGGACGACACCATCCACATCGGCGCCCTCACCGACATGACCGGGGTCTACGCCTCCCTGGGCAAGAGCGTCACCCAGGCTCAGCAGCTCTACATCGAGCGGATCAACGCCGACGGCGGGATCTGCGGACGCAAGCTGGAGCTGACCGTCCGCGACCACGGCTACGACGCCGGCAAGGCCATCCCCGCCTACACCGAGCTCCAGCCCAAGGTGGTGGGCTTCGTGCAGTTCCTCGGCTCGCCGTTCGTCAGCGCCGTCAAGGAGCGGATCGACACGCAGCACAAGCTGCTGGTGCTGCCCCAGGCGTGGTCCGCCGACCTGCTCGGCAGCGCGTACGTCCGCACCATCGGCGCCACCTACGACGTGGAGACGGTCAACGCGATCGACTTCCTGCTGGCGGAGAAGAGGATCGCCGAGGGCGACAGGGTGGGCCACGTCTACTTCGAGGGCGACTACGGGGAGAACGCCCTGGAGGGCTCGCGGTACGCCGCGAAGAAGGCCGGGCTGACCATCGTCGAGCAGAAGATCAAGCCGACCGACGAGGACATGTCCGCCCAGGTCGCGGCGTTCAAGAAGGCCGGCGTGAAGGCCGTGCTGATCAGCGCCGGGCCGCGGCAGGCGGCCTCCCTGGTGGGCGTGGCGGCGGCCGGCGGCCTGAACGTGCCCATCGTCGGCAACAACTCGGCCTTCGCCCCGCAATTGCTGGAGACCCAGGCGGGACGGGTCCTGCAGAAGGACTACTACGTGGCGGCCTCCACGCTGCCCATCGGCTCGAAGGAGCCGGAGCCCTCCCGGCTCGCGCGGGAGTACTCCAAGGCACACCCCGACGACGTCCTCGACAACGGCGTGGCCGCCGGGTGGAGCGCCGCCTCCGCCTTCGGCGCGGCCCTGAAGCAGGCGTGCGAGGACAAGGACCTCACCCGGCAGGGCGTCGTGGACGCGCTGACGTCCCTGGAGGCCGAGCCGATACGGCTCGGGCCCACCGACACTCCGGTCGTCCCGGGGACCGGCCCCCGTCGGGGACGTGACGCACCTCACGCCGGTCGAAGCGTCGGAGCCGGAAGTCGACGGGTGTGCCGGCCGCCGGACGGGGCACCGGGAAGACGGATGAAAAGGCTTCGGGCGCCGGACGGGTGTGAACCCGTCCGGCGCCCGAGTGAACCGGCCGTCCTCCGGCTAAGCCTTGGCCGCCGCCCGCGCCTCGCGGCGGTTGTCACGGAAGGCGTTCACCCGCCGCGCGGTGGCGAACAGCGGGATCACCGCGCCCAGCACCAGTTGGAGCGCGCAGCCGGTCTCCAGCAGCAGCTCGCCGCCCGGGGCGTCGAAGGCCCAGGCCGTCAGCAGGCCCATGCTCAGCACGATCCAACCGAGCATCGCCACCGCCAGCACACCGCGCGGCTTGGGGTACTCGACCCGGCTCACCATCAGCCAGGCCACCCCGACGATCGCCAGCAGCGTGGGGACGAACGGCAGCTCCAGCAGCACGATGGAGACGACCGTCAGCGCCCCGAAGGGGCTGGGCATGCCCTGGAACACCCCGTTGGGCAGGGTGAGGCAGGAGAATCTCGCCAGCCTCAGCACCACCGCCAGCAGCACCACGACCGCGGCGAGCACCGAGACGCCCTGGTGCGCGTCGTTGGCGACCATGCCCCAGACCAGCACGAAGTACGCGGGCGCCAGCCCGAAGCTGACCAGGTCGGAGAGGTTGTCCAGCTCCGCGCCCATCGCCGAGCTGCGCAGCTTGCGCGCCACGAGCCCGTCGAAGAGGTCGAACACCGACGCCAGCAGCATCAGCATCACCGCGGTCGCGGCGCCGTGCCGAGCCGTCCCGCCGTCGCCGGTCAGGTGCGGGATCAGCACACCCGTGGTGGTGAAGTACACCGCCATGAAACCGCAGGTGGCGTTGCCGAGGGTGAGCGCGTCGGCTATCGACAGCCGCATCGACAGCGGCATGTCGTCCATCTCGTCGTCGGCGGCGTCCTCGACCTCCGCCTCGGGCACCCAGGCGCGGTTGCCGGGATCAATCACGGTCAAGGCGAGTCACCCCCGCGGTCGTGGCCTGGCCGACCTCGACGTCGACCTCGACGCCCTCCGGGAGGTAGAGGTCCACGCGCGAGCCGAAGCGGATCAGACCGATCCGCTCGCCCTGCTCGACCTTCGTTCCCTCCTCGACGTACGGCACGATCCGTCGGGCCACGGCCCCGGCGATCTGGACCATCTCGATGTCGCCCAGTTCGGTGTCGAAGTGCCAGACGACGCGCTCGTTGTTCTCGCTCTCCTTGTTGAACGCCGGGACGAACCCGCCGGGGACGTGCTCCACGGACGTCACCGTGCCGGCCAGCGGGGCGCGGTTGACGTGGACGTTCAGCGGGCTCATGAAGATCGCGACGCGGGTGCGTCCGTCCTTCCACGGCATGATGCTCTGCACCACGCCGTCGGCAGGGGAGAGGACACGGCCCTGGGCGATCTCCCGCTCGGGGTCGCGGAAGAACCACAACATGCCCGCCGCGAGGGCGGTGGCGGGCACGGCGGCGACCGCGGCGCCCTTCGAGCGCCTGGCGCGGGCCAGGGAGAGGGCTGCGGTGGCCACGGTCGGGAGGAGCCACGGCGACGCTCCGCGCGCGAGACGGATTCGGCCGCGTTGTGCAGAGGATGGGCTGTGGGGCATGGAAGACCTTCGTAGCGGAGGGTGCCGCGGATACACGGGGACGGCGGCTTTCCGGGATGCTATCGGTTACCGGTGGCAACTGGGCAAGCCAGAGCGCCAGTCCGGACCGGGAACTCTCCGGGAGGCCCCGGTCGGGGTGCTTCCCGCGGAGGGAGAACACCCCGAAGGAGGCATCCTACCCCTGGAGCCTGTACTCCTCCAGGAGTCGGCGTCCCACGATCATCTTCTGGATCTCGGCAGTGCCTTCGCCGATGAGGAGCATCGGAGCCTCGCGGTAGAGCCGCTCGATCTCGTACTCCTTGGAGAAACCGTAACCGCCGTGGATGCGGAAGGCGTCCTCCACGACCTCCTTGCAGTACTCCGAGGCGAGGTATTTGGCCATGCCCGCCTCCAGGTCGTTGCGCCGGCCGGAGTCCTTCTTCCGCGCGGCGTTGACCATCAGGGCGTGCGCCGCCTCCACCTTGGTGGCCATTTCGGCCAACTTGAACTGAATCGCCTGATGCTGGGCGATGGGCTTCCCGAAGGTGTGCCGCTGCTGGGCGTAGGCGATGCCCAGCTCGAAGGCGCGCTGCGCCACGCCGCAGCCGCGGGCGGCCACGTTCACCCGACCGACCTCGACGCCGTCCATCATCTGGTAGAAGCCGCGGCCGGTCTCGCCCCCGAGCACCCGGTTCGCCGGGACGCGCAGCCCGTCCAGGATCAGCTCGGTGGTGTCGACACCCTTGTAGCCCATCTTGTCGATCTTGCCGGGGATCGTCAGACCCGGCTTGACCTCGCCGAACCCGGGCTCCTTCTCGATCAGGAAGGTGGTCATCGACTTGTGCGGGGGAGTGTCCTGGGGGTGCCCCTCGTCGGTCCGGCAGAGCACCGCCACCAGCGAGGACGTGCCGCCGTTGGTCAGCCACATCTTCTGGCCGGTCAGAACGTACTCGTCGCCGTCGCGCACGCCCTTGGTGGTGATCGCCGACACGTCCGAGCCCAGGCCCGGCTCGGACATCGAGAAGGCGCCCCGGACCTCGCCGGCCGCCATCCTCGGCAGGAAGTACTCCTTCTGCTCGTCCGTGCCGTGCTGCTTGAGCATGTACGCGACGATGAAATGGGTGTTGATGATGCCGGAGACGCTCATCCAGCCACGGGCGATCTCCTCCACGCACAGGGCGTAGGTGAGCAGCGACTCGCCCAGGCCGCCGTACTCCTCGGGGATCATCAGGCCGAAGATCCCCAGCTCCTTCAGGCCCTCCACGATCCGGGTCGGGTACTCGTCCCGGTGCTCCAGCTCGCCGGCGACCGGAAGTATCTCCTTGTCGACGAAGTCGCGGACGGTGGAGACGATCTCCTTCTGGACGTCCGTCAGTCCCTCGGTCTGCGCCAGGCGACCCATCTCACTTCTCACCCTTCTTCTCCGGCACGCGCGGCTCGGGACGGCCGGGCTGCTCTCCCCCGCGCTCGGCGATGTACTCGGCGGTGGGCACCATCACCTTGCGGCGGAAGACGCACACCAACGTTCCGTCCTGCTTGTAGCCCCGGGTCTCGACGTGGACGATGCCGCGGTCGGACTTGGACTTCGACGGGACCTTGTCCAAAACGGTGGTCTCGCCGTAGATCGTGTCGCCGTGGAAGGTCGGCGCCACGTGCCGCAGCGACTCGATCTCCAGGTTGGCGATCGCCTTGCCGGAGACGTCCGGCACGGACATGCCCAGCAGCAGGGAGTAGACGTAGTTGCCGACCACCACGTTCCGGCCGAAGTCCGTCGTCCTCTCGGCGTAGTGGGCGTCCATGTGGAGCGGGTGGTGGTTCATGGTCAGCAGACAGAAGAGGTGGTCGTCGTACTCCGTGACCGTCTTGCCGGGCCAGTGCTTGTAGACGTCACCGACCTCGAACTCCTCGTAGGTGCGGCCGAACTGCATGGTGTGACTCTCCGGTGGTGTGGTGGACGGACGGCGGGTGGCTTCGGGCCGCCCCGGCCCGTCGCCCGGGGGAAGACGGGGCGACGGGGGACGGGGCGGCCCGTTCCCGTGGGGGCCGTGGGGGCTCAGTCGGCCGGCGGCTCGAACTTGCTGGTCCGCTTCAGGCCGGCGGCCCGGCCCTTGCCCGCGATGACCAGCGCCATCTTGCGGCTGGCCTCGTCGATCATCTCGTCGCCGAGCATCGCCGAGCCCTTCTTGCCGCCCGCCTCGGAGGTGAAGTACTCGTAGGCGTCGAGGATCAGCTCGGCGTGGTCGTAGTCCTCCTGGGAGGGGGAGAAGATCTCGTTGGCGGCCTCGACCTGGCCCGGGTGCAGCACCCACTTGCCGTCGAAGCCGAGCGCGGCGGCGCGCCCGGCCACCTCGCGGAAGCCGTCCACGTTGCGGATCTGCAGGTACGGCCCGTCGATCGCCTGGAGGTCGTTGGCGCGGGCCGCCATCAGGATGCGCATCAGGATGTAGTGGTAGGCGTCGGCCGGGTAGCCCGGCGGCTGCTCGCCCACGACCAGGGACTTCATGTTGATGGAGGCCATGAAGTCGGCCGGGCCGAAGATGATGGTCTCCAGCCTTGGTGAGGCCGCCGCGATCTCGTCGACGTTCACCAGGCCCTTGGCGTTCTCGATCTGCGCCTCGATGCCGATGCGGCCGACGTCGAAGCCCATCGTCTTCTCGATCTGGGTCAGCAGCAGGTCCAGCGCCTTCACCTGGGCGGCGTCCTGCACCTTCGGCAGCATGATGCAGTCCAGGTTGGGGCCGGCGCCCTCGACGACCGTGACCACGTCGCGGTACGTCCAGTGCGTCGTCCAGTCGTTCACCCGCACGACCCGGGTCTTGCCCGTCCAGTCGCCCTCGTTGAGGAACTTCACGATGGTGTGCCGGGCCTCGGGCTTGGCCAGCGGCGCGCAGGCGTCCTCCAGGTCCAGGAAGACCTGGTCGGCCGCCAGGCCCTGGGCCTTCTCCAGGAAGCGCGGGTTGCTTCCCGGCACGGCCAGACAGGAGCGGCGCGGACGCAGCCGGTTCACGCCCGCGCCGGCTGTCTCTGCGGAAGGAGCGGTGGTCATGCGGGGACCTCCAGGGGGTCGAGCTTGTTCGCGATGCGGATCTCGTCGACGATACGGCCGATGATCTCCGTGATGCCGAAGTCCTTCGGGGTGAAGACCGCGGCGACTCCGGTGGAGCGCAGCGCCTCGGCGTCGGCGGGAGGGATGATGCCGCCGACGATGACGGGCACCTCTCCCGCGCCCGCCCGGCGCAGTCGGTCCAGCACGTCGGGGACCAGTTCCGTGTGCGAGCCGGAGAGGATCGACAGCCCGACGCAGTGCACGTCCTCGGCGACGGCCGCCGAGACGATCTGCTCGGGAGTGAGCCGGATGCCCTGGTAGACCACCTCGAAGCCCGCGTCGCGCGCCCGTACGGCGATCTGCTCGGCACCGTTGCTGTGCCCGTCCAGGCCGGGCTTGCCGACCAGCAGCCGCAGCCTGCCGACGCCCAGCTCGGCCGCGGTGGCGTCCACCTTGGCCCGCACGGCGGCGAGCGTGGAGCCCTCCTCGGCGGGGGCCGTCACCGGCGCCGAGCTCACCCCGGTGGGGGCCCGGTACTCGCCGAAGACGTCCCGCAGCGCCCAGGCCCACTCGCCGGTGGTCACCCCGGCGCGGGCGCACTCCAGGGTGGCCGGCATCAGGTTGACCTCGCCCGCGGCGGCCCGCTTCAACTCGGCCAGGGCCTGCTGGGCCCGAGCCTCGTCCCGCGTCTCGCGCCAGCGGTGGAGGGAGGCCACCACGGTGGCCTCGACGGTCGGGTCCACCGTTATGATCGCCGTGTCCAGGTCGGCGGTGAGCGGATTCGGCTCGGTGGACTCGAAGCAGTTGACCCCGACGATCTTCTCCTCGCCGGACTCGATGCGGGCCCGGCGCTCGGCGTGCGAGGCGACCAGCCGCGACTTCAGATAGCCGGACTCCACGGCCGCCATGGCGCCGCCCATCTCCTGGATGCGCTCGATCTCGGCCCACGCGCCCTCGGCCAGCTCGGCGGTCTTGGCCTCGACCACGTGCGACCCGGCGAACAGGTCGTCGTACTCCAGCAGGTCGCTCTCGTGGGCCAGGACCTGTTGGATGCGCAGCGACCACTGCTGGTCCCAGGGCCGGGGCAGACCCAGCGCCTCGTTCCAGGCGGGCAGTTGCACGGCGCGGGCCCGAGCGTCCTTGGAGAGGGTGACGGCCAGCATCTCCAGCACGATCCGCTGGACGTTGTTCTCCGGCTGCGCCTCGGTCAGACCGAGCGAGTTGACCTGGACGCCGTAGCGGAAGCGGCGCTGCCTGGGGTCCTCCACGCCGTACCGCTCACGGGTGATCCGGTCCCAGATGCGGGTGAAGGCCCGCATCTTGCACATCTCCTCGACGAAGCGGACGCCCGCGTTGACGAAGAAGGAGATGCGGGCGACGACGTCGCCGAACTTCTCCGGCGGCACCTGCCCCGAGTCGCGCACCGCGTCGAGGACCGCGATGGCCGTCGACATGGCGTACGCGATCTCCTGCACCGGAGTGGCCCCGGCCTCCTGCAGGTGGTAGCTGCAGATGTTGATCGGGTTCCACTTGGGGATGTTCGCCACGGTGTAGGCGATCACGTCGGTGGTCAGACGCAGGGAGGGACCCGGCGGGAAGACGTGCGTCCCGCGCGAGAGGTACTCCTTGACGATGTCGTTCTGCGTCGTCCCCGACAGCCTGGCGACGTCCGCGCCCTGCTCCTCGGCGACCACCTGGTACAGCGCGAGCAGCCACATGGCGGTGGCGTTGATGGTCATCGAGGTGTTCATCCGCTCCAGGGGAATGTCCTGGAACAGCCGCCGCATGTCGCCGAGGTGACAGACCGGCACGCCGACCCGGCCAACCTCACCGCGGGCGAGGACGTGGTCGGGGTCGTAGCCGGTCTGCGTCGGCAGGTCGAACGCGACCGACAGACCGGTCTGCCCCTTGGCGAGGTTGCGCCGGTACAGCTCGTTGGACGCCTCGGCGGTGGAGTGCCCGGCGTACGTCCGCATCAGCCACGGACGGTCTCTTTTTTTGTGTTCACTCGCCTCCGGGCTCCCCCAGCTACCGCTGGGAGGGGCCCCCATTGATCCGGTGCCGACGGGGTTCGTCGCACGGTCGCTCGTTCCTCGCTCCCTCCTCCTCACCCCTTTCGACACCGGCGCGCCCTTTGGCTCGTTCACGCCCGAGGGGGTGGCCGGCGAGGGGGAACCGGACGAGGGGGTGGCGCTCTTCGGTGCGCTCGCGTCACGGGGTTCGGCCATGGGGCGACCTCACACGTTCCGGAAGCGGTTGATCGCGGGGAGGTGCTTCTCGCGCGTCTCCGCGTCGCGGACGCCCAGGCCCTCCCGCGGGGCCAGGCACAGCACGCCGACCTTGCCCTGGTGGACGTTGCGGTGCACGTCGTGGGCGGCCTGGCCGGTCTCGTGCAGCGGGTAGGTCTTCGACAACGTGGGGTGGATCTTCCCCTTGGCGATGAGGCGGTTGGCCTCCCACGCCTCGCGGTAGTTGGCGAAGTGCGAGCCGACGATCCGCTTGAGGTTCATCCACAGGTAGCGGTTGTCGTAGCTGTGCATGTAGCCGGAGGTCGAGGCGCAGGTGACGATCGTGCCGCCCTTGCGGGTGACGTAGACGGAGGCGCCGAAGGTCTCCCGGCCGGGGTGCTCGAAGACGATGTCCACGTCCTCGCCGCCGGTCAGCTCGCGGATGCGCGCCCCGAAGCGCTTCCACTCCTTGGGGTCCTGGGTGTTCTCGTCCTTCCAGAACCGGTAGCCCTCGGCGGAGCGGTCGATGATCGCCTCGGCGCCCATGGAGCGGCAGATCTCCGCCTTCTTCTCGCTGGAGACCACGCAGATCGGGGTGGCGCCGCCGGCGAGCGCGAACTGGGTGGCGTAGGAGCCCAGACCGCCCGAGGCGCCCCAGATGAGCACGTTGTCGCCCTGCTTCATCCCGGCGCCGTTGCGGGAGACCAACTGCCGGTAGGCGGTGGAGTTGACCAGGCCGGGGGCGGCGGCCTCCTCCCAGGTCAGGTGCTTGGGCTTGGGCATGAGCTGGTTGGACTTCACCAGGGCTATCTCGGCCAGGCCGCCGAAGTTGGTCTCGAAGCCCCAGATGCGCTGCTCGGGGTCGAGCATGGTGTCGTCGTGGCCGTCGGCGCTCTCCAGCTCCACCGACAGGCAGTGCGCGACGACCTCGTCGCCGGGTCGCCAGGCGTTGACGCCGGGGCCGGTGCGCAGCACCACGCCCGCCAGGTCGGAGCCGATGATGTGGTACGGCAGGTCGTGGCGCTTGGCCAGCGGAGAGGTGCGCCCGTAGCGCTCCAGGAAGCCGAAGGTCGGCAGGGGCTCGAAGATCGAGGTCCACACCGAGTTGTAGTTCACGGAGCTGGCCATGACCGCCACCAGGGCCTCGCCCGGGCCCAGTTCCGGCACCGGCACGTCGTCCAGGTGCAGCGACTTGCGCGGGTCCTTGTCACGGGTGGGCAGGCCGGCGAACATCTCGACCTCGTCCTTGTGCACGGTCACCGCGCGGTACGACTCGGGAAGGGGGAGGTTCTCGAAGTCTGCGGGCGTGCTGTCCGACGCGAGGATCGCGTCCAGGATTTCCTTCACGTGGGCCTCCGGCGAGCGTGTCAAGACGCTTGAGGGGTCGCTGGGGTCTGTCTGTTTCTCGTTGAGCTGCTGGTGCCGTCGGTTCGGCGGTGGTGCTGCGGCTCGGCGCGGTAGCGCTGAAGGCCTGTGACGCAGGCGTCCGGACGCGCGGAGTGGCCGCGGGGACAGTGCCCGGACACGGCTCACGTTATGGCACTGCGTGCCAGGAAACAAGACACTGCGTGCCAACAATTTCTCTCAAGTGTCATTGGCCGCGCACGCATGAGCGACCACGGCCGCCTCCCGAGGGGGAGGCGGCCGTGGTCGCTCGTCGTCTCTGTGGGGTTTTCGTGAATCTCCTTGAAGGGCCGGGCAGTTGACTTCGGCAGGCTCTTCCCGCCGGCGCCGTTCCTCGGGGGTGCCGCGTGCCGCGTCGGGGTGCGGCCCTCAGCTCTGGCGCAGGGCCTGCTCGATCGCGCGCATGACCTCTCCCAACGGGGCGTCCGTGCGCGCCACCGTCACCAGCACCTCGTTCCCGGCCCCGGCGGAGGCCGCGGGCGACGACTCCGAGGCCGCCGCTCTGCCGGCGACGAAGCCGGTGCCGAAGGTCCGCCGTACGATCGCGAAGGCACGGTCGAGCTGGGCCTCCACGTCGCCCTCGCCGCCCGCGCGCAGCCACCGCCGCAGCACGTGGTTGTGCGCGGTGACCACCGCCGAGGCGGCGACCTCGGCGAGCAGCGGCTCGTCGAGCCCGTCCTCCCCCTCGCCCCCGTCCCGGTGGGCCTCGTCGAAGTGGCCCAGCAGGTAGCGGGTGAACAGCCGCTCGTAGCGCGACACGGACGCGATCTCCCGCTCGCGCAGGGTGGGGACCTGGCGGGTGAGCTTGTAGCGCGCCACCGAGATCTCCGGGGAGTCCGCGTACATCTTCAGGACTTCCTTGATGCCGCGGCAGACGGTGTCCAGCGGGTTCTCGTGGGCGGGCGCGGCGTCCAGCACCGCCTTGGCCCGCTCCAGGGTGTCGTCGTGATCGGGGAAGATCGCCTCTTCCTTGGAGCGGAAGTGCCGGAAGAAGGTGCGGCGGGCCACACCCGCCGCCGCCGCGATCTCGTCGACCGTGGTCTCCTCGTAGCCCTTGGTGGCGAAGAGCTCCATCGCGGCGGCGGCCAGCTCACGGCGCATCTTCAGGCGCTGATTGGGCACGTGCGGACGAGCGGGTTTCACGGGCTGGGCCATGTGGGGAACGTTACACGGCGCCCTGCGCCCCGCGGGCGATCCACCGGGCTCCAGCAGCCCACCCCACCCGGAATCCGAGTGGGGTGGGAACACCGGGACCGCCGGGATCACCGCCTCGCGTACTCGCGGAAGCCCCGCCCGGTCTTGCGGCCCAGGCAGCCCGCCGCCACCAGGTGCTCCAGCAGTGGGGCCGGGGCCAGGCCCGGCTCGCGGAACTCCTGGTGCAGCACCCGCTCGATCGCCAGGGAGACGTCCAGACCGACCACGTCGAGCAGCTCGAACGGGCCCATCGGGTAGCCGCCGCCGAGCTTCATGGCCGCATCGATGTCGTCCATGCTCGCGTAGTGCTCCTGCACCATCTTGATCGCGTTGTTCAGGTACGGGAACAGCAGCGCGTTGACGATGAAGCCCGCCCGGTCGCCGCAGTCCACCGGGTGCTTGCGGATCCGCGCGCACACCTCGCGCACCGTGGCGTGGACGTCGTCGGAGGTCAGCACCGTGCGGACGACCTCGACCAGCTTCATCGCCGGCGCCGGGTTGAAGAAGTGCATGCCGATCACGTCCCGCGGGCGCGAGGTGGCGCGGGCGCAGGCGATCACGGGCAGCGAGGAGGTGGTGGTGGCCAGCACGGCGCCCGGCTTGCACACCTCGTCCAACGTGGCGAACAGGCCCTTCTTGACCTCCAGGTCCTCGGCCACCGCCTCGACCGCCAGATCGACGTCCGCCAGCGCCGCCGGCGAACCGGCCGGGGTGATCCGGGCCAGGGTCTCGTCGCGTGCCTCGGCCGTCATCCGGCCCTTGGCCACCGAGCGCTCCAGCGAGGAGGCGATACGGGCCCGGGCCTTCTCCGCCTTCTCCTCGGAGCGGGCGACCAGCACCACGTCGTAGCCCGCCTTGGCGAACACCTCGGCGATGCCGCTCGCCATGGTGCCCGACCCCGCCACGCCGACGGAGCGCACCTCGCGCGGTGTGCCGGCCGACTCGCCCGCGCGGGGCGTCGACTCGTCCGGCACGACGGTCGCCGATCCCGGCGCCTGGTAGGTGTAGAAGCCGCGCCCGGCCTTACGGCCCGTCAGACCGGCGGCGGTGAGCTGCCCGAGGATCGGCGCGGGCGCGTGCAGCCGGTCGTGGGACTCGGCGTACATCGCCTCCAACACGGTGCGGGCGGTGTCGATGCCGATCAGGTCCAGCAGGGCGAGCGGCCCCATGGGCAGACCACAGCCCAGCCGCATCGCGGCGTCGATGTCCTCGCGCGTGGCGTACCGCGACTCGTACATCGCGGCGGCCTGGTTGAGGTAGCCGAACAGCAGCCCGTCGGCGACGAAACCGGGCCGGTCGCCGACCGCGATGGGCTCCTTGCCCAGGTCGTGGGCGAGATCGGTGACCGCGGTGACCGCCTCGGGCGAGGTCAGCACGCTGGAGACGATCTCCACCAGCCTCATCGCCGGCGCCGGGTTGAAGAAGTGCATCCCCAACACGCGCTCGGGGTGCGCGGAGTCGGCGGCGAGCCGGGTGACCGAGAGCGCGTTGGTGCCGGTGGCGATGACGGTGGACGGCTTGACGACGCCGTCCAGCGCGGTGATCACCCGCTGCTTGAGCTCGTACTCCTCCGGCACGACCTCGATGACCAGGTCGGCGTCGGCGGCGGCCTGGAGGTCGCCGAAGGTGCGGAAGCGGGCGAGGGCGTCCCGCCGCTCCCGATCGGTGAGCCGCCCGCGCTCGACGGCGCGCGCGGTGGACGCCTCCAGGGCGGCGACGGCTTGGCGGGCGGCGTTCTCGTCGGTGTCGATGCCGATGACCTCGCGGCCGGCGCGGACCAGGACCTCGGAGATGCCGGTGCCCATGGTGCCGAGGCCGATCACGGCGACGGTGGTGAGGGTGGGACGGTCCATCACGGGACTCCAGGGGAGGAAGAGACGGTGACGACTGGAAAAGGGAGAGAGGAGAGAAGGCGAGGAGGGGAACTCGGGTGCGCGCGACCGCGCCGAACCCGCGCCGTACGCCGGGGGATCGAGCGGAGCGGCCCTGTCCCTGGGCCGTGCCCGACTCGCGTACGTGCGTGCCAAACCGACTGCGCGTCGGACGGCCGCGTCACCAGACCATCCGACTGAGCGGGGGTACCGCTCCGATGAGCAGGCTAACCAGTGGGTAACCGGAACGCCAGTGGGTAGACCGCTTCCGGATGTGTGGCAAGAGCCACAGGGAAGGACCGCGAGGGGGAGCGCGGCGCGGGACGCCGGGGAGGGAGCGGACGGTGGGCGGAGCGGACGCGGTGGACGACGAGCAGGTGACGCGGTTGCGGGCCGAGGCGGAACCGGCCCCGTTCGAACGGCTCCTCGCCCTCGCCCGACAGGACACCCCCGCCGCCCGCGACGCGCTCGCCGCCGAACTCACCGCCCCCGCGCGCCCGTTGTGGGTCCGTGAGCTGGCCGCCTGCGCTCTGGGCCGGGCCGGCGACCGCCGGGCCTTCGAGACGCTGGTCTTCCTGCTCAACCACCGCGACCCGGCCCGCTGTGCCGCCGCCGCCCGCGCCCTGCTCCTCCTGGACGACCCGCGCACCGCCCGTGCCGCGGCGGCGCTCGCCGACAACGAACCGCGCACCGCCTACGCCCTCCACCCCGTGAGGCTGCTGGCCGCCCTGCGCGCGCCCGTCTCCGCGCCGACGCTGATCCGCGTCCTGGACCGGCTGTTGGCCGGCCCCGCCCACCACCGGCCGGTGGCCCGCGCCTGCGTGGAGGGGCTCGGCACGCTCGGCGACGCACGGGCCCGGCCGGTGCTCCGCGCCGCGCGGGAGCACCCGGAGCTGCGCGCCGCGGCCGAGGAGGCGCTGCGCCGGCTGTGAACCGGCCCGCCCCTCAACGGAGTTCGCGCGCCACGGCCCCCAGGACGGCCACCGCCTCGTCGATCTCGCCCGCCGTCCGGGCCGCGTAGCCCAGCACCAGCCCCGGCCGGGACGGTCGCTGGGCGTGCCAGGACAGCGGCTGCGTCTTCACGCCCCGGGCGAGGGCGGCCGCCGCGAACTCGGTGTCGTCGAACGCCGAACCGGAAGAGGAGGAGTCGAGGACGACCGTCAGGTGCAGGCCCGCCGCGGCGCCGTGGACGACCGCGCCCGGCAGGTGGGCCCGGACCGCCGCGACCATGGCGTCCCGGCGCCGCCGGTGACGCCCGCGCAGCAGGCGCAGATGACGTTCCAACTCGCCCGACTCCATCAGTCGCGCCAAAGTGAGCTGCGGCAGGACGGCGTTGCCCAGGTCGGCGTACCGCTTGGCGTCCGCCAAGGCGTTCCGGTACCTCGGCGGGGCCAGCACCCACCCCACCCGCAGGGCGGGCGCCAACAGCTTGGAGACGCTGCCGAAGTGGACGACGTGGTCCGGGAGCATCGACCGCAGAGCGGGGACCGGGGGCCGGTCGTAGCGGTGCTCGGCGTCGTAGTCGTCCTCCAGGACCAGCCCGCCCTCCGCGGCCCACCGCATCAGCGCGCGGCGCCGATCCCCGCCGAGCACCACACCGGTGGGGAACTGGTGGGCCGGGGTGAGCAGGACGGTCGGGGCGCCCGAGGCGCGCAGCGCGTCCACGCGGACGCCGTCCTCGTCGACGGGGACGGGCGGGGTGGCGAGCCCGCGGGCGTTCAGGTGCATCCGGGCGCCGAGCGATCCGGGGTCCTCCACCGCCGTCTCGCGCACCCCTTCGTCGCGCAGCACCTGCGCGAACAGGGTGAGCGCCTGGGCGGTGCCGGAGACGATCAGCACCTCGTCGGGCGTCACCCGGACCCCGCGGTTGCGGGCCAGCCAGGCCGCGACGGCCGACCGGAGCACGGGCGCCCCGCGGGGATCTCCGTACCCCAGGTCGGCGGAGACCAGCCCGTCCAGGACCCGGCGCTCGGCGCGCTGCCAGGCCGCCCGGGGGAAGGCGGCCAGGTCCGGCGTGCCGGGGGTCAGGTCGAGCCGCGCCGGCACCGCCCGCAGCCGGTCGAAGACGTCCGGGCCGGGCGCGCCCGCGAAGACCTCCTCCGGCGACGGGGGCCCGGCGGGCCGCGGCGGAGCGGGGGTCCGGGCGGGGGCGGCGACGACGACCGTCCCGGCCCGCCCGCGGCCGGCGACGTGTCCGTCCTCGCCCAACCGCCGGTAGGCGTCGGTGACCACGCCCCGGGACACGCGCAGCTCCGCCGCCAGGGTCCGGGTGGCGGGCAGGCGGCTGCCCACCGGCAGGCGACCGTCGGCGATCGCCAGCCGCAACTGCCGGGCCAGCCAGTCGGCCAGCCCGCCGGGCGGTGCCCGACGTGCGTCCAACTGGAGGAAGTCGGCCCCGGCGGCCCCGTCCCGCGGAGCTCTCCCCCGCACCGCTTTGGACCTGTCGATGGAGCCCTCATTGGCACTGTCCACCGGACCATTGTGCGGCCAGGGTTGACGAGAGGACAGGAACGAGGAAGCGAGGAACGATGACGGTCGAATACGTGCACGGGTACTCGGAGCAGGAGACCGGCCGACTGCGCGACCAGGCGGACACCCTGGCGGCCCTGTTGCACGAGGGCACCGCCTACCCCGCCGGCAGTCGGGTGCTGGAGGTCGGCTGTGGGGTCGGCGCCCAGACGGTGCACCTGGTCGCGAACAGCCCCGGCGCGCGCGTCACCGCGGTCGAGGTCGACGGCGACTCCCTGGAGCGGGCCCGGGCGAGGGTGACGGCCGAGCACCCCGGCGCGGCGGTGGAGTGGCACCGCGCCGACCTGTACGACCTGCCGTTCCCGGAAGGCTCCTTCGACCACCTCTTCGTCTGCTTCGTGCTGGAGCACCTGCCCGATCCGGAGCGGGCGCTGTGCGCGCTGCGCCGTCTGCTGCGGCCGGGCGGCACCGTCACGGTGATCGAGGGAGACCACGGAACGGCGGTCTTCCACCCCGACAGCCGCCACGCCCGCGCGGTGATCGACTGCCAGGTCCGGCTCCAGGCCGCGGCGGGCGGCGACGCGCTGATCGGCCGCAGACTCCAGCCGCTGCTGGCCCGCGCCGGGTACGGCGACATCGCGGTGCGCCCCCGGACGGTCTACGCCGACCGCACCCTGCCGGGGATGGTCGACGGCTTCACCCGCCGCACCTTCATCCCCGTCTTCGAAAGCCTCGGGGACGACGCCCTGGCCATGGGCCTGACCACCGAGGACGACTGGCGGCGGGGCATCGCCGACCTGTACCGGACGGTGGAGGACGGGGGCACCTTCCACTACGCCTTCTTCAAGGCCACCGCCGTCAACCCGCTGCCCGACACGGGCCGCTGACCACGGAGTGACCCGGCGGCCGGCGGACGCCGTCGGTCGGGCATCATGGCCCGGAAGATCCGCGGGACGGCGCTCCGCCGGCACAGGTGGCGACTCCGCCCCGACGTCAGGGATGAGTGGGGCCGACAAGCTGTGAGTCGCGGGTGAACGGCGCCCGAGATCCGGTGATCCACACCGCGCACGGTCTCCGTGCGTCGTTTCGGAGGACGAGGGCACATGGCGAGGGAACGAGCGCGGCGATGAGCCGGCGGATCCGGATCGGCGAGGTGGCCGAGCGAACGGGCCTGTCGCCGCGCACCATCCGGCACCACGAGGAAGTCGGCCTGGTCGTCCCCTCCGCCCGCGGCAAAGGGGGGCTTCCGGCGCTACACCGACTCGGACGTCGACCGCCTGACGGTCGTCCGCCGGATGAAGCCGCCGGGCTTCGCCCTGGAGGAGATGCGGGACCTGCTCGGGATCACCGACCGGCTCCCCTCCGACGAGCCGCCGACCGGCGTCGAGCGCGACCGCCTGCGGGAGCGGCCCGTCAGTAGCTCCACCAGCGGCCCTCGACGGGCTGCGGAATCCAGGTGTAGATGCCGCTCTCGGCGGGCCCGCGCCGCCAGACGGCCTTGACGTCCTCGGCCGGATACTCCTCCAGGCAGTCCCAGACGCCCAGCGAGTCGGTGTCCTCGATGACGATCTGGCCGTCGGCGGTGCGCCCGGCCCGCCCGGCCTCGACCAGCCTCTCCCGGCCATCCTTGAGCTGCAGTTTGAAGACGGCCATCGTGCGCGCCTTTCTCCCGACGGTCCCCGCCGTTCGACGGTTCCCGGATGGTCTTCAGGGGTTCGCGGAGGTGTTGGGGGGTGTGCCACCCCCGAGGCGCCGGACGACGACGGAGCGGTGACCCCGGAGGTGGCGATGGAAGCAGGCCGACCATGTCGGCGAGCACGCTTACTCTAACGCAGGGGGAGGGTTGTCACCGGTCCACTCGTGCCAATGGCCGCACCCGTGCGAGGGAGGTGTCGGAGTGTCACCGGAAGGACGGAACGCGGCCGGCGTACGGGAGGGCGACCGGAACGGACGGGAGAGGACGGGACCCGCCGGCGCGCGAACCGCGAGGTGTGACACGGGAGTTGAGGGCCTGACGGACGCCGCCCGCCGCCGGGACGCCCCGAGGGCGTCGGCGCGGCAGCGGAGGAGTCGTCAGAGCAGCGTCAACTGGGTCGGGCCCGCCCCGGGCTCGGAGGCGCGGCGTTCGGACTCGGGGACGGCGCGGTGCGCGCCCGGCCGGGACGGGCCGATGCCGTACTCCGCCGCCAACTCGTGCACCTGTCGGGTGATGCGGCGCTGGTACCACTTCGGCGCGTAGGCGCCGTCGGCGTACAGCGCCTCGTAGTGGCGCACCAGACCGGGATGGTGGCGGTCCAGCCAGGCCATGAACCACTCGCGGGCGCCCGGCCGCAGGTGCAGGGCGAGAGGGGTGACGGAGGTGGCGCCGGCCGCCGCGATCGCCCGGACGGTCGCGCGGAGTTGGTCGGGGCCGTCGGAGAGGAACGGGATCACCGGCGCCATCAGCACCCCGCAGCCGATGCCGTGCTCGGTGAGGGTCCGCACCACGTCCAGCCGTCGCTCGGGGGCGGGGGCGCCCGACTCCACCGCGCGCCACAGCTCCTCGTCCAGGAAGGCCACCGACACCGATATGCCCACCTCCGCCACGGCGCGGGCCGAGCGGATCAGGTCCAGGTCGCGCAGGATCAGCGTGCCCTTGGTGAGGATGGAGAAGGGGTTGGCGAAGTCGCGCAGGGCCGCCAGGATGCCGGGCATCAGCCGGTAGCGGCCCTCGGCGCGCTGGTAGCAGTCGACGTTGGTGCCCATCGCGATGTGCCGGCCGGTCCAGTGGGGCGAGGCCAGTTCGCGGCGCAGCAGCCGGTCGGCGTTGGTCTTCACCACGATCTGGGTGTCGAAACCGATGCCGGTGTCCAGGTCCAGGTAGGCGTGGCTGCGGCGGGCGAAGCAGTACACACAGGCGTGTGAGCAGCCGCGGTAGGGGTTGACGGTCCATTCGAACGGCATCCGGGAGGCGCCGGGCACCCGGTTGATGATCGAACGTGCCCGTACCTCGTGGAAGGTGATGCCCCTGAACTCGGGGGTGTCGAACGTGCGGGTCACCACGTCGGCGCCGAAGAGGGCGGCCGTGGTGCCGCTCGCCTCCGGTCCGCCGTGGCCCAGGTTGTCCCAGCGCATGCGGCCTCCTCGCTCCGCCCCAAGAATAGAACATCTGTTCCCGTCTGGGGGTGCGGGATTCGAGGAGCGCGCCGGCTCCGACCGTCCGCCCGGTGAGGAGTCGTCACCCCCCACACCCGCGGAGCGCCCCACCGGAACGGGTGGCTCCGCACTCGCTCCGTGCTCGCTCCGGTCGGGGCGACGCGCTCGGGAACGAGGAGGCACGATCCACGCCGAACGGGGTACGAGGGCTGTCCCGGCGGCCGAGGCACGGCCCCACGACGGTGGAGGGAGCAGACCCGTGAACGCCACGTCCCGAGACGGCCGAGCAGGCGACACCTGGGACGGCAACTGGAGCAGCGATCCCGCGATCACGGCCGCCGTCCACCTGCCGATCTTCGAGAAGTACTTCGACCCCGACCTGCCGCTGGTCGACGCCGACTGCGGCAACGGCGCCCAGACGGCCTTCCTCGCCGGCCGCTTCCACCCGTGCGTCGGCATCGACCGGTCCGCCGAGGCCCTGGAACGGGCCCGGACCGTGGTCGGCGAGGGCGCGGGGCACCGCTCCGCCCCCGACTTCCGCCGGCTCGACGCCGCCGACCCCGACGCCATGCGACGCCTCCACGAGGAGTTGGGGGACGCCAACGTCTACCTGCGCGGCGTCCTCCAGCGCAGCGAGCCCGACCACCGCCCGCGCGTCGCGGAGTCCGTCGCCGCCCTCGTCGGCGAGCGCGGACGCGCCTTCGTGGTGGAGGCCGCCCCCACGGCGCGGGCCGCCCTGGCCCGGGGCGCCGAGGCCGCCGACCCCACCGAGCTGCCCGGCCCGCTGGACGCGCCGGGCCTGTCGGACCTGTCCCACCTCTCCGGCGAACACGGCCCCGAGGGCGGGCTGCCGGAGCTGGCCGACCCGTTCGACGAGGCCGGGCTGCGGGTGCTCGCCGCCGGCTCCCTCCCGCTGTCCACGACGGAGTTCGAACCGGACGGCTCGCGGCTGGACCTCCCGGCGAACTGGCTGGTGGTCGGCCGCGCCGGCTGACCGGGCCGACGCGCCGGAGCCGCCACAGGTGTGGACCGCCGACGGTTGCCCTCGAGGTCTTTGACCTCGCCCGGGCGGCGCGTAACGTGGCGTGCCATGACGAAGATCCTGATCAGTGCGGACATGGAGGGGGCCACGGGCGTGACCTGGCCCGGCGACGTGCTGCCGGGGGCGTCCCAGTGGGAACGCTGCCGTCCGATGTTCACCTCCGACGTGAACGCGGCGGTCGTCGGGTTCTTCGCCGGCGGGGCGGACGAGGTGCTGATCAACGAGGCGCACTGGAGCATGCGGAACCTGCTGCTGGAGCGGCTCGACGACCGCGCCCAGATGCTCACCGGCCGCCACAAGCCGCTCGGCATGATGGAGGGAATCCAGTACGGCGACGTGGACGGCATCGCCTACGTCGGCTACCACACCGGCGCGGGCACCGAGGGCGTCCTCGCCCACACCTACCTCGCCAACACCATCACCGGTGTGTGGGTGGACGGGGAACGGGCGAGCGAGGGCCGGCTGAACACCCTCGTGGCCGCCGAGTTCGGCGTCCCCGTCATCCTCGTCACCGGCGACGACCGCACCTGCGCCGACGCCCGCGACTACGCGCCGAACGCGCTCGGGGTCGCCGTCAAGGACTACGTCTCGCGCTACGCGGCCGTCTGCCGCACCCCTGCCCGCACCGCCGCCGACATCCAGGCCGCGGCGAAGGAGGCGGTGGCGCTGGCCGTCCGCCACGAGCCCGCCCCGCCGCGACCCCACACGATCGAGATCGAGTTCGACGCCGAGCACCTGGTCGGCGCGGCGACCGTCGTCCCCGGCGTGGAGCGGACGGGTGAGCGCCGCGTGGCCTACACATCGCCGTCCATGTACGAGGGCATCCGCACCTTCAAGGCGGTCACCACCGTCGTCTCGTCCTCCGTGGAGGAGCAGTATGGCTGAGCGCATCGACCGGCAGGCCCTCGACGAGGCGGTCGCCTTCACCTCCGACCTGATCCGCATCGACTCCGTCAACCTCGGCAACGGCGACGGCACGGAGCGGCAGGCGGCCGAGTACGTCGCCGAACGCCTGGCCGACGTCGGCATCGAACCGAAGCTGCTGGAGAAGGTCGAGGGCCGCACCAACGTCGTCGCCCGCATCGAGGGCACCGACCCGGACGCCGAAGCGCTGCTCGTCCACGGCCACCTGGACGTGGTGCCCGCCGAGCCCGCCGACTGGACCGTCCACCCCTTCTCCGGCGAGGTCCGCGACGGCGTGGTCTGGGGCCGCGGCGCGGTCGACATGAAGAACGCCGACGCGATGGTCCTGGCCACCGTCCGCGCCTGGGCGCGGGCCGGGGCACGTCCCCGCCGCGACATCGTGCTCGCCTTCACCGCCGACGAGGAGGACACCGGCCAGTACGGCGCCGACTTCCTCGCCCGGGAACACCCCGAACTCTTCGAGGGCTGCACCGAGGGCATCGGCGAGTCCGGCGCCTACACCTTCCACGCGGGCGGCGACCTGCGGCTCTACCCGGTCGCGGCCGGCGAGCGGGGCACCGCCTGGATGGAGCTCACCGCCACCGGACGCGCCGGACACGGCTCCAAGGTCAACCACGCCAACGCGGTCAGCCGGCTGGCCGCCGCGGTGCACCGGATCGGCGAGCACACCTGGCCCGTGCGGCTCTCCCCGACGGTACGGGCCGCCCTCACCGAACTCTCCCGCCTCAACGGCCTGGACGCCCCCGACCTCGACGCGCCCGACTTCGACGTGGACGCCCTGCTGGCCAAGCTCGGCCCCTCGGCCAAGCTGGTCGAGGCGACCGTGCGCAACAGCTCCGCCCCCACCGGCCTCAAGGCCGGCTACAAGATCAACGTCATCCCCGGCACCGCCACGGCGTACGTGGACGGGCGGATGCTCCCCGGCACCGAGGAGGAGTTCGTCGCCACCATGGACGAACTGACCGGCCCCGACGTGGACTGGGAGTTCTACCACCGGGGACCGGCCGTCGAGGCGCCGGTCGACTCGCGCACCTTCGCCGTGCTGCGCGAGTCCCTGGAGCACTTCGACCCCGACGCCCACGTCGTCCCGTTCTGCATGACGGGCGGCACCGACGCCAAGCAGTTCGCCCCGCTGGGCATCGTGGGCTACGGGTTCTCGCCGCTGAGGCTCCCCGAGGGCCTCAACTACCAGGCGATGTTCCACGGCGTCGACGAACGCGTCCCCGTCGAGGCCCTGCACTTCGGCGTGCGGGTGCTCGACCGCGCCCTGATCGACCTCTGAGCGATCGACCTCTGAGCGATCGCCCTCCGAGCCCGGCCCCGGTCCGGACCGGGGCCCGGCCTCCGGCCCACGCCGCCACCCCTCGCCCCCGACTCCGACGAGCCGCACAAGGAGCCCACCCGATGACGCCCGTCACCGCCCCCTACGGCACCTGGACGTCCCCGATCGACGCCCGCCTGGTCGCCGCGCACGACGGCCGCCCCGAGTACGTGGGCACCGTCGGCCAGGAGGTGTGGTGGACCGAACCCCGCCCGGCCGAGGGCGGACGCCGGGCCCTGATGCGGCTGCGCCCCTACGACACCGGGCCGGCCGAGTCCGTCCTCCCCGAGCCGTGGAACGTCCGCAGCCGGGTGATCGAGTACGGCGGCCGGCCGTGGGCGGGGGCGGCGCGCGAGGACGGCGGGCCGCTGGTGGTCTTCGTCCACCACCCGGACCAGCGGATGTACCTCGTCGAGCCGGACGCCCCCGGCGCCGCCCCCCGCCCGCTCACCCCCCTCTCCCCGGTCGGCGAGGGCCTGCGCTGGGCCGACCCGGTGGTGCTGCCGGAGCGGGGCGAGGTGTGGTGCGTGCTGGAGGAGTTCACCGGCCCTCGCCCCACCGACGTGCGCCGGGTGCTCGCCGCCGTCCCCCTGGACGGCTCGGCCGCCGACGACCGCGCCCGGGTGCGGGAGTTGACCGACGGCGCCGACCGCTTCGTCACCGGCCCCCGGCTCTCCCCGGACGGGCGGCGCGCGGCGTGGCTGGCCTGGGACCACCCGCGGATGCCCTGGGACGGCACGGTGGTCCGCCTCGCCGACGTCGCCGACGACGGCGTCCTGACCGGCGCGCGGCCCGTCGCCGGCGGCGCCGACGAGTCGATCGCCCAGGTCGGCTGGGCGACGGATGGCGCGCTGCTGTACGCCGGGGACGCGAGCGGCTGGTGGAACCTGTACCGCCTGGACGCCGACGCGACCGGCGGGGGCGCCAACCTCTGCCCCCGCCCGGAGGAGTTCGGCGGACCGCTGTGGAAGATCGGCCACCAGTGGTTCGAACCGCTGGAGAACGGCCTGATCGCCGTCCTCCACGGAGTCGGCTCCCCACGCCTGGGCATCCTGGACCCGGCCACCGGCGAGTTGGCCGACACCCCCGGCCCCTGGACCGAGTGGGCCCCGACGCTGGCCTCCGCGGGCGCCCGCGTCATCGGCGTCGCCGCGGGCCCCTGCCGCGGCCACGAGGTGGTGGAGCTGGACGTCCACACCGGCCACACCCTGGTCGTCGGCGCCGCGCACACCGACCCCGTGGACCCCGCCTACCTCCCCGAGCCCGAGGAGCGCGTCTTCCACGGCCCCGACGGACGCGAGGTCCACGCCCGGCTCCGCCCGCCGCGCAACCCCGGGCACCGAGCCCCCGACGGCGAACTGCCCCCGTACGTCGTCTGGGTCCACGGCGGCCCCACCGGGCGGACGGAGTCCGCCATGGACCTGGAGATCGCCTACTTCACCTCGCGCGGCATCGGCGTCGTCGAGGTCGACTACGGGGGCTCGACGGGCTACGGCCGCGCCTACCGCGAGCGCCTGCGGGAACAGTGGGGCGTGGTCGACGTCGAGGACTGCGCCGCCGTCGCCCGGGCCCTGGCGCGGGAGGGCACCGCCGACCCCGCCCGGCTCGCCATACGCGGCGGCAGCGCGGGCGGCTGGACCACCGCCGTCTCCCTCACCTCGCCGCTGACCGAGGGCCTGTACGCCTGCGGGACGATCGCCTACCCCATCCTGGACCCGGCGGGCTGGGCGACCGGCGAGACCCACGACTTCGAGTCGCGGTACCTGATCTCCCTCGTCGGCCGCCTGGAGGAGCACCCCGACCGCTACCGCGACCGCTCGCCCGTCCACCACGCCGACCGCGTCACCACGCCGTTCCTGCTCCTCCAGGGCCTGGACGACGTGATCTGCCCGCCCGCCCAGTGCGACCGCTTCCTGGCCGAGGTCGCCGGGCGCGGGGTGCCGCACGCCTACCTCGCCTTCGAGGGCGAGGGCCACGGCTTCCGCAGGGCGGAGACCATCACCCGGGCCGTCGAGGCCGAACTCTCCCTCTACGCCCAGGTGTTCGGCTTCGAGCGCCCGGACGTCCCCGCACTGGAGCTGACCGAATGAGCCCCGCCGCACGCCCCCTCGTCCGACCCCGACGGCCGCGCCCCGGCGACCGGGTGGCGATCGTGGCGCCCAGCGGGCCGGTGCTCCGCGAGCGGCTGGACGCCGGCGTGGACGTCCTGCGCGGTTGGGACCTGGACCCGGTCGTCATGCCGCACGTCCTCGACGTCCACCCGCACCTGGACCACCTCGCGGGCACCGACGCCGACCGCGCCCGCGACCTCGTCGACGCCTGGTGCGACCCCACCGTCACGGCGGTCCTCGCCGCGCGCGGCGGCTACGGCGCCCAGCGGATGGTGGACCTGGTGGACTGGGAGGCGCTGCGGGCGGCCGGCCCCAAGGTGTTCGTCGGCTACAGCGACCTCACCGCGCTCCACCGGGCCATCGCCGACCGCCTGGGCCTGGCCGGACTGCACGGCCCGATGCCCGCCACCGTTTCCTTCCTCAAGGACGCCGCGACCCAGGACCACCTGCGCCGCACCCTCCTCGCGCCGGAGACGGTCACCGAGATCACCTCGCCCGGCGCCCGCACCCTGGTGCCCGGCCGCGCCCGCGGCACCACCTTCGGCGGCTGCCTGTCCCTGCTGGCGGGCGAACTCGGCGTCCGCGGACGGCTGCCCGCCTGCCCGGACGGCGGCGGCATCCTGCTGCTGGAGGACGTGGGGGAGAGGCCGTACCGCGTCGACGCCCACCTCACCCACCTGCTGCGCTCCGGAGCGCTGGACGGCGTGACGGGCGTCGTACTGGGCTCCTGGCACGACTGCGGCCCCTACGAGGAGATCCGCGAGGTGCTGCTGGACCGGCTCGCCCCGCTGGGCGTCCCCGTGGTGGAGGAGATGGGCTTCGGCCACGGCCCCTCGACCCTCACCCTCCCGCTGGGCGTGCCCGCGACCCTGGACGCCGACGCGTGCGTCCTGACCCTGGAGGAACCCGCCCTGGCATGACCGGCACGGCGGGGGAGGGAGACCGGTGGGGCCGGACGGTCACAGCCCGGCGAGGTCCGCCAACGTCCGCACCTGACGCATCATCGAGACACCGGCGTCGAGGTCGTCCCGCTCGGCCACCGCCCACAGCGCCGACTCCACGCGCCGCGCCGCCGCCCACGCCTGGAGCCGCACCACGTCCGCGCCGAGCACGCCGGCGACGAGCGCGGACCGCGCGGCGACCACCGACCGGGGGACGGGCCGGCCGAACGGGGCGTCGATCTGCTCGATCAGCGGCCAGGGGTCGTACAGCGGGTCTCCCACCATCGGCTTGGGGTCGATCGCCAACCAGGGCCGCCGCCCGGCGGCCAGCACATTGCCGGGGTTGAGGTCACCGTGCACCACGGCCTCGCGGCCGGCCGACGCGGGCAACTCGCGCAGCAGCCGCACCCCCAGCGCCACCAGGGAGGGATCGAAGCCCGGAGGCCGCAGCCGGTCCATGCGCTCCTCGGCGAGCGCCGCCCATGCGGCGGTCACGTCCGCCATCCGGTCCAGGCCCGTCTTTGGCGGCACGGGCACGTTCCACAGTTCGCGCAGCAGCCCGACCCCGGCCACCAACCGCTCCTCGACCGGGAGTTCGGCGGCGTCCCCCAACTCGGTGCCGGGCGCGCAGCGCTCCAGCAGCAGGGCGTACCGCCCGGCGTCGTGCTCGTACGGACGCACGGCGCCCCGCCCGTCCCACAGCCGCAGCGCCTCGCCCTCCCCGGCCGCCTCCGGGTGCGGCCAACTCACCTTGAGCACGGCGTCCGAGCCGCCGGCCCGCCGCACCGGCGCCACCCACGAGCAGCTTCCCCCGGCGTACGGCCTGCCGGGCGTCAAGTCCCAGCGCTCCAGCAACTCCCGTACCAGTTCCGGCAGCCGGCCCAGCCACTGCCGCCCGCCCGGGTAGCCGGAGACGGTGCGGACGACGGGCAACGCGGGCGGCACCAACTCCTCGGGCGTCATGGGGCCCGAGCATAGGGACCGCGTCACCGATCCGCCGAACGCCGTGCCCGAACGCCGCCGGCCGCCGGGCCCGGGCGATCCACGCGGACAACGCCGATCCGGCCGCCGTCCGCGCCGCCGTGGAGACCACCGTGGCGGAGTTCGGGCGCCTGGACATCCTGGTGAACGCCGGGACCGGAGTCATGGCCCCGATCGAGGAGATCGCGGCCGAGGACGTCGACCGGGTGCTCCACGTCAACGTCCGCGCCCCCTACCTGGCCTGCCAGGCCACCGCCGCCCACCTGGGGGAGGGCGGACGGATCGTCACGATCGGGAGCTGCATGGCCGAGCGCGTCGCCTTCCCCGGCGCGTCCCTCCACGCCACCGGCAAGGCCGCCCTGACCGGCCTGACCAAAGCCCTGGCCAGGGAACTCGGCCCGCGCGGCATCACCGTCAACCTCGTCCACCCCGGCCCGATCGACACCGAGATGAACCCCGGCGGACGGGCCGAACGCCGAATACCAGAGCGGCCTCACGGCGCTGGGGCGCTACGGGAAGCCGGAGGAGGTCGCCGCGACGGTGGCGCATCCGGCCGGACCCGGCGGCCGGTACGTCACCGGGGCCTCCATCGCCGTGGACGGCGGCTTCACCGCCTGAACCGGGGGGGCGCGGAACGGAGCGGGGGCCGGAGCGCGTGGGTCCGTTCTCGCGGCTTCGGCCCCTTCTGTCACCGCCCCGCGCCGAGGTCGGCATCGCGCCGTTCGCCGAGTACACGGCCCGCCACGCGCCCGGCGGCGACGGGTGAGCGCGGGGCGACCGGTGGTTTGCCGGAACCGAGGGGGAACCGGTGCCGGAGGCGGCCGGGTCCGGGATAGTGGGGGCGGAACACCGGGGGCGCCACGTCGGCGCACTCACGCGTCCCGGCCGTCCCCGAACCGTCACCATCGCCCCACCGCGCACCGGAGGAAGTCGTGAAACTGCACGTACTGCGGGTGTCCGAGCACGCGGCCGACGCGCGCGCCGGCGCGGTCCTCTCGGAGGAGGAGCGCGCCCGGTGCGCGGCGTTCGTCCACGAGGCCGACCGCGACCGCTACCGGGTCGCCCACACGGCCCTGCGCGTCGAACTCGCCGCGCTCCTGGGCACCGACCCGGCCGCCGTCCCCCTGACGCGCGAGCCGTGCCCGCTGTGCGGCGGACCGCACGGCCGTCCCGCCGTGCCCGGCAACCCGGTGCACTTCTCGCTCTCCCACACGGGCGACGTGGTGCTGCTCGCCTTCGACGACGCCCCCGTGGGAGTCGACGTCGAGGGGATCCCCACGGCCGCCGTCGTCGCCGAGACCGTCCGCGCCCTCCATCCGCGCGAGCGGGCCGAGATCGGCGCGCTGCCGTCCGCCGACCGTCCGGTGGCCTTCGCCCGCTGCTGGACCCGGAAGGAGGCGTACCTCAAGGGCACCGGTACCGGCCTGGGCGAGGAGCCCTCGGTCACCTACGTCGGCAGTCTCGCGGTGCCCGCCGAGGTTCCCGGCTGGACGCTCACCGACGTCGAGGCCCCGGACGGTTACCTGGCGGCCGTCGCCGTCGCGGTGCCCCGCCCGGTCGCACCGGGCACTTCGTAGGGCGGGCCCACCGGGCGGACCGACGACGCCCCGGTCGCCTGGGACCGGTCCGCCACCCGAGCGGCGCGGACGCGGCCGGCGTCGGGGACCGTACGGAGCAGCGGCAGGAATGATCAGCCCGGTCGGGGAAGTTGTGCGGAGCATGAAGGCAATCGCTCTGAAGAACCACGGTGGACCGGACGACCTGACGCTGATGGACCTGCCCGAGCCCAGGCTCGGACCGGACGCGGTGCTGGTGCGGGTGAAGGCGGCCGGGGTGAACCCGGTGGACTGGAAGGTCGGCGCGGGCTACCTCGACGCGGTCCTCGACACGCACTTCCCGCTGATCCCGGGCTGGGACGTGGCGGGCGTCGTGGAGCGGACCGGGTTCGACGCGAAGGAGTTCGCTCCCGGCGACGAGGTGATCGGGTATCTCCGCAAGGACTGGGCGCAGAACGGCACTTACGCGGAACTGGTCGCCGCGCCGGTGCGGACCCTGGCCCGCAAGCCCGCCGCGCTGAGTTGGCAGCAGGCGGCGGGACTGCCGTTGGCAGGACTCACCGCGTACCAGTCGCTGAAGCGGCTGGAGGTCGGCGAGGGCGACACGGTGCTGGTGCACGCCGCGGCCGGCGGCGTGGGCTCGCTGGCCGTGCAGATCGCCGTCGCCCGCGGCGCCCGGGTGATCGGCACCGCCAGTGAGCGCAACCACGGCTTCCTGCGGGAGTTGGGCGCCGAGCCGGTGACGTACGGCGAGGGGCTGGCGGACCGGGTCCGCGCGCTGGCGCCCGACGGGGTGGACGCGGCGTTCGACTTCGTCGGCGGCGACGCGGTGGACGTCTCGCAGCGGGTGCTGCGCGACTCCTCCCGGGTGCTGTCGATCGTCGACACCGAGGTGATGGCCAAGGGCGGGGATTACCTGTTCGTCCGGCCCGACCGGGACGACCTGACCGCGCTGGCCGACCTCGCCGACGCCGGGAAGCTGACGGTCGGCGTGGACAAGGCGGTGCCGCTGGTCGAGGCCGCCGAGGCGTGGCGGCTCAGCCAGTCCGGTCGCGCCCGGGGCAAGATCGTGATCGACGTCTCCTGAGCCGCCCCGCCCCGTCCCGCCCCGCGCCGGGGCGGGGCGGGACGGGACGGGAGCCTACCGGCCCGTCTCCCGGCGGTCGACGTACTCGAAGACCGAACCGTCGGGGTGACGGGCCACCAGGTTCCGGCCGATGGAGGTCGAGGTGGGGCCGGCGAGGATCTCCGCGCCGACCTCCTTCAGGACGGCCGCCGCCTCCTCCACGTCCCGCACCGCGAGGGTGGCGGTGACCATGCGCAGGATCTCCATCGGGCCGGGCGGGCCGCTCAGCAGCAGGAACGGGCCGACCGCCGCCGCCGAGACGGGCCCCTGCGAGAACCGGGCGGCCTCGGCGCCGGTGATCCGCTCGTACACTCCGATCGCCGCGTCGAGGTCGTCGACACACACGCGCAGCGAGGTCCCCAGAAGTTCCATACGGGCGAGCCTAGTTGGCGGCGCGGGCGGTGTCAGGCACGTCCCGGACACACCCAGCACGGCCCGTCGGAGGTTCCCTCAGACCCGGCACAGGATCTCCCCGTGGGGCACCATGAACCAGCCGTCCTCCCGCGCGCCCCACTCGCGCCAGGCGGCGGCGATCCGCTCCAGGTCCTTCGGCCGCGCGTGCCCGCCGTCCACGGCCAGGGGGGCGTAGGAGGAGGCGACCGTGCGTTCCGCCCACAGGCCGCTCCACCAGGCGCGGTCGGCGTCGTCGGCGAAGCACCAGGCGCTCGCGGAGGCGGTGACGTCGGTGAAGCCGGCCGCGCGGGCCCAGGAGCGCAGTCGGCGGCCCGCGTCCGGCTCGCCGCCGTTCGCCCGGGCCACCCGGCGGCACAGGTCGAGCCAGTCGTCCAGTCCGGCCGTCCGCGGGTACCAGGCCATCGCCGCGTAGTCGGCGTCCCGGGCCGCCACCACCCCACCCGGGCGGCACACCCGCCGCATCTCGCGCAGCGCCGCCACCGGGTCGCCCAGGTGCTGGAGGAGTTGGTGGGCGTGGACGACGTCGAAGGAGTCGTCCGGGAAGTCCAGGGCCAGGGCGTCGCCGCGGACGAAGCGGATGTCGATCGGCCCGCGTTCGGCGGCGGTGGCCCGCGCCTCGGCCAGGACGTCCTCGGAGGCGTCCACCGCCGTCACCTTCCCGGGGGCCACCAGCGCGGCCAGATCGGCGGTGATGGTGCCCGGACCACAGCCCACGTCCAGCACCGACAGGCCGGGGGCCAGTGCGGGCAGGAGGTGGGCCGCGGAGTCGGCGGCGGTACGCCGGCGGTGGGAGCGCAGGACGGACTCGTGGTGGCCGTGGGTGTACACGGCGTTCGCCTTCGGCATGGCCGTACCGTACCGGGGTGTCTCGCCATGCGAGCAACTGTGTTCCGTTATATGGACGCCAAGGAGGGTGCGGCGGTCACGCCGTCGGCGGTTGACCCCCCGTGGAACCCTCCGCCGGGGGACCGCCGTACGGCCAGCGCAGCAGCGCGCCGAGCCCGCCCACCGGCAGCCCGTCGGGGGTGCCCGGCTCGTCCGCGAGCGGCGCCACGGAGACCACCTCGGCACCGGTGGCCACCGCCGCCCGCAGCAGCGCGTCGTCGGCGCGGGCGCTGACGGGCTGGGACCGGCCCGGTCGCCGCGCGTCGCTGCGGCGCACCGCCACCTGGTCCGGCTCGTCGCCCACCCACACCTCGCGGTGCAGATCGGGGCCGTCGGGGCGGATCAGCAGCGTGTCGATGCGGTGCTCGCGCGCCGCGTCGACGAGCGCCGGCACGCCCTCGGCGGCGCCCACCCGGCCGTCGTCGGTCGGCACCCGCCGGGCCTGGAACCGCTCCATGACCTCGGCGGTGTGGCGGCGCAGCCGCTCGGCGCGGGCCGACTCCACCTCCTCGTCCAACAACCGCTCGCTCCTGGCCTGGTTGCGGCCCGCGTCGCGGACCCCGTGCTCGGCGAGGACGGCCACCTCCCTCAGCTCGGGAGCCAACCGGTCCCGCACGGCGTGGCACTCACGGCCGTCCCCGGCGAGCACCACCAGCTCGGCGTTGGTCTCGGCGTGACGCCGGCGCAACTCCTCCGCGATGAGCGCGGCGTTGTGGTCCCAGGTGTTCTCCACCGAGTTCTGGAAGTGCCGCTCCCGCCAGGAGAGCGAGGGGGTCATGTGCAGGGGGTGTTCCTCGCCCTGGACGTGGCCCACCTCGCGGGTCCCGAACGGGCCGCGCAACTCCAGATCCGCGCCGGTGCGGTCCATGCGCGCCACCAGGCAGGGCGGCGCCGTGTCCATCAGGTCCAACAGGGGGGTGACGTGGGGCAGCGGACCCCATCCGGCGTACGCGCCGCCGGGCGGCGGCGCGGCCAGGTCACGGGTGAGCACCACCTCGCCCCCGGTGGCGAACACCGCCTGCCCCGAGGGGTGCGCGGTGCGCGGCAGGGCGACGAGCGTCTCGTACACCGCCCGGCAGGTGCGGTCGTCGGCCCCTCGGCTCGCCAGTTGCTCGCAGACGTCGCGGGCGCCGAGTTCATGGCGGGTGGCCGCGTCCTCGGTCGCCAGTGGGATGTCGAAGTAGACCGAGGCCCAGAGGCCGGGCCGGTCGAGGATCGGGCTGAGGAATCCGAGTTCCATGGGCTCCCTCCTTGAATGGCGAGTTTCGGGTACCCGAACCGGTGCAAACGACACGGAGCGACGGACCGCGGCACCGGCCGACCGTCCGGGGCACGAGAACGAGAGATCACCGAAGAGATCACCGAAGAGAACGCTGAGAGGACCACAGAGGAGGTCACCGGAGCATGGAACGGGAGATGGGAATCGATCCGGGCAGGCTGTCCGACTCCGAGCTGCTGGAGGAGTTGCAGTCCCTGCACCGCACCCGACACGACACCCTGCTGCACGGATCGTCCGACGCGCTCGCCGCGCACACCAGGCGCACCGAGCAGTTGGAGAACGAGTACCTGCGGCGTCACCCCGACCGCGCGGTCTCGGCGGGCCGCACCCGGGAGGGCGCCCGGGCACGCACCGAGTGAACGGCGGAAAAGCGGCGGGGCGGGTGTTTGCCCCTCGGCGGCGGGGGCACCCGGACCGCGGCCGAGCGAGCGGCCCTGTGGGGGAGTGAAGAAGGCTCCGGGCACGGAAGTCAGGGACCGTGCCCGGAGCCGCTCCGTGTCCGGCCCGGTGGCCGACCGGAGGGGAGGGGACGGCGGGCGCGCGTCGGAAACCGGATGCGCTCCTCCCTCACGTCGGGAAGAGTGGGAGCGTGAACCCCCACCCCGAGACCCCGCCCCGGAGCACCTTGCTGACGCCGGGCGGCGCGGTGACCGTCGTTCTGCTCAAGTCCCGCGATCGACAAGTGCGTTACCCCGCGACGGTGGTGCGCGACGACGGCGTCCACGCGGTGGTGCGGGCGCCCTGGGCCGGGCCGCCGGTCCGTGACTTCGGCTTCGTGCGCTTCGAGCGCGGCGACGTGTTCACCGAGCACTACTGGCGCGACCGCTGGTTCTCCGTGAAGGAGGTGCGCGCCGCCGACGGCGGACTCAAGGGCTGGTACTGCGACATCACCCGCCCGGCCCGCGTGGCGGGGGAGGCGCTGACCACCTGGGACCTGGAGCTGGACCTGTGGGTGTCGGCCGACCGGTCGGCCGTGCTGCGCCTGGACGAGGACGAGTTCGAGGCCGAGGGGCTGGCCGACCGCGAACCGGAGGCCGCCGAACGCGCCCGCCGGGCGCTGGACGAACTGGAGGAGCTGGCCCGCTCCGGAAGGCTCGCGGCCCTGCTGGACTGAGTGGCCGGACTGAACGCTCCGGGCTCTCGGTCCGGACTGAGCGGCCGGACCGAGGGCCCGAGTCTTCCGGCTCTCCCCGTCCGACGGGCCGGGGAGAGCCGAGAGGGAAGAAGAAAAGGGGGTGTGGAGAGCCGCACCCTCTCCACACCCCCGTCCCGGGGCGGCACGGAATCAGCTCCGGCGCCGCTGCCTGTCCGCGCCGGGGCCGCCGGCCAGGAGCTCCTGGGCCTTGGCCTTCACCCCCTGCGCGATCATCGCGAAGCGGTCGGAGTCGCCCTTGGCGATCGCCGCCAGCGTGGCCTCCATCTGGTCCCAGGTGGCGTGCGGTGGGATCGGCGGCATCGCCGGGTCGGTCAGGAACTCCACGACCACCGGACCGTCGGCCCCCAGCGCCCGCCGCCAGGCGCCCTCGACGTCCTCCGGGCGCTCCACCCGGATGCCGGTCAGCCCCAGCGAGGCGGCGAAGTCGGCGTAGGAGACGTCGGGGAGCTCCTGCGAGGGCAGGAACTGCGGCGACCCGCTCATCGAGCGCATCTCCCAGGTGACCTGGTTCAAATCCCGGTTGTTCCACACCCCCACGACCAGCCGCGGGTCCTCCCACTCGGCGCGGTACCTGGCGATCGTGATCAGTTCGGCCAGCCCGTTCATCTGCATCGCGCCGTCCCCCACCAGCGCGATCGCCGGACGGTCGGGGTGGGCGAACTTCGCGCCGATGGCGTACGGCACCCCGCAGCCCATGGTGGCCAGCGTCCCCGACAGCGAGCCGCGCATGGCGCCGCGCATCCGGAGGTGGCGGGCGTACCAGTTGGTGGCCGAGCCCGAGTCGGCGCTGACGATCGCGTCCTCGGGCAGCAGCGGGTCCAGGGCCCGCATCACGTGCTGCGGGTTGATCGGGTCGGAGGAGAGCCTCGCCTGCCGCTCCATCACCTCCCACCAGCGTTCCACCGAGGAGACGATCCCCTCCTGCCAGGAACGGTCCTCCTTGCGGCGCAGCAGCGGCAGCAGCCTCTGGAGCGTGGCGCGGGCGTCGCCGACCAGGTTCACCTCGTAGGGGTAGCGCATCCCGACCATGTGCGGGTCGATGTCGATCTGCACCGCCCGCGCCTGCCCGTACTCCGGCAGGAACTGGGAGTAGGGAAAGCTGGAGCCGACGGTCAACAGCGTGTCGCAGTCGCGCATCAGCTCGTAGGAGGGCCGGGTGCCCAGCAGGCCGATGGCGCCGGTGACGTACGGCAGCGTGTCGGGCAGGACGTCCTTGCCCAGCAGGGCCTTGGCCACCCCGGCGCTCAGGACGTCGGCGACCCGCTCCACCTCCGCGCGCGCCCCGGCGGCTCCCTGGCCGACCAGCAGGGCGACCCTGCTCCCCGTGTTGAGGACCTCCGCGGCCCGCTCCAGCGCCTCGTCGGAGGGCACGGCCGAGGAGTCGCTCAGGCCGAGGCTGGAGGGCACCATCTTGAAGGCGTGGGCGGGCGGGGTGTACTCCAACTCCTGCACGTCCGCCGGGATGATCACGGCGGTGGGACAGCGCCGGCCGTACGCGGTGCGGATCGCCCGGTCCAGGACGCCCGGAAGCTGCTGCGGGACGTTGACGGTCTCCAGGAACTCCGAGGCCACGTCCTTGAAGAGGCTGTGGAGGTCGACCTCCTGCTGGTAGGAGCCGCCCATGGCGCTGCGGTTGGTCTGGCCGACGATCGCCACCACCGGGACGTGGTCCAGCTTGGCGTCGTACAGGCCGTTGAGCAGGTGGATGGCCCCGGGGCCGGACGTCGCCGCGCACACCCCGACCCCGCCGCCGAACTTGGCGTACCCCACGGCCTCGAAGGCGGACATCTCCTCGTGCCGGGACTGGACGAACCGCGGTCGATCTCCCGCGCGCTGCCAGGCGGCGAGCAGTCCGTTGATGCCGTCGCCGGGATAGCCGAAGACGTACTCCACCCCCCACTCGCGCAGTCGGGAGAGTACGTGGTCGGACACCTTCCGGCTCATCGAGCGGCTCCTCTCAGCCCTTCAGTCGAGGCAGGACCTCGGCCCGGTAGAAGTCGAAGAACCCCTTCAGGTCCGGGCCGATCTGGTTGACGTGCACCACGTCGAACCCGGCGTCGGCGAAGGCCCGCAGGGCACGCGCGTGCTCCTCGGGGTCGTCGCCGAGGGGCAGTCCGGAGGAGGCCACCGTCTCCTCGGTCACCAGTTGGGACGCCTGTTCGAAGTGCGCGGGGGTGGGGAGGACCTGTCCCAGTTCGCCCGGCAGGAACATGTTGGGCCAGCGGCGGTGGACGGCGCGGAGGGCCTCGTCGCGGTCGCGGGCGTGGCAGACCTTGGTCCCGGCGAAGGCCGGTCGCCGCCCGGCGCCGCCCTCGCCGCCGGCCCGGCGGAAGCGCGCCGGCCCCTCGGCGTCCGGCATCGTGGTGACGAACCCGTCGCCGATCCGCCCGGCCAGCTCGATCGCGGCCGGGCCGAACCCGGAGACGTCGATGGGGACGGGCTCCTCGGGCACGTCGTACAGCCGGGCGTTCTCCACCGTGTAGTGCCGGCCGCGGTGGTTGACCTCCTCGCCGGTCAGCAGCCGACGGATGACGTCGACGGCCTCCTCCAGCATCTCCATCCGCACCGCCGCCCGGGGCCAGCGGTCCCCCAGGATGTGCTCGTTCAGCGCCTCGCCGGTTCCCACGCCCAGCCGGAAGCGGCCCTCGAGCAGCAGGGCGCAGGTGGCGGCGGCCTGGGCGACGATCGCCGGGTGGACGCGCACGGTGGGGCAGGTGACCGCGGTCTGCACCGGCAGCGAGGTGACCCGCGAGATCGCGCCGATGACCGACCACACGAACGGGCTGTGCCCCTGGACGTCGTTCCAGGGGTGGTAGTGGTCGGAGATCCACAGGGAGGTGAATCCGGCCTCCTCGGCCATCCGGGCCTGTTCGACCAGTGCTTCCGGACCGTGGTCCTCACAGGCCAGGAAGTAGCCGTACTCGGTCATCTCGGGTGCCCTTCCGCGCGCACAGTGGTGCGAGCACCGGGTAACCGGGTGCCGGTATGAAAAACATCGTTTGAAGGGGTGGGGCCCGGGCATCCGAACTCTCGTGCTTCGGACCGCAGGCACATCCGCGGGAGCGGCGTGATCAGCGTGAATCCCCCGCCCCGGGTGTTCGAGCCTCGGCCCGCCCGTGCCCGTTCCCGCGGTATTCCCCACAGCCCAGTCCACAGTTCGGGAGAGACCGCACATGACCCCCGTACGAGCACGAGCCAAGCACGCGCGGCACCCGCACGACGACGCCCCTGACACCGCCGCCGAATTCCGACGCATCGCCGAGCTCCCCGACGGCCCGGAACGCGACGAACTGCGGCAACAGGTCGTGCGGGCCTGGATGCCCATGGCCGAGCGACTCGCCCGGCACTTCCGCAACCGGGGGGAGTCCCTGGAGGACCTGGAACAGGTGGCGGCCCTCGGTCTGGTGAAGGCGGTCACCCGTTACGATCCGGCGCGCGGCAGCGCGTTCGAGAGCTTCGCCGTGCCGACCATCGTCGGCGAGATCAAACGGCACTTCCGCGACCACATGTGGGGCCTGCACGTGCCGCGCCGGGTGCAGGAGCTGCGCAACCGCGTCCGCGCCTCCACCCGTCAGCTCAGCCACTCCCTCGACGGCCGGACCCCCGGGGTCAAGGAGATAGCCGAGCACAGCGGTCTGACGGAGGAGGAGGTGCGGATCGGCTCCGAGGCCCTGGAGAGCTACAGCACCCTCTCCCTGGACGCCGAACTGCCCGGCGCCGACGACGGCTACGCCCTCGTCGACACCCTGGGCAGCTCCGAACCGGGCTTCGACCTCGTCGTCTACCGGGAGTCGCTCAAGCCCAGGCTCCGCAACCTGCCCGAGCGCGAGCGCAAGATCCTCTACCTGCGGTTCTTCTGCGACATGACGCAGAGCAGGATCGCCGAGCAGCTCGGCATCTCCCAGATGCACGTCTCCCGCCTGATCAGCCGCACCTGCAACCGCCTCCAAGCGGAGGTCGAGGCCGACCAGGAGAGGGAGCGGGAGAAGACCTACGCCGGCTCCCAGGCCGCGTAGGGGGATGAGGGGAAGAAGGAGAGCCGCCGGCCCACGAGTGGGCCGGCGGCTCTCGCGGTCCGCCCGGACCGCCGACCCTCACAGGCCGCGCAGCGCCAGGGCGAGATGCCGCGCGATCCGGTCCACGGCGCCGGCCTCCGCCAGCTCGAAGGGACGGCGTCCCCCGGTGCGCAGCAGCGTCAGCGCGCCCAGCGCCGGACCGCCCTCGCCGTCGGCCAGCGACACGCACAGCAGGGAGGTGGCCTCGGCCCGCACCAGCACGGGGGCGCCCGCGGCGTCCCGGCCGAGGCCCTCGGGGTCCTCCGGCCGCACCCACAGGGTCTCGCCGCCGCGCCGTATCGCGTCCACCACCAGCGGACACGAGGCCGGGTCCTGCTCGGCGACCTCCTCCCGCAGCCGTCCGGCCGGGGCGAGGACGGCGGCCCGCCGCAGGGTGCCGCCGGGCACCACGACGTCCACGATCACCCAGTCGGCGAACCGTCCGTAGAGCACGTCGGCCGCTCGCTGCGGCACCTCCTTGGGGGAGTCCGCCAGGATCAGCGCCGCGGTCATCGCGTCGAGCAGGTCCATCAGCTCGGTGGTGCGGGTGGCCTCGGCCAGATCGGGGACCGGAACGGGGGTCGGATCAGGGGACGGGGCGGAGCGGGGCACGGCGGGGTCCGCGCCGCGCTGGAAGGCGGCGAGCACGACCGAGCGGGGCTCGTGCGGGGGCCGCAGCGCGGTCAGCGTGGCCCGCAGCTCCCCCCCGCGCCGTCCGGGCTCCGGCGGGCGCAGCAGGTGGACGACCAGGCTGCGATCGCCCTCGCCCCGGGCGACCGCGGCCACCTGGGAGCGGAACACCGCCCGGGAGTCGTGCGCCAGCGAGCCGGTCAGCGACCTCCCGGTGGCGTACCCGGCGCGCACCCCGAACAACTGGGTCGCGGCGAAGTTGAACCGCCGCACCACCCCGTCCCGGTCCAGCAGGACCACCGCCACCGGCAGCCGCTGGAACAGGGCGCGCAGCAACCGGTGCTCGTGGTGCTCCCGACGGCCGCCCTGCTCCCGTTCCGCCGCCGCCAGCTCCTCGTACCGCGGCCACAGCACCTCGGCCACGTGCTGGAGTTCGAAGAGGGCCGCGTCCAGGGCGGGGAGCTGTTCGGCGTCCGGCAGGGCACGCGCCGAACGCAGCTCCTCCACCCGCCGGCGGAAGTCCGCCAGTTCGGCTCCGAAGTCCTCGGCCTGCGCCATGCGCACAACGTAACCCGCGAACCGTCGGAGGTCTCGTTGGTCACGCGGAAACATATGACTCATCACTCTTTGTAGAGAAAGTGATGGCGGGGCGAAGGAGATCGGAGGGCCGGCCCGACCGGAGGGGCCCGGCTCACCAGGCCGTTTCCCGGCCGCCGGGCGGGGCAGCCGAACCATCGGAACCGGACGCCCGGCGGCTTGCAGCCGGAGCCCAGGGAAAGGACCGAGCGCCACCATGCCGGACCGACGCGAAGCGATTCCGTTCGAGCCCCCTCCGGACCGTCCGGAGCCGGTGCTCGACGTCGACTCCTCCGCCCGGAGCCTCGCCCGGCTGGCCGAACAGATCGTCCGCTGCACCCCCGGCTGCTGCGGAGCCACCGCCACCGCCCACACCGGCGGCGAGAGCTCCGAGGCGCCCACCGCCGTCACCCATCCGGACCTGTCCGCCCTGGTGGCCGTCCAGTGGGAGGTCGGAGACGGCCCCGTCCCCCACGCCCTCCACACCGGGCGTCCCGTCGGGACCGACGACCTGCTGCGGGAGGAGCGCTGGCCGCACTACCGCGCCAGGGCCCTGGACATGGGCCTGCGCGCCAGCGCCACCCTGCCCTACCGCCGCGACGTCCTCACGCTCGCCATCACCGTCTACGCCTTCCGCCCCCGCCCCCTGGAGGAGACCGTGCGCGGCTCGGCAGCGCTGCTGGGCGACCTGGCCGCCACCGGACTCGCCCGCGACCTGCGCTACCACGAGGCGCTGGCGGAGGTCGAGCACCTGGAGAGCGCCCTGCGCAGCAGGCCCGTCGTCGACCAGGCCTGCGGCATCGTGATGTACGTGCTCGGCTGCGACGCGGAGGAGGCGTTCGCCCTGCTGCGCCGGATCTCCCAGCACACCAACCGCAAACTCTCCGACCTGGCGCGGGCCCTGGTCCGCACCCGCGGACACGGCATAGAGCAGGAACTCCAGCGGTTCCGGCGGCACACCTAGCGGCGGAGGCACGGATGCAGCCGATCCACACCCACGCACCCATGGCCGGCCCCACACCCACGCCCACACCCACGGCCGTGGCCGAGGCGGCCGGCGACTACTGGCACCGGCGCGGCCTGCCCACCGACCCCGACCACGTCGTGGCGGCCCCCACCGCGCCCCTGCTGCTCCTGGCGCTGCTCGCCGCCGCCTGCGGGGACGACGGACGGGGCGGAGTGGTGGTGCCCCGGCCCGGCGCGGCCTGGCACGCCGAACAGGCCCGACTGCTCGGCCTCCCGCTGCACACCGTCCCCGTGCCCGCCGAGTGCGGCGGGGTGCCCGACTCCGTCGCGCTGCTGGAGGCCGTGAGCCGGGCCCGCGCCGACGGCGGCGACCCGCGGGTGCTGGTGCTCTCCGTGGCCGACGACGTCACCGGTACCACCGCGCCGCCCGAAATCCTGCACGAGGTGTGCGAGGCGGCCACGCGGGAGGGACTGCTGATCATCAGCGACGAGAGCCTCCGCGACACCCTCCACGACCCCCACGACACGGTGATCGTCAGCCCGGCCGAGATCATGCACTGCGCCGGACCCGTGGCGAGTGCGGGCACCCGCCCCGAGGGCGCCCCGGGAACGGGCCCGCGCACCCCGGCCACCCCGACCACGTCGGCCGCGGCCGGCCGCTCCGTCGTGGTGCTCGCCGACCTCGGCGCCGACCCCGGCGCCGATCCCCGGCCCGGCCCCGGGGTGGGCGTCGCCCGGCTCCCCGCCGGAGCCGGACCGCACGGCGGGGAGACGGGCGACAGGACGCGCGCCGTCCTCAACGCCCTGCGCGCCCGGCTGGACGGACCCCGGACCACCGCCGCGGTCCGGGCCCTCACCGAACCCCGGGCGCTGCGCGAACGCCGCGCCGCCGCCGGCCGCGCGCACGGCGCGCTCGCCGCCGCACTCCACCGCGTCCTGACCGACGCCGGCGCGGTGTGCCGCCCGCCGAACGTCGGACGGCACCTGTACCCCGACTTCGAGGCGCTCCGCCCCGACCTGGCCGCCCGCGGCATCGAGGACGCCCCCCGACTCGAGGCGGCACTGGTACGGCGCCTGGGCCCCCACGTCCTGGGCGGCCACCGCTTCGGCGACGACCCCGGCGCTCTGCGCGTGCGGCTGTCGACCGACGTGCGGCCCCCCGGCGTCCGCCCGGACCACCCGGACCGCGTGGACCGGCCGGAGGCGGCGGAGACGTCGGCGGCGGTGGCGTCGGCCCTGGCCGGGCTGACGGCGGGGTGATCCGCCGGCCGCGCATCCCGTGAAGTTCTCGGACGCTGATGGGAGCCCCGCATGACCCAACGGACCAGGAAACCCGCCCACGTCCTCCACGACGCCCCGCGTCCCGGGCCCGCCCCGTCCGCGCCCCGACCGATCGGCGAACCGCGCACCTGGCCGTCCTCCTTCGCCGACCGGCTCACCGACCCGCTGCCCGGCATACGCTCGCTGGCGCGCGTGGCCCGGGAGGGCACCACGCGCCCCGATCCCGCCTCGCTCCGCGACATCCCCCACGTGCCCGTCGAGCGGGGCCCCCTGCCGCGGGTCGACGCCGACACCGTCGCCGTCACCTGGGTCGGACACGCCTCGTGGGTGGTGCGCGTGGGCGGTCTGACCGTCCTGACCGACCCCGTCTGGTCCCGCCGCATCCTGGGCACCCCGGCCCGGATCACCCCGGTCGGCGTCCCCTGGGAGGACCTGCCCCGCGTCGACGCCGTGGTGATCTCCCACAACCACTACGACCACCTCGACCTGCCCACCCTGAAACGGCTGCCCCGCGACACCCCGCTGTTCGTCCCGGCCGGACTCGGCGCCTGGTGCCGGCGCCGCCGCTTCACCCGCGTCACCGAACTGGACTGGTGGGAGGCGGCCGAGCTGCCCTCGCCGGGCGGCGGCGCCGTGCGGTTCGACTTCGTCCCCGCCCACCACTGGTCGCGGCGCACCCTGACCGACACCTGCCGCTCGCTGTGGGGCGGCTGGGTGCTCACCGACCGCCACGGCCGGCGCGTCCACTTCGCGGGCGACACCGGATACGGCCACTGGTTCGCCGAGATCGGGCGCCGGCTGCCCGGCATCGACCTGGCCCTGCTGCCGATCGGCGCCTACGCCCCGCGCTGGATGCTCCGCCCCGTCCACACCGACCCCGAGGAGGCCGTCGCCGCCTGCCTCGACCTCGGCGCGCGGCGCATGGCCCCCATGCACTGGGGCACCTTCCTGCTCTCGGCCGAGCCTCCGCTGGAACCGCTGATCCGGGTGCGGGCCGCCTGGGAGGCCGCGGGCCGTCCGCGCGAGGACCTGTGGGACCTGCCGATCGGGGCGTCGAGAGTGCTGGACTGACGGCCGTTCCCCAAGGACCCGCCGGAAAGGGGACGGCTACCGGGAGGCCCGGGCGGAACGCAGCCGCCGCCACACCGACGGCGCCGCGCCGATCAGCAGCGTCAACCCCACCGCCGCGGCCACGCCCTCCCACGGCTCGGGGAACAGCGACCCGCCCAGCACGCCGATCAACTGGTAGGTCGCCGCCCAGGCCAGACACGCCGGCACGTCACCGCGCACGAAGGAACGCATCGGCATCCGCGACAGGAGGCAGGCGACCATCACCGGAATCCGCCCGGCCGGCACCAACCGGGAGAGCACCAGCACCGTCACCCCGTGCTCGTCCAGCTTCCGGCGGGCCGCCACCAGCCGATCGGGCTCGGCCCTGGAGCGCAGCCACTCCCGCCAACGCGTGCCGACCCCCGACCGCTCACCGCGCTGCCCCAGCCAGTACAGGCCCAGGTCGCCGAGGAACGCGGCCGTCGCCGCCACCACGAACACCAGCAGCAGCGAGAGCGCCGGGAGACCGCTGTGGAAGGCCACCACCGCCGCCCCGCTGACCACCGCCCCCGTCGGCACCACGGGCACCAGGGAGCCGAACACCACCAGCAGGAACAGCGATGGATAGCCGGCCTCCCCCGGCACCACCTGGGCCGGGAACTCCTGTATCGCGGCGAGCAACGCCTCTAACACCCCTCGTCCCCCAGCCGCACGCTCTCGCCGTGCTCCAACCGGTGCACCGCCGCCTCGGGCGCCGCCCGCGCCGCCAGCCGGACGAACTCGTCACCGGGGGAGTGGAACTCGTGCGGGCGGACCGCGTCCAGGCCGATCGGCCAGTACGTGCCGTAGTGGACCGGCACCGCGCGGGGCGCCTTCAGCCTGGCCAGCGCCTCGGCGGCCCGCCGCGCGTTGAGGTGTCCCTCGCCCAGCCGCGGCCCCCAGCCGCCCACGGGCAGCAGCGCCACGTCCACCTCGCCCACCGCGTCCGCCATGGCGTCGAACAGCCCCGTGTCCCCGGCGAAGTACGTCCGGGCCTCGCCCTCCACCACGTAGCCGAGCGCGGGGGCCAGTCGCGGCCCGTACGGCAGCCGCCGCCCGTCGTGCAGCGCGGGCACCACACGGACGTCCACCGGACCGACGCGCACCAGGTCGCCCACGTCCACCTCCTGGAGCCGCAGCCGCTCCGCCAGCCGTCGCAGTCCCGCCACCGAGGCGAGCGCGCCGCGCGGCACGACCACCCGTGTCCCGGGCTCCAGCCGGGCCAGGGAGGGCAGGTGCAGGTGGTCGGCGTGCAGGTGCGAGACCAGCGCCACGTCCACCTGCGCCACCGACTCGGGCGGCAGATCCCCGCGGCGTCTGCGCAGATGGGCCAGCCGGCGGACGAAGAGCGGGTCGGTGAGCACCGTCACACCGGAGTCCCGCACGGTCGCCGTCGCGTGTCCCCACCAAGTGATCTCCACCGGCACTCGGACTCTCCTTCCGTCCGCTCGCCCCGTTCCCGCACCGATCCTCTCATCATTCCCCTCCGGTGCCCCGTCCTCCTCGCCGCGCCCCCGGCCGCCCCCCGGTCGGGACCGGGTGCGCCCCCGGCCGGGTGGCCCACTGTGGAAAAGTGGAACGTGCCGCCGCAACCGGGGCCACACCCGGACCGACGGTCACACACGGTCGCACAGGGACGCGAAACCGGCGGGGCCGGCGGCCCGTCGGCGCGCCCCCGAGAGGAGCGCGTGGAGCAGGGGAAACACGAGGAAAGGCGGGACGGCGTGCGGATGGCAGCCTGGCGCAGGGCGGGCGGCGCGGTGCTGCGCGTGCTGGTCGTATGGGCGGTGAGCACCCTCACCATGCTCGTGCTCGCCGGAGTGCTGCCCGACTTCCGCATCCAGTCCGCCGACGGGGACTCCGCGACCCGCATCGGGATCACCGCCGCCGTGGCGGCCGGCGCCTTCGGCCTGCTCGGCGCGCTGGTGTGGCCCGTGCTGGTCAGAGCGCTGCTGCTGGTGCCCGCCCTGGTGCTGGGCCTGCTGGTGTTCTTCCTCAACGGCTCGCTGCTGTGGATCGCGCTCAGCCTCCTCCCCGACGGCAGGGGCGAGGCCGATCCCCGGACCGCCGTGGTGGTCGCCGCCGTGATGTCCGCGACCTCCTCGGCGGCCAGCACCTTCCTGGCCGTCCGCGACGACGGGGCCTACCGCCGGCGCATGGCCCGGCTCGCCGACCGCCGCTGGCGCCGCGCCGGACGCCGGGAGCCGCCCACCACCCCCGGCACCGTCTTCCTCCAACTCGACGGGATCGGCCACGACGTGCTGCGCGACGCGATCGCCGCGCCCGAGGACGGCGAGCCGCTGATGCCCACCGTCGCCGCCATGTGCCGCGACACCCACCGCCTCGTCCCCTGGCACACCGACTGGTCCAGCCAGACCGGCGCCAGCCAGCTCGGCATCCTGCACGGCTCCAACGAGGACGTGCCCGCCTTCCGCTGGTACGAAAAGGAGACCGGCGAGGTGATGATCAGCAACCGGCCCAGCAGCGCCGCCGAACTCCAGCGCCGCGCCGCCGCCCGCAGCGGACACCCCGGACTCCTCGCCCACGACGGCGCCAGCCGCGGCAACCTCTTCAGCGGCGGAGCCGCCCAGGTCGCCCTGGTGCTCTCCGTCTCCGCCCGCCGCGGCCGGCACAACCGCTCCCGCGCCGGCTACTTCGCGTACTTCTCCGACCCCGCCAACGCCACCCGCACCGCCGCCTCCTTCGTCGTCGAGGTCGTCCGCGAGCTCCTCCAGGCCGGCCGGGCCCGGCTGAGCGGAGAGCGGCCCCGCGTGGGGCGCGGCGGGCTCTACCCCTTCATCCGGGCCTTCGCCACCGTCGTCGAGCGGGACGTGGTGGTCGCCGCCGTCCTCGGCGACATGCTCAACGGACGGACGGCCGTCTACGCCGACCTGGTCGCCTACGACGAGGTGGCCCACCACTCCGGCCCCCGCGGTCGCGACACCCACCAGGTGCTGCGGAGGCTCGACCGGTCCGTCGCCCTCATCGCCAAGGTCGCCGAGCGGGCCCCCCGCCCCTACCGCCTGGTGCTCCTCTCCGACCACGGACAGAGTCCCGGCGAACCCTTCGCCGCGCGGTACGGGCTCACCCTGGAGGACCTGGTGCGCGCCGGATGCGGGCTGCCCGTCTCCCGACGCGCCCGGCGGTCGGCCAGCGGGGCCGAGGCCCGCGCCGCCGCGCGGGCCGCCCTCCACCGGCCCGAGGACGGGCACGGCGCCGAACCGCACCGGGTCACCGGCCCCGGACCGGTGGTGCTGGGGTCGGGCAACCTCGGACTGGTCTCCTTCCCCGGCATCCCCGGCCGCGCCACCCGCGAGGAGATCGAACGCCGCCACCCCGCCCTGCTGCGCACCCTCGCCGACCACCCCGGCATCGGCTTCCTGCTCGTCCACAGCGAACGCCACGGGCCGGTGGTCCTCGGCGCGAACGGCGGCGAGCACCGGCTCGTCACCGGCGAGGTCGTCGGCCACGACCCCCTGGCCCCCTACGGGCCGCGCGCCGCCGACCTGGTGCGGCGCACCGCCCGCTTCCCGAACGCCGCCGACGTCATGGTCAACTCCGCCCTCGACCCGGCCACCGGCGCCGTCCACGCCTTCGAGGAGCAGATCGGCTCCCACGGCGGCCTGGGCGGCGAGCAGTCCCGGGCGTTCCTGCTCTACCCGCGGCTGCTCTCCGCGCCGGACGAGCACGGCGAACTCGTCGGCGCCGAGCGGGTCCACCAGGTGCTGCGGCGCTGGCTGCGCGAGGCGGAGAACGCCCCCGCCCCGCCCGCGTCCCTCCCGGCCCGCGTTCCCCTCCGCTGACCGGCTCTCCACGGGCCGGTTCCGTCCGGGCCGGACGGCGGCAGGGTCACCCGTACGGGTGAGGAACCCTGCGCGAGCAGGGACGTTTAGTCTATTGTGAATGTGATGAATGAAGCGGAGCGTGTACTGGACAGAGGCCGGGTGAGCCTCCACTACTGGACGGGAGGGCCGCCCGGCGCCCCGCTGGTCGTGCTGACCCACGGCGCGGCCACCGACCACCGGATGTTCGACCCCCAGGTGCCCGTGCTCCACGAGCACGGCTTCCGGACCCTGCGGTGGGACGTGCGGGCGCACGGCCGCTCGCGGTCCGGACACGACCGCTTCCGGGTCCCCGACGCCGCCGAGGACATCGCGGCGCTGTTGGACCACGAGGGCGAGCGGGAGCCCGTGGTGCTGCTCGGCCAGTCCATCGGCGGCAACATCAGCCAGGAGTTCCTGCGCCGTCACCCGGAGCGGGTCGCGGCGCTGGTCGTCATCGGGGCGTCCTGCAACACCCTCCCGCTGAGCTTGCCGGACCGGATCAGCCTCGCCCTGTCCGGCCCCGCCCTGCGGCTGGTGCGGTACGGGCGCCTGGTGGACGCCATGGCCGACGCCTCGGCCGAGACCGAGGAGAGCAGGGACTACCTGCGGGAGGTGTTCCGGAAGACCGGGCGCAGGCAGTTCCTCAGCACCTGGCGGGGCGTCACCCGGGCCCTGACCCCCGACGCCGGCTACCGGATCGACAAACCGGAGCTGCTGCTGGTGGGGGAGCACGACGGCACCGGCCGAATCCGCCGGGACATGCGGCGCTGGAAGGACCGGGACCCGGACTGCGAACTCCACACCATCCCCGGCGCCGGGCACGTCGCCAACCTCGACCGGCCCGATATCGTCAACCGGTTGATCACCCGTTTCCTCGAAAAGAAGAGTCGAACATGACAGATGAGGCGGAGGCGGAGTTCATCGCCTCCCTCGGAGGCCTGATGGAGCGGTGGGGTCTGCCGCAGACCACCGGACGTCTCCTGGGCTACCTCCTGCTGCGCAACGAGCCGGTCGACCTGGACACCATGGTCAAGGACCTGGGGGCCAGCAAGAGCGGCCTGAGCGTGGCCGCCCGCCAGTTGGAGGCGTGGTTCCTGGTGCGCCGCAGCTCCCGCTCCGGCAGCCGCCGCGTGTGCTACGAGGTGGTCGGGGACATCGAGCGGCTGCTCACGGTCAACACCCTCCAGATCAGGAAGTTCAGCGAGGCCCTGCGCGACGGCGCCTCCGTCGCCAAGGGGCCGGCCGCGGAACGTCTGGCGGACCTGGCGGGGCTGTTCGAGGCGTACGTCAGGGAGACGACCCGGCTGGTGGAGGAGTACCAGGACGCCAGGAGGCCGACGGCATGACCGACCCCGCGACCGGCGCCGCGGCTCCCGCCGTACCCGCCGCCCCCGTCGTCGACGCGTGCGCGCTGCTGTACGACAACGCCTCCTGGCGCGCCTACCTGCGACGCTTCACCCACGGCGCCGCGGAGTACCTGGACGTGTTCTCGAAGTCCTTCGCCCGGTTCTTCGGCGCCGACCACGGCGCGTACCGCGCGGCGCTCGCGGACGGCTGGGAGGCGGCGGTGGACGTGCTGCTGCCGCGGGACCGACCCGAACCGGACCTGGCGGCGTACCTGGCCGACCGCGCCGCGCAGGGCGTCGTCGCCGAGATCGCCATGGGCAGCCCCGAGCGGCTGCCCGACGGCGACACCGTCAACGACCGGGTGCTCGACCTGACCTCCCGGTTCCGCGACCGGGTCCGGGTGTGGGCCGGGATCGCGCTGGGGGACACGGGCGCGGCGCTGGCGGAGCTGGACCGCGCCGTGCGGGCCGGGGCCACCGGACTGTGCGTCATACCCTTCCTCGACGGGACCGACGCGGCCGACCCCGCGCACACCCCGGTGTTCGGCGCCGCCGCCGAGGCCGACCTGCCCGTCTGGCTGCACACCGGACACCACTTCGCGGCCGGCCGCCCCACCGGGATCGGAAGCTGGCGCACCCTGGAGGCCCTGGCCGCCCGCCATCCGCGGCTGACCCTCGTGGCCGGGCACGCGGGCTGGCCGGACGTCATGGAGACGCTGCTGACGGCCGCCCGCCACCCCCGGGTGTACCTGGAGTTCTCCTCCCACCGGGCACGGAACATGGCCTCGCCCGGCTCCGGCTGGGAGCCCCTGCTGCACCACGCCCGCACCCTCGCCCGGCACCGCGTGCTGTTCGGCACCTCCACCTGGGTGAACCCGCTGCCCGTGGGCGTCCTCGCCGCCGAGGTCGAGGCCCTGGGACTGGGAGAGGAGATCACCGCGGACTGGCTGTCCGGGAACGCCCTGCGCATGCTGGACGGCCCGCGCCGGCACCGACGCCCGGCTCCGGCGGTCACAGGGACGGGGTGACCGCCGGAAGCCGGGCGGAACGGGCGGGAGGGACGTGACGCCGCGCCCTCCCGCCCGTGGTCGGGGGCGGCCCCGGGGGAGCGGGCCGCCCCCGGGACTCAGCGGCCCTCGAAGCGGGGCGGACGCCGCGCGACGAAGGCGTCCAGGCCCTCGGCGGCGTCGCGCACCTCGTCGTGGGTGCGCAGGTGGTACGCGTCCTGGAGCCGCAGACCGTACTCGGCCGGCTGCCCCCAGGACCGCTCCCGCAGCTCCTTGAACAGGCCCACCGAACGGGTGGGCAGGGCGGCGAAGCGCCGCGCCGTCTCCGCCAGCTCCGCCTCGAAGGAGGCCGCCGGGACCACCCGGTCCACCAGCCCCAGGGAGAGCGCCTCGGCGGCGGGCACCATCCGCCCGGTCAGGTAGATCTCGGTCGCCCGCGCCGGGCCGACCAGCCGGGACATCAGGACGACGTTGCCCACGTGTCCGACGGAGGCCAGCCGGCTGCCGATCGCCGCGGTGTCGTCCGCCAGCCGGTAGTCCGCCGCGCAGGCGATCTCCGCACCGGCCCCGGCCGTCGCCCCGGTCAACCCCACCACCACCGGCTTCGGCAGGTGGAGCATCTGCTCGCAGATGCGCAGGTAGTGGGCGTCGGAGGTGACGGGGTCGAAGGGCACGTCGGCGCGGTCGCCGTCGAGCCAGCGCCGCACGCTGGGCACGTCGTCCCCGGCGCAGAAGGCCGGTCCGGAACCACGCAGCACCACGGCGCGCACCCGGTGGTCGGCGCCGGCCCGCACCAGGCCCTCCAGCAGGGCGCCGGACAGGGGGAGGGTGAGGGCGTTGCGTCGTTCGGGCCGGTCCAGCCGGAGCACGGCCACGCCCTCGTGGAGGGAGGCCAGCAGCGGCACCGCGGGGTCGGCGGACACCCGGTCGGCGAACGCCGCGAAGCGGCCCCGGGCGCCGGGGTCCGGGCGCCCGCCGGAGGTGACGGCCCCGACGTCCGGGGCCGGGGCGGTCTCCGCGGTCTCCGTGTCGTACGCGGGAGCCGTCATGTCAGCCTCTCCATCCTCATCCGCAGACCGGCGTCCTCCCGGTCCCAGGTGTCCTCGGTGACGCCCTGCTCGCGCAGCACGTTCTTGCGGGGCTTGCCGGTGGGCGTCTTCGGCAGCTCGTCCACCACCCGCAGGTAGCGGGGCACCATGAAGTGGGCCAGTCGGTCCCGCAGGAACAGCGACAGCTCCACCGGGTCCGGGGGCTCGCGGTCGGCTTCTCGCCGTGCGCCGTCCTCCGCGTCCCCGCCGACCGGGGCGACGACGAGCAGCACCTCGTCCTCCCCGCCGTCACCGGGGACGGCCACCGCGGCGGCCTCCCGCACCCGGGGGTGGGCCAGTGCCTGCCGCTCCACCTCGAACGAGGAGATGTTCTCGCCGCGGCGGCGGATCGCGTCCTTGAGGCGGTCGACGAAGACCAGACCGCCGTCGGGCAGCCGCCGGAAGGCGTCACCGGTGTGGAACCAGCCGTTGCGCCACGCCCGTTCGGTCTCCTCCGGCCGGCCCAGATAGCCGTGCGCGAAGGACCAGGGCCGCTCCGGGCGGAGCAGCAGCTCGCCGGTCTCCCCGTCGGGCACCTCCCGGTCGTGCTCGTCCACCACCCGGGCCGCGATCCCCGGGCGGGGCTTCCCGCAGTACATGGGGACGGCCGGGTCGGGCTCGGAGATCACCGGGCACGACACCTCGGTCATGTTGAACAGGGCCCGCACCCGCACCCCGAAGCGCTCGGCGAAGGCGACCGTGTCCCCGCCCAGCGGGATGACGAACGCCTCCCGCAGGGGGTTGTCCGCGTCGTCCGGGCGCGGCGGCTCCTTGAGGAGGTAGGTCGCCATGACCCCCAGCAGGGTGCACATGGTGGTGCCGGTGCGCCGCACCAGCGGCCAGAACTCCCCGGTCCGGAAGGACGGGACCACCGTGATCGAGGCCCCGTGGACGAGCATCCCGTACGCGCCGATGGTGCCGCCCGCGTGGAACAGCGGGAGTTGCAGCAGGTAGCGGTCCCGCCGGGTGGTGCGGCCGTGGAAGGCGGCGGTGCAACTGCTGTACAGGTGCGCGTAGGAGGACAGCACGCCCTTGGAGGGGCCGGTGGTGCCGGAGGTGTAGATCACGGTCTGCGTGTCCCAGGGCTCCGGTGCCGGCACCGGCGGGGCGAAACGCTCGGCGGAGCCGTCGAGGCCGACGACGACGTGCAGTTCCGTGGCGGCCAGCTCGTCCAGCGCCGCGCACAGCTCGTCGGCGGAGTCCTCCGGCCCCGGCAGGAGCACCACGGTGCGCAGCTTTGCCGTGGCCAGACCGGTCAGCCGCCGGGCGAGGGCCGGACGGGTCACCAGCAGGCCGGCCCCGCTGTCGGCCAGGACGTGCTCCAGCATCGCCCCCCGGTAGGAGACGTTGACCGGCACCACCACCGCGCCCGCGAGATTGCCGCCGAACCACGACCGCAGGGCGTCGGCCCCGTTGGGCAGCCAGGTCATCACCCGGTCCCCGCGGGCGACGCCCAACGACTGCAGGGCCGCCGCGGCCGCCGCCGACTCCTCCCAGGTCCGGGCGTAGGTCCACTCCTCCCCGCCCGGCATGACCGCGTAGACGTCCCGGGGACGTTCCGCGGCGCGGCGTCGCAGCAGCGGCTCAAGGACGCACTGCTCGGCGGTCGGCACCCGAGGGTCGTCGGGGGCGAGGATGTCGCCGGGGACGTCGCCGAGGACGTCCCCGACGGTGTTCTCGGGAATGTCCCCGGGGACGTCCACCGCGCTCGGACCCTCCGCGCCCGCCTCCGGCACGGCGGTCGCCGTCGTCCCGTCCGCCCGGTCCGGGGCCTTCGGGTGCGGCCGGACCTGCAACCGCAGTACCGAGGGGTGGGAGGGGCCGTGCCGCACGGTCTGCCGGGCGGTGACCGGGATGGTCGCCAGTCCCGGGGCCTCGCCGGTGTTGGGATTGCGGTCCAGATGGGGGAAGTTGCTGCTGGTGACGTGGAGCCGTATCCGGTGGCCGGCCGGGAACCGCCAGGCGGTGTCGCCGAGCGGGACGTGGACCTCGGTGACCGCGTCCTCGTCGAGCCCGGTGAGCCGGACGTTGCCCTCGGCGACGAGCACGGAACGGCCGTCGGGGTGGACGTCGGTGAGCTTGGCCACCACGTCCGTGGAGGGGGCGTCGGAGGCGAAGAACAGCTCGACCCGGTGACGCCCGACGGCGTCCAGCGGGCTCTCCAGCGGGGCGGAGGTGTAGCAGAGCACGTCGGACCGCTTCTCCAGGTGGCTCTGGTCCAGCGGGCCCGCGACGAGCCGCCCGAGCTGCAACACCCGGCCCCCGTGGGTGGGCACGGGGTCCTGCGGGTCGTAGCGGAAGGTGTCCTCGCCGTCGGTGCGCGGCACGGCCCCGGACAGCAGCCGGCCGTCGCCCTCGGCGGTCCGCGCGGCGCCGCCGGACAGGTGCCAGGTGCGGTACTCGCACTCGGGGGGCGGCCAGCTCTCCGCGTCCCGCCACTCGTCGGCGCCCATCAGGAAGTAGCGGACCGGCGGCGGGGCGGGGGTCTCGGAGCCGTCGCCGGGACGCAGGTGCCGGTCGAAGAAGTCCAGGTGGAGGTCGGCGAGCCGGCTGCCCTGCGCGGAGCCGTACAGACCGGTGTTGAGCTGGCCCTGCACCTGGGGGAGTTGGCCGGAGTGCACCCACGGCCCCATGACCAGCCGGTGCCGGCCGGGCTCGGGGTCCTGTCCGCGCATCCTGCGGTGCAGCTCGACGGTGCCGTGGGCGAACACGTCGTACCAGCCGCCCACCGACAGGGTGGGGACGTCGATGGACGAGTACCGGTACTCGACCATGGTGCGGGCCCTGCCCTCCAGCACGTCCCGCAGCCGACCGGGGAAGCCCTCGTGGTCCAGGACGCCGGTCAGCGGCCACCGCCGCAGGATCTCCTCGGGATCGGTGAGCAGCCGCACGGCCTCGGCCACGGTGCGCGGATCGACCGGCTCGCCCGCCGCCGCGCACCGCTGCACCCACTCCAGGGCGGTCAGGGCGAGCCAGCTCGTGACGTGGTCCAGCCGCAGCGCGCCGCCGGTCTGCTCCGCGTCCAGCTCCGCCGAGGTGGACATGGCCGGGGCGATGGCCCGCAGGTGCGGGGGCTTCTCCATCGCGGCCAGCCACTGGACGATGGCCTGGTAGGAGGTGCCCGCCATCGCGACGTTGCCGTCGCACCACGGCTGGGCGGCGACCCACTCCACGCTGTCGTACCCGTCGGGGCCCTCGCGCTCCCAGGCCAGCGGGGCCCAGTCGCCCTCGGAGCGGAACCGGCCCCGGGTGTCCTGGACGACGGCCGCGTAGCCGCGCTCCACGCACTGGGCCGGGGTGAGGGTGGCCAGCCCCAGGGTGGACTTGCCGTAGGGGGTGCGGAAGAGGACCGCGGGCCGGGCCCGGTCGTCGTCGGGCCGCCACACGTCGGCGCGCAGCACCACGCCGTCGCGCATCGCGACCGGTACGTCGTGCTCCACCCGGGTGGCGGTGGTCGCTGTGCTCATCGAGTGCCGTTCTCCCTTTCGCCGGACTCACCGGATGCGCCGGACTCACCGGATCCACCGGGTCCACCGGATCCACCGGATTCGCCGGAGGCGAGGGCGAGGTGACGGGTCATGGCCGCCGCCGCGTCGGCGCGGCCGGCCGTGGGCTCCACCCGCAGCAGGGGGCCGGTGCTGACCCGGGCGGGCCGGGACACCAGCCACGCCACGGTCTCCGCGATGTCCTCCGGGGTGAGGAGCTCCTCGCGCTCCACCCCCAGCCCCTCGGGGCGGGCGGCCAGCCGGGTGTCCACCCAGCCGGGACTGACCGCCACGGCACGGATCCCGTGGTCGCGGTTCTCCTGGTGGATCAGCTCGGTCAGCCGGTTGAGCGCGTGCTTGCTGACGCCGTACGCGCCGCTGCCGGGGACGACCTCGGCGCCCACGCCCGAGCCGATGTTGACGATCCAGCCGCGCCGCCGGGCGCGCATGCCGGGCAGCACCAGACGGGCCAGCAGGAACGGCACGGTCAGGTTGAGCCGCAACTGCCGCTCCCAGTGCCGGGGATCGGTCTCGTGCACCCGGGACAGACGGATCGCGGCGGCGCTGCACACCAGCAGGTCCACCGGGCCGAGCTCCGCCTCGGTGCGGGACACCGCCTCGGCCGGCCCGTCGTCGGCGCCCAGGTCGACGCGGAGCTCCAGGGCCCGGCCGCCGCGGGCGCGCACGGCGGCGGCCGTCTCCGCCAGTTCGGCGGCGCGCCGACCGACCAGCGCCACCGAGGTGCCCGGCGCGGCGAGCGCCACGGCGGTGGCGGCGCCGATGCCCGACGACGCCCCGGCGACCAGCGCCACCGAGGGCCCCGGCCGCGCCTCGTCCACGGACCCGCTCACCGTCCCGCCTCCTGCCCGAGGGAGCCGTCGGCGGCGTTCCACAGGGGCGCCGCGCCGAGCAGGCCGAAACCGCCGTCCACCCGGGGCGCGACACCGGTGAGGTGGGCCGCGGACGGGCTGAGGAGGTGCCCCAGCACCGTGGCCACCTCGTGCGGCCGGCCGACCCGCCCGGCGGGAATCCGACTGATCCAGCCACGCCGGTGCTCCGGGCCGGCCGCGTCCCCCATCGGCGTGTCGATGATGCCGGGCGCCACGCAGTTGGCCCGGATGCCGAACCGGGCGCGCGAGACGGCCAGGCAGCGCGCGTACTGGATCATCGCGGCCTTGCTGGCGCCGTAGTGCTCCAGGTGAGGGACGGGGGAGAAGGTGCTGCTCACGGAGGCCACCCCGGCGACGGAGCCGCGGATCCCGGCGTCCGCCCAACGGGCCGCCAACTCATCGGTCACCGTGACGAAACTCCGGAGGTTCACCGCGAAGGTGGTGCGGGCGGGGTCCGTCTCCCCGGGGCCGTCCCCGGGACCGGAGGCGAACCCCAGGTGTCCGGCCGCGTACAGCAGGCAGTCCAGGCGCTCGGCGGCCTTCCAGGCGAGACCGGCCAGATCGCCGGCCTCGTCGGCGTCCGCCAGGTCGCAGCGCAGGATGTGGGCCCGACGGCCGAATCCCTCCACCGCATGGGCCACGGCCTCCAGTTCGGTGGTGCGGCGGGCGGCGAGCACCACGTCCGCGCCGCGCTCGGCGAGGTGGAGTGCGCAGGCGCGGCCGATGCCGCTGCTGGCGCCGGCGATCAGGACCCGGAGCCCCTCGAAGTCGCGGGAGCCGGCCGCGCCCGGCGGCACGGGCGGCGCGGTGGGCCGCCGGGCGGGAGCGGCCGGACGGCGCTCCTGGTCGTCGCGGATGGCGGGGATGACCCCCAGGTCCATGCCCCCGTCCGCCCGCAGGGTCTCCGCCACCAGGTAGGAGCAGCCCCGGGAGGTCAGCAGGCTCAGGCACGAGGCGACGTCCTCGGGCGCGGTGGGCCGCCGCAGCGCCTGGTAGCGGAGCAGCCCGGCGGCCCGGTCGGCGGCCAACCGGTGTCCCAGGAAGGGCGCGTGGCCGACCTGGACGGTGTTGGCGACCACCCCGCGCGGGGCGAGGGAGGCGGCGAGCCGCTGCCACCAGGCCCGGTCGGCCGCCAGCCCGCCGTGCCGGTCCGGGTCGCTGCCGAGGTGGGTGTCGGACGAGGCGTCCGTCACCAGCACCAGCCGCCCGGCGCCCCGGTCGGCCATGGCCTCGGCCACCCGCCGGATGCGCGGGCGGTCCAGCCCCGGCGAGGGGTCGGCGCAGCCCAGCGCGTCGTTGCCGACGAGCAGCGCGCAGTAGACGTCGGCCCGGGCGTCCTCCTCCGGGTCGGCGGCCCGGAGGACCCGCAACCCGCCGGCGCCCAGGGCGCCGGCGATCTCGTCCGCCCCGTCCGCCCGGCCCGCCGCGCCCGGCCCGGAGCCGGAGGTGTCGAGGACCGCGAGCGAACCGAGCGGGGCGCGCAGGGCGGCCCACTGCTCGGGCGTCTCGGGTGTCCGTGGTGCGCTCGGTGCACCGGTCCTGGCGTTCACGGCAGTTCGCCCCCTTCGAGTTCGACGATCATGCTGGTGGCGTCCCCGCCCGCGCCGGAGGACAGCACCAGGGCCGCGTCCCCGCTCGTGGGCAGACCGCCGGCGGGCACCGGTCGGCCCGGCAGACGGTCGTAGGGGGTGCGGCAGTTGGCACTGGGGGCGATGTGCCCGTGGTGCAGCATCAGCAGGCTGGACAGCAGCTTGACCAGCCCGCCGGTGCCGGCCACGTGGCCGAACACCGCCTCCTGGTTGGTGAGCAGCAGTTCGCCGGTGTGGCCGGTGGTCTCGCGGACCAGGGTCAGCGCCTCGCACAGGTGGTCCTCGACGAAGCGGTTGCCGTCGGCGTAGTCGTTGACGAACGCCAGGTCGCCCAGGGAGCGTCCGCTGGAGCGGAGCACCGCGGCGACGTCCCCGGCCACGTTGTCGGGCGGGCCCGTGGCCACGGTGGACGGTCCGTTGCTGCGGGAGCTGTGCAGGTGCATCCGGTGACGCAGGCCCCGGCCGCCTCCCGGCCGGGCGCGGTCGTTCTCCAGGACGACGGCGATCGCCCCCTCCCCGGTGGCGTTGCCCGTCTGCACCCGGTCGTGGGGGCGCACGTCGCCGGGGTCGTCGGAGAGCGAGGACGCCCGGTAGCCGCTCCTGCCGGTGTGGGAGGTGCCCGCGACGAACACCGGGTCGGTGGTCTCGTCGACGCCCACCACCACCGCCCGGTCCACGTCCCCGCAGCGGAACATCTGCTGCACCACGTGCAGGGCCCGCAGGGCGACGTTGCAGGACCCGGCGACGCTCAGGGTGGGGCACGGGATGCCCAGGGCCGAGGAGACGGCGCCGATGACGCTCGGCGGGGTGCCCGTCATCCAGTAGGCCATGCCGAGCGCCGCGGGCCCCTCGGCGTGGACGGTGGCGTAGTACCGCTCGGTCTCCGGGAAGGCGAACTGCAGGGAGGAGGCGACGAACACGGTGCGCTCGGGATCGAGGTCCGCCGGGGACAGCCCCGCGTTCTCCAGGGCCCCGTGCACGGCGCCCATGGCGAGCAGGGCGGCGCGGGAGGAGCGCGACACGGTCTTCTCGGCCACCGGCAGGGCGGCCACCGGGTCCCAGCCGCGGACCAGGCCGGCGATGCGCAGCGGCAGCCCCGGACGGTCGTAGGGGGACAGGCAGACGGTCCCGTCGCCGACCGTCTTCCAGAAGGTGTCCAGGTCCGTGCAGGCGACCCCGCCGGGGCCGGGCAGCACCATCCCGGCGCCGGCCAGCCACAGTTCCGGGGGCGGGACGGCGCCGGTCCCACGGCCCCCACGGGACTCGGAGGACAGGGGCTCAGAGGACATCGTCACCGCCCAGCAGGAGCGCGCTGTTGACCCCGCCGATCTGGTAGTTGAAGCTCAACGCCCTGGAGAACTCCAGCTCGCGGGGCTTGTCGCCGGGCACGGGGTCGAAGGTGCACACCGGCGAGGGCCGGTCGCAGTTGGCGGTGGGACAGACCTGTCCGCGGCGCATCATCATCAGCGACAGGGCGGCCCCCAGGTTGCCCAGCGGCGCCCCGCTGTGGCCGAAGCACGCCTCCTGCGAGCTGACCAGCACCTCGGCGGACCGCTCCCCGTACAGCTCCCGCACGGCGTTGGCCTCGATGCGGGTGAACAGCCGGTCGCCCTCGGCGCCGCCGTTGATGTAGGGCACCTCGGACAGCTCGGTGCCCGTCTCGGCCAGGCAGCGGCGCGCGGCGTCCGCCAGCCCCCGGCCGCTGGTGTCGATCCCGACGGCGCTGCCCAACCCGCTGCGGGTGGTGACCTGGGAGAGGAGGGCGCCGTGCGGGCGGGCGCCGCGCCGCTCGGCGTGCTCCCGGCTCTCCAGGATCAGCGTCACCGAGCCGTCCCCGTAGTTCATGCAGTCGCCCTCCGCGTCGTACGGGCGCATCGGGCGGTCGTGCCGGGGCGCGGCCGGCGGCTCGTCGTTGTGGCGGACGGTGATGCCGCCGCGCTCGGCGACCCGGCGCAGCCGGTCGCCGTGCAGGACCCGCTCGGTGTCGAAGCGGTCCACCCCCGTCACCACGGCCAGGTCCACCTGGCCGGAGGCGATCAGGTGCCGGGCCGAGCCCAGCAGGACGGCGGAGGACGCGCAGCCGCAGCTAACCGTGTAGCTGGGGCCGGTGCTGCCGCACAGGGACGCCTGCACGGACCCGACGTCGCTGGAGGTGCCCGCGATGACCAGCCGGACGAACAGGGACTTGGCGTCCGCCGGGTCGATGGTCTCCGGATCGGCGTCGTGCCACGCCCGGTAACTGTCGTAGTTGCTGTCGACCCCGGCGCGGGCGGTGAGCACCGCCGCCGGGGCGAGGTCGCCGGCACGGAAGTCCAGCCCGGCGTCGCGGCAGGCCTCGTCCAGCGAGATCAGGCCGTACAGGTGCACGTCGGCGTAGCTGCGCAGGTGACGCCGCGGGATCTCCGGGACGCGCTCGCGGAACACCTCGGCGGCGCCGTGCACGATGCCGTGGAACAGCCCGTCGTTGTCGAGGTGGCTGATTCCGGCGGACGCGGTGCGCCACACGTCCTCGGCGGTGACCGTCGGGGCGTGCGGGCCACCGGGCAGGCAGAAGCCCATCCCGGTGACCAGCACGTCCCGGGCGTCGCGACGCGGTCTCACAGCGCCCCCGCGTCGACGTTGACGGCCTGGCCGGTCATCCCGCCCGACATGTCGGAGAGCAGGTAGAGCACCTGCGTGGCGACCTCCTCGGGGCGGACCAGCCTGCGCAGCACCGTGCTGCGCACGGCCCGGCGCAGGTAGCGCTCCCAGGTGAGGTCGGCCGGCCCGTGGTGCCGGGCGAGGCTGGCCATGAACGCGTCGCCGTACCGGCCGCCGTCGGTGGCCGCGGGGCTGTCGGTGAGCCCCGGGCAGACGGCGTTGACCCGGATGTTGAAGACGCCGAGTTCGGCGGCGAGCGCCTGGGTGAGGCCGTTGAGGCCGAACTTGGACGCGCAGTAGGCGGTGTTGGCCGGCAGCCCGCGCTTGCCGGCGATGGAGGAGACGATGACGATGCCGCCGCTGCGGCGCTCCATCATCCCCGGCACCACCTCGCGGCACACCCGGAAGGCGCCGGTCAGGTTGGTCTCCAGGGTGCGGGTCCACTGCTCCTCGGGCAGGTCGCACAGGAACGCCTGGTCACGGGCCTCCCCGGCGCAGTGCACCAGGTGGTCGAGCGGTCCGAGTTCCCGCGCGGCCTCGGCCACCGCCGCGCGGACGGCGGTGGTGTCGGTGAGGTCCGCCGGCGTGGGGACGGCGTGGCCCCCGGCCTCGGCGATCTCCTTGGCGATCCGGCGCAGCGACTCCTCGTTGCGCGCCAGCAGGGCCACCCGCGCGCCGTGCGCGGCGAGCATCCGGGCGATGACCTCGCCGATGCCGCTGCTGGCGCCCGTCACCAGGGCGGTGCGCCCGGCGAACAGGTCCGCGGCGAAGCCGCTGCCGTACTCGTGCCCCACCGTCCGGTCCGCGGCGAAGCCGCTGCCGTACTCGTGCCCCACCGTCCGGTCCGCGGTCCGCGTACCGTTCACGCTGTCATCCGACGACGACCCGGCTGGGAAGTCCGCCACCGTCCACCTCCAACACAGTGCCTGTTATCGCGGTGTTCCGTGCCGCGAACGCGACCGTGGTCGCGATGTCCTGTTCGCTGCACCAGCGGCGCAGCGGTACGTGCCCGCGCAGGGCCTCCATGTAGGCCGCGTGGCGCGGGCTGGCCGCGCTGCGGCGGCGCAGGGCCGCGCCGTCGATGACGCCGGGGGAGACGGCGACGGCCCGGATGCCGTACTCGCCCAGCTCCACCGCCCAGGTGCGGGTCAGCGACTCCACCCCCGCCTTCGCCGCGCTGTAGGCCGACTGCCCGTAGGAGCCGGCGCTGACGGCGGAGGAGATGTTGACGATGACGCCCGGCGTGCCGTCGCGCAGCATCGCCTCGGCGGCCCGGCGGCCGACGAGGAAGACGCCGGTGAGGCAGAGCCGCACCGTGCGCTCCCAGGTGTCGACGGGGTGCGGTTTCAGCTCCCTGTCCCCGGGGTCGTCCCCCTCCCGGACCCCGACGAGGCGGTGCGAGTAGTTGCCGCCCGCGTTGTTGACGCACAGCTCCAGGGGCGGGGCGCTCTCCGCCAGCTCCTCGAACAGGGCGTCCACGGAGGCCGGGTCGGTGACGTCGGCGCGGACGCGGTGCAGCTCGACGCCTTCCTCGGCCGCCTCCCGGACCCGGGCGTCGAGGTCCTCCTCGGAGCGCCCGCAGATGACGGTGTGCCAGCCCTCGCGGGCGAGGTGCCGCGCGATGGCGGCGCCCAGCCCCCGACTGCCCCCGGTGACCAGCGCGGTGCGGGGGGAGCCGGCGATCGGCTCAGACATGGAACAGGAGCCCCCCGTAGAACCACCCGGAGCCGACCGTGGGGGTCAGGACGAGGTCGCCCGGCCGCAGCCTGCCGTCCTTGGCCATCTCGGAGAGCACGATCGGGATGGACGCGCTGCCGGTGTTGGCCCGCTCCTCGAAGTTGGTGACGAAGCGCTCCTCGGGGATGCCGAGGCGTTCGCGGACGGCCGCGTGCAGCGGTCCGGTGCCGGGGTGCGGGACCACCCAGTCGATGTCGGCCATCTTCACCCCGGAGCGGGCCAGCATCCGTTCGGCGACCTCGGTGTGGGAGGCCACGGCCACGTCGACGAGCGTCTTCTTGCTCTTGATCCAGCCCTGCGGGGGCAGCACGGTGACGGTGTCGCTGGCCTCGCCGTCGCTGATCAGCAGGGTGTCCAGCAGTCCGGGCTCGCCGCCCGGGGTCTTGGCGAGGACGACGGCTCCGGCGGCGTCGCCCACGATCAGCTCGCCCTTGCTGCCGGGCCGCACCCGTCGGGAGAAGCGGTCCACGCTGGAGACGACGGCGGTGGTCCAGTGCGGGGTGGCGGCCAGCAGCGCGGCGGCGGTCTGCACGCCGTGGACGAAGCCGGTGCAGGCGCCGCACAGGTCGAAGGCGAGAGCGCGGTCGGCGCCGAGGAGGTGGGCGGTGACGGGCCCGAACTCGGGCACGAACTGCCGGTCGGTCCAGTTGCTGACGATCAGCAGGTCCACGGCGCCGGGCTCCACCCCGGCGTCGTCCAGGGCCTGCCGGGCCGCCCTGCGGGCCATGTCCTGCGGAGTCTCGTCCTCGTCGGCGACGTGCCGGGCGCGGACGTCGATCCTGCCGATGACGGCCGCGTCCACGGCGTTGCCCGCGGGATCGTCGCCGGTTTCGTTGACCACTCTGGTGCGCGGGTAGTAGTGGCCGTATCCGGTGATCCGGATGCCGGCCTCGCGCCAGAGGGCGTGCTCTTCCTTCACGAGGTCCTTCCCTGGTGGATGTCCTGGTCGTCGCCCCGGGCGGCGCGGCGGTCCGCCGCGCCGCCGATCATCGGCGACTCACTGGTGGCGGCTCACTGGTGGCGGCTCATCGGCGGCGGCTCACTGGTAGCGGAAGAGCATCGCGCCCCAACTGAAGCCGCGGCCGATGCCCACCGAGGCGATGAGGTCGCCGGGGCGGATCACACCGGCCTCGACGTTCTCCGCCAGGCAGCTCGGGATGGAGACGCTGGAGGTGTTGCCGCGCTTCTGGATGTTCGTCAGGACCCGGTCCTCGGGCAGCTCCAGTTCCGCGCAGACCTGGTTGATCATGTTGAGGTTCCCCTGGTGGGGGATGAACCAGTCGACGTCGGACACCTTCAGCTTGTTGCGCTCCAGCAGCTCCCGGCCGGCCTGCACCAGCAGCTTGGGGCCGAGGTCGCCGACCTGGCGGCCACGCATGATCATCTTGTCGTTCTCGTCGATGTCGAAGGCGTTGAAGTGCTCGCCGTCGGAGTGGAGGACGACGTCCAGCAGGCCGGGCTCGGCGGTGTCGGCCGACCAGACGGCGGCGGCCGCGCCCGCGCCGAACAGGGCGGAGTAGCGGTAGTCGAAGTTGAGGATGGGGCGCGGGTTCTCCGCGCACACCACCAGGGCGTTCCGTATCCCCATCACGGGCAGCAGGGCGCAGGCGACGGAGCTGGAGTACATGAACCCGGCGCAGGCGACGGCGCCGACGTCGAAGCAGGTGGCCCGCTTCAGCCCCGCCTGGTGCTGCAGGGGCAGCGAGATGTCCATGTAGTTGTTGGTCGCGGAGGAGGGGTTGACCCGGGGCCTGGTGGTGGAGGTGGTCCCGATCACCAGGTCGATGTCGTCCGGCTCCAGACCGGCCTGCTCCAGGGCGCGGTCGACGGCCTTCACGGCCATCTCGACGGCGCGCTCCTTGTCGTCCTCGGGCCAGTGCCGGGAGGAGATCCCGGTGTGCTCGCGGATCCAGGCGTCGTCGATGCCCAGGGCCTCCATGGCCTCGAAGTGGTCGTTGCGGACCGGCTCCCCGGGGAAGTAGTGCCCGATGCCCGCCAGCCGGGCGGGGGCGAAGGTGCTGGGCCGGGCGGCGGGGGCGGGTGCGGAACCGGCGGACGGGGCCTCGGGAGGGAGGACGGTGGTCATCGGTAGTGGCCTTCCGGATCCATGCGGCGCAGGGCCGCGAGCTCTTCTGCGGTGATGGGTTTCTCGTGCGAGGCGTCGGAGGCGGAGGCGTCCCAGGAGGTGAGCCGGGCGATCGCCGTCTCGGGGTCCTCGGGCGCGTCCGGGCCGCCCGCCGGGGGCAGCCAGGTGGCCAGCCGGAACGGCTCGTCGGGGCCGGACCGGTGGAAGCGGCCGAACTGGGAGACCACGTCCCTGATCCGGTGTCCCGGACTGGTCAGGTGCGTCACGGTGGGCACGTAGCGGCGCGGTGAGGCGGTGGCGACGACGAGGCAGTCGGTGGTGGACGCGATGTCGTTGGCGCCGCCGGAACCGGTGATCCAACGGCCGTCGGGCAGCGCGGTGGTGTTGAGGTTGCCGGCGCGGTCGACCTCCGCCGCGGCGAGCACCCCCAGGCAGCGGGGGTTGGCGGCCACGACGCCGCCCAGCACCTCCGGTATGCCGGAGAGCATCCGCGACCGCGTGGCGTGCCGCTGGCTGAACAGGAAGACGTCGCCCGGCTCGGGGTCCATGGACTGGAAGCCGAGTTCGGCGGCGACGTGCACGGTGATGCCCCGTTCGGCCAGCATGCGCGCGGCGAGCCAGACGGCCATGTGGGAGGCGCCGATGCCGGCCAGCAGCGTGTCGTAGCCGCGCTCGACCACCGCCTCGGCGACGGCCCGCGCGCCGAGCACGATGAGCTGTTCCTGCGCGGTGGGCGGCTCGACGGCCTCCTCGGCCTCCGGTCCGGCCTGCCGCGCGCTCGGCGGCGAGGGCTTCGCGGCGGTGTCCTTGGCGGGGTCCCCGGTGGACCGGGGGTCCGGCAGCAGGAGGGAGTCGCGCCGTGCGCCGAGGCGCTCCACGTACTCGGCGTGTCCCCGGACGCCGCCGACCCAGGTGTCGAACCACTCCCGCGCGGTCTCCGGCTCGCGGCAGGCCCGCACGATCTCCGCCAGGTGGTCGAAGTCGTCCAGGTACCCGGACACCCCGGCCAGACCGTCGGTGCGCAGGGACTGCGGGTGGGCGCCGAACGGCGCCTCGCACACCCCCAGCACCCGGGAGGCCGGCAGGACCACCCGGTCCGGCATGCGGGCGATCACCTCGTCGTCGACGATGGCCTCGACGGAGACGAGGACGCCGCGCCGCGCCGCCCAGGCCGCCCAGGCTCCCTCGCCCAGCGGGGGCACGGCGACGACGTTGCCGTGCCGGTCGGCGCAGACCCCGTGGAAGAGGGCGTAGTCGGGACGGAGCGGCTCCAGCAGGGACACCCGGCGCTCCGGGTCCTCGGGGTGCGGCACGAGGTGCAGCAGGCCCTCCTTGCCGTGGCGCAGGTCGCTCTCGGCGATCCGCGAGCCGGTGGTGGCGAAGGGCTGGCCCAGCGCGGCGGCCATCAGCCGCTGGGTGTAGGTCAGCAGCGACCACAGCTCCACCTCGAACGGCTCGCCGGAGGCGAGGTTCCGGTAGAGGCGGTTGGGTCGCGGGGAGGGGTAGGTGTCGCCGAGGAAGCCGGTGATCACCTTGCGCACCGCCCCGGAGAGGGCCAGGGCGTGGGCGTTGGAGTGCACGGCGGTGGTGCTGACCGTCAGGCTCCGGGTGCCCCGGAAGACCCGGGCGAGGGCGTTGAGCAGGGCGTTGGGCCGGGAGAGGGTGGCGGCCAGGTGGACGTGGTCCCCCGGCTCGACGAAGCGTCGGACGAGGTCGTCGGGGCCGTCCGCGAGGACGGGACCCGCCGTCCTGGGCCACGGTCCGTCGGTGTTCGGTCCGCCGGTGGTCGGTCCGTCGGTGGTCGCGGTGCTCACGAGGCACGCTCCAGGGCCATCAGGGAGGTCTGGCTGCCGAAGGCGAAGGACATCGACAGGGCGAGTTCGAGGTCGGCGTCGCGCGGTCCGTCGGCCACGTGGTCGGTGTCGCACTCGGGGTCGGGGTTGACGAGGTTGGCGGTCCTGGCGAGCCGCTGGTGGTGCAGCATCAGCGAGGTGGCGGCCACGTTGATCGTCCCGGCCATGCCGAAGGTGTGGCCGTAGATGGGCTTGTTGGAGCCGTGCGGGGGCAGTTCGGCGTCCTCGCGCTCCGGGTAGAGGGCGCGCAGCGCGCGGCTCTCCGCCAGGTCGTTGTAGCGGGTGGCGGTGCCGTGCCCGCAGATGTAGCCGACCCGGTCCCGGTCGCGGTCCACGTCCTCCAGGAGTCGGGACATGACACCTGCGGTGACCTTGCCGGTGAGGTCCATGCTGGTGCCGTGGGCGGCCTCGTTCAGGGCCCGGTGGCCCAGTATCCGGGCGTAGGCGCGGGCTCCCCGGGCACGGGCGGAGGACTCCCGCTCCAGGCAGAGGGTCACCGCTCCCTCGCCCATGGCGAAGCCCGAGCGGTCGCGGTCGTAGGGGCGCACGGCGCGTCGCGGGTCCTCCCGTTCGGGGGAGAGGACGCCGTCGCCGAGCGCGAGGTAGCAGCGGACCACCTCGGGGAGGATGGGGAACTCGTGTCCGCCGGCCAGGACGACGTCGGCGCTGCCGGACCGCAGTTCGCGCAGGGCGAGGCCGATGGCGTGGTGGCCGCCGACGCAGGCGCTGCTGATGGTGGTGACCAGCCCCTGGGCCTGTACGTGGATGGCGGCCATGGTGGCCGGGCAGCCGGCCAGCCCGCGGAACATCGCTCCGCTGTCGCCGTAGGGGACCGCCGGGTCCGGGGCGTGCATCGCGGAGCGCCACCACTCCAGGGGGCCGCGGGAGGAGGACTGGACGATGCCCAGCCGCTCGGGCGGCACGTCCCCGCGGCGGAGCCCCGCGTCGCGCAGCGCCTGGGCGATCGCGGACATGGCGATCAGGATTTCCCGGCTGTATTTCCCGGCGTGCCCGTCGGGAAGCTCGGGGAGGTCATGGCGGTGGTCGAACTCCTCGATCTGCGCGGCCGCGTGGACGGGAAGGCCGAGTGCCGTGGAGTCGAATCTCTTGAGGGGGCTTATCTGGGATGTTCCGGTCGAGATGTGGTCCCAGAATTCCCGTGCGTTCCGGGTTCCGGGGAGCACGGTTCCGATTCCTGTGACGACGACGGGTTCCTGCCGTCCAGCAATTGAGGAGTCACCACTGTCCATGTGACGAACCTAGCGGGGCGTCGAGGGCGCGGGAACTTACGTCCGGTACTCAATGAGGACCGCGCATGATGACCGTTGATACTCAATGCCGGCGCCCGCGGGGGGAGGGACGGGCGCCGTCTCCGGTCCCGGAGGAACCCGTCTTTCCGGCGCCGGGTGCCCCGGAAGGACGGCCCCGGAAAGACGGCCGCCCCGGGAGGGGACCCGGGGCGGCCGAGATCGGGAGCGCCGGCACGGCCGGCCGGCGGTCAGGCGGTCTTGACGTCCCGTCGGTCGACGACGGCGGTGCCCACGGCCGCGAGCACCGCGCAGCAGACGGCCAGCAGCGCGATGCCGCCCCAGGGGAAGCCGTTCGCCAGCGGGTCGGAGCCCAGCGCCCACTCCCAGGGCGAGACGGCCGCGAGGGGTTCGAGGGCGTCCGACAGCGGGGCTATGGCGTGCAGCAGGTAGCCGACGACCAGCACGGCGGCGGCCGCGCCCACGGTGACTCCGCGCCGCGCGCCGAACGCGGCGACGGCGTAGGCGACCCCCGCGTGCAGCACGGCGAGCAGCCAGGTGGTGAGGGACACCGCCGACACGCCGGCGGCGGTCACGTCCATGTCGAGGGAGACGACGGACATCAGCACCGCGGCCCACACCAGGAACGCCACCACGGCGAGGGCGAAGGCCACCACCAGGAAGCGCAGCAGGTAGACGCTGCGGCGCTCGACGGGCAGGGCGAGGAGCAGCTCCAGCCGTCCCGCCTCCTCGTCGCCCGCGGTCAGCGTGCCGGTCGCGGTCACCGCCATGAGCCCCAGCAGGAGGGGCAGCAGAACCGCGTAGAGATTCCCCTTGAGATATCCGACGGCGGTGTTGATTTCCGCCACGCCGAATGCGTCGGCCAGTTCGGGGGAGAGGCCGGAGGAAAAGTCCTCAAGCGATCCGGATTCCTCCATGGAGGGCCATACTCCGACCACGGAGAGGGCGAGGAGAACAAGTGCGGCGGCCCAGGCGATGATACTGCGACGCTGTACGTGGACACCGCGGACGAAAAGCTCGGAAGTCGGCGACGACAGCGAGGGGGGTGACGTCATGGTCTTCTTCTTTCCTGCTCGGAGAAATCGTCGTCAGATGCCCGCGGCGTCGGCGCCCGCTTCGACGCGCCCGCCGGTGTCCGTCCGGTCGCCGTCCGTCCGGTAATGGTGGAAGAACGCGTCCTCCAGGTCGGGCTCCGGCGCGGTGAGCGAGTCGAGCCGGTACCGGGACAGCGTCCGCAGCAGGGCGTCGGGCGAACCGGTCCAGGCCACGGTGACGCGCTGTCCCTCGGCGGTCACCTCGGCGGCGCCGGGCAGTCCCTCCAGTTCCGTCAGGGGCGGGACCTCGTCGGTGAACACGGCGTGGAACTTCTGCGCGGCCCCCCGGCGGAGCCGCGCGGTCTCCCCGGAGGCGACGATCCGGCCGGCCCGCAGGACGGCCACCGATCCGGCGACCCGCTCCACCTCGGAGAGGATGTGCGAGGAGAGCAGCACGGTGCGTCCCTCCCGGGCGACCTCCGCGACCAGGTCGAGGAAGACCTGCTGCATCAGGGGGTCGAGCCCGTTGGTGGGCTCGTCCAGGACCAGCAGGTCGGGCCTGGACATGAAGGCGCCGACGAGACCGACCTTGCGGCGGTTTCCGGTGGACAGGCCGCGGACGGCCTTCTTCGGGTCCAGGGCGAACCGCTCGATCAGCTCGTCCCGGAGGGCGAGGTCCACGGTGCCGCGCAACCGTGCCCAGGACTCCAGCGTCTGAAGGACCGTCAGGCGGTCGTCCAGGCGCAGCTCGCCGGGGAGGTAGCCGATCCGCCGCCGCACCGCCGCGTCGGCCAGCGGGTCCTGCCCGAGCACCCGCACCCGGCCCGACGTCGGCCGGGACAGGCCCATCAGCATCCTGATGGTGGTGCTCTTGCCGGCGCCGTTGGGGCCCAGGTAGCCGAAGACCGAACCTTCGGGGACGGTCAGGTCCAGGCCGTCGACCGCCGTGAAGTCACCGAAGCGCTTCGTGACCCCTTCGCAACTGATTGCCGCTGCCACACCTTCTCCGATCATCAGGGCGGTGGGCGCGCACGCCCCCGTCGGCCCCCTGGGGTCTCCACACCGCCGACGACATATTCTATAGATTCAGTAGTTGCTGAACGAAATTAGTGCACGTGGCCCGGGGGCCGCAAACGGAAGCGGGGGGTGCGGTGCCTCACACGTCCCGGGCCGCCACGGCGGCCCCCCACCAGTACCCGTCCTCGACGCCCAGGGCGGTGGCCCTGTCCAGGTGCCCCGAGTCGCGCAGCAGGCGCGTCGCGGCGGACAGCAGGGCCGAGTCCGTCCGTGCCAGGGCGCGCGCCAGTTCCAGGGCGGTCGGCAGCGCCTCACCGTCCGCGGTGAGGCGCTCCACGCCGCCGAGTTCGGCCAGCCGGGCCGCCGGCAGACGAGCGCCGGTCAGCAGCATGTCGGCCGCGACCCCGCGGCCGACCCGGCGCAGCAGGGAGTGGACGCCGCCCCCACCGGGGATCGCCCCCACTCCCAACTCCGGCAGACCGAATCGAGCCCCCTCCGCCGCGATCACGAGATCGCAGGCGAGCGCCACCTCCAGACCGCCGCCGAGGGCGTGCCCCTCGACGGCGGCGACGGTGGGCAGGGGAAGGTGGTGCAGGGTGGAGAGGACGGAGCGGAAACGGGCCCGGCGCACGGCGCGCCGGGACAGGTCCCGCCAGTCGGGCTCACGGGTGTCCGCCCCGCTGGAGAAGGAGGGGCCGGCGCCGGTGAGCACCAGGCACCGCGGCGCCTCGTCGCTCTCCGGGGCGGGGGCGGCGAGCCGCGCGAGCACATCGGCCAGCCGCCCCAGCATCTCGGTGGACATCGCGTTGTGGCGGTCCGGCCGGTTGAGCACGACGGTGACCACCCGCTCCCCGGTTCGCACCAGGACGCTCTCCCGGCCGTCCGACGACACGGCCACTCCTCTCCGGTCGGCTTTCGGGGCCGACCCGTCACGGTTCATCGGAGCTTTGCCTCCGCTTTGCCCTGTCAAGCCGCTTTGAACTCGCCGCGCAGCAGTTCTTTCCTGCTGGAAACGCCCATCTTCCTGAACACTCGGCTGACATAATTCTTCACGGTCTGCCTGGTGAGGGAGAGTTGGTCCGCGATCTCTTCATTGGAGCGGCGCAGGAGGAGAAGCTCCAGTATTTGCTTTTCCCGTTGCGTTAAACTGGCCTTCAGGGGCCGACCTTCATCTGTGACAGATGAAAGGGAGGTGAAGTTCTCGCCCAGGTGCAGGAAACTCCTGCCGTCGAGCGCGTCCAGGAATGCGGAGACCAGATGCTCCAGCGGGCAGGAATCGTGGACGAAGCCGGCCGCGCCGCAACGGATGGAGTCGACCGCCGCCTGGGCGTCGCTGCTCCTTCCATACATGACAATCCTGACCCTGCCCGCATCATTTATCCAGGTCAAAGGGTACTTCCAGGACTGCGCCCGCCACTGTTCGTACTCCAGCAGGAGGACGTCCGGGCGGTGTTCGCGCACCACGGTTTCCACTTCTCCCAGCCGCGACGCGCCGCCTGTGAAGTGGAGAGTCGCGTGTGGTCGCAGCAAGTCTCCCATGGCTTTTCTGACAAGCGGAGACGCATGAATTATGGCAATTCTGCGCCCGATGGCATCGCTCATGCCAAGCTCCCCCATGGGGGGGACGCACCGCCACCGTTCACGTTGTGACGGGTGGCCGCCCCCCTCGTTTAGCACGTTCGCGAAGACGATAACACACGTTTGTGGAACGGAGGTTCAGTCATGTAACAGACATGTTTATGCGGATGACGGGCCGCAGAGAAACATCACGGTTGTCACTTTTGACCACTTTAAAAATTTATTACCCAGGAGTAAAAATACCGGGCGGTAGCACGGCCGCCGAGCGGGCGTCGTCGGCGTGAACCGTCACCCCAGGATCGCCGGAAGCGCGGCGGCCGTCCCCGGATCGGCCGGGACGAAGGTCTCGATGGCCAACTCGGAGACGGTCACGTCCATCGGGGTGTTGAACGTGGTGATCGTGGAGAAGAACGACAGCGTCCGCCCCCCGTGGTCGAGCACCAGGGGCAGGGCGAAGGGAGTCTCGCCGCCGCGCCGTTCGGTGCCGCCCTCGGGCAGCGGATAGGCGGCGACCTCCTCGTACAACTCGCGCAGCGGCGCCGAACGCAGCAGCGCGAGCTGACGCCGCATCTGCTCCAGCAGATGCTCGCGCCACTCCAGGAAGTTGCGGATGCGCGGGGCCAGGCCATCGGGGTGGAGGGTGGCGCGCATGGCGTTCAGCGGGGGTCGCAGCAGGTGCTCGGCCACCCCATCCAGAAGGACGGCGATGCCGCGGTTGGCGGCCAACACCTCGTACCGGCCGTCGACCACCAGGGCCGGATACGGCTCATAGGCCGTCAGGACCCGCTCCAGGCCCTGGCGGAGGGAGGTCAGGGAAGGGTCGTCCACCGGGGTCTCGGGATAGTGCGGCGCGTACCCGGCGGCCAGCAGCAGCGCGTTCCGTTCCCGCACGGGAACGGACAGGTGCTCGGCCAGCCGGAGCACCATCTCCTCGCTGGGTCGGGCCCGTCCGGTCTCGACGAAACTGATGTGCCGGGCCGAGGAGCCGGCGCGCAGGGCCAGCTCCAACTGGCTGAGTCCGGCGCGCTGCCGCCAGTGCCTGAGCAGGGGGCCCACTGCGGTGCTCGCGTCGGTTGCCACGTATCCCATGACCGCGACCCTAGGCTTGGAGGGTCGTCCAGTGAAAGCGAGATTCGTGTCATGGCGCCGCGACCGTTGACCCCGGAAGAGATCGACAGTGCCCTGGCGGAGCTGCCCGGCTGGGAGTGGGACCGGGAGGGGAACCTGCTGAGGCGTTCCTACTCCTTCGCCCGGCACCTCCAAGCCGCGGCGATGGTGGTCCATGTGGCCGAGATCCAGGACGAGTCGGACCACCACGCGGATCTGCTGCTCGGCTACAACACGCTGGGCGTGTCGGTGAACACCCACAGCGTAGGCGGAAAGGTGACCGAGCTGGACGTGCGGCTGGCGCGTCGTATCGAGGGGATCGCGGCGGCGCACGGGGCGAGGTGAGCCCCGCCCCGTGCGCCGTGGGGCTCAGACCGTGGGGCTCAGCCCGTGACGAGGGTGAGGCCGTAGGCCGACAGGATCTCGTCGACCGGCCGGTGGTACGTGGTGCCGCCGGTGGTGCGGTTGCCCGAGCCGCCGGAGGTCACGCCCTGTGCCTGGTCGCCGGAGACGTAGGCGCCGCCGGAGTCGCCGGGCTCGGCGCACACGGTGGTCCGGGTCGCCCCGCGGACGGTGCCCTCCGAGTAGGTGACGCAGGTGTCGTGCTGCTCGATGGTGCCGCGGTGCCGGCCGGTGGTGGAACCGGAACGGCGGACGGAGGAGCCCACGGGCGCCCGAGTGGAACCGCCGACCGTCACGTCGACTCCGGCGGCGCCCTTGACGTGCGGGGTGGCGGTCCGGTCGCCGTTGGTGGCGATCCAGGCGTGGTCGTCACCGGGGAAGGACGAGCCCTGGAACGTGCCCTGGGCGGTCCGGTCGTGACCGGTGATGGAGCTGCCGACGGTTCCGCGGTGGCCGGCGGTGAGGAAGCCCCGCCGGTCGCCCTTGGTGACGGGGAAGCCGATCGAGCGGCGGCCGGAGCCGTTGACGTGGTACGCCTCGCCGCCGCGCGGGTCGGCGTAGGCCCGCGGCTTCTCGGTGGGCCCCACGATCCGCACCAGACCCTCGTCCACGCCGCCGGCCTCGACGAACGCCTCCGTCTCGGCGGTGTCGGAGGCGTGGACGACGACGCTGTCGGTGCGGACGTCGACCTACCACACCGGCGCGGCGGTGGTGGCGTTCCGCTCCGCGGCCTTGGCCAGGGCCGCCTTGGCCTTCTCCGGGGAGCGCATGTTGTGCTCGACGCCCCTCGCCTCCGCGCCGGCGGCGGTGACGGTCCCGGCCTCGGCGGCGGATATGCCGAAGTCGCGCTGCATGGCCTGCAGGGTGCCCGCGGGCATCCCCTCGGCGACGCGGAGGGCCTGGGCGGTGAGGGCGTCATCGGCGGAGACGTCGGCGGAGGCGGGGGCGTCGGTGGAGGACGACGACACCGCTCCGGCGATGGAGGGCAGGGCGGTCAGCGCGAGGGCGGTGACGGCGAGAGCCGCATCGACGGTCGGACCACGGCCGTGGCGTGTTCGTTCTCCTCGATGTGGGGGGGAGATGCGGGGGGATGAGCGGCACGCCACGGGCATCGGCCCGGACGTGTACCCGGCAAGCCGCCCGCCCGCGGCACACCGAAATCACCTATCGGACACCTGTGGAGAGGCGGTCACGGGACCTTCGCGCCCGGTCACACGGAGGTCTCCGGCCCTTCGCCTCCGAAGCCGCCCCCGAGAAGCCGTCCGCCGCGCGGCGTGACGGAACCGCGCGGCGGACGTGCTCACCGAACCCCCGCCCCCGGACGGCGGCGGGAAGGGTCAGCCCAGGGTGTCCGGGTCGGCACCGAGCCGGTTGCCGGTGTCGAGCCCGGCCAGCTCCGCCATGTCGCCGTCCTCCAGGGCGAAGTCGAAGACGTCGATGTTCTCCTCGATCCGGGAGGGGGTGACGGACTTGGGGATCACCAGGTTCCCGAGCTGGAGGTGCCAGCGCAGCACGACCTGGGCGGGGGTGCGGCCGTGCCGGCGGGCGATCTCGCCGATGGCCGGATCGTCCAGCAGGCCCTTCCCCTGACCCAGGGGCGACCACGCCTCGGTGGCGATGCCGTGCTCGGCGTGGAAGGCGCGCGACTCGGCCTGCTGGAACCAGGGGTGGAGCTCGATCTGGTTGACGGCCGGCACGATCGAGGTCTCCTCCATCAGCCGCCGCAGGTGGGTGGGTTTGAAGTTGGAGACGCCGATGGCCTTGGCCCGGCCGTCGGCGTACAGCTTCTCCAGCGCCTTCCACGTCTCGACGTAGCGGTCCTGCCTCGGCGCCGGCCAGTGGATGAGGTAGAGGTCCACATACTCCAGGCCGAGCCGCTCCAGGGACTCGTCGAAGGCCCGCAGGGTGGAGTCGTACCCGTGTCGATCGTTCCAGACCTTGGTGGTGACGAAGAGTTCCTCGCGCGGCACCCCGGAGTCGGCGATGGCCCGACCGGTGCCCCGCTCGTTGTGGTACAGGGCGGCGGTGTCGATGCTGCGGTAGCCCGAGGCGATGGCGTGGGCCACGGCGGGGGTGGCCTCCTCGTCCGGAACCTGCCACACGCCGAAGCCGAGCTGCGGCATCCGGACGTCGTTGTTGAGGATGATGTTGGGAACCTTGCTCACGTGTGTGTGGTCCTTCGGTCGGTTGGCGGCACGTTTACCCGGCGGCACAACGATCATGGCCGTCACCGCATTCCCGGCGGACGGCAGTCCGGGGTCAACCGTGGTAGAGCGCCTCGATCTCGACCGCGTACGCCTCCTCGACGGCCTTCCGACGCAGCTTCAGGGAAGGGGTGAGCAGCCCCTCCTCCTCGGTGAACCGCGAGCCCAGTATCCGGAAGGTGCGGATGGACTCGGCCTGGGAGACGAGGGTGTTGGCGGCCACCACCGACCGTCTGATCTCGGCCTCCAGATCGGGGTCGCGGACGAGTTCGGCGGGACCGAGGCGGGGCTTGTTCCGCATGGTCAGCCAGTGGTGCACGGCCTCCTCGTCGAGGGTGATCAGAGCGGCGACGTAGGGCCGGTCGTTGCCGACGACGATGCACTGGTCCACCAGGGGGTGCGCCCGCACCCGATCCTCCAGGAGCGTGGGGGACAGGCTCTTGCCGCCGGAGGTGATCAGGATGTCCTTCTTGCGGCCGGTGATGGTCAGGTAGCCGTCCTCGTCCAGGGAACCGAGGTCGCCGGTGGCCAGCCAACCGTCGCGCAGGACCTCGCCGGTGGACCGGGGATCGTTGAGGTAGCCGGCGAAGACATGGCCGCCGCGCAGCCACACCTCGCCGTCGTAGGAGACGTGGACGGTGGTGCCCGGGATGGGGACGCCGACGGTGCCGAAACGGGGCCGCTCGGGCGGGTTGGCGGTGGCCGCGGCGGTGGATTCCGTCAGCCCGTACCCCTCGAAGACGCGGATGCCCGCGCCGTCGTAGAACAGCCCCAGACGCCTGTCCATGGCCGAGCCGCCGGACATGGCATGGCGGCAGCGTCCGCCGAGCGCCGCGCGGAGCCTGGAGTAGACGGTCCTGTCGAAGAACCAGTGCTGGAGCCGGAGGGCGGGACCGGGCCCGGGACCGGTGCCGAACGCCTTGCGCTCCACGGCCTCGGCGTAGCGGACGGCGACCTCCACCGCCTTGTCGAAGACGCCGTCCCGGCCCTCGGCCTCGGCCCTGCGGCGGGCGGCGTGGAAGATCCGCTCGAAGATGTAGGGCACGGCCAGGACGAAGGTGGGACGGAATGCCTCCAGGTCGGGCAGGAGCGCGGTGGCGGTGAGGTTGGGCTGGTGGCCGAGCCTGACGCGGGCGCGGACCGCGCCGACCTCGACCATCCTCCCGAAGACGTGCGCGAGCGGCAGGAAGAGGAGGGTGGCGGGCTGCTCGCCGGACTTGGTGGTGAACACCGTCGCGTAGCGCCGGACGATGTTGTCGCACTCGGCCATGAAGTTGCCGTGGGTGAGCACACAGCCCTTGGGGCGGCCGGTGGTGCCGGAGGTGTAGATGACGGTGGCCGGGGTGTCCGGGGTCAGCGCGAGCCGGTGCCGGTGCACGACGTCGTCGTGGAGGTGGGCCCCGGCGGCGGACAGCTCGCCCTCGGCGTCGGCGTCGAGCTGCCACAGTCGCTTCAGACGCGGCAGCCGGGCGACGACCGAGCCGACGGTCATCGCGTGGTCCTCGTGTTCCACCACGGCGGCCGTCACCTCGGCGTCGTGGAGCATCCAGCGGACCTGCTCGGCCGAGGAGGTGGGGTAGATCGGCACGGGTTGGGCGCCGATGGACCACAGGGCGAAGTCGAAGAGGGTCCACTCGTAGCGGGTGCGGGACATGATGGCGATCCGGTCCCCGAACCGCACGCCCTCGGCGAGCAACCCCTTGGCCAGGGCGAGGACCTGGTCGCGGAACTCGGCGGCGGTGACGTCCCGCCAGACCCCGGAGGCGTCCTTGCGGGACAGGGCCGGTCGGCGCGGGTCCCGGTCGGCGTTGTCGAAGACGGCGTCGGCCAGCCCTCCTGCCTGAGGAGCCGTCGCCAGGGCGGGGACGGTGAACTCGCGCAATTGCCGCTCCTTGGTGCGCCGCCGCGAGGGGACCTCGCGGCGGGGCGACCGTATCCGATCGACGAGCTGTCCGGGAAGTGAGGTGATACCGCCCGGTGGGGTGAATGGGGGCAGTTCGGACCGGGAATGCCGAGCCGTCACCGTTCATCCCGGATATCCGCACGGATCCCCCGTGTGCACCACATCGTTTCGGATGTCCGGTGAAGTCCGACCGGCCGTCAGGCGCGGCCGGGCAGGGCGACGCGGTGCTCGCCGGCGTAGACGTTCATCGACGCGCCGCGCAGGAAGCCCACCAGGGTGAGCCCGGCCTCGGCGGCCAGGTCGACGGCGAGGGAGGAGGGCGCCGAGACCGCGGCCAGCACCGGGACGCCCGCCATCACGGCCTTCTGCGCCAACTCGAACGAGGCCCGGCCCGAGACCAGCAGCACCGTCTCCGACAGGGGCAGGCGCCCGTCGGTCAGGGCGCGCCCGACCAGCTTGTCGACGGCGTTGTGGCGGCCGACGTCCTCCCGCAGGTCCAGCAGCTCCCCGTCGGGGGTGAACAGCCCGGCGGCGTGCAGGCCCCCGGTGCGGTCGAACACCTTCTGGGCGGCCCGGAGTCGGTCGGGGAGGGCGGACAGGACGGCGGGGGCGACGCGCACCGGGGCGCCGTCGGCGAGCGACCAGCGGGCCGTGGTGCGGACCGCGTCCAGGCTGGTCTTGCCGCACAGACCACAGGCGGAACTGGTGTAGACGTTCCGCTCCAGCCGCAGCACGGTGTCGTCGGGGAGGGGGACGCCGGGGGCGAGGCGGACATCGACGACGTTGTAGGAGTTGCGGGTGGTGCCGTCCTCCTGCTCGGTGGCGCCCGCGCAGTAGACGATGTTCGCCACCTCCTCCGGACCGCCCAGGACGCCCTCGCTCACCAGGAACCCCGCCGCCAGCGCGAAGTCGTCGCCGGGGGTGCGCATGGTGATCGCCAGCGGCCTGCCGTTCAGCCGGATCTCCAACGGCTCCTCGGCGACGAGGGTGTCGGGGCGTTCGCTCACCGCGCCGTCGCGTACGCGGACGACACGGCGGCGCTCGGTGACTCGGCCCATGGAAGATCGTCCCGCCTCGGAATCGGTGCCGTACGGCCGTGACCATCTCCCGCCGCGGCCGGTCCCATTGTGCGCCTTCGACGAGCCGGGGACGAGTGCGCCACCGTACGCGTCCGCTCACGTGGTGTGAAAGGCCCCGCCGCCCCTCCCACACCCCACCGGACCATGGGTTATGCGGGTGAGAGGCACCCCGAAAGCTTGGTATGGTGTTCCCCGTCGCCGCGGCCGGAAGGCCGTGAGACGTACACCGGTCCGGGTGGCGGAATGGCAGACGCGCTAGCTTGAGGTGCTAGTGCCCTTTATCGGGCGTGGGGGTTCAAGTCCCCCCTCGGACACCAAGCTTTCACCAACGGAGTGCGGGTCGAGGTTGGTCTCGGTCCGCATTCTGCGTCTTCCGGACCCCGTGGGACATGTGCAGCCCGGGCTTTTGGTGTAGGCGGTTCTTTGCCGCCTGTCGGTGTTGCGAAGTGTCCCGGTGACGTTCTGCACCGCACGACAACCCCGGCTCTTCGTTCGAGTGAGGGGTTGGTCCGTCCGCGCGGCTACGGCCAGGCCATGGCGGCGGCCCGGCGGGCTTCGAGCCCGGTGATCCATCGGGCGGTGGTTCCGGACGATGGCCGCCTTTCGCCTGACCCGCCGTGCCCGGCGCGCAGAACCTGTGCCTGGCGCGTCCGCTCCATGACGGATGACCTGCAAGATGTCACGGGGTGGTCGACGGTGCCGCCCAGGACGTATCGGCCGGGAAGCGGCGCCGGCAGTGGGTCCCCCTCCGGGGCCGTGTCCTCGGTCGTACGTGGGCGGGCACGGGGCGTCAGCAGCGGCTTTGACGGGCAGGGCCTGATCCGGGAGTTGGTGGCCGTAGGGCGGACGGCCACTCGGGAAGCGGCCTCCGAGCCGGGGCCGGGAAGATGTATCTCCACTGGAAAAGCTTCCCCGGGAGGGGAGTTGAGTCGGTCGGACGAGCGCCACGGAGCTCCCCTTTTCCGACATCATCGGAGCATGCAAAAACTCGAGGCGCACGAGATGCCCCTGCACAAGGTGTTCAGCAGCGACTACGACTTTCAGATCCCTGACTACCAACGCCCCTACGCCTGGCAGGAGGAGCAGGCGATCCAACTGCTGACGGACCTGCGGGAAGCGCTGGACCGCGGGACGGATGAACCTTACTTCCTCGGTTCCATCGTGCTCGTCAAGGACGGCGGGGCCCCGAAGGCGGAGGTCATCGACGGCCAGCAGCGCCTCACAACCCTGACCATCCTCCTGTCCGTCCTGCGTGATCTCACCGGGGACCCGGACCTGCGCGGCGACCTCGACCGGTTGGTCATGGAACCGGGTGCCAAGATCCGTGGACTCGCCCCGAGGCCGCGGCTCACTCTGCGGAGCCGAGACGCGGACTTCTTCGAGAAGTACGTGCAGACGAAGGGAGCGGTGGACGCCCTGCTCGAACTCCGGGAGGACTCCCTGCGGACCGACGCGCAGAAGGCCGTCCTCCGCAATGCGGCGGCCCTGTATCGCAGCCTCACCACGCTGCCCGAGGAAAGCCGGCTGGAACTGGCCCAGATGCTCGCCGAGCGGACGTTCCTGGTCGTCGTCAGCACCCCGGATCTCGACAGCGCCCACCGGATCTTCAGCGTCATGAACTCCCGGGGGCTGGACCTGTCGCCCACCGACATCTTCAAGTCGCGGATCATCGGTGATCTCGACGAGGAGGCCTCCGAGGCGTGCGCCACCACCTGGGAGGACGCCGAGGAGATGCTGGGACGCGACGGTTTCGCGGAACTCTTCCTCCACTTGCGGATGATCTTCTCCAAGAAACGGGCGGAACAGGAGCTGCTCAAGGAGTTCCCGGAGCAGGTGCTCAGCCACTATCTCCCCGGCAAGGCCGAGGTCTTCGTCCATGATGTCGTGCGGCCGTACGCCGAGGCCTACGCCCAGATCCGGGAGGCACGTTACGAGTCCGCCTCGGGAGCGGAGGCCGTCAACGCCTGGTTCAGGCGGCTGCAGCAGATCGACAACTACGACTGGCGGCCCGCCGCTCTCTGGGCGTTGCGCCACCACGAGGACGACCCGGCCTGGCTGGACGCGTTCATGCGGGCCCTGGAGCGGCTGTCGGCCAGCATGTTCATCCGCCGTGTCTACACGACCCCTCGCGTCACACGCTATGCCGAACTGCTCCGGCAACTCGATGAGGGGCAGGGACTCGACTCCCCGGCCCTCGAACTGCGGGAGGACGAGAAGGCGGAGACCCGGGCCAGGCTCGACGGTGACCTCTACCTCGTTGGCAGGATCCGCAAGTACGTGCTGCTCAGGCTCGACGAGTTGCTGGCCCGCGGACAGGGAGTGACGTACGATCACCCGCTCATCACCGTGGAGCATGTCCTGCCCCAGAACCCGAAGGTCGATTCCAGGTGGGTCGAACTCTTCGACGAGGAACAACGCGCCCAGTGGACGCACCGTCTGGGGAACTTGGTTCTGCTGAACCGTGCCAAGAACTCGGCGGCCCAGAACTATGACTTCGCAGCCAAGAAGGTCAAGTACTTCACCGGCCGCAGAGGAGTGGTCCCCTTCGCGCTGACCAGCCAGGTGCTCCAGCACGCCGAGTGGACCCCCGAACTGGTCAAAGCCCGGCAGGAAGAACTGCTGGGGGTACTCGCGGAGGAATGGCGTCTGTGAGCGAAGTCGCACCGGGCCTGCCGCAAGCACGGCCTGCCGGAGCCCTGCCGCCCGAGAAGGAGCGGCAGGGCTCCCGTATGCGTACGGATGTCAGATGCCCCACTGCGAAGAGGCCGGCCGCGCGCTGGGACCGGCACACGCGCCGGAACGGGCCGGGCAAGCCGTCCGGACGGAAGTACGCGCTGGGGGAGCGGTGAGCAGCGATCGCCTGGTTCGTTACTTCGGTCCCTCGGCCCCGGTCTCAGCCTCGGTCTCGGCCCGCAGGGTGTCGCCGCGCAGGGCCCTGTCCGTGGCCCGTCCGATGACAGCGGTCGCTCCCGCGTCCACAGCGCCTCCGACAAGGCCCCCCAGGATCGGAACTCCCTTGGCGAGCGTGATCGCAGCGCGCTTGGTTCCGTGCTTCGAGACGAGGAAGAACCCGACCTTCTTGTTGATCGCCCGGAGCATCGCGATCGGGATCTTCTTGATCATCTGTTCGCCGAGCTTCTGGCCGACCTTCACCCCGAAGGTCGCCAGGACGTTCTGCGCGCTCATCCCGATCGCGAGCATCATCGCGACGGTCCGTACGTGCGGATCATGGATGTCCCATCCCCGAAGGTGCGCGATGGCGCCGGCCATCCGCATGTTGATGGCGATGGACGCGGCCACGTTCGCGGGGATCGTCACGCCCGCGGTGAGCAGACCTCCGAGTCCGGTGATGAACCCCTGAGCCCCGGCCGCGGCCACGGACTCCTTGATGAGGCGGGCGACGACCGCGTCGATGTCGTCCTTCATGTCCTCGGGAGAACGGCGCTCGTCGTCATCGGGCGCCCTGTAGTCGGTGCCCTGCCGACGTGAGAGGCGCTCCTCGGCCCAGGCCACCGACCCCGTGATCGGCCCCACGCCGTTCACCATGACCTTCTCCGCAAGATCGGCGGCCCACCGCCCGGTCTTCTCGACCGCTCCCTCATCAGGAGTCTTCTCGTCGGCCATCACACACCCCTTCCGCGAGCGCCCCCCGGGGCGTCCCGCACCGCTGCGGGCAGGAGAAGGATTCCGGTCGCAGGCATCCCCGGCAAGACTGTGGGTGGCCAAAGCCGCATCCCGCTTGCCGCCGCCCGCCCACCCCTTCGCGCCACGACGTCCTTCGTCGTGCTGCTTTCACGAGCCGAAGCGGTCACACTTTCCCATTCAAATGAAAGCGCCGTCAAGTTGCTTCGGTTGATTCGTGTGCGTTCGATTCAAGAGTGGCGGGTAGGTTGGGCCGGCTATCCCGCCTCGCAACCGGCCTCCACCAGGAACGGGCTCGGTTGCCCCGTCCACGAGACGTACAGGCCATCCCGGGCTCGGGTGCAGGCGACGAACAACAGGCAGCGTTCCGCGGCGAGGTCGGCCTCGTGCTGAAGCCGGTCGACCTCCTCCGGGGTGATGGCCGAAGGGTTCGGCAGGGCACGGTCGTTGACGCCGACGACGGCGGCGTAGCGGTACTCGAGCCCCTTGAAGGTGTGCATGGTGCCCACATTGACCGCGTCGTCGGTGCGGGCGGCTCCCGCGCGGACCCGGCCGGCGGGGATGCCGGCCGCGATCAGACGGTTCTTGGCTCTCTCGCACGTCTTGTTGAACCGAGCGCAGATCCCGATCTCCCCGTACGCGGCACCGCCGTCCACCCACGCACGCACCTGCTCGACCAAGGCGTCGAGCTCGGCCTCCTCCGTCTGAGCCTCGTGGACGCGCGGCCCGGAGCCGTGCAAGGCGGAGCTGTACCCGATCAGGGTGTCGTGCCGCCCGCTGTCGGCCAGATCGGCATAGGGACGGCCGAGCAGGATCCCCGTCGCCCAGCTGAGGATCTCCTGGGTGGAGCGGTAGTTCTTGCGCAGCTTGGTCGAACGGCCGGCGACGTTGATGCCGAGGGACTTCAGCGACACCCGGTTGTCGTAGATCCGCTGGTGCGGGTCGCCCGCGATGAACAGGTCGTCGGGACGCCGAGGAGCGGCCGCGCGGAGCATCCGCCACTGGGCCGGGTGGAGATCCTGGGCCTCGTCGACGACGACGTGCCGGTAGCACGGCCCCCGCTCGGTCAGCAGATCGGTGGCCTCCACGCAGGTGCCGAGGTAGGTGCGCAGTCCGTCCTCGGCCAGGCGCCGGGTGAATTCCTCCATGGTCCGCCACACCAGCGGTCGGGCGGAGGAGGGCAGCGCGCTGCCGCGGCCCCGGCGCTCGCAGCGCTCGTACTCATCCCGGCCGCGGATGTCCTGGGCGAGGACGACGTGCTTGTACTCCTGGGCGAGGAACTGCGGGGTGCCGGTGAAACCGGTGGCTGCCGCGGCCTGCTCCCACCGGGCGGTCTCCTCGTACCCGCTGAGCGGCCGGCGCGAGGTGTTGACCACGCGCCCGGCGAAGGCGTCGACGGTCATGACATCGACCCGGTCGCGCAGGTCCGGATCGTCGACGAGCAGACGGAGCCCTTCGGTGAGGGAGTCCACAAGAGCGTTGGTGAAGGTGGTGAGGAGGATGCGGTCGCCGTCGCGCAGGTGCCACAGCAGGTGTTTGACCCGGTGCAACGCGACGACGGACTTCCCGGTGCCGGGTCCGCCGGTCACCTGCGCGGGGCCGGAGTACGACGGGCGGTAGGCGACCTTGTGCTGGGTGGGGTGCAGGAAGATCCGCCAGGCGGCGAACGGCTTGTCGAGGATGTCGCGCAGTTCGTCGGCGTCCGTGACGACGGCGATCCGGGTGCGGGTGTGCGCGATGGCGGTCGCGTAGTCGGTGGTGTCGACGGGCTCCTGGGAGGCCGCGTCGGCGAGCGCCGGCACGACGACCTCCTGCCACGTCTGCTCGACACTCGCGCCGAGGGCCAGATGCTCCAGCACCTTGTACTGGTCGGGCGGGAAGAACCGCCCGAAGACGTCGAGCTGTTCCAGGCTGGTCAGCACGCGCGCCTGCGCGAGGGTGGTGGCGTCGATGCCGAGCGCGGCCATCTCCCCGTCGGAGATCTTCGCGAAGAGCCGCTGCTCCTCGGCGGGCGCGATGCGCTCATAGGCGGGGGTCAGCTCCTCCAGGGTGGCGATCTCACGGAGCTCCACGGCGCCGGTGACGGCGTTGATGGTGGCCTTCTGCTTCACCGCCCACTCGGTGGCCTCGTCGTGCGGGCCGACCCGGAGCAGCACGAAGGTGTCCCCTGTCTCGGGCGCGAGGACCACGCCGCGGTATCCCTGGGTGATCCGGATGGTCCGGATCTGCCGGTCCTTGGCGCCCTTGAGGGATTCCAGCTTCAGGCCCGGGTCCTTGAAGAGCTGGTCGAGGGTGAGCCGCTCGAACTTCTCCCAGGCTTCGAACACGCCGTTCCTGACGTGCTTCTCGAGCTTCTCCAACTGCTGACAGAAGGCCTTGTCGAGGGCGAGGTGCGGCATGACGGGATTTTAGGGCCGCCCCGGCGTGGCCGCAGGCCGTTCGGGTGTTCGTCCACCGGCTCCCCTGACCGGGCTGTGCCGGTCACTGGCCGTCGAGTTCCCGGCGGAGCATGGCCAGGACCTCCGCGACCTCGACGGCCACCTCGTGGCGCGGACCGTGGACGAGTACGACGTCCTCGTACAGGGCCTCCAGACAGGCCCGGGCCTCCTGTGGGTTGCCCTGGCTCAGCAGCAGCATGCCGATGTCGCGGCGCAGCTCCACGGCCGCGTCGCTGACGTCGCTCTCGACGGCCCGTTCCACCTCGAGAACGGCCTGGAGCTCCGCCAGCGCCTCGGTCACCTGGCCGAGTTCGCCGCGGCAGCGGGCGGCCTGGGCACGGCAGTCACGGGCAGCCTCGCTGGTCGGCCCGTTGATGCGGCCGAACGCCTCGGCCAGCGCCTCGAACTCGGGCAGGGCCGCCCGGTGGTCTCCCGCCAACTGCCGGCTGACCGCCCGGCGCTGCCGCAGCCGCAGGACGGCCTTGTTCTCGGCGCCCAAGGCCCGCGCCAGCGGCTCGATCATCTCGCCCGCGACCTCGGCGGCCTGCGTGTAGCGCTCCTCCTCCATGAGGGCGATGTAGTGCTCGTCGACCTCCCGCAGCCGGGCCCGCAGCAGCTCCCGCTCGGGCGGCGAGACCACGTGTTCGGCGACCCGGCCGGGCGCCGCCGTGTCCGGGGCGAGACGGGGACGGCTCTCGGCCCGGGCGCGGGGCGCGTAGGGGCGGCGGTAGAGACCGGTCGGGTCCGGTGCCCCGGGCGGCCCGGCCTCCCCGAGGGCGGAGGACTCCCCGGGCGCCGGCAGGAAGGGCATCAGCCGCTCGTACACCTCCTGCACGTCCACCGGTCGGCTCTCCGGAGCCTTGCGGAGCAGGTGCAGGACCAGTGCCTCCAGCTCCTCCGGCACGTCGACCCGCAGCCGCCGCAGCGGGGTGGGCGCGGCGCGGACGTGCCGGTCCATCAGCTCGAACTCGCTGCTCCCGCTGAACAGCGGCTTGCCGCAGAGGAGTTCGTGGAGCACGCAACCGAGGGCGTAGAGGTCGGTGCGTGGGGTGACCCGGGTGCCGCGCACCTGCTCGGGCGACATGTACTGGTGGGTGCCGATGGGCCGGCCGGAGGCCGTCAGCCTGGTGACGTCGGTCTGCAGGATCGCCGCGACACCGAAGTCGAGGACCTTCACCGTGCCGTCCCGCGCGACCAGGATGTTGGACGGCTTGAGGTCCCGGTGCACCACGGGCACGTCGTGCGCGTACGACAGCACGGTGGCGACCTGCGCGGCGACCGCCACCGCCCAGCTGATCGGGAGGGGCCGCTCCTCGTGCACGTACCGGGTGAGGGGGACGCCCTCCACCAGCTCCATGACGAGGAACAGGTGCTCGTGGGTGCTGTCGAGGACGGCGTCGTACACCTGCGGCACGCCCGGGTGCTGGATGCGGGCGGTGATCCGGGCCTCGCGACGGAAGCGCCGCTCCAGCTCCTCGGCCAGTTGGGGCGTGGCGGCGACGGTCTGTGGTCGGATCCGCTTCACGGCGACGGGCCGGTCCAGCACCGCGTCGTAGCCCCGCCACACGTCCCCCATGCCACCGTTGCCGAGCCGCTCCAGCAACTCGTAGCGGCCCGCGATCGGTTTGTCCGGCACCTGTCCCCGCCCCGCGTCCTGCACTCGCGCTCGCTCGTTTCCCGAGCCCCGTTGGCCGCGGACAGTGTCCCCGGAAAGGGATCACTGCGTCCAGCCCGGCCCTACGAGGGCGCGGCGGACGGGCCGTATCGCGCCACTGTGTACTCGGCCCAGACCGTCTTGCCGGGGCCGTCCGGGCGTGGTGCGCAGCCCCAGCGATCGGCGAGGGCCTCGACCAGGAGCAGGCCGCGTCCGCCGATGGGGACGGGGCTGGTGTCGGGGGTGGCGGCGGGCGCGGGGAGCGCGTCGCCCCGCGTGTCGGTGACCTCCACGCGGACGGTGAGGGACGCGGCGGCGGGCGCGGTGAAGGCGAGGAGGTGGACGCGGAAGTCGCGGCCGGTCACATGGCCGTGGGTGACGGCGTTGGTGGCGAGCTCGGAGACGAGCAGGCTCAGCACGTCGTGGTCGTCGCTGCCGTACGGCACGCCCCAGGAGTCGAGCCGTTCCGCGCAGAGCCGGCGGGCCAGGCGGGCGCCTCGGGGCGTCGAGCTGAAGCGGAGGGCGAAGCAGGCGTGGGCGGGGGTCGCTGGTGCGGGTTGTTCTGTTCGGTTCATGCACGCAGCGTCGCCGGGTGTGCCATAGCGTGACCAGTGGTGACGCGCCGACGCGGTGGGGAGTACCCGCGGGCGCGCACCGTGTACGTCACGGTACGGCCGCGTGAGCGGAAAGTGGGGATGTGCGGTGCTGGACGACAGTGAGAGTGGCGTCGACGCCGAGGCGCCGGGGCAACGATGCGCCGAGGACGAGCCCGCCAGAGGCCTGATCGGCGCGTTCGGGCGGCAGTTGAAGCTGCTGCGGACGCGGGCGGGGCTGGACCGGGCCGAGTTCGGCAAACGGGTCGGGTACTCGGCCGACACGATCGCCTCGTACGAGCAGGGACGGCGGGTTCCGCAGCCGCGGTTCATCGAGCAGGCGGACGAAGTGTTGGACGCGCGTGGGCTGTTGGTGGCCATGAAGGGGGAGGTGGCTCGGGCTCGGTATCCGGCCTTCTTCCGGGACATGGCCCGGTTGGAGGAAGAGGCGGTCTCACTCCACGTATACGGGGCACTTGCGGTGCCTGGCCTGTTGCAAACCGAGGAGTACGCGCGTGCGGTCTTCACCATGCGCAGGCCCCTCCTTGACGAGGCGACCGTCGAGCAGCGGGTGTCCGCTCGCCTTGCCCGACAGGAGATCTTCGCCAGAAGCCCACTCCCGACACTCAGCTTCGTGATCGAGGAGGCGGTTCTGCGCCGTCCGCTCGGCGGGGCGTCCACACACAGAGGGCAACTCGAACAGATCTTTCTCCACGGCCAACGACGAAACGTGGAGATTCAGATCATGCCCACTGCCGGCGTCGAACACTGTGGCCTCGGAGGCCCGTTCACCCTCATCGAGACCAGCGACGGACAGCGGATGGCTTACGTTGAAGTCCAGCGGACCAGTCGCCTCTACAGCGAGCGGGAAGAGGTGCGGGATGTCGAGGAGCAGTACGGCATCCTCAGGGCGCAAGCCCTGACTCCGCGTGAGTCGATGGCTTTCGTCGAGGGACTTCTGGGAGAGAGATGAACTGCCAGGCAAGGGAGCCCCACTGGTTCAAGAGCAGCTACAGCAGCGGGGAGGGAGGCGAATGCGTCGAGGTCTGCCTCGCGCCGGACGTTGTACTAGTCAGGGACTCGAAGCGGGCAACAGGGCCGATGCTCAGCGTTGATCCCGATGCCTGGTCCGCCTTCGTGCAGCAGGCCGCGCGCGGCTGAAGCGGGCAGGAGCCCATGGGGTCCTGCACTGAGTGGTGCCGGACCCCACTCTCCGCCAGAAATCCACGGACCCCAGGCGGAGGATGCCTCCGGCACCCAGTCCGCACAGCATCTGGGACTGGTGGCATGGGGAACTGAGCGTCTCAACGTCCCAAGGTCATAACTTGCCAGTGCCAGGACTGACCGTGGTACCTGGTTCCGAACTCGTCGAGTTGCTCAAAGCCTCTCATCCATCGCCCGTGTCCGTGATTCTTCGCCAGGCAGGAACAAGTGCAATACGGGCCTTGTGCGTTCTGGCAGCGATGGTTGCAATTCTCGTCAGGGTGGTACTCACGCCCCAGAAGGATGCTGCTGTAGCGGCGCACGAGTTTGCCGGCTATCAGCAGGAAATAGCCCTTTGGAATCGTCCAGCACTGGTTGGACGGATCCCAGATCGGCCGTGCACTTGTAGGCATAATGGTTCCGATGGATGCGATATGCCCCAAATTGGTAGTGTTTGGTAGCCAGATCCGAAGCGCATCGGCGGCCGGAAGGGCAAGTGAGGCACGATGTTGCTTACGCCATGACGGCAGCCAGTTGGGGGCAGGAAGTTCTGGACTCTGTCTCTCCTGCTTGGAAGACATGTCGCTGCGGCCGGCCCCTCGTTCCTCGTGTATTGGTGCACGCCCCGCACCTTTGCAGAGGATGTCACTGAACTCGGTGAGTTGGTGAGGGGCCACGAGCCCCCTGCGGGTGCACTCAACCGGCTGAGCGCAGTGCGGACATATGAACAACATGGCGTCCCTTCCTGACAACGAGGGCGTCATGTCCTCGTTCGCCCGCCATAAGATGCGAGGGGCTCGTGAGCTGGATTCCTGGCATAAGGAGTTGTCCTGGCAGGGCCCCAGGCATAGCCTCAGGGCCCCTCCGTCAGAAGTCGTCCAGCCCTTCCTCCCGGCGGATCATCCGCCAGGCCGCGCGGCGGGCACTGCGGTCGAGGTTGGACTTGAAGTCCCGGTCCGTCCCGAAGTACCGCTTGCCGAGGGTGTCGATCGTGGAGACATGGTCCATCATGTTCTCCTCGAACTTCTTGTCGAAGACGACGCCGAAGTTCTCCTCGTCGTTGACGAGGGCGGCGGCCCGGACCTTCGGGTCCTTCTTCGTCGCGTTGAAGGCCGGGAGGACGTCCTCCTCGGTGAACTCCGTGCCGAACTTCGCGTTGAACTTCTCGATCAGCTCCGACAGCAGCGACTTCTCGGCCTCCTTCCCGCCGCCGACCCCGTCGCCGAACCCCTTGAGCTCGGCCGGGCCTTCGGGCACGAGGGACTTGTCGTGCTCGCCGGTCTTCTCGACGCGCAGGTGGCTGAGGTCGACCTCCCCTATGTCGACGCCGCCGTCCGCGAGGCGGGGCAGCCGGTTGAGCAGGTAACGCCCGTACAGGTACAGCCGCTCCAGGTCGGCGTCCTGGTAGGGGACGATCTGCGCGAGGAAGCCGTACTTGCGGACGTAGTCGTTGAGGTGGGCCCGGAACTCCTCGGCCGTCTCGACGTCGTCCTCCTCTTCGCTCTCCAGGAGAGCGCTGAAGCGGGTGACGGCGGGGGAGAGGAGCCGGTACAGCTCGGCGTGCAGCTTCTCCCACTTGGCCTGGGAGCCGCCGGCCTTCTCCTGCGCCTCGAAGTACGCGGCGACGAACTCGTCCATGTCCTGCTCCGAGATGATCGGCGCGGACATGACGAGACTCTGGGCCGTGTAGAGGAGGTTCGGGTCGGAGGGCAGGGTGTGCGCCTCCTCGAAGTACGGGCGGAAGGCGTCCTGGATGTCCTCGGCCTCGTTGACGAAGTCCAGGACGGCCAGGTCGGCCTGCGACTTGCGGTCGGCGGTGCGGTTGAGGCGCGAGAGCGTCTGCACCGCGGCGATGCCGGTCAGCTTCTTGTTGACGTACATCGTTGTGAGGAGCGGCTGGTCGAAGCCGGTCTGGTACTTCTCGGCGACGACCAGGATCCGGTACTCCTGCTGCCCCTTGCCGCCGGCCTTCGCGGCCCTGTCGTCGGCGCGGGTGTAGGCGAACGCCTTGGGCAGCGCGCTCTCCGGCAGACCGCCGTTCTCCTTGCTCTCGGTGGTCTCCTCGCCGTCGATGGTGAGGGAGCCGGAGAAGGCGACCAGGACACCGAGGTCCGGGTACTTCGTGTCGTACTCGCGGTCGGCGATGTAGCTCTTGATGGCGCGGGCCATCTCCACGGCGGACTGGCGGGACGCCGTGACCACCATGGCCTTGGCCCGACCGCCGAGCCGGCCGCGGGTGTGGGCGACGAAGTGCTCGACGATCACCTGGGCGTGCTGGGACACTGTGTGCTCGTGCATGAGCGCGAACCGGGCGAGCAGGCTGTTCGCCTTGGCGGGGTCGACCTCCTTCTCGTCGCGGTTGAGGTTCGCCAGCTTCCAGTAGGTGTTGTAGGTGACGTAGTTGCGCAGGGGGTCGAGGATGAAGCCCTCCTCGATGGCCTGGCGCATGGAGTAGGTGTGGAAGGGCCGGTAGACGGTCTTGCCGTTCTCGACGGCTTCCGTACCGAAGAGTTCGAGGGTCTTGGCCTTGGGGGTGGCGGTGAAGGCGAAGTAGGAGAGGTTGGCGGCCTGGGAGCGCTCGACCGCCTTCGCCTTCAGCTTGTCCTCCACGGTGACCGTGGTCGCGCCCTCGTCGTCCGAGTCGGCGTCCAGACCGAGGTCGCGCAGGGCGGCCCGCACGGAGGTGGCGGCGTCACCGGACTGGGAGGAGTGTGCCTCGTCCACGATGATCGCGAAGCGGGTGCCCTTGATCTCGGTCGGGTTGTCCTTGATGTAGTTCAGCAGCGCCGGGAACGAGTGCAGGGTGACCGTGACGATCTTCCCGGTGTCCCGGGAGAGCGCGCGGGCGAGCTGCTCGCTCTTCGCCCCGTGCTTCTCGTCGACCTTCACCACCAGGCCGTCGGTCTGCGAGAAGCTGCCGACCGTCGCCGAGAGCTGCGCGTCCAGCGCGCGGCGGTCGGTGATGACGATGACCTTGTCGAAGACCGGCTCGCCGGGCTTGATGCGGCCCTCGGCGAGGGCGTCGGGCCGCAGAACGGCGGGATCGCGCCGGGCGTGCAGATCGCTGAGGCGGTGGGCCAGCCAGCCGATGGTGTTCGACTTGCCGGACCCGGCCGAGGCCATGACCAGGTAGTTCTGCCCGGCGCCGTGGACGGACGCGTGCGCGGTGAGCTTGCGGACCACGTCCCACTGGTGGAAGCGGGGGAAGATCGTCGTCCTGGTGGTGCCGCCGCCGGGCGTCTTCTGCTTCTGCTGGTGCACGAAACGCTGGAGGAGGTCGAGCCAGTTGTCCCGCTGCCAGACCTCCTCCCAGAGGTAGGAGGTGGCGTACGTGCCGGGGGTGGTCGGGGCCGGGTTGCCGGCTCCGCCGGGCTGGCCGGGACCGTTGGAGCCGGTGTTGAACGGCAGGAACCGGGTGCTCTTGCCGCGGAGCTGGGTGGTGACGAAGACCAGATCCGGGTCGACCGCGAAGTTCGCGATCACGCGGCGCGTGAAGATCAGCTCGGTCGGGTCGCGGTCCGTGCGGTACTGCTCCTTGGCCTGCTCGACGCCCTGACCGGTGAGCGGGTTCTTCAGCTCGGCCGTGGCGACCGGGATGCCGTTGAGGAACAGGGCCAGGTCGAGGCGGTGGCCCCAGTCGGCCTGCTTGGTGGCGTAGGGCAGCTCGCGGACGACGGTGAGGCGGTTGGCCCGGTAACCGTCGAGGACGGAGTCCGCGGAGATGAGGTTGGGCCTGAAGTAGGCGACGCGGAGCAGGACCCCGCGGTCCTTCACGCCGTTGCGCAGGACGTGGAGCAGCCCGTCCTCGGCGATGGCCCGGTCGAGGCGCTGCGCGAAACCGCGCTGCGCCTCGTTGGGGTTGCCGCCGTAGACGGTGAGCAGCTCGTCCCACTCGTCGGGCTGGGTTGCGCCGATGAAGGTGAACAGTTCGTTGGTGTCCAGACCGAGATCGGCCTGGTAGTCCTCTGGGTTCGCCTCCCGCCAGCCGCGCTCGCAGAGCGCGGCGACGATCGCGGAACCGAAGGACGACTCGTCGTGCACGGGGCTCATGCGGAAACTCTTTCGGTCACGTTGCGGCCGCTGGCGGTGGAGACGTCGAACTGGCCGGTTACGGCGGCGGTGATGAGGGCTTGACGGCGCTCGGCAAGCAACTGCAACTGTCTCTCAAGAGCCTGTCTGACCTCCTCAGACCATGCACGCATGGCCGTGAGGTGCGCAGAGATTTTGCGTTGCAGTTGCAGCGGAGGTCGAGGCATGGGGAGCCGAGCCAGGGATTCCCACGGTCTGAAATCTACTGATCGCTGGCGAACATTTCCGGCTTGGAGTGCCAAGTAACCCGTCAAACCCATCGCCCTTAGCGCAAAAGCCATGAACAATGGGTCATCCTCTGGACGCACGGCGCAAACATGGTAGACGGGACTGGATTTACCTCGAGAATCTGATACCCCCACGGCTCCAGCGAAGCCATCCAAGGCGTGGAATACAAGATCTCCCGGTTCCACGCCTTGATATCCTTGTTCAAGATCAGAGAAGGTGTACCCCTCTTCTCTGTGACGAGAACGAAGAGTAACCGTTCCGTCCCTGTAAGCCGTAACGACCGAATCCGTGGATCTAGTAGGTCGGTTCAATTTCTGCATAATCCTGCGCAGCGGGACGACTTCCCAATCCGCAGGGGCTGTGGGCGCTAGCACGCTACCAGTCGATCCATGCTGCGACTTGCTCGACAGGGTATTTGTTTCTGTCTGAGTCCCCGGAATCACGGTGCCGCTCGTGGCCCCAATCAATAGAGAATTCTGGCGCTCATGCAGAAGACTGACTTGCTTCCTTCGAACTTCCAGTAGGCGGGCAATTCGGTTTGTTGCGCCTTCCAGGAAATTTACGATTCTGCGCTGCTCGTCGAGCGGGGGAAGTTCTATCGGCATGCCGAGAAGGGCATCATTCGCGAAATTCATCTGCGATTCAGCCATTCCCGTCTTCCTGGAGTCCAGGTAACTTTGAGACCTGGGAGTGGCAAGGGACCAGGACAAAAATTTCGGGTCGACAAAGGCTGGGTTCGGGCGCAACAGGAGCATTTTGCCCGAGACTGCCAGCCGGGGGGGAGTTTGATCCACGTAAACAGATACGCCGACCCGGTTCCGAGGCCCGGCTTTGGTGACGATCACGTCACCTACCCTTACCTCGGCGTCCGTCAACCCCCAGTACTCGGGCGGCAGGACCTTGTGCTGCCGCCAATCCCATCCATCCCACTTAATTGCTGTGGTTTTTAGGACACCCCATTCCTGGCTGCCGTTGACGTTTCGATCGTCGCTCGTAGGGCTTGGCCCTGACGCGACGTGTGTCAACAACCACCGGAGGCGCTGAGAGCTACGGGAGGCATTCATCAATCCGTCACCTCGCCCAGGAGTCGCTGAATTTCCGCTTCCAAGGAATTCAACTCTGCGTCGATCTCAGCCAAAGGTCGAGGCGGCTCATAAACGTAGAAGTGCCGTGTGAACGGAATTTCGTACCCGATTTTCGTCTTGCTGTGATCGATCCACGCGTCCGGCACGTATGGGTGGACCTCCCGCTTCAGGTACTCATCGATATCCTCACCCAACGGTGCGTTCTCGTAATCTCGAAGTTCCGGGTCCGGCTCCGGCCTGCCCTTGACGAGCTGGACCTCGCCCTCCGGGTCCCGCACGCCGACGACCTCGCGCAGCGCCTTGTAGAACGGGGTGCTGGTGGGCCACGTCCCGCCGGCCTGGACCACCGCGTCCTTCAGGGCGAGCCAGGCCTCCTGCTTCGTGGCCCAGCTCGTGCCCATCAGGGACTTGAAGGCGTCTGCCAGCACCGGGGCCTGGGGAAGCTTCTGGATCGCCTTGGACGCCTCCAGCGCCGCCAGCGACTCTTCCGTGATCTCGAACCGCAGCTTCAGCGGGCGTTCCACCGTGATCCGCTGGTAGCCGAAGGCCTCGTTGCGGAAGACCTTGACCTTGCCGTGCAGCGGGTGTTCCGGGTTCTTCGCCACGTCGAGGGCTTCGCCGTACAGCTTGACGACCGTGGCGATGTGCTCCTTGCCTAGCTCCTTGCGCTTGTCGCCCAGCGACTTGCGCATCTTCTGCCACTGGTCGCGGGCGTCCAGCAGGACGACCTTGCCCTTGTGGTCCGGGCTCTTGCGGTTGGTCAGGATCCAGAAGTAGGTCGAGATGCCGGTGTTGTAGAAGAGCTGGTCCGGCAGGGCGACGATGCCCTCCAGCCAGTCGTTCTCCAGGATCCAGCGGCGGATCTCCGACTCACCCGAGCCGGCCGCGCCGGTGAACAGCGGCGAGCCGTTGAAGACGATCGCGAGGCGCGAGCCGCCCCCGCCGTCCACGTTGACCGGCTTCATCTTGGAGATCATGTGCTGGAGGAACAGCAGTGAGCCGTCGTTGATGCGCGGCAGGCCCGCGCCGAAGCGGCCGGCCTCGCCGAGCGTCTTGTGTTCGGCTTCGACCTCGTCCTTGACCTTCTTCCACTCCACGCCGAACGGCGGGTTGGCCAGCATGTAGTCGAAGGTCCTGCGTGCGTGGCCGTCGTCGGAGAAGGAGTTGCCGAAGGCGATGTTCTCCGGGTTCTGGCCCTTGATCATGAGGTCGGACCGGCAGATCGCCCAGGACTCGGGGTTGAGCTCCTGCCCGTACACCTCCACCGTGGCGTCCGGGTTGAGCTCCGTGATCAGGTCGTCCATCGCGGAGAGCATGCCGCCCGTGCCGCAGGCCGGGTCCAGCACCGTGCGCACCGCGCCGGGAAGCTGGAGCGCGTCGCCGTCCGGGGCGACGAGCAGCCGCACCATGAGCTGGATGACCTCGCGCGGTGTGAAGTGCTCACCGGCCGTCTCGTTGGACTGCTCGGAAAAGCGGCGGATCAGCTCCTCGAAGATGTAGCCCATGTTGTGGTTGGGCACGACCTCGGGACGCAGGTCCAGGTCGGTGAACTTGCCGATGACCCGGTAGAGCAGCCCCGCGCCGTCCAGCCGCTTGATCTGCTGGGCGAACTCGAAGCGGTCCAGCACGCCGCGGGCGTTGTCGGAGAACGCCCCGATGTACACCGCGAGGTTCTTCGCCGCGTTCTGCGGGTCCGCCGCGATCTTCTTCAGGGTCAGACGGGACCTGTTGTAGAAGGCGTGGCCCGAGGCCCGGCGCAGGAAGCGGTCCGGGTCGATGTCGCTGTCCTTGTACCGCTCCGCGACCTCGGCGACCTTCTCGCGGGTCGGTTCCAGCACGCACTCCAGTCGCCGCAGCACCGTGAACGGCAGGATGACCTTGCCGTAGTCGGACTGCTTGTAGTCCCCCCGCAGGAGGTCGGCGACGGACCACGCGCGGTTCGCCAACTCCGTGTGCTTGCTGATGTTCAAGACTTCTTCCGCTTCCCTTCCGGGGCCGGTACGGATGACTGTGAGTGCGGCGGGAGGATTCGTTCCTCACCCGTCCGCATCAAGAGTGGGGGTAGCTCCAGAGCCTCGGTGGACTCCGGCACCAACTGCCCGCCCGTGAGCCCCCCGCTCACGAGCCGTGCCGTCTCCTCGGCCAAGTCCCGCGCGCGCCGCGCCTGTTCACGCAGCGCCTCGACGTGGCGGAAGGCCTCGCCGTACCGGCGCTGCTCCGCCAGTGGCAGCAGCGGTACGCGCAGCCGCCCCGGGTTGAGGTGGAGCGTGGAGCTGCCGGTCGAGGCGCCGGCCAGGTTGGCCTCGGAGCTGAGGAAACCGAAGAGGAACCAGGGGTCAAGCCGTGCCGGGTCCGGCCGGAACAGGTGGACGCCGGCCCCCAGCAGGGCACCGGCCTCCGCCTCGCCCGCGAGCCGGGCCATGGGGCCGCTGCCGCCGACCAGGTTGCGGACCAGGACGTCGCCCACGGCGATCTCCGGCATCTGCTCGGCCTGCGCGTCCAGGACCTGTCCCGTCGGTCCCGTCCCGCGGGCGATGTCGTCGCCCGTCAGGACAGGACGGTGTTCTCCGCCGTCGGCGCCCGCCCCCACGTCCTCCGTCTCGGCGACCGTAGCCCGCGTCGAGGTGGGAACCGTACGCAGCACCTTCAGCGCCCCGCCCCGCGCCAGGTCCGACACCGTGGCCGTGCGCCACTCGCGGGCCGAGACCCCCGCGGCGTCCCACGGCGCCGTGCCGGCCAGTTCGGCCACCGTCCGCACCGCCGCCGCCAGTTCTTCGCGGGCCGCCGCGGCCTTACGGGCCAGCTCCCGCGGGTCGATGTCCGCCTGGGAGGCACGCACCTGCCGGGCCGGGGTCACGTCGACCACGTCGTCGAGCAGGTCGACCACGCTCACCGCCCGCGCCACACCGGCCTGCGCCTCGAACCCGTCCGGGTCCTCGGCGTACACCGTCCACGCGGAGAGGATCTGCTCGGTCACCCGCGCCCAGTCCACCGCGCCGGCACGGCTTCCGCCGCGCGCCGGAGCCGTGGGCTCGCCCGCGGTGTCGACGAAGAGCACCGTCTGGTACGCGGGCCGGGTCGGCTCCGGGCGTTGCAGCACCCACACCTGCAGCCCGATGTGGAGCGGGATCGCCGCCCCCGGGGGCAGCGCCGCCACCGCTCGCAGCGCGCCGCTGCGGATCAGCTCGGCGCGGATGCGACGGCCGGAGGAGCGGGACGCCGTGGCCGGCGGGAGGAGCAGCACGGCGTGGCCGCCCGGTTCGAGGTGGGCCAGCGCGTGCTGGATCCAGGCCAGTTCGGACTCGGCGCGGGGCGGGAAGCCGTACGCCCAGCGCGGGTCGTAGGCCAGTTCGTCGTGGCCCCAGTTCCGGTCGCCGTAGGGCGGGTTGCACAGCACGGCGTCGACGGTGAGGTCGGGGAAGGCGTCGGCGCGCAGGCTGTCGCCCGTGCGCACGGTGACGTCCGCGCCCTTCTCGGCCGTCAGGGTCAGGCCGACCGCGGTGCGCCGTGCTTGGACGGGGAGGTTGTCCTGCCCGTACAGCTCGCGCGCGCCGCGTGCGGCGGCGGCCGTCAGCAGGGCGCCGCTGCCGCAGGCGGGGTCGAGGACGCGGGCCGGGGAGCCCGGGAGCAGACGGGCCAGCAGGTCGGCGAGCGGGGCCGGGGTCTGGTAGGCGCCGCTGGCGGCGCTGTCCTCCAACTCCCGCTCCGCCAGTACGCCCAGTGCCGCCTGCGCGCCCTCGTCGCGGACGCAGAGCAGCAGGGCGCGCAGGACCGCGGTGTCGGCGGGGGTGAACCGGACGGGTTCGGTGGTCGGCGCCACGTCCGCGACTCCGGCCGCCGCGTCGTTCGCCTGCTTCACCAGGTCGGCGTCGGGCAGCGCGAGCAGGTCGGTGAGGCCGTCGGCGGGGCGGCGGGCGGCGGCCAGGACCAGCAGGAGCAGGTCGGACGTGCCGGCGGCGGCCGGTTCGCGGAGGCGCAGGGTGGTGCGCAACTCCCCGCTGGGCGTGGCCGCCGTGCGCTGCCCGCGTGAGGCGAGCCAGGCGCGGACCTCCTCCAGGTCGTACAGCGGACTGCTGTCCGTGCCGCCCGAGGGGGCCGGGAAGTCGTCGTGCCGGCGTCGCCAGTTGCTGACGGTGGCGCGCGTGACGCCCGCGATGCGGGAGATCTCGGCGGCTGTCACCTGGGCGGATGGTGCGGATGGCTGCGGCATGGGTGGTCCTGGCTCCGATGGTCGGCGTGGTAACACCCTACAGCACGCGTCAACTCCTGCAAGCTGTTGGACGATGCTTTCGTTCTCATGCTTTCATGGAGACGCTTCCGACGGTGAGCGGCGCTCCCCGGCGTGAAGCGTCACTTTCCTTGCCACAGCCATGTCCGCGAGCGCCCAGCCCCTCGTCCTGCCCCCGTCCCTCTCGGCGGGAGGCCGGGAGAGGCGTGGCGCCTGGAGAGCCGGGCGACGGCCGACCGTCCACCACTCAGGGGGAACCCATGCGTCTGACCATGCCGAGCGGCACCCCGGAAGGAATCCCGCTCACCGTCATGCCGTTCCGCGAGGACGCGGTCATCGGCACCATGTCCCTCGCGACGCTGGTACGTCTCGTGCCGTCGCCGCGTCAGGAGGAGGACCCGCGCGCCCTCAAGACCGCTTCCGGGCACGACCGGCGCCACGCCGAGCTGCGCGCGACCGTGCAGCGGACGCTGAAGTCCCAGAAGGGCAGGAACATCCCGGCCTACGCCGAGTACATCGCCGCCGGCATCCTCGGCAAGCACGGCTCCGCCTGGTCCACGCCCCCGATCACGCTCTGGCACGCGGACGAGATCGCCGCGATGAGCGACGAGCTGGTCCCCGGCTCGGGCCTGCGGACGCTGACCGTCGCCCCGGACGCCATGGTGATCGCCATCGACGGCGAGACCCAGACCACCGCCTGGCACGACATCTACCAGGACCCGGAATCCTTCGGCCTCACCTACGCCGAGCTCGGCCGGCGGGTCCGCATCCCCTTCGAGCTCTACCTGGGGCTCTCCCCGGCGGACGCGCGGCAGATCTTCTACGACCGCAACGTCAAGGGCATCGACGTCGCCAAGAACCTGGCCATGTCCATGGACCAGCGCGACTTCGCCACCCGCCTGGCTTACACCGTCGGCGAGAAGCTCGAAGTCGAGTCGGACGGCCGGCGGATGCCGTTCGGCACGTTGGTCAACACCGGCAAGCGGCAGCTCACCAAGGCCGACAAGGAGGTCGTGACGCTGTCCGCGCTGCGGACGCTGATCGTCACCACCGTCTTCGGCAGCAAGGGGGTGCAATACTCGGCGGCCAACGTCCACGAGGGCGACCTGCCGCCCGGCACCGACGCCGACGAGGTGGAGACGGTCGTCATCCGTCTGGTGTCCCGGCTGATCGGGGACCGCTTCCCGGACTTCGCCCGGCGCAGCGCGATCACCGCACCGGCCGTGATGGCAGGCCTCGGCATCCTGCTGCACCGCACCACCCCCTGGTGCGCCCCCGGTGACGCCATGAGCCACGAGACGGTCGAGCGCCTGCTCGCCGACGTCCGCTGGGAGCGCGAACCCGCCTACTGGGACGGCGTCTGCGCCAGTGTCGGCTCCACCGGCCGGCTCAACTTCAGCGGCGGTGTGAAGGACTCCGCCGGCCGCGTCGCGGGCGCGCTCCTCGACCCGCACGGCGAGTTGGGCCGGAAGATCCGGGGCCGGTGGGGCTGAACAGGCCCGCGACGTGGAGCCCTGACGCCGGGCCCCGCTCGGCCGACCGCCCCGCCCCGTACCGGCCCCGCCCACGGCTCCCGCCCCCACGTACCGATCGCACACCGTGTGCGGCCCCGTTCACCACCACCCGCGACCTGGAAGGCCCTTGTGACGATCACCGAGCACACCGAGCTGATCCGTCGCCTCGCCGACGACTTCACCGCCCTGCAAGAGGCCGTCCTCGCCCGCATGAACGGGATCTGCGCCCCGGAGATCGCCGAGGCCCTGGACCACGCCTCGCTCGCCGGTCCCATCACCGTCGTTCTCGCCCACGCCGATGTCCTCGCTCGGGGGGCCGTCCGGCGCGCGGAGCTCTCGGCTCAGCTTCCCGAGCGGCTGCGACGGTTGCGCGCACACGCGCGCAGGGTGCGACGGGCCCGGTCGCAGGCGGAAGCCCTGTACAAGGAGCTTCCCAATCGGGTTGTCAAGCCACAGCAGTGACGGGAGGTGAAGCGTGGTAACACTCACCGTCACGGATCATCGCCCACAGGACGTTCACGC
>NZ_JODL01000019.1 GCF_000718985.1 Streptomyces megasporus | reverse complement strand
GGCACGCTGTTGAGTTCTCAAGGAACGGACGCTTCCTTCGACACCCCTCCTCGGGGCCCCTCCGGGCGCTTCCCTTCGCTGTTCCCGACTCTATCAGAATCGCTCTGTCCGATTGAAATCGGCTTCGCTTTCCCAACAGGAATTCGGAATGCTCCGCCGGAGTCCTCGGACTCACGGCCGGGGCGAGATGATGTTCATCTGCCTGCCCTCGGAGCTTACACCCCCGGGCAACTTCTGAACTCTACGCCCCAGAGGTCCCCCCGTCAAGAGGGCGCCTCGGAACGATCAGAACCGTACCAGGTCCGCGGGCCCTGATGCACATCCGCCCCTCTCGGGCCCTGTCAGGCCGCCGTGGGGACCTCCGCGGGGCGGTCCGCGGCCTCCACGTCACCCATCTCTCCGGCCCGTACCGCCCTGGCTCCCAGCAGGTGGACGTAGGCCAGGAAGGCCACTTCGGCCACGACCCCGATGGTGATCCGTGCCCAGGTCGGCAGTCCGGAGGGAGTCACGAAGCCCTCGATGACGCCCGAGACGAAGAGCACCGCGGCGAGGCCGAGCGCCATGCCGATGGCCGCGCGTCCTTCCTCCGCCAGAGCCGCCCGACGGCTGCGCGGGCCCGGGTCGATGACCGTCCAGCCCAACCGGAGGCCCGTGCCGGCCGCGACGAAGACGGCGGTCAACTCGAGCAGGCCGTGCGGGAGGATCAGGCCGAGAAAGGTGTCGAGACGGCCCGCCGAGGCCATCAGGCCGATGCCGATCCCGATGTTCAGCATGTTCTGGAACAGCACCCACAGCACCGGTATTCCGAGGAAGGCGCCGAAGATCAGGCAGATCGCCGCCGCCTGTGCGTTGTTCGTCCAGACCTGGGCCGCGAAGGAGGCCGCCGGGTGGCTGGAGTAGTACGTCTCGTACTGGCCGCCGGGGCGCGTCATCTCACGGAGTTGCTCCGGAGCCGCGATGGCGGACTGGACCTCGGGGTGCGTGCCGATCCACCAGCCGATGACGACGGCGACGAGCGTGGAGAGCAGGGCCGTCGGTATCCACCAGTGCCGGGCTCGGTGGACGGCGGCCGGGAAACCGACGGCGAAGAACCGTCCCGCGTCCCGCCAGGTGGAGCGGCGGGCGCCCGTGACCGCGCTGCGGGCGCGGGCGACGAGGGAGGTCAGGCGGCCGGTCAGCGCGGGGTCGGGCGCGCTGGACTGCACCAGCGACAGGTGGGTGGACGTGCGCTGGTAGAGCGCGACGAGCTCGTCCGCCTCGGCTCCGGTGAGACGGCGACGGCGGCGCAGGAGCTCCTCCAGGCGGTCCCACTCGGCCCGGTGGGCTGTGACGAAGACATCGAGGTCCATGGGGAGAGCTTCGCAGATGACGCCCGGCCGTTCTCGGGCTGCTTGGCGGTCGGCCGACTCCTGGCGGCAGACTGTCCGTACCCGGCGTGCGCGACGTACGGGGGTTCCGCGGCGATGGCGAGGAGGCGTGCCGGGTGAGTCAGCTCGTGACAGGTGACGCGGTGGTGCTCGGGCTGCGGCCCGCGCGGCTGCCCAGCCGGGCCTTGGCCGTCTTCATCGACCTGGTCGTGCTCTGGGGCGTCTACCTGGCGCTGTCGATGGCCCTGCTGTCGGCCACCGGTTCGCTGGACGCGGCGGCCACGGCCGCGGTCGCCGTCGCACTGCTGGTGCTGGTGCTGATGGGCGGGCCGGTCGCGGTCGAGACCCTGAGCCACGGCCGCTCGCTGGGAAAGCTGGTGTGCGGGCTGCGGGTGGTGCGGGAGGACGGCGGTCCGATCCGTTTCCGGCACGCGCTGGTCCGCGGGGCGCTGGGCTTCGTCGAGATCCAGATGTCGGTGGGAGTCGTCGCGTGCATCGCCTCGTTGATCTCCGCGCGGGGGCGGCGGTTGGGGGACGTGTTCGCCGGGACGCTGGTGGTGCGGGAGCGGATTCCTGTGGCGCGTCCGATGCCGGTGCCGCCTCCGCCGCCGTGGGTGGCCTCCCACTTCAGGGAGCTGGACCTGTCGCGGGTGCCGGACGGGCTGTGGTTGGCCGTACGGCAGTACCTGCTGCGGGTGGACCAGCTCGATCCGCAGGTGAGCTGGTCGATGGCCCAGAAGCTGGCGTCCGATGTCGCGTCCTTCACGGGGGCGCCGGTGCCGGAGGGCATGCCGCCGGCCGCGTACCTGTCCGGTGTGGTGGCCGAGCGGCAGGGGCGCGACGCGCAGCGGGCCTTCGGGGCGTGGCCGGGTGCGGGGCGGCCGGACGGCGTGCCCGCCGCCCCGACGCCCCCGCCGGTCGCGTCCGCCCCACCGTCCTCCTTCGCTCCTCCCTCCCCGTCTCCCTCTCCCTCCGCGCCGGCCTCGCCGGCCGCGGAACGCCCGGGGCCGGACGGGCGGCCGTCCGCCGCCGGTCCGGAGGCGGGTCGAGGGGCGGAGGGACCGCGCACCGGTTTCGTGCCGCCCGCCTGACGCGCGGACCCGACGGGCGGCCTGACGGGTGAAGGGGTCCGGTGTCGGGTCAGGTGAACGTCGAGGGTGGGGAGTCCAGGTCCTCCAGCTCGATGCCGGGGGCCGCCAGGACGACGTCCCCGGCGATGTGGACGGAGTGCTCCTCGCCCGTCTCAGGATCGCCGACCCGGTAGTGGTCCACGACCAGAGGGCCGCTGTCGGTGGGGTGTGCCTCGCTGTCCAGCAGCGCCCACGTCCGGTCGAGGGTGCGCGGGGCGAGCACGGGGGGTGCGAAGGAGACGAGGCGGACGCGGGTGGCGGGTGCGCCGAGCGCGGGGCGCAGCAGTCGGGCCGCGGCGACGAGGAAGGCGGGGGACGCGCCGGTGAATCCGTGCGCGGGCGCGTTGCCCTCCCGGGCGTGTTCGCCGGTCGCGTCGGTGCGGACCCACGTCACGCCGTCGAGGATGCCGCCGCGGACCTGCCAGTCCGTGGTGTGGAGTTCGAGACGGAGGGGGCGGCCGAGGTCGTCCAGGGTGAGGTCGACGGAGCCCGTGTGCTCGCCGGAGGGGGCGGTGGTCCGCGAGACGTAGCGCCAGCCGGTGGGGCCGGGGGCGCACTGGAAACGCTCCTCGCCGAGGGGGGTGTGGTCGTACGGGTCGTGGAGCGAGTAGCGACCGCTGGGCATCGGTGCTCCTTCACGGGTCAGGCCCCCGCCGGGGGCGGGGGCCTGACGCCTGTCGCGTGACTGCCGACCGGTGGCCGCCGTGGTCGGCCCGTGCGCGGGGCCGGGCGGGCACGTGGTCGGTGGCGGTGTCAGTAGCGGTAGTGGTCGGGCTTGAAGGGGCCCTCCACCGGGACGCCGATGTAGTCGGCCTGCTCCGGGCGGAGCGTGGTCAGCTTGGCGCCGAGGGCCTCCAGGTGGAGCCGGGCGACCTTCTCGTCCAGCCGCTTGGGCAGCACGTACACCCCGGTCGGGTAGGCGTCGGGCTTGGTGAACAGCTCGATCTGGGCGATGGTCTGGTTGGCGAAGCTGTTGGACATCACGAACGACGGGTGTCCGGTGGCGTTGCCCAGGTTCAGCAGCCGCCCCTCGGAGAGCACGATGATCGACTTTCCGTCGGGGAAGGTCCAGGTGTGGACCTGCGGCTTGACCTCGTCCTTGACGACGCCGGGGATCTTCGCCAGGCCGGCCATGTCGATCTCGTTGTCGAAGTGGCCGATGTTGCCCACGATCGCCTGGTGCTTCATCCGCGCCATGTGCTCGGCCAGGATGATGTCCTTGTTGCCGGTGGCGGTGATGAAGATGTCGGCGGTCTCCACCACGTCCTCCAGGGTGGCGACCTGGTAGCCGTCCATCGCCGCCTGGAGGGCGCAGATCGGGTCGATCTCGGTGACGATGACACGGGTGCCCTGGCCGCGCAGCGACTCCGCGCAGCCCTTGCCGACGTCGCCGTAGCCGCAGACCACCGCGGTCTTGCCACCGATCAGCACGTCGGTGGCCCGGTTGATGCCGTCGATCAGCGAGTGGCGGCAGCCGTACTTGTTGTCGAACTTCGACTTCGTCACCGAGTCGTTGACGTTGATCGCGGGGAACAGCAGGGAGCCCTCGCGCTGCATCTCGTACAGGCGCATGACCCCGGTGGTGGTCTCCTCGGTCACGCCGCGGATCTCGGAGGACAGGGCCGTCCACTTGCGCGGGTTCTCGCGCAGGGTGCGGGCCAGCAGCCCGAGGATGACGGCGTGCTCCTCGGACTCGGCGGTGGAGACGTCGGGCACGGCGCCGGCCTTCTCGTACTCCACGCCCTTGTGGACCAGCAGTGTGGCGTCACCGCCGTCGTCCAGGATCATGTTCGGGCCGCCGGACGGGGTGTCCGGCCAGGTCAGCGCCTGCTCGGTGCACCACCAGTACTCCTCCAGCGTCTCGCCCTTCCAGGCGAAGACGGGCACGCCCTTGGGGTCCTCGGGGGTGCCGTCGGGGCCGACGGCGATGGCCGCGGCGGCGTGGTCCTGGGTGGAGAAGATGTTGCAGGACGCCCAGCGCACCTGTGCGCCCAGCGCCACCAGGGTCTCGATCAGCACCGCGGTCTGCACCGTCATGTGCAGCGATCCGGTGATCCGGGCGCCCTTCAGTGGCTGCTGCTCGGCGTACTCGGCGCGGATCGCCATCAGGCCGGGCATCTCGTGCTCGGCGAGGGTGATCTCCTTGCGGCCGAAGGCGGCCAGGGAGAGGTCGGCGACCTTGAAGTCCCGAGTGGTGTCGGTCGTCGTCATTGCGAGCTGCTCCTCGGAGGTTGGTCGAGGTGGTTCGGCCGGCTGGTCTGCGGCGGCGGACGGGCGCGGGAGGGCACACGGCTCCTGTGCCGTCGTGTGTCCTCGGCGCGTACGCGCCTGTGGGCGTACCTGTCCCCTGACCGCAGCGCAGTCCGTCGGAGGCCCTCTCTCCCTCGGCCGACCCGTGGGGTCGCCCGACCGCCATCAGCAGCGACGTCTGTGCCCCATCGAATCTACACGCTCGGCGCGTCACCCGGTCGGCGCAGGGTGGGAACGGGGGGCGGGTCGCCGCACGGTTCCGGCCAGGGGCACGCTCGTGCCCCGGCCGTCACCAGCGCCGTTCGCCCTCGTGTCGGACGTTCCGCCGCTCCTCGGGTCGGGCTCTCGGGTCGGGCTCTCGGGTCAGGACGTCCTGGCCCCGGCGGTCCCGGTGGCGCCGGTGGCGCCGGTGGCGCCGGTGGCCTCCGTCCGGTAGATGTCCGGTTCCAGGTAGATCACCCGGGCGATCGGGACCGCCTCGCGGATGCGGCTCTCGGCCTCGTCGATCGCCCGGGCGACCTCCGCCGCGGACTCGCGGCTCTCCACCGCGATCTTGGCGGCGACCAGCAGTTCCTCCGGGCCGAGGTGGAGCGTGCGCATGTGGATGACGCGGGTGACCAGCTCGCCGTCGACGATCGCCTCGCGGATCCTGACGAGGGAGGCCGGGTCGGCTCCCTCGCCCAGCAGCAGGGACTTGGTCTCGACGGCGAGGACGATCGCGATGAGGATGAGCAGCACGCCGATGCAGACGGTGCCGATACCGTCCCAGATCGGGTCGCCGGTCAGCAGCGCCAGCCCGACGCCGAACAGGGCCAGGATGAGACCGATCAGGGCGCCCAGGTCCTCCAGCAGCACGACCGGCAGTTCGGGCGCCTTGGCCCGTCGGACGAACGCCGTCCACGACTGCGTGCCGCGGACCTCGTTGGACTCCTTGACGGCCGTGCGGAAGGAGAACGTCTCGGCGATGATCGCGAAGACCAGGACGCCCACCGGCCAGTACCAATGGTCCAGTTCGTGCGGGTGCTTGATCTTCTCGTAGCCCTCGTAGACCGCGAAGAGCCCGCCGACGCTGAACAGGACGATGGAGACGAGGAAGGCGTAGATGTAGCGCTCGCGGCCGTACCCGAAGGGGTGTTCCTCGCTCGCCTTCCGCTGCGACCGCTTGCGGCCGAGCAGCAACAGCGCCTGGTTGCCCGAGTCGGCCACGGAGTGGACGCCCTCCGCGAGCATCGACGAGGAGCCGCTGAAGGCGAACGCCACGAACTTGGCCACGGCAATGGACAGGTTGGCGCCCAGCGCCGCGACGATCGCCTTGGTTCCGCCTGATGCACTCATGGCAGGGTGACTCTCCTGGGGAGGGTTGAGGACAGCGGGCCCGTGCTCCGGCCGCGGCTAGACCGCCACGGTCGCGCGGAAGAGAGTACCGCTGCCGAAGGCCCTCACACCTTCTCCGGCCCGAACGAAGGCCGACCGGCCCTTTCCGAGGACCAGTTCGGCGCTTCCCTCGTTCCGGTCCGTCCCGCCGTCCGCCCGCCGCAGGGTGATCTCCCCGTCCGTGCACAGCAGGATCTGGGGGGTGCGGTCGTCCAGCACGCGCGGCGCGGACCGCGGCGTCAGGACGTGGCGGGAGAGCCGGAACTCGTCGACGGGCGTCGCGTACACCTCCTCGCCGTCGGGCGTCGCCTCCGGCCGCAGCACGTCCGGGTCGACCGGCTCGAAGCGGACGACGCGCAGCAGTTCGGGCACGTCCACGTGCTTGGGGGTGAGGCCGCAGCGCAGCACGTTGTCGGAGTTGGCCATCAACTCCACGGCGAGACCGTCGAGGTAGGCGTGCGGGACGCCGGCGCCCAGGTAGAGGGCCTCTCCGGGCTCCAGGCGCACGACGTTGAGGAGCATCGCCGCCAGCACGCCCGGGTCGCCGGGGTAGTGGTCCGCGATGCCCGCGTAGGCGGCGTACTCCGGGGCGTGGGGCCCATCCTCGGCGCCGAGCCGCCGGGCCGCCCGCGCCGCCGCGTCGACGGTCTCGGCCATCGCCTCCCGCTCGGCCGACAGGACGGCGGTCAGCACCTCGCTCAGCGCCTCGTCCTCGGGCTGGGCCCGCAGGATGTCCGCGTACGGCTTGAGCCGGTCGACGTCCAGGGCCTCCAGCAGCTCGGCGGTCTCCGCGGGGCGGCGGAAGCCGCACAGGCCGGTGAAGGGGGTGAGGGCGCAGACGAGTTCGGGCTTGTGGTTGGCGTCCTTGTAGTTGCGGTGCGGGGCGTCGACGGGGACGCCGCGCTCCTCCTCGTCGGCGAAGCCCTCCCTGGCCTGGACGAGGTCGGGGTGCACCTGGAGCGAGAGCGGCGAGGCCGCCGCGAGCACCTTCAGCAGGAACGGCAGGCGCGGTCCGAAGGCGCGGACGGTCTCCGCGCCCAACTCGCCCTCGGGATCGGCCTCGATCACCTCCGACAGGGGCGTCTCGCCCGCGCCGCGGTCGACCCGTGACGGGGCGCCCGGGTGGGCTCCCATCCACAGTTCGGCCTGCGGTTCGCCGGTCGGCTCGGTGCCGAGCAGTTCGGGGATGGCGGTGGTGGAGCCCCAGGCATAGGGGCGCACGGTGTTGGCGAGGAGGTCCATGCCGGGTGGTGTCCTTGGGTGCTCGTCCGGTTCGGTTCGGGGCCGCCCGTCGGGCCCGTCAGGGCCGCTCGCCGGTGGCGAGCGTGAGGTATACGGCGGCGAAGTCGAGGGTGGCCAGCAGTTCGGCGGCGATCTCCAACGGGCCGCTGCCCTCGGCCGGTTCCAGTTCGCTGACCGGGGTGCCGTGCCCGTACGCCAGGTCGCGGGCGGCGACGGCGGCGGAGTCGGCCGTCGGGGCGCCCTCCCGCAGCAGGACGATCCGGGTGTGCGGCGGCTCCGGCTCCTCCACGCGGTCGCGGAAGAAGTCGTCCGTGTCGTCGCGTGAGAGCGCGCCGTCGAGCAGCGCGCCGTGGACGGTCATCGCCTCGGGCAGTCCGGCCGCCAGCGCGGGGCGGCCCGCGAGCGCGGTGAGGGTGGTGGCGCAGTGGCGGGCCGCGGCGTCCGCGACGGTGCCCTCGCTCCACAGCAGCGGCAGCGCGCCGGAGAACTCGGTGGCCAGGGCCTTGGCCGGGTTGTTGTAGGTGGCGGCAGCGGGGCCGCAGCGCTCGGCGACCCGGTCGAGCCGGTCGGCGAGCGCGTGGAGGCCGGCGGACTCGGCGGTGGCCAGGCCCAGCCGGTCGACCAGGACGAGGAGCGGGGTGAGCAGCGCCCACAGGACGCCGGGGGCGGCGGGCGGGCTCTGCCGCGGCTGCTCGTAGGCGTCGCGGGGGTCGGGGCCCTCGTACCGTTGGCCCGGCACGGCGGCGAGGGGCACGGACAGGCCGCGGGCCTGGGCCGTCGCATCGGCCAGCGGGGCCTTGGCGGGGCAGACGGAGACCACGGTGCAGCCCCTGCGGTACGCCTGCTCGACGAGTTCGGCCAGGCCCGCCTCGGTGCCGTCGGGTGTGGCGAGCAGCAGCAGGTCCAGCGGTCCGACCCAGCCGGGCAGCGTCCAGCGCAGGGCGCCGGGGGACGCCCGGGGGCCGGTCGGGCGGAGCAGGGTGACGGGGACGGCGCCGTTGCCGAAGGCCCCGAGGAGGTCGGCGACGCAGGAGACGGCGGGGCCCGTCCCCGCCACGAGGACCCCGCGGGGGCGCCCTTCGGGGCGCAGGTCGGTCAGCCCCGCCTCGGCTGCGTGCCGGAGGGCCGTACGGACGCGGGCCCCGGACGCGGCGGCTTCGCGCAGCAGCCCGTGGGTGTCGGCCCCGGCCAGGGCCTCGGGGGCGTCGAGCAGGGTCTCGTCCAGCATGTGCGGCCTCTCCGGTCGCCGGGGTGGTCAGGCGGGGCGGCGTGCCTCGTCGACGAGGAGGACGGGGATGCCGTCCCGGACGGGGTAGGCCAGCCCGCACTCGGCGCCGCCGCAGATCAGTTCGTCGCCCTCCTCGCGGAGCGGGGAGTGACACGCCGGGCAGGCGAGGATCTCCAGGAGGCCGGCTTCGAGCGGCATGGGTGTGCGTCCCTTCGAGGAAGTGCGGTCGTGCGGTCAGCGTACCGCCGGCACGCGACACGCCACCCGCGGGTGTCGCACCGTGGACGACCCGTGGACATCCGGGGGCGGCGTGCGGCTCCCGGCGGGCCGGGGGCGTTCGGGCACGTTCGGGCTCGGGTCAGCCGCGGACGACGGCCAGCACCTCGTCGCGGACCCGCGCGACCGTCTCCGCGTCGCGGGCCTCGACGTTCAGGCGCAGCAGCGGCTCGGTGTTGGAGGGGCGGAGGTTGAACCACCAGTCGCCGGGCGCGGTGACCGTCAGGCCGTCCAGCTCGTCCAGCTCCACTCCCCGGCGGTCGGCGTAGGCGGCCTTGACGGCGGCGGCGCGGGCGGCCTGGTCGTCGACGGTGCTGTTGATCTCGCCGGAGGAGGCGTAGCGGTCGTACTGGGCGACCAGTTCCGACAGGGTGCCCTCCTGCCCGCCGAGCGCGGCCAGGACGTGGAGGGCGGCGAGCATGCCGGTGTCGGCGTTCCAGAAGTCGCGGAAGTAGTAGTGCGCCGAGTGCTCGCCGCCGAAGATCGCTCCGGTCCGGGCCATCTCCTCCTTGATGAAGGAGTGGCCCACCCGGGTGCGCACCGGGATGCCGCCCGCCTCCTTCACGACCTCGGGGACCGACCAGGAGGTGATGCAGTTGTGGATCACCGTGGAGCCCGGGTGCTTGGCCAGTTCGCGGGCCGCGACCAGGGCGGTGACGGCCGACGGCGAGACCGGCTCGCCGCGCTCGTCGACGACGAAGCAGCGGTCGGCGTCGCCGTCGAAGGCCAGTCCGATGTCGGCGCCGGTCTTCCGCACCCGGTCCTGGAGGTCGACGATGTTGGCCGGGTCCAGCGGGTTGGCCTCGTGGTTGGGGAAGGTGCCGTCGAGCTCGAAGTACATCGCGTCCAGCTCGATCGGCAGGTCCTTCAGGACGGTGGGCACGGTGTGGCCGCCCATGCCGTTGCCCGCGTCCACCACGACCTTCAGGGGGCGGATGGCGGTGAGGTCCACCAGGGAGCGCAGGTGGGCGGCGTAGTCGGCCAGGACGTCCCGTTGGTCGATCGTCCCCCGGTCCGCCACGGGTGCGGGGGCGCCGGCGTCGGCCCACTCCTCCACCAGGGCGCGGATCTCGGCCAGACCGGTGTCCTGGCCGACCGGGGCGGCGCCCGCGCGGCACATCTTGATGCCGTTGTACCGGGCGGGGTTGTGGCTGGCGGTGAACATCGCCCCCGGCAGGTCGAACCGGCCGCTGGCGAAGTAGAGCTGGTCGGTCGAGCACAGCCCGATCTCGGTGACGTCGGCGCCCTGGTCGGCCGCGCCCCGCGCGAAGGCCCGGGACAGGCCCGGCGAGGAGGGGCGCATGTCGTGGCCGACCACGATCGCGTCGGCGCCGGTGACCCGCACGAACGCGGCACCGAACAGTTCGGCGAGGCCTTCGTCCCACTGGTCGGGCACCACGCCACGCACGTCGTACGCCTTCACGATCTGCGACAGGTCAGGCACGGTCCACCCCTTCTGGAGTATCTGGTGACAGCCCAAATGTAACCGGGATGGATCAGTTCTCGGGGGAGCGCAGCACCCTCAGGTGGCCTCGTCTGGCCACCTCCATCAGGTCGTGGTCGCGCACGCCGCCGGGGCCGGGCCGTTCGGCGGGGGCGGCGGTCCTGCGCCGAGGGGTCCGGGCGGCCTCGCGCACGGCGTTGGCCAGGGCTTCCAGGTCGTCGCCGCTGGGGCGGGCGGGGCCGGTGTCCACGGCGAGGCGGACGACCTCCCAGCCGCGTGGGGCGGTCAGCCGTTCCGAGTGCTCCGAACACAGGTCGTAGCAGTGGGGTTCGGCGTAGGTCGCCAGGGGGCCGAGGACGGCGGTCGAGTCCGCGTAGACGTACGTCAGCGTCGCCACGGCAGGGCGGCCGCACGCGGTGCGCGAACAGCGACGTACAGGGCTCACGACGTTGGACGGTACCGCACTCTTGAGCGGGCCGCGACGACTCTCCTGCGGGTCACCCGGTTGTGTCGTACCGGTTCTCCGGGGCCGTGCGTGCCGGTCGCGCCCCGGCTGACCTGCCCTGTGACGGAAAAGCCCCGATATGGGTCGGACAGAGGGGCCGTTATCGCTTCGTTCGGATACCGTCATCGAGGAGCGATCTTCGATCGAAGGGATGACCGAAACCGCTCCGGGAGAATTCGGATTCGACCGACCGGCGACGCTTGCCTTCCGGGGGTCCCGCGGTGCCGCCCGTCGCGCCTCCCGCGGTGCCTCCGCGCGCGGGAGCGCCCCGCGTCGCCGCGGGTCCCCGGCCTCCCCCGGAGGGCTACTCTCAGGATGATGAGCAACCCTGTACCGCCTCACCGCCCCGATCCGCGACCGCGTCGCCGGGATCGTCACGGACGCGGCATGCGCGGCCCCATCGCGCCTCCCCAGGTGCCCATCGCCATGAGCCGCGCCGACGCCTTCGACGATCTGGTGCGCGACTCGGCGGACCGGCTGGAGCGGAAGTGGCCGCAACTGGCCAGGGTCGAGTTCGTGGTGCAGGAGGTACCGCCCGCCCGGTCCGCGGAGGACGACGACTGGGGCGGGCTGTGGGGCGACGGTCCGGACACCGTCCCCCTCGGTCGGTACACGGCGGCGCGGGACGGCAGACCCGACCGCATCATCGTCTACCGGCGCCCCATCGAGCTGCGGTCCAGGACGCGCGACGACCGGGCCCTGCTCGTCCACGAGGTCGTCGTGGAGCAGGTCGCCGAACTCCTCGGGCTGGCCCCGGAGTCGATCGACCCAAGGTACGGGCAGGACTGAGGCCCGGGGCGGGGCGCCCCGGGCCTCTCGGTCGAGGGACGCCCCCGTCGGGGGACGCCCCGGTCAAGGTGGGTCCCGGTCGGGGGACGTCTCAGTCGAGCAGCACGGACAGGTCCTGCTCGCTCCGCGGCACCGCCACCGTGCCCCGGTCGTCCGGGAGCGTCTGCACGGTGAACATCGGGATGCCGTCCTCCGACACCCCCAGCGTCCGCGCCGCGTACACCGGTCCGCCCGAGAGCCGCTCGACGGTGAGCGCGTACCGCCCCTTGCCGCCGTTCGGCCGCAGGTCGTCCACGGCCGTCGTGGTGCCGGCCTCGAGGGTGTACGTCTTGCTCACCGGCTCGCCGCCGTCGCTGCCCGCCGAGGCCGTCACCCGCACCTTCGCGGCCTTCTCCGGCGCCGTCAGGGAGAGCACCGTTTCCGCGTCGGTTTCCGCGTCATCGCCGCTCTGCGCCCCGGCGTCGCTGCCGGCGACGGACGCGCGCTCCTCGATCGGCGCGGTGGCGGGGACGAACGCCGTCTCCTGCTTGCTCCCCTTGCCGCGCAGCACCCGTGCCGCGGCCACCACCGGCGCCCGCTTGCCCTCCTCCGTCGGGCTCAGCAGCAGCGTCCCCGCCTCGCCCCGGGTGATGTCCCCGAGGTCCACGGCGACGGTCGTCCCGCTCCTGACGTGCAGGGTCTCCTGACCGGCCGGGGTGATCACGCCGGTGGGGGTCGACAGTTGCACCTTCAGGTCGGCGTCCTGCTCACCGGGGGCGAAGACCACCAGGCGCACGGCGGTGGCGTCGGCCGGGATGCCGGGCAGCACCAGGCCGTCGCGGGACGCGACGGAGGCCGGCAGCCAGTCGCCGCCGAGCTCGTCGTCGAGGGACTGCACCTGGGCGCCGATCCGGCCGCTGCGCGCCACGACGTGCACGACCACGTTGGTCACCGGCTCCCGCGAGAGCGTGGAGAGCAGCACGGGGACCGTGGCGCGGGCGGGGACGTTGATGCCCTCCCCGCTCTCGGTCCTCACCGAGCCGTCCTTGCCGTACAGCTCCAGGTCGACCACGGCCGGGGCGTCGTCGGGGTTGGTGAGGTGGATGTAGTCGTGGCGGTCCTCGGCGGTGCTCGCGCCGGGGAACCAGAACTCGGTGTCGGGCACCGTGCACGACAGACCCAGCAGCCCGCGGCCGGTGCCGGCCGTGACGAGGGTGCTCTGCTGAACCGTCCAGCCGGGGGCGAGCCGGCCGTCGGCCGAGCCGGTGAGCGCGGGGGACCCGGAGCGGTCGACCTCGGCGACGACCGGGACGCCGGGCTCCTTCACCGGCGCGACCGGTTCGGGTCCCTTCTTCTTCCCGTCGCCGTCCTTGCCGCCACTCTGCCCGCCGCCCTCCAGGGTGCTCGCGGCGGGCAGCAGCTCGGCCGTGTCCTTCCCGGCCGTCTTCCGCTCCGCGCCGCCCTTGGGGGTGAAGGCGGTGTACGTCGTCTCGCCGATCTCCGAGGAGGTGGGCTGCGGGCACACCAGCGTGGAGCGTTCCACCGGGAGCCGGGACGCCGCCGTGGGGGCGGCCGGGTCGTCGGAGGGGGCGTTCAGCGAGGCGAGACCGGTGACGGCGGCCAGCGCGGTGACCACGCCGATCAGGGAGTAGGCGGTGCGGTTCATGGGTGGTCGCTCCTGTTGCCGTACGTGGTGCCGTCCTGCGGGGTGCCGTGGCCGCTCGGGTCGTGGCCGCCCTGGCCGTGGCCCTGGTGGCCGTAACCCTCCTGGCCGTAGCCGCCGCCGTACGCGCCCTGGCCGTAGCCCTCCTGGTAACCCCCTTGACCGTAACCGCCGTATCCGTCGTACCCGTCGTAGGACGGCCGGTGCTGTCCGCCCCCGCCGTAGGGGTCGGACTGGTCGGCGTACCGGCCGTCCCACCCGCCGTGGTCCTGTTGGGGCACGTACGGGTCCTGAGGCCGGACGTCGGGCTCCGCGGGCACGGGCGCCGGTTCGGGGGTCGGCTCGGATGCCGGCTCAGGTGTCGGTTCGGGACGGGCCTCCGGCTCCGGCGGCGGACCGCCGGCGGCCTCCTGGGCCGCCCGCAGCCTGCGTGCCCGGCGCCCCTCGCCCGCCACGGGCTCCGCGGGCACCGTCTCGGCCTCCGGCAGGTCGTCGTCGACCTCGCGGCGCCGTCCCGGCAGCGCCATGACCAGCACCACCAGCGCCAGGAAGCCCTGTGTCCACACCCATCCGGTGTGCGCGAGGGAGGTTTCGTGCGTCAGGTCCAACCGGCCGCCCTCGGCGGGCAGTTCGAAGCCCTGCGCCCAGCCGTCCACGGTGACCGGCTTCAGCGCGCGCCCGTCGAGCGTGGCCTGCCACCCGGGGTCGGCCGCGTCGGCGATCCGCAGCACCCGGCCGGCGGGGCCGGCGGGGATCTCGGTGTGGGCCTCGACCGGGCCGGCGGGGACGGTGACCGACTCGGCCTCCTCGCCGGAGCGCGCGTCCTTCCCCGACTCGCCGGGGACGATGGTGACGCGGGCGACCTGGGCGTCCACCCGCCACAGCGCCCCGCCGTCCTGCTCGCTCAGCCTGGTCAGACCCGGCGTCGAGTCCAGCACCCGACCGATCTCCCGGGGCGCTCCGTCGCGCACCAGGACGTAGCGGACGGCGTAGCCGCCGAGCTGACCGGTCTGGTCGGCGCCGGAGCCCGCCACCAGGTTGCCGACCACCTCGCCCAGCCGCGGGTCGTCGCCGACCGTGTGGGCCACGTCCCCGTCGCCCAGGCGGGCGCCGGAGCCGCGCACCAGGCTGTAGGAGACCCGGGTCGCGTCGCCGGAGGCGGTGTCCGTGCCGCCGCCCTCGCCGTCGATGACGAGGGTGCGCGGCCGGTCGCTGGTGTTGCTCTCCTCCGCGACGAACGCCGGGACCTGCGCCGGGCCGCGCCGCGACAGCGGCCCGTCCGCACCGGCCGCCATCCACGCGACGGCGGCCACCAGCGGCGCCGCGACGGCCGCCAGCGCGATGAGCGCCGCGAGCGGTTGCCGCCAGCCGAAGCTCTGCGCGGCGACCCGCTCGTACGCGCCGTCGGCGCCGACCACGGCGGCGGCCAGCAGCGCCAGCCCGTAGACGAGGGTGGCGGGACCGGCCCATCCCGACCCGCCCGAGAGGGCGGCGAAGAGCAGACCGGTCAGGGCGGCGCTCCAGGCGGCGACGATCGCCGTGCGCCGCTCGGTGCGCAGCAGCGCGGCGAGCGCGGCCGCCACCACGCCGATGAACAGCATGCCGCCCACGGTGCCCGGCCCGCCGGGGTTGAGCGCGAGCAGTCCGGTGGCGGAGGCGGTGCCCTCGCCGTACGGCAGCCCGGCCTCGTCCAGGAAGGCCGAGGGGTCGGTCAACAGCTCCAGCGACCACGGCGCGAGCAGCACCAGCGGAACCGCCGACAGCACGACGCCGCGGATCGCGTACGCCACCGCGTGGGTGCCCTGTCGCACCCGCAGGGCCACGACCACCAGCGTGAGCACGGTGGCGATCGGCCAGATCACCGGGGTGAACGCGGTGGTGAGGGTGAGCAGCAGCGCGCAGGCCCACACGGGCCGCCACCCCGGCCCGCCCTCGTCGCTCCCGCGGAGCCCCGCCGCGGCGACCGCCGCACGGGCCATCAGCGGCAGGGTGACGGCGAGGACGGCGGTGCCGAGCCGGCCGCTCGCCAGGGCTCCGGTGGCGGCGGGGAGGAAGGCGTAGGCCACGCTGCCCCAGGCGCGCAGCAGTCGGGACTCGACCAGCGGCCGGGAGGCGAAGTAGGCCGTGAGCCCGGCCAGCGGCACCGAGCAGACCAGCAGCAGGGTGAGGGTGAATCCGGTGCTGCCGAGGAAGACGGTGGCGAGCGTGGCGAGGACCGCCAGGTACGGCGGCGCGGACGCGGAGCCGCCGACGCCGACCGGCTGCCAGGACTCCAGGTGACGCGTCCACAGGTCGGTGACGTCGCCGGGCGCGGGCAGCAGGGCGCCGCCGGCCAGCGCGCCACCGCCCAGCAGGTCACGGCAGGCCACCAGGGAGACGACGAGGAGGAGGGCGAAGAGCACGGGCGCCGGTTTGCGGGCGATCCGCTTCAACCGGGCGAACTGCTCGACGTCCAGGAAATCGGCGTCCTCGTCACCGGGGCCGGTCTCGACGGCGCCGTGCCGTCCGCCGGCGGAGAGGTCGGGGTCGGAGCGGCGGGTGAGGTTGCTCGCGATCTGCTCGACGGTGGCCCGCACCGTCGCGCCGGGCGGCGGGAAGAGGGGGCGCAGGTCGGAGTGGCTCACGACGGCTCTGCCGCGTCTGCGCCGGGCGGCGAGGACGAGGCCGGGGCGCATCAGGACGCCGGCGAGCCCGGTGAATTCGTCGAGCGCCTGCCCGGGCACCTTGCCGACCAGATAGGCCACCATCCGCAGCAGAGTGCCCAGGACCAGCCGCAGCAGGACCCAGGGCAGCAGCTTGCCGGGGGCGTTGACCAGCAGCGTGTAGACCGCGCCCGCCTTGTCCACCCGGTGGGGGCCGGCGACCGACCGCCCCATGCAGTCGATGGGGCGCCGTTCGCGCGCGGCGGCCTCGGCGTGCCGCAGGACGGCGTCCGGGGCGACGAGCACGCGGTGGCCGGCGGCCTGGGCCCGCCAGCACAGGTCCACGTCGTCGCGCATCAGCGGCAGGCGCCGGTCGAAGCCGCCGAGCTCCTCGAAGACGTCGCGGCGTATGAGCATGCCGGCGGTGGAGACGGACAGCACCTGGCGCACCTGGTCGTACTGGCCCTGGTCCTGTTCGCGGCGGTCCAGGCCGGTCCAACGGCGCCCGCTGTTGGCGATGGAGACGCCGACCTCCAGCAGTTGGCGCCGGTTGTACCAGCTACGCAGCTTTGGTCCGACGACGGCGGCCGAACGACTGGCGTCGGCGACCCGCAGCAGTTCGGCGAGGGCGTCCGGTTCGGGCGCGCAGTCGTCGTGCAGCAGCCACAGCCACTGGACGGGCTCGCCGTGGGGTAGTTCGGGCAGGTCGTAGGCGTCGTCGCGCCAGGTCCGGGTGACCGGGTCCCAGCCGCTGGGGCGCTTGAGGTAGGGCAGGTCGTCGGGGCCCATGACCGGCGCGGTGCGGACCGCCTCGTCGACGGCCGCGCCGAACCCGGTGCGGCGGGCGAGGTGCAGGACGCGGTCGGGGCCGAGGGCCTCGGTGAGCAGTCGGGCGGATTCGTCGGCGCTGCCGGTGTCGGCGGCGACGATGTTCTGCACCGGACGCTCCTGGTTGACGAGTCCGGCCAGGGCGTCGGGCAACCAGCGCGCGCCGTCGTGCGCGACGATCACGGCGGTGACGACGTGCCGCGGGAACTCCGGTGGCTGGGTGGAACCGAACGCCCCTGGCTGGGGAGAAGCGAACGCTGCTGTGGCCGCCTCGTACTGGGCCGCCGGGTGGCTGTGCACGGACATCGGGGTAGGGGCCCTCCGGCCGGGGTCCGGGGGTCGCCCCCCGGAAGGCTGCTGCGTCGGACTGGCTGTGGATCGAGCCGGACGCGGGTGCCGCACGGGCGGCGATCGCGTCGTGGACGGCCCCCCACACTAATGGCTGAGCGCGGCCCGTCGTTCGGGGTCCCGTGTGACGGCCCCCGAACAGCGGTCCGCCTCCCGCGTGTGGAGCGGGAGGCGGACCGGATGCCGGGGGAACCGTGTGGCGTTGTGTGGTGGTGTGTGCCGGTTCGTCAGGCGGCGGACGGACGGTGGCCGGTGGTCGGTCCGTCGGGCGGGAGACCGGAGCCGGTTCCGACGGTTCGACGGCGGAGGAGCCGGCGGTCCGTCAGACGGCGGCCTTCTTCAGGCGGCGACGCTCGCGCTCGGACAGACCGCCCCAGATGCCGAAGCGCTCGTCGTTGGCGAGGGCGTACTCCAGGCACTCGGAGCGGACCTCGCACGCGAGGCAGACCTTCTTGGCCTCCCTCGTCGAGCCACCCTTCTCGGGAAAGAAGGACTCGGGGTCGGTCTGGGCGCACAACGCGCGCTCCTGCCAGCCGAGCTCCTCGTCCGCCTCTTCGACCAGCAGTTGTTCGAACAGCTCGGTCATGCGTGCGCCCCTCGTCTGTCTTTACGTCCCCGTGATGCTGTCGTTATCGATCCCGGCCGAACGACACGAGTGAAATTACAAGTGTGTGCATCCACCCGAGTCAAGCCGGGATCTGCTAATGGGCCCGTTATTCACCCTGCGGAACCAAGGCCCTGCATTAAGTGCTTAAATCACCACAAACTATGACACACAGATCGGACATCCCGCTCACTCCTTCACCCCGCTCGGAAGGACGCGACCGACTCCGACCGCGTTGCCCTCCACGCGCCGAAGAGAAGTTGATCACAGTTGGATCACGGATCCACAACGGCGTTGCTCCATACGGATGTTGCGCCGCCTGTCCGTCTTCGGCCCGCATAAACCTTTCAGCGCCCCCCACGACCGGATGTGGTGAATCACACCTGCCAAACGGGCCATCCGTTTGACAGCGAGACGGGGTACCCGCTCTTCTTGGTGTCATGCCAGCGATTCGCGCGTTCAGCCCGGCCCGCCTCCGCGGGGCCCTTCGCGCTGCCTGCTTCTCCTGTCGCTGTCGCTGTTGTTGAGGCGTTCGCCGAGGCGTTGACCAGAGCGCCGACCGAGGCACCGAGCGGGGTTCCGAGGCTCTGCCTCACCTCTGCTTCCCTTCTGCCTCCCGTCTGCGCCCTCTCTGCGCCCTCCTTCGCGTCCCACCGCCTCCGCCTCCCCCGCCTCCCGGCCGTTCCGGGACCTTCCCCCTTCTCCGCCTGCCTTCGCTCCAGAGGACCTTGACCGTGAACAGCGACGTCGAGATCGCCGGCGACCCGCTCGCCGTGCCCCACCTCCTGCCGCCCGTCCCCGCCCACCCCTCCACCGTCGCCGGCTTCGCCGGCCTGGCCCGCGCCATCGCGGCCGACCGCGCCGGCTGGGCCCCGCTCGTCCGGTACGACGCCACCACCCGCTGGTACCACCGGCTGCGCACCGGCCCCGGCTACGAGGTCTGGCTGCTGAGTTGGGTGCCCGGCCAGGGCAGCGGGCCGCACGATCACGGCCCCTCCTCCGGGGTGCTCACCGTCCTCGACGGCGAGCTGACCGAGCGGAGCCCGAGCGGGGTCCGCGCGCTCGGCGCGGGCGCCCAGCGGGTCTTCGCGCCCGGCTACGCGCACGAGGTCGTCAACGACGCGCTCGAACCGGCCGTCAGCCTGCACGTCTACTTCCCCGGCCTGACCGAGATGCCGATGCGCCCCCCGCACGCCCTCGCGTGCACCCCCGCGCACCGGGACGTCCCCCCGCTCCGGACCTCGTCCCTCGGCTGACGCCCCGACCGGAAGGGGGCGTCCCCATCCTGAGAGACTGTCCCTTATGCAGCGCATTGTGGTTCTGGCCGGGGGCATCGGTGGTGCCCGCTTCCTGCGTGGGCTGAAGAAGGCCGTGCCCGACGCCGAGATCACGGTCGTCGGCAACACCGGGGACGACATCCACCTCTTCGGCCTCAAGGTCTGCCCGGACCTCGACACGGTGATGTACACCCTCGGGGGCGGCATCCACGAGGAGCAGGGCTGGGGCCGCGCCGACGAGACCTTCGCGGTGAAGGAGGAGTTGGCGGCCTACGGCGTCGGACCGGACTGGTTCGGCCTGGGCGACCGCGACATCGCCACCCACATCGTCCGCACCCAGATGATCGACGCGGGCTACCCCCTCAGCGCCGTCACCGAGGCGCTGTGCACGCGCTGGAACCCGGGCGTGCGGCTGCTGCCGATGACCGACGACCGAGTCGAGACCCACGTGGTGATCGACGCGGAGGACGGCGGACGCAAGGCCGTGCACTTCCAGGAGTACTGGGTGCGGCTGAGGGCGGTCCCGCCCGCGCGGGCCGTGGTGCCGGTCGGCGCCGAGCAGGCCAAGCCCGCGCCGGGCGTGCTGGACGCCATCGCCTCGGCCGACGTCGTCCTCTTCCCGCCGTCCAACCCGGTGGTCAGCGTCGGCACGATCCTCGCCGTGCCCGGCATCCGCGAGGCGATCGCCGACGCCGGGGTGCCGGTGGTGGGTCTCTCCCCCATCGTGGGGGGCGCCCCGGTGCGCGGGATGGCGGACAAGGTGCTGGCCGCCGTCGGAGTGGAGGCCACCGCCGCGGCCGTGGCCGGGCACTACGGGTCGGGCCTGCTGGACGGCTGGCTGGTGGACACCGTGGACGCGGACGCCGTGCCCGAGGTCGAGGCGGCGGGCATCCGCTGCCGGGCCGTGCCGTTGATGATGACGGACACGGACGCCACCGCCCGGATGGCGCACGAGGCGCTGTCGCTCGCCGAGGAGGTGCGGGTGTGAACGGCTCCGCTGAGGTCCCGGCGTACCGGGTCTGGGCGCTGCCCGGGATTCCGGAGGTGAGCCCCGGCGACGACCTGGTGAAGCTGCTGGCGGACGCGGCCACCGCGCCCGGCCTGCCCGGGCTGGCGCACGGGGACGTGCTGGTCGTCACCTCGAAGATCGTCAGCAAGGCCGAGGGTCGGGTGGTGGAGGCCGCCGACCGCGAGGCCGCCATCGACGCCGAGACCGTGCGGGTGGTCGCCCGACGCGGCCCGGCGCGGATCGTGGAGAGCCGGCACGGCTTCGTGATGGCCGCGGCCGGGGTCGACGCCTCCAACACCCGTGCCGGGACGGTGCTGTTGCTGCCCGAGGACCCGGACGCCTCCGCGCGCCGCATCCGCGACGGCCTGCGCGAGACGCTGGGCGTCGAGGTCGGCGTCGTGATCACCGACACCTTCGGGCGCCCCTGGCGCGAGGGCCAGACCGACGTGGCGATCGGCGCCGCCGGCGTGCGGGTCCTCCAGGACCTGCGCGGCGGCACCGACATGTACGGCAACCCGCTGGGCGTGACGGTCACGGCGGTGGGCGACGAACTGGCCGGGGCCGGCGAGCTGGTGAAGGGCAAGGCGGACGGGCTGCCGGTCGCGGTGGTCCGGGGCCTGCCCCACCACGTGGTGTTCGAGGGCGACGACGACCGGGGAGGCGACGGCGGCGCGGACGATGCCGGGGCCCGCGCGCTGATCCGCGACGCGGCGAACGACATGTTCCGCCTGGGCACCTCGGAGGCCGTCCGGGAGGCGGTGACGCTGCGGCGCACCGTCCGGGAGTTCACCGACGAGCCGGTGGACGGCGCGGCCGTGCGGCGGGCGGTGGCCGCCGCGGTCACGGCCCCGGCGCCGCACCACACCACCCCGTGGCGCTTCGTCCTGCTGGAGTCACAGCGGTCGCGCACCCGGCTGTTGGACGCCATGCGCGACGCGTGGGTGGCCGACCTGCGCCGGGACGGGAAGAGCGAGGAGAGCATCGCCAAACGGATTCGGCGCGGCGACGTGCTGCGCAACGCCCCGTACCTGGCGGTGCCGTGCCTGGTGGCCGACGGGGCGCACGTCTACCCGGACGCGCGTCGGTCGACCGCCGAACGGGAGATGTTCGTGGTCGCGGCCGGCGCCGGCGTGCAGAACTTCCTGGTCGCCCTGGCCGGCGAGGGGCTGGGGTCGGCGTGGGTGTCCTCCACGATGTTCTGCCGTGACGTGGTGCGGGAGGTGCTGGACCTCCCCGCCGACTGGGATCCGATGGGCGCGGTGGCCATCGGCCGGGCGGCGGCTCCGCCCAGGCCCCGCCCGCCGCGGACGGCCGACGCCTTCACCGTCGTCCGCTGAGTCGTCCACCGAGCCGCCCGTCGAGCCGCCCGCCGGTCGACCGCGCGCCCCGGGCGCTCACAGGCGCGCGATGTCCACGCGCGGGAAGCGGGGCGCGCGGCGGGGCGGGACGCGCCCCGTCGACAGGATCAGCCGGGTGGCGCGGTGGCGCTGTCCCGCGTACGGGGCGAGCAGCTCCAGCATCCGCTCGTCGTCGCCGTCCCGCGCGCCCGTGAGGGCGTGGACCACGATCCTCGGCAGGTGGAGGTCCCCGACCGTCACCGCGTCCGCCGCCCCGAGGACGCGCTGGAGCGTCTCGGCCGCCGTCCACGGTCCGATGCCGGGGATCGCCGTCAGTCGGGCCGTGGCCGCCACCGGGTCCATGTGCGCCGCCTCCTGGAGCCGGCGGGCGCGGGCGACGGCGCGCAGGATCGTCGAGGAGCGCTTGGCGTCCACGCCGGCCCGGTGCCACTCCCAGGAGGGGATCAGCGCCCAGGCGCGCGGCTCGGGCATCACGTACATCGGCTCGGGCATCCCCGTGAGCGCCGCCCCGGAGCGCGTCCCGGCCGGGCCCGGCGCGGGCTCGCCGTGGCGGCGCAGCAGCCGCCGCCAGGCGCGGTACGCCTCCTCGGTGGTGACCTTCTGCTCCAGGATCGAGGGGATCAGCGACTCCAGCACCAGGCCGGTGCGGACCAGCCGCAGTCCGGGCAGGCGGCGGTGGGCCTGGGCGACGAGCCGGTGGCGGGGGACGAAGGCCGACGGGTCGTCGTCGGCGCCGAGGAGGGCGGGGAGGCCGTCGAGCGCCCACGGGGCTCCCGGCCCCCAGGCGCGGGCCACCACCTCGCCCGCGCCCGCGTCGGGCTCCAGGCACAGGGTGGCCGGTCCGCACGGGGTGCGGGTGGCCCGCCAGACCGCGCCGCCGGCCACGCGGCAGGCGGGGTCGTACGGGCCGCGCCGCAGGACCCGCAGGTTCCGGTACAGGTCGTGCGGCTCCCAGGGCTCCGGCGGGGCCCAGCGGCGGGTGGCGGGAGCGCCGGTCACGGCCGGATGCTCCCGCCTCCGGTGTGGGCGATCGTCTCTGTCACCGGTCCGTCCTGCTTCCTGGCCGCTCTCCGACCGTACACCGGCTTCCGCGCCGGGCGGTCCGGGCCAGTCTAGGCCGGGCCGCCCGGCGCGGCGGGAGCCTTGGTGCTACCTGCCCTGCAACCGGGCCGCGTTGTTCCGGATGGTGCCCAGCTTCCCGTAGAGGCGGTCGCCGGGGCAGCCGGTGACATAGCCGTCCCGGTGGCCGGAGACGGTGTTGAACCTGACCTTGGTGCCCTTGCTGTACTTGCCGCCGGCGGAGGTCATGACCGCGGTGCCCTTGGGGTTGACGCCGTGCAGGCCGAGCTTCCACGCGACCAGGCTGGAGACGGCGTTCACCGCCGCGTTGGAGGGGTTGGTGGTGTTGTACGTGCCGAGGACGGCGATGCCGGTGCTGTCGGCGTTGAAGCCGTAGGTGTGGGCGCCCATCACCGGCTTGGCCACGCCTCCGGCGCGGCCCTCGAAGATCTTCCCGCACTTGTCGACGAAGAAGTTGTAGCCGACGTCCCGCCAGCCGTTGCTCTTGACGTGGTAGCGGTAGATGCCCCGGATGATCGAGGCCGACTGGGAGCACGAGTAGTTGTTGCTCGCCGCCGTGTGGTGGACGAAGGCGACCTTGACCGTGTTGGTGTAGAGGAACGATCCGCGGATGCTCTCGTCGGCTCCCCAGCCCCTGCGGGTGACGATGGCCGGGCGCGGACCGATGGGGGCGGCGGTGGCGGCGGTCAGCTCGCCAGTCGTCCCGCCGACCTCCGGGCCGACCACCGTGCCGACCTCCGCGCTGTTCGCCGTGCCCTCCGTTCCGGGGTTCCGGTCGACGCGCGCGGCCAACAGATCGCCCTGGGACGCCTCCTGGTCCAGGGCGGGGATCTCGTGGGAGCCGATCGGGGCGAGGTCGGCGTTGGCCTCGCCGCTGGCGCGGGCCTGGGGGGTGAGGTCGTCGGTGGGGGTCTCGCCGGGGTCGACCAGGTCCAGGCGCAGCCCCTCGGGCAGGGCCGCCGTCTGGTCGGGGCCCTCGGCCTTCTCCGGCACGACCCGGACCTGTACGCCGTTGGAGTCGCCGACCCACAGCGGGGCCGTGGCTCCGCGCAGCCCGCTGTCCTTGCGCTCGGCCGAGTCGGGATCGGGCCTGTCGGCGTGGGTCTCCAGGTCCTGCCAGTCCGTCCAGGCGCCGCTGTCCACGGCCTTGGTGCGCACCTGGATCCGGCCGTGCAGTTCCTCCTCGGGGTCGTTCCAGACCACGCCGAGCAGCGAGAAGGGCTCGACCTCGCGCGCCGGGAGGCCCAGGGGGAAGGATTCGTCGGACGAGCCGTCCGAGCCGGGGGAGCCGGGTGAGGGGGTCGCGTCGGGCGGGGTCAGCGGGACGAGCGGCAGCGACCGGGTACTGCCCGGCAGCCGGGGAGAGGTCACGGGGACGGGGGCCGAGACGGTGGCCGCGGAAGCGCTGTTCGCCGCTCCGGTGGGCAGAGACAGCGGCAGCGCCGCGGCGGCCGCGCAGGCGACACCGATCGAGGACGCAATGAATGCACGCATAAATCCGATATTGGACAGAGGTGGTAACTCTGTCGAACCGGACATTGACGGACCGTGACCCCGGCCGCCTTCCGTCGCCCGTCGACTCCGCTCCGCCCCGGCGTCCCCCGAGGAGCGGCCCGCGTACCCTGACGCCGATGAACACCACCGATCGCACCCCCGCCGACCTGCTGCGATCCGCGCTCGCCGCGGACGCCGCCCGCCCGCTGGTGACCTTCTACGACGACGCCACCGGCGAGCGTGTCGAACTCTCCGTCGCCACCCTCGCCAATTGGGTGGCGAAGACGTCCAACCTCCTCCAGGACGACCTGTCCGCCGAGCCCGGCGACCGCCTCGCGCTGCTGCTGCCCGCCCACTGGCAGACCGCGGTCTGGCTGCTCGCCTGCTCCTCCACCTCGGTCGTCGCCGACCTGACCGGGCCCGAGGCCGCCTCGGGCGCCGACCTCGTCGTCAGCGGCCCGGACACCCTCGCCGAGGCCCGCGCCTGCACCGGCGAGCGCGTCGCGCTCGCCCTGCGCCCCCTCGGGGCCCGCTTCCCCCAGGCGCCCGACGGGTTCCTGGACTACGCGGTCGAGGTGCCGAGCCAGGGCGACCGCTTCACCCCCTACGCCCCCGTCGACCCGGACGCGCCCGCGCTGGTCGTCGACGGCGCGGAGCTGACCGGCGCGCAGATCGTCGAGCGCGCCCGCGCCGACGCCGCCGCCCGCGGGCTCGGCCCCGGCTCACGACTGCTGTCGGTGCTGCCGTACGACTCCTGGGAGGGGTTGTCGGCCGGACTGTTCGCCCCGCTGGCCGCGGGCGGCTCCGTCGTGCTGTGCCGTCACGCCGAACGCCTGGACGCCTCGACGCTGGAGGAGCGGAAGGCGAGCGAGCGCGTCACCCACGTCGCCGACTGATCCGTCCCGAACACCCCCGATCCGTTTCGGGCGTCGGGACAATCCCGGCGTCCGGGACGGGCCGCGCGGCCACCGGTCGCGCAAGTGATTTTTCCGCGCCGCCCGTACAACCCCCCACGCCCATCGAGTGTCTGTACAGGAGACCGGCGACCGCACGCCTGTGCGCGTGCGTGGACACGCCGCCAACCGTGCGAGGGATGAACGCAGACGTGACCGAACCCGAGGGTGCGCACCCGGCCGATCTCCCACTCCCGCCCCGTCGTCGCTGGCTCCGCTGGACGGCGCTGGGGGCGTCGGTCGCCGTGCTCGCGGCGGCCGGGGTGGTCTGGACCCTCTACAACAAGCTGGACGGCAACATCCGCACGGATGTCGAGGCCGTCAACCAACTGCGGCGCTTCGAGAGCGAGCGCCCGGAGCCGGTGGTGCACGAGGCGGAGAACATCCTCCTCATAGGCTCCGACGACCGCGGCGGCAAGAACCGCAAGTACGGCCGCGACAGCGGCACCCAGCGCTCGGACACCACGATCCTGCTGCACCTGTCCGCCGACCGCTCCAGCGCCACCGGGGTGTCGATACCGCGCGACCTGATGGTGGACATCCCCGAGTGCGAACAGCCGGACGGCACCCTCACCCGGGCCCGGTTCGCCCAGTTCAACTGGGCCTTCCAGTTCGGCGGGGCGGCCTGCACGATCCGCACCGTCGAGAACCTCACCGGCATCCGCGTGGACCACCACATCGTGGTGGACTTCGCCGGCTTCACCAAGCTGGTGGACGCGGTCGGCGGCGTCGAGGTCTGCCTGGCCGAGCCGGTGGACGACCCCGACGCCCAACTCGCCCTGGACGCGGGCCTCCAGACGCTCGACGGCGAGGAGGCCCTCGGCTACGTCCGCACCCGCAAGGGCATCGGCGACGGCAGCGACACCCAACGCATGGCCCGTCAGCAGGAGTTCCTCTCCCTGCTGCTGCGCAAGGTGCACGACGAGGGCATCCTGACCGACCCCACCAGGCTCTACTCGGTGCTGGACGCGGTGACGTCCTCGCTCACCGCCGACCCCGGACTGGACTCCCTCGCCGAGCTCTACGACCTGGCGACCAGCGTGCGGGACATCCCGACGGACCGGGTGCGGTTCATGACCGCGCCCCGGCAGCCGTACACCTACGACCCCAACCGCGACGAGCTGGTGCAGCCGGACGCCGAGCGGCTGTTCACGGCACTGCTCAACGACGAACCGGTGCCGGAGCCGGAGACCTCCCCCGAGGAATCCGGCTCCCCCGAGGCCGGGACCGAGGCGTCCAGGGCCGGGTTCACGCCGTCGTCGACCGAGGCCGGGCCGGCGGAGCCGACCGCCTCGCCCTCACCCGGAGGACGGGCCCCCTTGGCCGAAAACGTATGCGGATGAGCACGCGGTGGGGACGCCCGAGAAAAACAACACACCCCCTGGCCGAAAAATTGACAGGGAATGCCCCTTTGGTGACCAAGACAACTTGCCTACAGGGGTGCTCTGCACCGCACTCTCCCAGATAGTGTGTGCAACCCGGTGCGCTCACCCAGCCGGCCGCGCACCACATGATGACTGACCAAGCGCCTTGACACCCCCAAGGAAAGGCGCTGCGTGGCATCGACGGAGGACTCGAACAACCGTGGACGCGCAAAGCCGTGGACGGGCGGGTGACATGGACCCCGCAGATCAGTGGGTGTTCGACCCGGACACCGGCGACTACAGACTGCGACTGCCTTCCTCCGGAGCGCAGGCGACCTCCGCCCCGCCGTCCCCCTCCGTTTCCGCTCCGTCCGGCTCGTCCTCTCCCCGGGCCGGCGGCTCTCGGGCCACCGGTACGCGCGCCGCCGGTTCCCGGTCCGCCGGCTCCCGCGCTTCCGGCTCCCGGGCTTCCGGCTCCCGAGCCGCGGACCGGGGCACGGCGACTCCCCGCGGCGAGGTACCCCGGCAGCGTCGCCGGCGCGCGGCGGAGAGCCCGTCGGCCGGCGGCGGGGCCGCGGGCGGCGACGGCCCGAAGGCCGGCCGGCAGACCGGCCGGCGCAAGCCCAAGCCGAAGAAGGACCGGAAGAAGAAGGCCCTGCTGTGGACCGGCGGCGTCACGGCCTTCCTGGTCGTCGGCACCTCGGCCGCCGCGTACATCGCCTACGAGCACTTCGACGGCAACCTCAGCACGGTCGACGTCGGCAACGCGGGCAACGGCGGTTTCGGCGAGGGCGGCCCGATCAACATCCTGCTGATCGGCACCGACAAGCGCACCGGCAAGGGCAACGAGGGCTACGGGGACAGCGGCAGCGGCGGCCACGCCGACACCACGTTCCTCTTCCACGTCTCCGAGGACCGCACCAACGCGACCGTCCTGAGCATCCCCCGGGACCTGATCACCGACATCCCCGACTGCCCCACCAAGCAGGCGGACGGCTCCACCGAGATCATCCCGGGCACGCCGAGCACCCGGTTCAACAACAGCCTCGGCCAAGAGGGCCGCGACCCGGGCTGCACCATGCGGACGGTCAAGGAACTGACCGGCCTGGACGTCCACCACTTCATGATGGCCGACTTCAACGCCGTCAAGACGCTGACCACCGCGATCGACGGCGTCGACGTCTGCCTGGAGAAACCCGTCAAGGACCCCAAGTCCAAGCTGGACCTGCCCGCGGGCGTGAGCACCGTCATGGGCGAGGACGCCCTGGCCTTCGTCCGCACCCGCAACAGCTTCGGCAACAGCAGCGACCTGGACCGCATCAAGGTCCAGCAGCAGTTCCTGAGCTCGATGATCCGCAAGCTGAAGTCCAACGACACCCTCACCGACCCGGGCAAGCTCTGGGACCTGGCCGACGCCGTCACCAAGGCGCTGACGGTGGACACCGGCATAGGCACCATCAAGAAGCTGACCCAGCTCGGTCAGGAGATCAGCGGGATCAACACCAAGAACATCTCCTTCGTCACCCTGCCGGTGAACGACAACCCCGCGGAGCGGGTCAAGGCCACGGTCGTCCTCGACGAGGCCAAGGCGCGTCCGCTGTTCTCGATGCTGCAGAACGACGTCTCCCTCACCGAGGTGGAGAAGAAGGAGAAGGCCGCCAAGGACAAGGCCAAGAAGGAGCAGGAGGCGCTGCTCAAGGGCGAGCGGGCCGCGGCGTCCGACGTGCGGGTCGAGGTCCTCAACGGCGGGGAGATCGCCGGCGCCGCACAGGCCACGCTCTCCTGGCTGCAGAACTCCCAAGGCGTGCCGAAGTCCAGCAACGGCGGCAACGCGCCCTCCAGGATCGCCGAGACGACCCTGGAGTTCGCCCCCAACCAGGCCGACCAGGCCCGTAAGCTCGCGGACATCATGGGTCTGCCCGCCTCCGCGCTGAAGCAGGGCACCGAGGACGCCGAGCCCCTCGAGCCGATGACGCTGACGCTGGGCGCCGACTTCAAGGGGGCCGGCATCCCCATCGCCGCCCCGACGAAGCCTCCGGAGGACCTCGGGAACGTGGAGGCCGACAAGCAGATATGCGCCAAGTGAGGCCCGTGCGCCGCGCCTTCGACGCCGGCTGAACGACATGGGGGAGGAAGACCCGTTGGGGCACAGTGCCGTACGGGGCGAGGGAGCGCGCGGACGCGCTCCCCGGGCAGAGGACTTCGGCTGGAACGACAGCCTGTACGACGGGCCGGAGGAGGACGGCACGGACGCCGACGCGCCCGCGGGCAAAAGCGCCGGCTCCAAAGAGGCCAATGTCCCCAAGGGGGCCAAGGGGGCCAAGGGGTCCGGAGCGCCCAAGGGACCCGACGGTTCACGGCACGACCGGCCCCGGATCCCACGCCGCGGCAGGCGGGTGCTGCGCTGGACGGCGCTCGGCCTGTCGGTGCTGATCCTCGGCACGGCGGGCGCCGGCTACCTCTACTACGAGCACCTCAACGGCAACCTCACCAAAAAACCCCTCAACCTCGGCGACAAGCAGCTCGGTCACGGCACGGACGCCGCCGGCCGCTCGCCCGTCAACATCCTGCTGTTGGGCTCCGACAGCCGGAACTCCGCGCGGAACGTCGAACTCGGCGGCGCCCGGAACGAGGTGGGCCGCGAACCGCTCGCCGACGTGCAGATGCTGCTGCACCTCTCCGCCGACCGCCGCAGCATGTCGGTGCTGAGCATCCCCCGTGACACCAGGGTCACCATCCCCGAGTGCACCGACCCCGAGGACGGCACGGTCCACCCCCGGACCGTGGACAAGATCAACTCCAGCCTCCAGCACGGCGGTCCGGGCTGCACGGTGGCCACCTGGATGGAACTGACCGACATCCCGATCGACCACTTCATGATGATCGACTTCGCGGGCGTGGTGGACATGGCCGACGCCGTCGGCGGTGTCCCGGTCTGTGTGGACGCCAACGTCCACGACCGGCGGTCGGGCCTGCGCCTGAAGAAGGGGACCACCACCATCACGGGCGAGCGGGCCCTCCAGTGGCTGCGCACCCGGCACGGTTTCGGCGACGGCAGCGACATCGGCCGGGCCAAGGCCCAGCACATGTACATGAACTCGATGGTGCGCCGGCTCAAGGCGGGCACCAAGCTCACCGACCCGGGCAAGCTCCGCTCCCTCGCCGAGGCCGCCACCAAGGCCCTCACCGTCGACGACGGCATCGGCACCGTCAAGGAGCTCTACGACCTGGCGAACGAGCTCAAGCGGGTCCCCACGGGCCGGATCACCATGGCCACCATGCCGTGGGAGTACGCGGGCGGCGGCAGCTACGTGGTGCCCAAGCCCGGCGACGCCGAGGAGGTGTTCTCGCTCATCCGCGAGGACATCGCGCTCGACGGCAAGGACGAGAAGCCGAAGAAGGACGCCGAGGAGAAGGCCGCCCCCGCCGACCGGATTCCGGTGCGGGTCAGGAACGGCACCGGCTCCACCGCCCTGGCCCCCGTCAACGGCCGCGCTGCCACCGTCACCGACCTGCTGCACCGGCTCGGCTTCACCCGGGCCGAGGCCGACCCCACCGCCGTCTCCCAGGCGAACACCACCTTGTCGTACCCGGATCAGGACCGGCGCGGCGACGCCCTGGCCGTCGCAGGAGCCCTCGGGCTGCCCGAGCGGGCCGTGCGGCGCTCCGCCGACGTCGACGGGATCACCCTGGTGATCGGCGCCGACTGGCGCGCCGGGGACGCCTACCCCAAGACGGAGCCGAGCCCGAAGGACGGGAAGCGCCGGGCCCCGGACAGCGCGGACGCGCTCAACGGCGAGGACAAGGACGCCTGTATGGAGGTGAACCCCGCCCACGTCTGGTGACACGGCCGTCCGGTGACGCGGCCGTCCGGTGACAGGTGTGGGGCCGCGTACCGCGACCCCACGCTCCGTCCTTCTCGCCGTCCTTCTCGCCGTCCTTCTCGCCGTCTTCCTTCGCCGTTCTCGCGGCCCCGGCGCCCGGGCGGTCAGCCGCCGGCGGTCACCGGGTCCCGACGACTGGCCTTCACCTTCTCCGCCAGCTTGCGCGGGCTGGTCAGAAAGCCCCATCCCCACGACATGTGCATGGTGGCCAGGGCGAGCGGAATCCGCACCCGCGCCTTCACCGGCAGCCCCTTGCCCGCCGGGATCGAGCCCGCGGTGATCGCCGCCAGATAGCCCGCCGGGACGACCAGGCCCCACGGCGTGACCAGCGCGCCCACCACCAGACCCGCCCCGATGGCCACCACGGCCGCGGGCGGCGCCAGGTAGCGCAGATTGATCGAACCGGAGTGGTAGCGGGCCACCACGTGCCGCCAACGGCCGTAGTTGCGGTACTGCTTGGCCAGGGCGCGGACGCTCGGACGCGGCCGGTAGGAGACCAGCAGCTCGGGCGAGAACCAGATCAGCCCGCCGTCCTGACGGATGCGGTAGTTCAGCTCCCAGTCCTGCGCCCGGATGAACTCCTCGTTGTAGCCGCCCAGCCGCTCCAGCACCTCCCGGCGGAAGACGCCCAGGTAGACGGTCTCGGCCTCGCCGGCCTCGCCGCCGGTGTGGAACGCGGCGTTGCCGACGCCGATCCGGGAGGTCATGGCGGCGGCCACCGCCTTCTCCCAGTCGTTCTCGCCCTCGGCGTGCATGATGCCGCCGACGTTCGCCGCGCCGGTCTCCTCCAACAGGCGTACGGCGGTCGCGATGTAGTTCGGCGAGAGCATGCCGTGCCCGTCCACGCGCACCACGATCGGGTGGCGGGAGGCGGCGATGGCGGCGTTGAGCCCCGCGGGCGTACGGCCGCTGGGGTTGGGCACCGTGCGCACCCGCGGGTCCTCGCGGACCAGTTCCGCGGCGATGGCGTCGGTGCGGTCCTCCGAGGGACCGAGGGCGATCACGACTTCCAGCTCACCGGCGTACTCCTGCTCCAGGATGTGCCGTACGGAGCTGCGCAGGTACCGCTCCTCGTTGAGCACCGGCATGATCACGGAGACCGCGGGCGGCGCCGCGGCCGGGGAGGGGGTTTCGGCTGGAGACGTCACCGGGCCACGGTACCGCGAACGGGTGACCGCCTCGCACGGCAGCCGGGTGGCCGCGGACCGAAGGCGGCGTGTGGCCGCGGTCCGTAGATCGTATGGGCCTATGTTGGCCCCTTCCCGGCCCCCACCCCACGGAGGTGGTTCTCCGATGCCCGCACGGTCCCGTCAGCGCGGCCGCCACGCCCGCCCGCGGCCCAAGCGGAGCGTCCTGTCCCGCTGGGGCATGCGGACGGCCACGGCCGTCTCGGCGCTGGTGCTGGTGACCAGCGGCATCGGCCAGGCCGTGGTCAGCCGCCTGGACACCCGGCTGGAACGGGTGGACCCCTTCCGCGGGCTCAGCCACCGGCCCGCGGTCGGCGGCGGCACCAACTTCCTGGTCGTCGGGACCGACGACCGCGACACCGTCACCGAGGAGGAGAAACAGCGCTACTCCCTCGGCGGCACCCCCTGCAACTGCACCGACACGATCATGCTCGTGCACCTCTCCGCCGACCGGGACCGGGCCAGCGTGGTGAGCATCCCCCGCGACTCCTACACCGAGTTCCCCGAACACACCGACCCGGCCACCGGGGAGCGGCGCGCCGACCGCACCGGGAAGATCAACGCCGCCTACGCGATCGGCGGCCCGAGCCTGACCGTCCGCACCGTCGAGAAGATGACGGGGGTGCGCGTCGACCACTACCTGGAGGTGGGCTTCACCAGCTTCATGCGCACCGTCGACGCCCTGGGCGGGGTGCCGGTGTGCACCCCGAGGCCGCTGCACGACAGCCGCAGCGGCCTCGACCTGCCGGCCGGCACCACCCGTCTGAACGGCGGTCAGGCGCTGCAGTACGTGCGCGCCCGGTACCTCGACCCCGACGGCGACCTCGGCCGGATCAAACGTCAACAGCGCTTCCTGGCCTCCGTCATCGACGAGACCGCCCACAGCGGGGTGCTGGTGAACCCCGCCAGGCTCAACCGGGTGGTCTCCGCGCTGCTCGGCTCGGTGCGCGCCGACCCGAATTTCGGCGCCGACGAGCTGCTCGCCCTCGCACGGGCCATGCGGGGCTTCACGACCGCCTCCTCGGAGTTCGCCTCGGTACCGGTCGCCGACCCCGACCACGCCGTGCCGGGCGTCGGCTCGACGGTGCTCTGGGACCACGAGGAAGCGGAGCGGATGTTCGCCGCGCTCCGCCGGGACCGCCCGTTGACGGCCTCCGGGACGGTGGGCGCGAAGAACCCGGAGAGGCCCGGCGAGCAGGCCGGCCGGGAGGGGAGGTCCACGCCGTCCGAGCCCCTGCCGGTCGAGGTGGACCCGAGGACGGTCCGCGTCCAGGTCGAGAACGGCACCACGGTCGCCAACCTCGGCGCGTGGGTGGACCGGGAACTCCGCGCCACCGGTTTCGACACCACCGGCACCCCGCGCGCCGCCGAACGGCAGGACATGCGCGAGACGGTCGTCCGCTACGACCCCGAGTGGGACCGCTCGGCGCGGGCCCTGGCCGCGGCGCTCCCCGGCGCCCGACTGGAGAAGGTCGAGGGCCAGGGGCGGGTGCTGGAGGTGACGGTCGGCACGGACCACAACCAGGTGCGGAGGGTACGGCCGCGCCCCGCCCCCACCGAGCCGGCGGAGGACGAGGAGTCCCCGGAGCCCGAGCGGCGCGCGCCGGCGGTCACGGGCGACGAGGTCGCGTGTTCCTGACCCGGTGTCCGGCGTCCGGCCCCTCCCCCGGGCCCGGACGCGGTCTCAGTCGTCGAGCATGCCCTCCGCCGTCCGCCGGTCGCGCAGTTCCTTGATCGCCCGGCGGCGGGCCAGTCGGTGGGTGCGCCGGATCTGCGCCTCCTGGCGGCGCCGTTCGTCCCGCTCGGTCTCGGGGATCACCGGCGGCACGGGCCGGGGCCTGCCGCTCTCGTCCACCGCGGTGAACACCAGGTAGGCCGAGGCGACCCGGGTGGCCGGGGTGGACTCGTTCCAGCGCTCGGCCATCACCCGCACGCCGACCTCCATCGAGGTCCGGCCGGTCCAGTTCACCTGGGCCTTCACATGGACCAGATCGCCCACCCGGACCGGCTCCAGGAAGACCATCTCGTCCATCGACGCCGTGACCGCCGGCCCGCCCGAGTGCCGCCCCGCCACCGCGCCCGCCGCGTCGTCGACCAGCTTCATGATCACGCCGCCGTGGACGGTGCCGAGCAGGTTGGTGTCGCCCGCCGTCATGATGCGGGACAGGGTGATGCGGGACACGGACGTGGGCTTGCCCGGCAGTTCGTGCCCGGGCGCCTGGGCCTGAATGGTCATGTCCTCCAGCCTATGCGCCCGCCCCCGGCGGCCCCCCAATGCATCATCTCTGCAACAGCCGCACCCCCGTTCCGTTCCCCCGTCTGTGCCTCACCCGTGGGGAGCGTGCACACTGCCTTCCATGACTGACTGGCCCAACGGCGGAAGCGCCGGCCCCCGCCCGGACCCGACCCGTGTCATGCCGACCGACCAGCGCGGCGGCCACAGCGGTTACGCGGGCTACGACTCCGGTTACAACACCGGCCAGGTGTACGCCGGTTCCGGTTACGGCGGCCCGGGCCGCGGCGGCTTCGGTCCCGGGGATCCGGGCCCCGGCGGCGCCGGTCCCGTCGACTGGGGCCGGCGGATCAAGGTCGGTCTGATCACCCTCCTCGTCGTGGTGCTCGTGTGGTCGGTCGGCACCTACTTCTGGGCCGACTCCAAGCTGCGTCGCGAGGTCGACCTCGGCATCGTGCAGGACAGACCCGAGGAGGGCGAGGGCACCACCTATCTGATCGTGGGCTCCGACAGCCGCGAGGGCCTGTCCTCCGAGGAGCGGAAGAAGCTGCGCACCGGCTCGGCCGGGGGCAAGCGCACCGACTCGATGATCCTCCTCCACGTCGGTGGCCAGGGGACCACGATGATCTCCCTGCCGCGCGACTCGTGGGTCACCATCCCGGAGTTCACCGGTTCCGAGACCGGCAAGACCTTCCCCTCGCCCGGCGCCCGCAAGCTCAACGCGGCGTACTCCATGGACGGCGCTCCCCTGCTGGTCCGCACGATCGAGTACAACACCGGTCTGCGCATCGACCACTACGCGGAGATAGGCTTCGGCGGCTTCGCCGAGATCGTGGACGCGGTCGGCGGCGTGGAGTTGGACATCCCCCGCGACATCAAGGACGAGAAGTCCGGAGCCGATTTCAAGAAGGGCCGTCAGACGCTCGACGGGGCCCAGGCCCTGGCCTTCGTCCGCAACCGCTACGAGGCCGGCAGCGACCTGGAGCGCACCAAGAACCAGCAGAAGTTCCTGGCCGCCCTGGCGAACCAGACGGCCACTCCCTCCACCGTCCTCAACCCCTTCAGGCTCTACCCGACGATGAGCGCGGGCCTGGACACCCTGATCGTGGACGAGGACATGGGCCTGTTCGACCTCGCCTCGATGTTCTGGGCCATGAAGGACGTCACGGGCGGCGAGGGCACCTCGATGAACATGCCGATCGCGGGCAGCGCCCCGCAGGGCTCCCTCAAGTGGGACATGGAGAAGGTCAAGCTGCTGGTCGGCCAGCTCAAGAACGGCGAGAAGGTCACGGTCGGGAGCGACTGACCGCGCCTCGCCCCGCCGGTGGGCAGGGCCCGGACCGTCCGCCCGGTCCGGGCCGTGGCAGAGCGGAGAAGGCCCGGGGACACCCCGGAGCAGGGGCGTCCCCGGGCCTCGGTCACGGCGTGGGACGGAGCCTCACGGCAGGTTGCGGGACATCACGATCCGCTGGACCTGGTTCGTGCCCTCGTAAATCTGCGTAATCTTGGCGTCGCGCATCATCCGCTCGACCGGGTAGTCGCGGGTGTAGCCGTAGCCGCCCAGGAGCTGGACCGCGTCCGTGGTGATCTCCATGGCGACGTCCGAGGCGAAGCACTTGGCGGCGGCGCCGTGGAAGGTCAGGCCCTCGGACTTGCCGTCGGCGCCCAGGGTGACGCGCTCGGAGCGGGCGGCGGCGGCGTAGGTGAGCTGACGGGCGGCCTCCAGCTTCATCGCCATGTCGGCGAGCATGAACTGGACGCCCTGGAAGTCGGCGATGGCCTTGCCGAACTGCTTGCGCTCCTTGACGTAGCCCTTGGCGTAGTCCAGCGCCCCCTGGGCGATGCCCAGGGCCTGGGCCGCGATGGTGATGCGGGTGTGGTCCAGGGTCTTCATCGCGGTGGCGAAGCCGGTGCCCTCCTCGCCGATCATGCGGTCGGCGGGGATGCGGACGTTGTCGAAGTAGACCTCGCGGGTCGGGGAGCCCTTGATGCCGAGCTTCTTCTCCGGGGCGCCGAAGGAGACGCCCTCGTCGCCCTTCTCCACCACGAAGGCCGAGATGCCCTTGGAGCGCTTCTCGGGGTCGGTGACGGCCATCACGGTGTAGTACTCGCTGACGCCGGCGTTGGTGATCCAGCGCTTGACGCCGTTGAGGACCCAGGCGTCGCCGTCGCGTACCGCGCGGGTCTTCATGCCCGCGGCGTCCGAGCCGGCCTCCGGCTCGGAGAGGCAGTAGGAGAACATCGCGTCGCCCTTGGCGAGCGGGGCGAGGTACTTCCGCTTCAGCTCCTCGGACCCGGAGAGGATCACCGGGAGCGAGCCGAGCTTGTTGACCGCCGGGATCAGGGAGGAGGAGGCGCAGACGCGGGCGACCTCCTCGATCACGATGACGGTCGCGAGGGCGTCGGCGCCCGCGCCGCCGTAGTTCTCGGGCACGTGGACGGCGTGCAGGTCATTGGAGACCAGGGCGTCCAGGGCTTCCTGGGGGAAGCGGCCCTGCTCGTCCACCTCGGCGGCGAAGGGTGCGATCTTCGCCTCGGCGAGCGAGCGCACCGACTCGCGGAGCATCTCGTGCTCTTCGGACGGCCGGTAGAGGTCGAAGTCGGTCGATCCCGCCACGGTGTCTCACTCCCTGAGTGCGGTTCTGCTAACTACCGTTAAGTAACACGATTCTAGTGCGGGGCCCTCCCCCAAGGCTCCCCCCTGGATACATGACTTTGCCGACACTGGCCACGACACGGCCGGTTATGCTCGCGGGCAGCACCTCGCCCTTCTCCCGGGAGCACTCCATGTCCCTCAGAATCACCGTGATCGGCACCGGCTACCTCGGCGCGACGCACGCCGCCGCCATGGCCGAACTGGGTTTCGAGGTGCTCGGCCTGGACGTGGTGCCCGAGAAGATCGAGGCTCTGACCCAAGGGCGGGCCCCGATGTACGAGCCGGGACTGGAGGAGCTGCTGCGCCGCCACGTCGTCGGTGTGGAGGGTTCGACCGGGCGGCTGCGCTTCACCGACTCCTGGGAGGAGGTGGGCGCGTTCGGCGACGTCCACTTCGTCTGCGTGAACACTCCCCAGAAGCAGGGCGAGTACGCCTGTGACATGTCCTACGTGGACAGCGCGGTGGACTCGCTGGCCCCGCACCTGACGCGGCCGACCCTGGTGGTCGGGAAGTCGACCGTGCCGGTCGGCAGCGCGGACCGGCTGGCGCGGCGGCTGGCGGAGCTGGCCCCGGCGGGCGAGGCGGCGGAGCTGGCGTGGAACCCGGAGTTCCTGCGCGAGGGCTTCGCGGTCGAGGACACCCTCCACCCCGACCGCATCGTGGTGGGGGTGCGCTCGGAGCGCGCGGAGGAGCTGCTGCGCCAGGTGTACGCCAAGCCGGTGTCGGAGGGTTCGCCGTTCGTCGTCACCGACTTCCCCACCGCCGAGCTGGTGAAGACGGCGGCCAACTCCTTCCTGGCGACCAAGATCTCCTTCATCAACGCCATGGCCGAGGTCTGCGAGGCGGCCGGCGGCGACGTGGTGAAGCTGGCGGAGGCGATCGGGTACGACGACCGGATCGGGCGGAAGTTCCTGCGCGCCGGCATCGGCTTCGGCGGTGGCTGCCTGCCCAAGGACATCCGGGCGTTCATGGCGCGGGCGGGCGAGCTGGGCGCCGACCAGGCGCTGACGTTCCTCCGCGAGGTCGACTCGATCAACATGCGTCGCCGCTCCCACATGGTGGAGCTGGCCCGCGAGACGGTCGGCGGCACCTTCCTGGGGCAGCGGGTGGCGGTGCTGGGGGCGACCTTCAAGCCCGACTCCGACGACGTCCGGGACTCGCCCGCGCTGAACGTGGCCGGGCAGATCCACCTCCAGGGCGGCCAGGTGACGGTCTACGACCCCAAGGGGATGGAGAACGCCCGACGGGTCTTCCCCACCCTGGGGTACGCCGACAGCGCGTCGGAGGCGGTTCGGGGCGCGCACGTGGTGCTGCACCTGACGGAGTGGCGCGAGTTCCGGGAGCTGGACCCGCAGGTGCTGGGCGAGTCCGTGGCCCGGCGGCGCATCCTGGACGGCCGCAACACCCTCGATCCGGAGCTGTGGCGGAAGGCGGGCTGGTCCTTCCGCGCGCTGGGCCGTCCGACGGCCTAGCCGCCCGTCTCCTCGCCGGGGCTCCCCGTTCCCGGGGCCCGGTTCCCGGGCGACCGCCGCGCGCGGTACGTCCGCATCTTCGCCCGGCTGCCGCAGACGGCCATGGTGCACCAGCGCCTGCGGCCGGCCGGGCTCCTGTCGTAGTACGCCCAGCGGCAGTCGTGCGCCTCGCACACCTTGAGGCGGCTCCAGGTCCCGTCGCCGGCGGCGGTCGCGACGGCGACGGCGATCCGGGCGGTGAACGCCGCGGCGCCCGGGAGGACGTCGGCGGGTCCGAGTGACGCCGTCCCTTCCTCGTCGACGGCCAGGACGAGCGGTGCGCGGCGCAGCAGCGCGGCCAGGTCGGCCGCCGCCTCCTCGGGCGCCGTCGCGCCCGTGTGGGCCAGGCAGGCGGCGCGCAGCCCCTCCCGCAGCCGGACGACGTCCGGGACATCGCGTTTGTCCAGTCCGAGTCCGGTCAACCCGTGGTCGTGCGCGAACGCGGCGAGGCCGTCCGGGGTGGCGAGGGCGTCGGTGCCCGCCCCCACGTCCAGGGTGTTGATCAGGTCCCGCACCAGGCGGAGCGCCGGTGGTGTGGGATCTCGCTCCTCGGGCTGTTCCACCCTTGCCACGTTACCGCCTTAGGGCCATCATGAGGTAACTCGTTACCGGTTGCTTGCTTCAAGGGGTAACGAGGCTCGGATACGGACACCACGGCACAGGAGGAAGCACCATGGCCATCACCGCGTTGGGGGCCGTCGTCGTACTGGACTGCCCGGAGCCGGGGAGGCTCGCCGACTTCTACGCGCGCATGCTGGGCGGGAAGGTCGAGGGCGAGGGGCGCTGGATCGAGGTGACGTTCGACTCGGGCGAGCTGAAAGGCCGGACGCTGGCCTTCCAGGAGGCCCCCGGCCACGTGCCGCCCACGTGGCCGAGCGCCGAGCGCTCCCAGCAGTTCCACCTCGACTTCTACGTGCCGCGGGAGGAGTTGGACGCGGCCGAGCGGGAGGTGCTGGAACTCGGGGCGGAACTCCTCGAGGGCGACGACGGCGGCAAGCGCGACTTCCGGGTCTACCGGGACCCGGCGGGGCACCCCTTCTGCCTCTGCGTCGACTGACCCGGCGGCGACCGACCCGGCTGCGGGGGAACGGCGAGGGCAGGCCGGGGAAGCGGGGGCCGCGGAAAGGACAAGGCGGGCGGGGAGCGAAGTGTGGGAACACTCCGCGCCCCGCCCGCCTCGCGCTGTCCTCGAAGAGGGGGTCACACGGTCCGTGTCGGACCGGTCGACTCGGCTCAGATGTTGACGCCGTTGGCCCGCAGGTAGGCCAGCGGGTTGATGTCGGAGCCGTAGCCGGGGCCGGTGCGCACCTCGAAGTGCAGGTGCGGGCCGGTGCTGTTGCCGGTGGAGCCGACGGCGCCGATCTGCTGGCCGACGGTGACCTTCTGGCCGGCGCCGACCGAGATCGCCGAGAGGTGGCCGTACTGGCTGTAGCGGCCGTCGTCGTGGCGGATGACGACCTGGTTGCCGTACGCGCCGCCCCAACCGGCGGACACCACGGTGCCGTTGGTGACGGCCTTCACCACGGTGCCGGTGCCGGCGGGGAAGTCCTCGCCGGTGTGGCCGTTGGACCAGCGGGCGCCCGCGGCCTTGTAGGAGCCGGACGGAGCGGCGTTCACCGGGGCGGTGTAGCCGCTGGAGACGTTGGTGGACGCGCCGGCGCTCCGGTCGGCCCGCTCGGTCGACCGCTGGACGGGCTTGGAGTCGGTCTCGGCCTTCTCCGTCTTCTGCTCGACCTTCGGAGCGGCCTTCTGCTCGACCTTCTGCTCGACCTTCGGGGCGGCCTTCTGCTCGACCTTCGCCTCCGGCTTGGCGGCGGCCTTCTGCTGGACGGCCACGCCGCCCAGGGAGAGCTTCTGACCCGGGTAGATCAGGTTGGGGTCGTCGCCGACGACCTGGCGGTTGTCCTCGTAGATCCGCTGCCAGCCACCGTCGACGTCGTGGGCGGCGGCGATCTTGAACAGGGTGTCGCCGCCGACGACCCGGTACGAGGTGGTCTCGCCGGACTTCCCGGCGCGCTCGGCGCGGTCGGCCCGCTCCGGCTGGGCCTGCTGGACGGGCTTCTCGGCCTTCTGCGGCTTCTGGGTCTTCTCGGGCTGCGCCTCGGCCTTGGGAGCCTTCCGCTGCTCCTGGGCGGCCGGGGCCTGCCGCTCGCTCGCCTTGTTCTCACCGTCGGGGGAGACGGCGGGGGCGGGGCCGCCCTTGGTCAGACCGGCCTTGACCGAGCACACCGGCCAGGCACCCGGGCCCTGACCGTCCAGGACCTTCTCGGCGATGGCTATCTGCTGGTCCTTGGTGGCCAGGTCGGCGCGCGGGGCGTACTGGGTGCCGCCGAAGGCCTCCCAGGTGCTCTGCGTGAACTGCAGGCCGCCGTAGAAGCCGTTGCCGGTGTTGATGTTCCAGTTGCCGGTGCTCTCGCACTGCGCGACCCGGTCCCAGGTGTCGACGGAGGCGGCGTTGGCGTTGCCGGTCGCGATCAGGGGCAGGGCCACACCGGCGCCGCCCACCGAGATGGCCAGGGTCAGGCGAGTGAGGCGGCTGTTACGGGCACGACGATGACGTCCGCGTGCGGACATAGGGGGGCTCCTTCTCCTACGCCTGCGAGGTGAGCTGTCGGGTTCGGGCTGGAGTTGCCCGGCCGTGTGGGCCACGACGTTCGGGTCGTGACACGGCTTCACCCCAAGCCGTCCCGTGCGGACACGGTCCGGCGCCTACCTTGGGTCCCCCGCTCCTGCCAATGGCGGTGTGGATGGTCCAGCCCGCTGCCGTCGGCAGGATTCGGCGTACCGACAGCGGGCCGCCGCACGTTCGTGCGACGCGGCCAGAACCGTAAACACATCGTTTCCGCCGCTACAAGCCGATGGGTCACCGGACGCCCGTTTCACAGCTATTGCCTACGTCTCATTTGTGACCTTGGGCCACGGGACCGTCTCCCAGAGCGACGATCTTCGTTCCCTGACGGGCTTTCAGGCGAGCGCTCGACCAGCGCGAATGACGGAGCGGGGCCTCCGGCCGCACGGAGTGCGACGATCGTGGAGGCCCCGCTCGTGATGTGCGTCACCGGAGGCGGTTTTGTTGTCCGCGTCACGCGTCGAGCTGCTCGATGCGGGCGATCGACGGGCCGCGCCGGGCCTGTTCGTCCCTGGCGACGGCCTCCGCGTCACGGAGCACCCGCACGGCGTTCCGCCAGGTGAGCTTGGCCAGGTCGGTCTCGGACCAACGGCGGTCCAGCAACTCGGCCACCAGGTTCGGGTATCCGGACACGTCGCTCAGGTCGGACGGGGTGAAGGCCGTGCCGTCGAAGTCGCCGCCGATGCCGATGTGGTCGATGCCCGCGACCTCGCGCATGTGGTCCAGGTGGTCGGCGACCGTCGCCGCCGTCGCGATCGGGCGCGGATGGGCCTCCTCGAAGGCCCGTTGGACCTCCCGGCCCCTCTCCGTGCCGTCCAGGGGGTGCAGGCCGTGGGCGCGCATGTTCTCGTCGGCCGCCTCGGTCCAGGCGACGGCGGCGGGGAGGACGAACTTCGGCACGAATGTGGCCATCGCCACACCGCCGTTGGCCGCCAGGCTCTCCAGGACGTCGTCGGGGACGTTGCGCGGGTGGTCGCACACCGCGCGGGCGGAGGAGTGCGAGAAGATCACGGGCGCCGTGGAGACCCGCAGCGCGTCGCGCATGGTGGCGGGCGCCACATGGGAGAGGTCCACCAGCATCCCCAGCCGGTTCATCTCCCGCACGACCTCCTCGCCGAAACGGGTCAGTCCGTCGTGGCGGGGGGTGTCGGTGGCCGAATCCGCCCAGTCGATGGTGTCGTTGTGGGTGAGCGTCATGTAGCGCACCCCCAGGCGGTACAGGGCGCGCAGCGTGGCGAGGGAGTTGTTGATGGAGTGGCCGCCCTCGGCACCCATCAGGGAGGCGATGCGGCCCTCGGCGCGGGCCGCCTCCATGTCGTCGGCGGTGAAGGCGAGGCGCAGGTCGTCCGGGTAACGGTCGGCCAGTCGCCGCACCACGTCGATCTGTTCCAGGCAGGCGCTGACGGCGGCGTCGCCGGTCAGGTCCGTGCGCACGTAGACGGACCAGAACTGCGCCCCCACCCCGCCCGCCCGCAACCGCGGGATGTCGGTGTGCAGATGGGCCGACTGGTCGGCCGCGATGTCGCGCCGGTCGAGGTCGTAGGCGACCTGCTCGCGCAGCGCCCACGGCAGGTCGTTGTGGCCGTCGACGACGGGGTGGGCGGCCAGCAGCGCGCGGGCCCGCTCCCGCGACTCATCGGTGTGGGCCACCTCACTTCCCCCCGAAGCCGAAGCCCGCGTCGCCCGCGGCGACCTTGGCCCGCAGCCGGCGCCCCTTCTCCTCGGCCTGTTCCTTCAACTCCGCCTGAAAGCGCTCCATCCGCTCCCGCAGGTCCGGGTCGTGAGCCGCCAGCATCCGCACGGCGAGCAGCCCGGCGTTGCGGGCGCCGCCGACCGAGACCGTGGCGACGGGGACCCCGGCGGGCATCTGGACGATGGACAGCAGGGAGTCCATGCCGTCCAGGTGCGACAGCGGCACCGGCACGCCGATCACCGGCAGCGGGGTGACGGAGGCCAGCATGCCCGGCAGGTGGGCCGCTCCCCCGGCGCCCGCGACGATCGCCTTCAGCCCGCGGCCGGCGGCCCGGTCGCCGTAGGCGATCATCTCGTGCGGCATCCGGTGCGCGGAGACCACGTCCACCTCGTAGGGGACCTCGAACTCGTCCAGGGCCTTGGCCGCGGCCTCCATGACGGGCCAGTCGGAGTCGGAGCCCATGACGATGCCCACGACGGGGGCGGCGGTTTCGGGGGAGCTGCTCATTCGGTGATGGTCCCTCGCAGGTAGGCGGCGGCGTGGGCGGCACGCTCGCGGACGTCCGCCAGATCGTCGCCGTAGGTGGTGACGTGGCCCACCTTGCGGCCGGGCCTCACGTCCTTGCCGTACATGTGGATCTTCAACCGCGGATCGCGGGCCATGCAGTGCAGGTAACCCTGGTACATGTCGGGGTAGTCGCCGCCGAGCACGTTGACCATCACCGTCCACGGCGCGCGCGGGCGCGGGTCGCCGAGCGGGAGGTCGAGGACGGCCCGCAGGTGGTTGGCGAACTGCGAGGTGACCGCGCCGTCCTGAGTCCAGTGGCCGCTGTTGTGGGGGCGCATGGCCAGCTCGTTGACCAGGACGCGGCCGTCGCCGGTCTCGAACAGCTCGACCGCCAGGTGTCCGACGACGTCCAACTCACGGGCCACCGTCAGGGCCAGCTCCTGGGCCCGGCCGGACAGTTCTGAGGAGAGGTTCGGGGCCGGGGCGATCACGGTGTCGCAGACGCCGTTCACCTGGATCGACTCCACCACCGGGTAGGCCACGGCCTGGCCGTGCGGGGAGCGCACCACGTTGGCCGCCAGCTCGCGGACGAAGTCGACCTTCTCCTCGGCCAGCACCGGCACGCCCGCCCGGAAGGGGTCGGCCGCCTCCTCCTCGGAGCCCACCAGCCACACGCCCTTGCCGTCGTAGCCGCCGCGGACGGTCTTGAGGACGACCGGCCAACCCCCGACCTCGTCCGCGAACCGCGCCACGTCCGCCGGGTCCGCCACGATGCGGTGCCGGGGGCACGGCACGCCGATCTCGGTGAGCCGCGCCCGCATCACGCCCTTGTCCTGGGCGTGGACCAGCGCGTCGGGGCCGGGCCGCACCGGGACGCCCTCCGCCTCCAGGGCGCGCAGGTGCTCGGTCGGGACGTGCTCGTGGTCGAAGGTGATCACGTCACAGCCCCGGGCGAAGTCACGCAGCGTGTCCAGGTCGCGGTAGTCGCCGACGACGACGTCGCGGACCACTTGGGCCGCGGAGTCCTGTGGGGTGTCGCTGAGCAGCCTGAACCTGACTCCGAGGGGGATGCCCGCCTCATGGGTCATCCGCGCGAGCTGACCGCCGCCGACCATGCCGATCACAGGAAATGTCACGGTCGTAGCCTATCCACCGAACGGCGGGGTACCCCGTCCGGCGTAGAGCCGTGGCCGCCGCCGCGGATAGCATGGCGGGCCACGGAAGCCGACACACGGCCGGCGTGGGCCGGCGGAACGGGGCAGCGCTTCTCCATGGGGATCTCCAAGGACGAACGGTGCGCACTGGGCGCCCGCCTCCGGCGGCTCCGACGCGAGGCCGCCAAGTTCGGCACGGTGGGCGCCCTGGGCTTCCTCGTCAACGTCGCGGTCTTCAACCTCTGCATCCGAGGTCTGGACCTGGCCCCGGTGCGGTCGGGGGTGATAGCCACGGCGGTGGCCATCGCGACCAACTACCTGGGCAACCGCTACTGGACGTACCGGCACAGCGACAAGAGCGGGATGTCCCGCGAGGCCGGGCTCTTCCTGCTGTTCAGCGGCGTCGGCCTGGTGATCGAGAACGGCGCCCTGGCGATCTCGCACTACGGTCTGGGCTTCACCTCGCCGCTCGCCGACAACATCGCCAAGAACGTCGTGGGGCTCGGCATCGCCACCGTCTTCCGCTTCTGGTCCTACCGCACCTGGGTCTTCCGCGGCGGTTCAGCCGGCGGCCGGGTCGTCGGTGTCGCGGCTGAGGAAGAGCGCGAAGACCGGCGGGTGCTGCTGAAGTAGCTCCAGTCGGCCGCCGTCCGCCTCCGCCAGGTCGCGGGCGACGGCCAGGCCCAACCCCGTGGAGTTGCGCCCGCTGACCGTGCGCTCGAAGACCCGCGCGCCCAACGCCGGGTCGACGCCCGGTCCCTCGTCCGTCACCTCGATCACCGCCTGGTTGCCGGCGATGCGGGTGCGCAGGGCGACCGCGCCGTCACCGTGCATCAGGGCGTTCTCGATGAGCGTGGCGAGCACCTGCGCCACCGCGCCGGGGGTGCCCACCGCCCGCATGCCCTTCCGGCCGGAGCGGACGATGGCCCGCCCGGCCTTGCGGTAGGCCGGGCGCCACTCCTCGATCTGCTGTTTGACCACCTCGTCCAGGTCGAAGCCCACCGCCGAGCCCGAGCGGGGGTCGCGCGAGTTGGTCAGCAGCCGCTGCACCACGTCGGTCAGCCGCTCCACTTGGGCCAGGCCGATCATCGCCTCCTCCCGGATGGTGGCGGTGGCGGTCTTGTCGGTGGTCGGCGCGGCGTCGGCGGCGTCGGCCGCCGTGACGATCTCCTCCAGCCGCATGGAGAGCGCCGTCAGCGGGGTGCGGAGCTGGTGGGAGGCGTCCGCGGCCAGCCGGCGCTCGGCGGTGAGCATCCGGCCGATCCGCTCGGCGCTGGCGTCCAGCACGTCCGCCACCCGGTCCAGTTCGGGCACGCCGTAGCGGCGGTGCCTGGGGCGCGGGTCGCCGGAGCCGAGCCGCTCGGCGGTCTCGGCGAGGTCGGTGAGCGGGGCCGCGACCCGGCGGGCCTGCCGCACCGCCAGGAGCACCGCGGCGATCACCGCGAGCAGCGACACCGCCAGGATGATCAGCAAGGTCCGGCCCACCTCGGCGCGGACCTCGCTGCTGGGGAGTCGGACGGTGACGGACAGGCCGTCGGCGCCGGTCGCGTGCCCCTCGATGACATCGCCGTCAGGACGTTCGCCCAGCTCGATGGAGGGCCGGCCGGGCAGCTCGATGCGGACGTGACGATCCCCGGGCACCTGGGTGCGCATGGACTCGGCCGTCACCCGTTCCTCGGCGACCAGGCGGCTCTCGACGACCGAGACCAGCCGCGCGGCGTCGGAGCGGACGCTCTCGCGGGCGCTCCCCTCGATGGTGCGGGTCTCGACGATGACCAACGAGATCCCGAAGACGGCGATCACGACGAGAACCACGGCCAGCGTGGAGTTGATCAGTCGTCTGCGCACGGCTCGGCCTCAGCCCTTCCAGGTGTCCCGGGGACCGGCCGGTCCCCGGGTGCGGTCAGTCCTTCTCGAAGCGGAAGCCGACGCCGCGGACCGTGGCGATGTAGCGGGGGTTGGCCGCGTCGTCGCCGAGCTTCTTGCGCAGCCAGGAGATGTGCATGTCGAGGGTCTTGGTCGACGACCACCAGGTGGTGTCCCAGACCTCGCGCATGAGCTGCTCGCGGGTGACGACGCGGCCCGCGTCGCGCACCAGCACCCGCAGCAGGTCGAACTCCTTCGCCGTGAGCTGGAGCTCCTCGTCCCCCATCCACGCCCGGTGCGACTCGACGTCGATGCGCACGCCGTGGGTCGCGGGGGGCTGGGCGGGCTCGACCGCGCCGCGCCGCAGCAGGGCCCGCACCCGGGCGAGCAGCTCGGCCAGCCGGAACGGCTTGGTGACGTAGTCGTCGGCGCCGGCGTCCAGGCCGACGACGGTGTCCACCTCGTCGGCGCGGGCGGTCAGCACCAGGACCGGGAAGGTGTGCCCCCCGGTGCGCAGCCGGCGACAGACCTCCAGTCCGTCCATGCCGGGCAGACCGAGGTCGAGCACGAGCAGGTCGACGTCTCCGCGCTCTCCGGCTTCCAGGGCGTCGGGGCCGTTGTCGCGCACCTCGACCTCGTACCCTTCACGGCGGAGGGCACGGGCCAGCGGCTCCGAGATGGAGGCGTCGTCCTCGGCGAGCAGTACTCGGGTCATGGCCTGATGGTAGACCTCGTGGCGACGTCCTCGGAGGGGTGCGCGGGACCGGTGCGGTCCCGGTCGCGGTCCCCGGCCGGAATGTGAAATGCGCCTCCGTGCTCGGGGTACCCGTCCTGTGTCCGGTTCGACGTGACGTACTCTGACCTAGGCGTTTGTCCAGGAGCGGCGGCCTTTGACGCGCACAGGTCGTGTCAGGGCTCTCTTCGCCGGAACAAGCCGAGGAACCCCTCGTGGGCTTCCCGGCCGGGACGCCGGTCCGTCCGGGCCCGGCCGTGTGGCAGCGCCCAAGGACCTGTCGGCCGGAGCCGGACGCGCACGGGGTGGGGGCGCGGACCGGGGCCGACCAACCGCCCCGGGCGCGTGTGCACCCCATCGCACGCGTCCCGACCGAGCAAGGAACCACCACCATGGCGTCCAGTCTCACGAAGGACTCCGTCGGCGCGTCCGACAAGACCTTCTTCGGCCACCCCCGCGGTTTGGCCACGCTCTTCATGACGGAGTTGTGGGAGCGCTTCTCCTGGTACGGGATGCGCGCCATCCTCGTCCTCTACCTGATCGCGGGCGTCCTCGAGGGCCCGCTCGCAGGCCGTGAGGCCCTGGCCGCGGCGATCTACGGCGTCTACAACGCCGTCGTCTACATGGCCGCGATGCCCGGCGGCTGGGTGGCCGACCGTCTCTGGGGGGCCCGCAAGGCGGTCCTGGTGGGCGGCATCGTGATCGCGTCGGGCCACTACACGCTGGCGATCCCGTCCGACGTGGCCTTCTTCATCGGCCTGTCCCTGATCGCGGTCGGCACCGGTCTGCTCAAGCCGAACATCTCGGCGATGGTCGGCGGTCTCTACGAGGGGCAGCCCAGCGCCCGTCGCGACGCCGGTTTCACCATCTTCTACATGTCGATCAACATCGGCGGTCTGTTCGCGCCGCTGGTGGTCGGCTACCTCGGCGAGAACGTCAACTGGCACCTGGGCTTCGCCGTCGCCGGCGTCGGCATGACCCTGGCCGTCGTCCAGTACGTCCTGGGCAGCCGCCACCTCGGCGACGTCGGCCGGTACCCGGGGACCCCGGCCACGCCGCAGGAGAAGCGCTCCGTGCTGCGCAAGGCCGCGCTGTGGGCCGGTCTGGCCCTCGCCGCGCTGCTGATCGACGTGGCCCTGGGCACCTACGACATCGAGCACGTGGTGAACTTCCTGGCCGTCCTCGGCGTCGTCGTGCCGATCCTGTACTTCGTGTCGATGTTCCGCAATCCGGAGCTGACCGGCGAGGACCGGCCGCGCGTCAAGGCGTTCGTGTGGTTCTTCGTCACCGCCGTGCTGTTCTGGATGATCTACGACCAGTCCGGCTCGCTGCTGACGATCTTCGCCGACAACGACACCGACCGCATGATCGGCGGCTGGGAGTTCCCGGCCTCGTGGTTCCAGTCGGTCAACCCGTTCATGATCATCGTCCTGGCGCCGCTCTTCGCGAGCCTGTGGGTCTGGCTGGCCAAGCGCAACCGCGAGCCCAGCGCCCCGATGAAGTTCTCGCTGGCCATGCTGCTCATCGGCGGCTCCTTCGGCCTGATGGGTCTGGCGGGCGCCGCCGCGGCGAACAGCGAGACCGGCAAGGTCACCGTCTTCTGGCTGCTGGGCGTGTACCTGCTCCAGACGGTCGGCGAGCTGTGCCTGTCCCCGGTGGGCCTGTCCCTGTCGACCAAGCTGGCCCCCCGGCAGTTCGTCGGTCAGATCATGGGCCTGTGGTTCCTCGCCACCGCCACCGGCAACGCCCTCAACGGCTGGGCGACCCAGCTCAACAAGCCGATGGGGGACGCCGCCTACTACACCATGTGGGGCGTCGTCGCCGTGGTCGCGGGCTTCGCCTTCATGACCGCCGGGAAGCGGATCCGTGCCCTGATGAGCGGGGTGCAGTAACCCTCGGGACACCGTCCGCGGGGCCCTCCCCACCCGGCCCCGCGGACGGGACGGAACGAGCCGGCCCCGGTCCTGTGACAGGACCGGGGCCGGCTCGTTTTCCGCGTGGTCGTCCCTCCGGGCGGGCGGAGGGAGGACGGGACGGGGCCACGGAGGAGGGCCGGGGCGGCGCTTCGGACCCGCCCCGGACACGACTGCGCCGGATCCCGAGCGGGGACCCGGCGGTGAGGATCGTGCGCGCTCCGGTGAGGGCGCCGGCGGCTCAGTCCGCGTCCGGGCCGGCCAGTTCGGCCCAGACCGTCTTCCCGGCCGTTCCGTCGGGGTTGCGCACCACGCCCCAGTCCAGGCACAGGCGCTGGACGATGAACATCCCGTGCCCGCCGGGACGCCCGGGGCGGTGCGGGGTGCGGGGCGAGGGCAGGCCGGCGCCCCGGTCGGCGACCTCGATCCGCAGCAGCTTGGGGCCGAAACCTATCCGGACCTCCTCGGGTCCGTCGGCGTGCAGGCAGGCGTTCGTCACCAGTTCGGAGACCACGAGCAGGGCGTCCTCGGCCGTGGCGCGCTGTTCGGCCGTGGCGGCGGGCAGCCATCCCCAGTCGTGGAGGGCCTGACGGGTGAAGTCACGGGCGCGCGGCACGGCTCCACCGGCCCCCATGAGCCGCAACCGTCGAACCTGGCGCATCTCGCGCACCTGACCGACCGGGGCGGCTGCGGTCGCGGCCGTGCCCTCCGGCTCGGGGCCGCGCTCGCCCGCCGGTTGCGGCCGGGTGGTGCTCATCAGTGCTTCACCTCACCGATTGACCAATTCGTCGGTTCGTGTTCGGTCCGCGGACAACTGTTTCGGGGGCATTTCAGGGAGTCTCCTGCCCGGACGAGCCGGGAGAACACCCTTTGATTCCGCTGGAATCGTATTCTCCGCGTAACACTCTGGTCACGGGACCAGGGCGGGTGGGCGGACGCCCTAGGACTGCGCCGTTTCCTTCAGCGCGTCGGCCAGCGTCTCGTGCAGGACGAACACGCCGTCGGCACCCGTGATCTCAAACACACGTGCCACGACCGGTCGCATTCCGGCCAGGTGGATTCCCCCGCCAGCGGCCTCGGCCTTCAGCCGGGCGCCCAGGAGGACGTTGAGCCCGGTGGAGTCGCAGAACTCCAGCCGCGAGCAGTCCACGACGACCAGCTTGCAGCCGTCCTCGAGCGCGCCTTCCAAGGGCTCGCGCAACAGATCGGCGGTGTGGTGGTCGAGTTCGCCGTCCGGCGTCACCACCAGACTCGCGCCGTGGCGCTCCACGTCGACCGTCAGCCGGCCCCGGTGGCTGGTGCTGCCGGGCATCCCGCGGTCCATGCACACCCCTTCACGTTCGTCGAGCGGCCGATCACTGCCGTCGGAATATGGACGTTCGAACCCTACGCCTTTACCGCCGCAACCGGTAGCCGCACAACCAGCACATTGGGTCATATTCGGACAACCACCACTTGCCATGCCCCCCGAGGAGCAGGTAGGCGTAGGAGAAACCACGAAAACACACGTCGGCTTTGGAGGCGCCGCACCCCGTAGTGCAGGAACGGCTTCGGCAGCCATATGCCGAGAATGATGGAGGACACCATGTCACCCCGGCTCGACGAATCGCCCACCGCGTCGTCGATCGTCTCGCCCGAACAGACAGGGAACGGGCTTCCGGAGGTGAGCCCGGAACAGGCCGAACGCCTTTCCGGACGGCTCCGGCTCCCCGACATCCCTCCGTACGACGAGGTGGGGCCGCTGGACGCGCGAGCCCTGTCCAAGACCCTCTTCGAGCGTCTGGAGACGCTGCGGGAGGGCACGCACGAGTACGCGTACGTCCGCAACACCCTCGTCGAGCTCAACCTCGCCCTGGTGAAGTTCGCCGCCGCCCGGTTCCGCTCCCGCAGCGAACCCATGGAGGACATCGTCCAGGTCGGCACCATCGGGCTCATCAAGGCCATCGACCGCTTCGAGATCGGACGCGGGGTCGAGTTCCCGACCTTCGCGATGCCGACGATCGTCGGCGAGATCAAGCGCTTCTTCCGCGACACCTCCTGGTCCGTGCGCGTCCCGCGCCGCCTCCAGGAACTCCGCCTCGACCTGGCCAAGGCCGGTGACGAGCTCGCGCAGCAGCTCGACCGCTCCCCCACCGTCGGCGAGTTGGCCGACCGGCTGGGCATCTCCCGCGACGAGGTGATCGAGGGGATGGCGGCCAGCAACGCCTACACCGCCAGCTCCCTCGACGCCCAGCCCGAGGAGGACGAGACGGAGGGCGCCCTCGCGGACCGCATCGGCTACGAGGACCACGGGCTGGAGGGCATCGAGTACGTCGAGTCCCTCAAGCCGCTGATCGCCGAACTCTCGCCCCGTGACCGCAGAATCCTCTCGCTGCGCTTCGTGGCGAACATGACCCAGTCCGAGATCGGCGAAGAGCTCGGGATCTCGCAGATGCATGTCTCCCGTCTGCTCTCTCGGACGCTGGCCAAACTTCGCAAGGGGCTGCTGGCCGAGGAGTGATCTCCCCCACTTCCCCGTCGAGACTCGTGTCGACCCGATCGGGCCGCCCCGGCTTCCACCGGGGCGGCCCGGGTCGTCTCCGGGCACGGCGCCGGGGCGTGGGAAAAGTCACACCACGCGGACGCCGCGCTGCCAGACCGCCGACACCAGCGGGACGCCGGGCCGGTAGGCCAGGTGGATGTACGACGGGGCGTCCAGGAGCACGAGGTCGGCGCGCGCACCGGGCGTCACGCGCCCGATGTCGATGCGGCGCAGGGCCGCCGCACCGCCCGCGGTCGCGGCCCAGACGGCCTCCTCGGGCGTCATGCCCGTCTCCCGAACGGCGAGGGCGACGCAGAAAGGCATGGAACTGGTGTACGACGAGCCCGGGTTGCAGTCGGTGGAGAGCGCGACGGTGACGCCCGCGTCCAGCAGCCGGCGGGCGTCCGGGTAGGGCGCGCGGGTGGAGAAGTCGCAGCCGGGCAGCAGCGTGGCGACCGTGCGGCTGTTCGCCAGCGCGTCGACGTCGGCGTCGGTCAGGTGGGTGCAGTGGTCGGCGGAGGCGGCGTCGAGCTCGACGGCGAGCCGGACGCCGGGGCCGGGGCCGAGCTGACCCGCGTGGACGCGCGGGACCAGGCCGCGGGCGATCCCTGCGGTGAGGATCGCGCGGGCCTGGTCGCCGTCGAAGGCGCCCCGCTCGCAGAAGACGTCCACCCAACGGGCGTGGAGGGCGCAGGCGTCCAGCATCGGGCCCGTGACGAGGTCGACGTAGCCGTCCGGGTCGGACGCGTACTCGGGCGGGACGACGTGGGCGCCGAGGTAGGTGACCTCGTCCACGTGCTCCTCGGCGATCCGCAGGGCGCGGGCCTCGTCCTCGACGGTGAGGCCGTAGCCGGACTTGGTCTCCAGCGTGGTGGTGCCCTGGCGCAGCGCCTCGCGGACGTGGCGGACGAGGCCGGCGGCGAGTCGCTCGTCGTCGGCGGCGCGGGTGGCCTCGACCGTGGTGCGGATGCCGCCGGCGGTGTAGGGGCGGCCCGACATGCGGGCGGCGAACTCCTCGGTCCGGTCGCCGGCGAAGAGCAGGTGGGAGTGGGAGTCGACGAAGCCGGGCAGCAGCGTCCGGCCTCCCACGTCCACACGGCTGTCGGCGGCGGGCGCCCCGTCGGCCCGGCCGACCCAGGCGACGCGGTCGCCCTCGATGACGACGGCCGCGTCGCGGACCACGCCGAGGAGACCGTCCTCGGCCCCCTCGACGGTGTCGTGGTCGTTGGTGACCAGGCAGGCGACGCCCGTGACGAGGGTGCTGGTCTCGGCGCCGAGGGGGGCGGTCGTGGTGGTGGTCATCAGCGGGAGACTCCTTGCTGGATGGCGTCCGCCAGGGCCGCGGGGACGTCCGGCACGCTCCGGTGTACCCCGTCGCGGACCACATGGCGACCGCCGACGACCGTGTGGCGTACGTCGGCGCCGGTCGCCGCGAACACCGCGGTCTGGGCCGCCAGCCGGGGCGGGGGCCCGGCGGTGCGCACCGTGTCCAGGGCGATCGTGGTGAAGTCGGCGAGCCAACCGGCCTCCAACCGTCCGGCCTCGGGCCAGCCCAGGGCGGCGTGCCCGGACTCCCCGGCGAAGCGCAGCAGTTGGGCGGCGGTCCAGTGGCCACGGGTCCGGCTGCGCAGCCGCTCGTTCAGCTCCAGGGCGCGGGCTTCCTCGAACAGGTCGATCACGGCGTGGCTGTCGCTGCCCAGGCACAGCGGCGAGCCCGCGTGCATCAGGTCGACGGCCGGGCCGATGCCGTCGGCGAGGTCGCGTTCGGTGGTGGGGCACACGCACACCCGGGTGCGGGTCCCGCCGAGGAGTGCGGTGTCGGCGTCGGTGAGGTGGGTGGCGTGGACGGCGGTCGTGTCGGGACCGAGCACGCCGTGGTCGGCCAGGAGGCGGGTGGGCGTGCGGCCGTGGACGGCCAGGCACGCGTCGTTCTCGGCGGGCTGCTCGGAGAGGTGGACGTGCAGGGGAGCGCCCCGCCCCCGGGCCCACTCGGCGACGGTGCCCAGCTCGGCGGCGGGCACGGCGCGCACCGAGTGGATCGCCGCGCCCACCCGGGCGTGGTCCCCCGCCGGCGCCAGGGCGTCGATCCGCTCGGCCCAGGCCGCGGCGGTGCCGTCGCCGAAGCGGAGCTGGTGGCGGTCGAGGGCCTTGCCGCGGCGCTCGTCCAGGAGGCCGGAGGCCAGGTAGCAGGTGTCCAGGAGGGTGATGCGGATGCCCGCGTCGGCGGCGGCGGCTATCAGGGCGTGCCCCATGGCGTTGGGGTCGTCGTAGGGGGTGCCGCCGGGCGCGTGGTGGAGGTAGTGGAACTCGCCCACACAGGTGATGCCGGCCAGCGCCATCTCGGCGTACACGGCCCTGGCGAGGGCGGAGTAGCTCTCGGGGGTGAGGCGGTCGGCGACGGAGTACATCACCCGGCGCCAGGTCCAGAACGTGCCGGAGCCGATCTGGGCGGTGCCGCGCAGGGCGCGGTGGAAGGCGTGGGAGTGGGCGTTGGCCAGTCCGGGCAGGGTCAGGCCGCGCAGCGGCTCGGCGCCGTCCGGCGGGGTGGGCGCCCCGGTGCGGACGGCGGTGATCCGGCCGCCGGCCGTCTCGATCACCGTGCCCGGCTCGACGGTGCCGCCGACCCAGGCGTGCTCGGCCCAGTACACGGCCTCGGGCTCCACGGGGGCCGCTCGGCGAGGGGGTGTCGGGCGCGTGGGGTTCACCGGCATGCCAGGTCCTCCAGTACGGCGACGAGTGCCCGCACTCCGGCGGCGCAGTCGTCCTCCGTCGCGGTCTCGGCGGGCGAGTGCGAGACGCCGGTGGGGTTGCGCACGTGGAGCATGGCGGTGGGGACCACCGCGGACAGGACGCCCGCGTCGTGGCCCGCGCCGGTGGGCAGCACGGGCGCGCCGCCGAGCCGGGCGGCCAGACGGTCGCGCAGGGCGTGGTCGAACTCCACGACGGGGGCGAAGGACTCGCGGACGACCGTGACGCGCACCCCGTCGCGCGCGCCGCGTTCGACGGCCGCGCGTTCGACCTCGGCGACGACGGCGGCGAGGGTCTCCTCGTCGGGGGCGCGGGAGTCGAGCCAGCCGCGCACCAGGGAGGCGATGGCGTTGACGCCGTTCGGTTCCACGGCGACCTTGCCGAAGGTGGCCAGCGCCCCGGCCAGGCGGGCCTTCTTCCGGGCGGCCAGCACGGTGTTGGCGTAGGTCAGCATCGGGTCACGGCGGTCCTCCAGCCGGGTGGTCCCGGCATGGTTGGCCTCGCCGTGGAAGTCGAACCGCCAGCGGCCGTGCGGCCAGATCGCGGAGGCGACGCCCACCGGGTGGTCGCCGGGGGCCTCGGCGAGGAAGCGGCCCTGTTCGACGTGGAGTTCGACGAACGCGCCGACACGGGCGAGCCGTCGCGGGTCGGCGCCGATGGCGTCGGGGTCGTGTCCGGCGCGCTCCATGGCCTCCGGCAGGGTGACGCCGTCGGCGTCGCGCAGTGCGCGGGCCTGCTCGGCGGTGAGGGCGCCGGTGGCCAGGCGGGAGCCGACGCAGGCCGGTCCGAAGCGGGCGCCCTCCTCGTCGCAGAAGTTGACCACGGCCAGCGGCCGGACGGGCCGCGTGCCCCGCTCGTGGAGTTCGTCGAGCGCGGCGAAGGCCGAGACCACGCCGAGCGGGCCGTCGAAGGCGCCGCCGTCGGGCACGGAGTCCAGGTGGGAGCCGGTCACCACGGCGTCCCCGGCCTCCTCGTCGCCGAGCCAGGCCCACTGGTTGCCGTTCCGGTCCACCTCGTACGTCAGCCCGCGCGCTTCGGCCTGCTCCCGGAACCAGGCGCGGCACTCGGCGTCCGCGCTCGTCCAGGCGTGGCGCCGGTAGCCGCCGCCGGGGGACCGTCCGACGGGGAGCAGGTCCCGCCACATCTCCTGGAACGAGGCGCCCCTCCGCCACACCGTCGGGGTCGGCGGGGGCTGCGGGGTCGGCGGGGTCTGCGCGTCGGGGCTCACGCGGCGCTCCCGTCCGTGCCGTCCTCCCGCATGGGGACGCGGACGCCGCGCTCGGCGGCGACCTCCTCGGCGCGCTCGTATCCGGCGTCGACGTGGCGGATGACGCCCGTGCCCGGGTCGTTGGTCAGCACCCGGCGGATCTTCTCCCCGGCCAACGGCGTGCCGTCGGCGACGGTGACCTGACCGGCGTGGATCGAGCGGCCCATGCCGACGCCCCCGCCGTGGTGGACGGAGACCCAGGAGGCGCCGGAGGCCACGTTGACCATGGCGTTGAGGAGCGGCCAGTCGGCGATGGCGTCGGAGCCGTCGAGCATGGCCTCGGTCTCGCGGTAGGGGGAGGCCACCGAGCCGCAGTCCAGGTGGTCGCGGCCGATGACGATCGGCGCGGAGATCTCGCCGGAGGCGACCATGTCGTTGAAGCGCTCCCCGGCCTTGTCCCGCTCCCCGTAGCCGAGCCAGCAGATGCGGGCGGGCAGGCCCTGGAACCGCACGCGTTCCCCGGCCATCCGGATCCAGCGGGCCAGGGACTCGTTCTCGGGGAAGAGGTCGAGGACGGCGCGGTCGGTGGCGGCGATGTCCTTGGGGTCGCCCGAGAGCGCGACCCAGCGGAAGGGGCCCTTGCCCTCGCAGAACAGCGGTCGGATGTAGGCGGGTACGAAGCCGGGGAAGGCGAAGGCCCGCTCGTAGCCGGCGAGTTCCGCCTCGCCGCGGATGGAGTTGCCGTAGTCGAAGACCTCGGCGCCGGCGTCCATGAAGCCGACCATGGCCTCCACGTGGCGGGCCATCGACTCCCGTGCCCGCGTGGTGAAGTCGGCGGGCTTCTCGGCGGCGTGGGAGGCCATGTCCGCGAAGTCGACGCCCAACGGCAGGTAGCTCAGCGGGTCGTGGGCGGAGGTCTGGTCGGTGACGACGTCGATCGGGGCGCCCATGGCCAGCAGGCGCGGCACCACGTCGGCGGCGTTGCCCAACACGCCGATGGACAGCGGGCGTCGGGCGTCGCGCGCCTCCGTCGCCAGGCGGAGGGCGTGGTCGAGGGAGTCGGCGCGGACGTCGAGGTAGCGGTGTTCGATGCGGCGCTCGATGGCGCGCGGGTCGCAGTCGACGCAGAGGGCGACGCCGCCGTTCATGGTGACCGCCAAGGGCTGGGCGCCGCCCATGCCGCCGAGTCCGGCGGTGAGGGTGATCGTCCCGGCCAGGGAGCCGCCGAAGCGTTTGGCGGCGACGGCGGCGAAGGTCTCGTAGGTGCCCTGGAGGATGCCCTGGGTGCCGATGTAGATCCAGGAGCCGGCCGTCATCTGGCCGTACATGGTGAGCCCGAGTGCCTCCAGGCGGCGGAACTCCTCCCAGTTCGCCCAGTCGCCCACCAGGTTGGAGTTGGCGATCAGCACGCGCGGCGCCCATTCGTGGGTGGTGAGCACACCGACCGGGCGCCCCGACTGGACGAGCATCGTCTCGTCCGGCCCCAGGGTGGTGAGGGTGCGGACCATGGCGTCGAAGGAGCGCCAGTCGCGCGCCGCCTTGCCGGTGCCGCCGTAGACGACGAGCTTCTCGGGGTGCTCGGCGACCTCGGGGTCGAGGTTGTTCCGCAGCATCCGCAGCGCGGCCTCCTGCTGCCAGCCCCGGGCGGTCACGGTGGTGCCGCGCGGCGCTCGCACGGGTCGCGGTCCCGACGGCTCCGACGGTTGTGTCATGACCCCTGCCCTCCGTGTGAATTGGACACTACAGTCAGCCTATGCAGTGAATAGATCTAGTCAAGAGGAGGGGTCGTCCGCACGCCCCGACCGTGTTTGTCTTGTTCCATGGCTTCCCCGCATCACGCCGCCCCGCCCGCCGGTTCCCCGGACGTCACCCCGGGTGCCGCACGGGACGCCGCCATGGACGCCGCCTCGGACGCAGCCCCGGAGGTCACCGCGGACGCAACCCCGGACGTCACCGCGGCCGTCTCCCGCCGCCGCCTCGCCATCCGGGCGGCGGTGGAGCAGGGCCTGCTCTCCGACGCGCACCCGGTCGTCGCGCTGCTGGACGTGGCGTCCGTCCGGGAGTCGGCCGCCCGCCTGCGCGCCGCCTTCGCGGAGGTGACCGCCCCCGGCCGGCCCGTGCTCCACGCCTTCGCCGTCAAGGCGGCCTCCCTGGTCCCCGTGGTGCGTCTGCTCGCCGACTGCGGGCTGGGCTGCGAGGTCGCCGGCCCCGGCGAGCTGGCCCTGGCCAGGGCCGCCGGGGTCGCTCCGGAGCGCATCGTGCTGGACTCGCCCGCCAAGACCACCGGGGAGTTGCGCGAGGCCCTGGAGCTGGGCGTCGCCCTCAACGTCGACAACCGGCAGGAGCTGGAGCGCCTGGACGCCCTGCTGGCCCCCGGCGCCCTGCCCTCCCCTCCCGTCTCACCGGTCGGTCTGCGCGTCAACCCCCAGATCGGCGGTGGTGGCATCGCCGCGATGAGCACCGCGACGGCCACCTCGAAGTTCGGGTTCGCGCTGCGCGACGAGGGAGCGCGCGAGTTCGTCGTGCGCGCCTGCGTGGAGCGGCCCTGGATCACCCGGCTGCACTGCCACGTCGGCTCCCAGGGCATGCCCCTGGAGGCGATGGCGGCCGGGGTGGCCGCCACGTACGAGCTGGCCGAGGAGATCAACGCGGCCGTCGGGGAGCAGCGGATCGACACCCTGGACATCGGCGGCGGCCTCCCGGTGAACTTCGCCTCCGAGGAGATCACCCCGACCTTCGCCGAGTACGCCCGGCTGCTGCGCGACACCGTCCCCGGCCTGTTCGACGGGCGCTACGGGCTGGTCACCGAGTTCGGGCGGTCGCTGCTGGCCAAGTGCGGGCTGGTGCTGGCCCGCGTGGAGTACGCCAAGAGCGCCGGGGGCCGTCCCATCGCCGTCACCCACGCGGGTGCTCAGGTGGCCGTGCGGACGGTCTTCGCGCCCGAGGCGTGGCCGCTGCGGATCGCCGCCCACGACGGGCGGGGACGTCCCAAGGAGGGCCCCGGCCTGGTCCAGGACGTCGCCGGGCCCTGCTGCTTCGCCGGCGACCTGGTGGCCCGGGGCCGGGAGCTGCCCGAACTGGAGGCCGGCGACCTGGTGGCGCTGTTGGACACCGGGGCGTACTACTTCTCCACCCCGTTCGACTACAACAGCCTGCCCCGGCCGGGCGTGTACGGTTTCACCGTCGGCGGAGACGGCGGGGGCGGCGGGGGCATCGGAGACGGCGAGGACGGCGAGGCCCCGGGGAACGCCGACGGCGGCCGTACGGACACCGTGCGCTTCCTGACCGTACGACCGCCGCAGACCCTGGACGACGTCGTCGCCGCGTCCGGCGGGGCTCAGCGCGACGCGCTCATCGCGCCGCGGCCGTGACCTTGGCCCGAGGGCGGCGCTCCCGACCGGCCGCCGCCGAGGGACGGCGACGCGCACCGCCCGGCGCGGCGTCCCCGGCCAGCGGACCGGTGGTCATCCAGCCGCGCACCTTCTTCCGGGCCGGGCTGCGGCCCTCGGCCCACTCCGGACGGACCCACAGCAGCTTCTCGTTCGCCCGCTCCCAGGAGCCCAGCCACACCGCCTTGGCCCACAGACCGGCGCCGACCCCGGCCAGCAGCATCCCGCCCGCGGCGGGCAGGGCGGCGGAGGAGGCCACGGCCGCCAGGAAGGCGGCGGTCAGCCACCAGCGGCGGGTCCGCAGCCAGGTGCGGACCGTCACCGCCCGGTCGTGGAGCACCACCCACTTGCCCGCCGCGGACGCGCCCTCCACCAGGGTCGAGCAGCGACGGCGGCGCACCAGGAAGGTCACGGCGGCGGCGACGACGAAGAGCGCGGCACCGGCCGTCACCCCGATCCGTCGCCCGGTCAGGCCGGGCATCGCCACCCCGACCACGGCGGCCGCCAGGCCGGTCCACCACAGCGCGACGCCCGCCGTCCGCACGTACACCGCCACCCTCGCCAGCGCATAGGCTCCGCGTCCCACGGCAGTCCTCCTCGTCTCTCGGCGTTCTGCTCCGTTCACCTGCGTGACGTCACGGCTTTCCGTACGGAAAGCGTAGTGAACGAGCATGAGAGTCCGCTGAGAAACCGGTCAAGGGAGCGCGCACGGCGGCCCGCCGGCCGACCGGCCGACGCGGTCATTCGACGAACAGCCCCCGCTCGGCGGCGCGCGCGTCGAACTCCTCCAACCGGGCCTGCGCGTCCGGCAGTTCGTCGCACATCGCCTCCAGCAGCACCCGGCCCAGCAGCATGGGCGCGCAGGCGGTGTCGAAGGACAGCGCGGTGCCGACGGCGGCGGGCAGCAGCAGGTCCCCCGGACCGGCGACCGGAGCGAAGGCGCTGTCGGCGACGGTGACCACCCGCAGACCGGCCTCCCGCGCGTGGTCCAGCGCGGTCACCACCTCGCGCGGGTGGCGCGGCAGCGCGAAGCACAGCAGGGCGCTCGCCCCCGCCCGCACCGCCGCGTCGAGACGGTCGGCCAGCATCGACCCGCCCTCGTCCAGCAGCCGCACGTCGGGGTGCACCTTGGCGGCGAAGTACGCGAAGCCCCGCGCCTGCGCGGCGGCGGCCCGCAGGCCCAGGACGGGCAGGGGGCGGGAGGCGGCCAGCAGGCGTCCGGCCTCGGCCACGGGGGCGGGGTCGGCGAGCTGCGCGGCGAGCCGGCGCAGGTTCTCGATCTCGGCGTGCACGGCCTGCTGGTAGGCGTTGCGGTCGTCCCGCCCGTCCTCGCCGGCCGCGGGCTCCGCGCGGTCCTCGCGCAGGTGCCTGCGCAGCGCCGGGTAGCCGTCGAAGCCGAGCGCGACGGCGAAGCGGGTCACCGACGGCTGGCTCACCCCCGCCAGTTCCGCCAGCTCGACGCTGGAGAGGAACGGCGCGTCGTCGGCGCGCCGCACCATGCAGTGGGCGATCCGCCGCTGGGTCGGGGTCAGCCGGTGCCCCTCGAACAGTTTCAGCAGCCGCGCGCTCGCACCGCTCACCGCGCCCACCCGCACTCGTCCGCCCGCATCGGTCTGCCCCTCTTCAGCGCTCACCGCTCCGCATGACTCTATTCAGTATCGGCGCGGTCCGCCGTCCGGGCTCCGGCAGGGGCCGCCCCCCGCCCGTTCCGGGGGACAACCCCACTGACCCGACGGGCCGGTGTCCGTAGCGTGAGGCCATGGACGCACAGGGGCTCGGCCCGGAACTGAGGAAAGAGCTCGACGCGACCCTGCAGACGCGCGGGGAGCTCGGGCCGGAGTACGAGTCGGAGCTGGTCGACTCCTTCCTGGAGAAGGTGGACCGGCGTCTGGACTCCGTGATCGAACGCCGGGTGCGGCGGCAGGTGGCCGAGGAGCGGACGGCCGCGGCCCGGGGCGCCCGCGGGGCACGGGACGGCCACGCGCCGGACGGGCCCGGCGCCGTCTTCGGGCTGGCCGCGATCTCGCTGGTGCTGGCCGTCCCGCTGTCCGCGATCGCCGTGACGCACGCGGACCTGCCCGGGCTGCTGATCTGCTGGGCCGGGATCGTCGGCGTCAACGCCGTCCACTCCGCCGGGCGTCTGCCGTGGTTCCGCGACCGCCGGGAGCGCCACGGAACGTCCGACGCATGGGACTGAGCCCCCGTCCGGACGGACGGGGGCGGGGACGCGCGGGGACCGCCGCACCCCGGTGCGCGCACCGAGGGCGGGACGACGGCGGTCCCCGCGTGACGCGGGGCGGGTCGGGGACCCGGCCCGCGTCCGGGGCGCCCGAGGAAGTCCGGGAGCCGCTCCGGAGTTCCCGGCGCCGACACGTCCGACGATGCCCCACGAGTGTTGACCGCGCTTTGCGGGGCCGTGACACCCGGATTACTGGTTCTTCGTCGTGCCCCCCGCTCCCCGGGCCAGGAACGCCAGCAGGTCCTGCCGGCTGACCACTCCGGTCGGCTTCCCCTCGACCAGCACGATCGCCGCGTCGGCCCGCTCCAGCACCGGCATCAGGTCGGCGACCGGCTCGCCCGAGCCGACCTGCGGCAGCGGCGCGCTCATGTGCTTCTCCAGCGGGTCCTCCAGCTTGGCGCGCTGCGCGAACAGGGCGTCCAGCAGTTCACGCTCGACGATCGAGCCGACGACCTCCGCCGCCATCACGTCCGGGTGCCCGGCGCCGGGCTTGACCACGGGCATCTGCGAGACGCCGTACTCGCGCAGCACCTCGATGGCCTCGCCGACCGTCTCGTCCGGGTGCATGTGGACCAGCGACGGCATCGCGCCCTCCTTGTGGCTCAGCACGTCGCCGACCCGGGCCGCGGTGGGCTCGCCCTCCTCCAGGAAGCCGTAGTCCGCCATCCACTCGTCGCTGAAGATCTTCGAGAGGTAGCCGCGTCCGCCGTCCGGCAGCAGGACGACGACGGTGTCGTCCGGCCCGAGGCGCTCGGCCACGCGCAGCGCCGCCACCACCGCCATGCCGCAGGAGCCGCCGACCAGCAGGCCCTCCTCGCGGGCCAGCCGCCGCGTCATCTGGAAGGAGTCCTTGTCGGAGACGGCGATGATCTCGTCCGTCACCTCGCGGTCGTAGGCGCTGGGCCAGAAGTCCTCGCCGACGCCCTCGACCAGGTACGGCCGTCCGGAGCCGCCCGAGTACACCGATCCCTCCGGGTCGGCGCCGATCACCCTGACCTTCCCGTCGGAGACCTCCTTCAGGTACCGGCCGGTGCCGCTGATGGTGCCGCCGGTGCCGATGCCCGCCACGAAGTGGGTGATCCGCCCGTCCGTCTGCTTCCACAGCTCGGGGCCGGTGGTCTCGTAGTGGGAGCGCGGGTTGTTCGGGTTGCTGTACTGGTCGGGCTTCCAGGCGCCCGGCGTCTCGCGCACGAGCCGGTCGGAGACGTTGTAGTAGGAGTCGGGGTGCTCGGGGGCGACCGCGGTGGGGCAGACCACGACCTCCGCACCGTACGCGCGCAACACGTTGATCTTGTCCATGGACACCTTGTCCGGGCAGACGAAGATGCAGCGGTACCCCTTCTGCTGGGCGGCGATGGCCAGCCCGACCCCGGTGTTGCCGGAGGTGGGCTCGACGATGACGCCCCCCGGCTTCAACTCCCCGGAGCGCTCCGCGGCCTCGATCATCCGCACCGCGATCCGGTCCTTCACCGACCCACCGGGGTTGAAGTACTCGACTTTCGCCAGGACGGTGGCCCGGATTCCGGCCGTCACGCTGTTCAGCTTGACCAGCGGGGTGTCGCCGACAAGCTCGATCATCGACTCGTGATACTGCACCTGATTCTCCGCGATCGGGGGCAGTCGCCATCGCCTGCCCGTACGGCCCAGCCTAGGGGGGTGCCCGAGATCCGTTGACGCGCGTTGCGCGGCGGACCGCAGTGGGCAACACACCCATAGTGACGCGGACGGAACACGCGGGCGCACGGGGTGGCCGGGCCATGGGGCGCGGCGAGCGGAGCGGAGGTTCCCATGTCGAGAGCGAGAGTGGCGCGCAGGATCGCGACGGCCGCGGCGTACGGCGGCGGGGGCGTGGGGCTGCTCGGCGGGGCCGCCGTGGGCCTGCTGATGACCGAGGCACGGCTGGCGAGACGGCGGGTGGGCGACTCGGACGCCGTGCCGCCGACGGCGGACGGACTGTACGGCGCGTCCCTGGCTCACCAGGGGCCCGGCACGCAGCTCGGACCGCTGCGGCTGGCGCTGCTGGGCGACTCCACGGCCGCCGGGCTGGGGGTGCGCCGGGCGGGGCAGACGCCGGGCGCGCTGCTCGCCTCGGGGTTGGCGGCGGTGGCGGAGCGTCCGGTGCTGCTGCGCAACGTGGCGGTGCCCGGCGCGCGCTCGGAGGATCTGGACCGCCAGGTGACGGAACTGCTGGGCGTCGCCGACGCCGATACGGGCGGCGCCGGGGCGCCGGACGTGTGCGTGGTCATCGTCGGCGCGAACGACGTCACCCACCGCGTGCCGCCCGCCCGTTCGGTGCGGCTGCTGTCGGAGACGGTGGCGCGGTTGCGGACGGCCGGGTGCGAGGTCGTGGTGGGCACCTGCCCGGATCTGGGCACGATCGAGCCGGTCGCCCAGCCGCTGCGCTGGATCGCCCGTCGGGCGAGTCGCCGGCTCGCGGCGGCCCAGACGATCGCGGTGGTGGAGCTGGGCGGGCGCACCGTCTCGCTGGGCGACCTGCTGGGCCCGGAGTTCGAGGCCAACCCTCGGGAGCTGTTCGGCCCGGACCAGTACCACCCCTCGGCCGAGGGGTACGCGACCGCGGCCATGGCGTTCCTGCCCACGCTCTGCGCCGCGCTGGGCCTGTGGCCGGAGGACGAGCGGCCCGACGCCGCCCGCCGCGAGGGCATCCTGCCGGTGGACCGGGCGGCCGTGGTGGCCGCCGAGGAGGGCGGCACGGAGGTGACCGCGGTCCGCGGTCCCTGGGCGCTGCTGAAGCACCGCCGTCGGAGGCGGCTGCCGGAGGCCGAGGAGGCCCTCCCCGCGCCGCCCCAGGAGGCCGGGGCCCCTCCGCCGGCCCCCTGACCGTCCCCGACCGCCCCCGTCGCGGGGGCGCCCTCCCCGCAGACTGAGCAAGCGCTTAGAAAAGAGGCCCGGATCACACGCGGCGAGTCGTGACCGCCGTCTTACGTATGGGTAGGTTCCCAACCATCCACACCTCTCCGTCCTCGTTCCCTGGAGCCGTGATGCCCGAAGCAGTGATCGTCTCTGCCGCCCGCTCGCCGATCGGACGCGCCTTCAAGGGCTCGCTCAAAGACCTGCGGCCGGACGATCTGACCGCCGAGATCGTCAAGGCCGCGCTCGCCAAGGTCCCGCAACTGGACCCCACCGAGATCGACGACCTGATGCTCGGCTGCGGTCTGCCCGGCGGTGAGCAGGGCCACAACCTCGGCCGGGTCGTCGCCGTGCAGATGGGGATGGACCACCTGCCGGGCTGCACCATCACCCGCTACTGCTCGTCCTCGCTGCAGACCACGCGCATGGCGCTGCACGCCATCAAGGCGGGCGAGGGCGACGTGTTCGTCTCGGCCGGTGTGGAGATGGTCTCCCGGTCGGTCAAGGGCACCTCCGACGGTCTGCCCGACACCCACAACCCGCTCTTCGCCGAGGCCGAGGCCCGCACCGCCGCCCGCGCCGAGGCCGGCGGCGAGGGCTGGCACGACCCGCGCGAGGACGGCGAGCTACCCGACGTCTACATCGCCATGGGGCAGACCGCCGAGAACCTGGCCCGCCTCAAGGGCGTCACCCGCCAGGAGATGGACGAGTTCGGCGTGCGGTCGCAGAACCTCGCCGAGAAGGCCATCGCCGACGGCTTCTGGCAGCGCGAGATCACTCCGGTCACCCTGCCCGACGGCACGGTGGTCTCCTCCGACGACGGCCCCCGGCCGGGCGTGACCATGGAGGGCGTGCAGGGCCTCAAGCCGGTCTTCCGCCCCGACGGCCTGGTCACCGCGGGCAACTGCTGCCCCCTCAACGACGGCGCCGCCGCCCTGGTGATCATGTCCGACACCAAGGCGCGCGAGCTGGGGATCACCCCGCTGGCCCGGATCGTCTCCACCGGCGTCTCCGGCCTGTCTCCCGAGATCATGGGCCTCGGCCCGGTCGAGGCGTCGAAGCGGGCGCTGAAGCTGGCCGGGATGACCATCGACGACATCGACCTGGTCGAGATCAACGAGGCGTTCGCCGCCCAGGTCATCCCCTCCTACCGGGACCTGGGCATCGACCTGGACAAGCTCAACGTCAACGGCGGCGCCATCGCCGTCGGCCACCCGTTCGGCATGACCGGCGCCCGGCTCACCACCACGCTGATCAACTCCCTCCAGTGGCACGACAAGCAGTTCGGCCTGGAGACGATGTGCGTCGGCGGCGGCCAGGGCATGGCCATGGTCATCGAGCGGCTGAGCTGAACCGACCCGCCGGCGGTGTGACGCGGCCCACCGCCGGTGCGCCGGTGAGACCCCCGTGATACCGAAGCGCCCCCAGGATGTGACCTATGTCCTGGGGGCGCTGCGTTTTCCCTGCTCACAGGGGTGCCGGCACCCCGTCACGGGCCTCGAAAGCGGTCCCTGGGTGCCGTGCCGCAGCCCGCCGACAGGAGATTCCCGGCGGGCTGCGGTAGGAATTCAAGGGGTCGGATTCTCAACCGGGAGTACGTCAGTGAGCGCCATATCCATCCTTCTGCTGCTGGCCGCCGGCGTCGCCGCGGCGGTGGGCTGCGCGGCCCTGTGCGCCGTCCGCGGTCTGCGCCGCGAGCTCTCCGGGCTGCGCGCGCAGCTCGCCTCGGCAGAGGCACACGGCGCCCCGACGCACTCCACGGTGCCCCCGGCGCGCACGTCCCCCGACATCGAGGCCATCCGGTCCGCCGTCTTCGAGGCGCTCGCCGAGGAACGCGAGCGCGAACTGGCCGAGGCCCGCGCGTTCTGGGCCGCCCAGGAGGCGCGGGACGCCCTCGCCGAGGGTGCGCTGCTGGAGGGGCGCGGCGTCGAGTACGAGGGGACCGGCCTCGACGCCTCCCTGCTCGACGCGCTGCTGGAGCGCGCCCTGGGCGGCACGTACGAGGGCGAGGTCTTCGTCCCCCGCCGGCTCGACCTGGAGGGTGTGGAGCCCGGCCCGAGCGTCCCACGGCCCGCCGGCCCCGCGCACGGGCCCCGGACGGGCGAGGCGGGGACCGAGGAACCGGAGAGCGGGAGGACGGGGACCGACGGGGCCGACGAGGACCTCGACCCAACGGGAGACCCCACCGGACCGGCCGCCGCCCGCCGCCGTCACCCCTCCAACCCCGCCTACGGCCTCGACGGCGAGCCCGTCGACCACGGTCCCGGCCGCCCCGACGGCCCCGACGGGCCGGCCTCCGTCGACTCCACCCACCGGCGCCTGGTCGAGCTGGCCGACGCCGGCACGCCGCTGACCGACGTGCGGTCCGGCCCGCTGGGCACGCTGGACGTCTACGTCTTCGCCGACGGCACCACCGTCTGCATGACGCCGAGCCACCGCGAGCCCGTCGAACGGCTCGCCGCCGCGCTGCGCGAGGGAACCGAGCCGGTGCTGCTGGGGGGCTCGGGGGTCTTCGGCGCGTACACCCTGACCTTCGCCTGCGGCGAGGAGAACGTCTACGTCCTGGCGGACCGGGTCATCGCCTCGCTCTGAGCGCCCGCTCCTCCGCGGCCTCCACCAGGGCCACGGCCTCGGCCGACGCGGCCGAGGCGTCGAACCCGGTCCCGGCCGTGCCGGCGTCGGCCGTCCGCAGCGCCTCCGCCAGGTCGTGCCCGGCCACGGCCAGTTGATCGCCGACGGCGAAGACCCCCGCGTCGGGCAACACGCGCGGGGGGCGGTCGGGGAACTCCACGCGCTGGGCGCGCCGGGCCAGCTCCCTGGCCAGGGTCAGTCCCTCGGCCGCGGCCCCCCTCGTCAGGGCGCTCTGCGGCATGGCGCGCAGGCGGTCGGCGAAGCGGTCCACGGCGGCGAGCAGAGGGGTCACGTCGAGCACGGCGCAACCCTATGCGCCCCGCTCGGGCCGCCGCCAACGGAGCGGGCACGCCGGCGCGGGCGTACGGCGGGAGTGCGACAAGCGTGCGGCGGGGGCACGACGAAGAAGTCCACCGCCCTTCGCGAGAGGGGCGGTGCGGACGCGAAAGGGCCCGCGAGGCATGCGCCTCGCGGGCCCTGACCGCTCGGGGTGGGCCGGTCCCCCGGCCCACCCGGTCAGTCGCTGCTCTGCAGGATGGACACCAGCCGCAGGAGCTCCAGGTAGATCCAGACCAGGGTCATGGTCAGACCGAAGGCGGCCAGCCAGGACTCCTCGCGGGGAGCGCCGTAGGCGATGCCGTCCTCGACCTGCTTGAAGTCCATGGCGAGGAAGGCGGCGCCGAGCAGGACGCCGACGACGCCGAACAGGATGCCCAGGCCGCCGCTGCGGAAGCCCAGGCCGTCACCCCCGCCGAAGACCGCGAACAGCAGGTTCACCGAGGTCAGCAGGAGGAAGCCGATGGCGGCCGCCATCACGTAGCGGTAGAAGCGCCGCGTGACGCGGATGATGCGGGCCTTGTACATGATCAGGACACCGGCGAAGACCGCCATGGTGCCCAGCACCGCCTGCATCGCCGCACCGTTGACGAAGGTGTCGACGTAGTTGCTCAGGGCTCCGAGGAACAGACCCTCGAAGGCCGCGTACCCCAGGATCAGCGCGGGGGACGGCTTGCGCTTGAAGGACTGGACGAGGCCGAGGACGAACGCGACCAGCATGGCGCCGATGGCCAGGCCGAGCGTCATGTCCGTGACCCAGGCGACCGCCGCCATCACGACGACCAGGCCCAGCGTCATGCCCGTACGGGTCACGACGTCGTCCATCGTCATCCGGCCGGCGGCCGGCGGGGCCATCGGCGGGACGCCCTGGGGCATGCCGGCGGTCTGAGGCTGGGCGTAGGGGTTGGTCGCGTAGGGGTTGGTCGCATACGGGTTCGCGGCGTACGGGTTCCCGGCCTGCGGCTGCTGCGTGGCGTTGAAACCGGCGTAGCCGTTGTCTCGGCTGAATCCCCGTCGCGAGAAGACCGGGTTGCTGCTCCTCATCTCACTCCTCCATGGCCGCACCGCGCGGCCCTTCCTCAAGAGTAATGCTTTAGCAAAGACCGCACGGTAGTGCACTGGGACGAACGTTGGAAGGAGTCGCGATGTTCCTGATACCCGGCGCGACGCGCGAGAAGCCGGGGAGCCCGGTGTGCCCGGAGCCGGATTCGAACCCCCTCCGTCCAGCCCTGTGACCTGCGGCGATGCGCTGACCTGCCGCAACGCGCCCGCCCTGGCCCGTCCTGACCCGTTCCGACCCGCCCTGGCCCGCCATCGTGCTCCCGCGGGAACACACTTGGGGAACACACGCGGAGGGCCCGGCAGAAACTGCCGGGCCCACCTGCGGTCTTCTGTCCGAGCTTGCGGAGCATGGACCGAAGACCGCCCTGCCGCACCCCGCCGGGCACGGCACGCCTCACACCGCGACGGACCTTGACCGAAAGCCACGCCCCCGCCCGCGATAGCGCTCTCAACGAGAGAACTGACGATCCGTCTACTTCCACAGGATTTCACGATCCGCTGATACTTCAAAGCCGGGCCAAGACCCGTCAGGCCCCCTGCCCCAACTCCACCAGAGTGACCGGCGTCACTCCTACGGGCTGCACCACGCAACAGGCGGCCGCCATCTATCGCGGCTACTCCGAGAGGGCCGGGGCACTGGAAAGCTGTGGCCCGGCCTCGTGGCGGGGAGGCCGGGCCACTGGCGTGGGGGCCGCTACGGCGGCACCGCTACCAGGTCAGTGCCAGTCGGGTGCTGCGCTTGGTGATGACGAATGCCCCCGTGGCGATCTCCTCGTCGGGGGTGTCTGCCGGGTGGACGGCGACGGCGGGGGTGGCGTCCCGGTCCGCGTTCCAGGCGTGAATCTGCTCGCACAGGCGGTCGACGAGGTCCGGTCCGGCCGGGCCGTGGCCGATCGCTCCCAACTCCCAGCGCCGGTCATCACCGTCACGGTCGAGGGGGGTGAGCGCGAAGTAGGCGAGGGAGTCGCCTTCGACCAGGGCGGGGCTGCGGGCGGGAATGGCAGGGGTGCACAGGCCGCCGCCGACGGCCGCGGGATCGGCCGCGATCCGACAGGTGCCCGGCTCGGTGCCGGCCAGGCGGAGCCAGACCCCGTCGAACGGCTCCATCGGGCCAACGACCACGCCGCTCCAGGTGGTCGTCCTGGGCCGCTCCAGCACCCCGGCCAGGGACTGCGGGTCGATGGCCTGGTCGGTGTCCCAGTAGAGGGTGGCCCGTCCGTCGGCGTCGATGGGGGCGGAGCGTTCTCCGTCCTGGTCGGGGCCGAGCATGGGCACGAAGCCGCACAGCTCCGCCGAGTCCGCCCGCAGGCGGCCGTCCTCCTCCTTCACCAGGGCGAGGCAACGGGTGGTGCCGCGCCACCGCAGGGGCACCACCAGGCGCCCGCCGGGGGCGAGCTGGTCCTGGATGGCGCGGGGGATGTCCCACGCGCCGACGGTGAAGACGATCCGGTCGTAGGGGCCGTGCTCGGGGGCGCCGAGGGAGCCGTCCCGGGTGATGACCCGCACACGCTCGTGGCCGGTGGCGTCCAGCGCCCGGCGGGCTTGGGCGGTCACCTCCGGGTCGATGTCGATGGTGACGACCTGCCCGCCGGGGCCGGCCAGATGGGCGAGCAGGGCGGCGTTGTAGCCGGTGCCGGCGCCGATCTCCAGGATGCGGTGGCCGGGTTGGACGTCGAGCCAGTCGAGCATCGCGGCGACGAGGCTGGGCATGGACGCGCAGCTCAGGGATTCCCCGCCGGCGGCCCGCTTGGTGATCACCGCCTCGTCGGCGTAGGCGTTCTCCAGCGGCGCGTCGGGCACGTACCGGTGCCGGGGGATGGTGCGCAGGGCGTCGGTGACGCGGGGCGAGGGGGTGCGGCCGGCGTCCCGGATCAGATCGAGCATCCGGTCCCGGAGACGGTCGGCGAGTTCGTCGGGGGCGGTGGTGGTCATCGAAGGGTTCCTTGTTCGCAGTGTGATGGGCGGGTGGTTCAGCCGTCCAACAGGAGACAGGCGCCCCAGCGTGCGGCGACCGAGGCTTCCCCGAGGGAGGGGGCCATGCCCTCCTCCCTCGGGAGGCTCAGGCCGTCAGGAGCCTGGAGTCTTCCACGTCGAGGCGGGCGTGCCAGGTGTCCCCGTCACGGACGAGGCGAGCGGCGATCTCATGGGTACGCGGAGCCCCTGCGCTCTGCCAGCGGTGGACCAGCTCCAGCAACTTCCCGAGGGCCGGGGACGCCTGGTGTTCGGTGACGAGGCTGGTGTCGGTGAGAATGGCGGCACCGTCGGCGGCAGCCAGACCGATGCCGGTGCCCTCGGGGAGAGTGGCCTCACACAGCCCGTCTGGGGCTGCGGCGATCAGCCAGTTCTTGAAGTGGAAGTAGTGGTCGCCGGGCGCGGGGCTCGGTTGGGTGTGACGGCCGTTGAGCAGCGCCTTCAAGAGCGTTGCCGCGTAAGTGGTCTGGCCTGTGGTGGCGAGGGTGAGGGAGTGGTCCCCGGCTTCGGCGTGGGAGGTGCGGCGGTCCTCGCCAGGGGCGCGCATGGGGGTGTAGCCGCCGTGGTGGATGACGACCTGGTCGGGCTGGTACCCGTTCCCCACGCTGATGTGTGCGACGGCGTACGCGCCGGGCAGGTCGCCAACGCGGACTCCGGCCAGCAGGGCACCACCGGGGGCGAGTTGCCGAAGCCAGGCGGTGGGGACGGCGGGCGGGGTGGTGCCCACCAGGATGCGGTCGTACGGGGCGCCCTCGGGGTGGCCGAGGAGCCCGTCCCCGACGACGACCTCCACACGGTGACCGTGCTCGGCGTAGAGTTCGGCGGCGCGACCGGCGAGCCCGGGATCGATTTCAAGGGCGGTGACGTGCCCCTCCGGGCCCACGAGGTGGGCGGCCAGCGCCGCGGAGTACCCGGAGCCGATACCGATGTCCAGGACCCTCATGCCGGGCCGAAGGTCCAGCATCCGCAGATGCCGCCGAGTGACCGCGGCCGGGGTGCACGGGCGTACGGCCCGCCCGTCCGCACCGTGGAACCGCTCAACCGGAACAGCGTCGAAATCATGGGTGTCGTTGATCATTCTCGGTGTCCTCACAGGTCAGACGCGCAGAGTGATGTGGAAGGGACGATCAGGGGTGTCAGGCTCCCCGGCAGGACATCGGTCGGCTTCGATCCAGGCGTGGGCCTCGCACGGGTCGAAGCGGCACCCTATGCACCAGTCGACGCTCCGCCCATGCGCCACGCACACCAGGAGCGCGGCAAGAGATGTCTCGAGGCATGCCGCACGGCTTGGGAAGAACCGGCCGGCCCACCGCACCGCCTCCACAGCCTCACGGGCCTCCACCCGTGTCGCCGGGCGCCGTGACACACGCTTGGCGCCACGGGCAGCGGCCAGGGTGCAGCGCAGCGGAGCCGCGTGCACCAGCACTGTCGAGAGGGCCAGTGCGACCACAGACGTGACCCGGCATGTCAGCGGCGGCCTTGCGGCGGGCTCGGGGAGAGTCATGGGGATGCTCATGGACGCCACCGCTTCCTTCTGCTGGTGTTCGTCTTCAACAGCCCCCGGTCGGCAAGCTGCCGGCCCAGCCGCCGCATGTCGTCCCGCACTGTGTCGGCGGGGACGCCGTAGTACGCGGCCACCCGGTCGGCAGCCTCGTCCGGGCTGGCACCTTCGGTCAGGTAATGCCACCAGCGCGCGCCGGGCGGCGTGAGCACGTACCAGCGGCCCCGGCCGCGAACATCGAGGAGCATCCCGCCGCGCTCGGTGATCGTGGCGTGAACGTGCCGCGACGGGCTCAGGTCACGATGTGCCATGAGGGGTCTCCTCCCTCTGCTGTCGGATCCACAGTTCAGCCGCGATGACGGCCTCCAGTGCGGCGAACCGGCCGGGCACGCCGACCGCCAGGCGCTCAAGCTCGCGCAGCGCGGCGTCGCCGTCCAGCCACCCCTCGGCCGTGAGCCGTCCCCCGGTGATGAGCTCACGCAACTCGGCGGCGTGCCGGCGAATGCCGGTGCAGGCATTGCCGCTGTAAGAACCCTTGGTGCGCCGTGCCAGCAGCCAAAACGGCACCAGGCCGTCGAGTGCCGCACCGAGTAGAGGCTTCTGCACGGTCAGCGAGGCGTGTTCCCGAACGGACACGGCCATCGCGGCGCGGACGACCTGGTTGTCGAGGAACGGGGCGTGGTGCGGCAGGCCCATGGCGTGCGACTGGTTACGGAGTTCGGCCTCGTAGACGCCGTACTCGTACAGCTCTGACCGAGCGCAGTGCCGGCTGACTTCCTCGGCCGGGACCTCGGCCTCCTCGGCGATCTCCGCCGCCTCGGCCGCGCGGAGGGCGATGTGGCGGCGGGCCTGGGGTGTCAGCCACGCGCACACCGAAGACGGGCGGACCCATCCAACCTGCCCCGCTGGCTGGGGCCTGCCTGCGGCGATGTCCCCGGCAAGGTGTTGCAGCGTCAGCGAGTACGGGGTCCTCGACAACCGGATGGCTTCTGCCGCAACCGCGCCTTCGCACGGCTGTGCCGCAGCAGGGCAGCGAGATCACGTTCCCGGGCCAAGTCGGCCAGGTAAGTGCGGGGGGCGCTGAGCAGCATGTCGGCGCCCGAACCGCCAAGGTGGAGGTCGCTGCCGTACTCGATACAGACGCGCTGGTGGGCCGCCCGCAGCCGCCACCGTGCCGCGTCCGGGAACGGCTGGTCCGTGTGGGGTGCCTCCGGCAGTCCGGCGAAGAACAGTCCCTCGTCGTCCGTGACGAGGACGTGGCGCAGGTTCTTCCCCCGGGCGGCGCGCTGGGCGTACTGCACGTCTTCGTTCCGACTCGCCTCGTCCACATGCGTGACCGCCAGCAGGTCGGCGCCGGCGGCGTGAGCCAGCAGGGCGAGGGACGTCGAGTCGAGTCCTCCGGAGAAGTCCGCGGTGAGGCGCTCTGCGGTCTTCACCCGGTACGTGACCGCCTCCAACAGCGCCTCGCGCAGCTCCAGCGCCGCGTCCTCGAAGGGGAGGCGGCGCTGCTCCTCGTACGCCGTGATCGTGTGCCGACCGGTCCGGTCGGTGATGAGAACGTGGCCGCCTGGAACCCGCCGCACGCCCTCATAGGCGGTCTCGTCCCGGGTCACCTCGGCAACCGTCGGGCACACCAGCCGCGTCACCACGGCGGCGAAGTCCACCCCGGCGGCGATGTGCCGGGCGAGAGCCGAGGCCGACGTCGACCACAGCGCACCGCTCTCCGTCCGGGCCAGGTAGACCGGGCGGGTGCCGGCGACGTCGGTCAGCACGGCGGTGTGCTGTCCGTCATCCGCGATCACCCAGTAGCTTCCAGGCCACCGCGTCAGCTCCGCCCATCGCCCTGACCGGACATGCCGCAGGGCGTCCCGCAGTATCCGCTCGTCAGCGACACCACACGAGCCGACCACCGCCAAGTGCACCGGGCCATCAGCTGCACAGCGCACCTCATCGACCCCCGAGCCGCACACCACGGGGGCGTGCGGGCCGGTCCACAAAGGCGCGGCCGAACCGGTGCTGGCGCCCACTGCGCTACGAACATGGAACACGCCTTCCCCCTTTCCAGTCGGGCGCGGGGTGGGGCCGGCCGGGACCGACCCCACCCCGCTCAGCCGGTCACCGTCATTCGAAGTAGCGGCCCTGGTCCTGGCTGTCCTCGGCGTACCTGCCGAGCGTCACCGCCGGAACCGCGCCCAGCTCCACCAACTGCGGAGCCGCGTAATCTTCACGGGGCTCGGTCTCCCTGGCTTCGTGCTCGTTCATATGAACCTCCGGTTTCAGTGGTTGTCCTGTGCCTCTCCGCTCCGTCCGGGGACAGCAGCGGGCGGCACCTGGCCCCGCTCTGGTGAAGTCCAGAGCGGGACGAGGAACCCCGTCCCGGCGGCCCCCCGCCTGCCCCGCTGATGAACGGGGAAGGGCTGCCGGGACGGGAGTCTGTGACCGCGCTACTCGGGGGCGCGAGCGCGGACAAGAAGCGCGCCGACCGCGTCGCAGTGCGGCGGGACGGTGGGCATGCCGAGATCGGTCATGTCTGAGCCCTTCGATCGGATGGACGGTTGCGTGGTGCGTCGCTCTGCCCGATCGGGGCCATGCTCGCGCGGCTGGCTGCCGCGGGCCGCTTACCCGAAGGGCGGAGCCGGGGACGGGAAGATCAACGCTGCGGCGTCGGACGCCCGGAGCGAGGAGCGTCAGCCGCAAGAGCGCGGCGGTGGCCAGGACGGCGGGCGGGGCGTACCACCACCGGTGTAGCCACCGGGCCGTGACGCCCGCCCAGGTCAGTGGCGCGGACAGGATCGCGACCACCAGGGCCAGGCCCGCCGGGATGCCGGAGTGGGCGGCCACGTCCCGCTCCCACGGGTCGAACGTTCCGGCCGCGTACGCCAGGACCAGCAGGTATGCCGCGACCAGGTGCAGCAGCGCCAGGACGGTCGCGCTCACCATGGCGCCGATCCAGCCGACGCCGGAGCGCCGCCTGCCGGACGATGGGGAGTGAACAAGATCGCTGCCCATGTTTCTTGTCTCCTCACGCGGTCTGGCGTGACGGGGTGTCCAGGTGGGTGCGGACGCTGTTGCCCAGGCGGACCATCTCGTGGCCGATGACGGCCGCGTCCGCCTCCCTATCGGCGAGGACGGCCAGGCGGCTGCCGGCGCCGACGGTGCACACGTACAGCACCAGGGCACCCATCTCGCAGATGACCTGCCGGACCTGGGGGCGTCCGCCGGCGTCGACGTCGCCGAGCTGCTGGGCGGTGCCGGCGACGATGGCGTACAGGCCACTGGCGGCGGCGGCGAGACGGTCGACATCGTCCTGGTCCAGCCCGTGAAAGGTCTTGTGGATGCCGTCGCCGGACAGCAGCACCGCACCGCGGGCACCGGTGACGCGCTCGACGAAGCCCTCCAGCAGCCAAGCGAGTTCGGGGGCGGAGGCGGTGAAGCCGAAGGGAGAGGGAGGCACGATCCATCCTTCTTTCGGTCGAGAGAGGGGGTCAGGGGCTCCCCCGACCGGTGACGCCTACCGAGTACGCGCGTAAAACTCGGCAACCGGGCGGAGGAGCGGCTTGGACCTGCCCCGGCAGCGGGCCATAGGGGAGCCGCCGAAGGTAGGCAGCAGGATCGTCCGCAGCCAGGGCAGGGGTTCAGGAAACGGACTGGGCTACCGGGGCGGACAGGGCCTCTTCCAGCCGGGCCCGGTCGAGGTGGAAGACCAAGGGCATGTGGTCGGAGATCCCTCCCAGCTCCTTGGGGGCACCGACACGGAACCCGGTCAGGGCCGGGGCGAGCGTGTCGCTGAGGTACACGCGGTCGATGCGCCGAGGACCGCCCTGCGCGGCCTTGTCGGGCCGGTGACCGGCAGTGTCGGCGAGCACGCGGTGCGCCCCGCCGCAGTGCTTGGCCACCCACAGCGCGGCATCGACGTAGCCGGCGGTGGTGAGGGTGCGGTCGGGCAGGTCGTCGATGTACCGCCGCCCGTCCATCCCCGGGTAGGTGCGGTTGGCGAGGAACGCCCGGTCGGTGACCTTGTCCCAGTCCACGTGCGCACCGGCCGGGTAGCTGTTGAAGTCGCCTGCGATCAGGGCGAGTCGTCCGGGCCGGGTGAGGGTGGTGAACCAGTCGGCCTCGGCCAGCCGGATGGTGGGCGAGTAGTGGCACAGGTGGACGGAGGCCAGGCACAGGGTGCGCTCGGTCAGTGTCCCGTCGGGCCGGGGAAGGCGGACCTCGATGTTGGCCGGGGCGTGCCGGTCGGGCGCCGCCGGGTGCCGGTGTTCCCGGGCCAGGATGAACGGGCCGCCGTCGCGGACGAACAGGGCGTTGCCGTTGGTCGAGCCGGGTCGGGGCTCGGCCACGTACCCGATCATCCCGAGCCACTTCTGCACGTCGTCCTCTTGGCCGGGTTGGAGTTCCTGCCAGAACACCACGTCCGGGCTCCACTGCGTGACCCAGTCACATGCGGCCTCGACCTCGACGCCGTGTTCGACGTTCCAGCAGACGCCGGTGATCGTCTCGGCGCTCATGGTGTCCTCCGATGGGTGGTAGCGGTGGGGTCGGTCGCCGGCCGGCGGGTCGGGGCGTGGCACGGGGTGGGGTGGGAGAAGAGAGGGGAGTCCCGGGCCGCGCCCGCCGGGGGAAGTAGCGGGCGCGGCCCGGTGCCCGAGGAAACGGAGGGTGTCCTCCCGCTCGACCCTGCTTCGTCGGGCAGTCCCAACCGTGGCCGGCTCTCCCCAGGGCCGGCCCCTTCCGGTCGGGGGCTTTACACCACGGCGCGCGCCAGGGCAGCCGCCCGCGCGGCGGCCTTGGCGGCGGCCTCGGCGGCCGTGATGTAGGCGCGGCGCAACTCCACGCCGGGGGTCAGCGGATTGGAGCCGGGAGGCACCAGCCACGTGCGGCCACCGACCCGGACCCCCTTGGTAATGGACGGGTGAGGCATCAGCACCAGCGTGCCGGGACGAGCAACCGACCACGTGCCGCCAACGGGCTGGTGCGCGGTGCCGGGGACGACGAGGAACTCCGCGCCGAGCGGGCCGAGGAGGACCGGGCCGACCTGGATACGGTCGTCGCGGAGCTGCTCCACGGTGGGGGCGGCCAGGTCGGCGGGGAGCCGCACCACATCGAACACGGCACCGCAGGGGACTTCGGCGAGGTGACCGCCGGCCCAGGCCGCGACGGCGGCCTGGGTACGGCCGGTGGCGTCCAGCAAGTCCAGCGGCAGAAAACCGTGGGCGGCATCCGCGAGGACGGCACGGCGGACGCGGTCGCCAGGAGTACGGCGGATGGTGGTCATCGGGCGGCCTCGATCCGGTCAGCGCTCTGCAGATGCCGCAGCAACCACCGGCAGTCCAGGGCGAGCAGCCGCGTGTGGTCGACGGCCGAGCACAGGCCGGTGGTGGGGCCGTGGTGTAACTGAGCGACTGCGGTAGCGGTCCGCGCGGGCCCGGCGGTGGGGACGGCCTCCAGCAACGTGGCCAGGTGGCCGCGCAGTGCGGCCTCGAGGTCTTCCAGCATCTGGTGGGCGAGGGAGGACGGTCCCGATGCTCAGAGCCCGGTTGATGGTCTGCTCAATGCCGGCGGTGTCGACCCGCGCGGTGGCCGTGACGGTCCCAGCGGTCGCACCGTGCGGCACGTGCACGTCGGTGTCCATGCAGTGACCGTATGAACACAGCCCGTGGAAGCCAATGGCACTTCTGCCGAGCGTCCGGCAGGAGTGCCATTGAGCGTGAAACCCGCTGGTTACAGGGGCACTCCGATCACATCGGCGATGTGCTGCATCTTGGGTGTCAGGATGCGGCGTCGCTCGATCATGCCGCTGACGATGTCGCGGGCGTACCGCTGGTGCAACAGCCACTGCGGCGACTTCTCGTAGATGCCCTCAAGGACGTGGCATGCCTCCGCGTACTGCCGCTTGGTGGAATACGCGGCGGCTACGTCCAGCAGGTGCCGGTTCCAGTTCGTGGAAGTCGTCGGCACACGGCTGGAGGGAAGGGCAGCGGAGAGCTTGATGACCTGGTCGGGGCGGTCGTTGAGCGCTTCGTTCTCTGTCCGTTTGAGCGCCACCGTCACGGGGCCGAAAGTGCGCAGGAAGTCCGCGTGGGGCGCGTACTCGCGGCCGAGCGCGACGGCCGCCGACCGGGCCAGGCGCATGGCATCCTTGGCCTCGCCGGGGCGGTTGTCGCGCACGGCGGCGGCCGACAGACGCAGCAGCATCCACCCCCACAAGCTCAGCTCGTCCGGGGTGGCCTTGGACATGCGGGGCTCGATCTCATCGGCCCACCGGGTCGCCAGTTCCCGGGCCTCCGCGAGCTGTCCCTGGCGCAGCATCAGCCAGCACCGGGTGTTGACGGTGGCGGCGGCCTGGAGCCGGTCGGTGGCGTCGTCCAAGGAGCGATCCAGGGCCTCGGCAGCCGACTCGTACTGACGGGTCTGGGTCAGCAGCCAGCCGGTGAGCTGGAGTAGACGGACCCGCACCGCGCGGGCGTCCGGATCGGACTCATCCAGGGCGTCAGCGTCACGCAGCAGCGGCGGCAGAACGCTGCCCAGTTCCACGAACCGGTCACTGGCGAACAGCGGCAACGCCGCATTCAAGGCGTCCGTGACGCCTTCGATGGTGGGTTCCTCTCCCACCCTGTCCGGGAGGGGCGCAGTGAGAGCACGCCGGACGGGCTCCCACTGGTCGGTGGTGTCCTCGTCGTCAGGGCCCGCATCGCGGGCGATGAGCTTGCTGGTGGGCATGCGCAGCGCCGTGGCCAGTTTCCGCACGGTCTCCAACCGGGTGTCGTAATCCTCCCCCGGCTGCTCCAGTTTGCGGATGAGGGAGACGGACACGCCAGCGAGGCCGGCGAGTTCCTTTTGAGTCAAACCGCGGCGTGCGCGAGCCGCGCGAAGTCGTGTACCGATGGTGCTGTCCGTGTGTTCGGGCATACTTAGCTCCGTTCTGACCTCGACACTCAGAACAGTACCCACCGACAAACCGTCGGGGCGCATGTTCAGGCCCCCGCCTTGAAGGCGGGGGCCTGACGCGCCTACAGGGAACTTCCCCAGCCCCTCATTCGGGGCCCTATCGCCTAAACCACCAAACCGAAGCGCCTGTCCTAACCTCGCCATACGGTAGGAACATGACCCCCGCCCTCTGGCCTGACGGCCCCTACTGCCCTGCTCAGGAAGAGGTCAACGACCGCATCCGCCACCTGATGGAGCAGCCCGCCGACGAGCAACGCGCCGAGGAGTACGCGCGGCTCCTACACCTGTGGGCCGAGACGTCCCAGCCCTGCCGCTACGTCCGCGCCGCCTGACCCCGAACATGAACATGCCCCACCCGATTCCACCCGGGCGGGGCCCCGTTGCGAGCACCACAAGCCAGCCACGGACAGGGACCACGGTAGCCGCCGACACCGACACGACGCGCGGCCCCTGGAGGGAGGAGCACGCAGGACACAAACGAACTCGCCCACCGCCGCGACCGCCGGCATCCGCGCCCACAACTCGGCACAGTCCCGACACGAAACTCGGCCCTCCCCGCGAGTACACGACCGCTGCCCGCGCTCGTCGACCGCGTGACACACGATCGGATGCTCACAGACCGGGCACGCCGTGCCACGGATGTCCCGCTCGGCCTGCCGTCGGGCACGCACCGGATCGGGGCAGGAACGGTGACCCACAGGGCAACTCCTCGAACCGGGACCAGAAGAGGGGCGGCAGGGCCACACCCACCGCGCGCAGGAGGCGAGACGGTGGGACCGTGGGCCGGCATGGCACTCAACCAGTGATCAGATCGCCCCCGGACCGGCCGCTCGTCCTCGCCGTGGTCGCAGCCGAGGCGCCACCGAGCCCGGTAGCCGATGATCTCTCCGCGCTTGTTCGTGCGCGCGTACACGCTCACCATGCGGCATGAGAGTGGCCGCGCGTGTTCCCGCCGTGTTCCCCAGCACGGGGGCCCGAGCCGAAATCCGACCGTTTCGGCAGGTCGACCCGCACAAGTACCGGTGTGCCCGGAGCCGGATTCGAACCGGCACGGCCTGTAGGCCAACGAGGTTTAAGCTCGCCGTGTCTGCATTCCACCATCCGGGCACCGGCTCATGGACCGCGCGACTGGCTACGGCCCTCCCCTGGACGCTCGATGAGCCTAGCCGTGACGCCTGTTCGAACAACGGTGCCCTGGCTTGAAGTTGTCTGATTTTATTGGCAACTGATGGCGCGTCAGCGGTGAGCGCCCCTCATCGACGCAGGGCGCGCATCCCCGCCGAGCCCCCAGGAATGACGGAAAGTCGCTGCCCAACCACGCGATGGCATCAGGGTGGGGGATCATCCGTGAGGATGACTCGAAGGCTCCCTTCTCCCCCTGGAGACGCCCTCCGAGACCGGAGCCGGGGCTGATGTGGCCGGCCGGTTCGGCACGGATGATGGGAGGGATCGTCAAGCCGTCGTGACAGGAGCCACTTCCCGTGACCACCAGCACCCACTCCGACGCCCCCTCCGCGACATCCGCCTCCCCCGGCGTCGCGGCCGCCCGTGCCCGGGACCTGACCAAGGTCTACGGCCAGGGCGAGACCCGGGTGGTCGCCCTGGACTCCGTCTCCGTGGAGTTCCACCGGGGCCGGTTCACGGCGATCATGGGCCCCTCGGGCTCCGGCAAGTCCACGCTGATGCACTGCATGGCCGGACTGGACTCCATCTCCTCCGGTTCGGCCTGGATCGGCGACACCGAGCTGTCCTCCCTGAAGGAGAAGAAGCTCACCCGGCTGCGGCGCGACAAGATCGGGTTCATCTTCCAGGCGTTCAACCTGCTGCCCACCCTCAACGCGCTGGAGAACATCACGCTGCCGCTGGACATCGCCGGCCGCAAGGTCGACAAGGACTGGCTGGAGAGGGTCGTGGAGACCGTCGGCCTCTCCGGGCGGCTCAAGCACCGGCCGAACCAGCTCTCCGGCGGCCAGCAGCAGCGCGTCGCGGTCGCCCGCGCGCTGGTCTCCAGGCCGGACATCGTCTTCGGTGACGAGCCGACCGGGAACCTCGACTCGCGCTCCGGCGCCGAGGTGCTGGGCTTCCTGCGCAACTCCGTGCGGGAGCTGGGGCAGACCGTCGTCATGGTGACCCACGACCCGGTGGCCGCCTCCTACGCCGACCGGGTCGTCTTCCTCGCCGACGGCCGGATCGTCGACGACATGACCGACCCCACCGCCGAGAGCGTGCTGGACCGCATGAAGGCGTTCGACGCCCGGGGCCGCACGAGCTGAAGGCCCCGACGCCCGGTCCACCGTCCTTCGGCCACCGTGCCGCTCCCTCACGACACCAGGATCACGACACCCCATGTTCCGTACCGCCCTGCGCAACGTGCTCGCGCACAAGGCCAGGCTGTTGATGACCACGCTCGCCGTCATGCTCGGCGTGGCGTTCGTCGCCGGCACCCTCGTCTTCACCTCCACCCTCTCGGACGCCTACGCCAAGGGCTCCGCCAAGGGCTTCGAGGGCGTCGACGTCGCCGTCCGCCCCGGCGGCGGTGACGAGGACGAACCCCGCGGCCCCTCCGACCTCCCCCACGAACTGCTGGACCGGCTGGACCGGGTGCCCGGCGTCGAGTCGGCCACCGGAGTCGTCTCCGGCTTCGCCGCCCTCGCCGACAAGGACGGCGGGCTGGTCGGCGAGGGCTGGTCCACCCAGGGCGGCAACTACGACGCCGGCCCCGACGGGAAGAAGGAGGACCCGCGCCACGACCTGCGGGACGGCCGCGCCCCGCTGCGCTCCGGCGAGATCGCGCTGGACTCCAAGACCGCCGAGCGCACCGGCTTCGGCGTCGGCGACACCGTGCGGATGTCCGTCAACGGACCGATCCGCGAGGAGAAGGTCGTCGGCGTCTTCGACACCGACGACGGCGGCGTCGCCGCGGGCGGCACCCTCGTGCTGTTCGACACCGCCACCGCGCAGGAGCTGTTCTCCCAACCCGGCCGGTACAGCGAGATCGTCCTGACGGCCGAGGACGGTGTGAGCCAGCGGGAGTTGGAGAAGCGCGTCCGGGACGTCCTGCCCGCGAAGACCCTGACCTCCACCGGTGACGAGATGGCCGACGAGCAGGCCCGCATGATCGAGCAGGGCATGTCGGGCATGCGCACCGGGCTGCTGGTCTTCGCCGGGATCGCGCTGTTCGTGGGCGTCTTCATCATCGCCAACACCTTCACCATGCTGGTCGCCCAGCGCACCAAGGAACTGGCCCTGCTGCGCGCGGTGGGCGCCTCGCGCCGCCAGGTGACCCGCTCGGTCCTGGTGGAGGCCCTGGTCGTCGGCGTGGTCGCGGCCCTGATCGGTCTGTTGGCCGGCATCGGGATCGGGGCCGGGATGCGTTCGCTGATGGGCTCCGTCGGCGCCACCGTGCCGGACGGCCCGCTGGTCGTGGCCCCGTCCACCGTGCTCGCCTCGCTGGTCGTCGGCGTCGCCGTCACCATGGTCGCCGCCTGGCTGCCCGCCCGCCGCGCCGCCAAGGTCCCGCCGGTCGCCGCCATGGGCGGCGTCCACGCCCCCGCCACCCCGCGCGGCCTGCTCGTCCGCAACACCATCGGCGCGCTGCTGGCCGGCTCCGGTGCCGCGCTGGTGCTGTACGCGAGCGGCATCGGCATGGAGGACGGCAAGCTGCCGATGTCGGCCGGCGCCGGGCTGCTGGTGATCGGTGTGTTCGTGCTGACGCCGCTGCTGTCGCGTCCGGTCATCGCGGTGGCGGCGCCCGTGCTGCGCGTCTTCGGGACCTCGGGCAAGCTGGCCCGGTTGAACGCCGTGCGCAACCCGCGCCGCACCGCCGCCACCGCCGCCGCCCTGATGATCGGCCTCACCCTGATCACCGGCATGACCGTGATCGCGACCAGTGTCCAAAAGAGCATCGACAAGCTGGCCACCGCCGCGATCGAGGCCGACTACACCGTCTCGATGGCCAACTTCCTGCCCCTCTCCGCCGAGGTCGAGCAGACGCTGGCGAAGGAGGAGTCGGTCACGGCCCTCAGCCCGCTGCGCAACTCCCCGTCCCGGATCGACGGCGAGTACGAGCCGCTCACCGGCGTCGACGGCAAGGCCCTCGACGACCTGCTCGAACTGGACTTCGTCCAGGGGTCCTTCGCGGGGCTCGGCGGCGAGAACGTCATCGTGGACACCGCGACCGCGAAGGAGCACGGCTGGAAGGCCGGTTCCTCCTTCGACGTGGTGTACGAGGACGGCGAACGCGGCGAGCTGACCGTCTCGGGCGTCTACGAGGGCAACGAGATGATCCGCGGGATCATGCTCGACACCGCCACCCTCGACCCGCACCTGGAGCAGGTCACCAGCATGCAGGTGATGGTGAAGACCGCCGACGGCGCGAGCGACGCGACGAAGTCCTCGCTGCAGAAGGCGCTCGGCGACAACCCGGCGATCCTGGTCCAGGACAAGAAGGACCTCTCCGAGTCCATCGCCCAGATGTTCACGATGATGCTGAACATGCTCTACGGGCTGCTGGCCATGGCCGTGATCGTCGCGGTGCTGGGCGTGGTCAACACCCTGGCCATGTCCGTCTTCGAACGTTCGCAGGAGATCGGCATGCTGCGCGCGATCGGCCTGGACAGGCACGGCGTCAAGCGGATGGTCCGACTGGAGTCGCTGGTGATCTCCCTGTTCGGCGGGGTGCTCGGCATCGGCCTGGGCGTCTTCTTCGGCTGGGCGGCGGGCGAGCTGATCTCCGGTTCGCTGGCCACCTACGAGCTGGTCCTGCCGTGGTCCCGGATGGGCGTCTTCCTCGCCCTGGCGGCGCTGGTGGGCGTGCTGGCCGCGCTGTGGCCGGCGCGGCGGGCCGCGCGGTTGAACATGTTGGAGGCCATCAAGACCGAGTGACGCGCGGGAGCGTGTGCCGCGAGGCCCGGTCCGGTGCGCGGTCCGGGCCTCGCGGCGTCACCGCGACGTCACCGCCCCGTCGCCGCCGCTCCTACCGCCAGTCGCGGGTGCGCAGGGGCAGCCCCGAGGCCCCGCTGTCGGGCGTGCGGACGGCCAGGACCTGGTTGACGCCGATGCGGTTGCGCTCGAAGGAGAGCGCGGAGGCCGCCATGTACAGCCGCCACACCCGGGCCCGGCCCGGCCCCGCCAGCCGGGCGGCGCGGGGCAGGTCGGACTCCAGGTTGGCCACCCAGCGGCGCAGGGTCAGCGCGTAGTGCTCCCGGATCGACTCCAGGTCGCGGACCTCGAAACCGGCCTCCTCCAGGATCGTCACCGTGCGGCCGACGGGGGCCAGTTCGCCGTCGGGGAAGACGTACGCGTCGATGAAGGGGTCCACCTCGTACGCCTCCTCGTCCGGCAGCGGGCGCCGGGCGATCTGGTGGTTGAGCAGCCGTCCGCCGGGGCGCAGCAGGCCGTACAGGATGTCGGCGTACTGCCGGTAGCGCACCGCGCCGACGTGCTCGGCCATGCCGATCGAGGCGATGGCGTCGTACGGACCGTCGTCGACCCGGCGGTAGTCCTGGACGCGGATGTCGATCCGGTCGGCGAGCCCCTCCTCGGCGACGCGCTTGCGGGCGAAGGTCGCCTGCTCCCGCGAGAGCGTGATGCCCACGGCCCGCACGCCGTACTCGCGGACCGCGTGCAGGGCCAGGGAACCCCAACCGCAGCCGACGTCCAACAGCCGCTGACCGGGTCTCAGGGCCAGCTTGCGGCAGACGAGGTCCAGCTTGGCGCGCTGGGCGTCCTCCAGCGTGGTCTCCTCCCGCCCGTCCCAGTAGGCGCACGAGTAGACCATGGACGGCCCGAGCACCAGGGCGTAGAAGTCGTTGCCGACGTCGTAGTGGTGGCCGATGGCCCGCCGGTCGCGGCGCAGGCCGTGCCGGAGTCCGAGACGACCTCGGACCTCCTCGCGGGGCGGGGGCGGCGGGGGCAGCGGCCCGGCCAGCGCGAGGAGTTCGCGGCCGACGTCGAGCCTGCTCGCGAGGGTGGGGGCGGGCGCGGAGCCCCGGTCCCACACCAGTCCGACCAACCGGTCCAGGGCCTCGTACAGATCGCCCTCGACGTCGATCTCGCCGGCCACCCAGGCACGGACGAGCCCCAACTCGCCCGGCTTCCACAGCAGCCGCCGCAGCGCGCGCCGGTGCCGTACGACGACGGTGGGCGCTCCCGACGGTCCGACCTCGCTGCCGTCCCACGCCCGTACGCGTACGGGCAGGGAGGTGCCCAGCACCTTCTCCGCCGAGTCCACCAGTCGTGCGGCGGTATGAGCCATGGCGTCCACCTTCCGTCGAGCCGACCGTTTCTTCCCTCAAGAGCAGTAGCTACCCCTCCGTGTCCCGCCGGCCACCCCGCCACGCCACCGGGACCACCCGCGCGGAGCCGTGGGCAGGTCCGTACGGAGTCCCCCGCGGTCGGGGGCGGGAACGGCGAAGGGGCGTCCGTCCTCTCGGATTCCGGAGGACGGACGCCCCTTCGGGAACGTCCGGAACGCCTGGGCGTTCGGTGGGCGGGCCCCGTCGGGGACCCGCCGCGGGCCTGCTCAGGGCCTGGTCGGTGTCCGCTCGGCGCCTGCTCGGCGCCTGCTCAGGATGCCTTGGCCTTGGGCCGGGACTCCTGAACGGAGGCCGAGACCGGCGCGGCGGCCTCGTAGAACTCCCCGCGGGGGTTCTCCACCGCGCCGAGGGAGACGACCTCGCGCTTGAGGAACGTGGCCAGCGTCCAGTCCGCGAAGACGCGGATCTTGCGGTTCCAGGTGGGCATCGCCATGCCGTGGTAGCCGCGGTGCATGTACCAGGCCAGCCGGCCCCTCACCTTGAGCTTGAGCTTCTTGCCGAGCATGATCATCGCCACGCCCTTGTGGAGGCCCAGACCGGCCACCGCGCCCCGGTTGGCGTGGCGGTACTCGGTCTGCGGGAAGCCCCGCAGGCCCGAGATGACGTTGTCGCCGAGCACCTTGGCCTGGCGCAGCGCGTGCTGGGCGTTCGGCGGGCACCAGGCGTTCTCGTTGCCCGCATCGCGCCCGACGAGGTCCGGGACCTGGGCGTTGTCGCCCGCGGCCCAGATGTAGTCGGTGCCCTTGACCTGGAGGGTCGGCTCGGTGTCCACGTGACCGCGCGGACCCAGCGGCAGGCCGAAGCGGGCCAGCGCCGGGTTCGGCTTCACACCGGCCGTCCACACGATGGTGTCGGAGTCCACCTCGAGGCCGTTCTTGAGCACCACGTGGCCGTCGACGCAGGACTCCATCGACGTGGACAGGTAGACCTCGACGCCGCGCTTCTGGAGGTGCTCCAGGCCCCACTTGCCGAGCTCCGGACCGACCTCGGGGAGGATCTTGTCCGCGGCGTCGACGAGGACGAAGCGCATGTCCTCGCGACGGACGTTGGCGTAGTACTTGCAGGCGTCGCGCGCCATGTCCTCGACCTCGCCGATGGTCTCGGCACCGGCGAAGCCACCGCCGACGAAGACGAAGGTCAGCGCCCGGCGGCGGATCTCCTCGTCGTTGGTGGAGTCGGCCTTGTCGAGCTGTGCCAGGACGTGGTTGCGCAGTCCGATGGCCTCCTCGACGGTCTTCATCCCGATGCCGTTCTCGGCCAGGCCGGGGATCGGGAAGGTGCGGGAGACCGCGCCGAGCGCGATGACCAGGTAGTCGAAGGGCACCTCGTAGGACTCGCCGACCAGCGGCGTGACCGTGGCGACCTTGCGGTCCTGATCGATGCTCGTGACGCGTCCGGTGAGAACCTCCGCCTTGGGGAGCACACGTCGCAGCGGGACGACGACGTGGCGCGGGGAGATGGAGCCGGCGGCGGCTTCCGGCAGGAAGGGCTGGTACGTCATGTACGAGCGCGGGTCGACGACGGTCACGGTCGCCTCGCCGTACCGCATCTTCTTCAGGATGCGGCGCGCTGCGTACATACCGACGTACCCGCCACCCACTACGAGGATTCGCGGACGCTCCGTGGTGCTCATGCCATCGAGTATCCACCCCCGTTCGGGGGTGGGCTCGTGAGGGTCTTCACAAGCATCCGCGCCACTTATGCTACACTCCCCCGCCCCGTGACCAGAGCCACACCCGGCGGCGGGAACCCTGACCTCTCACGGAACGTTGCCCACCCCTTGTGAGCTGCGACGTCTCACCCGGAATCGATGTGCCGCGACCGTCGCGCCGCCCGACGGCCACCGCCCCACGCCGCCACTGAAACGGAAGATCAGGGGCCTGAGTGCCCCGGAATCCCTGTTACCGGTCAGTAGAGCGGCCCGCCACCGCGCTTTTCCTTGTGAAGAACTTCACGAACCTTCTCGGCGGGGCCCCGGCAAGAACCTCCACGGGACCCCGCCACTCCCTTCACCTCGCGTCATCCGCGGCGACGCCTCCACCCGGCGCCCGCCCCGCGTCCCGCACGACAGGACACCCCGAGAGGCTCGCCACAGGGCCGGAGTCGAGGGTCGAGGAGATCGCCCTGGACGTCGACGACCCGCGGGCGCGGGTGTCGCCGGGCGGCGTCCACCCGGACATCAGGGGCGTGGAGGCCAGGGCGCTGCTCAAGGTGCGGCTCGACAACGTCGCCGCGCTCGTCGACCGGGTGCTGACCACGGCGACCGCGCCGGGAGGACCCTCGAAGGCACCGGGGAGACCGTCGAACGGGCGGTCGGTGAGACCGCCGAAACGGCTCGTGGGTCACCGGGTCCACCAGAGGGCCACGGACCGCCCGACGCCATGCGCATCCTGACCGCGCCGACCGCGCTCGGCGACGATCCCTGCCGCGAGGACGCCGACGTCAAGAAGCTCGCCGGCCCGTCGGGCCGCCACCGGCTCCGGGGCGGCGACCGGCGCGACGTCCACCGCGATCCGTGAGACACGGCCACCCGACGGTCACCCGCCCTCGGCCACGCTCCAGACGATCCCGTCGAGGATGTCGTGCTCGCTCACCACGACCTCGTCGGCCCCGACCCGCTCCATGACCGACAGCAGGACGAGGGCCCCGGCCCCGATCACGTCCACCCGGCCCGGGTGCATCACGGGGATGGCGGCGCGCTCGTCGTGGGTGGCGGTCAGCAGGCGCTCGGTGATCTCGGCGACCTGCTCGATGGTGATCCGGGCGTGGTGGATGGCCTCCGAGTCGTACTCCGGCAGGTCCAGCGCGATACCGGCGACCGTGGTGACCGAGCCGGCCAGGCCCACCAGCGTCCGGGCGTCGGCCAGCGGGACGCTGCTCTCCACGAGGTCCAGGGCGGCGTCGACGTCGCTCCGCACCGCGGCGATCCGCTCGGGGGTGGGCGGGTCCACGACCTTCCTCCCGGACCCGTCTTCGCGCAGCAGGTGACGTTCGGTCAGCCGCACGCAGCCGATGTCCACGCTGCGGGCGGCCCGCACGGCGTCGTCGCCCACCACGAACTCCGTGGAGCCGCCGCCGATGTCCACCACCAGGTAGGGCTTCGGCAGGTGCTCCTGCCCGGCCAGTTCCCGGGTGGCGCCGGTGAAGGAGAAGGCGGCCTCCCGGTCGCCGGTGATCACCTCGGGCTCCACGCCCAGGATGTCCACCACTCCGCGCACGAAGTCGTCCCGGTTCTCGGCGTCGCGCGAGGCGGAGGTGGCGACGAAGCGGGTGCGGTCGGGGGTGACGCCGTGTCCGCGGATCACCTCGGCGTACTCGCGGCAGGCCGCGAAGGTGCGCTCCAACGCCTCGGGCGCCAGCCGTCCGGTGCGGTCCACGCCCTGGCCGAGGCGGACGATGGTCATCCGGCGGTCGAGGTCGGTCGCCTCGCCGGTGGCCGGGTCGAGTTCGGCGACGAGCAGCCTGATGGAGTTCGTGCCGCAGTCGATGGCGGCGGCCCGTGTCGTCACTCCGCGCCCTCCCGTGCTTCGACCCCGTCGCCCACGCACACACACGGGCCCTTCCGCCACCACTCGGGCAGCATGGCGATCGCCTCGTCGCCCAGCGGGTTCACGCCCGGTCCGGCGACCAGGGAGTGGGCCACCAGCACATGGAGGCACTTCACGCGGTCGGGCATCCCGCCCGCGCTGGGGAAGCCCTCCAGCACCTCGATCGCGTCACGGCGGGCGATGTAGTCCTCGTGCGCCCGGCGGTAGGCGGCGGCCAGTTCCGGGTCCGTCCCCAGCCGCTCGGTCATCTCCCTCATCACGCCCTCGGCCTCCAGCGTGCCGATCGCGGAGGCCGCGCGCGGGCAGGTGAGGTAGTACGTCGTCGGGAAGGGCGTGCCGTCCTCCAGCCGCGGCGCCGTCTCCACCACGTCGGGCAGGCCGCAGGGGCAGCGGTGCGCGATGGCGCGCAGGCCGCGCGGGGGGCGGCCGAGTTGCTTCTCGAAGGCCTCGACGTCCGCGTCGGTGGGCTCGGTGGGTTCGGTGCGGGGCGGGGGCGTGTCCATGGGTCTCTCGGATCTCGGGGCCGGCGGGTGTCGGGGGACGGTCCGTCGCCGGCGGGTCGGTGGTCAGGGACGCCGGTCCGCCTCGTCCACACCGTCCCACAGGTGCCGGTACCAGGCCTGTTCGGTGGGCTCTGGGCCGGCGGTGCGTCGGGAGCGGGAGGAGCCGTCGGACGGGCGGTCGAGGGTGCCGTCGGCGGTCTTGTCGGCCGTGCCCTCCGGCAGGGTGTAGCCGACCTCGCCGGGGCGGACGTACAGCAGGTGCTCGCGGATCATCCGCTCCACGTAGGCCGGGTCCTGCCAGCGGGCCTTCTCGTCGCGCTTCTTCTCCACGCGGTCGCGCAACTCCTCGACCAAGCGCCGCTGTTCGGCGATCTCCGCGCGCTGGGAGAGGTACTGGCGCATCGGGTAGGCGAGGGCGACCACCAGCGAGCACAGGACCAGGACGAGCAGGGCGGCACGGCCGGTCAGACGGCTGCGGCGCGGTGCGCGCATCCGGCGGTTCTGCGCGCGGTAGACGCGCTCCGCCGCCTGTGTGCCCAACGCCCTGAGCCTGGTCGCGGTGGAGAACCGGTCCCGGTCCGCGGCCACCTCGCCTCCCCTGTCGCCCCTGATCGTCCTCGTGCGTCCTCGGTGCGTCTCCGTACGCACCCGCGTGCCGTCGTGTCCCCGCCACCGTACGGGACGGCGGCGGGGACACGACGGGGGACGCGGCGCGGTCCGTCGGTCCGGCGGGCGACCGCGCCTTACTTCTCGGTGGGACGGAAGCGCGGGAACGCCGAGCGGCCGGCGTACACGGCGGCGTCGTCGAGGATCTCCTCGATGCGCAGCAACTGGTTGTACTTGGCGACGCGCTCGGAGCGGGCCGGGGCACCGGTCTTGATCTGGCCGCAGTTGGTGGCGACGGCCAGGTCGGCGATGGTGACGTCCTCGGTCTCGCCGGAGCGGTGGGACATCATGCACTTGAAGCCGTTGCGCTGGGCCAGCTCGACCGCGTCCAGGGTCTCGGTCAGGGAGCCGATCTGGTTCACCTTGACCAGCAGGGCGTTGCCGGCGCCCTCCTCGATGCCGCGGGCCAGCCGCTCGGGGTTGGTGACGAACAGGTCGTCACCGACGAGCTGGACCTTGTCGCCGAGTTCGGCGGTGATGGTCTTCCAGCCCTCCCAGTCCTCCTCGTTCAGCGGGTCCTCGATGGAGACCAGCGGGTAGGCGTCGACCAGTTCCGCGTAGTACGCGGTCATCTCGGCGGCGGTGCGCTCCTGGCCCTCGAAGACGTAGCGGCCGTCCTTGTGGAACTCGGTGGCGGCGACGTCCAGGGCGAGGGCGATGTCCTGGCCGGGGGTGTAACCGGCCTGCCGGATGGCCTCCATGATGAGGTCCAGCGCCTCGCGGTTGGAGCCCAGGTTCGGGGCGAAGCCGCCCTCGTCGCCCAGGCCGGTGGACAGGCCGCGCTCCTTCAGCACCTTCTTGAGGGTGTGGTAGACCTCGGTGCCCCAGCGCAGGGCCTCGGAGAAGGACTCCGCGCCGATGGGGGCGATCATGAACTCCTGGATGTCCACGTTGGAGTCCGCGTGCGCGCCGCCGTTGAGGATGTTCATCATCGGCACCGGCAGCAGGTGGGCGTTCGGGCCGCCGAGGTAGCGGAAGAGCGGCAGGTCGGACGCCTCGGAGGCGGCGTGCGCGACGGCCAGCGAGACGCCCAGGATGGCGTTGGCGCCCAGGGAGGACTTGTCCGGGGTGGCGTCCAGGTCGAACATCGCCTGGTCGATCAGGCGCTGCTCGGTGGCGTCGTACCCGACCAGCTCCGGGCCGATCTGCTCGATGACGGCGAGGACGGCCTTCTCCACGCCCTTGCCGCCGTAGCGGCCCTTGTCTCCGTCACGCAGTTCCAGGGCCTCGAAGGCGCCGGTCGAGGCACCGGACGGGACGGCCGCACGGCCGGTGCTGCCGTCGTCGAGGCCGACCTCGACCTCGACCGTGGGGTTGCCTCGCGAATCGAGGATCTCGCGGGCCACTACGACGTCGATGGACGGCACGAGGGTCTCCTTCGTGTGTGTCGGGCATGTGTGTCGGGTCTCAGCCCCCCTGAGCCTATCCGCATCGCGCGCACCAACCGGCCGACAGCCCGTGTCGTACGGCACAACGGCGGATGAAAGCCCAGCTCAAAGAGGTCATGAGCAATTTGTTTCCGGAATAAATAAACCCGGTGCGGGGCCCCTCCGCAAGAGAGGAGCGGCACACCGCACCGGGTCGGCGTCGCCGGGCCGTGGGGGCCGGGCGGGCCGCGCGCGTCAGACGCGGAGCTTCTGCCCCGGGAAGATCAGGTTGGGGTCGTCGCCCACCACGTCCTTGTTCTCCTCGTACAACTGCTGCCAGGTGGTGTCGTGTTCGGCGGCGATCGCGCGGAGGGTGTCGCCCGACCGCACGGTGTAGGTGCCGACCTCGTCCTCGCCGTCCTCGCCGTGGTGGCCGTGGGAGTCCGCGGACACCGACTGGGACTGCGACTGCGACGAGGAGTGGGACTGCGACTGGGACTGGGACTGGGACCCGGACCGCCCGCTCCACCCGTCGCCGGACGCGCCGTCCGGGTCCACCTCCGCCGCGGGCCCGCCGGAGGTGAGACCCCCCTCGTCGGCGCAGCCCCAGGCGCGCGGCCCCTGCATGGCCAGCAGACGCTCGGCGACGGCGATCTGCTGCTCCTTGGTGGCCAGATCGGCGCGCGGGGCGTACCGGAGACCACCGGCGGCCTCCCAGCTCGACTGCGCGAACTGGAGGCCGCCGTAGTAGCCGTTGCCGGTGTTGATGGACCAGTCGCCCCCGGACTCGCACTGGGCCACTCTCTCCCAGGTGTCCACGGACGCCGCCGACGCGCTCTGCGCGCCCGACAGCGGAACGGCGATGGCCGCGCCCGCGGCGCCGGTCAGGGCGGCCGCCCGGACGGCCTTGGCGGTGCGGCTGTCATGCCCCTTGCCGGTGAACAGCATGGACGTCCTTCTCACCGACGCCTACGAGGTGAGCTGTCGGGTTCGGACAGTGAGCAGCCCGGCCGGGCGGGGACTGTCGTCCCCTGACGGCTTCACCCCGAGCCGCTCCGGTCCGTGCGGACCTCGGCGGCGCCTACCTGGTTCCCCCGCTCCTGCCATCGGCGCTGGCGCGACGACTAGCCACCGGCCGCCGGCAGGATTCGGCGCTGCGGTCGGTGGCACTCGCGGTCGCGAGCGAGAAGACGGTAAGCACACCGGGGCATACACCTCAAAGCATGCCAGAAACCGACCATTCACCCTTCCTGACGCCGGGAAGGGTGAATCGCGCAGGTCAGGCAGTGCGCGTTAGGCCGGACAGAAAGGACACGCCGCAGTAGCCCAGGAGGGTCACTCCGCGCCTCCCGGTCATCGGCCGAGGGTGAGTTCCTGACCCGGCAGGATGAGGTCCGGATCGTCGCCCACGATCTCCTTGTTGGTCTCGTACAGCTCCGTCCAACCGCCCCTCAGCTCGTGCTCCCGGGCGATCGCCGAGAGTGAGTCGCCGGGCCGCACCAGGTAGCCCCCGCCCACCGTGAGGGGGCCCTCGCCGCTCAGCCCGGCCCGGGCCTCGGAGCGGTCCGTGCGGTCGTCCGCGGTCTCGGGCCGCCCGTCCTCGGCGGTCTCCCGTCCCTTTGCCCGCTCGGCGGCCTCCAGTTCCAGCTCGCGCGGGTCGCGCTCGCCGCGGTGCCGTCCGGTGCCCGCTCCCGGGGCGTCCGCGGCCTTCTCGCGTGCCTCGGCGCCGCCCTCGGGCGCCTTCCCCGCCCGCTCGTCCGTCGCCGCGCCGCCCTCGGGCTTCTCGGTCTTCTCGGCTTCTTGGGACTCCTGGGACCTCTGGGTCTTCCGGTCCCGCTCGGCGCCGTCGGCGGGCTCCGCGGGCTTCCCCGAGCCCTCCGTCCCACCGCTTCGGTCCCCGCCGTCCTTCCGCCCGGTGGAGGGGGAGGCCGACTCCTCCTCGGTGGGCAGGATGTTGTCCGGGTCGATGGCCGGCGCCTCGCCCGTGGAGTCGTAGCGCAACCCGGCGTTGACGCCGCAGCTCGGCCAGGCGTCCGGCCCCTGGTCGGCCAGGATCTTCTCGGCCACCGCGATCTGCTGGCTGCGGCTGGCGAGGTCGGGACGCTCCGCGTAGGCCGTGCCGCCGTACTCCTCCCAGGTCTCCTGGGTGAGTTGGAGGCCTCCGTAGTAGCCGTTGCCGGTGTCGGCGCTCCACAGCCCGCCGCTCTCGCACTGGGCGACCCGGTCCCAGGTGTCGAGGTCGGCCGCCTGGGCGCCCGTCGCGCCGAGGAGGGGCATGGCGATCCCCGCACCGGTCATCCCGGCCGTGACGAAGATGGCGGGAGCCTGGCGGGGGCGGCGGTGTCTACCGTTCCCGGAAAGCATGTGTGAGGCCTCTCGTACGTGGGGAGTGAGAAAGGTTCAGCAGTTGTCGGCCGAAGGTAGCGTCCCGGTCCGATCATCACAAGCCAGTGTCACGTAGATCACGTGAAGGTCACATAAGTGACCGAGCGTCACCCGCGTACCGGTTCGAACTCCACCGGCAGGTCGCGCAGTCCGCGCATGATGAGGCCGCCGCGTCGGCGCAGCGCGGACGGTTCCACCGCGAGCCGCAGGTCGGGGAGGCGTTCGAACAGGGCCGCGAGGGCGATCCGCCCCTCCAGCCGGGCCAGCGGCGCGCCCAGGCAGTAGTGGATGCCATGGCCGTACCCGAGGTGCGGGTTGTCACTGCGTGTAAGGTCCAACGTGTCCGGATCGTGGAACCTCGAAGGGTCGCGGTCGGCGGCGGCCAGCACCACCAGCACCGGTTCGCCGGTCTCCACTCGCTGCCCGCCGATCGTCATCGGTTCGGTGGCGAACCGCCAGGTCGCCAGCTCCACCGGTCCGTCGTAGCGCAGCAGTTCCTCCACCGCGGTCCGCAGCAGTCCGGTGTCCCCCGCCGCCAGCGCGTCCTGGAACAGCCGTCGTTGGTCGGGGTGTTCCAGCAGCGCGTACGTGCCGTTGCCGATGAGGTTGACGGTGGTCTCGAAACCGGCGAAGAGCAGGATGAACGCCATCGCCGCGGCCTCGTTCTCCGTCAACTGCTCACCGTGGTCACTGGCCCGGATCAGCCCCGAGATCAGGTCGTCGCCCAGGTCGCCGCGCTTGCGGTGGATCAGTTCGGCCAGGTACGCGCGTATCCGTTTCACCGCCCGGCCCACCCCGCCGCGCGGGCCGCCGCCGTGGCGGATCATCATGCCCGCCCAGTCGCGGAAGTCGTCCTGGTCCTCGGCGGGGACGCCGAGCATGTCGCAGATGGCGTAGATGGGCAGCGGGAAGGCGAACTCGTGGATGAGGTCCGCGTGCCCGCGCTCCGCGAAGCCGTCGATCAGCCGGTCGGCCAGCTCCCGCACGCGCGGTTCGAAGGCCGCCACCCGGCGCGGGGTGAACGCCTTGGACACCAGTCGCCGCAGCCGGGTGTGGTCGGGCGGGTCGATGTTGAGCAGGTGCGTCATCAGGTTCGCGCTGCGTTCCCCGGGAATGCCCACCTTCCCCTTGCCGTGCGCGGCCTCGCTGTGGTGTGCGGGGTTCTTGCTCAGCCGCGGGTCGGCCAGCACCTCGCGCGCGTCGGCGTACCGCGTCACCAGCCACGCCTCCACCCCGCTGGGCAGCACGGTCCTGTGCACCGGCGCGTGCTCGCGCAGCCAGGCGTAGGCGGGGTAGGGGTCGGTGGCGAATTCGTGGGTGAACAGGGCGGGCATGGGTGGGAGAGACGCTGCGGGCATGGGCGGGAGGGGCCCTGCGGACGGCGGCGTCCCGTGGGTGGCTTTCTCGTCGTGCACGCCCTCGACGCTAACGCGGTCGGTGTCCGGGGCCGCACGCCCGTCCGTCCCGCCGCTCCCGACCGGTCCGGGCCTCGTCGCGGCGTCGGCCCGCATGCCTGCCCGAGCGGCGGGTACGGCGGGAGGGACGGACCCGGAGAACCCCTCCGAAAGGAGGTCGCGGTGCCTTCGCACTCCTACCCTCCTCCACAGGACTGGGGCCCCTACTCGCAGGACTGGGGGCACCAGGAACCCGAGCCGCCCGCGTCCCCTCCCGCGCCCGAGGAACGGCCCCGGGACGGCATGGGCATCGCCGCCTTCGTGCTCGGGCTGATCGCCCTGGTGATGTTCTGGACCGTCCTCCTGGGCGTGGTGCCGGGGGTGCTGGCGCTCGTGTTCGGCGTCGTCGGTTACCGCCGCGGCAGGCGGGGCGAGGCGACCAACGGCTGGATGGCCCTCACCGGGGCGATCACGGGCTTCGTCGGGCTGGTGCTCTCGGTCGCCCTGATCTCCGCCGGCCTGGCCTTCCTCGGCTCCGACGCGTTCGACGACTTCCGGGCCTGCATGCGCGACGCCGGCACCTCCGCCGAGCAGGAGCGGTGCGTGGACGACCTCCGCGACCGGTACGGATGGTGATCGGCACGGGTACGGGGGCGGGGGGACGGCCGTCCGCCCCGTGCGCCGGGGTCAGCCCTCCCGTGCCGTGCGGCGGCTCTCTCCCGGAAGCGTGAACAGGATCAGCAGCAGCGAGCACGCCAGCACGGCCGAGCCGGTGCGGAAGGCGAGGGCGTAGCCGGGGACGAGGTCGGACGGGGCGTCGCCGGTGATGCGGGAGGCGGCGACGGTGGACAGGACCGCCAGGCCCAGGGAGCCGCCCATGGTGCGGGAGGTGTTCACCATCGCCGAGACCACGCCCGCGTCCCGGTACGGGGCTCCGGTGGTGGCCAGGGAGGCGAGCGGGGTGGCCAGCAGGCCGGTGCCGAGCATCGTGACGACCCCGGGCCCCAGGACCGTGCCCGCGTAGCCGCCGTCGACGTCCAGGACGAGGCCGTACCAGAGGAACCCGCAGGCGGACAGCGTCACGCCCGTCAGCGCGGTGCTCTTGGCCCCCGCCCAGTGCATCAGCCGGGGGGCGAGCTTGGAGCCGGTGACGACGGCCAGGGAGTGCGGCAGGAAGCCCAGGCCCGCCTGGAGGGGGGTGAACCGCAGCACGTTCTGCATGTGCAGGGACATGAAGTACCAGGAGGACACCAGGGCGGCGCCGCAGACGAACATCGCGAGGTTCGCGGCCGACACCGACGGGAGCCGGAACAGGCGCAGCGGCATCAGCGGAACCCTGGTCCGGGCCTCGACCGCGACGAACGCCCCGAGCAGCGCGAGCCCGCCCAGCAGGGGCAGGAGGGTGGCGACGTCCAGCCCGCCGGCGGCCTCCGTCTGCACGATCCCGTACGCCACCGCGCCGAGCCCACCGGTGACCAGCACCGCGCCGGGCACGTCGAGGCTCCCCCTCTCGCCGGCGCGGTCCTCCCTCAGCACGAACGCCGCCGCGGCGAGGACGAGCACCCCGACGGGCACGTTGACCAGCAGCACCCAGCGCCAGGACAGCGTGTCGGTGAGCACTCCGCCGACGAAGCCGCCCGCCGCGCCGCCTCCGGCGCCCACCGCCGTCCAGGTGCCGATGGCCCGCGCCCGGGCCGGTCCCTCGGGGACGGAGGTGGTGAGCAGGGTCAGGGTGGAGGGGGCGAGGACGGCGGCCCCCACGCCTTGGACGGCCCGTGCGGCCAGCAGTTGCCAGGGTTCCAGGGCGAGGCCGCCCGCGAGGCTCGCGGCGGTGAACAGGCCGAGTCCGAAGAGGAAGACGCGTTTGCGTCCGAAGAGGTCGCCGGCCCGTCCGCCGAGCAGCATGAACCCGGCGAAGGTCAGGCTGTAGGTGTTGACGACCCACTGCAGCCCGGTCTGGTCCATGCGCAGCTCGGCGCGGATGGAGGGCAGCGCGACGTTGACCACGGAGACGTCGAGGACGACGAGGAACTGGCCCGCGCAGGCGGCGAGGACCACCACCCACAGCGTCCCGGCCCGGCTTCCCGGTCGCTTCTCCCGTCCCTCCCGCTTCCCCTGCTTTCCCCGCTCTTCCCGCTCCGTCTCGTGGATGTCGGCGTCCGCCGGGCGTTCGACCATGCCGTCCATGCTAGGAAGGCGTCCCCGCGCGCCTCACCCGCGCGGGGGAGGGTCGGCGTCGAACGGGGAGCGGAGGCCGTCGAGCGGCAGGCACGCCGGGCCGAAGGCCACCTCGCCGGGCTCGCACGTCACGCCGGGAGGCGGAAGGTTCGGCGGGTACGAGACGTCCGTCGGGTACGCGGGCTCCGGCAGGCGAAAGGTGTCCGACACGCGCGGGGTGCCGGTCGGGACGGGGATGCCGGGAAGGGGCCGCTCCGGTTCGTCGGCGCCGAGGGCGCTCCACACGAAGACCGCCATGATCGCCCCCAGGGCGACCAGGGGCCAGACCGGGCGCCGGGGAGCGGGGGGCGTCGGGGGCGGCGACGAACGGGCCGGGCCCGGAGCCGGCGGGCCGGTGCGGTCCAGCGGGGCCGCGGTGTTGACGCCGCACAGGACGAGCCGGGCGCGGAGCCGGGAGACGGCGTCGGGGTCGGCCACCGCCCGACGGGCCAGCTCCATCGTCTCCCGGGCCTCGGCGTCGTACACGATCAGCGCGGCCGGGCCCGTCCAGCGCGCGGCCCACCCCGCCCGACCCGCGACGACCAGCCCCTGGCCGACCAGGGTGGTGAGCGCCCGCACCGGGGTTCCCGGGCCGCCCCACAGGTCCGATCCCCACCCCGTGTCGTGCAGCGCTCCGGCCAGTTCCGCGCCCCGCTCGTCGGCGAGCAGGTCCAGGAGGGCGTCGAGCGTGGGTTCCGCCGGTCCTCCGAGGAGGGCGAGGGGGTGGCGCAGCTCTTCGACGGCCCGGACGACCCGCGCCTCGGCGGCGTCGTCCAGCCACTCCTCCCACGGCTGCCCGGTGCCGCGCGCGACACCGGGCGGGAGGAGCGGACGCAGCAGGGACTCCCACACGCCCTCGGGGAGCCGGGCGTCCTCGCCCAGCAGGGTCCACCCGGGGCGGGGGTCCGCCGCCGGCCCGGCCGCGGGGCGGCGGTCGAGGGCGGCGAGGCGGCGGTCGAGCGAGGGGTGGGAGTCCAGGCGCGAGCGGGGCGGCTCCGGCCGGTGCCGCCACCGCTCCAGCGTCTCGGCGTACTCGGGGTCGGCCAGCATCAGGGCGAAGGGCCACAGCGGGTCGTCGGGCGTCCTGCCGCGCCCGGCCATGGGCTCCAGCAGGCGGGCGCGGAAGTCGGCCCAGGCCGCGGCGACGGCGTGGACGGCGGTCAGGGCGGACACCGTCGCCTCGCGCCCCGCCACGGCCGCGGCGGCGGCGTCCGCCTGGAACTCCTGGCGCCGCCGCACGCCGAACGTGATGGCGTCGTACAGCCAGGCGTACGCTCCCAGCAGCCGGAACTGCAGCCCCGAGTACATCGCCACCAGGGGGTTGCCCGCCGACGCCTCGGCGATGTCCGCCCGCGTCCGGTGCAGGGCGGACGAGCCCCGGTGGGCGATCGCCGCGAACCGGGTGTGCCGCCGCGCGTAGTGGCCCAGTTCGTGGCAGAGCACCGCCCGCAGCTCGTCCGCGCGCAGTCCCGCCAGCAGCGGGACGCCGATCTCCATGCGGCGGGCGAGGACCCCGAAGCCGTGGCGGGTCTCCTCGCTGACGGACGCGTTGGCCTCCAACGTCAGCCGGATCTCGGTCGGTTCGGGCGCGCCCACCGCGCGGGCCAGGTCGGCGACCGTCCGCCACAGCTCCGGCGCCCGCTCCCGGTCGACCGCCGGCGTGTCCCGTCCGGCGGCCGGCGGGCGACCGCCGGCGAACAGGCCGCGCAGGACCGCCGCGACGGCCGGGAGTCCGAAGACGGCGACGTAGAGCGGCGTCGGCGAGGTCAGTCGTGTCCCGTCGACCAGCACCACCCACGCCATCAGGGCCGTGTAGGCGCAGTAGAGCAGGACCAGCGCCCACGACAGCGTGTGGAACCCCGCCAGCAGCACGAGGGCGAGCGCCGTCCGCAGCGCCGCCTCCGGCGACGCCCTCATGTCCGCGTCTCCCCCCGGTCCGCGCCGGGCGTCCGGGCTCCCTCGGCGTCGCTCATCCCCGCTCCCCCTCCGGCCCGCCGCCGGCCCGGCCGCCGGTCCGCCCAGATCGCCTCGACGCGGGACCGTGGGGCGCGGGGCGCGGGTTCGGTGCGAGGGACGGATCGGAACCGGGCGTTCGACGCGCCACCGCGCATACGACCCCTCACCGAGAGTACCCGGCATCACGCCACGGACTCACGCCATACCGTCGACGACCACGACCCGGGGGTGGATCGCATGAGGCGCCGTCTCCCGCCGAGAGACGCGGACACCGCCGCGGACGCGACGCCGCGGGAGGAGACCGGGCCGCCCCGCTCCCCCGTGGTGCGGGCGCTGGCGATGGTGGTGGCCCTGGCGGCGACGGTGCTGTTCGCCGTGGTCCTCGCCAGGCTGACGCTGACCCCCTCGTACGCCTCGGAGTCCCTGACCCACGTCAACCTGCGTCCCGGGGACTCCATCCGCGCCTACCTCGACCAGCCGGCGTTCCGCGACACTGTCAAACAGCTCGGCGGGAACATCGCGCTGGGCGTGCCCTTCGGCGTGCTGCTGCCGGTGGCCTGGCCCCGCGCCCGCGGGCTGTTGCGGGTGGTCGCGCTGACCGCGGTGGCGATGATCGCGGTGGAGCTGACGCAGGGGGTCGTCGTCCCGGGCCGGGCGTTCGACATCGACGACGTCATCCTCAACACCACCGGCGCGCTCCTGGGTTATCTGCTGCTCGGCCGCCGGCTGGGCCGGGCCGTCCATCCGCCCCGCCGCCGGTGGCAGCGCCGCCGGGCCGGGACGGCCTGACGCCCCACCCCGGCCCGCGGCTTTCCGACGGACGCGCAGGAGAGCGGTGACGCCCCCTCCCCGACCCGAGCCCCGGTCTCCTATGCTCGGTGCCATGGTCATGCTCGTCAGCCGCCGCCACGTGGACCTGCTCCGCGTGGCCAGTGCCATCTGTCGCACTCCGGCCTGACACTCCGCCGCGCACCGCTCGGCTCACGCCGGCCCGGCGTCCTTCCCCTCCGCGACCGGCGTCGCGGAACTCCCGTCCCACCGACGCGGCGCGTCTCCCAGCGGGGACCGCCGTGCTCCCGACCATCGGATGCAACCATGCCCGGACATTCCCTTGCGCACGACCTGCCGGTGATCGACCTGTCCGCCGCGGACAGAGGAGAGGAGGAGCGGTCCCGTCTCCACCGGGACCTGCACACCGCCGCGCACGAGGTCGGCTTCTTCCACCTCGTCGGCCACGGTGTCGACGCGTCCCGGACCGAGGCCCTGATGACCGCGGTCCGCCGGTTCTTCGCCCTCCCCGAAGCCGACCGGCTCGCCATCGGCAACCTCAACTCGCCGCACTTCCGCGGCTACACCCGCATCGGCGACGAGCGCACCGGAGGCAGCCGCGACTGGCGCGACCAGCTCGACATAGGCGCCGAACGCCCGGCGCGCACACCCGGCCCCGACGAGCCGCCCTACTGGTGGCTGGAGGGCCCCAACCAGTGGCCCGCCGCCCTGCCGGAGCTGCGCACCATCGCGCTGGAGTGGATCGACACCCTGAGCGGGGTGGCCGGACGGCTGCTGCGCGAGCTGCTGGCGTCCATCGGCGCGCCGCCGGACTTCTACGCCGACGCCTTCGCCGAACGGCCGCACCTGCACCTGAAGCTGGTCCGCTACCCCGGCCGCGCGCCCGACGGGGGCGACCAGGGGGTCGGCGCCCACAAGGACTACGGCTTCCTCACCCTGCTGCTCCAGGACGACGTGGGCGGCCTCCAGGTGCGGCGGCCGGACGGGACGTTCCTGGACGTGCCCCCGCTGCCCGGGGCGTTCGTGGTCAACCTGGGCGAACTGCTGGAGGTGGCCACCGACGGCTACCTGAAGGCCACCGACCACCGCGTCGTCAGCCCGCCCGGCAGCCGCGAGCGGTTCTCGGTGCCGTTCTTCTACAACCCGCGACTGGACGCGCGCATCGAGCCGGTGCCCTTCGCGTACGCCGACCGGGCCCCGGGCGCCACCGAGGACCCGACCAACCCGCTGTTCGCCGAGTACGGCCGCAACGAGCTCAAGGGGTGGCTCAGGGCCCACCCCGAGGTCGCCCGGCGCCACCACGCCGATCTCGTCGCCGCCCACGGCGACTGACCACCGGCCCGGACCCGCCGCGGGGGTCCGGGGGCGGGCCGCGCGCCGAACGCGACGAGCGCGGCCCGGCCGGGCCCGTCGAGACGGGTCCGGCCGGGCCGCCGCCCGAGGCATGGGAGCGCGCCGCGTCCGAGGATCGTCGTGAGGGTCACCGAGGGCGGTTCGACCGCCCCCGGATCCTCCGGGGACGCTCAGGTGCGGCCGGGGCCGCCGGAGCCGAAGCCTCCGCTACTGCCCGGACTCCACCTGCGCCGGTCGTCGGGGCCGACGGGATGGGTGTCCTCGTGTTCCTGGAGTTCGTGTGGGTACCGGCGTCGGCCGTCGACGGGGAGTGATTCGTCGTCGCGGACGCCCTCCTCATAGCCGCGGGGGCGCTCGGGGCGAGGGTTGGGTGTGGAGATGCCCTCGTCGCCTCGGTTCAGCAGGCGCAGCCCGAACAGCACGGCCAGGATGAGCACGGCCGCGACCACGATTCCGGCCAGGAACGGGCCGAGACCGATCAACAGATCGGAAGCGGCCAGGGGTGTGTGGTCCGCTACGTATGCGTATGTGCCGTTCATGCCCAGCGGGTACCCCCTGCCGGTCGAGTCACTCGCCCGGCCCCGCGGGGCCGGTCACCCCGCCCCGCCGGCCTCCGCCGCCAGGATGGCGTCCCGGTAGGCGCGGGCCGCCGCCCGCAGGGCCGTCTCCGGGTCGGTGCCCTCGGCCTCGGCGCGCGCGGCCAGGGCCAGCAGTTCGTAGCCGACGCCCTCGCCCGCGGGCAGGGCGTCGATGCCCGCCGTGCGCGCCCGGCCGGCCAGCTTCGCGGCCAGGGCCAGGGCGGGCTGCCCCATCGGCACGCCCTCGGTCACGGACGTGCGCCGCTTCTCGATCGCCTTGGTGCGCAGCCAGTGGGCCTTGACCTCCTCGGGCGTCTCGGCGGTCTCCTCGCCGAAGACGTGGGGGTGGCGGTGGATCAGCTTCTCGACGATCCCGCCCGCCACGTCGTCGATCGTGAACGGCTCGTCGGGGTCGTCCTGGGCGATCCGGGCGTGGAAGACCACCTGGAGCAGCACGTCGCCCAGCTCCTCGCGGAGGGTCTCGCGGTCGCCGTCCTCGATGGCCTCGATCAGCTCGTACGCCTCCTCCAGGCCGTACTTGGCCAGCTCCTGATGGGTGCGCGACTCGCTCCACGGGCACTCGCGACGGATGCGGTCCATGACCCGCACCAGGTCCAGCAGGCGGGCGCCGGGCAGGTCGTAGGAGCCGGGGAGCAGTTCCAGCTCCGGCATCGCCTCGCGGCCCGAGCCGGCCAGCCGGGCGAGCCCGTCGGTCAGCTCCGGCTCGCCCTCGGCCCCGGCGACGACCGCCACCGTGAGACCGCCGTCCGCGCAGACGTCCACCAGCTCACGGGCCGTGGGCCGGGCGATCTCCACCGTGACGCCCGCCTCGCGGACGTACGGGAGCTGCGGGTGGTCGGGGTCCGCGCACAGGACGCGGTCGGCGGTGCGCAGCGCCTGCCAGGCGGGCCAGGACAGCAGTCCGGGGGCGACGCGGTGGCTGGTGGTGAGCAGGACGACGCGGCCGGTGGCGGGGGCCGGTGCGGCAGGGGAAGCGTTCACGCTCCGAACGTAACCGATCCGCCCGCCCGGCCGCCGCGTGCCCTGTGTGACGCCAGGGCACCCCACGGTGAACGAGGGGGCGCCGGCGGGGACGGGCGGCCGGGCGGGACCCGCGACCGGTCGGGGCGCGGCGGGCCGTCAGGCGGCTCGCAGCGGCTCCGGGTTGCTGATCTCCTTGATCCACGGCTGCTTCAGGTCGGCCAGGGTGATCTGCTCGTCGTCCCAGGTGCCGTAGCGCGGGTTGACGGTCACGTCCATGTCCCTGGACGCCTCCTCCAGCGCCGTCCTCAACTTCTCCTGGCCCTGGGGGGTCCGCTGGTCGGCGCCCAGCCGCTCGCCCAGCTTCTGGAGCAGGAGCTGGACGCGGACCATGTCGTCGACCTCGTCCGGGGCGGCGGCCCGCTGCTGGAGCATCATCGCCTCGAGCTGCTCGGCACCGCCCAGTTGACGCTCGGCGTCCTCGCGGGCCAGTTGGACGTCCCGGCGGGTCACCTTCACCCCGGCGTCCTCGGCGGCCTTCTCCAGCACCCGTCCGAAGACCATCCCGTGGAGGGTGCCGCGGGTGAGCTGCTCGGTGTTCCTGATCAGTTGGGCGCCCTGGCCGGTCTCGCGCTGCGCCTCCCGCACGGCCCGCACCTTCTCCTGGACCTGCGACACGGTGATCCGTTCGCCGTCGACGACGGCCGCCGCCCCGGCGTGGGCGTCACTGCCGCACGCGGTCAGCAGCGGGGCCACGACGAGCGCCGCTGCCGCGGCGGAGAGGGAGAGCGAGGTCCTGCGGCGGAACATTGAGCCTCCTGATAGCGGCTGTGGAACGGTTGGTACGGACGGTGCGGGGGAACACCGGTGTGCAATGCCGTCCCGGCGATGATCGATGCTAGGCAGTCGGCGTGACTCCCACCACCGTTTCGGCACCACCGTTTCGGTGCCGCCGTCCGACCACGGCTCGGCACCGCCGTCTCGGGTCGCCGTCTCGGGTCGCCGTTTCGGCACCTCTCCGGCCAACGAGCCAAGGGCGAGGGGGATGCGGCCCGGCCGGACCAGTGTTCGCCCGTCGTTCCCGCTCCGTACACCCCGGTGCCCAAGAGTTGGCCCGTGTCCAACGAAACAGCCGTGCAGCTTCCGGAGCGCGGCCCTGGTCCGGGCCCCGGAAGCAGTGATTCCCCGCAGTCCACGATCGGCGCCCCGAGGGTGTCCCCCGACCCGCCGGCAGCCGCCGCCTCCGCCGGGCCGCCGCCGCGGGAACACCGGCACGACATCGACCTGATGCGGCTGATCTGCTCCTGCTCGGTGATGCTCGGGCACATCGGCGGCGTGTTCATCGCCGCGGTGGAGCGCGAGGAGGCGAACGGCCCCGGCGTCTACTGGACCGGGCACATCGTGGAGGCGCTCAACCCCTTCGCGGTGCCGATGTACTTCGCCATCGCGGGCTGGGCGGTGCTGGTGGGCGCGCCGCCGCGCGACGGCCGCCGGATGTGGCAGCGGGTCGTGCGGAACACGGTGCCGCTGTTCGTCTGGTCGGCGCTCTACCTGGCCTGGGGATGGTGGTGGGGCACCAACGACGGCCCCGTCTCCCGCCTGGCGGTGGACGCCGTCTTCGGCTCCGTCCGGCCCGCGTACCACCTGTGGTTCATGTACGCCTACATACCCCTCGTCATCGCGCTGGCCTTCGCGGTGCTCCTGCGGGCCGGGAAGCGGCCGTGGGGGCTGGGGGCCGTGCTGCTGCTGCTCGCCGCCGCCCCGAGCCTGCTGGGCGACCTGGAGAGGTGGACCGACTGGGACCTGCCCCGCTTCGGCTGGGGCTTCGGCGTCTACCAGTTGATGTACGCGCTGGCCGGCGCGTTCCTGTTCGCCCTTCCGGCCGGCGTGCCGGGCCGGCGGCGGTGGCCGTGGGCGGTGCCGATGGCGCTGACGATGGTCGGGGTGCTCTGGTACCACACCCAGGTCCACTACGTGATCCCCAACGCGCACCTCCTCGTCGCCGTGATGACCGGCTGCCTGCTGGTCATGGTCACCCGGGTGCGGGTTCCCGAGCGGTGGCGTCCGACGCTGTCGAAGCTGGCGGGGGCGTCGCTGGGCGCCTACATGGTGCACGTCATGGTGATCTCGGCGATCGTGGAGCCGCTGGTCTCCCCCGACCTGTCCGGGGCCGTGGCGGGCCCGCTGTTCGTGGTCCTGCTCGCCGCGACGGTCGCGGTGTCGTTCGGCGCCAGCCTGCTGTGGGGGAGGCTGGGGCTCCGCAAGTACCTGGGTTAGCCGAGTACCCGGGTCAGCGGCTCGGGGAACGCCTCGGGGCCGGGACCGTCGGGTCCCGGCCCCGCACGTCGTCCCCGCCGCCGGCGCGCCGGTGTGGCCCGGTCGCCGGCGGGGACGTGCGTCAGCGCCTGCGGCCGTGGGCGGCGGCCCGCTTCATCCGGCGGGCGGCGCGCAGCGCGGTGTCGCTGCCGGGCAGGCGGCGCACCAGGCCGGGGGTGAGGCCGCCGGGCAGGCCGAGGGCGGTCAGTCGGCGCCGCTTGAAGTAGCGGGCGGTGTCCTCGCCGAAGTGGGCGGTCAGCCAGGCTTCGGCCTCGGCGCGCAGCTCGGGGTGGCGGTCGGCCTGCATGCAGTACCCGACCGTCCTGACCAGCGGCTCGATCCGCCGCCCCGCGTCCGCGGAGTCGGTGACGACCTCGCCCCGCGCGCCCTCGCCCGCGTCGGGGGCCTCCAGGTCGGGGACGAGGGCGTCGACGATGGTCACCGGGATCCGGTTGCTGTTCTGGTACGGCGCCAGCCGGTCCAGCAGCAGCTCGGTGCCCACCCGGGCGATGGGCACCCCGTACAGGGCGGAGGCGGTGAGCATCGCCGTGGAGAAGCAGCCCACCACCAGGCGGGGACGGTAGCGCCGGAACACCGCCTCGGCCAGCATCGGCCGGTCGAGGATCTCCAACCGCACGCCCGTGTCCGCGGCGGCCTTGTCCAGCACCTTGGAGTACCGCGCCGGCGCGGTGGGGTGGGGTTTGAAGAGGATCGCGCGGTGCCCGGCCGCGGCGGCGCCGCGCAGCATCCGCTCGTGGAGGGCCTCCTCCTCGTCCACGGTGAGGATGCCCAGCGCCGCCAGGTACTGGCCCAGCAGCACGGCGGTGGGTGCGCCGGAGGCGTCCGCGTCGTCCGCACCGGTCGCGGCTGCGTCTTCGATGTCGTCGGCGGCGTCGTCGAGTTCGTCCAGGACGGATCGGAAGGTGTCGCTCGGCACCAGTTCGGACGGCACCCCGTACTCGGTGAGCAGCAGCGGTGTCAGTCCGGGCACGAGGTCGAGGTGGAGCAGGCGCCGGATGCGGCAGGCGATGCTCTGCGGCAGCTTCTCGCGGGTCGGTCCGTAGCTCATCAGACCGTCGGCGTACACGTGCACGGAGGCGTCGGCGAAGATCGTGGCCAGTGCCCGGGCCGGGCTGACGTGGACGGACTCCACGGCGAGGTCGATCGGCCCGTCGCCCAGGTCCCAGCTCGCGCGGAACATCCGCTCCCACAGCGGGGCGTCGTTGCCGGCCGGCGTCCAGGTGCCGGGGTGGTGCGGGCGGATGGTGTCGTTCCAGTCCACCACCCGGTCGAAGCGGGCGGCGAGCCGATGCCAGCCGGCCATCCCGTCCAGCCGGGAGGCGGTCTCGGGCACCTCGGCGTTGTTGGAGACCAGCAGCACGCGCAGGGCCCGGTGTCGAGGCCCGAACAGGCCCGCGTCCAGGGCCGCGGCCAGGGTCGCGGCGCCGTAGAGGGTGGAGACCTCGAAGAGCTGGACGCGGGGGCGCGCCCCGGCGCCGGCCTCGGTGCGGAAAGAACGGTCGAAGGAGGTGCCGAAGATGGTGCCGAAAGGGGTGTCGAAAGAGGACGTCGTCTCCGCCATGTCAGGCCGCCTTCCGTGCCGCGCCGCCCAGCAGCCGCCGCAGCGTCCTGGCGCGCTCGTGGTCCATGGAGGTCAGGGTCCTCTCCAGCACGTCACGCGGCATCCGCCGCAGCGCCGCGGCCGACTCGTGTTTCAACCGGCGTGCGGCGGAGGGCTCGTAGCGCTGCGCCCCGGCCGCGTGGAAGGCGATCATGGCGCAGTAGGTCCGCACGATCTTGGGCAGGAAGCGCTCGGCCTCCCGGTCGGCGGTGACCTCGGCCAGGATCAGGTCGTGGGCCGGGATGAAGTCCAACTGCCGGACGTCGCGGATCTGGGTGAGGGAGGTGGTCACCCCGCGCCGGTAGAAGACGCCCAGCAGGCCGACGGTGGCGAAGCTCTTCGCCCGCAGGTGGAGTTGCCAGGTGAACACGCGGTCCTCGGCGGTGCGCAGGTGCGTGGCGAACCGCAGGCCGGGGCCGCCGCCGTCGGTGTCGAACAGGCCGCGCCGGTAGATCCCGGCCCAGACGAAGGGGTAGTCCACCATCGTCTCCATCTCGGGCGGCGCGATGGCGTCCCGCGGGTCGAGCACCTCGTCCCGGGCGCGGGCCGGGGCTCTTTTGACGACGCGTTCGCGGCCCGTGGACTGCACGTGGTCGGTGCGGACGAAGTCGCAGCCCAACTCCTCGATGGAACGGACCAGATCGTCCAGGTGGCCGGGCGCGTACCAGTCGTCGCCGTCGAGGAAGGTGACGTAGTCGCCCTCGGCGGCCTCGATGCCGGTGTTGCGGGCCTGGGCGATGCCCCGGTTCTCCTCGTGGCGCAGCAGTCTGGCACGCGGCAGTTCGCGCACCGCGTGGTCGAGGATCTCCGAGGTGGCGTCCGTCGAGCAGTCGTCGACCAGGATGAACTCCGTCCCCGGGCGCGCGTTGTTCGCGAGGCTGCGCAGGGTGTCCTGCGCGTAGTCCTGAACGTTGTGGAAGGGGACGATGACTGAGAGCTTCGGCACGTGGTTTCCAGACGCTGCGGACAGGACGGCACGGCCGGGCGCCGACTGACCACACCCCCGGCCTGCAGGTGGACGCTAGCCACGCCCCGTTCGCACCGGATGCCCATCAGGGGACGGTCGGGTGAACTCTGGGCGTACGGTCGTCGACGTCGCCCGCCCGCTCGGGCGCGCCCCTCGACGGCGTCCGAGGCCCGGTGCGTCCGGGTGTCCGGCTAGATGAATGAGTCCGATGTCTTCAGTGGTCATAGGCGATCAGGGATCGCTTGACCGGGGCGCCGGTGGTCCAGTTGTGCCAGATGGCGGTGGCCAG
>NZ_JODL01000018.1 GCF_000718985.1 Streptomyces megasporus | reverse complement strand
CCCGCACCGCGCAGCGAAGCAGGAACCCACCCGAAGCCCTCACCCATCCGGTGGGAGCAGGCGGGAATCCCCGGCCTTTAGGTCGGGGAGGATGTCAATCGAACCGCGCGGTGTCACCCGCCCCTCGGCGGACGATCTCGACCTCGCCGCCGGAGAAGTCGACGACGGTGGTCGGCTCGGTGCCGCAGTCGCCCGAGTCCACCACGGCGTCCACCACGTGATCGAGCCGTTCCTTGATCTCCCAGCCCTGCGTCATCGGCTCCTCCTCGCCGGGGAGGAGCAGAGTGCTGGAGAGCAGCGGCTCGTCGAGCTCGGTGAGCAGGGCCTGGGTGACGACGTGGTCGGGAATTCGGACGCCGACCGTCTTCTTCTTCGGGTGCAGCAGTTGGCGCGGCACCTCCTTCGTCGCGGGGAGGATGAAGGTGTAGCTCCCGGGCGTCGCCGCCCTGATCGCGCGGAACACGTCGTTGTCGAGCCGGACGAACCGGCTCAACTGCGCGAAGTTCCGGCACACGAGAGTGAAGTGGTGACGCTCGTCGAGGTTCCGGATCGACCTGATCCGGGCGATGCCGTCGCGGTTCCCCAGCCGGCACCCCAGCGCGAAACAGGAGTCCGTCGGGTACGCGACGAGCGCGCCGGAGCGGATGTCGTCGACCACGGTGCCGATGGTGCGTGGCTGGGGGTTGTCGGGGTGGACGTCGAAGTACTTCGCCATCCGGAGACCTTACGCGATCGAGGCGCCGGCGGTCAGGTGGCCGAGGCGACTCCACCGGCCGGCGTGCCGGGGGCACGGCCGCGCCGCGCGGTCAGTCGTCCACGGGCAGTTCGACCGGCGTGGCGACGACGTCGACCAGAGCGTCGGCGCGCAGCGCCGTGAGCGGGAGCGGCTGCCCGATGGCGTCCGCCAGCATGAGCCGCTGCAGCGCCTGGGCGCTCGTCAACGACTCCCCGCCGGCGGTGAGGAGCAGATCGCCGGGGCGCAGCCCGGCCCGGTCGGCGGGCGACCCCGGCACGACCTCGACGATGCGCAACCCGCCGTGCCGGCCGGTCCTCGCGCGGAACTCGGGAGGCAGCGGCGCGGGCGTGGTGGCGATCCCGAGGTAGGCCCGCCGCACCCGACCGTCGGCGAGCAGCGTCGCGATGATTCGCCGGCTGGTGTCGTCGATCGGCACGGCGAGGCCGAGTCCGATCCCGGCGACCGCGGTGTTGATGCCGACGACCTCACCGTCGGCGGTGGCGAGCGCCCCTCCCGAGTTGCCGCGGTTGAGCGCGGCGTCGGTCTGTATGACGTTGTCGATCACGCGACCGGCGACACCGGCCCAGGTCGGCAGCGATCGGCCCAGGGCGCTGACCACGCCCGCGGTGACGGTGCCGGCCAGACCGAGCGGGTTGCCGACCGCGACCACGAGTTGGCCGACGCGCAGTCCGTTGGCGTCGCCCAGGCGCACCGGGGGAGGGGTGGGCCCGTCGGCGCGGGCCACCGCGAGGTCGGAGAGCGGATCGGTGCCGATGACGTGGAACGGAGTGGTGCCGCCGTCGCCGAACTCCACGGTGCCGGCGTCGGCGCGTCCGACGACGTGCGCGTTGGTGAGCAGGAAGCCGTCGTCGGTGAAGACCACGCCGGAGCCGGCGGCGGCCACGAACCGCCCGCCGGGATGGCGGTGCGCGATGTGCAGCGCCGCGACCTTGGGGGTGAGCTCGGCGGCGACCGAGGTGACGATCGCGGAGTACGCGTCGAGCGCGGCTCGCTCCCCGGGGGAGCGGTCGGGCTCGGAAAGTCGCTCTGACACGATTCGGCCCTCCTGTCGGTCCTGTCGGCGCGTCTGTCCGTCCAACAACAGCGGAGCCGCTCCGCTTCCGGGCCCTCGTGGCGGGTTCCGCCGGGGCCCGCCGGAACCCGCCGACCGGAATGTCAGTGGCGTGCGTCACAGTTGTTCAGAGGGCGGGCTCCGGATCGGGAGGTCCGGGGCGACCGTCGAGCGCGACCTCGATACGAGGGGACGAGTCCCATGACGTACGCGTACGCGATCCAGGCGGAGGGCCTGGCCAAACGGTTCAAGGAGACCAAGGCGCTGGACGGCGTGGACCTGGCCGCCCGCACCGGGACGGTGCTGGGGCTGCTCGGGCCCAACGGAGCGGGCAAGACCACCGCCGTGCGGATCTTCGCCACGCTGCTCCAGCCGGACGCCGGGCGGGCCGAGGTCGCCGGGCACGACGTGGTGCGCGAGGCCGGGGTCGTGCGCTCGCTCGTCGGCCTGACGGGCCAGTACGCGGCGGTCGACGAGAACCTGACCGGCACGGAGAACCTGCTGCTGATCGGCCGGCTGCTGGGAATACCGAGGCGTGAGGCGAAGGCGCGGGCGGCCGAACTGCTGGAGCGTTTCGGGCTGACGGACGCGGCCGGGCGCGCGGTGAAGACGTTCTCGGGCGGCATGCGGCGCAGGTTGGACTTGGCGGCGAGCCTGGTGGGCCGGCCCCGCATCCTCTTCCTCGACGAGCCGACGACCGGGCTCGACCCGCGCAGTCGGGGCGAGCTGTGGGACATGCTGCGCGGCCTGGTCGCCGAGGGCGTGACCGCGCTGCTGACCACGCAGTACCTGAACGAGGCGGACCTGCTCGCCGACCGGATCGTGGTGATCGACCAGGGCCGGGTCATCGCCGAGGGCACGCCCGACGAGCTGAAGTCGCAGGTGGGCGGACAGGTGCTCCAGTTGAGGCCGGTGCGGGGGCATGACCTGGCGACCGCGCACGCGCTGGTGGCGCAGGCGGCCGGGCCGCAGACCCAGATCGAGGACGAGGTGATCACGGCACCGGTCAACGACCCCGAGCTGATGCCCTCCGTCGTCCGCCGCCTGGACGGGGCGGGCATCGCGGTCGGCGAACTGACGCTGCGCCGCTCGTCACTGGACGAGGTCTTCCTGGCGCTGACCGGCCACCGCACCGAACCGGACGGGGGACGGACCACGGCGGGCGCCGGAACCGACGACAACGACATCGAGAGGGCGGTGAGCACGTCATGACCGCCACGACGGCGGGTGCACCCCTCACCACGAGCGGCCGGGTCCGCCCGGGCGCCGGACTGCGGCAGACCGCCACCATGGCGTGGCGCAGCCTCGTCGCGGTCAAGCACAATCCGCTGGAACTCGTCGACTACAGCATCACGCCGATCATGTTCGTGTTCCTCTTCACGTACGTGCTCGGCGGTCAGATGGCCGGGTCGCCCGGCGCGTACCTGGAGTACGCCCTGCCGGGGATCATCGTGCAGAACACCCTGTTCATGACCACCTACACGGCCCTGGCCCTCAACACCGACCTCACCAAGGGCGTCTTCGACCGGCTGCGCAGCCTGCCGATAGCCCGCTCCGCCCCGCTGATCGGTCGGATCACCGCCGACCTGGCCAAGCACCTGTGGGCGACGCTCCTGATGATCGCCCTCGGCCTGGTCCTCGGCTTCCGCGTCACCGGGGGCGTCGGTGGCCTCCTCGCGGGCACGCTGCTGCTCGTCGTCTTCGCCGCGGCGGTGTCCTGGAGCGCGGTGCTGATCGGCATGCTCGCCGGCGACGCGGAGAAGGTCCAGGCGTTCGGCTTCACCCTCATCTTCCCGATCACCTTCACCAGCAGTGCCTTCGTCGTCGTCGACACGATGCCCGGCTGGCTCCAGGCATGGGCGGACGTCAACCCGGTCACCCATCTGTCGGACGCCTTCCGCGGTCTGCTGCTGGGCGGCGAGGTGGGCCGGCCGCTGCTGTGGTCGCTGCTCTGGGCGGCGGGCATAGCCGCCGTCTTCTATCCGCTGGCGATGCGGGCGTACCGGGCCAAGGTGTGAGGGGGCGGTGAGGGGGGCGGGTCGCGCTCGACGCCGTTCGAGCCCGCCGCTCCGGTGGGCGCGGCCCGCCACCGCGCCCACCGGAGCGCGGTCGTCGTCCGCTCAGAGGCCGGCGGCGGCCTTGTCCCGCAGGTCGGCCCACGCCGCGCCGGTGACGGCCGGGTCCAGCAGGACGTCGGCGGCGGTGCGGGCCAGCGCTTCGGCCGCGGCCAACATGACCGCGCGGCCCCGGTCGGAGGCGGCGGCCTCGGCGAAGGCCGGTGTGTGGTCCGAGGCGTCCGGGCCGAGGATGGCGACGAACGGGTGGATGGCCGGAACCCGCGCGCTGACGTTCCCGATGTCCGAGGAGCCGAGGTACACGCCCGGCTCGGGTTCCGTCAGGGTGATGCCGGCGTGTCGAAGGTGCTCGGCGAACGTCCGCGACAGCACCTCGTTGTCGCGGAAGTGCCCGTAGCGCGTCGACACCTGCTCGACCACGGCGGTGGTGCCGGTGGCCCGGGCGACGCCCTCGGCACAGCGACGCAACTCCTCGATCAGCTCGTCCAGGGCCGTCCCGGTCGCTCCGCGCAGCCCGAACCGTCCCTCGGCGTACTCGGGGACGATGTTGGTGGCGCGCCCGCCCTCGGTGACGATGCCCTGGATGTGCGAGCCCGCCGGCCGGCGCCGCTGCAGCGCCCCCAGCGTGTTGAACAGCAGTATCAGCGCGTCGAGCGCGTCGACGCCCTCGGTCGGGTTGCCGGTGGGGTGCGCGGCCCGACCCCGGAAACCCACGCGGTACTGCACCTGGGCGGTGAGCGGCGCGGAGGACCAGTCGTGGACGCCGGGATGGAACATCAACGCCGCGTCCACGCCGTCGAACACACCGGCCTCGACCTCCAGGGCCTTGCCGCCGCCGCCCTCCTCGGCCGGGGTGCCGACGGCCAGGACGGTTCCCGGAACATCCCCCAGCGCCCGCCGCAGGGCCAGCGCGGCGCCGAGCCCGGCCGCGGCGATCAGGTTGTGGCCGCAGGCGTGGCCGAGGTCCGGCAGTGCGTCGTACTCCAGCAGGAGGGCGACGCACGGCCCCTCACCGTCGCCGGTCCGGGCGGTGAACGCCGTGGGCATGCCCGCGACACCGCGCTCCACCGCGAAGCCCGCGCCCTCCAACTCCGCCGTCAGCAGGGCCGCCGCCTCGTGCTCCTCGAAGGCGAGCTCCGGATGTTCGTGGAGGGCGAGCGCCACCTCCCACAGCCGGGAGGACAGCGCCGCCGTCTCGCGGCCGATCCGGTCGTACACGGGGTGGGCGGTGGTGGACACGGGCACTCCGAACGATGAGTGGGGACGGGACGGGGACGCGACCGCCCGGAACCACGGGACGCCGGTCGTGGCGGCACGTGTGGTGGCGAGGGCAGGGGAGAGCGCGACCGGGACGGACGAGGCCGCGGAGAGCGGCGACGGCTCCGGTCGTGCCGAGGCGGGCGAGGTCGCTCACCTCTCTGCGGTTGCCCACGGCCGGGGCCTCGATGCCGACTCCTTGCGGCCCCGCGCGCACGGCTCCCGCGCCGGCCCCCGGTGCCGCACTTCGCGTCTGTCGCTCGAAGCGACCACGAACGAGTCGACCGGTGAAGCTCGACTGAACACGGGCGGAGGGCTGCAAAAACTCGGCAAAGAAAAGCTCGTCGAGGGTTGGGGGATCGAGCGGCGCGCGTGCTCGTTCGGGCGCCGGTTCGGGCCGGCCCTTCGTGCGCCCGAGCGCCCCGGAGGGCCGACTCCGCGCCCCGTCTCGGTGGGCTGCGTCGAGTCCCTGACGGTCCGACAGGCGCGGTGCCATCGGGTGGGAGCCGCCGGTGATGCGGTCGCCGGCGCGGCGGAAGTCCTGGCTGCCGTCGGCTGCAAGGGGAATATACGATGCGGGCACCATTCATAAGGTTTTCTTAAGAGGATGTGTGCCTCATGGCCTTCCGTACCCCGTCCCGTTCCCTGCGGGGCATATCCACCGTCGTCGCCCTGCTCGCAGTCGGCGCGACGGGGTGCGGGGATCTCGTCGACAACGCCAAGGACGGGGCGAAGAAGGTGGCCCGTCAGCGGTCGGTGTTCTCGCTCGAACCGGGGGACTGCTACAACCCGAACAGCAAGGAAGCCGAAGGCGAGACGTTCGCCATCGAGGTCGTGCCGTGCGACGAACCGCACCAGGCCCAGGTCGTCGGCGAGTTCACCCTCGACAAGGGGGGAGAGTTCCCCGGCGACGAGGCGATCTGGGCGATCGCCGACCAGCGGTGCCCCGTCGAGGCGGGGAAGTTCGCCCCGGACACCTGGGCGCTCCCCGAGGGGGTCGGCATCCTCTACTACACCCCGACCAAGGAGAGTTGGGCGACGGGTGACCGCGCCGTGAGCTGCACCTACACCAAGGAGTCGGGCACGTTCACCGGTTCGCTGGAGGTCGACGCCAAGTCCCTGAAGCCGGAGCAGAAGACGTACCTGGAGGGCGCGAACGCCGTCTACGACGCACTGTGGGTGAACCAGCCCGAGGCGGAGAACGTCGAGGACGACCTGGACGGCTACAAGGCGCAGGCCGAGGCCGTCGCGACCGCCCTCGACGCGCACATCAAGGGGCTGCGGGACATCGAGGGCACGGAGGCGGGCAAGCTGCGCGCGCAACTGGAGAAGACCGTCGACCACTGGAAGAAGGCCGCGGACGCCGGCGACGTCGACGCGTTCTACGTCGCCTACGAACCGGCCTTCACCGGCCTCGACCCCAACAAGACGGTCGCCACCCGTGAGGAACTCGGCCTGGCGACCACCGTCCCGGCCGACGACGCCGAGGTCTGGGCGGGCTGATCCTCGGGCCGTGCGGGGCCGCGCTCACTGGAGAGCACGGCCCCGCCTCCTGTCCCGTCTCCTGATCCGGTTCGGTCGAGCGGGTCGAGCGAGCCGGTCGAGCGGCTCGAAGGAGGGCACCAAGGCCCAGCGCGAGCCGTCCCGCAAGGCCGCGGGGTCGGACAACCGGGCCAAGGCCCGGCGGAGAGTCGCCCGCGTCCACGCCCGCATCACCGACCGCAGGCGGGACCACCCGCACAAGCTCACCACACGGCTGGTGTGCGAAAACCTGGCCGCCGGGCCGGCGGACAGGTAAAACGCCTGCGGAGGACCGGTAAGACCGGCCCCGGAGTCTTCCGGGGAGGCACGGGCCGATGAACCAGGAACACCGACCCGCGAGGGAAGGAGTCCCCGGCCTTCAGGCCCGGGATGAAGCCGAGTACGGCTGGACGACCGGCGAGGGCGGCCGACCCCAAAGGCGGGAAGAGCGAGTACTTGATCGGCCGGAGCAGCGGGCCGGCCCGCCCGCCGACCTCCGGGAGGGTCGGCGAACCGGTCAGTTCGGGAGAGTCTCCAGGAACTCGGCCAAGAGGGCGTTGTAACCGGCCGGGTCCTCCATGTTGGGGTAGTGGGCCGTGTTCTCGATGGCCGTGGCACGGCCGTCGGGAACGGTGCGGACGAGGCGTTCGGCCATGGCGAGGTGGTCGGACGAGTCGATGGCGCCGTTGATCGCCAGGACCGGGACGTCGATGGTCGCCGCTCGTCTCCAGGTGTCCGGAACCGGCACGAGATGGTTCGGCTCGTCACCGGTGTGCTTGGCGAGCGTCCGCCGACCCATCGCGCGCAACCGCCGCACCACGTCCTGGTCGACGTCGTCGAGCCGGCGGTGCGGGCCGGCCGCGAAACGGAGGAAGGCGTCGAGCCAGCCTTCGACGTCGCCGGCGATCAACGCGCGCCGCTGTTCGGCCAGGACTCCCCGACTCCAGGGGTCCTCGAAGACGGGTTCGCTGGTTCCGACGTTGCCGACGACCACCGCGCGGACCAGGTCGGGGTGTTCGAGCGCGGTGTCGATCGCGGTGCCCCCGCCCATCGACAGCCCGACGAGGACCGCCGGTGCGGCGTCGAGGTGGCGCAGCAACGCGGCGAGGTCGTCGGCCGGGCGGAACGGTCGGGTCGCGTTCGAGGAGGCGCCGTGCCCGCGGGCGTCCGGCGCGATGACGCGGTAGCGCGGTGCGAAGGCACGCACCTGCTCGTCCCACATGGTGTGGTCGAGGTAGCCCCCGTGGAGCAGCACCAAGGTCTGCCCCGCGCCGTCGTCGAGGTAGGCGAGGGAGCCGTCGGAAGTCTTGAAGGACAGGGTCTGGAAGCGTTCCTCGCGAACGGACATGACAGCCACGGTGGCAGTCGTCCGGGACGACGGCAACCGACGCGGCGCCACTTCCGGCTCCCGTGTCGATGGTGCGTGTCGGTAGTGCGTGTCGAGATGGTCCACGACGCCCGACACCGTGTCTTCGCCCGGCTGACCGAACGGGCGCAGGGGCAGACCCCCGACGGTGCGGTGCCGTCGCCGCTGCCCGTGTGGTGACGGGCGCCCCCGACCACCGCGATGGGCGGGCGTGGACGTGGCGACGCCGGTCGCCGGCCGGTCGAGGAGGCGCGTCTCCTGCCGGCCGCTCCCTCTCCGATCGGCCGTCGACGCCTCCTCGGCATGTGTTTGTACAGGTGTACAGGCACTTCGGTACCAGTACGTTTGCATCGAACATGTGAGGAGGGGAGGGCCATGGCCATCGGAGACGGTCACGGCGCGCCTGTCCACAGGGCCCGCCGCGACCCCGAAGGGCGTCGCCGGGCCATCGTGGAGGCGGCGGCGGAACTGATCGTGGAAGAGGGCCCCGGCGACCTGACTCACCGGCGGGTGGCCGAGCGCGCCCGGGTGCCGCTGGGGGCCACCACCTACTACTTCTCCTCGTTGGAGGAACTGCGTGAGGCGGCCCTGCAGCGACTGGCCGACCGCATCGACGAGGAACTGCGCGGCATAGCCGAGGAGTTGGCCGCGGCCGACGGCGATCCCGCCGTTCTGGCCGAGGCGCTGCACGCCTGTCTGGCCGACCGCGGACAGGTCCGGGCCGATGCGGCGCTGTACTTCGCCGCCATCCGGCGCCCCGCGCTGCGTTCGCTGGCGCTGCGCTGGTTCGACGGTTTGACGGAGATCCTGTCGGCCCACACCGACCCCGACGCCGCGCGCGCCGTGGCGGTGTTCAGCGACGGCGCGACCGTCCACGCCGTACTGCACGACGAACCGCTGGACGTCGCCGCCCTCACCCACACGATCACCACGCTGATGCGCCGCGGCACGTCCCGGAGCCGGAGCGAAGGGCGGACGGGGTAAGCGTCCTGGGCCGTGAACAGGCGCCCTCGGTGTCCTCGGCCCTGGTCGAACAACAGCACCGAACCCCCGGCCCTCCGAGCGCGAGACGCCCCGACGTCCCTTCCCGCCGACGTGCGTCACCGCGCATCGGACGGATCGGGGTCGCCGGTGTGCCACATGTCGTCGTCCCAGGGAGGCGGTGGGACTCACCGATGCCGTGCACGCGGACCGGTCACCGTGGGCCGCTCGCCGTCTCGGTCGTCCTCGGTCATCGCACGGGTTCCGTTCCGGGACGTTCAGTAGGATCACGAGGCCCTCCGTGAACGCGCAGACGTATTGAGACGGTGAAGACATGTGGCCGCGGGTCGACGGCATGCGCTCCTTGGAGCTGGGAACCCCGGGCGACCTGCGGTCCCGGCTGAACGCGCTCGTACTGGGCGGGCGGAAGACCGCCACGACCGGCTTGCTCCGGGAGTACGTGGAGGAGACGGAGGGCCTGGAGTACGCCGGTGAGAGGCTCGCCCTGCTGAACGACGACGGGCGGCGCGTCGCCACCGTCGAGGTCACCGGCGTCGAGGTCAAACCCTTCTCCGACGTGACCTGGGAGCACGCCGCGGCGGAGGGGGAGGGGGACGCGTCCCTCGAACAGTGGCGTGCGGTCCACCGCGAGTTCTGGGAGAGCACGGGCACGCCGATCACCGATCACACCACCGTGGTCTGCGTTCGGTTCCGAGTTCTCTGAGGACGACTGACGGGGCCACTGACGGAGCCGGCGAGAATCCGAGCGACCCTGGCGTGAGAGCCGGTCGGCTCGATTGACGGATTGGTGCCCGTGTCCGGTGGGCAGAGAGCCTGAGGTGTGTCATGCTCACGCCCGCCTTTCCCCCACAAGGAGGACGACCATGCACGTCCGCACGCTCGCCCGCGGCCTCACCGCCGCACTGGCGGTGACCCTCGCCCTGGCCGGTGGCCAGGCCACCGCCGCTCCTTCCCTCACCGAGGACCGTGCCCTCGCGCCACGGGTGCTCACCTACGACGCGAGCGCGTCCGCGGAGTTCAAGGCCGCGGTCGACCGGGGCGCGGCGATCTGGAACGAGAGCGTCGACGGCGTCGAACTGCGTCCGGCCGCTGCCGGACAGCGCGCCAACATACGGGTCCTGGCCGACAACGGCTGGCCCCGTGCCCTGACCACCTCGCTGGGCAACGGAACCGTCTACATCGGGCGACAGGCCGTCAGCCAGGGCTATGACACGATCCGGATCTCCGCGCACGAACTCGGCCACATCCTGGGCCTGCCGGACCGCAAGCCCGGCCCCTGCTCAAGCCTGATGTCCGGTTCCAGCGCCGGGACCGCCTGCAAGAACCCGTACCCGAACACGGCGGAGAAGGCGGAGGTCGAGAGGAAATTCGGCGGCGCGCTTCTCCAGCCGGCTCTCCGGTCGGCGGGAGCGCCGCGCAACGCGATGATCCTGGACTGACGTTCGGTGCGTGGGGGCGCGGTACCTCGCGCGCCCCGCCCGCGCACGCGCCGCCCACCTGTTCTCCCAGTGCCGTCCGTCCTGCGCAGGGGCTCGAACGCGCGATGTGATCGTGCTATATTGGATCTTGTGAGCGCCACCGAACGGCAGGTGGTGTGACGCGCGTTGGTGGTCCAAGGAAAGACGCTCCGCTTCCTGCGGGGAGATGCAGGTGCAAGGCCTGCCCAGCGCTCGACGGAGGGCCCCGTTTCCGACAAGGTCGGAAACGGGGCCCTCTCCGTTGTCCAGGCCGACGATCCCGGGTCGAGTCGTGGACCGTGCGTGCTCCGAGCCGTTGCGAACGGCCCCGGACACACGAGACGCCGTTCGTGGTGGTCCTCGTGGTCTTCGACGACGCGGTCGAGCGCCGCACGCCCCGGGCGCGGGGTCCACCGACACCCTCGTGTTCACGGGGCGCATGCCGAGGGCACGGACGGACGCGGTGTGCGCCACCCGGGTGCCGATCGGAGGAGGGCAAGGGATTCGGCCCGAATTCCCCTGCCGCTCGCCGTCATCGGCGGCACAGTGGTGGGTATGGCGGACGAGACGAGTACCAAGGCCGGCCCCACCGCGCGGGGGCGGACGGCGCCCACACACTGGGATCTGGTGGTGGTCGGGGCCGGGCCGGCCGGCGCCGCCACCGCCCTGGGCGCGTTGTACGCCGACCCCGAACTGCGCGTCCTCCTCCTGGACCGGGCGGACTTCCCCCGGGACAAGGCCTGCGGCGACGGGGTGGCTCCGCACGTCCTCGACCTCCTGGCCGAGGTCGGCGTCACCGGTCTCGTCGAGGACCGGGCCCCGGCCGACCGCCTCCACCTCGGCCGCGGCGGCATGGCCGTCGAGCGGCGGATGGCCCGCCCGGCGTGGGTGGTGCCGCGCCGGATCCTCGACGCCCGACTGGTCGACGCGGCGGTCGCCGCCGGCGCCCGGCTCCTCCGACACCGGGTCCGTGCCCTGCGGCAGCACGCCGACGCGGTGGTTTTGGACGGGGAGATCTCCGCCGGGGTCGTCGTCGGCGCCGACGGCGCCCACTCGGTCGTCCGACGCGCGCTCGGCCTGCCCCGTGGCCCGATGGCCCTGGCGCTGCGCGGCTACGCCCCGGTCGCGTCCGGGCGGCGCGGCGCTCTGGTCATCGAGTTCGGCCCCCGTCACCAGCCGTCGTACGCCTGGTCCTTCGACCGCGGTGACGGCCGGGCGAACATCGGGTACGGCGAGGCCCTCCACCGGGACCGTCCGGCGCCGACCCGCGCCCAACTGCTCGAGCGTCTCGAGGCGCTTCTGCCCGGTGCGGCTGAGGGGGCGGAGCACTGGGTCGGACACCATCTTCCGCTGTCGACGGCACGCCGACGATCTCCGGCCGGCCGTGTGCTGCTCGTGGGCGACGCCGCCGGCCTGGTGAACCCGCTGACCGGCGAAGGCATTTACTACGCCGTGGCCACCGGCATCGCGGCCGGACGCGCCGTGGTCGCGGCGCGGCGTGAGGGACGGCCCGAACGGGCGGGGGAGTTGCACGCCCACGCCACCCGCCGAATCCTGCTGTCCCACCTGCGCCACACCGCCCTGGCCGCCCGGCTCGCCCGCAGCGCACGCGTCGTCGAGGCCGCCTTGCGAGCCTCGGCCGCCGATCGGCACGTCTTCGACGACATCGTCGAACTCGGCCTCGCCCGAGGGCGACTCACCCCCGCCATCGCGTTCGGCCTCGCCCGGGAACTCGTCGCCCCCACCCGCCCGCCGGCCCGGGACCAAGGGCCGGCGTGACCATGCGCGCTCCCGCGCGCGGCATCCTGTTCGACTCGAGACGCCGGACTCGCGAGGACCGGGGTCTGCGACGCGCCGGCCCGTCCACTGTCCGACGGCGGCCGGCGTCAGCCTTCCGCGGCCTGCTCGGGCTCCCAGCGCAGCAGGTCTCCCGGCTGGCACTCGAGCACCTCGCAGAGCGCGGAGAGCGTGGTGAAGCGGACCGCCTTGGCGCGGCCGTTCTTGAGCACCGCCAGGTTGGCGGGTGTGATGCCCACACGGCCCGCGAGCTCGCCCACGGACATCTTCCGCTTGGCCAGCATCACGTCGATGTCGACGACGATCGGCATCAGATCACCTCGGCCAGTTCGGCCCGCATCCGCGCCGCCTCGACATCGCGCGCGACGGCCTGGGCGAGCAACATCCGCAGCACGAGCACGATGAGCGCGACCCCGAAGACCGCCAGGGAAACCCCGCCCAGCAGGAGCACGATGCCCGGCGCCACGGCCTCACCCGGCGCCAGCACCACCCCGAGCACGAACACCAGGAGCGCGGCCGACACGAACGCGCCGATCACGAGGTGCACATACCGGAAGGCGGTGTGGGAGAACACCGTTCCGCGTCGCACCATCGTCACCAGCCGCCACACACAGACCAGGACGACCTGGGCCGTCACGATGCCCAGGACCACGATCACGAGGATCGAGGCGCGTCGGTCCGCGAGGACACCCCCTTCCAAATCGGCGGCGAGCAGCGCCACCATCACCGTCTGGACGAACACCGAGCCGGCGAGCAGCGCCCCGAGCACGGCGCGCAGCGCAAACACCGTCGCCTTTCCCATCGCCCCTCCTTCAATCGAGCAACGATGGGAATCTATCGACATTCGATAGACTGAGCAAGGTGAGGGCGACGAGGCGGAGCTCACGGGCCGGCCGCGCGGTGGTCCCGGGCGCTGCCGTCCACCAAGCGACCGAACCACTGCGGCGGTTCGTCGCCGACTTCACCGCGACCACCGGCAGAGCCTGACGATCCGAGGCGGCCCCGTGACACGGCGCGCTCGACGCTCGCGCTGAATGCGGTCGGACGTCCGGTCTCTCCTCGGCCCCGTTCCGGCCGAGTCGCCTTCGGCCCCGGGCGCGTGTCGGGGCCGAAGGCGACCTCAACCGTCCGTGACCTGAGGGAAGAGCGCGGTGAACGCCTCCGCCGGATTCTCCAGTCCGCGGGTGAACGGCGAATCGAAGTACCAGACGAGGAAGAGGAGGAAGGCGATCAGTGCCGTGAACAGCCCGGCCAGCACCAACTCCCGCCCCGAACGCCGGATCTGCAAGGCGAACACCATGCCGACCGCGATCACCGCACCCGCCACCAGCCCCACCCACACCACACCGGGCAGCGTCGGTTCGGCGCCCTGCTCGCGCGCGGTGCGGGCCTCGTCGGCCAAGGCGACCTGCTCCATCAGGGCCTGGTGGGTCTGCGCCTCGCGCGCGGTGCGTGGTTCGTGGTCGGTGACGTTCCGCCGCAGGCGGTCGAAGAACATCTCGCCCCGCTCGGTCGTCTCGCCGTGCTCGGCCATGTACGGCCACTCAACCGTCACCGTGTGGCGGACATAGGCGTCGACGTCGCCACGCACGCCGTCGCGGACCTCGGCGGGGTAGATCCGGGCACGCTCGTGCACCTCGTGCAGAGCCTGGGCCTCCTGGCGCACCCACTCCTCGGCGGACGAACGTCCTTCCCAGACGCCCGCGATGGCCAGACCCAGCACGATCGCGTACACCACGCCGATCATCATCGTCATGTACTCGATGACGTCGGGCGTCTCCGAGGGGTCGTCGTCATCGCCCGCCCGGCGCTGCCGCAGCAGGGTGAGGGCCACGACGGCCAGGCAGGAGACGGCGACGGTGAGCAGCAGGAAGAGCCAATCGGCCATGGAAGTCCTCCAGCGGGGTTCAGCGGGAACGGGAGCCCGAACCGGAACGGGGACGCAGCGCGGCGGCGGCCAGGACGGCGGGGGCGACGATCAGCAGGGTGCGGCCGATGAGCGGAAGGCCGCCACCGTGCCCCCGACGGGGGGTGGCGGCACGGAAGAGGGGCGTGGGCGAAGCCTCGGGGGAAGGCACGGTCCGCGGCGGCGGGATCTCACGGGACGGCACGGGCGCTTCCGGGGGCCTCGGCACGGCCGCGGGAGCGGTCGTCGGTGTCCGTGTGGCGGCGGGCCCGGAGGGCGTCGGACGGGGCGTCGGCGACGAAGCACCGGGAGTGGGGACCGGGGACGAGGTCGGTGTGGGGGCGGGAGGCGGCACCGGTGTCGGGGATGTCGGGGGCGGTGTGGGAGGCGGTGTGGGAGGTGGTGTGGGAGACGGTGAGGACGTCGGGGGTGGTGGGCACGGGTGGCCCAGGATCACCGCGAGCCGTGCGCCGGGATGCTCACCGGTCGTGATCGCCACGGACAGGCTCGGGCATTTCGGCCGTGCCACGACCTCCAGTGAGGACCGGCCGTCGGTCAGTCGGACCTCGATGCCGTCTCCGGCTCGGATCCCGATGCCCGGCGGTGCGGGCCCCGGACCGGTCCGTTCCTCGGCGCGGGCACCGTCCGGCACGACGAACGCGAGGACGGCGCCGGTCACCATCGCGCACGCACCCAACCTGCTCTGCCGTCGATTCACGGGTATTTCTCTATGCGGCCCGGAGAGACGGGCGCAGGGGAACGGCGGCGGATTCCCCCGTTGCGGTGAGCCTCGGCGAAGTACGTGCCGAAAACCGGAAAACGTGCATCGGGTGAAGCGGCCGGGAGCGCCTCGATGATCCGTGCCCGGTGCGGATTCGGTGCGGTGAGCCGCAAACACCGGTGGCCCGGAAGCATCCGATCTGATGAAAGAGACGGGTAATTCTGTTGTGTCCCCGCGGCGAAACCTAGCGTTCTGGCCGACCGCCGGAGATCCCGCTCCCGACGCTCGGGTGCGGGATCTCCCCAGCACGGCGCACCACGCGCCTCACACAGGGGAGACACAGCCGATGTCGGCAGGGGCAGACAACGAAGCGCAGCGGGGCGAGCAGCTCAGCCTCGGCACCGCCGCGGCGCGGAACCTCGCCACCACCACCAAGTCCGTCCCGCAGATGCAGGGCATCACCTCCCGGTGGCTTCTCAGGGTGCTGCCCTGGGTGCAGACCGAGGGCGGCGTCTACCGGGTCAACCGGCGCCTCACCTACACGGTCGGGGACGGACGCATCGAATTCGTGAAGACCGGTTCGCGGGTGCAGGTCATCCCGCGTGAACTCGGCGAACTCGCCCTACTGCGCGGTTTCCAGGACGTGGACGTACTGACGGCGCTGGCCGGCCGCTTCGCCCAGCGCGACTTCGAGGCGGGAGAGGTGCTCGCCGAAGAGGGCACCCCCGTCGACCACGTCCACCTGATCGCGCACGGCAGGGTGCAGAAGATCGGCAGCGGAGCGTACGGGGAGCCCACACGACTGGGAGTGCTCGGCGACGGCGACCACTTCGGCGAACAGAGCCTGCTCGACGGCGACGCGACCTGGGAGTACACGCTCAAGGCAGCCACCGCGGGCACGATGCTGATCCTGCCGCGGCGGGAGTTCACCTCCCTGCTGGACGGCTCGGCCGCGCTCCGGGAGCACGTCGAGGCGTTCGCCGCCCTGCCCCGGCAGCGGCAGAACGACCGAGGGGAAGCGGAGATCGCCGTGGCGTCCGGCCATTCCGGGGAGGCCGAACTGCCCGGCACGTTCGTCGACTACGAACTCAACCCGCGCGAATACGAACTCAGCGTCGCCCAGACGGTGTTGCGGGTGCACACCCGGGTGGCGGACCTCTACAACAAGCCGATGAACCAGACCGAGCAGCAACTGAGGCTGACCATCGAGGCGCTGCGCGAGCGGCAAGAGCACGAAATGATCAACAACCGGGATTTCGGGCTGCTCCACAACGCCGAGTACGGCCAGCGGATCCAGGCACACTCGGGCCCGCCCACCCCGGACGACCTCGACGAACTGCTCAGCCGCCGGCGCGGCTCGAAGTTCTTCTTCGCCCACCCGCGCACCATCGCCGCCATCGGCCGCGAACTGAACGCCCGCGGCCTCTACCCGGACCACGTGGAGCTGCTCGGCAACCACGTTCCGGCCTGGCGCGGCGTGCCCATCCTGCCCTGCAACAAGATCCCCGTCACCAAGGAGCGCACCAGCTCCATCATCGTCATGCGCACCGGCGAGGACGACCAAGGCGTCATCGGCCTGCACCAGACGGGCATCCCCGACGAGTACGAGCCCGGCCTGTCCGTGCGGTTCATGGGCATCGACGAGAAGGCGATCATCTCCTACCTCGTCACCACCTACTACTCGGCCGCCGTCCTGGTGCCGGACGCGCTCGGCGTCCTGGAGAACGTCGAGATCTCCCGCGGGCGGGACTGACGGCGGACGGGACCGACCGCGAGCGGAACGACACGAGGAGAGGGAGACGCGGGTGCCGCAGCCCTTCGAACTGCCGGACTTCTACGAGCCGTACCCGGCGCGGCTGAATCCCCACCTGGAGGCGGCGCGGGCCCATGCCAAGGAGTGGGCCCGGCGGATGGGGATGATCGAGGGGTCGGGCGTCTGGGACGAGGACGCCTACGACTCCCACGACTACGCCCTGCTCTGCGCCTACACCCATCCGGACGCACCGGCCGCGGAACTGGCCACGGTGACCGACTGGTACGTCTGGGTGTTCTTCTTCGACGACCACTTCCTGGAGAGCTTCAAACGCACCCGGGACTCGGCCGGCGCCAGGGCGTACCTCGACCGGCTGCGTGCCTTCATGCCGATGCGTCCCGGCGGCATGACGTCCGAGGTGCCGGCGAACGCGGTGGAGCGGGGGCTGGCGGATCTGTGGGCCCGCACGGTCCCGGCCATGTCGCAGGCGTGGCGCCGGCGGTTCGCCGAGACCACGCGGCACCTGCTGGAGGAGAGCATGTGGGAGCTCTCCAACATCGACGCGGGTCGGGTCGCCAATCCGCTGGAGTACATCGAGATGCGCCGCAAGGTCGGCGGAGCGCCCTGGTCGGCCGGCCTCGTGGAGTACGCCGTGGGGGCGGAGGTGCCCGCCGCCGTGGCGACCGCCCGCCCGATGCGGGTGCTCAGGGACGCCTTCGCCGACGCGGTGCACCTCCGCAACGACCTCTTCTCCTACCAACGCGAGGTCGAGGACGAAGGCGAACTCTCCAACGGCGTCCTGGTCTTCGAACGATTCCTCGGCTGTGACACCCAGCAGGCGGCCGACGCCGTCAACGACCTGATCACCTCCCGGCTGCACCAGTTCGAGCACACCGCCCTCACCGAAATGCCGCCACTGTTCGCCGAGCACGGCATTGATCCGAAGTCCCGCGCGGACGTCCTGGCGTACGTCAAGGGACTCCAGGACTGGCAGTCCGGCGGCCACGAGTGGCACATGCGCTCCAGCCGCTACATGAACGGTGGAGGGGAGGGCCGCCCGGTCGGTGCGGCCCTCCCCGGCGGACCCACCGGGCCGGGCACCTCCGCGTCCCGCATCGTCGCCTCGCTCGCGGCCACGGCACCGGCCCGGATCGGGCGTCACACGCACCTGCCGTACCAGGAGGTCGGGCCGGTACGGATCCCGGACCTGCGCATGCCGTACACCACCCGGCTCAGTCCCCACCTGGACGCCTCCCGCGCACGCAACGTGGTGTGGGCGCGGGAGATGGGGATGATCGACGCGCCGCCCGGAACGTCGGACTGCGGCGTCTGGGACGAGCACAAGCTCAGGGCCTTCGATCTCGCCCTCTGCTCGGCCGGCATCCACCCGGACGCCTCCGCGGAGCAGCTCGACCTGACCACGGGCTGGCTCACGTGGGGCACCTACGGGGACGACTACTACCCCGTCGTCTTCGGCCGCACCCTCGACGCGGTCGGGGCCAAGGCGTGCACCGAGCGTCTGAAGGCCTTCATGCCGGTGGACCGCGAAGCCGTCCCCGTCCCGACGAACGCGCTGGAGCGGGGGCTGGCGGATCTGTGGGCCCGCACGGCGGGCCCCATGACCCCGGATGCCCGCCGGGCCTTCCGACGCGCCGTCGAGGAGATGGTCGGAAGCTGGCTGTGGGAACTCGCCAACCACTGGGAGAACCGCGTCCCCGATCCGGTGGACTACGTCGAGATGCGTCGGAAGACCTTCGGCGCGGAGTTCACCATGTCCCTCTCCCGACTCTCCCATGGCGGGGCGGTGCCGCCCGAGGTGTACCGGGCCCGGCCGGTCCAGGCGATGCAGAACGCGGCGAGCGACTACGCGGGTCTGCTCAACGACCTGTTCTCCTACCGCAAGGAGATCGAGTTCGAGGGCGAGATCCACAACTGCGTGCTCGTCGTGCGGGACTTCTTCGGCTGCGGCGCCACGGAGGCCCTGGACATCGTCGGCGACCTGGTGAACTCCCGCATGCGGGAGTTCGAGCGCGTCGTCACCGTCGAGCTGCCCTCGATGTGCGAGGAACTGGGACTCGACTCCGGGGCACGCGCCGCGCTCACCGAGTACGTGGAGGGGCTCAAACGCTGGATGGCCGGCATCCTCATCTGGCACCGCGGCTGCCGCCGCTACACGGATTCCGAGCTGCGCCGCCCGGTGGAGGTGCCGCCGCGCACCTCCCACGGTCCCACCGGCCTGGGCACCGAAACGGCCCGCCTCGCGACGCTGCTCGGCCGGGTCGCTCCCGGAGCCGGGCGACCGGAAGCGCCGACCGGCGCCCTCACGACGCTCGGATCCCGACCGTGGCCCTCGAACCCCTCGGCGAGGTGACGGGGCGAGGCGACGTGGCGACGTCGAGCACCGACCGATCACGCCACCGGCCCCACGACCGCGCCCACCACCCGGAACAGGCGGGGCGGTGGGCGCCCCACCGCCGGAATGACGGAGGGACGGGCGGTGGCCCGGCCGTGCGGTCCGGTTCTCCCGGGTGGTGTGGTCGTCCGCCGTGCCGGAGCGGGAATGCGGCGACGGGGGTGGTTGTTGCGGGACACGTGGCCGGCATGCGCGGATCAATTCCGCGTGATGCGGGCGAAAGGAGGACTCCATGACACGCACGAACACGCGCCCCGTCGTCACGCTGAGGTCGACGGCCGGTACGGGTGTCACCTACGTGACGCGCAAGAACCGTCACAACGACCCCGACCGCCTCGTCCTGCGCAAGTACGACCCGGTGGCCGGGAAGCACGTCCTCTTCCGCGAGGAACGGTGATCCGAACCCCCGCCTCTGGCGGGGGCCCGTGGGAACCCATGAGGTTCGGCGCCCACCCCGCTCACCCCGTCCTCCGCTCGTGACCGGCCACGGCCCGGTGGGCCCGCCGCCGGGCGGAGGGCGGGACGGTGGGAAGGGCGAGAAGGGAGAAAAGCCATGAAGGTGCGCAAGTCCTTGCGCTCGTTGAAGTCCGTGCCGGGGGCCCAGGTGGTCCGTCGGCGGGGCGTGACCTTCGTCGTCAACAAGAAGAATCCGCGCTTCAAGGCCCGACAGGGCTGACGGACGCCGGGGCCGCGGCACACGTGGCGGTACGTGACGTCCACCGGCGGCCCGCTCACCCGTCCGCGGCCACCGGGTCCGGTACGCCCACGACCGCACCGCGGCCCCGCGGGCTCGCCGCAGGAAAGTCCTTCCGTGACGTAGATCACGACGAGCGTCTCCGTGCGAGGTGCAACCCGCCGACAGGGCGGGTGAGTCCCACGGGGAGACCACGTTCGGCATCCATGGAAGGAATCCATGAAGCTTCACCGTGCCCTGTCGACCGCCGCAGTCATCGCCGCCGTCGGCTCCGTGTCGCTGCTCGCCTCCCCCGCCGCGCACGCGCAGGAAGGTACGTCGGCGGACAGCGGTGCTCCCTCCGCGACGGCCACCACCGGCAAAGCCGCCGATGAGGGGGACTCCTCGGCCGGACAGTCGGAAGGCACGGCGGCCTCTCCGGAGCGGGCCGAGCCGAAGTCCTCGGTGACGACGACGCCGAGCGCCACGCCGTCTCCGACGTACACCCGCCCGGCCTTCTGCTCCGGCATTCCCGAGGAGACCCGGGGGAAGACGGAGCTGCGCGGCCTCCCGAGCAAGATGGTCGCCGGATCCGGGTGGCACGAGTTCACCTACCGCGTCGTCAACGTCTCCACGGTCACGCTGATGGAGACCGACATCACCCTCTACCTCGGCACCGCCGATCCGAGGATCGACGACGTGTCCGAACTCGCCGTCACCGTCGAGTGGCTGGACCCGCGGAGCGGCGCGTGGAAGCCCGTCGAGGGCGAGGGCGCGGAGTGGGACGACAACCAGGACTTCGCCACCGTGGGCGTCCTCGAACCGGGCGAGCACGCGGACACCGACATGCGCGTCAAGGTGGGCCGGGCCGCCAAGGCGGGCACGGGCTACTTCTTCACCACGGGGCACTCGTACGGCGAGGACGGCCAGTGCGGCCACGACGAGATCAGCCAGTTCGACTTCACCGTCCTTCCGGCGGGCAGCGAGCCCGGCAAGGTCGAGGACGCCAAGGGCAAGCCGGGGAACACGGACGCCCCGGCCGGGACGGACCAGGAGCGGAACGGCGGTGACAAGGCCGGCCACGCCCCGCAGGGCGACCGCGCCGAGTCGCCGGTCGGCGGCCGGCTCGCCGAGACCGGTGCGTCGAGCGCGCTGCCGACCGGGGCCGCCATCGGCAGCGCCGCGATCGTCGCGGGAGCCGTTCTGGTCGTACGCCGTCGCAGGGCCGCCGCGGGTGAGTGAGGTTTCTCGGCGCGGTGCGGTCGGCCGTGCCCTCCGGCCGAGCGGTCCGTCCGCCCGGGGAAGCTCCGGGTGAGGAGGAGCGCTCCCAACCGCGGTCGGCGGCGCCTTGGGACCCTGACGCGTCGGGAGCCCTGAGAGCGGCGGTGGCCGTGGCGTCGATCTCGGCGACCGGCCCCTGGTGGGGGATCCGACCCCCGTGTTCGCCAGGGCCCGGGCCGAGGTCGACGAGTCGGTCGGCGCTCACCACGGCCTCGCCGGTCCTGCGCCGGCCGATCACCACCACCGGGGAGAGCCCCTCAACGCCCTCGGTCTCGGGGCTCGTCCACTTCGGCAGCCGGTCGCGGACGAACGGCGGGTGAGTCTCGCCGAGTCGGTGCCCGGCCTCCACCGCGATCGTGTCGAACGCCAGTGACGACTTGCCCGACCCGGACACGCCGACGAACACGGCCGGCCGCGCGGGACGTCCACGTCCAGGCACTTCGGACGGTCGATCCGGACGCCCCGGATACGGATCGTCCGCTCTGGCATACGACGAGGCCACGAACGGACACGGTCGCATCCCGACCACGATGGGGACGGGATCGGACGCAGGGTGGACGCTCCCCGTCGGGGGCGGTGGTGGCCGCGCGGGCTCGGCGGCCGGTGCGACGAGGGGGAAGAGGACGGGAGCCGCGCCGCCACCTCGGAGCCCGGGGGCAGGGACGCGGGAAACCTCAAAGTTGTCAGGGACAAAACATTCCGGTCGGGGCGAAAGGTCCCGCGCCCCGTTGCGGCGGGTACTCGGGCGCGGCTACGGTCGCCGCACCGCGCAGCCGCCGGCCGGCGCGTCCCGTGGGCTGCGCACCCCCACCCTCACCTCACGAGGAGCCGAAGCATGTCCTCGATATCCTCCGCCTCCCCACGGTTGCCGCTCAGACGGACCCTGGCCGTCCTGCTGGGCGCGCTGGTGGTGCTGGCCGGCCTGGCCGCCGCCCCCGCCCGGGCCGGAGAGGCCGGCACGCTGGCCACGCCCAACTTCAAGGCGCCCTACCCCTGCGGCCAGAAGTGGACCTACAGTCACCACTCCGCCGAGGTGCGCCGCGCTCTGGACTTCGTCCGCGCCGACGGCGGGACCACCGCCGGCACCCCGGTCCTGGCCTCCGCGGCCGGCACCGCCACCCGGCACTACCAGGCCGGCGGCGCCGGGAACTACATCGTCATCGACCACGGCGGCGGCTGGAAGACCTACTACTTCCACCTCGCCGCGTTCTCGGTGGCCAGTGGCTCCTGGGTCGCCCAGGGGCAACAGATCGGCACCACCGGCAGCACCGGACACTCCTCCGGCGCCCACATCCACTACGAGCAGCTCTACAACGGCGTGGGCCAGAACATCCGGATCAACGGCTCCGCGCTCGCCTACCCCGGCAGCTACCACCAGTACTACCTGACCAGTGACAACGGCTGCGGCGGTGGCACCTCCTTCATGACCTGGGGCTCGGGCGTGCGGGTCCGCGCGGACGCCTACCTCTCCTCGCCCGTGGTGACCAGCCTGGCCGGCCCGACCCGGGTCACGGTCGTCTGCCAGAAGCAGGGCGACACCGTCAACGCCGAGGGCTACACCAACAACTGGTGGAGCAAGCTCCGTGACCAGGGAGGCTTCATCTCCAACATCTACATCGCCCACCCCGACGCCAGGCTCCCCGGCGTCCCGGTGTGTTGACACCGAGCCACCGACGGTGACGAGGGGCCCGGCCTTCCGGTCGGGCCCCTCGTCCCGTCCCTCACCTCCGCGACCGCGGGCCCTTCCGTGTGGTGGGACGACCGGCGGCTGCCACCGGGCGACCGCCGCCGGCCGCACCGGAAGGGGTCAGGCGCGGACGGCCCGGCCGCGCAGTCGGCGCAGCAGCGCGCTGAACAGCCAGGCGTTGAGCACCGCCGCGGCCGGGACCAGCGCGTAGTAGGACGCCACCGCGACCGTGCCCTCGTCGGGGAGGGCGAGGACGGCCGACCCGGTCGGGAAGGTGAGCAGGACCGGCCACACGCCCGCGAACGAGGCGTCCTCGTGGTGGACGAGGGTCGAGTCGAAGGCCACCCACAGCAGCAGGGCGGCGCACAGCGCCAGATAGCCCCGGGCGATCCGGTTGTCCGCGACGCCGTCGGCGATCCGCCGCAGGGAACCGGGCTTGTCGTTCATCTCCGTCTGCCTCTCATGTCGTCGTGCTGTCGTCGTGCCGGCGTGGTGGTGCCGTGTCGTCGTGGTGGTGCCGTGTGGTCGCACCGCCGTGTCGCGGTGCCGACTCGGCGTCGTTTCGGGCCGGTCCGGCGGAGTGGAGATGTCCCGATGGGCCGCGGAAACGCCATGCCCCAAGCTTTCCGCCCGCCCGCGGCGCGCTCCTCGGCCGGCGGCACGAAAGACGTCTCCAACCAGCGATGGAGGGCACCTCGTACCGGTGGGCGACCCGTCTCCTCCCGGCTCTCCGTAGGCTCGCACCGAGATGAGGGAGAACACCCCCGCCGCGGCGGACACGGCCCTGTGCGCGGCCCTGTGCGCGGTCCTGTGCGTGACCGTCGCGGCGCTGGGCGTCGGGACCGCTCGGTGGCGCGTCCGGCGCGCGTCGCGGCGGCGGGCGGTACGGGCCGCGTACGGGCGGCTGGTCGGGGAGTGGTGCGATCTGTACGCCCACCACCTCGCCGCGGTCGTGGTGAGCGCCGACACCGCGCGGCGGCTGGGCGGGGACAGGCCGGAGCTGACCGAGGACGCCCGGACGCTCGCGGTGCGCACCGGTCGCGAGACGCTGACGGCGCTGCGGCGGCTGGTGGCGGCCCGCCCGCCGGACGGTCCGCATGGTGCCGTGGCCGCCTTCACCGGTCACGGGGCCGTCCTGCGCTCGACGAGCCGGATGGTGTCCCGGGCGGAGGAGGGGCGGCTGGACGACGTCGCGGCCGAGGCCAGGGCCGCGCTCACGGCCCTGCGGGAGGTGGCGGGAGCCCTGCGGCCGGACCCGGAGACCGTACCGGGGACCGCCCCGCTGCCGACCGCTGCCGACATCGGCGACCTGTGCCGCGCCCGACGGGCGGCCGGCCGGCACGTGACGCTGCACGCCCCGCCCGAGGCGGTGGCCGAACTGCCCGCGGCGGTCGGACTGTCGGCCTTCCGCCTCGTGGAGGAGGCGCTGGGAGCGGGGGACACCGGCGCCGCCCGAGCCGTACTGGAACGCTCTCGGAGGAACTCGCCGTCACCGTCACAGGTGTGCCGGCGGCTGCCGCGGGACCGGTCGCCGAACTGCTGCGGCTGCGCTCCGAGGCGGCGGGCGGACGTGCCGATCCGGACCCCACCGGGGTGGTGCGGGTACGGCTGCCGATCGGACCCGACCGGCCGGCGGACCGGTAGCGCGGCGCGTCGGGACCCGGCGGCAGCGCCGACCGCCGCCGGCTCGCGCGGTCGGGAAGTCCGCTACGCGGTCGGTGTGGTGCGCGGCCTGATCAGACCGGTGTCGTACGCCAGGATGGTGGCCTGGACCCGGTCGCGCAGCCCCAGTTTGCGCAGCAGGGCGTTCACATGCGTCTTGACCGTTCCCACGGACACCCCGAGCCGCTCGCCGATCTCGGCGTTGGTCAGCCCCGAGGCGACCAGGAGGAGGACTTCCCACTCGCGGGGCGTGAGCCGATCCAGCGCTCCGGTGGCCCCGGGAGGGGCGGGTGCGCCGTGGGCGAAGGTGGAGATCAGACGGCGGGTCACCGTCGGGGCCAGTACGCCCTCGCCGGAGGCGACCACCCGGATCGCGGACAGCAGGCCGTCCGCCTCGGAGTCCTTGAGAAGGAAGCCGGAGGCTCCGACGCGCAGCGCCTCGAAGACGTAGGCGTCCAGATCGAAGGTGGTCAGCACCAGGACCCGGGCCGCCCCCGCGCCGTCGATGATCAGCCGGGTGGCCGTCAACCCGTCCATGCCGGGCATGCGGATGTCCATCAGCACCACGTCGGGCCGCACCTCGGCCGCCAGCGCCACGGCCGTGGCACCGTCACCGGCCTCGCCGACCACCGACAAATCCGGTTCGGCGTCGACGATGGCGGCGAAGCCCGCACGGACCACGGCCTGGTCGTCGGCGATCAGCACACGGACGGCCATGAGGCCCACTCCTCGTCTGGTGGCCGGTCCACCCTCCGGCCGGCGCCGTGTCATCTTTCCACGTCCCGGGTCTCCCCGGTCACGTGCTCACCGGTGAACCACGGCGTGCGCACCGCGTGGTGACCGACCGCGTGGTGACCGATGGCGTCGAACCGGCGGTCACCCCCGTGCCGTACGGCGCCGGTAGCCTGTACGGCACCGAGCCGGCGGGGGAGTGGGGGAGGGCACATGAACGTCGTACGGCGCGCCCTGGCGGCGGTGGCCGGAACGTGGACGGCGCGCGGCTACCTCGCGCTGTGCGCCGCCCTGCTGCTGTGGACGCTCTTCGACGCGGCCTTCGTCCACCACGAGGACGCCTCGTTCGCCGGCGTCTTCCCCCTGTTGGCCACCGCGCCGCCGAGCCTGTTGATGATCTCCGTGCTGCCGTGGGAGGGCACGGCCTTCTACCTGTCGGTCTGCGCGGTCTCCGCGCTGATCAACGCCGCCGTGCTGAACTGGTGCGTGCGGGCGATGCGGCGATTCCGGAACCCTGCCGAGGGAAGTTGACGCCGCGTCACCGCCCGTCTCCTCTCTCGCTCATCACCGTGCGGCCGGCATCTCCCGCGCCGCCGCCTCGACCCCCTCGCCCGCACCTCTCTCGCCGGGTCCGTGCAAGCCGGCCGGCAACTCCCGCATGGCGGCCAGCGCCGCGCGGGCCTCGGCCGCGACATCCTCCAGCCGTCCCTCCTCGGCATGACGCACCACTCGGCCCGCCCGCTCCATGACGGCCTCACGCAGCCCGACGGCGACGTGCTCCCGCTGGGCCCGCGCCGCACGGGCCGCGTCCCGCAGCACCTCGGCGACCTCGGCCCGCTCCCGGGCCGAGGTCCGGGAGCGACGGCCGCGCACGGCGGCTCCCGCCCGCCAGACCACCGCGAACAACGCGGTGACGGCGGTGACCGCCACCGCCGTCGACAGCGGGTACGCCACCGGCCCGAACCGGTGCGGCAGCAACTGCCCGGCCGCCGCCGTCGCGCCGATCACCGCGCCCAGGACGCAGCCGGCGACCGGTACGACCCACCACGCCCGCCGACCGCGCCGCCCGTGGGCCGCCACGGTGTACACCATCGCGGCCTCCACCGCCACGCCCGCCCACAGCGCCGGCACCAGCGGGGCGGGCAACACGCCCCGGAGAGCGGCCACCGGCCACAGCGTCGCCGACGCCAGAGCGACCGCCAACGCCACCGACGGAGCGTGCCGCCGCCACAGCAGCGGCAGGGCGTGGACGGACATCAGCAGCAGGTACAGCGTGTCGGCCTGCGGACTGTGCGGCTCCCTCCCGTCCGGGACGCTCATCAGCGCGGGCACCAGCGGGTTGAAGAAGGCCACGAGCGCGACCATCACCTGGGCCACCCGCCGGCTGTCGGGAAGCCGCGGACGCCTGCCCGCCGGGGACGCGCCGGGGACGGGCAGCTCGGCGCGCACCCGCCACCCGCCGTCGGGCCGTGACCCGGCCTCCAGGCGTCCACCGGCCGTCTCCACGCGCTGGCGCATCCCCGCCAGCCCACGCCCGGACCCCAGACCGCGCACCGCGCCACCGTCCGCGCCACCGTCCGCGGTGCCGTCACCGCCGGCGGGAGCGCCGTTGTCGACGACCACCTCCAGGACGCCCCGGTGGTGCCGTACCCCGACCCGGACGTCGGCGCCGGGCGCGTGGCGCAGCGCGTTCGTCAGCGCCTCCCGCACGACGCCGAAGACGGCCTCGCCCGTCGGTCCCGACAGGTCCGCCGACAGCTCCACCCGCACTGACCTGCCCAGCCTGCCGAAACCGGCGGCCAACTCCTCGATCCGCCGTCGCCACACCCGCGACGGCTCCCGCCGGAGGTCGTCCATCACCGCCACCAGTTCGCGCAGCGCCGACAGCGTCGCACGGCCGTCGTCGGCCGCGGTCCGCAGCGCCTCGGCGGCCAACTCGGGCCGGGAACCCCCGAGTCGACGCGCCGCCTCCGCCGAGACCACCACCGAGGTCAGATGGTGGGCGCCGACGTCGTGCAGCTCACGGGCCAGCCGGTGGCGCTCGTCGTCGGCCGCCCGCAGCCGGGCCCGCTCGGCCTCGGCCAGCCGGGCCGCGGCGGCACGCCGCGCCGCCAGCAGACGTCGCCGGCTCAGTCCGGCGCCCAGGGCGGCGACCTGCGGCACCACGACCAGCAGGAAACCGACGCCCCCGCCGGCGCCGTGCAGACCGGAGAGCCACACCAACTGCCAGCACAGTTGGGTCACTCCGGTGATCACGGCGGTGGTCGCGTCGTGCCGCACCGCCACCGTGTACAGGGCGACGGCCGTCCCGACGGCGGCGAACACGTCCAGCGCACCGGGGAAGGACACGGCCGGCGCGGTGGCCGCCACGGCGGTGACGCCGGCCAGCACATGGACCGGGGCCCGTCGGCGCCAGGCCAGCAGGACCACCGCCACCGCCATGGCCAGCAGTCCCGCCCCCACCGGCACGGGACCGGTCGCGCCGGGGTGCCGCAGCGCGTCCAACGGCCACCACAGTAACTGCGCGGCGGCCAGGGCCGCCGGCGACAGCCAGTCGCGCGCGGCCCGGGATCGCACGATCCCGGGCCACACCGACCACGGACGCACGGCCCGCGCGGTGCGCGGGCTCGCCGGTCCGGGGGACGTTCCGGGGGACGTTTTGGCGGACACCGAACCTCCGAGGGGCAGCGGGACGTTCACGGGGCGGCCACGGACGGGGACCGGCGGGATGCGAGGGCGCGCCACCGGCCGATGTCGAGGCCGGGCGCCGGCACCGTCCCCGGGCTCCGCTCGGGATGCTCCCCCGTCCGTCCGACCCCGAGGACGCCCTCGTGGACACCCCACGGTGTCCACGAGGGGCCCGATCAGGCGCCGACGTAGGCCGCGAGGTGCTCGCCGGTGAGGGTGGAGCGGGCGGCGACGAGGTCGGCGGGGGTGCCCTCGAAGACGACCCGGCCACCGTCGTGCCCGGCGCCCGGGCCGAGGTCGATGATCCAGTCGGCGTGCGCCATGACCGCCTGGTGGTGCTCGATGACGATGACCGACTTGCCGGAGTCGACGAGCCGGTCGAGCAGGCCGAGCAACTGCTCGACGTCGGCCGGGTGGAGGCCGGTGGTCGGCTCGTCGAGGACGTATACGCCGCCCTCGTCTCCCATGCGAGTGGCCAGTTTGAGCCGCTGCCGCTCACCCCCGGAGAGCGTGGTGAGCGGCCGGCCGAGGGTGAGGTAGCCGAGTCCGACGTCCTCCAGCCGCCGCAGGATCCTGTGCGCCGCGGGGGTGCGCGCCTCGCCGGCGGCGAAGAACTCCTCGGCCTCGGTCACCGACATCGCGAGCACCTCGCTGATGTCGAGGCCGCCGAGGCGGTACTCCAACACCGATGCCTGGAACCGCTTCCCCTCGCACTCCTCACAGGTGATGGCGACGCCGGCCATCATCGCCAGATCGGTGTAGACGACGCCGCTGCCGTTGCAGGTCGGGCAGGCGCCCTCGGAGTTGGCGCTGAACAGCGCCGGCTTCACGCCGTTGACCTTCGCGAACGCCTTGCGGATCGGATCGAGCAGCCCGGTGTACGTCGCCGGGTTGCTCCGCCGGGAGCCGCGGATCGGCCCCTGGTCGATCGACACCACACCCGCGTCGGCGGGGAGCGACCCGGGTAGCAGCGAACTCTTTCCGGAACCGGCGACCCCGGTGACCGCGACGAGCACTCCCAGCGGGATGTCGACATCGACGTTCCGCAGGTTGTGCGTGTTCGCGCCACGGATCCGGAGCGCGCCGGCGGGCTCGCGCACCGTCTCCTTGAGGGCGGCCCGGTCGTCGAGATGGCGGCCGGTGAGGGTGCCGTGGGCCCGCAGCCCCTCGACGGTGCCTTCGAAGCAGACGGTGCCGCCCGCCGTGCCGGCGCCGGGACCGAGGTCGACGACGTGGTCGGCGATCGCGATCACCTCCGGCTTGTGCTCCACGACGAGCACCGTGTTGCCCTTGTCCCGCAGCCGCAGCAGCAGACCGTTCATCCGCTGGATGTCATGCGGATGCAGGCCCGCGGTGGGCTCGTCGAAGACGTAGGTGATGTCGGTGAGCGGGGAGCCGAGGTGGCGGATCATCTTCACCCGCTGCGCCTCGCCGCCCGACAGCGTGCCCGAGGCCCGGTCGAGCGAGAGGTAGCCGAGGCCGATCTCCACGAAGGAGTCGAGGGTGTTCCGCAACGTGGTGAGCAGCGGCGCGACCATGGGGTACTTCCCGCTCGACGAGCCCGGAGAAGGCTCGTCGAGGCCGCGGATCCAATCGGCCAGGTCGCGGATCTCCATGGCGCAGGCGTCGGCGATGCCGACCCCCTCGATCTTCGAGGACCGGGCGGCCTCGCTGAGCCGGGTGCCCTCGCAGTCGGGGCAGACGGTGAAGGCGACCGCCCGCTCCACGAACGCCCGGACGTGCGGCTGCATCGCCTCCTTGTCCTTGGACAGGAACGACTTCCGTATTTTGGGGATCAGTCCCTCGTAGGTGAGGTTGACGCCCTCGACCTTCACCTTGGTCGGCTCTCGGTGGAGGAAGTCGTGCATCTCCTTCTCGGTGAACTCGCGGATCGGCTTGTTCGGGTCGAGGAAGCCCGACTCGGCGTAGAGCCGCACGGTCCAGAAGCTGTCGGACTTCCAGCCGGGGATGGTGAACGCGCCCTCGGCGATCGACTTGGAGTCGTCGTAGAGCTGGGCGAGGTCGATGTCGGAGACCGTGCCCCGCCCCTCGCAGCGGGTGCACATGCCGCCGGTGCGGGTGTAGGTCGCCTTCACGGCCTTCTTGGCGCCGCGCTCGACGGTGATCGCGCCGCTCGCCCGGACCGAGGGGACGTTGAAGGCGAACGCGGCGGGCGGGCCGATGTACGGCTTCCCGAGCCGGCTGAAGAGGATGCGCAGCAGCGCGTTGGCGTCGGTGACGGTGCCGACCGTGGACCGGGGGTTGGCGCCCATCCGCTCCTGGTCGACGATGATCGCGGTCGTCAACCCTTCGAGTACGTCCACCTCGGGCCGGGCCGGTGTCGGCATGAAGCCCTGCACGAAGGCGCTGTAGGTCTCGTTGATCAGCCGCTGCGACTCCGCGGCGATCGTGCCGAACACCAGCGAACTCTTGCCCGAGCCGGAGACTCCGGTGACCACGGTCAACCGGCGCTTCGGGATCTCGACACTGACGTCCTTGAGGTTGTTCACACGCGCTCCGTGCACGCGGATCAGATCGTGGCCGTCGGCAACGTGCGGTGTGGGCGTCCGCGTGTCCGTGCTCGTGCTCGTGACCGTGCTCATGGTGTCTCCAACTACCGGGTGAGTGGTTCCGATGGGATCAGTGGCCGTCCGCGGTCGGTGACCCGACGGTGACGGTGGGGCGCCGGATCGTGGTGGCGCCCGGTGTGCGGAACCGGAGCTCACCGCCGACGGGGCTGGGTGAAGCGCAGCATGTTGCCGGAGGGGTCGCGGAAGGCGCAGTCGCGGACGCCGTACGGCTGATCGACCGGCTCCTGCAGCACCTCACCGCCCGCGGCGCGGACGCGCTCGAAGGTGGCGTCGCAGTCGTCGGTCGAGAAGATGACACCGCGCAACAGGCCCTTCGCCAGCAGTTCGGCCATGGCCTGCCTGTCGGCGGGAGAGGCGTTCGGGTCCGCGACGGGCGGTTCGAGGACGATGTCCACACCGGGCTGCGCCGGTGAGCCCACGGTCACCCAGCGCATCCCCTCGAACTCGACGTCGTTGCGCACCTCCAGGCCGAGGGCGTCCCGGTAGAAGGCGAGTGCCTTGTCGTGGTCGTCGACGGCGATGAAGCACTGTGAGAGCTTGATGTCCATGTGCCTCACGCTACGGGCGGGGCATGGGTTTCGCTTCTCCGTTCCTGACCGGTCGCGTGTGGATCTTGGCGACGCAGGCCGGGACGGCGGCGCCCTCGTCATGACGGCGGGCCCGGTACGAGCTCGGACTCTCGCCGACCAACTCGGTGAACCGTGAACTGAACGACCCCAGCGAGGTACAGCCGACCGCGAAGCAGACCTCCGTCACCGTCAGGTCGCCCCGCCGCAGCAGCGCCTTGGCCCGCTCGATCCGGCGCGTCATCAGGTAGCCGTAGGGCGTCTCGCCGAAGGCGGCGCGGAAGCTGCGGGAGAAGTGGCCCGTCGACATGAGGGCGAAGCGCGCCAGCGCCGGAACGTCGAGCGGCTTCGCGTAGTCGCGGTCCATCAGGTCACGGGCCCGGCGCAGCCGGACGAGGTCCTCCAAGGTCACGCGACCACCATCCCACAGCGCCGGCGCCGCCGTGGCGGAGTCGGCCGGACCCGAACGGTCCGGCCCCGGACACACCTCGCCCGCGGCGACCGGCACGGGTACCGATCGCCGCGGGCACGGCACGGAGAGGCCTCAAACACCCGTGGTGGTGTCGAGGGGAGCTCTGTGAAGGGTGGCGGGGCTCACCACCACGCGGTCCGGTGCTCGGCGTTGGTTTCCGCGCACGACGAGTGCCTGGTGATGCACGCGCGGAACGCGCGCGTGCTGCTGGACGACGTGGGGTACCCGTGGGTCCACTTGATACCGCCCGCCGAAAGGTTCCAGACCGCGGCCCAGGTGTCCGAGGCGTCCACCTTGCGGTCTCCGTTGAGGTCGACCTCGAAGATGAGGTTGTAGCCCGCCTTCGGGTTCACCACCCGCCCCCAGCCGTACTGGACTCCCCCGTAGCTCCCGTGGCGGACCTGGATGCTGCCGGCCGGGGTCTCCTTGGCCACGGCGGTCACCGGGTTCTTGATGCTGTGGACCTGGTCCGGAGTGATCCAGCCCGCGGCGGCGGCCGGGGTGGCCGTCACTCCCACGATGCCGGCGAACGCGGCGGCGGTGGCGAGGGCCCCGAACATGCGCTTGCGCACGATGCTCCTCCTTGTCGTTCCGGGGTTGCTCTCGGTTGTTGCTCGCTGCCAGTCTGTGAGGGCCGGACGAGTGGGGCGAAGTCGTTTCGGCCTGGGCCGAAAGCCCCGAACGGAGCGACACGGACGCGAGGCGTCACACGCCGTGGCGGATGCCGCGCCCGGGAGGACGGGGGCGGGTGGAATTGCTCCCCCACGTCGGCGTCGCCGGCTTCCGATCGGCACGCCGCTCGACGAAGCGTGGTCGTCAGGCCGCCGGGGCGCGGTCCAGGAAACCCTGCACGGAGATGATGCGTCCGTCCTCGGCGAGGGTGATGACGTCGAAGCCGGCAGCGGGTGAGGAACCGTCGACGGTGGACACCAGATCCCATGTGAAGCGGGCGATGTCGTGGTGGCCGTCCACCTCTCCGGTCATCCGGAATTCGAAGCCGGGGAACTGCTCGTGCACCGCGGCGATGACGGCCGCCACCTGCTCGTGGCCGTGGGCCCGGACCAGGGGGTCGGTGTATGTGCCCTCCTCGGTCCAGGCCCGGGCGACGGCCTTGGCGAGGTCCTCGGCGTCGAGGGTGTTCCAGGCGGCGAAGTAGCGCTCGACCGCGCTTGCGTATGCGTTCACGGGTGTTCCCTCCACAAGATGTCGTCCTGCCGCCGCATCGGTGCGGCGACAGGACAACCCTGTGGCAGATCGCCTCACGGGTCGATTACCCGTGAGGTCATCGGAGGCCCCCGTGGGGGTGGGGCGCAATCGCGGACGCGGTCGCGAGGCCGTGGCGGCCGAGCCGTCGATCATGTGACATGTGCGGCATCGGCCCGCGCGCACTCCATCGCCCTCGCGTGCGTTGGTGTCCGCCTCCGGGCCGTGGGCCACACCTCGGTGAACCTTCCCCGACCCGGCCTGACCGAGAGATGGAGGGCCGGGGCGGAGACGCTCCCGGCGCGGTGGCATACGCTGCGATGTGTCGTGAAGGAGGACGAGTGGACCTGGACATGGCGGCCGATGAGTTGAAGAGCGTGCTCAATCGGCTGCGACGGGCACAGGGGCAACTGGCCGGGGTCATCAGGATGCTCGAAGAGGGCCGGGACTGCGAGGACGTGATCACCCAGCTCGCCGCGGTCTCACGTGCGCTGGACCGGGCCGGTTTCGCGATCATCGCCACGGGGCTGCAACAGTGTCTGGCCGACGGCGAGCAGCCGGTGGGCGACCGGGAACAGCTACGGGCCCGGCTGGAGAAACTCTTCCTGTCCCTGGCCTGAAGGCTCTGCCCTCCGTCGCCCTCGGTCGTTCTCGGTCGTTCTCGTTCCGAAGGACCGAGCCGAAGGGCAGGGCCGCCCAACCGGAAGTGGGGCCGCCTGAGCGGCGGCCCCACGGGCGAACACCCGTCGTGGAGGGTGTTCGGCGAGAAGGTCAGGAGAGGGAGAGGAAGAGTTTCTCCATCTTCCGTGTGTCGAGGCTGTCGACACCGCCCTCCTGGGCCAGGCACTGCTTGAGGCCACTGGCGACGATGGCGAAACCGGCCCGGTCCAGCGCGCGGTTGACCGCGGCGAGCTGGGTGATCACGTCCTCGCAGTCCCGGCCCTCCTCCAGCATGCGCACGACGGCGGCGAGCTGGCCCTGGGCGCGCTTGAGCCGGTTGGCGGCCGACCGCACCTGGTCGGCGGGGAGCTGGACCATGGGGTGTTCCTCTCACGGAGGGCCGGTCGGGGACCGGCCCGTGGTCACTGACCGGGGTTCTGGGCGGCGATGGAGGCGCGGACCTCGTCCATGTCGAGTTCGCGGACTGCGGTGATCACCTGGTCCAGGGCCTGGGGCGGCAGGGCGCCGGGCTGGGCGAAGACCAGCACGCCCTCGCGGAAGGCCATCAGGGTGGGGATCGAGGTGATGTTCGCGGCGGCGGCCAGCGCCTGCTCGGCCTCGGTGTCGACCTTGCCGAAGACGATGTCGGAGTTGGCCTCGGAGGCCTTCTCGTAGACCGGGGCGAACATCCGGCACGGTCCGCACCAGGAAGCCCAGAAATCGACGAGGACGATGTCGTTGTCGGTGACGGTCTTCTCGAAGTCGGCGGCGGTCAGGGTGACGGTGCTCATGGGACGTCCTCTCGGAGCTGTCGGTTGATACCCCCTGGGGTACTGAACACCAGGGTGGTGTGGAACATTCCACCGGTCCGCCCGCCCATACGCCGGTACCCCGGCGCACCGAACCTCTCGGCGCGCCGGGGTACCGGCATATGGGCGGGCGCTACGAGCCGTGGACGGCGCGCCGCAGGGGACAGCGGGGGACGAGGCCGTAACAGAGACCGGCGCCCGCGCCGAGCGAGGCGAGCGCGGCGGCGACGGGAAGCCGCAGGTCGGCAGGGGCCTGCTGGAGGAGGGTGAGGGCGCCCATGGCCAGGACGAACCAGGCGAACACCCGGGAGAGGGCGGCGGCGGGGACGCGTTCGGCCAGGCGGGCCCCGACGAGGCCGCCGACGACGGCGGCGGCGGTGACGGCCAGGGTGAGCGTCCAGTCGATGGGGACGGTGGTGAGGTAGCCGGCGAACCCGGCGGCGGACTTCATGGCGATGACCAGCAGCGAGGTGCCCACGGCCACCGGCATGGGCAGCCCGCCCAGCAGGGCCAGGGCGGGGACGACCAGGAAGCCTCCTCCCGCGCCGACCAGACCGGTGACCAGGCCGACGGCGGCGCCGTCCAACAGGACCCGGCCCACCGGGAGCCGCCGGTGGGCGTGCTCGGAACGCACGGTGCGGCGACCGCGGAGCATGGCGGCGGCGGTGACGATCATCATGGCCGCGAACGCGATCAGCAGGACGGCGTCGGGGAGATGGCCTCCGAGCAGGCCGCCGGCGTAGGCGCCGGCCATGCCGGCCGCCCCGAACAGCACACCGGTGCGCCAGCGGACCCGGCCGCCGCGGGCGTGGCCGACCACGCCCACGGCGGAGGTGACGCCGACGACGAACAGGGAGGTGGCGATGGCCTCCTTGGCGTCCAGCCCGGCGACATGGACCAGCAGCGGCACGGTCAGGATCGACCCGCCGCCCCCGAGCAGGCCCAGGCTGACGCCGACCAGCAGCGCCAGAGCCAGGACCAACAGAAGCGTCGGCGTCACGGGGCGGTCACCTGCCGCTGTCGGCGAGCCGGGCGATGGCCTGGCGCGGGTCGACGGCCTTGGGACGGTTCCAGGGCATCTTCGACAGCGCCACGCCCATGGCGCAGGTGTTGGAGACGGCGGCGAAGACCAGCCCGCCGCCGACGAACGCCGACAGCGCCTGCAGGCCGGGGACGGCGAAGCTGCCGAGCGCGCCGACAAGGACCAGGGAGCCGGCGACCAGGCGGACCTGGCGCTCCATGTCCCAGCGCTCCTGGCCGTAGTTGGTCGGGGCGCCGGACTTCTCCCAGGCGGTGATCCCGCCGGCCAGGACGGTCAGACCGGGCCGCCCGGCCTCGGCGAGGGCGCGTTCGGCCTGACCGGCACGCTGCCCGGAGCGGCACACCAGCACCGTGTCGTCGTCCAGGAGCCGGGCGATCTCCTCGCGGTGCTCGCGCAGGATGTGCAGCGGGATGTTGAGGGAGCCGGGTATGTGGGCGGACTCGAACTCGGCGGGGGAGCGCACGTCGAGCAGCCGCGGCGGGGTGCCCGAGGTCAGCTTCTCGCGCAGGGTGGCGGCGCTCAGGTCGCGGGGGGTGGTGGGGGCGGTCATGCGGGGATCTCCTTCTGGTTGTCGGTGTTCTCGGGGGTGGGCACGGCCAGGCCCAGGTCGTGGGCGGTGTCGAAGCCGTCGTCGACGGCGACGACGTCGCGGCCGTGGGCGTGGAGCAGGGCGGCCGCGATCGAGGCGCGGTAGCCGCCGGCGCAGTGGACCCAGACCCGGCCGCCGGGGACCTCGTCGAGACGGCCGAGGAGGTCGTGGAGGGGGATGTGGAACGAGCCGGGGATGCCGGCCCGTTCGCGTTCCTGGTTCCGCCGCACGTCCAGGACGACGAGGCCGTCGTCGCCCTTGTCGAGGGCGGCTTGGAGGTCGGCGAACGAGGCACGCTCGAAGGCGGCGAGGGGCTCGCCGCCGGCCCAGTCCTCGGGGGTGCCGGTGGCCATGGCGGCGGGGCGGTCGATGCCGATGCGGACCAGCTCGCGCTGGGCCTCGGCGACCTGCTCGGGGCTCTCGCCGAGCAGGGTGAGGGGGGTGCCCCACGGGATCAGCCAGCCCAGGTAGGTGACGAACTGCCCGTCCAGGCCGAAGTTGAGACTGCCCGCGAGGTGACCCGCGGCGAAGGCGGTGCGGTCGCGCAGGTCCACCACCCACTCGCCGGCCTCGATGCGGCGCCGCAGCTCGGCCGGGTCCGCGACGGCGGGGGGAGACAGGTCGGGGCCGTCCGGGCCGGCGGCGTTGGCCGGGCCCATGTGGGCGTAGTAGGCCGGGTAGGCGTCCAGACCGGCCAGCAGCCGCTCGACGTAGGTCTGCTCGTCGGCGGTCAGCGCGGCGTTGGTCCGCTTCTCCTGCCCGATGGTGCTGGACACCCCGGTGGCCTGGGTCGCGGAGCAGAACGAGCCGAAGCCGTGGGTGGGCCAGACGGCCGTGTCGTCCGGCAGTTCGGCGGCCAGTCGGTGCGCCGAGCGCCACTGGGCCCGCACCAGGGTGTCGGTGTGCTCCGGACCGAGCAGGTCCGGCCGACCGGTGGTGCCGTACAGCAGGGAGCCGCCGGTGAACACCGCGATCCGCTCGCCGTCGGCCTCCAGTACGTAGGACAGGTGGGTGTGGGTGTGACCGGGGGTGTGGATCGCCCGTATCCGCATGGTGTCGCCGACCTCGACCGTCTGGCCGTCGCGTATCGGGGTCCGCTCGAAGGAGACCTCGTCGTCGGCGTTCACCAGGTAGGCCGCGCCGACCTCGCGGGCGAGAGCGAGGCCGCCGGTGACGTAGTCGTTGTGGATGTGGGTCTCGAAGACGTGGGTGATCCGCACCCCTGCGGCGTCGGCGAGCGCGGTGACGCGGTCGTGGTCGCGCTGCGGGTCGACCACCAGGGCCACGGAGCCGTCGTGGGCCAGGTAGGTGCGGTCGCCCAGGCCGGGGGTCTCGATGGGCAGGACGGTGATCATCGAATCTCCTCGGGGGTGGACGGGGACGTTGGGGAGGGGGCCGGTGCGGTGCTCGCCGCCGGCGCGGGCGCCGGCGGCGGGTGCCTCGGCGCATCGGTGCCGGGTGGTCTCGGAAACCATGCGGGGCTCCTGCTCGCTTGCCTGTGAAATACCCGGGGGGGTATGTCAGTGGTCAACGGTAGCAGGCCCCGGTTTATGCCCCCGGGGGTATCCGGATGTGATGTGTTTCACGGACGCGCGTTCCATCGGGCCGTCCGCCCGGCCCGTCCGCTCGTCTTGTGGGGTTGTGGGGACGGGCCGTTCCTCCGGAGGCGCGAGACCGCCTCGGCGGCGGGTGCGGAGTCCGAGCCGGTCGGACGGCACGGCTCTCCGGCGGGAGCGTGCGAGACGTCGACCCCTGCCACGAGCCCGATTCACAGGGGGTGCGGCGACCACGACCGAGACGTCGGTGCGTGCCGGAGGGGGCGTCGGTGCGTCAGGAACCGGAACCGTCTCCGCCCGCGGACCGGAAGCGGGCGCCCCGCCGCGTACGTCCCGGCGCGGTTCCCGCCCGTGCCCGCCGTGCCCCACGCGGCGGGCACGTCATCCCGGCGTCATCCCGGTGAGAGAAGGTCGTCGGCCGACAGCGCCAACCAGAGTTCCAGGCGGTCCTTCGGGTCGGCGAGCGACCGTCGACTGACCCGCTCCGCGGTGCGCAGCCGCGCGCGCAGGGTGTTGCGGTGCACGCCCAACGCGGACGCCGCGGCCTCCAGGTTGCCTCCCGCCTCCAGGTAGGTCCGCAACGACGCGGCGAGCCGGGTGCCGTTACGTCGGTCGTGCGCGTACAGCCGCCCCACCACCGCGTCGGCGAACCGGCGGACCCCGTCCGGGGCGACCGCTTCGCGCAGCAGGGTCCACGCGCCGATGTCGTCGGCGTGCACGTAGCCGTCCCCGTCGGCCGTGGCCAGCTCCGACGCGCGGCGCACCGCGGCGGCGAGTCCGGTGATCCCGTGCGCCGTGCTCGCTCCGGCGCGCAGCGCCGTGCCCGCCAACTCGCCCAACCGATCGGTCAGCCGCGGTCCCAGTCGCGGCCGGACGTCGGGCAGCACCACCACCAGCCCCGCCGGGACCGGGTGCAGCAGGACCCGCTCCTCCACCGCCGTGTCACCGATCACGTCGGTCAGCGCGTCCAGCGCGGTTCGGGCCGGCTCCGGGCCCTCGCCGTCCTCGAAACGGAACGACACGACCTCGAACGGCGGCTCCGGCAACGGGCACAGCTCCTCCAGCCGCTCCGCGCTCGCCGTGATCAGCGGATCGCCGTCCAGCAGGCCCGCGAACACCCGGGACCGCTGCTCGTGCACCTTCGCGCGCGAGGCCCGCACCCCGAGCATGTCGATGGTCAGCAGGACGGCGGCGTGGTTGCTCAACAGCCGCTGGTGTTGCCTGTCGCCCTCGGGGCAGGACAGCGCCAGCCAGCCGCGCGGCGGTCCGGACAGGCCGAGGCTCTGCACCAGCAGGTACCGCCCGCCGTGTTCGCCGGCGACCACTCCCTGCACACGCCGTCCGGAGATGTCGGTGACGAGCCGAGCGGCCTCGACGTGCCAGTCACGGTTGCCCTGGGGGCGTGACGTGGTGGGCCGACCGGCCGCGTCCATCAGCAGTGTCTCGCCGTCGACGCCGCGGGCCAGCTCGGCGAGGATCCCGCCCGGACCGGACCGCAGCGCGGCCCTGGCCATCGCCTCCTGGACCTTGATCGCGTGCCGCTCGGCACGCATCCGCTCCTCGGCGTGCCGGCGCGCCACCGCCTCGGTGACCGCGATGAAAGGCGTCCGGCCCAGCACGCCGATGACCGGGAGTCCCCGCCGGTCGGCCTCGTCCAGCACGTCGGCCGGGAGCGCGTCGAGCACCTCCGCCGCGAAGCCGATCCCCGCGCACCCGGCGTCCGAGAGCCGCCGCACGTAATCACGCCGACCCTCGGGGTCCTCCGGCAGTCCGAGGCCGACGGTCAGCACGAGTTCACCGCCGCGCAGCCATGGAACCGGGTCCATCAGCTCGGTGGCGTGTGCCCAGCGGACCGTCCGGTGCAGGCCGGAACCCCCGGCCAGCAGCTTGAGCTCCAGCCCGTCGGTGGCGAGCACATCGGCGACGGTGAGTGCCACGGACACCTCCTCGTGCTGTGCACAGCGCACTCATATGACGGGGGCAAGTGTACGGATCGCCCGGCTCTGTTCCGCTCCGGAGGGACTTAATCTGTGCCGACTTCTCGCGGCTGATGGAGGAAGCATGGCCGAGAACAATTCCCAGAGATCCCCGCGTCGGGCCGCGATCGCGTCCTTCGTGGGGACGACCATCGAGTGGTACGACTTCTACGCCTACGCCACCGCGGCGAGCATCGTGTTCGGCTCGCTGTTCTTCCCCGAGGGCACCGATCCGCTCATCGGGGTGATGGCGTCCTTCGCCACCTACGCGGTCGGGTTCTTCGCCCGTCCCCTCGGAGGCGTCCTGTTCGGACACTTCGGGGACCGCGTCGGACGCAAGGCGGCCCTGGTCACCACGCTGATGATCATGGGTATCGCGACGTTCGCGGTCGGACTGCTGCCGACCTACGCCTCGGTGGGTATGTTGGCGCCCATCCTCCTGGTGGTGCTCCGCTTCGCCCAGGGAATCGCCGTCGGCGGCGAGTGGGGCGGCGCCGTACTGATGGCGGTGGAGCACGCGCCCGAGAAGAAGAAGACGTTCTACGGCTCCTTCGCGCAGCTCGGCAACCCCGCCGGCGCGCTGCTGGCGACCGGGTTCTTCAGCCTGATGAGCAGCTTCGGCACCGACGCCCTGTACTCGTGGGGCTGGCGCGTCCCGTTCCTCGCCTCCGCGGTGCTGGTGCTCGTCGGCCTGGTCATCCGGCTGAAGGTGGAGGAGTCCCCGGTGTTCACCGAGGTCCAGCGGCAGGGCGCCTCCTCCGAACCGCCCGTGCGGCAGGCGCTGCGCACGTCGTGGCGGACGATCCTGCTGGGCATCGGTGTGCTGCCGGTGGCGGTCGGCGGCTACTACATCGTGACCACGTTCCTGCTCGCCTACTCCACCACGGACCTGAAGGTGTCCGAGCAGCTCGTCCTCAACGGACTGAGCGTGGCCGCGTTCGTGGAGCTGGTCGCGACCCTCGGGGTCTCCTGGCTCGGCGACAGGTTCGGCAAGCGCCGCGTCGTGACGATCGGCCTGATCGGTGTCGCGGTGTTGGCCGCCCCGCAGTTCCTGGTGATGGACAGCGGCAGCACCCTGTTGATCTTCTTCATGCTCGGACTGATGCGACTGGTGATGGCCGCGACGTACGGCCCGATCGCGGCGGTCCTGTCCCAGATGTTCGAGCCCCAGGCCCGCTACACCAGCATCTCGCTGTCCTACCAGGTGGCCGGTGCGATCTTCGGTGGACTCTCGCCCCTGGCCTGCACCGCGCTGCTGGCCGTGTTCGACAGCGTGGTGCCGGTGATCGCGCTGCTCGTGGCGATGTGCGTGATGAGCATCGTGTGCCTGCGGTTCGCGCCCCAGTACTCCGACACCGACCTGCTCCGCTCCACCGAGCGGACCCCGGCCTGACCGTCCCTACACACAGGAGGTTCCTTCCGTGGCGGACATCCTCGTCACCAACGCCAAGATCCTGACCATGGATCCCGACGTGCCGCGCGCCGACGCGCTGCTGGTGCGCGACAACCGCATCGCGGCGGTGGGCGACGAAGCCCCACGGCTCGCCGCCGCCGACGCCCACCGGGTCGACGCCGGTGGACGCACGGTCGTGCCCGGGTTCATCGACCCGCACAACCACCTGCTCTCCACCGCGGAGTCCCTGGCGTCGGTGGACGCCCGCTACCCCGTGGTGGGCAGCGTCGCCGAGCTCGTCAAGGCGATCGGCGAGGCCGCCGCGCGGACCCCCGAGGGGCAGTGGATCCGCGCCTTCGGCATGGACGACGCCAAGTATCCGGAGGGACGTCCGACGCGGCGACAGCTCGACGAGGCCACGGACCGGCATCCGGTGATCGTCTACCACGTGTCCGGGCACCAGGCGGTGGTCAACTCGGCCGCCTTCGCATGGCGCGGCATCGGGGAGGAGGTCGCCGACCCGACGGGCGGGCGGTTCCTGCGGGACGAGGCCGGCCGGCTGACCGGCATGGTGATCGACTCGGCGATGCAGCACCTGCTGCCGGTCGCGGTGGACATCGGCTGCCACGGCCCGAACTTCCACACCGACCTCCCCGACGAGCAGCTCCTGGGCTGGCTGTCCGACGCCGGAAGCCACTACCTGTCCGCGGGACTGACCACGATCGCCGACCCGCAGGTCTCCCGGCGGGAGCTCGTCGTGTACCGCAGGGCGCGGGCCACGGGCCGGCTGCCCGTACGGGTGATCGCCATGCCGCTGTCCCACCAGCTCGACGCGCTGTCCGCCGTCGGCCTGGCGGGGCCCTTCGGCGACGACTGGCTGAACCTGGGCGCGATGAAGTTCTACGCCGACGGCACTCTGCTGGGCGGCACCGCGATGTTCAGCGAGCCCTACGGGGAGCGCGGCGAGTTCGCCGGCAGCCTGTACTGGCAGCCGGAGCAGCTCGTCGACCTGGTGGAGCGGGCGTCGCGAGCCGGCTGGCAGGTGGCGATCCACACCCAGGGCGACCGGGCGATGGAGTACTCGCTGCGGGCCATCGAGGCCGCCGCGCGGGCGTTCGGTGACGACGACGCCCGACCGCGCATCGAACACTGCGGCTACCCCACGCCCCAGCAGGTGCGCCGGTTCGCGGGGCTGGGCGTCATCCCGGTCAACCAGCCCAACTTCCTCCACGACAGCGGTGGCGACTTCATCCGCCGGCTCGGGGACCGCGCCCACCGGCTGCAGCCGATACGCGAGGAGCTGGACGCCGGGCTGCGTCCGGTGCTGTCCAGCGACTCGTTCGTCTCCAGCCTGCGGCCCATGCACACGATCGCCAACGCCGTGCGCCGCCGCACCAGGGAGGGAGTCGAGATCGGCGCGGACCAGGCGATGACCCTCACCGAGGCGATCCGGGCCCACACCCTCGACGCCGCCTACGCGCTGCGCATGGAGGAGAAGATCGGGTCGCTGACCCCGGGCAAGCTCGCCGACGTCGTCGTGCTCGACGCCGACCTGGAGCAGGCGCCGGCCGACAAGCTCGACGACGTGAGCGCCTGGCTCACCATCCTCGACGGCACGATCGCGCACCGCGCCGCCGCGTGAGAGCGGCGCCGCCGACCGCCGGCGGACACGACGGTGTGAGGACGCCCTCGGGAGCCCGCTCCCGAGGGCGTCCTCACCCGGCGCGGCGCCGCCGGGCCCCGTCCACCGTCGGCCCCGGCCCACACGGGGCCGCGGCGCGGCCGGCGGCCCGACGCCGAGGCCTACTCCAGCCTGATCTGGCGGAGATTGGTCCTGGTGAGTTCGAGGATCTCGTCGCCGCGGCCGGAGAGGATGGTGCGAGTGGCGAAGAGGGTGAACCCCTTGAGCTGCTCGTAGGTGAGTTTCGGCGGGAGGGACAGCTCCTGTCGCGTGATGTGGACGTCGACCACCGCCGGCCCGTCGTGGTCGAAGGCGGCCCGCAGGGCGTCCTCCAACTCGCCGGCCCGTTGGACGCGGGCCGCGTACAGACCGGCCGCGCGGGCCTGCGCGGCGAAATCGGGGTTGTCCAGTCCGGTGCCGTAATGGACGATGCCCGCGGCCTTCATCTCCAGCTCGACGAACGCCAGCGCCCCGTTGTTGAAGACCACGACCTTCACCGGGAGACCCATCTGGCGCAGCGTGCTGAGTTCGCCGAGCAGCATGGCCAGCCCGCCGTCGCCCGCGAGCGCGATCACCTGACGGTCGGGGTGGCTCGCCTGGATTCCGATCGCGTGGGGCAGCGCGTTGGCCATCGTGCCGTGGTTGAAGGAGCCGACGAGCCGCCGCCGGCCGTTCATGCGCAGATAGCGGGCCGCCCACACGGTCGGGGTGCCCACATCGGCGGTGAAGGCCGCGTCGGGTGCCGCGAGCCGGTCGATGGTCGCGGTGAGGTGCTGCGGGTGCAACGGGGAGGTGTCGGGCTTGGACTGGGCCAACTTGTCCTGACGGGTGCGCACCCGGCGGTAGTGGTCGGTCATCGTCCGCGCGAAGGAGTCGTCGGTCCGGCGCTCCAACAGGGGCAGCAGGGCCTGTGCGGTGTCCTTGACCGTGCCCACCAGGGGGACGTCCACCGGTACGCGGCGGCCGATGTGCTCACCGCGCACGTCGACCTGCACCACGGACGCGTTCGGGGGGTAGAACGGGCGGTAGGGGAAGTCCGTGCCGAGCATGAGCAGCGCGTCACAGTGCTCCATCGCCCGGTAGCCGGAGCTGTAGCCGATCAGCCCGGTCAGCCCGACGTCGTAGGGGTTGTCGTACTCCAGGAAGTCCTTGCCCCGCAGCGCGTGCACCATCGGCGCCTTCAGCGCGTCGGCCAGCGCGACCGCCTCGTCGTGCGCGTCGGCACAGCCCGCCCCGGCCAGGATCGTCACCCGATCGGCCCCGTTCAGCACCTCGGCGGCCCGCTCCAGCGACGCGTCGTCGGGCCGGATGTGGGAGGAACTCCTGACCACGGGGCGTCGGGCGGCCCCTTTGGGCGCGTCGGCCAGGAACATCTCGCCGGGGATGACCAGCACCGCCACCCCGTCGCGTTCGAGAGCGGTGCGCATGGCGATCTCCATGAGCCACGGTACCTGCTCGGGGGTGCTCACCAGTTCGCAGTACACGCTGCACTCGCGGAACAGGAACTGCGGGCGGGTCTCCTGGAAGTAGTCGCTGCCGATCTCGTCCTGCGGGATGTGCGCGGCGATGGCCAGGACGGGCACCCGGCTGCGCTGGGCGTCGTACAGGCCGTTGACCAGGTGCACGCTCCCCGGTCCGCTGGTGCCGGCGCAGACCGTGAGGCGGCCGGTGACGCCGGCCTCCGCGGCGGCGGCGAACGCGGCGGCCTCCTCGTGCCGCACCAGTTCCCAGGTGATGCCCCCGTCGCGCCGCAGGGCGTCGGTGAAGCCGTTGAGGGAGTCTCCGGGCAGGCCGTAGACACGGCGCACTCCGGACGTCTTGAGAGTGGCCACGATGAGATCCGCGACGGTGCCGGCCATGCGTCTCTCCTGACTCGGGTCGCCGGGCGGGACCCCCGCTGACCCAGCTCGGCGATGGTGGGCATAGGGGCTGCGGTCGTGCGGGAGCGCGTCCTCGTCGACCGCCGCACGTCATGCCACCAGCATGGAACGGTTCGGGCCTCGCCGCACCCGCTGGTCCGGGCACGGTGGTGACGCCGGTCCGGTCCGGGCCGTGCTCGCCACCGGCCCGGTGGTGGAGACCGGGCCGGTGGCTCACGTGGCCTCCGTACCCGCGAGGCGGTCGGAACGGTCCACGCCGTGCCTCTCGCCCACCGCCCGACGGGACGGGTCAGCGAGTGTCGGTCAGCCCGCCGGTGACGGCGACGATCTCGCCCACGGTGTAGCTGGAGTCCGCGTCGGAGGCCAGGTACACGTAGGTGGGCGCGACCTCCTCCGGTTGGGCCACGCGCCCCAGCGGGCCCTCGTCGCCGAGCCGGGCCAGGCCCTCCTCGGGCATGTTCCGGTCGGCGACGTTGAGCACCGTCCAGGTGGGGCCGGGAGCGACGACGTTCGCGCGGATGCCGTCCTTGGCCAGGTGCGGGGCGATCGACTTGGTGAAGTTGACCAGGGCGGCCTTGGCGGCCGCGTAGTCGATCATGGTGTCGCTGCCCTTGAGGGCTTCTTCCGAGGCGGTCGCGATGATCGCGTCGCCCGTCTCCAGATGGGGCCGGGCGGCCTGCACCAAGTGGTAGTAGGCGTACACGTTCACCTTGAAGGACCGGTCCCAGTCCTCGAAGGAGAGCTGCGACAGGTCCAACTGGCTGTTGAGGTGGGCCGCGTTGTTCACCAGGACGTTCAGGTCCCCCAGCTCCCGCACCGTCCGCTCGACGGCCTCGTGGCAGAACGACGCCTCGGCCAGATCGCCGGGGAGCAACAGGCACCGGCGCCCCTCGGCCTCCACCGCGCGACGGGTCTCCTCCGCGTCCTCCTGCTCCTCGGGCAGGTACGCGATGGCGACATCGGCGCCCTCGCGCGCGTACAGCACCGCCACCGCCCGACCGATGCCCGAGTCGCCACCGGTGATCAGCGCCACCTTGCCGCGGAGTTTGTCCGCCGCGCGGTAACGCCCCGCCCGGTAGCGCGGCCTCGGCTCCATGTCCCCCTCGTGTCCCGGGGGTCGCTGTCGCTGCCCGGGGTAGGGCGGCCTCGGTTCCGAGACCACCTGCGGGGCACTGCCGCGGGTATCGTCGTCGTCCTGCATGTGCGGGAAGCCTCCTGACATCTGAACTGAGAGGAGCCGAGAGGAGTCGGCCTCTCGTCACCGTCTGTGGCCGGATATCCCACACGGTCATGGACAAACGGGAAGCAGCGGAGAGAAGGTGTACCGTGCGGCTTCTTGCCGTGCGCCGGAGGCACCCGCGCCGGCGCGCCGCATCCGGGCCGACGGTCGGCATGCGCGCCGGCCGCGCGAGCCGCGCACGGTCTTCCCGACGTCACCTCCTGGTCAGACAGAACGGGTGCCCGGCCGGATCGATGAACACCCGCCACCTGTCGCCGCCCGGCTGCGACTCAGGCTTGACCGCGCCCGACTCCACCAGCGGGGCCTCGGCTCGATCGAGGTCGTCGACCGCGAAGTCGAGATGGACCTGCTGCGGCACGGTCTGCTCCGGCCACCGAGGAGGCCGGTGGCCGTCGACCCGCTGGAAACCGATGACCAGCCCGTTCTCATGGACGAGTCCCGCGAAGTCGCCGTCGGACCGGTCGGCGAGTCGAAGCCCGGTGGCCCGTTGGTAGAACGCGGCCAGTGCCAACGGGTCGGCGTAGTCGAGCGTGACCGCTGTCAACGTCATCCGCGTGGGCGCATGGGCACTCCGTCTCGGCTGTCGCGCTGTCGGGGGCACGGGGCGTCTCATCGTAGGGGTCGAGCACCCACCCCGTTCGACCCTTCCGAACGTGGAGCCGTCACACCGGCCCTCGGCCCGGACGCTCCCACGGAGGTCGTGTCACGGCCGCACAGGGGCGGACGGTTCTCCTTCCGGAAGGCCCCCGATCCGCGCCCGCGTGACGACCCCCACCGTCCGACGAGAAGCATCCACGTGATCTTGTCCAGGGCCCAATGGCCCCATTGACCAGGGACATTGGGGTATATCCCCTCAATGTCATACTGACCGGCGATTTCACCGGGCGGGTCGGCCCTGTTCGCCTCGGGTCCGCCCACCACTCCCTACACGTTTCTCAGGAGCACACCCATGCCTCGCCTCTTCCGTCGACTCCCGGACGGTGCGCCGGACCGCACGGCCCGACGTCCTGCCGCGCCGGCCGCCACCTCGGTCGAGGTCGGACCGGGTGCCGCCCGGGGCGTCGCCGTCGGGAGCGAGACGCGGAGGGGGTGCTGACCATGAGCGTGGAAGACGGGACGTACCACGCACTCCTCGCCCGCCACGACGCGATGCGACTGCGTCGGCGGCTGCTGTCTCCGGGAAGCGGCCCGGACGGCGGCACCGGCACCCGGCCCCCGGCCGGGGGACCGTACGACGGAGCCGCCGACCAGCGGACCATCATGCGCCACCTGGACCTGGTGGCCCCGTTCGACGAGCTGATCACCCATCTGTACCGGGCGCTGTTCGCGCGACACCCCTCGCTGCGATCGCTCTTCCCCGCTTCGATGGAGTTCCAGCAGGCCCATCTGGCGCGGGCGTTCTGGTACCTGCTGGAGCACCTGGACCAGCCCGAGCGGATCGTCGAGACCTTCACCCAACTCGGCCGTGACCACCGCAAACTCGGCGTGCGCCCCGCGCAGTACGCGGCGTTCGAGACCGCGCTGTGCGAGGCGCTGCGCGTCCGGGCCGGCGAACACTGGAGCGAGGAACTCCAGCAGGCGTGGGTGCGGATGCTGCGGTTCGGCGTCACGGCCATGGTGCGGGGAGCGGATGCCGCGCTGCGCGAACCGCCCTGCTGGCGTGCCACGGTGACGGGGCGTCGACTGTACGGTCCGGACCTCGCGGTGCTCCGCGTCCGACCGCACGAACCCTTCCGGTACCGGGCCGGCCAGTACGCCGCTCTGGAGTCCGCGCGACTGCCGCACACCTGGCGCCCGTACTACCTGGCCGGAAGGCCCGGCGGAGACGGGGAGTTGGAGTTCCACGTCCGGCGTACCGGCCCCGGCGGAGTGAGCGAGGCCCTGGTGCGCCACACCGCGATCGGGGACGAGGTGCGGATCGGGCCGCCCAAGGGAAACCTGACGCTCGGCGAGGAACCGAGGGACGAACTCCGGCTGGTGGCCTGGGACACCGGCTGGGCCGCGATGAAGGCGCTGCTGCAGGAGGTGGACGGTCGTGTGCGTCCGGCGTTCGAGCACCGGACGCACCGGACGCACCGGGTGCGTCTCTTCCTGGGCGTCGAGGCGCCGGCCGAGGTGTACGACGCCGAGTACCTGACCGGGTTCGAGCGGAGCCGCCCGTGGCTGACCGTGGTCCCGGTGACGGGCGGGGGACCGGGAGAGAGCCCGTACGACGGGTTGGCCCGCGAGGTGATCCGGGGCGGCCCGCCCACGACCGGCCGCACCCTGGTCGCCGGGCCGCCGGCGATGGTCCGTACGGTGACGGCCGCCCTCGTCCACGCCGGAGTGCCCGCCGAGCGCGTCCACCACGACCCGCTGCCGTCCGGCACGCTCCGTGTACGTCCGGATGATCGAGGGTGGGCCCACGAGTAGACTCGCACCATGTCCGCTATGTCCGTGATATTCGCTTCTTCGGTCCTCGCGGGGAGGAATGTCGCGGCACGCCGCCCGAACCGGCGGCCCCGCTCCGAGCCCTCCCCGCCCGGACGGCGTCGTCCCCGTCCCGCCACCCGCGAGGAAGAGTCCCTTTCGCGCAAGGAGTCCCCATGACCGACCGCGCCCACACCGTGCCGGCCGGCCTCGACGGCATCCGCGCCGACCTCGAGGACCTCTACAAGGATCTGCACGCACACCCCGAACTCGGGCTACGGGAGCACCGCACGGCGAAGAAGGTGTCCGACGCCCTGCGGGACTTCGGCTACGAGGTCGTCGACGGCGTCGGCGGCACCGGTGTGATCGGGATTCTGGCCAACGGCGAGGGCCCGACCGTCATGGCCCGCGCCGACATGGACGCCCTTCCGGTCCGCGAGCGGACCGGCCTGCCCTACGCCTCCACGGTCACCGTGACCGGCGACGGCGGCACCGAACAGCCGGTGATGCACGCCTGTGGGCACGATGTGCACGTGACCTGCCTGATCGGCTGCGCACGGCTGATGTCCCAGACCAAAGACGCCTGGCGAGGCACCTTCGTGGCCCTTTTCCAGCCCTCGGAGGAGAACGGCGACGGCGCCACGGCCATGATCGACGACGGCCTGACGTCCAAGGCGCCCCGACCCGACGTGGTGCTCGCCCAACACGTCCTGCCCTACCCGGCCGGCTACGTCGGCATCCGCTCCGGACCGTTCCTGTCGGCCGCGGACAGCCTGCGCGTCACCGTCCACGGCCGGGGTGCGCACGGCTCCATGCCCCAGGCCGCGGTGGACCCCGTGGTGATGGCCGCGATGATCGTCGTGCGCCTGCAGACCATCGTCTCCCGGGAACTGGCCGCCACCACCCCCGCCGTCGTCACCGTGGGCAGCATCCACGCCGGCGCCGGCCCCAACGTCATCCCCGACAGCGCCGTCATCGAACTCAACGTCCGCACCTACGACGACGCCTCGCGCACCCAGGTCCTGCACGCGATCGAACGGATCGTCAGGGCCGAGTGCGAGGCGTCCCGGTCGCCGAAGGAACCCGAGTTCGAGAGGACCGCCACCTTCCCGCCCACGATCAACGACGAAGCCCCGACCCGGCGCGTCGCCGAAGCGTTCGCCGCCCACTTCGGCGACGACGCGCACACCATCGACCTGCAGACCGCCAGCGAGGACATGAGCGAGATCCCCAAGGCGTTCGGCGCGCCGTTCACCTACTGGGGCATCGGCGGCATCGACCCCGACCTGTACGCCCGGGCCGCCGAGAACGGCACCGTCGCCCAGGAGATCCCGGTCAACCACAGCCCCACCTTCGCCCCGGTCGTCCAGCCGACCCTGGACACCGGCGTCAGCGCCCTGACCGTCGCGTCCCTCGCCTGGCTCGGCACTTGACAGCGACCTCGCGGTGGGTGGGGACGGCGAGGCCGGGGGCGAGGAGTCGCCTTGACCGCAGGCCGCGAGCGGGACGGGAGCGAGCGCGGCGAGCACGGTAAGGGCGAGCGCGGTGAGAACGACACGTCCTACGGCCGCGGGGCCGGTGCCCTCCGTCGACACGGAGGGCACCGGCCCCGCGGCATTCCCGTTGCCGGCCCGCTTACTTGAGGTAGACGAGGCCGTCGGTGGTGACGGTGGGTCGGCCGCTGGTGCCGACGACCACGATCTTGACGGTGTGTTTGGCGCTGGTGGACCAGGTCTTGGTCCAGATGGCGTCGCGGTACTTGGTGGTGGCCGACTTCAGGTCCACCGTGGCGGCCTTGGTGCCGTCGACGTAGATGTGGGCCTGCCCGGAGGTGGCGGCGCGGGAGACGACCCAGGCGACCGAACGACCGGTGAAGGTCCAGCTCAGCGAGGCGTTCTTGGCGGAGCTGGAGTAGGACTTGCCGCCCAGGTAGCTGGAGGAGGACTTGGTGGTCCAGGTGCCCTTCTTGGTGGCCGACGACTCCTGGAGGATCACCGGAGTGCCGCTCACCGAGGCGGTGGCGGTGTTGCCGGCCTGATCACGGGCGGTCAGCGACCAGGCGGTGGCGGTACCGGATTTGGCGGTGTGGGAGGCGCTGGTGGTGGCCGGGGCGTAGGTCTTGGCCACGGGCTTGGTCAGCTTGACCTCCTTCAGGGCCGCGTTGTCGCTCGCCTTCCAGCTCAGGGTGAGCGGGACCGCGGCGGTGTTGACGGTGCCGGTGCGCAGGGCGAGCTTGGGCTTGGTGGTGAAGGTGGGCGCGGTGGTCTCGGCGACCACGGTCGCGGACGCGGTGGTGGCGGTCTTGCCGGAGACGTGGACGGCGCGGACGGCGACCTTGTGGGTCCCCACCGCCAGTGTGGCCTTGGCCGAGGCCGCGTTCCCCGCGGTGGTGGCGGCGACCTTGCCGTCGACCAGCAGCTCGTACCGGGTGATCAGCGCGGTGGGAGTGCCGGCCTTCCAGTTCACCGTGACGCCGGCCTTGGTGTAGTACGTCGAGCCCGACTGCCCCGCGCCGGTGACCGAGGTGATGGCCAGACCGGTGACGGGACCGGCGGCATGGGAACGGATGGTGGCGAGTTGGCCGTAGAGCTTGTCGCCGGGGCACTGGGTGTTGTAGCCGTCGCGGTGGCCGTGGACGGCGGGGAAGGACAGTTGCGTGCCCTTGGCCCAGGTCTTGCCCGTGTAGCTGCGACCGGCGTCACCGGCGGTGAGGGTCGTGGTGCCCTTCGGGTCGACGCCGTACTGGCCCAGCTTCCACGCGGCGATCCTCGCGACCGAGGTCAGTGCGGCGGTGGAGGCGGCGGTGTTGGTGTAGGTGCCCAGGATCGAGATGCCGGTGGTCTCGGCGTTGAAGCCGTAGGCGTGCGCGCCCATCACCGGACGGTCCACGCCGCCCTTGCGGCCCTCGTAGATCTGCCCGCACTTGTCGACCAGGAAGTTGTAGCCGATGTCCTTCCAGCCCAGCGTCTTGACGTGGTACGCGTAGATGCCGCGCACCACCGCCGGGGCCTGGGCGCAGGTGTAGTCGTTGGACTCGGCGGTGTGGTGCACCACCACCGCCTTGACCTTCCCACCGGGCAGGTAGCCCGGTTCCTCCGGGCTGATCGTCTCGTCCGCTCCCCAGCCCGCGCGGTCGGTGATCGACGGCCGGGGAGCGGTGGACGGCGGTGCGGGCGGAACGCTCGTCGTGGCGCTCGCCGTGGGCGGCGCGCTCGGCGCGGGCGGCGAGGAGGAGGCGGGCGGCGTGGTGCTGTCCGTCGGGGTGCCGGGAGCCGTCTCGCTCGGTGTCGTCGTCGGCTCCGCCGTCGGCTCGGCCGGTGTCTCCGTGGCCTCGGGCGTCGGGTCGGTCGGGTCGGTCGGGTCGGTCGGCTCCACGGTGGGCTCGTCCTCGGCGAACGCCACCGGTTCCATCCCCCCGGCGGGGACGTCGCCCGGATCGATCATCTCCAGGCGCAGGCCCTTGGGCAGCCCGGCCGAGGCCCCTTCAGCGGACCTGACCCGCACCTCCACCCCGTCCGACGGGCCCACCCAGGCCGGTTCGGTGCCGCCGCGCTCGGCGCCGGACTCGCCCTGCCCGCTGTCACCGTCCAGCCTCAGCCAGCCCGACCACTTCCCGGTCGTCGCGCTGCGGGTCCGCGCCTCGACGGCGCCGCCGACCCTGGCCGACGGGTCGGTCCAGGTGACCCCCAGCATGCTGAACGGTTCGACGTCCCGCCGCCCCAGCTCGGCGCTCCGGCCGCCGTCGGCGACCTTCAACGCGGTCGAGCGGATGTCGGACCGGACCGACTGCCCCGATGCTCCGGATGCCCCGTCGTCGCCGACGCCCCCGATGGGAGAGCCGACCACCCCCTGGAGCACCAGCACCCCCGAAACCCCCGCCGCCACCGCGGCAGCCGTGCCCCATATTCGACGCGATCTCATACCGCACCCTGTTTTCTTCTGTTTTGGTCTGATCAGGGGGACCAATCACCCCACCGAACCGGAACGGTAGCGGATGCGGAATCAGGGCACGGACACGCCCGGGGAACCACGGCGCCGCCGGTCGGCGCGGGAGACGGGAACAGTGCACCGCCCATGTGAGCTCCACGCCCGGCGGTGTCACGGGATGCTGGGATTCGCGTGGAATTGCGCGCGTGCGTGCTTCACCGTTCGATCTGCTCGGCGCCTGAAGGTCCGCCTCACCCTTTCCCCTCGCGTGACGCACATCACCTTCACCAAAGGCGGTCGTCCGGTCGCTTGTGGCCGAAAATCTCCCCTCTCTTTCACTCGTCGGCAAATCCGCTTCCGTGTGGAGAGGCTCGGACGCCCGCCGCCGCCGTGCCCACGGTCCCGCGGTGGCGGGGCTCCCACCCGGCGCGCCCGCCGCCGTGTGGTGTCAGTGGGCCCTGCCGGGATGGCCGGCGGCGTCGATGGAACGGAAGCAGCACATGGCCGAGCAGGTGGCCCGCCGCATGGCCGAACGGATCGCCACGAACGCGCCGGACGGCTGGGTCCGGGCCGTGTTCTCTGGGAATGCGGGACGCGGCGGAAGCGGACCGACCGGCGGCCACACCGTCCCCGGCACACGTGCCCTCCAGTGGCCGCCCGAGATGCACTCCTGCCGGCGGAACCGGCGGACGCGATACGCGACGACTGCGGCTGGGAGCCCGTCAACTGGGAGACGGACTGCCGGCCTTCCGGCGAGTACCGGCTGGTCGTGTTCATGGACGGCGTCGGCCGCGTGACCGGGCAGGGCGGCGGATACGAGATCGTCCCGGCCCCCGACCACCGCCTGCCGCAGCCCGGCATCCGCCAAGAGGCGGCCAGCGTCGCCCCGGCCGGCGACCCGGAGCCGGCCGCGACGAGGTTCCGCGCCTGTCTCCAGCGCCGCGTTCGACGACGGGCGTGACCGTCTCGGCCGAGGCGCGGGTGCTCTGCGGCCGGCGGAGCCCCGAGGGCCGCGCCGACGGGCCTGCCGCATGGCAGGGATCACCTCCTTGCTATAGTGGTCTATACCACTAGAACGCTTTTTCCGATCGGCAGGCCCCACGTGGAAGTTGTCATCGTTCCGGACGCCGGCGCGGCCGGGGAACTCGTCGCCGAGACCATGGCCGACCTCTTGCGGCGCAAGCCCGACGCGCTGCTCGGTGTGGCCACGGGCTCCACTCCGCTGCCCGTCTACCGGGCGCTGGCGGCCAAGGCCGCCGCCGGTGCCGTGGACACCTCGCGCGCCCGGATCTGCCAGCTCGACGAGTACGTCGGCCTGCCCGCCGGACATCCCGAGTCGTACCGCTCGGTGATCCTGCGCGAGGTGGTGGAGCCGCTCGGGTTGGACGAGGCGCGCTTCCTGGGCCCCGACGGCTCCGCCGAGGACATCCGGGCGGCCTGCGAGAAGTACGAAGGGGAGCTGGCCGCGGCCGGTGGCGTGGATCTCCAACTGCTCGGCATCGGCACCGACGGACACATCGGTTTCAACGAACCGTGCTCCTCCCTGGCCTCCCGCACCCGCCTCAAGACGCTCACCCGGCAGACCCGTGCCGACAACGCGCGTTTCTTCGGCGGTGACATCGACCAGGTGCCGCACCATGTCATCACCCAGGGCATCGGCACGATCCTGGAGGCCCGCCATCTGGTGCTGCTCGCCACCGGGGAGGGCAAGGCGGAAGCCGTCGCGCAGACCGTCGAGGGGCCGCTGTCCGCGCTGGTCCCGGCCTCCGCGCTGCAGATGCACCCACACGCCACGGTCGTGGTGGACGAGGCCGCGGCGTCCGGGCTGAAGCTGGCGGACTACTTCCGCTCCGCCTACGAGACCAAACCGCACTGGCAGAAACTCTGACGAGCCGGCACGAGACCGCACCGCGGTACGTCGGGGGCCGCCACCGCTCCAGGACCGAGCACGGAAGGACGCACTCCCCGGGCCGGTGAGTTGCCGGGGGTGGGAAGGCACGAGGCCGCGCGGTTGCCCGTTTCCCCTCTTGATGGCCCATCGGGTGTGGTGCAGGGTGATCGCGCGGGACGGCCCGCCGACGAGGCGCGAAAGGGGGGCGTGGATGAGGCATACGCCCTTCTTCAGGTGGGTGCTGGCACTCGGCCTGGTGCTGATCGGGGGCTCGCTGGGCCTGTACATGGCCACGCCGGGTTTTCCCGAACTCCGGCAGGTCGACTTGACCGTGCTCGAAGAGAAGCCCGACGGGACGTGCACGGTCCGGTGGACGGATCCTTTCGAGCATCGGGAGCGCGAAGCGCCGTACCTGTGCGATGCCGAACGGTCGGAGATTTTGAAGGCGCCGCACTACGACCCGGTTTCCGGCTTCGGCTGGGAGACCGGGTTCGTGATCGCCGCGGGCCCGGACAGAGGCGAGCCGTACTCGCTCAAGGAGGACGACGGAGCCGCCGATTGGCGGACCGAGCTCTCCGACATGCTGCTGGGAGGAGGACTGTTCCTGACGGTCGTCGGTCTCGTCGGCGGGACCATCCGCGGACTGTTCCGGGGCCATGGCGTCAACCCCGAGGTCATCCGTCGGGCGGAGCTGCTGCGGGAGGCCGCCGAGCTGGTGGCCCGGGACCACCGGCGGGCCGTGGAGGCGGTGCGCGGGGCATGGACCCCGCTGCATCGGGAACTGGTGGACACGGACCGGCCGGATCCGCGAACCACGGCGCTCCTCGTCGCTCTGCGAGTGCTGGTGGAAGCCGGACCACAGGCACGGAACGCGGCGGAGACGGGCGGGGAACTGGCCGAGCGGCTGGAGTCGCTGTTGGCCGACGCAGCGCCCGCCTCCGGGCTCAGGCACATGGTGCGTGCGGGGCCGGAGCAGCGTCGGCGTGCGCGAGCCGCCGTGGCCGAGTTGCGCTCGCTGGTGGACGAAGCCGACCGGGAAGGCCTCGCGCGGCAGTTCGCGCAGGCATCGGTCGATCTACTGCGCGGGCCGGACAGCGACCCGGTCGGCCTGTCCGCCCGGGTGGACTTCGAGGCCCGGCCCGCGGACTACCACAGGCTCCTCGCGGAGATCTCGGGTCGTGACCTCTCGTCGGCCGACTGACACGGGACATGGACGCGGGCCGCCGGCCCGACGAGCTCGTGCGCGGTCGGCGACGTGCTCGCGGCGGCCGAGACGGCGGGACGACGCATCACCACCGGCCGAGCACGAACCGTTAGGATCCGGGCCATGCCGCTGAGCGTGAAGGACGTGGAACGGTTCGAGGCAGCGAGGCCCCGTCTGGAGGCCATCGCCTACCGCCTGTTCGGTTCCGCGAGCGAGGCCGAGGACGCCGTGCAGGAGACCTTCCTGCGCTGGCAGGCCGTCGACGTCGAGCGCGTCGAGGTGCCCGAGGCCTGGCTGACGAAGGTGCTCACCAACCTGTGCCTCAACCAGCTCACCTCGGCCCGCGCGCGGCGCGAGACCTATGTGGGGCAGTGGCTCCCCGAGCCGCTGCTCGACGGGGACCCGATGCTCGGCCCGGCCGACACCGCCGAGCAGCGCGAGTCGGTCTCCTACGCGGTCCTCACCCTCATGGAACGGTTGTCCCCCAACGAGCGGGCGGTGTACGTGCTGCGGGAGGCCTTCGACTACCCGCACCGGGAGATCGCCGAGATCCTCGACCTCACCGAGGCCGCCAGCCAGCAGATCCTCCACCGAGCCAAGAAGCGCATCACGGACGGCAGGGCCCGCACCGAGATCGACGAGGCCGCCACCCGACGGATCGTCGAGGAGTTCCTGACGGCCGCCACCAGTGGGAGGATCGAGCCGCTCGTGCGGCTGCTCACCACCGACGCCATCGCGATCGGCGACGGCGGCGGGAAGGCCCCCGCCCGAGCCAAGCCGTTCGAGGGCGCCCTCGCGGTCGCGAAGTTCATGCGGGGCCTGCTCAAACCCGCACGGTCCAAGCGCGCCCTGGCCGGTGGCTCGCCCGAGGTCCACGTCACGACCGCCAACGGTGGCCCCGCCGTCGTGGCGGTCGTCGACGGCCGGGTCGTCGGCATCATGTGCCTGGAGGTCACCACCGAGGGCATCGCCGCGTTCCGCAGCCAGGTCAACCCCGACAAGCTCGAACGCGCGACCGAGGTGTGGGCGGCCACCGAGCACGGAGAGCCCCTGTTCCACGCTTTCTGACCGCCGAGACGACCCCACTTCCGGTGTGACCCACCTCACATCGCGTTCCTGTCAGGGAACGGCGTGCTGCTCGGTTCAAGGGGCGGAACCGCGGAAGACAAGGGCGGACCCGCGCAGACAGGAGCAGGAACAATGCAGCACCGCATCATCGTCCTCGGCGCCGGATACACCGGGGCCGTCGCGGCCGGTCGCCTCGCCAGGCGCCTGCACCGTGACGACGTCGCCATCACCCTCGTCAACGACGAGCCCGACTTCGTCGAGCGCGTCCGGCTGCACCAGCTCGCGGTCGGCCAGGGCCTGAAGCCCCGGCCCCTCGGCGAGATGTTCGCGGGCACCGGCGTCGAGCCGAGGCTCGCCAAGGTCACCGGCGTCGATGTCGACCGCAAGGCCGTCGCCGTCGTCGACGCGAACGGCGACGCCGAGGAGTTGGAGTACGACACCCTCGTGTACGCCCTCGGCAGCGGCTGGAACGACCAGGGCGTCCCCGGCGCCGCCGAGCACGCCCACGAGATCGCGAGCCGGCCCGGAGCGCTCCGGCTGCGCGACCGTCTGGCCGACCTGGGCGCCGGACGGCCCGTGGTCGTCGTCGGCGGCGGCCTCACCGGCCTGGAGGCCGCGACCGAGATCGCCGAGGCCCGTCCGGACCCGGCCGTCGCCCTCGTCACCCGCGGCGGCCTCGGCGACTGGCTCTCGGACAAGGGCCGCGGGCACCTGCGGAAGGTCTTCGGCAAGCTCGACATCACCGTGCACGAACACGCCGCCGTCACCGGCGTCGAGGCCGACCGCGTCACCACCGCCGACGGCAAGGACATCCCGGCCGCGGTCACCGTGTGGACCACCGGCTTCGCCGTCCACCCGATCGCGCGGGCCACCGCCCTGGAGGTCACCGACACGGGTCTGATCGTGGTCGACGGGACCATGCGCTCGGTCTCGCACCCGGACGTGTACGCCGTCGGCGACGCGGCCATGGCGGTGGGCCCCGGTGGCAAGCCGCTGCGGATGTCGTGCGCTTCGGGAATCCCCGCCGCCTGGCAGGCCGCCGACGCCATCGCGGCGCGCCTGACCGGCGGCAAGCTCCCGAACACGCCGATCCGCTACGTCAACCAGTGCGTCTCGCTGGGCCGCGGGGAAGGTCTGATCCAGTACGTCACCGCCGACGACCGAGCCGTCAACGCGGCCCTGACCGGTCGGCTCGCCGCCCTCTACAAGGAGGTGGTCTGCAAGGGCGCGGCCTGGGGCGTCGCCAATCCGACCCTCGGCCTGCCGGTCCGTCGCCGCCGCGTCGTGCGGGAGGCGACCCGGACGGATCCGGCCGTCGAGACGTCGGCCTGACACGCGCGGTGAGGCGGGCGTCCACGGCGCACGGCCCGGCCGCTCACCTCATCTCTCTCCCACGGCCGGCGCGCTCGGGACGCCGTCCTGGGGAAGGAACTTCGCGGACTTCCGGGCGAGCACGGCGGCGAAGAACGCCGGAGCCTCGTCGCCGAGCATCCGGTACAGCGCGACCAGGCTGGTGATCGCGGTGTCGGCCACCTCCTCCTGGACGTGCCGCCATGTGTGACTCCGTCCTTTTCGGGGGTTGGTGCCCCACGCGCCGATCACGGCCTGGGCGGTTTCGCCGACCTCCTCGGAGAGTTTGACCACCTGCAGTGTCCACTGCTGTTCCGGGGACAGCCCGCGGGCGGTGTCCAGATCGGTGAAGAGATCGGCGAGACGGCCGACGACGTCCCACGGGGGTGTTTCCACTACGGCTCCTCGACTCGTCGGTGGGCAAGTGCCGACCGATCGTCGGCCGCCGGGATACACGGCGACGGCCTTCCCTCCCACGGCCTCGCCGCCGGTGACATCCCGAGGGCGGAGGGTAACAGACGGGTCACCCCGGGTGAGCCGGAAAACGAAGCGCGCGCCCTACCGCCGGCGGACCGACCCGCCCCCGACGGGGCGGGCGTCGGCACCGTGTGCGTCGACGACGGGGGCGGCCCGTCGGCGCGGACATCGGGCACGGCATCCGCTGGGAGACCGGCCGGGCGGCAGGCCCCGGAGGACGTTCGAGGTCGGACACGTCCAAGCCGTCGGCCCACCGGGAGACCGCCGCGCACCCGGTCCGTCCCGTCCTACCGGGCCACCTCGGGGAGCGGCGGCGCCGACGGGCTCCGCACCCCACCGCGACCGGCGCCGCGTCGGGCGGCGGCGAGGGCCGCGTCGGTGTCGGCGGTGACCAGGTCCGCGTTGACATGGGCGCCGGCCAGGGCGCCGGCCGCGGCGGAGGCACCCACCTGGGCGGTCAGGTCGGTGGCGTTGCCGGCCACCCACACGCCCGGCACCTCGGTGACGCCGGCCGTGCCGGAGACGAAGCGGCGACCCATGCCGCCCGGCAGGTCCTCCATCGGCAGTCCGAGGCCCTCCAGGCCCTCGGCGCGGGCCTGCAGCGTGGTGGCGACCGCGAGGACACGGCGGGCCACGACCTGCCCGTCGGCCAAGCGCACCCCCGCGATGCCGCCGTCCTCGGCCTTCACGACCTCCTCCACCGGAGCGTCGACGACGCGGACGCCGCGGGCGGCGAAGCGGGCGCGCGTGTCCTCGTCCAACTCGGTGCCGCGGGTGAAGTAGACCAGATCATCGGTCAGTTGACGGAACAACAGCGCATGGTGAGCCGAGGCCGGGCCGACCGCGAGGACCCCGATGGGTTCGTCGCGCACCTCCCAGCCGTGGCAGTACGGGCAGTGCACCACGCCGTGTCCCCAGTGCTCCGCCAGCCCGGGAACGTCGGGCAGCACGTCACGCAGTCCGGTGGCCACCAGCAGCCGACGCGCCGTCAGGGCGCGGCCGTCGGTCAGGGTGACGGTGAAGCGCGGGTCGCCGCCGGCGGACGGAGCGGCCGGGACGGCGGAGGTCACCTCGCCGGCGACCACCAGACCGCCGTACCGGCGCACTTCCTCGCGCCCCCGTTCGAGCAGTTCGGCGGGTGGGGTGCCCTCCAGGCCGAGCAGGCCGTGCACTCCGTCGGCGGGAGCGTTGCGGGGAGCGCCGCTGTCGATCACGACGACCGAGCGGCGGGAGCGGGCAAGCATCAGCGCACCGTTCAAACCCGCGGCGCCACCCCCGATGACCACGGCATCGACGGTCTCATCGGGCAGTGCGTCGGTCGCGTACGCGGCAGTCGTGACAGGCATGTCCTCGTGCCCTTTCCTCCGTGCGTGGCCCCGGCCGGCCCGGGACCTCCGCTCACGACGCTAACCGCGCCTTGCGGTCAGGGCATACGATATTGCCTATGACGCAAGACGATGACGAGTTGGACAGCCTGGTACGCAAGCGGATTCGTGCCCTGCGGGTCGCGCAGGGGTGGTCCCTGGAGGAACTGGCCGGTCGAGCCCGGCTCAGCCAGTCCACGCTCAGCCGCATCGAGAACGGCCAACGCCGCCTGGCCCTGGACAGCCTCGTCACCCTCGCCCGCGCCCTGGGCACCACCCTCGACCAACTCGTCGAGACCGCCTCCGACGACGTCGTCATCGGTCCGGTGATCGACAGTGCCCACGGCATGATGCGCTGGCCCGTCAAGTCCGATCCCGGCGTGACCGTCGTGCGTCAACGGATGACCGAGCCGCCCCCTGACAACCCCTCGCGCATGCGTGCCCACCCCGGCCGCGAATGGCTCGTCGTCCTGTCCGGCACCGCGATCCTCATGCTGGGCCACCGTCGCTTCCGCATCGAGACCAACCAGGCCGCGGAGTTCCCCACGATGCTCCCGCACGCCATAGGGGCCGAGGGCGGCCCCTGCGACATCCTGGGGATCTTCGACCGAGACGCCCGCCGTGGCCACCAGCGTGGCGACAACGAGCGCGGCGCGAGCCGCCCCTCCCTGTGACGTCTCCGTGATGTCTCCGTGACGGCGCGCGACTGTGGTGTCCGGCCGGGGTGGGAGGGAGCGCACCGGCACGCACATCCCGCGCGAGCGGGTCTTGCGCGTCCGGCAGTCCGCGCGGTCTTCGTCTTGCGTATACGGAAAGAGATCGTGCCGTAGGCGCATGGCCGTCCTAGCGTGGCGGTATGACCCACACACACCCGCATGCGGCCCACCGGAACCACCGGCGCCAAGATGACGCCGACGACCAGGCGGAGATCCTCGACCTGGAGGCGGAAGTCCTCGCCACCCACACCGCCACCATCGTCGGGTGGCTGCCCATCGAGGCGAGCCCACGCCGGATCGTGGACCTGGGCTGTGGAACGGGCGCCGGCACCTTCGCCCTTCTCGCTCGCTTCCCCGAGGCGCACGTCACCGCTGTCGACTCCTCGACAGCGCATCTCCAGCGCCTGCGGGAGAAGGCATGCGCCGAGGGTGTGGACGAGCGCGTGCGCACCGTCCAAGCCGATCTCGACGTGAGCCGGCCCGATCTGGGCACGCCGGATCTGGTGTGGGCGTCGGCCTCGATGCACCACATGGCCGACCCCGACCGCGTACTGCGCACGGTGCGCGACATGCTCGCACCGGGCGGCCTGTTCGCCCTTGTCGAGCCGGCCGGTTTCCCCCGCTTCCTGCCCGAGAACGCCCCGGAGGACCGGCCCGATCTGGAAGAGCGCTGCCACGCCGTGAGCGACCGCTTCCACACCGAGCGCGTGCCCCACCGCGGCGCCGACTGGGGGTCGAAGCTGACCGCCGCCGGATTCACCGTCGAGGGCGAACGCACCTTCGCCGTGAACGTCGAGGGCTCCCGCGACGAAGCGGTCGGCCGCTATGCCCTCGGGAGCCTGCACCGCATCCGCGACGCCGTCGTCGACGCGCTCTCGGCCGAAGACCTTGCCGCGCTCGACCGGCTGCTCGACACCGACGGCCCTCACGGCATCCTGCACCGCGACGACCTCGCGGTACGCACCGAACGCACCGTCTGGGCCGCACGCCGCGACAACTGAGCCGGGCCCGGCACAGCGCCGCCGGCGAGCGCTCGGCGCTTCCCCGCGCCGGCGGCTCTCTCGTCCCCTTGCCTGCCTCGTGCGCGAACCGTGTCGTTTCGGAGGCAGTCGAGGCGAGGGCGGCCCCCGCCGTCCGACCGGCCGCGCCGGCGCCGCCGAGCGACCGGTCCCGATTTGCCCCGCCTTACCCTCTGTGCATTCTTTTTTCTTGCCGTTCATTTCATTGACGACGTGTAAACCGAATGGCTAACGTGCACTGCACCCACAGGGTGCTGCGCACCCATCCCGGACACGTGAGGCAGGCATGAGCGGCAAGAGCAACACCGTGAACACCGTCCTGGGCCCGGTGCCGGCCGAGGAACTGGGCGTCGTTTCGGTGCACGAGGCGCTGCTGTCGGTGGCTCCGGGCGCGGAATACGCCTTCGACATACGCCTCGACCGCGCCGAGATCTTCGAGACGCTCGCCGCGAAGCTGAAGGACTTCCGCGCCCACGGCGGCGGCACGATCGTCGACAGCACCGGCATGTTCCACGGCCGGGACGTCCGGCTGTACGAGACCCTCTCCCGCACGACCGGTGTGCACATCGTCGCCTCGACGGGGCAGGGCCCGGAGGAGAAGCTCGGCGGCTACTTCCTCACGCCGCAGACCAACCCGCCGACGCCGTGGCCTGCCGAGAAGTTCGCCGATCTCTTCACCAAGGAGATCACCGAGGGCATGGTGGTCCCCCGCGTGGAGCGACGCGGCGCCGCCGGCCTGGTGGCCACCGCCGCGACCGAAGAGGGCATGACCGCGACCGACGAGAGCCTGTTCCGCGGTGCGGCCCGGACCGCCCTGAACACCGGCGTCGCGGTCTCCATCCGCTACGGGAACGACGCCGTCCACGACCTCGACGTCGTCCTGGACGAGAAGCTGCCGGCCGACCGCGTCGTCGTCGGCGGACTCGACCGCGAGGACGCCGTCGCCGCCGGCGCCCCCCTGGAGGTCGCCCGCCGGGGCGCCTACGTCGCGCTCGACCACGTCGGAGTGGAGGACGAGGCCCACATCACGGATGCCGAGCGTGTCGCCCTGGTCGCCGACCTCGTACGGGCCGGCTTCGGCAATCGGGTCCTGCTGTCGAGCAACGCGACCGGGGTGGCGAAGGGCCACCCCGCCAACGACCTGCCGTACAGCTACGTCCTGACCACCTTCGTCCCGCTCCTGGAGGCACAGGGGCTCAAGCCGGAGGACACGCGGCGGATTCTCGTGGAGAACCCGCGCGACCTGCTGTCGGCGCGCTGAGCGCGCCGACGTGAAAGCCCGTCAAGTTCCCCTTCTCGAAGGTGAGTTCCGTGTCGCGAGTGAATACCGTCCTGGGGCCGATCCCGACCGAGGAGCTGGGCCTCGTCGCCGTCCACGAGCACATCGGCTACGGCATGCCCGGCTCCGAGCTGGACACGAAGTGGTGGAAGACCCCCGAGCAGCGGTACGAGGAGACCGTCCCGAAGCTGCGCGCGTTCCACGAGTACGGCGGCGGCACCTTCGTCGACGCCACCGGGATCTGCAACGGCCGTGACGTCGACTACTACAAGTCGCTGTCCGCCAAGACCGGCGTCCACATCGTCGCCTGCACCGGCTTCGTCGGCGGCGACACCGCCCTGTGGCACTTCGCCAAGGCCAGTGTGGACTACCTGACCCGGCAGTTCGTCCACGAGATCACCGTCGGCATCGGCGACACCGGAAGCCTCGCCGGTGTCATCAAGGTCGGCGTGAGCCGCGGCGGCCGTATGACGGACCTGGACAAGCGCATCTACCGCGCCGCGGCCCGGGCCTCGCTCACCACGGGCGTGCCGATCCTCACCCACCTCGCGATCGACGCCGAGAACGCGATCGCGATCTTCAACGAAGAGGGCCTTCCCCTGGACCGCGTCCTGTTCGGGCACGTCGACGACGGTGTGAACGCCGACAAGACGCGCGACGTCTGGATCGCGGAGCAGGGCGGTCGCATCGGCTTCGACACCTTCGGCTACGAGACGGAGCTGCCGGACCCGCCGTTCTGGGCCCGCCCCCGCAAGGAGCGGCTGGACCACTTCCTGAGGTTCATCGGCGAGGGCCGACTGAAGCAGGCTCTCGCCTCCGCCGACGCCAACTGCAGCCCGCTGGGCTGGCCGGGCGTGAAGGGCCACACCGTCAACTACATCTTCGAGGACCTCATCCCGGACCTCCGCGCCGCCGGTCTCGACGAGGCCGCGATCAAGACGATCTTCGTCGACAACCCGGCCGACTTCCTCACCATCCAGAAATAGAGAGAACCACCATGCAGCTCTCGGACCTGAAGAACCTGAAGATCGCCATCGTCGGGGCGGGATACGGCGGCGCGGCGGCGGCCAAGGCCCTCAGCCTCCTCGGCGCCGACGTCAACGTGTACGAGCAGGCGAATCGGATCAGGGAGGTCGGCGCCGGCATCGGTCTGCGTCCCGCCACCATGAACCGGTTCCGCCAGTGGGGGATCTTCGACGCGATCGCGAAGGTGAGCTCGCCGAGCGAGTACTTCGAGATCCTCACGGCCACCGGCGACCCGATCATGAAAGAGACGTGGCCGGCCGACGGCGAACAGACCCACACCCACCTGATCCACCGCGGCGACTTCATCGACGCTCTCCTGAGCGTGCTCCCCGAGGGCATGGTGCACCTCGGCCACAAGCTGGAGACCGTCCAGGACAAGGGGGACGGCTCCGTCCTCACCTTCGCGGGCGGCAAGACCGTCGAGGCGGACCTGGTCGTCGGCGCCGACGGCATCAAGTCGGTGGTGCGCCGGCAACTGTTCAGCGACAAGGGCCCGGTGTTCTCGGGCGAGCACGCCTACCGCGCGGTCATCTCCGTCGACGACGCCCACGGGATGGTCGTCGACGACAACCTCCGGATGTACATCGGCAGAGGCACGAAGATCTATCTGCTGCCGCTGCGCCACCGGGGCCAGGTGTCGTTCGACATCACCGCCCTGTGCCCGGACGCCACCTGGAACCCGCAGGTCACCAAGGACGACATGCTGAAGACGGTGGACGGCTTCGACGAGCGCCTCGTGAGCATCACACGCGGCCTCGACATGGACGCCGTGAACATCCGCGCGGTCTACGACATCGATCCGGTCGACACGTGGCACTCGGACTCCGTGGTCCTCGTGGGCGACGCGGCCCACTCGATGCTGCACCACCAGGGCCAGGGCGCGAACTCGGCCATCGAGGACGCCGGAGCGCTCGCCGACGCCCTGCGGGAGGCGGATTCGGTGAAGGAGGGACTGGCCCTGTACCAGGCCACTCGCAAGCCGGTGACCGACGAGCTGCAGCGCATCTCGCGCCAGGGGTGGAGCGAGGACGAGATCGACGAAGTCTTCCCCGGGCAGAAGCCCGCGGCTGCCGCGCCGAAGGAGTGACCCCCATGCCACTGCATCCCGAGATCGCCGAGTTCGTCGCCGGCCTGCCGGCCCCGCCCGAGGGCCCGCTCGACCCGGCCGCCATGCGTGCCGCGGAGGAGGCGCAGGTCGCTCCTCCCGAGAAGCGCCTGCCGCTCCACGCGGTCGAGGACGTGACGGCGCGGACGGCGGCGGGCGAGGTGCCGGTGCGGATCTACACCCCGGTCGAGGCCGACCGCCACGGCGTGCTGGTCTACTTCCACGGCGGCGCGTTCTTCCTCGGCAGCCTGGAGACGCACGACCACGTCGCGCGCTCGCTGGCGAAGGAGACCGGGCTCAAGGTCGTCTCCGTCGGCTACCGCCTGGCGCCCGAGGCCGCCTTCCCGGCCGGCCTCGACGACTGCCACGCGGCCGTGCGGTGGGTCGCCGAGCAGGGCGAGGACCTGGGCTGGGACGGGAGGACCCTCGCCCTCGCCGGCGACAGCTCCGGCGGCAACTTCGTCGCCGCGGTCGCCGCCCGGGCGCACGACGAGGGCTTCGACCGGATCACCCACCAGATCCTCTACTACCCCTCGCTCGACCTGGACTTCGACACGGACCGCTACGCCTCGCTGCGGGAGAACGCCGTGGGCTACGGCCTGGAGACGGCGGGACTGAAGCCCTTCAACGCCTTCTACATCGACAGCGGCGCCGACCCCGCGGACCCGCTCGTCTCGCCGATCAAGCGGGCGGACCTCACCGGGCTGCCGCCGGCCCTCATCGTCACCGCGGAGTACGACCCGATGCGCGACGAGGGCGAACTCTACGGCCGGCGGCTGCGGGAGGCCGGCGTGGAGGCGACGGTGAGCCGGTACGCGGGCGCGAACCACGGGTTCGTCCAACACTTCTCCTGGATCCCGGAGTACCACGAGGTCTTCGCGGAGACGCGCGACTTCCTCGGTCGGCACTGACCCGACCGACCCGGGTACGAGTTCGGAAAGAGGACCATGACGCACACAGTCGACGTCCACCCCCTGGTCTCGCCGTGGGGGCGGTTCGGTCTGTACAGCTTCTTCGTCGACGCGCCCGAGCCGGCCATCGTCGACACCGGGATCGCCTCCTCGCCCGCCGAGGGGATGGTTCCCGCGCTCGAGGCGATCGGGCGCCGCGTCGAGGACGTGCGCTGGATCCTGCTGACCCACGGCCACATCGACCACATCGGCGGGGCGCACGCCCTGTGGGAGCTCACCGGCCGACGCGCACAGGTGGTGATCCACGAGGCCGACGCACCGATGCTCCGCTCGCGGCGGGCCCACGTGGAGGAGTACCTCGCCGGCCGGGGCCGGTACCTGGACGATCCCGAGGGGGAGGCGAAGGTGACGGCCGCCGCGAACGCCGTCATCTCCGGCGAGATGGAGCCCACCATGCTCGTCAAGGGCGGCGAGACCCTCTCCCTCGGCGGCGACGTCACCGTCTCGGTGCACTCGATCCCGGGCCACACGCCCGGATCGGTCGCCTACGTCCTCGACGACCGGCGCTCGGCGTTCGTCGGCGACGCCGTACAGGTCCACGGGGCCGCCAACGGCTTCCCCGGCTACGCGGACCCGGTCGCCTACCGTGCCGGCCTGGAGTACCTGCGGGACGAGATCCGTCCGCGGCACCTGTACCTCGGGCACCCGTACCGCCGCGTCGACGGCACGCCGTACGGCGTCGAGCTCGACGCCGCGCAGGCGGAGGAGGCCATCGACCAGAGCCTCACCGTCGAGAGCCGGGTCGCCGAGGCCGCCTGCCGTTGCCTGGAGGCCGGTCTTCAGGAGACGGATTCGCCGTACTCCCCGTTCGCCCGCGCCGCCGAGGAACTCGGCTACACCGGCGACCCCACGCTCGAGCCGTCGCCGTTCTTCACCTCGATGCACGGCTACCGCACGCGCAACCAGAACTCGTGACACAGGAGCTTCGCAGTGACCGACTTCCAGACGATCCGGGCGGGCGAGCAGACGATCGCCGTCCGCAAGGACCTCCGGGTGCCGATGAGGGACGGCGTCGAGCTGGCCGTGGACGCCTACCACGGCCAGGACGACAAGCCGCGGCCGGCCCTGATCGCGATGAGCGCCTACGGCAAGGAGCTGCAGGCCCTCGCCCTCACCATGCCCCCGCAGCGCCGTCCCAGCCCGATGTGGGACGGCTGCATCGAGGCGGGCGACATCGCGCGCGTCGTCCAGGAGGACTACGTCCACGTCATCGGCGACATGCGCGGAACCGGTGATTCCGGCGGCGTCATGATCGGCAACTACAACTTCGGCGGCGTCCCCCAGGGGCAGGACCTGTACGACCTCGTCGAGTGGGTCGCGGAACAGCCGTGGTGCGACGGCAACGTCGGCATGATCGGCATCTCCTACTTCGGCTCCATGCAGGTGCTCGCCGCCGCCGAGCGGCCCCCGCACCTCAAGGCGATCTTCGTCAGCGGCGGCCACTACGACTTCTACGAGACCACCTACCACGGCGGCATCATGTGGTTCATGCCGCGTGCCGCCCGCGAGGGCCGCGGCGGGGACTCCGGCATCGCGCACACCAACGTCAGGTCCCGCATGCAGGAGGTGTACTCCCCCGAGGAGCTGAGGAAGCTCGTCGACGAGCGGCTGAAGGACCCGGACGTGGCGGCCTGGCCGAACCTCGTCCACGTGCTCAAGTACCCGAAGAACCGCGAGTTCTGGTTCGACATCGTGATGAACCCCCTCGACGGCGACTGGTACGAGGAGCGCAACCCGATCAACCTGGCCCGGAACATCGACATCCCGGTCTACCTGCAGATCGACCAGGGACGCGGCTGGACGGTGGACGGCCACATCGAGCTGTTCAACGTCTTGAAGGGACCCAAGAAGCTGGACATCGGCTCCTACCCGCCGATGCAGTCGCGCCCCTGGATCGAGGAGCACGACAAGATGTTCCGCTGGTACGAGTACTGGCTCAAGGGCATCGACAACGGCATCATGGACGAGCCGGCCGTGAGCGTCTTCGTGGAGGGCTCACGCGAGGTGGTCACCGCGGCGCAGTGGCCGCCGAAGGAGATCGAGTACAAGTCGCTCTACCTGCGCCCACGGCGCGGGCTCTCCTTCGAACCCGAACTCATGGGCGCCGAGCACGCCGCCCCCGACGGCTTCTACCAGGCGCCGCTCACCGTCACCGACAAGGTCGAGACGCTGAGCTGGAGCACCGAGCCGTTCGAGGAGCCCACCGAGCTGATCGGCACCGGCGCGGCGCACCTGTTCGCGGAGATCGACCAGGACGACACCAACTTCATCCTGCGCCTGTGGGACACCGCTCCCGGCGGCGACCGGCGGCTGATCACCACCGGTTACCTCAAGGCCTCCCACCGCGAGCTCGACGAGGAGCGCACCACCGAGGGCAACCCCTACCACCCGCACACCCGCGCGGTGCCGGTGGAGCCCGGGAAGATCGAGGAGTACGTGCTGCGGCTCTATCCCTTCGCGGCCACGTTCAAGCCCGGTCACCGCCTGGTGGTGGAGCTGTCGAACAACGAGCCGTTGGCCGACGCGCACAACGCGCTGCTGCCGCCGGACGCCTTCCACCTGCCGGTGGGCCGCCCCGTCACCCACAAGATCTACCGCGACGCCGCCCACCCCTCCCGACTCGTGCTGCCGTTCACGGTGCGGAAGGCGGCGGAGCAGGAGAAGTAGAACCAGCCCCTCGGCCGGGGATCCGTCCGGGGACTCGCCGCACGAGGCGGGCTCGTCGCCGGCGGCCCACGGAAGCACCGGCACCGCGACTCCTCGCGGTGCCGGTGCTTCCACGCTTCCACCGGCCATGCCGTCAGGTCCGGCGCACCGGGCGTGGCCGGCGTTGTCGACCGGCCGGTGTCAGAGATCCGCTGCGACGTCGAACAGCAACGCCCGAAGCCATTCGATGAAGTACTGATCGGTCAGTCGGGGGTTCCAGACCATGTCGATCCCGAGCCCGGGAAGCGGGAACGGGAACTCCTCGATCCGCAGGTCGGCGAGCGTCCGCATGGTGGCGGCCACCTGGTAGCGGAAGAGGGCGACACCGCCCGCGCGTGCGACCAGGAAGGGCACCAACAGAAAGTCGGAGATCAACTGGCCGACGCGGTAGGGGACACCCTTCTCCTCGAGCACCGTGTACGGGAAGACCCGCCGATCGGTGTCGACGACGATGTGCGGCTGTGTGGTCAGGAGGTCGAGCGCGCTCGCTTCCGGTGGCGTGTCCGGTGAGGCCACCACCACACAGCGGTCGTCGTACAGTCGCTCGCGAGGGTACGGCGAGAAGTGCCCCTCGGAGAGCAGCACGACATCGACGCCCTTGTCGGTGAAGGTCGCCTCGGTCGGCACGGTGATCGTGAGCAGACGCAGCGTGGCGTGAGGAGCGCGTTCGGCGATGAGCCGCGTCAGCCGAGGGCCGACGACGAACGCCGTGCTGTTCGTCATGGCGATCGTGATGACGCGCCGGTCCGTGGCGGGATCGAAGCGGGGCAGGTTCAGGATGTGTGCCGTCTGTTGCAGGGCACTGCGCAGCGGCGCGATCATCTCCAGCGCCCGCGGGGTCAGCGTGACGCCCGACCCCTGCCGGACGACGAGGTCGTCACCCAACAGGCGCCGCATCCTCGCGAGCGCGTGGCTCATCGCCGGCTGTGACAGACCGACGCGCTCCGCCGCCTTGGTCACCGAACGCTCCTCGAGGAGCGCGAGGAGGGGCACCAGCAGGTTGAGGTTGACCGATGCCAGTCGATCCAACCCCGAACCCGTGGCGCCCTCTCCGTCGTGTCCCATGGGGACAGACCCTACGTGGCCGCCTGGCTCATACGACGCAGCCGAGGTATCGGAATCCGGTGGTTGAGCGCCACGGCCACGCCGGTGCCGTCCCCGTACGACCAGCGCATCAACGCCGACCCACCACCGGGCCCTCCGTCGAGGTACGTCGGTTCCCCCGGCGGCGGCAGATGACCCACCGCCTTGAGACTCAGTCCGAACTGCTCGGTCCAGAAGTACGGCTGGAACCGGAGCGGCGGCGCGTCGTCGCCGTGCAGGAGAGCCCGTGCGGCGACCTTCGCCTGCTCGATCGCACTGCTCCACAGGGGGATGCGGCGCAGGCCGTGTGGGGTGGGGAAGGCCGCCAGGTCACCGACGGCGGCGACATCGGGGCGGACGAGCCCGCGCGAGTCGACCGGGACGGCGGCGCCCTTCGCCACGAGTCCCGTGTCCGCGAGCCACTCCGTGTTGGGCACGTCGCCGACGGAACTCAGGAGGAGCTCCGCTTCGAGGACCGTGCCGTCGTCGAGGACGACCCGGGCGTCCCCCGCGCGCCGTTCGAACCGTGCCGCCTCGGTCTCGACGATGGTGAGCCCCCGATCCAGCGCGGCCTTGACGAAGACCCCGGCGAGGTAGGGGCCGAGCTGGAGGATCAGCGGCGGCCCCTGGGAGACCAGGGTGACCCGGCAGCCGGCGGCCAGGCACCCCGAGGCGATCTCCATGCCGAGCGGACCTCCGCCCACCACGACGACCGACGGCCTGCTCGCCAACCGACCGCGCAGGGACAGCGCGTCGTCGAGTCCGCGCAGGGTGGTCTCCTCGGGGAGGTCGGACAACCGCCGTGCCCGGGAGCCGGTGGCGAGGACGAGGCGGTCGTACGGCAGGGCCGCGCCGTCGTCGAGGGTGACGAGCCGGCGGTCGAGGTCGAGCCCGGTCGCCCGGACGCCCAGCAGCTCCTTCGCCCCGTGACCGGTCGGCGGGAGCTCGTGCGACGTCATGTCGTCGCCGTCGAGCAGCAGCGCCTTCGACAGGGCCGGGCGGCTGTACGCCGGATGCGGTTCGTCGCCGACGATGGTCAGCTCGCCGTCGAAGCCGGCCTCGCGGAGCGTGTCGGCCGCGGTGAGCCCGGCGATCCCGTTGCCGACGACAACGACGCGGTCCACCGTGCCGCCGCTCATATGACCCTCAGCGCCGCGACCGGGCACACGCGGGCGGCGGCGTTCGCCAGGGCGGCGTCGGCTCCCTCGACCTCCTCGCGGTCGAGGACGAGCTCGCCGTCGTCGTCGAGGTGCATGAGCTGCGGGGCGGCCTCCTCGCACAGGCCGTGGCCTTCACAGCGGGGGCGGTCAAGAACGATTCTCATGCGGGAATCACCTCCAGGACGGGGAGCTCCTCGATGCTCCGGGTGGTGTTGCCGGGTACACGGACCTCGGGTCCGACGACGAGGTGATCGACGCGCCGGGAGAGCGCTCCGATCACGGCGTGGGCCTCCAGGCGGGCGAGTCCCTGACCCGCGCAGCCGTGGGGGCCGTAGCCGAACGAGAGGTGGTCGACCGGGTTGCGCTCCACGAGGAAGGCATCCGGGTTCTCGTAGTGCCGGGGGTCGCGGTTGCCGGCGCCGAGCAGGATCGCGACCTGCGCGCCTTCGGGGATGACGACCCCGTCGATGTCGACGTCCCTGGTGGCACGTCGGCCCCAGGCGTTGATGGGCGGCCAGAAGCGCAGCACCTCGTTGAACGCGGCCGGCGCCAGCGAGGGGTTCGCGCGGACCAGGGCGAGCTGGTCGGGGTGCCGGGCGAAGAGGGCGACGATGTTGCCGATCGCCGCGATGGTGGTGTCGACGCCGGCGCCGAGGTACTGGTGGATGATGTGGCCGGCCGTGCCCGGCGGGATGGCGCCTCGTGCCTCGGCGTCGAAGATGCCGCGGCCCACGGACCCCTCGGTCAGGTCGGTGGCCTCGACCTGGGAGCACCACTCGTAGAGTTCGCCGGCGACGGGGAAGTTCTCGGCCGTGCGCTGGTTCGTCGGGCCGAGGACCTGCATGGCGGCCTGCCCCCAGCGCAGCATGTTGTCGCGCACGTGGCCCGTGAAGCCGATCAGGTCCGCGACGACCTCCAGCGGAAACGCTCGGGCGAGGGCGTCGATCGCCTCGAAGGAGCCCTTCTCGACGAGCTCCGCGACGAGAGCGTCGGCCTTCGCCTCGATCCGCCCCTTCAGACCGCGCAGCGCACGCGGGGAGAGGTTCTCGGTGAGCGCGGCGCGCAGTCGGGTGTGCTCCGGCGGGTCGGACGCGAGCGAGGTGCCGGTGAGCGCTTCGTTGGCCATCGGGTTGAACGCGATCGAGGTCGAGGAGAACGACTCCCAGTCCGCGAGTGCGCCACGGATGGTGTCGTACCGCGTCAGCACGTGGACGTCGTTCATCCGGAGGTGGACGACAGGCCCCTGCTCCCTCAGTTCGGCGTAGACGGGGTAGGGGTCGAGCACGACCTCGTCGGCGAAGAGGTCGATGTCGGAGGTGGGTGTGGTGGCCATGCCACCAGTGAAGTGGCCGGCATTACATTGAGCAAGTGAATGATTTACATGCTGTGACATGCATGGCATGCATACCGGGGGAGGGGGGCCACAGGGGCGCCGAGCGGCCCGGGAAGCGTGGCCGGAGAGGGAACGGGCCCCGCCGGTCGTGGGCGGATCGGGGCGATGGGCGTGGTGGTGGGCGTGGTGGCGCCCGCCCGGCCCCGGACACGACGGTGCCCGCGGCCTGTTTCGGCCGCGGGCACCGGGTGGTCGTCGGACTCGCTCCGTGTCAGGCGGACGAGGTCGCGGTCTCGGCGGGGGTCGCCGGGGCCTCGCCCTCGTCCAGGGCGACGTCCTTCGTCTCCCTGCCGATGAGGAGAGCGACCAGGGTGAGGACGGCCATCACGGAGAGGTAGACGCCGACCAGCCACGGGGAGCCGTCGCCGACGTCCCAGAGGGCGACCGCTATGAACGGGGCGACGGCCGCGCCGAGGATGGAGCTGACGTTGTAGGAGACGCCGGAACCGGTGTAGCGGACGCTGGTCGGGAAGAGTTCCGGGAGCAGCGCGCCCATCGGGCCGAACGTCATGCCCATCAAGGTGAAGCCGAGGACCAGCCACAGGATCACGCCGACCGTGCCCAGGTCGATCAGCGGCACCCAGACCAGACCGAAGACGATGATGGCGGCGGTGACCCAGGCGAGGGTCTTGCGGCGGCCGTACTTGTCCGCGAGCGGGCCGGAGACCAGGGTGAACGCGGCGAAGAACAGCACACCGAAGATCATCATCAGGACGAAGGTGGTGTAGCTGTAGCCGAGGCCCGGAACGTCCGCGTCCTTGGCGGTGCGGCCGTAGCTCAACGAGAACGTCGTCATCAGATAGAAGAGGACGTACGTGGCCAGCATCGCGAAGGTGCCGAGGATCAACTGCTTCCAGTGGTGGCGGAAGACGGTGGCCAGCGGCAGCTTGCGGACCTTCCCGGCCTCCTGGGTCTTCGCGAAGACCCGCGACTCGACCAGGCGCATCCGCACCCACAGGCCGATCGCGACCATGACGGCCGAGAACAGGAACGGGATCCGCCAGCCCCAGCTCAGGAAGGCCTCGGAGGGCTGCGAGGGGTCGGCGCCCGCCGCGGAGGGCAGCAGCGCGCCGATGATCAGGAAGAGGCCGTTGCCGATGATGAACCCGAGCGGAGCTCCGAGCTGCGGGAACGTGCCCCACAGCGCGCGCTTTCCGGCGGGCGCGTTCTCGGTGGCGACCAGGGCCGCGCCGCTCCACTCGCCGCCGAGCGCGAAGCCCTGCGCGAGCCGCATCAGCACCAGCAGAGCCGTGGCGACCCAGCCGGCCTGCGCGTAGGTGGGCAGAACACCGATGAGGAAGGTGGCGATGCCCATCGTGAGCAGCGAGGCCACCAGGGTGCCCTTGCGGCCGAGGCGGTCGCCGAGGTGGCCGAAGACGATCGCGCCGACCGGGCGGGCGACCATCGCCGCGCCGAAGACCGCGAAGGAGGAGAGCAGGGCCGTGGTCGGGTCGCTGCTGGGGAAGAAGAGCGTCGGGAAGACCAGGACCGCGGCGGTTGCGTAGATGTAGAAGTCGTAGAACTCGATCGTCGTGCCGATGAGGCTGGCGACCAGGACGCGGGACCGTGAGTTGACGGGCGTGGCCTCGGCCGGGGACTGTGACGGGGGCTGCGCCTGTGCCTGGGCGGGCCCGGTGGCGGGAGCGGACATCTCTGGGACTTTCCCACGAGGGTGGAGTTCGGCCGCCGACGTGGTGGGCCGGCGGTCCCGCACGGCGGCACAGGCCCCCCTCGTGGCAAGGCCGCGCGACCGATGCGGGCACTGCAACGATCTCACGCATCTCACGCACTGGTTAAAGGCTGTCCATGATGTGGGATATTGGAAGTGTTGCGGGGGTGTGGCCGCACCGCCGGGGCTCGGGACGAGGGCCCGGCCGCCGCCGCGCCCCGAGTCGACCCGCCGTCGGCGAGCACGTGTCCGCGGCCGTGCGACCGGCCGGTGCGATCGCGTGGCACGGGCCGGACGTCGAGCCGAGGGACCGCGGAGGGGCGGCGTCCGCTACCGGCCCGGCGGGCCCGTGCTACTCCTCGGGCGCCTGCCGGAGGAGGCGACGCCGGAGCGCCCTGCGTTCGGACGCCGTGGTCCCGCCCCATATCCCCTCGACTTCGCCGTTCCTGACCGCCCAGGACCTGCACGCCCTCGCCACGGGGCAGCGTCGGCAGACGGCACGGGCACGCTCCGTCTGCCGCGCTGCCGCGTCTCCGTCGCCGATCGGAAAGAACAGTTCGGGGTCCTCGCCGTGGCACGCCGCGAGTTCACGCCAGTTCATGTCGACGATGCGGCCGTGAGGGCGACCGTGAGGTGTGAGGGATGCCGCACCGGGCGCGTACCGGGCGAGTCGGCGCGCAGTGGTCCCGCCGAGAAGGCGCTCACCGAGATCTCCAAGGCTCGAGGCGGCCCGTCATCGGGGCAGCCTGACGTTCCTCCCAGCATCGGTATGTGCTGTGGAGCCCGGCAGAGGCTTGGCGCCACCCAATATAAACGACCGGAGCAATCCGGGTCACATGGTGACAACAAGGTGATTGACGGAAATCCGGGGCGGCCCGCAGGGCGAGGGCGGCCGGTGCGGTGCCGGCGTCGGCGGTGCGGCGAGGCGGGCGGCAACCGCGCTTCCGCGACCGGCCCGACCGCCGCGCCGTCCCGGATGGAACGATGGGGCCATGACCGTTTTCCTGACGGAGGAACAGCTCGCCCACCGCACTTCGGCCGCCGTCGACGCGGCGGTCGGGGCGGGGCGCGAGCTCGGGCTCACGGTGACCGATGCCGAGGTGCTTCACGACGTGTTCTCCGTCGTCGTCCATCTGGCGCCCGCACCGGTCGTGGCCCGAATCCCCACCGTCCTGCCGTACCGCGAGGACCTCGACGCCCTGGCCGTCCGCCGGCGGGCCGAGCTGGACGTGACCCGATGGCTCGCGGACCGGGGAACCCCGGTGATCCCGCCCAGCCCACTCGTGCCGCCGGCGCCCGTTCGGCGCGACGGGTTCTCCATCACGTTCTGGCAGTTCCTCCAGGAGGACCGCGGCAAAGAGCCCGACTACGCGGCGAACTCCGAGAGCGTCGCCGACCTGCACGCCGCGCTGCGCGACTACCCGGGCCGGCTGTCGTTCCTCTCCACCGCCGAACCGCGATTCGTCACCGAGAGCCTCGTACGGCTGGAGCGGCACCCCGATCTCCTCGCCCCGGCCGACCTGGACCGCGCACGCCGCGAGTGGCAGGTCCTGGAGCCGCTCGTACGTTCCCGCCCGGCGTTCCAGGAGGCGTTCCCGGGAATCGACCTTCAGCCCGTCCACGGCGACTGCCCGCCCGCGAACATCTTCTCCGGCGTGGACGGGGACCGGTACGCCGACTTCGAGATGGTCACCCTGGGCCCGGTCGAATGGGACCTCGCCACCCTCGGGCCCGACCTCGAAGCCGCCTACAACCGCGGCGCGCGTCGCAACGGCATGCGGCCGTTGGACGCGGACGTCATGCGCTTCGTGAACACCGTGGGAATGCTCCGAACCCTCGCCCACCTCATCCTCGCGCCGCAATTGCCCCCGCTGGTCGACTATCTGAAGCCGTCCGTCGAGCGGTGGCGGACGATGCCCTTCGCCGGCGGCCTCGCCACCTGACTCCCACCCCACCCCCGCCACCGGGCGGGCCCCGCCGCGGCACCGTCACGGAGGTGACGGATCGCGCCCCGAGCCCGCAGGACCGTACAGCGGTGCCGTCGATGCCGGCGGTTCGGCCGCACCGCACACCGACCCGGAGAGCACAGAGGACGCGACACGTGACACATCCACGACACCGACCGACGATCGCAGCCGTTCTGACCGCGGTGGCCCTGATGACCGGCTGCCGGAACGATGGCGGTGCGGAACCGCTGAGCCTGAGCGGCCTGGTCGACATCGCCGACGGTATACCGGACGACGGAACCGACACCTGCCCGCTGCCGTACGACATGGCCGAGGCCGTTAAGGCCGCGGGCCTGGACGCGGAGGCCGGGACCGGTCCCGCGCAGGACGGCGACGAACCGGTCGCCACGGCCGAGGGCGGAAAGCGCGCCAAGCCCGGTGATCCGCTAGCCGAGAACCCGGGCGCCCTGGTGAGCTGCACGTTCCACATCGGTGAGGAGGACGTGCGGGTGCACACCCTCGCCGGCCGTGAACCGATCGGGATCGCCCCGCTCGCGCCGGTGGCCTCGTCGTTGAGCGCGGCGAGCACCGACGACCTGACCGGTTACGTCGACGAGGTCGGGCGGGCCGAGATCGGGGAGGTGGTCGTCACCGACAGCGGCAACGTCGCCTCCGTACGCCTGAGGCTCGACGGCGACGGATACGCCACCCTCCTGGTCGGCGCCGGGAACGCGGGGCACACCTCACTGACCCGGAAGCACATGGGCGACCTCACCGAAGCACTCGCGGAACAGGTGCGGTAGGTCGAGGCCGGGAGGCGAGCGCTCGCCGGCACGTCACCGAGGCGTCCCAAGGCACTCGGAGCGTCGGTCGCCTCGCCGAGCCCTCTCACCGTGGCCGTTGACCGGGCGAGGGCGGTCGCGCCCGCGGTGCACGAGGCTCCCACGCCGGTGAGGGAGGCGGTTGATGTCCCACCCCACCGGCACGGGAGTCTTCGTCGGTTCCCCGTCCCGGCCGCGACCCCGGTGTCGAAGACTTCACGGTGATCTCACGACGCCGGGTCGTGGGGCGGCTTTCGGCCGGACCGTGCGCCACCGCCGCATCACTCGCGAAGCGCTCCGAACCGGTGCGGCACCCGCCTCGAGCCCGACACCCCACCGGGACAGGAAGCTCTCTAGCCGGCGGGTGGGATGCGGGTGGCGGCGATGTCGAATTGGAGACGGACCTTCTCACTCACCAGGGAACCCCCCTGGGCCAGTCTGGTGTTGTATGTCAGGCCCCAGTCGGAACGGTTGATGGTGGTGGTGCCGTCGAAACCGACCCTGTCGTAGCCGAACGGATCGACGACATGCCCGATGTAGGTGAGCTCCAGGACGACGGGGCGGGTGACGTCTTTGATGGTGAGGTCGCCGGTCATGCGGTAGACGTCCTTGCTCGCGAGCTGCACGGCGGTGCTCGTGAAGCTTATGCGCGGGTAGGTCGCGGCGTCGAAGAAGTCGCGGCTGACCAAGTGGGCGTCGCGTTGCTCCACCCCGGTTTCGACGCTGGCGCTGGACAGCACGATCTCGGCCCGGGAGCGAGCCGGGTTACGGCCGTCGAAGTAGAGGCGGCTTTCGTATTCCGTGAAGGAGCCGCGCACCGTGGTGACCATGGCGTGCCGGACGGAGAATCCGATCCTGCTGTGCGCGGGGTCGATCACCCACTCCCCGGTCAGAGCCGCGAGGGCGGGATCAGGCAGGACAGCGGGGTTTGGGACCGCCGGAGCGGCATGGGCCACCGTACGGCGGGGCGGGGAGCTGCGGTTGAACAGGTTCATGGTGCACGTTGTTAGTGCAAGGCAAGGCACCGCCGCAAGAGTTGATCAAGAGTCGGGTTCTTCAGGGGCCCGGCTTGTCACCGAGTGCTCGGAACGCCGGTCACAGTGATCCGTGCCCGACCTCACGCTGACGCGGCCAGGCGAGGAGCGAGGAGCGGCCCCGGCGCGGGGCGCCGGGGCCGCCACAGCGCCTACGGCTTGACGGTCCCGTGCTCCGCGTCGAAGGTGTCGCCGGTCAGTTTCGTCTTGACGAAGCTGATCAGTGAGGACACCTTGCCGCCGGGGGTGTCCCAGTACTCGGCACGCTCCACGTCGACCCGGAGGAGCACCGCGTCCGGGTTCTCGGGGCCGCCGGGCAGCCACGCCTCGGCGAAGGTGTTCCACAGCTCCTTGAGCTTGGCGTGGTCGTCGACGATCCGGGCGCTCCCGGTCATCGCCACCCAGGCGTCGCGGGAGGAGAAGGTGAGGGACACCCGCGGGTCCGCTCCGATGTCGCGGACGTGGCGGGTGTCCCGGGCGGTGATGAACCACAGTTCGGCGCCGGGGTCGACCTCCTGGCGGGCCATGGGGAAGCTGCGCGGTCCCTCCGGTCCGTAGGTGGTCATCATGGCGATGGGCATGTCCCGCATCAGCTCGACCAGCTTCTTCTGCTCATCGGACATGGTTTCTCCCTACGTCGTCGGGGCTGGGCAGGGCCTTTCCCAGTACCCGGTCCGGCGTCCCCGACACGGCCCGGGGGCGTCGTGGGCGACACCGTCGGGCAGGTCAACCGGCTCTGGGCCGGGCGTCCACGCTGTCGTGCACCGTCCCGGTCGAGGCGTCGACGGAGAACAAAGCGTCGAACGGTTCCACGGTGACCGGCCACTCGGCCCGCCACCTCCCTTCTCTGAGCACGGCGGTCAGGTCGTGGACGTGGATGGTCGACGTTCCTCCCGGGGAGGGCCGGTTCGCGAAATGGGCGCGCAGGGCACGCCGGGCGTCCTCCTCGCCGAGCGTCACCTTCGGAAGGCCCTCGGGGTCCTCCACCCGGTGGACGAACAGGTCGGTCACCTGCCCGGATGCTCCGATCCGCAGATCCAGACGCGCGGGCATCACGATGCCGTCCCGCACGCGGTACCAGTCGACCCGCCACCCCCGCTCACCGTCGGCGTCGGCCGCGCTCACCTCGGCCTCGAAGCCGCGCAGCACCCACGGGTAGTGCTCTGCGGCGTAGCGTCGCGCGATGGCCAGCGCGTCGGACCCGTCCCGCGGTGGCACACCGGCGCCGGGCACGGGGAAGCCGTGACCTTCCCGCGGGGGCGGGGAGTGCAGGGAGGCGGAGAACCGGTCGGCACCGGGCCACGACAGCTCCGCGAACCCCTCGTCCAGCGCGATGAACAACTGCCCGGGAGCGTCGGCGGTTTCCGGGCTCGCCTGGACGTTCACCACCGTGTAGCGATCCCCGAAGGCCTGCCGCACCGCCTGTTCGGCGGCGGCTTTCTGCTCGCCGTCGGCGAACCGCAGGGAGGTGCTGTCGACGGCGGTCGGGGTGATCCACACCGACCACACCACGGCTCCCGCGAGCGCGACGGCCGCGGAGGCCGCAAGCGCTTGAGGGGCCCCCGCCCGCCAGCGGTGCACCGGCCGTCCCCGAGCCCACAGGAGGAGCCGGCCGGCCACCAGCCCCAGCAGGCCGCCGACCGCGTTCATCTCCACGTCGCTGGTGTCGCAGCCCCGGCCCAGGGGAAGCGCCCCCTGGGCGAGTTCGGTGGCCACCGTCAGGAGCACCACCCCGGCCAGCACCGGCGTCGGTCTTTGTACCGCGAGCATCCCGAACAGCCCGATGGGGACGAACATCGCCGCGTTCCACAGCCCCTGCGCGGTGAGGAACGGCTCGGCCAGATCGCGGTTGACCACACACCGCCCCGTCATCCCGCCGCCGGTGGACCACATCGTCAAACACACCTCGGTCGCGACCGCGCCGCTCAGCGCCGCGCCCGACCACGGTCTTCCCTCCGCCCGCCGCGATAAGACCAGCCAGGTCACCGCCCCCACCGTGAGCACCACGGCGAGGGAGAAGACCACATACCCCGCATGACCACGGAACACAGCCGTCAGCATGATCCCCCCAACAGAATCGGACGCCCCATCATGCCCGGCCCGCACCGCGGGCCACGGCCGCCCGTCGGGAGAACACCGTTCGCCCCCCGGCCCACCGAAGAGGACCTCGACCGGCGGGCGGCCGGCGGGTGCCCGGCGTTCGGGCGACCCTCCGGCGGCGTCACCCCGCACCCGGTATTCGAACAGACGTAGCATGGCCGGGTGGCCGACGACACGCCCTTCCCGTTCCCGGACGACCTCCTGCACCTGCAGCGCCGACTGCACCGGGTACGGGGCGAGTACACCGGCCTGTGCCGCACGCTGCCGCGCAGCGCCGAGCCGCTGCCGGGCCGAACCCTGGCCGAGCCCGCCCCGGGCGGGACCACCCGCACGGTGACGATCGCCGCATCCCCCGGCTACACCCCCGAGCAGGCGGAGACCGAACGCCGGCTGCGCGAGCAGTTGCTGGAACTGTCCGAGCAGATCGTCACCCACGATTTTTGGACCACCTGCGCCCCCGAAGACCGGTACCGGGCCCGCAGCGCGCTCAAACACGTCGCCGACCCGTCGCCTCCGGCGGCCACGGAGGGCGGCGGGAACCGGTAACCGCCGCCCGCGGCGGACCGCCCACCTCTCTTTCCGGGCAGGGTGTCCGGCCCTTCAGGGCCGGGCCGCGAACACCTCCGCACAACAGCGCCCACCGCCCCAACCCCCGGACCCCGTGACCGCCTTCGGCCCGGCCACCACCCGCGCCGCCCTGGACTCGGGCCGCTTCGCACACCACAAGAGGAAAAAAGGGGGACACCGACGCATGCACCCGACCGGCACCAAACAGCCCACCGGCACGCCGATCTACGACCGCCTGGTCCGCGAGCGCGGCGACATCCCCGCCGACGTCCGTCAGGTCGCCGAGACGACCCTGCGGAGCGCCGCTCGGGCCGTCGATTTCCGCCGCCCTCGCCCGCCGGCTCGCTGAGCCCACCCGCCCCCGCCCGGAAGACGACGGCAGCGCCCATCCCGCCCACCGGGACCGGCAACCCCTCCGTGTCTCCCGCCGTCCCGCCCGGCGGGACGAGCGCCCCGCGCCCGCCTCGACCGCGTACCGAGCCGCGCAGACTGCCCAACGAACGAGCACGAGACGACCCGACGGCGGAACGCAAAGGCGGCGCGGAAATGGGCAAGGCGAGCAGGCGCAAGAAGGGACGCACCCGACAGGAAGTCCGGCAGTGGGATGCCACCGCCGCGGCTCGCGCCGCGCTGCACGACCGGACCGTCACGCTTCTGCGCCTGGAAGACAACCCCTACGTGGCCGCCTGCCTCGCCGCGACGACCGACAGGAACTTCCAACACGCCCTGTGGCACCACATCCGCGCGGGTCTGTCACTCGGGCAGGCGTGGCAGGAAACGGCCGCCTGGATGCTGGGAGAAGCCGGATACCCCGGCCCGTGGCCGCACGGCACCCAGCTCATCGCCGACTACGCCGTGTGGGAACGGCAACGCCAAATCGCCCTGCTGCGGCACGCGGAGATCTGCGTGGTCTCACCGGCGGCCCACGCGGCCGTCATGGCGGCCGCCATGACACTGGACGCCACAGACCTGCTCACCCTCGACCGGGACACCGACATCCCCCTGCGCGCCGGCCTCGTGGTCATGCCGGAACCGGTCGTTCTCCTCAACCGCAACGCCGACCTGGGCGACCTCAGCGTTCTGGGCTGGACCTTCGGCACGATGTACGGATCCGCCGGCGAAGAGCACCCCGCAGTCGGGGTCAGCGGAATGGTCCGCACCGACGGCCCCACCAAGACATCGGAGTGGGCGCAGTTCCTGGCGGAGACGAGAGCCGGCGGCCATCCGGCGCCCCCGTGGTTTCCCGCGGGGACCAACGGCATACGCGCGGACGCCGCCACCAGGAGCACCTCCTCGCACACCGAGGCAGTCGTCTCTCTCCAGGCGCGACGCATGCTCCACACCGCCGTCGGAGACCTCGTCCGCACCAACCAGCGCCCCGCACCCCACGCCGCCCAGTGGAACGGCGAGCCGATCGAGGACCCGTACAACGACTTCGCGGAGCGGTACCTCTTCGCGTTCTGGCGCCTGGCCGCGCAAGGCGTCACCACCGCGACCGGCGCAACACCCCCGGGCACGAGCGACCGCCACCGACCGGCCGCCGAAAACCCCACCCGCGACCAGGCCCCCGGAGCGATCCGCCTGATCGACCTGCGGAGAACTTCGGACCGTGCCGCCCGGACAGGGCAACCCCCCGGCCCCAGCCGGTACCACCACCGCTGGCCCGTGCGCATGCACAAGGTCAACCAGTGGTATCCAAGCCTCGGCCGTCACAAGATCCGCTGGCGCGGCCCGTTCATCAAGGGCCCGGCCGACGCGCCGCTTCGCATAACGGAAAAGGCCTATCACCTGAGCACGTGAAGGCGATCCGCCAGGAGCGTACGAGCGCGCCCCCGGCCCCGGGCCGGCGGCGAGCACCTCCCGCACCGGCCCCCTCGGGGGGCGTCACACCTCCGGCGCGGGCTCGTGCTCGTCGTACGGTTCGTGGGCGGGCACCTCTCCAAAGCGGCGGTGCCGGTGCCGGTCGCCGGTCAGGGCGACGATCCGGTGGACCGGCACCACGATGGGCGGGTGACCCCCGGTGGGGGAGAACTCCAGGCCGGCCTCCGCCTCGAACGCCGTCACCGCGCCGTACAGGCGGTGCAGCACGGTGTCGGGCCGGGGCCCGCACTCGACGTCCAAACACAGCGTCCAGTCCGCCAGCCAGTGGACGGGCAACTGCGCCAACCGCGCGGCGGCGGGGCCCGGACGGTCGTCGTCGGGCACCCAGACGTACGCGCCGGAGATCAGCGCGTTGAACCGCTCGATCACATCGGACTCGCCGTGGGACCAGGCCACGGCGGCGGTGCGCCGCGCCGCCCGGGCCCGGGTCACCAGCGGCGTGGGGGCTGCGCCCACACCGTCGCGCTCGGCGTCGGCCGCCCGTCCACGCCCGGCGCCTGTTCGACGCGCGGGCCGTCAACACAAGATGCCGCCCACCCGGCGTCGGGCCCGCCCGGCACCGGTGGTGGTGACGTGGCCGGGGCCGTGTCGGGGAGGTGAGGTCAGGCGGCGTGGTGGTGGGGGCGGGCCAGCCGCCAGGGCAGTGGATATTCGGTGCCGCAGGTTCCGCACCGGGCGCGGTACAGCGCGGCGGCCGGTCCCGGGGTGTCGGCGGGGACGGCGGCCAGGGTGCGGCCCTCGACGACGGTGACCAGCGACGGCCAGGGGGTGGGGCAGCGACAGGCGGGGGAGGGGCCGAGGCCGCCCGCGGGTGTCTCGGCGGGCGGCCGGTCGGGCGGGCTGGTCACCGGGCCTCCCGCGTCTGCTCGGGCGGGTCGGCGGCCCGCCGGGCGCGGGGGGTGAGGCCGGTGGTCTCGGCGACGGCGTCGACGTCCTCCTCCCTGTAGGCGGTGCGCACCCCGGACACCGACATCCCGGCGGCGGTGGCGAGGTCCTCGAGCCGGTAGGGGCGGGGGCGGGTGAACTCCCGCCCGTAGGCGATCAGCCGGCGAATCTCGGCCTCGGCCCGCCGGCGGCGGTCGCGGGCGGCGGCCAGGACGGTCAGCAGCGGGTCGTGGTCCTCGGCCAGCCAGGCTCCCTCCAGGTTGTCGGCGAGCTTCTTGCGCTGCTCCAGGGCGTCCTGGAGGGCGTCGTCGTAGGCGTCCGCGGGGGTGACGTCGCCGGGCTGCGGCAGGGGGACGGCGATGGCGGCGATGGCTTCGAGCGAGTGCATGTCTCCAGCATCCACCATTTTTTACGATGCTCGCAATGAATTTTACTGAACGCATAACCGGGGGGGGTGGTTCGGGGGCGAGTGGCCCCCCGCGCGTCGGCGGACCGCCCGGCCGGGAACCTCGCCCCCTCCCGGAGAACACCGGCCGACCGCGCGCCGGCCGGCGGCCGACAAGGGCGCTGTCAGTGCCGCCTGCTATCTGCTCCTCTGTCAGATACGCCGCGATATGCACTGGATTGCCAGGAGGTGCGATTCATGCCCTTCACCGCACTGCACCCCGACGCCGGACACCTGGACGCCACGCTGCCCGACCTCGGACGCGGAATGGACTGGGCCCACATCCACAAGGCCCGCCCCCGCGCCCCGCTCACCTGCCCCGAGTGCGGCTGGGGCGTCCACGCCAAGCACTCCCCCCACGGCGTGCGGTTCTTCTGCCACGACCCGGGGCGGCCACCGTCGTGCGAGCTGTCCACCGAGTCGTGGGAACACCACATGCTCAAGCTGGAACTGGCCGGCGCGATCCGCACGGCAGGCTGGTACGCCGAACTGGAGGTGTCGGCCGCCGACGGCTCCTGGCGGGCGGACGTCATGGCCACCTCACCGGACGGCACACGACGCATGGCCTGGGAGGCACAGCTCTCCCCGATCACGGCAGCGGACATCCGAGCCCGCACCGCCCGCTACCGAGCCGAGAAGATCGCGGTGTGCTGGGTGTGCCCGCACACCAGACCGCCGGACTGGATCGACGTGGTGCCGGCGGTACGAGTGCGCGCCCCACAGGAGCAGGGAGAGGCGTGGATGGTGGACGACGGGCTCGCCGGGTTCGACGTCGCCACCGGCACCTGGGAGTTCAAAAAGGAGGAACTGACGCGGTTCGTGCGCTGGACGCTGCTCGGCCGACTGATGTCCGCCCGGAGCCTGCCACGCTACCGACGCGTGCCCCGGCACATCGACGGCGACCTGCGGTGGTTCCACCGAGATCGGTGGAAGCCACTCCCTCCGAGGCGACCGGTCCGGCGGCTCCCGCGGTGGCTGTCCCGCGTCGTCGGTCGTGGGCCTCGTGTGGCCCGCGTACGGCGGGTGTCGCGGTCGCCGCGGGGCGGGGGACAGCGGAGACTGGGGCCTGGATCTCCTCCACGATCGACGCGGGAGCACGGAGACGGCAGAGCATGGCACGTGATCGCACACCCCCGGTCGGCCGGCGGCGCTGGCCCGCCGTGCTGCCCGTCGCGGTCGTCCTCGCCGCGATCGTCGTCGACGTCCTCGCCCCGCCGGAGACCAGCACGTTCCCCCTGCTGGCGGCCGCGCCGGTGCTGGCCGCCCCGGTCTACTCCCTGGCCGGCACGATCGCCACCGGGGTGGCGGCCCTGGCGGCCGGGGCCGCCCTGACCTACGCGAGCGGCGGAGACCTGTTCTCCACCGCCCGCGCCGTCGCGTTCACCAGCATCGTCGTGCTGACCGTCCTGGCCGCGCTCCTCAACCGGACGATGGCCCACGACCGGCAGCGGCTGAAGGACGCCCGGGAGGTCGCCGAGGCCGTCCAGCGCGCCGTGCTCCCCACCCCGCCCAGGCACATCGGACCGCTGGACGTGGCCGTCCGGTACCGGGCCGCCGCGAAGGAGGCCGCCATCGGCGGCGACCTCTACGCCGCCCACTCCACTTCCCACGGCACTCGGCTGCTGATCGCCGACGTGCGCGGCAAGGGCCTGGAGGCGGTGCGGACCGTCAACAGTCTGCTCGGCACCTTCCGGGAGGCCACCCGCCTGCCCGACCCGGCCGACGTGGTCGACCGGCTGGAGGAGCGCGCCCAGGAGTTCAAGGCCGAGGAGAGCGGGATGGAGTCCTTCGCCACCGCCGTCGTCGTCGACGTCCCCGCCGACGGCGGCGAACTGCGCGTGGTCAACCTCGGCCATCCCGCGCCGCTGCTCCTCCAGCAAGGGCGGGTGCGGGCGCTGGAGCCGGCCACCCCGGCCCTGCCGCTGGGGCTGGGCGACCTGGGCCGCCCCCGGGTACCCATCGAGCGGCACCCGCTGCCACCGGACGCGATCCTGCTGCTGTTCACCGACGGCGTGGTGGAGGCCCGCGACCACAACGGCGCCTTCTACGACCCGGTGCCGTTCCTCTCCCGCCCGCTGCCGGCCGATCCCGACGCGGTGCTGGACGCCCTCCTGACCGACCTGGACCGGCACACCGACGGGCGGTTGGACGACGACGCCGCGCTCATCGCCGTCACCCACCGACAGAGCGCTCGACAGAGGCGACCGAACGCATGACACCGCCGGCGGCCTGCCCGTCGCCCAGGCCACGCTGACTCGACCCACCGACTGGAAGCCGCGCAGCGCCCGCCCCTGCCCCTCGGCGGGGAGAGGTAGCCGCAGATGGCCCGCGGATCGGAGTCGGCGAAACGCTCGACGGGCATGGTCGTCCCCAAAAAGAGGTGCGGGAAGAGGACAGACATGCGAAGAGCCCCGTGCGCACAAGGCGACGGGCCCTTGGAGAGACAAGGAGGCCACCGGCGCATCGGAGCGCCGCGGCGTGAACTCACAACGAGCGGGCGATCAACCACCCACCCCACGAAGCAGAGTTGGGACACCCCCCCCGCACAACAGCGGACAGCTGTGGCCGAACAACTCACCACGTGCGACCCGATCACTCATCGCCGCAGGTCAACGAGACGACCGGACACATCGCCGGCCGGGGGCACGCGCAGGGCGAGCAGGGCGACGTCGTCGTCGTCGGCGGGGGCGATGAGTTCCAGCAGTTGGTCGCAGAAGTCTTCCACGTCGCTGCCGGCCAGGGTGGAGGCCCGCAGGCGGAGCCGGGCCATGCCGAAGTCGAGGGGGCGGGTGCGGTCTTCCACCAGGCCGTCGGTGTAGAGCAGGAGGGTGGACTCGGGCGGCAGGGGGTCGATGACGTCGTGCCGGGGCAGGCCCAGGTCCAGGGTGGCACTCATGCCCAGCGGGGGGGTCGGGGTTGTCTTCGAGGTAGCGGGCGTGGCCGTCTGCGGAGGTCAGCAGGGGCGGAGGGTGTCCGGCGTTGGTCCAGTGCAGGCGCAACGGGCCGCCTTCGGGGCCTTCGACGCGGGCGAGGAAGGCGGTGGCCATCGGCGCGCTGCTGGTGTGGGTCATCGCGTCGTCGAGGTGCCGCATGATCATGCTGGGCGGCCCTTCGTGGTTCCAGGCCAGGCCGCGCAGCATGTTGCGGAGTTCGGCCATGTGGGCGGCCGCTTGCAGGTCGTGGCCGACCACGTCCCCGATGACCAGCACGGTGACGCCGTCGGCCAGCACGAAGGCGTCGTACCAGTCGCCACCGACCTCGGTGACGGCCCCGGCGGGCCGGTAGCGGGCGGCGAGACGCAGGTTGTCCGCATGCGGCAGGGGAGCGAGGAGGTTCCGCTGCATGGTCTCGGCGACGTGGCGCTGCTGGACGAAAAACTGGGCGTTGTCGACCGCCGGCCCGGCCCGTCGGCCGATGTCGGCGAGCACCGCGACCTCGGCGTCGGCGTAGGGCGGGGAGTCGGCGGTGCGGGCCACCGTCAGCGCGCCGAACACCTTCCGCCGGCTGGGCAGCCCCACCACGATGGCCGAGTGCCCCCCGAGCCGGTCGAACAGGTCCCGGTGGGCGGCCGTGGCGAGCGGCCTGTCGGTCTCCAGGGCGAGGTCGTCGGCATCCAGCAGCACCGGCTGGGCGCCGCGCAGCGCGCGTGCCAGGGCCGAGCCGGGCGGTGGCGGCGGCAGGGGCCCTTCAAGCGCCTGGGCCACATCGGGGTCGCCGCAGTGGTGGACCGCGACGCGCCACACCGGTCCGGCCTCTTCGGTGCGCAGGTCCACCGCGGCCCAGTCGGCCAGCTCCGGCACCAGCAGGCGGCTGGTCCGCCGCAGCACCTCACGGGTCTCCAGGGTGGAGACGAGCACCGCAGAGATCTCGGAGATCAGGTTCAGCCGGGCGGTCAGCTCCTCCAGCGCCGCCAGGTACGCCGCTATCTCCTCCTGGGCTGCCCGGCGGGTGCTGTAGTCGCGGAAGACCAGCACCGCACCGGCCGTCCGCCCCTCCAAGCGCAGGGGGGTGACCGCCCAGATGACCGCCATCAAGGTGCCGTCGTCCCGCAGAAAGAACTCCTTGCTGCCCTCGTCCGGACGGCTGTCGGCGATCGCCGCATCGGTCGCCGTGTGGATCCGGCACTTCTCGCGGGGGAGGGTCGTGCCGTCCACCGCCCGGCACAGCAGGTCGTGCAGGTCCTGGCCGAGGGTCTGTGCCGCCGGACGGCCCACGAGCTGTCCGGCAAGGGGGTTGGCGGCGATGACGCGACCGGAGGTGTCCGTGGCGTACACCCCGGCCCCCAGGTGATCGAACACCGCCCGCAGCAAGACCATCTCCGGCACCGCATCGGCCGCACTCATCGCTCCGCCCACCTCTCACCGCTCCTCGGGCCCGCGCTCTCGCGTGAATGCGGAGTTCCCATCACCCGCACCCCCAATCGGCCACCACAAAATCTTGGGCATATGGTGCGGCGGGTGGTCCGGAGCGGCGCCGCCCCTTCCATGTTCGGCGACAGCCGCGGTGCCCCCGGGGCACGGCTCTTCTCCCGCAGCACCGGAGGCTCTCGGTCACGCCGCACGATGCCCGCCTCTCGTGCCTTGCCCGCCGGTCCCCGGCCACTGTGGCACAGGCCGGAGGCGGCACGGGCCGATCGCCGGCCGCGACCACCATCGGGCGCCCACCACCACTCCGCCCCTTGCCGGGACCGGCCCGCCCCGCCACACCGGAGAGGACACCATCAGCCCGCCCCATGCGTTCCGCCGTCGAGCGCATCATGCTCGACACCGGCCTGGCCGGCCTTCCGGAGATCGACCGCTGCGGGTTTTGATCAGGGAATCTGACGTGCTCACGGCTCCCACAGCCTTGACGCACGAATCGCCTCCGTCCTGCGGGACCGCGAACAGCGCTCTTCCGACCCGCCCGAAAACACATGACCCCTCTGCCGCGGCGGTGGGAGCATGCGGGAGCTGGACACACCAGGGAGAGGGGGCCGTGCCGTGGCGCTGAGGCGGGGACGGAAGGGTGAGTTGGGCATCGAGGTCCTGCCCTTGATCGAACTGGCGCTGCCCGAACCACCGGACGACCACACCCCATCGCTCCTGCGGGACCGGCACCCGGAGACCGCCGACGCCTTCAGCGCCGCGCTGCAGCGGTCGCTGGACAACCCCTCCCGGCTGCAGGGGCACTGGACGCAGTACGCCTTCGAAGCAGTGGCCGTGACTCTGGGCGCCATCCGATTGATCAAAACCGAGGACGCCGGGCAGTACTACTTCGACGACACCGACGGCAGCCTCCTGCCGCCCGACTTCAGGATCGTGCTGCGCGACAACACCGTGCTCTTGGTCGAGGTCAAGTCCGTCAAGCCCGGTGCGGAAGGAAGGACCAGAGTGCGGGCTGAGGACATGGCCGCCGCCCAGGCCTACGCCCGCGCGACCGGCGGTCGCCTGCTGTACGCCCACCACTGGGCCGGGCCGAACCTGTGGACCCTGGTCGACCCCTCCCGTTTCGAGGAGGCCGGGCGGTACCGGCAGTTGAGCATCTTCTCCGCCCTCAAAGGCAACGAGATGGCGCTCCTGGGCGACGCCCAACTGGCAGGGAAACCGCCGTTGACGCTCTCCGTTCTCTTCGACCCCGAGCAGGAGCGGCCGTCCACCGGCCCGGAAGCGGAGGATGGTGAGCGGCAGGTCGCCGTCTCCGGCGTGGAGTGGAGCAGTGATGGCGAGGTCATCACCGACCCCCTCGAATGGCACCTGGCCTGGTTCCTTGCGCTGCACAGCGGCTGGATGCCCAGGCAAAGGACACAGACCGACAGCGCCGGGCGCATGGTCAGGTTCGACTACGACTTCGCCCCCGATGTCGGCGAAGAAACCGCCGCGCACCACGCCCGGCAGGGCTTCGCCTTCTTCGGCGCGCTCAGCAGCCTGTGCACCCGCCTCTTCCAGATGGCCACCACCACCGAGGACGGCGGCATCATCGCCCTGCGCCGGGAGCCCAGCCCGGCGCTGGCGACCAAGCTCCTGCCCGACGACTACTGGGAGCGGGAGCATGTTCTCAAGGTGTGGAAGTTCGTTCAGAGACCGTCCTGACAGCGAGGTGGGCATCCCCGCATTGAACCCCGGCCTCTGGTGTGCGTCGGTGGCGAAGCGGGCCGCCCCTCCCACACGGCCCCGGAGCCCTAGCCCGGACACCAGGGAACAAGTAACCCGCCAGTAGATTTCAGGGCTTCGTGACCGTGGTCTTCTTCGGCTGACGCGGAACGGTCTTGGCCTTGTCGAGGTGCCCGTACACCGTGGAGCGGGGCACGCCGATCCCTCCTCGGACGGGCCCCCGGAGGGCACCACGGCCGCCGCCGATCAGGGCCTCTTCCTGGGCAGCCCTGGTACCGGGTGGCGACGGCCCAGCCCCCGGACACGGTCGGGCACGGTCGGCAGCACCGCGCGCTGGACGGCCTCCGCCACCTCGCGGGACGTTCTCAGCTGTTCCCGCTCGCGTGCGAACATCCGGTTGAGGAACGCCGCGACGACGGTCAGGATGGCGATGGTCGCGAGCGAAATGAGATCCGAACGGGTGAAGAGAACATGGCCTTCGCGAAGGGCCAGAAGTGCCCCGACCAGGCAGGCCGCCGCACCACTGGCGACCGAAGCGACGAACCAGGCGAGCGTCAGGTACTCCGTGGCGTGCAACGGGATTCGCGTCATGAAGGCGAACACCTGGTCGTTGAGGATGAAAAGCGCCCACACCAAGTTGATGACCAGCAATCCGACGTAGCAGACGAGCACCCCGATCCCCACGGTCACGACCGTCGAGGCGTTGTACAGAGCCGCCCTCCTCCTCGCCTCCGGGGAGATCTCCGCTGTCCGATGCCACAGGTGCGCGTCCACGATCAGCCAGCCGATCATGAGTGCGACGGATCCGACCATGGCGATCACGAGACGCGTGGTACTCAGGGACGCGGCCAGGCTCCAGACGGTGGCGTTCACGGTGGCGATCGCTCCCGTGGCGAGTGCGGCCGCCAGGGCTTTCGACAGGCCCGGCACCAGCCGCCACGGCCGGTTGGCCCGGACCATGCCGCCGAGCACCCTCAGGTAGCCGCGGGGCCCGCCGGTGGTGTACCGAAGATCGGCGGTCTCGTCCTCGTCGACCGGGTCTGGACGGACCGGCGCGAGAGGATCGACGAAGGGCTGCTGCGGCGGTGCGCCTCGCGGTTCTCCCTCGGCCCCGGCGGCCCGCGGGCCCGCCAGGTCGAGCACTGCTTCCTCCACGGCCCTCTGCGCCCTCGTCTGCAGCCGCCAGCCCCCCAGCGAGGGAAGGGACAGCAACGCCAGGCCGTGTTCGTAGTTCAGATCCACCACGAGTTTGCGTCCGTGCGAGTGCAGCGGAAGGTCGGTGAGGGCCACGACGACGTCCCAGTCCTCCACCTCTGCGCGTTCCATGATCCGGCGCATCACGGTGGGCGGGTCCTCGGTCCCCGCGGTGACGGGCCGCTGACCACCCTGACGTCGAACCGTCGTCCCTTGCCCGCCTTTCTGGCGAGCCGGTCAGGAAGTTTCCGGGCCAAGCGCTGAGCGATCTCCGTCGGCGCGTCCGGATCCGCCAGGAGAGCCACGACCGTATCGCCCTGCGACGGCTTCGGCATGGCTGGTCCTCTCTCGTCGGCTGCCCCACGACCGTAAGGTGCCCACAGGATGCCCCTGGACCGGCGTCGTCGCCACGTGACGCGTCGGATCCCTGCCGCCGGGTTGCCGGGCCGGCACGCGGTTGCGGCTGTCCGGCGGGATGGTCCGCGACCACCGGCCCCGGCTGCCGTCGACGGCCTCCCCTGGTGTTTCCCGGCAGGTCGCCACCGCCCCGTCCGTCCTTGCCGGCAGCGCCTCAGGGGAGGCACCCCGTGACGCGGGCCGCTCCGCGACGCGGTGTCCACCGCCCGCTCGGCTCCCCGGGCAGTCGGCCTCCTGGGCCTGGCGGGACAATACGGGGTGGATCGGTTGGGCCCGGCATGCGCATGTGTTCCCGCGCCCCATCGGTCACGCTGGCCGAAAGACAGGGGGCTGGGAGCCGCCCCGGCGCCCGCAGCCGGAGGTTGCCATCATGACCGTGATGTCCGTCGCCAGGTTCGAGAGGTTCTTCCGTGCGGCCGCGGGGCTGAACGTCGACAAGAACGATCTCAAGCGTTACAGCGACTTCGTCGACGCCAAGCTCTACGATCTGCTGACCGTCGCCCAGGCCACAGCCAAGGCCAACGGACGCGACATCATCCGGACCAGCGACCTGCCGATCACCAAGGGCCTGCAGGAGAGCATTCATCGCTTCCGGACGATCGACGAGGACGTAGAACTCAAGCCGATCCTCGAACAGCTTGCCACCCACCCCGCTCTCGACCGCACGCCCGACCAGGACACCGAGGCGGCCTATCCGGACATCATCGGCGGACTCAGCCTCGCCCTTGCCCAGAGCTTCAAGATCCTCCACCCCGACCTGAAGAACCCCCAGACCCAGCACTGGGACGAAGCCCGAGCCGTCTTCGACCTGCTTCTGTGAGGGGCGGTTGCGACGTCCGCCGGCAGCGCCAGGCGGTCCGGGACCCGCGCCGCAGCGTCACGTCCACGTCATGACGCGTCCGGCGGTGAAGCACGGCGCCCGAGGCCGCGCCGGGTGACTCGGGACGGACGGTGCACGCAGTCGGCAGGTGCGCTCGGCCGGGACCGCGGCGGGCCCCGTCGGCTTGTCGCGGCGGACCGGTGTGCGGTGTGCGTGGCTCCGCACGATCCTCCGGGTGAATGGTGTCGCGGGCCGTTCCCGAGGCCTCACCCATCCGGGAGGACACCTCCCGGATGGGTGAGGCCGACCCGACGTCTCAGGGATCGGAGCGCTCGGTTTGTGGCGGCTCGTCGTCGCGGGGATCATCGAACGCATGGACAGGAACGCGTCCGTCGGGTCGGGGGAGCTGCTGCTGGAGGAATTCGTCAGGGCGGCCCAGCTGGCATCACCCGCGGAACTGCCCGTCGTCGTGAACCGGTATGCCGAGGCCATGGGCCTGGGGACAGCAGCGATCTACCTGGTCGACATCCAGCAGAGACTGCTGGTGCCGTTCGTCGAGGGCGGGCCGGATCTGGACCTCGACACGTCGCTGGCAGGATGGACCTACCGCACCAACTCTCTCCGGGTGGAGGAAACCCCGTCCGGAGAGCTGAACGTATGGCTGCCCCTCGCCGACGGAGCGGAACGGCTGGGCGTTCTGGAACTGACCACGGACACCCTGGACGGGCTCAGACTGCGGCGCTGCCGGACGACGGCGTTGCTCCTCGCGTTGATCATCACCTCCAAGCGCACCTACAGCGACACCATCGCGCAGCGCATGCGTACCAGGCCGATGCATCTGCCCACGGAGATGGTGAGTGCCTTTCTCCCTCCCCGGTCGATCGGCACCGGGCGGGTTGTCTCGACGGCGACTCTGGAGCCTGCGTACGAACTGGGTGGCGATGCCTTCGACCACGTGTTCACCGAGGACATCCTGCACACCACAGTCCTTGACGGCATGGGGCACGATCTGGCGTCCGGACTGTCCACCGCTGTCGCCATGGCAGGCTGCCGTAACGCCCGGCGCAGCGGGGCAGGCCTGAACGAACTCGTGGGCACCGTGGACGATGCGCTGGCGAAGTGGCTACCAGATCAGTTCTGCACGGGTGTCTTCACCCAACTGCACATGCCCACAGGTGTGCTGAGATGGTGCAACTGCGGTCACCCGCCTCCGTTGCTCATCCGTCGCCACCGCCTGCTCCACAAGGCACTGGAGCGGCCGCCCGAGCCTCCGTTGGGCCTGCCCGCACGTCTCGCCGGGACCGCCCGTCAGGTGCACGAGGTCAGCCTCGAACCCGGTGACCGCATACTGCTCTACTCGGACGGCGTCGTCGAGTCACGCAACGAGGCGGGCGAGGAGTTCGGCCTGGAGCGCTTCACCGACTACATCATCCGGTCGACCGCAGCGGGGCAGAACGCCCCGGAGGTCCTGCGCCTGCTCATCCATGCCATCCTCGACCACCGGCACAACACACTCAGCGACGACGCCACGATCCTGCTGTTCGAGTGGCAGCCCCCCGATCCGTGACGGAAGGAGCCGGACGGCACCGGGGCGCCGGCGCCGTCCGGCTCCACGCCGCACGCGCTGCGTGGGTGAATTCCCGGCGTGGCGTTGCCCCGGTCTCCCGGAAGCACCGTCGAGGCGGTCCCGCCGCAACGCTGCGCCCGGCCGGGCCCTCGTCCCGCGACCGCAACGGTGGATGACCGAGCAGGTCCTCCTTCGCCGGGTCACGGCAGGAGCGCGGCGAACGAGTTCGGCACCCGGGATTTGAGGTGCTCCCATTCGCCGGCGCTCACATGAAGCGCCAGAGTCTTCAGGACGGTGCGGACCAGCTTCTCGGTGCCACCCTCGACCGCGTAGGGGAATTCGCTCCGGACCCGTGCCAGGAACTCCTCATTGTTCATCCTCACCGGCGCTTCGGCCGGTTTCCAACCGTCGTAGTAGACGCCCCTGACGATGGTCGGCAACTGGGCGCCGAACTGTACGGCCGTCTCGACCGGGAGACGGTCCCGGAGCGGGTGCAGCACTGCCCGCAGCGCCGCGTAGGACTGCTTACGCCGTTCCTTGGGCCATCCGAAGGCCTCCTCGACCTCCCTGAGGAGCCGATTGGCCTTGTCCACCATGGTGTCGAACGAGGAGAAACCTGTTTCAACCATTTGTGTGGGCCTTTCATTCCGGGGTGCCTCGGGCTCAGTCCGCGAGGTCGGCCTTGCCGAACAGGACCGCGTAGCTCGAGGGGAGCTGGCTGATGATCTGATTCAGTTCTCCGCCGGTGACAGCGTCGGCAACGGTGGTCAGGACCGCGCTGGCGTCCCACTGCGCCGTACGCGGCCGGGCGTTGGTGCGCTCGGCGACCCGGCGGTGGAATTCCTCGATCCCGAAGCTCTGCGCCTGCTGCGGCGTGGCATGGTGCAGAAATTGTCCCAGCGGGCCGGGCAGCTGGGATGCCAGGTCCCTGACCTCTCCGGGGCTGATCCGCTGGGCCAGCACTTCCAGCACGGCCTTGGTGACGTTCGCGGCTTCGTCCTGATCCTTGTACTCGCCTCGCTCGCGTACCCGGGCGAGGAATTCGTCATACTTCATTGCTGCCTTCTTCTGTGCTGGTTACCGTTGGTCATGGGGGTCGTCCGGCGCGCTGCCGGACCGGTCGCGTCCGTCTGTCGGCGCATAGCTGCCCTCACCGACGCCCTTGATCCTGGCCTCCCGCTCGGACTCACGCAGTGCACGGCGGAATCGTCCGGGGCCCCAGGAACGGCCGCCCACGGCCTGTTCGAGTTGGTCGCGGCTCGTCGGACCGGATTCCTGGAGCGCCTGGGTAATCTGTTCGACCTCGTCGTCGAGGTGTTGTTCGGCCACGGCGGACGTACGGCTTGCCGTTCCCGCGGTGCCGGCCATCCCCGGCGAATACATCCTGCTGCCCGATCCGGTGCCCGGACGGTAGCGGCGGGCTCCCGTGCGCTCCCGCTCCCGGCGGCGGGCGGTGCGGTCGGCGATCCGCTGTTCCCGTTCGTCGGCGGCCCGCCGATCGCGCTCGGGCCGGCTGCGGTCCCGGGCGTCCTGCGGCGCGGGCTCGTTGCGCCAGGCGGCCTCGGCTTCCTCAGCGGTGAGCGGCCGGGCGATGTTCTCCAGAGACTGTTGTTCGGCCCGGACACCGAAGAAGACCTCGGCCAGCCCGCCCAGCGCCATGGCTGCCGCTCCGACCAGGAATCCGATGGCCACCAGGTCCGCGTCGCCACTGTGAATCAGATGGCCGAACAGCAGCGGGCCGGTGATTCCGCCCACGGCCGTGCCGATCGCGAAGAACAGCGAGATGGACAGGGCCCGGGTCTCCATGGGGAAGACCTCGCTCACCGTCAGGTAGGCGGAGCTCGCTCCCGCGGAGGCCACGAAGAAGGTCAGCGAGACCAGCAGGAAGAACCCCCATGCCGTCAGGGAGCCGTTGACCAGCAAGACGGCGAGGACGGCTGCCACGACGGCCGAGCCGAAGTAGGTGCCCGCGATCATCGGCTTTCTGCCCACGGTGTCGAACAGCCGGCCGAGGAGGAGTGGCCCGAGGAAGTTGGCGATGGCGAAGAGGGCCAGGAAGTAGGGGACCGAGCCCGATCCGATGTCGAAGAAGCCGTTCAGAATCGTGCCCAGGTCGAAGACGATCGCGTTGTACAGGAACGCCTGTCCGACGAAGAGCGCCAGACCGAGAACGGCGCGACGCGGGTACCGCCGGACCGCCACGCCGGCGATCTCCCTGAACGGGATGACGTCGCGCTGCCGTACGGTCACCGCCTCGCCCGGTTCCGGCAGCTCGCGCTGGGTCTCTTGGCGCACCTCGGCCTCGATCCGGTCGACGATGCGTTCCGCCTCGGCTTCCTTCCCGTGGATGAACAGCCAGCGTGGGCTCTCCGGCACATGTTGGCGTACCAGCATGATGCCCAGGCCCAGGAGGCCGCCCAGGCCGAAGGCCAACCGCCAGCCGAGGTTGTCGGCCAGCAGATTCTCGTTGAGAAGTAGCACGGCGACCAGGCTGCCGAGCGCCGCACCGATCCAGTAGCTGCCGTTGATGGCCAGATCCACCTGCCCGCGGTTGCGGGCCGGAATCAGCTCGTCGATGGCCGAGTTGATCGCGGCGTACTCTCCGCCGATGCCCATACCGGTGACGAAGCGGGCGAGGTAGAGGAACCAGGCGTCGTGCGCGAATGCGGTCGCGACGGTGGCGAGGATGTAGATGCCGAGCGTAAGCATGAACAGCTTCTTGCGCCCGTAGCGGTCGGTGAGCCTCCCGAACAGGAGAGCGCCCACGCATGCGCCTGCCACGTAGATGGCGGCGGCAGTCCCGATGTCGGCACTGGTCAGGTTGATGCCACTGCCCGGCTCGGTCATCCGGGCGGCGACCGCCCCGACGATCGTCACTTCGAGTCCGTCCAGAATCCAGACGGTTCCAAGACCGATGACGATCCGCCAATGGAATCGGGACCACGGCAGCCGGTCGAGCCGGGCGGGGACTTTGGTGGTGACGACACCGAGCTCGGCGGTGGTGGTCATGCCATGCCTCCTCGTTCAGGGCCATGGTCTGTTCGCTGAGGGACAGAACAGGCCGGAGTGGGCCGGTCCGCCTAAGGTGTTCTTCTGTGCTGCGCTGCCACTTTCTCGGACACCGTTATCGCTTTCTTCATGAAGGCGACACGATGCTCTGGCGTTGCGCGCGGGAGTGCGGAGCGAAGGGAACCAAGCGGTATCCGACGCCCCAGGACGCCGAGCGTTACGCACGGGCATTCGACCGCGAGGACCTGGCGGACATGGGCCGGCGAACACCGCTGGGCATGCTCCCTCTCCGGCTGCTGCGCACCTGGCGCCTGCGGCGCCGCAAGGAGTCCGGTGGCGGATCTCCACCGCGTGAGGGCTCGTGATGCGGGACGTCCTTCATGACTCACCCCCGATGTCGCGGCTCGGCGGCCCGGCCGCGGTTCCGGACGGGTGTCCGGAACCGCGGCGTTCGCGTCAGCCGTTGCTCCCGGTGCTTTCACTCGTCTCGCTGATCTCGACGTGCCGGGGCTTTGCGACCTCGGCCTTGGGGACGGTGATGGTGAGCACGCCGTCCGACATCTGCGCGCTGATCTTCTCGGTGTCGACCTCTCCGGGCAGCCGCAGCCGGTACTCGAAGGCCCCGGTGCGGCGGGTGCTCCGGCGCAGGACGCCTTTGCGTTCCTTTTCCTTGATCTCTCCGGTGACCACCAGCTCCTGGCCGCTCGCCTCGACGTCGATGTCCTTGCTCTTGACGCCGGGGAGTTCGATCTCGACGTGGAAGGCGTCGTCGGATTCCGTGACATCAGCCAGGGGTGTCCACGCGACTGCGGTCGCCGCGCCTCCCACCGTGGATTCGATCAGCCCGCTCATCTCGCTGAGCAGCTGGTCGAACTCCGTCAGCGGATTGCGGGCCCAGCCGAGCGGCCTGGCCTGCGTTGCGGCACCTCGGTGGTGCCGGACGGGCGTGGCCATTCCCATCGCCTCCTTCTCCTTCTGGTGATCTCGTCGTCCCCTTGGTGTCATGCGAGCCAAGCGGACTCCTTCGGACGGGTCTGCGGGGAGTTGTCGGTGCCGCCGGGCTCGACCGTGTGGCCCAGGTAGCGGTGCACGAAGTGGATGCTCATCGCGCCGTCGCCGACCGCGGAGGCCACGCGTTTCACCGAGCCGCTGCGGACGTCGCCGGCGGCGAAGACGCCGGGCATCACACGAACGCCTCGTGGACGAAGCACCACCGCCAGTTCTCGCCGGGCTCCAGCGACGCGGCGACCGAGTGGCCGTCGGCGGCGGCGTGACGGCGGGCGTGCCGGTTCGGCGAGGAGTCGCAGCAGCCGACGTGGCCGCAGGTCGGGCAGAGCCTGAGGTGGAGCCAGGGGGAACGCGTGGCCAGGCATTCCTCGCATCCCGCGGTGCGCGGGGTCACGGGGCGTACGAGGGCGAGGTGGGGGTCGGTCCGTACGGTCATGGCCGGTCATCCTTTCCCGGCCGGTCCGCGGCCGGCGATCGACTGCTCCACCCATCGCCGCAGGGCAGGGGCGGGTGCAGCCCCCGCCTGCCGGGCGATGGTCTGTCCCATGTCGAGGATCAGCAGCGTCGGTACTGCCTGGACCTCGAAGCGCTGCGCGAGGCGCGGGTTCTTGTCGATGTCGACCTTGACCAGTTTGATCTTTCCCGCGAGATCGGCGGCGACCTTCTCCAGCGCCGGGCTCACCATGCGGCAGGGGCCGCACCAGGTGGCCCACAGGTCGACCACGACAGGAACGGTGGCCTGCTCGGCGACCTCGGTGAAGTCGTCGTCACCCGCCTCGGCCGTCCACGGCAGAGGCTGCTTGCAGTTGGCGCATTGGGGGCGGCCCTCGGCGGCCGCGGGCACCCGGTTGGTGCGCCCGCAGTGCGGGCAGGTGACGTGGGTGGCGTGCAGGGTACTCATGCCGCCCGCGCTCCCTTCTCGTCCTCGGGCAGGTCGTAGGTGACCACCAGCTCTCCGTGCGCGGCGTCGACGCGGACCTTCGCGCCGTCCTGTACGTCGCCGCGCAGCAGGGCGCGCCCGACCAGCGTCTCGACCTCGTGGGAGATGTAGCGCCGCAGCGGCCGGGCCCCGTACACCGGGTCGTAACCCTGGTGGGCGATCAGCTCCCGTGCTTCGTCGGTGAGTTCGACGGCGATGCGGCGTTCGGCGAGGCGCTGCCTCAGCTCGTCGAACTGCAGCTCCACGATCCGCTCGATCTGCCGCTCACCGAGCGGCTTGAACAGCACGATGTCGTCGACGCGGTTGAGGAACTCCGGACGGAAGTGCCCGCGCAGTTCGCCCATCACCAGGGCGCGGGCGTCCGGCTTGACCTCACCGTCGGCGGTGGCGCCGTCGAGGAGGTGCTGGGAGCCGATGTTGGACGTCATGATGATCACGGTGTTGCGGAAGTCGACCGTACGGCCCTGGGCGTCGGTGATGCGGCCGTCATCGAGGACCTGCAGCAGGGTGTTGAAGACTTCGGTGTGGGCCTTCTCGATCTCGTCGAACAGCACCACCGAGTACGGCTTGCGGCGTACGGCCTCGGTGAGCTGACCGCCCTCCTCGTAGCCGACGTATCCGGGCGGCGCGCCCATGAGCCGGCTGACGGTGTGCCGCTCCTGGTACTCACTCATGTCGAGGCGCACCATGTTCTCCTCGGAGTCGAACAGGGCCCGGGCGAGGGTCTTGGCCAGCTCGGTCTTCCCCACGCCGGTGGGGCCGAGGAAGATGAACGAGCCGATCGGGCGGCGGGGGTCGCGGATGCCGGAGCGGGCGCGGATGATGGCGTCGGCGACGAGTTGGACGGCCTCGTCCTGGCCGATGACGCGCTCGCGCAGGATTTCGTCGAGGCGCAGCAGCTTCTCGCGTTCGCCCTCCTTCAGGCGGCTGACGGGGATGCCGGTCCAGGCAGCGACGATGTCGGCGATCTCCTCCTCGGTGACGACCTCGCGGAGCAGCCGTTTCTGCCCCTGCTTCGCGGCAAGTTGCTCCTCCTCGGCCGCCAGCCGGCGTTCCAGGTCCTGGAGGCGGCCGTAGCGGAGTTCGGCGGCGCGGTTGAGGTCGTAGGCGCGTTCTGCCTCCTCCGCCTCGTGGCGGACCTGTTCCAGTTCCTGGCGCAGCCCCTGCACGCGGCGGATCGCCTGCCGTTCCGCCTCCCACTGGGCGTGCTTGGCGTCGGCCTCGCCGCGCAGGTCGGCCAGTTCCCTGCGCAGCTCCTCCAGGCGGGCCTTGCTGGCGGGATCGGTCTCCTTGGACAGTGCCGCCTCCTCGATCTCCAGTCGCGTGACGCGGCGGGTGATCTCGTCGAGTTCGGCGGGCATGGAGTCGATCTCGGTACGCAGCCGGGCGCAGGCCTCGTCGACGAGGTCGATGGCCTTGTCGGGCAGGAACCGGTCGGTGATGTAGCGGTGGCTGAGGGTGGCCGCGGACACCAGCGCGGTGTCCTGGATCTTCACGCCGTGGAAGATCTCCAGGCGTTCGCGCAGTCCGCGCAGGATGGAGATGGTGTCCTCCACGCTCGGCTCTTCGACCAGGACCTGCTGGAAGCGGCGTTCGAAGGCGGCGTCCTTCTCGATGTGCTTGCGGTACTCGTCGAGGGTGGTGGCGCCGATCATGTGGAGTTCGCCGCGGGCGAGCATCGGCTTGAGCATGTTGCCCGCGTCCATGGCTCCTTCGGCGGCGCCGGCGCCCACGACGGTGTGGAGTTCGTCGACGAAGAGCAGGATGTGCCCCTGGGCGGCCTTCACCTCGGACAGCACGGCCTTGAGGCGTTCCTCGAACTCGCCCCGGTACTTCGCCCCGGCCACCAGAGAGCCCATGTCGAGTGCGAACACGGTCTTGTCGCGCAGTCCTTCGGGTACGTCGCCGCGGACGATGCGCTGGGCGAGGCCCTCGACGATGGCGGTCTTGCCGACGCCGGGGTCGCCGATGAGGACCGGGTTGTTCTTGGACTTGCGGCTGAGGATCTGGGTGACGCGGCGGATCTCGGCGTCGCGGCCGATGACCGGGTCCAGCTTGCCGTCCCGGGCCTCGGCCACCAGGTCGCGGCCGTACTTCTCCAGTGCCTCGTACGCCACTTCGGGGTTGGCCGAGGTGACGCGCTGGTTACCGCGGATCTGGGTGAGCGCGCTCAGGAACGAGTCCCGGGTGATGCCGTGCTCCTTGAGCAGCCGTCCGGCGGCGGTGGACGAGCCCTCCTCGGCCAGGGCCAGCAGGAGGTGTTCCACGGAGACGTACTCGTCCTTGAGGCGTTTGGCCTCCCGCTCGGCCGCGTCCAGCAGCCGGGACAGGCGCTGGGTGACGAACACCTGGCCCGGCGCCGCGCCAGGACCGGTCACCTTGGGTCGGCGGGAAAGTTCCTCACGCACAGCCGCACGGAGTCCCTCCGGCTCCCTGCCCGCCTGGCTCAGCAGCCGCGGGATCAGGCCGTCCTCCTGGTCGAGGAGCGCGAGCAGGAGATGCTCACCATCGACCTCGGTCTGTCCCATGCGGACGGCGGCGATCTGCGCCTCCTGGAGCGCTTCCTGTGACTTCTGGGTGAGACGGTTCATGTCCATGGCGGTATGTCACTCCTCTGACCGGCGCGGCGCAGTGCGGCTTCGAGCAGGGTGATGCGGTCCAGCAGATCGAGCACCAGGCCGATGGATGCGTAGTTGAGACACAGACCGGAGCGCAGTCGCTGGATGCGGGCGAGAACCGCCGGGGCGTCTGAGTCGAACACCAGGCGCCCCGCGGCGTCGCGCTCGGCGTCGACCAGGCCCAGGGCGACGAACCGGCGGACCAGGTCGGGATGGACGCCGGCGCGGCGGGCCACGGTGTCCAGGGAGAGCCTGGGCACGGGGACGAGCGCGTACCGCACGGCCGTGGAGCCGGCGCTCGTCCGTACGGGAGGCCCGCCCGCGTCGGCCCGGGCGGTCCCGCCACCGGTCACCCACCATGAGGGTCGGTCGCTCATGACGTCCTCCTGGGATCGTACGAAGAGGTGGCGGCGAGCTCCTCGAACAGCTCGCGCTCCCGGTCGTTGAGCTTGGGCGGCACCATCACGCGGAGTTCGGCGTAGAGGTTGCCGTCGGCGCCGCGCGGGTTCGGCATGCCCTCGCCGCGCAGCCGCAGCCGCCGGCCGCTGGACGAGCCCGCGGGCACCGTGACCTTGGCCGTGCCGCCGCCGGGGGTGGGCACCGGAACCGTGGCGCCCAGCGCGGCCTCCCAGGGGGTGACCGGAAGCTGCACGTACACGTCCCGGCCGTCCAGCCGGAACCGGGGGTGCGGCTGGATGCGGACCCGCAGGTACAGGTCTCCCGCGGCGGCGTCACCACTGCCCCGTCCGCCCTCGCCCGCCAGCCGGATGCGCTGGCCTGCGGTGACGCCGGGCGGTACATCGACGTCGTACCGCCGCGGCTGCCCGTTGGGACCGGCGAGCGTGACGGTGCGGCGGCCGCCCCGGTACGCCTCCTCGACGGTGAGCGGCAGCTCGGCCTCCTGGTCGGCCCCCGGTACACCGCCGCGGGCGGCGCCTGCTCCGAAGAGCGAGCCGAGCAGGTCGTCGATGTCGACGCCCTCCGCTGCGAAGTCGTCGCCGAAGCCGGTGTACCGGACACGGGGGCCGCCCGCACCCGCGGTCCTGCGAGCGCGGAAGCCGCCGCCGCGTCCAGCGCCGACCCGCTCCTCCCAGTCCTCGGGGACGTTCCGGAAGTCCTCGCCGAAGCGGTCGTAGCGGGCCCGGGTCCTGGGGTCCGACAGGACGCTGTACGCCTCGTTGAGGTCCTTGAAGCGTTCCTCCGCCCCCGGGTCCTTGTTGACGTCGGGGTGGTGCTTGCGGGCGAGTTTGCGGTACGCCTGCTGGATCTCGTCCTGGCTCGCGGTCCGTGACACGCCCAGCACCTGGTAGAAGTCCTGTGCCATGACGGGTCACTCCCGCTTCGCGACCGTGACGGCGGCAGGGCGGAGCTGGCGTTCGCCGTCCCCGTAGCCCGGGCGCAGCACCTCGACGACGGTGCCCGGTGGAGCGTCCGGGTCGTTGACGACGCCGACCACCTCGTGCCAGGCCGGGTCGAAGGCGACGCCGGTCTCGGCGTGCCGCGGGTAACCGAGCAGTTCAAGGACGTTCACCGCCTGGTCGCGGACCGCCCGGACGCCCTCGACGATGGCGTCGGGGTCGGATCCGGCGTGGGACAGCGCGAGTTCGAGGTTGTCCAGGACGGGCAGGAAGGCGGCCGCCGTGCGGGACCGCTCGGCCGCCCGCTCGCGCTCCAGTTCCCGGGCGTGGCGCTTGCGGAGGTTGTCGAGGTCGGCGAGTGCGCGCCGCCAGCGGTCCTCGAGTTCCCGGAGCTCGGCCGTGTGCTGCTCCTCCTCGGAGGGTTCGGAGCCACCGCGGGACGCGTCGGGGCCGGGTTCCTCGTCCGTGTCGGACCCCGGCCCGGCCGGCGGGCCCGAGGGCGGAAGATCCCCTCCGGGAGGGCGTACGGCGCTCTCCGGAGCCTGGTCGGCCGGGTCCGGCACGGCCGGGTCGGGTTCCCTGGGGTGGATCGGCATGACGGTTCCTCAGTCCTTGTCGAACTCGGCATCGATGACGTCGTCGTCCCCGCCGCCGCTCGGGCCGCCGCCGCTCGGGCCGCCGCCGGTGGTGTCCTGGTCGGGACCGCCTGTGGTGGCGCCGCCGTGATGGGTCGCCAGTCCGGAAAGGACCTGCTGGAGTTCGGAGGTCAGGGGCCGCACCCGTTCCACGCCTGCCTCCTCCTTGACTGCCGCCCGGGCATCCGACACCAGCATCTCGGCGCGTGCCTTCTCGTGCGCGAGTGCGGCGTCACCCAGCTCGGCGAGGCGCTTCTCGACCTGGTACGCCACGGCGTCGAGTTCGTTGCGGGCATCGACGGCCTCGCGCAGAGCCCGGTCCTGGCCCTGGTTGCGCTCGGCCTCCTGGACCATGCGCTCGACCTCACTGCGGTCCAGGTTGGAGCTCTCGGTGATGGTGATGCCCTGTTCCTTGCCGGTGTCCCGGTCCCGGGCCCTGACGTTGAGAATGCCGTTCGCGTCGATGTCGAAGGTGACCTCGATCTGTGGCTCGCCGCGCGGCGCCGGGCGGATGTCGGTGAGCTGGAAACGGCCGAGCACCCGGTTGTCGGCGGCCAGTTCGCGTTCGCCCTGGAGGACGACGATGTCGACGGCGGGCTGGTTGTCGTCGGCGGTGGAGAAGGTCTCGGTGCGACGCACCGGAATGGTGGTATTCCGCTCAATGATCTTCGTCATCACGCCGCCGCGCGTCTCCACACCCAGCGACAGGGGCGTGACATCGAGCAGCAGGACGTCCTTGACCTCGCCCTTGAGCACCCCGGCCTGGATCGCGGCGCCCAGGGCCACGACCTCGTCGGGGTTGACGCTCATGTTGGGTTCCTTGCCGCCGGTCAGCCGGCGCACCAGCGCCTGGACGGCGGGGACGCGGGTGGAACCGCCGACGAGGATGACCTCGTCGATGTCGCTCTCGCCCACCTTGGCGTCGGACATGGCCTGCTGCACCGGTCCCAGGCATCGCTTCACCAGGTCACCGGTGATCTGCTCGAAGGTGGACCGCATGACGGAGTCGGTGAGGTGCTTCGGGCCGGAGGCGTCGGCGGTGATGAACGGCAGGCTGACCTGCGTCTGCGTCACCGAACTGAGCTCCGTCTTGGCCTTCTCCGCCGCCTCGAACAGGCGTTGCAGCGCCTGCGGGTCCTTGCGCAGGTCGATGCCGTTCTCCTTCTGGAAGCCGTCCGCGAGGTGATCCACCAGACGCCGGTCGAAGTCGTCGCCGCCCAGATGGCTGTCACCGGCCGTGGACCGCACCTCCACGACGCCGTCGCCGACGTCGAGAATGCTCACGTCGAAGGTGCCGCCGCCCAGGTCGAAGACGAGGACGGTCTCGTGCTCCTTCTTGTCCATGCCGTACGCGAGGGCAGCCGCGGTCGGCTCGTTGATGATCCGCAGTACCTCCAGCCCCGCGATCCGTCCGGCGTCCTTGGTGGCGGTGCGCTGAGCGTCGTTGAAGTAGGCGGGTACCGTGATAACCGCCTCCGTGACCCGCTCCCCCAGCTGCTTGGAAGCGTCGTCGGCGAGCTTGCGCAGCACCTGGGCGCTGATCTCCTCCGGCGCGTACAGCTTGTCGCGCACCTTGAAGCGGGCTGCCCCGCCGTCGCCCTCGACGACGTCGTACGCCACCGCCCTGGCCTCGTCGGAGATCTCGTCGAAATGCCGGCCGATGAACCGTTTCGCCGAGTAGATGGTGCCCTTGGGGTTGAGGATCGCCTGGCGCCGGGCCAGCTGGCCCACCAGCCGCTCCCCGGTGTCGGTGAAGGCCACCACCGACGGTGTCGTACGGTTGCCCTCGGTGTTGGGCACGACGGAGGACTCGCCGCCCTCCCACACGGCGATCACCGAGTTCGTGGTGCCCAGATCGATGCCCACTGCCTTGGCCATGAGGAACTCCTCCCGGTGCGGCGGCATGCGCCGGCACTGATCGTTCAGGTATGGGCGGGACGTCCGCCGGCGCCGGTGGGCCGCAGTCCGCCGAGCAGCCGTACGGCCTCGTCGGCGACCGCTTCGTCCACGACGACGACGTACCGACTGGGCTCCATCGAGCGGACGGAGGCGAAGTCCCGGCGGCCGCGCTGCAGGGCGTACAGCAGCAGGCCGAACAGCGCGCCCACGACCGCCCCGAACACCAGGCCGTAGAGGGCGACGAGCAACGCGGACACGAGGGGGTCCACCCAGTCGACCAAGCCGAAGAGCCAGCCGATCAGCGCACCGGGAAGGGCCCCGCTCGCCGCACCGTGCAGGGCGGCCCGGCCGTAGCCCATACGTCCGACGACCTGCTCGACGAGGCGGACGTCCTGGCCGATGATGGCCACCCTCTCCACGGGAAACCCCTGGTCCGATAGGTGGTCGACGGTGCGTTCGGCCTCCTGGTACGTCTCGTACGCGGCAACGGGCCTGCGAGGCTGCTCGGTCATCGCCCAGTCCTTCCTGCCGGTGTGCACAGCGGCCCCCGACACGCCCCAGACTCCCGAACCGCGCAGCTCCACGCCTGCACCCGGCAGGTCAAAGAACGACGGAGCCCGTCCCCCCGCGAGCACGAGACGTGCATTGCGGACATTCGGGTACTCGCTCCGGGACGTCGTCGAGGAAGGGTCACTGTCACCGCTCCAGGCCACAGGGACAGGAGTGATCACATGGCCGGCAGCCGGGTCCAGAGCACGTACCGGCGCCGTTCCGACCGGGAAGGCCGTCTTCCGTCGGTCCGTCTGGGACAGCACCCCACGATCTTGCGGAGAAGCTCCCGCCCGCCCCTTTCCGCCCTGGCATCCCGCAAGCTGCAGGCGGTCTCTCGCGCCCTGTTCGACACCCGGGACGAGATCGAGATCCTGCGCCTGGCCATGGACCATGTGTCGGCCGTCGGCCCGTACAGAGCTGAGGCCGGATACCTCAGAGGGCACGGCCGGCTGATGCCCGGTCCGCAGGCCGGGCCGGACCGCGCGTCGGCCATCGACCGGGCGGTGCGAGAGCTGACGGGGTCGGACGGCCCGGTGTCCGTTCCCGGCCGGTCACGGGGCCGGGCACTGGCCCTGCAGGGACCCAGTGGACTGCACGGTTACCTCGTGGTGACCTCTGGCTCCCGGCCCACCCACGCCCAGCACTTCCTGCTCACCGCGCTGGTGCGCCTCGCCGCCGCGGCCCTGTCGGTCGCCGTCGCGCACCGCCGCCAGCAGGACGAGGCGCTGGAGTTGCACCGACTGCGACGGGAACGAACAACCCTCCAGCGGCGGCTGATCTCCCTCCTCGTGGAGGGGGGATATCAGCGAGCCGTGCACGAGGCCCTCGCCGGGGTCGCGGCCGCGGGCGGCGGCGAGGAGGCCATCACCGGCGCACTGCATGCGCTCACCGGTTTTCCCGTGCTGGTCGAGGACCGCTTCGGCCGACTGCGCTCCTGGACCGGTCCTGGCCGACCCGACCCCTATCCGGAACCGGACCCCGCCCGCCATGAGGAGATGCTCCAGGGGGTCGCCAGGAGAGACGGACCGGTGCGGATCAAGGACCGGCTCATCTCCCTGATACGCCCACGCGGTGAGGTGCTCGGGGTGCTGGCCCTGCTCGACCCCGGGGGCGAGGCCGACGAGTACACCGTGTTCGCTCTGGAGCACGCCGCCACATCACTCGCCCTGGAACTGTCGCACCAGCGCCATCTGGCGGAGGTCGAACTGCGACTGCGCCGCGAATTGGTCGACGATCTTCTGGGGGGCACGGACGAGAAGAGCGCCTACGCCCGGTCCGAGGCGCTCGGACACGACCTTCACCGCACCCAGTACGTGATCGTCGTGCAGTGGAGGGGACGGTCCGCGGACGACGCCTTCGCGCGGACCGTGGGCCGGGCGGCTTCGGCCGTGGGCATGCCGTCGCTGGTGACTCAGCGCTCCGACCACGTGGTGCTGGTCGCCGAGGGCAGGCCGCACGACCACGCCCTGTACGAGACGCTCGCCCGGGAGACCGGCACACGGGACGGGATGATCGGGGTGAGCGCCCGTTGCAACACCCCGGACGGCATCCCCGGCCGGTACCAAGAGGCACTGCGTGCCCTGGAGGTACGCCGCCGGTCCCGACAGCGGTACGGCACGACGTTCTTCGACGACCTGGGCCTCTACCGCATCCTGGGGCCCGGCAACGAGTACCGGGAGCTGGAGGCGTTCGTTCACGAATGGCTCGGACAGCTCGCCGACTATGACGGCCGGCACCGTACGGCGCTCGTGGAGACCCTGTCCCGGTACTTCGACTGCGGCGGCAACTACGCCGAGACCGCCGCGTCCCTCGCGATCCACCGCAGCACGCTCCGCTACCGGCTCCAGCGCATCCGCGAGCTCAGCGGCCATGACCTCACGAACGTGGAGGAGCGCCTCAACCTTCAGGTCGCGACCCGGGTGTGGAAGATCATGCTGGGCGGACAGTGAGGATGTGACGTGGTGACGTTGCCGGTGGGTCTGACTCTTGGGCTGACCGACGTTCTCGACTGTCCTGTTTGGGATTTGTCGGCCCACCGGG
>NZ_JODL01000017.1 GCF_000718985.1 Streptomyces megasporus | reverse complement strand
CAACGTGGCCGCCCTGCCGCTGGCCGCCGCCGGCCTGCTCAACCCGATGATCGCCGGCGCCGCGATGGCCTTCTCCTCGGTCTTCGTCGTCGGCAACAGTCTCCGCCTGCGCACCTTCGGCCGGACCGCGTCCAGCCGGCCCTAGGCAAAGCTGCCTACCGGCGTCCTTCCTCGGGCTCGCGACATTCGGGCAGGTCACGCCCCCTCGCCGCAGGGTCGTCGCACCGTTGACGCACAACAGAGGCCACACTAGCGTCCATTCATTGTCATATGAAAAGACAAAGTGCTTAGGGGGCCGTGTGAGAAAGTCCGCACCACGCCAGTTCGCGATCATCGCCCGCAGACGGAAGACCGCCACCGAAGTACTTCTCCTGGCCGGCCCGGACGGCTGGGCCCTTCCCCATCAGCTCAACTCCGGCCTCCACGACGTCCACGCCGACATCGCGGACCGGTTGGGCTTTTCCGTGGCGACGCTCGACTGCGTGGGCCAGGACCCACGGTTCTTCGTGCACGAGCCGGTGGACGAGCGGCCCCCCAAGGAAGGCCGCTGGTTCCGCGCGGAGGAGTTACCCGGAATCGCCCTGCCCGTTCCCGGGCAGCGGGCAGCGCTCCACCACTGGTTGGCGGAAGTGGTGGACGACGGCGCGGCGGGACGGCCGCCGTGGACCCGTCCGGGCTGGTACTCCTCGGCGGTTCAGTGGGCGCTGGAGGGACTGTCCGCCGCGGGTTCCCGGAGCACCGGGCGCCCGGAGCAGCCCGGGATGCGCGCCTGGTCCCGCCAGTTACGCCTGCCCGCCGCCCCTCGTGACCTCTACTTCAAGGCGTCGCCTCCGGTGTACGGCCACGAGGCCGCGGTCAGCCTCCTGCTCTCGGAGAGGTTCCCCACCGCCGTTCCCAGGGTTCTCGCCGTCGACACCCGGCAGAACTGGATGCTCACCGAGGACTTCGGCACGGTCTCCCACTCCTCGAGCCCGGCGGAGGCCGTCGACGCATACGCGCGGATGGTGCCGGAACTGGCGCGCATCCAGCGCGGCATGGCCGACCGGGCCGACGCGCTGCTCTCCGCGGGGTGCCCGGACCACCGGCTCAAGGTCCTCCCCGGCCTTTACGACGAACTCGTCTCCGGCACCGAGGGGCTGAGCGCTGCCGAGAGACGGCGGCTCGGCGGCTTCTCCGAGACCTTCCGGAGCCACTGCGCACAGCTTGCCGCGTTCGGGATACCGCAGACGATCGTGCACCTGGACATCTGGCGCGGCAACCACACCCTCACCAACGCGGGACCGCTGATCTTCGACTGGGCGGAGAGTGTGCTGGGGCACCCGTTCGTCTCTCTCGACGTCGTGCTGCGCGACCTGCGTTCTCTCGTGCCCGGCGACTCCGGCGCCGCGCGCCGGGTGACGAACGCCTACCTGGCGGCCTGGGACGGCGCCGCCGACGCCGGGCGGCTGGCCGAAGCCGTCCGCTTGGCTTCGTTCCCGGGCATCGTCAGCCGCGCCTTGCTGTGGCGGGACGCGCTCACCTGGCTCGGCGCCAACCGCGCCCGCCCCTACGCGGCCACGGTGGCAGCGCAGTTGCGTGAACTTCTCCCCGCCGCCTGACCTCCTTCCCCCTCTTCTGCCTTCGTCCCTCCCACGGCCCCGTGCGCGCGTGGCGCGGAGCCGCTCCCGGTCACCCTGCCTTCCTCATCGCCCTCCCAGCCAAGAGGAGCTTCCTTGGTCCGCGAGATCCTGTCCGTGCCGCGCCGCCTGTCGGCGTGCGCAACCGCCCTCCTCACCGCCGTCGTCTGGGGCGCCGCGAGTCCTCCCGCCTCCGCCGCCCCGCCGCCGGACACCGGGTCCGCGTCTCTCGGAATTCGCTGGCAGGACTGCCGGGAATTGACCGGAGCACCCGTGGACCCGGCGGTCGCCGACTGTTCGCGGTACCGCGTCCCACTGGACCACGCACACCCCTCCGCGGGCTCCATGGAGATCGTGGTGCTGCGCCGCAGGGCCACCGACCCGGACGACCGGAGGGGCGCGCTCTTCGTCAACCCGGGCGGTCCCGGCGCATCCGGCCTGCACACCGCCTACCGCGCCGAGCGCTTCCTCGACCCGGAGGTCCTGGCCCGGTACGACGTCATCGGCTTCGATCCGCGCGGTGTCAACCTGAGCGATCCGCTGAAGTGCTTCCGCAGCCAGGGCGAACATGACGACGCACTGAGGGGGGCGGTTCCCGTACCGGTGACCGCGGCGGAGATCGGGGGAACCACACGGGCGGCCGCCCGGCACTCGGCGGCCTGCGCCCGCAACGCCGGCCCGCTACTGCCGCACATGACCACCCTCCAGGCCGCCCGGGACATGGAGCGGTTGCGCGAGGCGATCGGGGAGCGGCGCATCGGCTTCGTGGGGTTCTCCTACGGCACCCTTTTGGGCGCCACATACGCCAACCTCTACCCGCACCGCGTCGACGCCATGGTCCTCGACGGCAACGTCGATCCCCGTCTACGCTCGCTTAGTGGTCCTGAGTACGACCGGCAGCGCGCCGTCGGCATGGAGATCGCGCTCGCCGAGTTCCTGCGCGACTGCGGCCGGGCCGGCACCGACTGCGCCTTCGGCTCGGGCAACCCCGGCCGGGCGTTCGACCGGATCCGCGAGCGGCTGCGGGGCGGCCCGCTGGGCCTGCCCGACGGCACCGTCGTGACCCTGAGCACCTTCACCGCGCAGGTCGCCAACGCGCTGGCCATCCCTTCCCGGCTCCCCGACCTTGCCCGCACGCTGGCCCTCCTGGAGTCGGCACCGCGCGTCGCGCACGCGGCCGGCACCGACCGCACCGCCGGGGCGGACGCACCGTACCGCGGGGACGACTCCGAGGATGCGTACAACTGCCTGGACAAGCCCTACCCTCCGGCCCCCGGCTCCTGGCCCGCACGAGCGGACCGCTGGGAGCGCCACGCGCCGACCTTCGGCCGGATGGTGGCCTTCGAGTCGACAGTCTGCGCCACCTGGCCGGTACGTGCCCGGGAGACCGACCGGTACACCGGGCCCTGGAACCGGCCGACCGACCGGCCAATCCTCGTGATCGGCAATCGCCACGACCCGGTCACGCAGTATCGATTCTCCAAACACATGACCGATCAGCTCGGGCGAGCCGAACTCGTGACCGTCGACATGATCGGTCACACGGCACTCGGCCTGAGCGACTGCGTCGACGCCATCACCACGGACTATCTGCTGGGAAGGGGAATCCCCCGACATGGGACCGTGTGCCGGCCAGACGACGAACCCTTCGGCAGCAGAGACTGACCCGACCGGACGAACGACCAAGGGGTAAGCGTGTCCGAGGAACTCCTGCCGTTACCCGCCCACCTGCTTCCGGACCCCGACGGGATCCACACCGAACGCGAACTGATCGCGGGGCTCCGGATGCTCAAGAATCGCACGGGGCTGACCTACCGCCAGTTGGAGAGCCGCGCCCGCCGCGCGGGGCACCACCTGCCCCGTTCCACCATCGCCTCCGTGCTCGCCCGCACCACTCTGCCGAGGGAGGAGTTCGTCACGACCCTCGTGCAGGCCTGCCGCCTGGACCCGGAGCCGTGGCGGAAGGCGTACTGCAGGGTCGCCCATCGGGACACGGCCCCCGGCTCCGGCTCCGGCGACCCTGCGGCCCGCCCATGGCAGATGCCCTACTGCCCGCCCGACCTGGTCGGCCACGAGGAGGAGCTCCGATCGGTCGCGAACTGGCTGACGGCACCCTACGCGCCATCGCCGGTCACCGTGATCACCGGCCCGCCGGGGGTCGGGAAGTCGGTCCTGGCGCTGCGCGCCATCAGACGCGCTGCGGCGCACTACCCCGACGGCCAGTTATACGTGGAGCTGCGCGGCGCGACGCCAGAGGCCGAACCGCTGCCCGTGGAGAGGATCGTCGGCAGGCTGCTGCGTGGCCTGGGCATACCCGCGGCCCAGTTGCCCGCCGACGCCTCGGAGCGCATGGCCCTGCTCCGCACCGTCCTGAGCGATCGCAAGGTCCTGGTCGTCCTGGACGGCGCCGCCTCTGCCGGGCAGGTGCGCTCCTTGATCCCGGCGCACGGGCACAGCGCGGTGCTGATCACCTCCCGCTCCGGCCTGGTCTCCCTCGACGGCTCCCGCCTTGTCCGACTGCGCCCCCTACCGCCGCCGGAGGCCGAGGCCGTACTGCGGCGACTGCTCGACGGCGAGCGCGCCACGCCGGGCCCGGAGACGCTGCGCAAACTTGCCTCGTACTGCGGGGGTCTGCCGCTCGCGCTCCGGGTGGCGGCCGCGCGGCTGAACGCCCGGACAGATCTGTCGGCCGGAGAATTCGTCCGCCAACTGGCGGACGAACGGCACCGCCTGAGCGCCCTGCGCGTGGACGACCTGGAGGTACGGGCCAGCCTCGCCGCCAGCTACCAGACCCTCGCCCGCGTCGACGACGCGGACCGCACCCTCACACGAGCCTTCCTGCTCTTCGGACAACCGGGCATGTCCAAGGTCCGCCCGACGACGGTGGCCGAGTCGCTGAGGATCCCGCGTGCGCGGGCCGAGTGGGCGGTCGAGTTGCTGCTGGATGGTCACCTGATCGAGAGCACCCCGTCGGGCCATTACCGCATGTACGACGTCCTCAGGTGCTTCGCCAGGGAGCAGGCCCGCACGGAACTCGCGGGAGGTGCCGTTCGGACCGGCCGGCCGCGCGGACTGCCCGGCGGTACCCGGGAGGGCCGGAGGATCGCGGAGGAGGTTTCCGGGTTCCCGGTGACGCCCTGGGCCGCGGCCTTCGCGGTCCAGGGCGCGTCCGGAGCTCCGGACCGCGGGGACGCGTAGTCTTCCGGCCCGCCCCGGCTCTCGTCCATGGCCATGGACGAGAGCCGGGGCGGGCCGGAAAACCGACTCACAGCACGCGGCGGCGCAGTGACCAGGCCCCGAGACCCAGGAGGCCGGCCGACAGCGCGAGGAAGATGCCACTCTCGACCGCTTGGAAGTCCCAGAACCGTCCAGCCGGGTGGTAATCGGCGCTCTGCGCCGCCACCCCCTGCCTACCCAGGCAGCTCTGGATGGTCTCTGTGCCGTCACAGCCGGAGGGATCGAAGGAGATCTCCCGCCCCTCCCTGTCGTAGTACGTCGACCCGACCCGCCAGGCGTCGTCGGGGATCCAGCTGGTCCCGCCGCGCTCGCTCTCCCCGGTACTCTGGGCGACCGTCCCGGTGATCCGCTCCGCCGCGAAGTAGTGCGGCCGGACCCCGCCGCCGACCCCGACCAGGACGACGAGGTAGATCCCCAGCGTAATCGCCATGGCGGCGAGGGTGTTCCGGAACAGCAAGCCCGCGGTCACCCCGACGGCGAAGGCCAGGACGGTGTAAGCGGCGAGCACCGGGCCCTGGGTCTCGAAACCGGGAGTCATCATCGGGCCGCGCGTCACGTGGTTCAGCGGTTTCAGGGCCCAGACGCCGACCAGTCCGAGGATCAGCATGAGCAGGGCCACCGGGGCGCCGCCCACGAGCAACTTCACGGCCCACCAGCGGCCCCGGCCGACGGACTGGGTGAGCCCGAAGACATGGGTGCCCTGCTCGAACTCGCGGGCGAACAGGGGTGCCCCGGCGAACATCCCCAGTAGCACTGGCAGGCACAGCAGCACCATCGGGATGATCGAGACGTACGTCCTGTACTCCTCGCTCAGCGCGGCCATCGCGCCGCGCGTACAGGGCGCGTCGCCGATCCGGAGGCAGCCCGCGATGCCGCGGTCCTGCATGAAGGCGACGGCGTCGGCCCGGTGGTAGAGCATCACCGCGCCCACCGCCACGACGAGCAGAGTGGTGACGAGGAGTTGGAGGCGCTGCTGGCGCCAGGCGACCCAGATCATGCGACCGCCACCTCCGTCGCCGCGCTCCTGTCCCCCGCCTTCCGCGAGGACCGCAGATGGGCCAACGCCAACTCTTCCAGAGTCGGTTCGTGTGCCTCCCAGCCCGGCAGCCCGGCCGGGGCCGCGCCCCGGATCAGGACGGTGGCCTGGCGCTGGGTGCTGCGGGCCTCCACGACGATCTCGTCGGGGAAGCCACCCTCCGCACCCTGGCTCGGCCCGATCATCAACCGGTGGCCGGCGACCAGGTCCTCGACGTCCCCGGCCAGCCGCATCCGGCCGCCGGCGAGGAGCAGCAGATGGTCGCAGATGCCCTCCAGGTCGGCAAGGACGTGCGAGGAGAGCAGGACGGTCATCCCGGTCTCGGCGACCTCCTGCATCAGGGCTTGCATCACCTCCTCGCGGGCGAGCGGATCCAGGTCCGCCAACGGCTCGTCCAGCACGATCAATTCGGGCCGCCGGCCGAGGGCCATCGCGAGTGCGACGCGGGTGCGCTGCCCGCCGGAGAGGGTGGAGATCCTGGCTCCGAGCGGAACCCCGGCGGCGTCGACCAGGCTACGCGCGTACGCCCGGTCCCACTCTTGGTTGAGGGCACGACCGGCCCGCAGCATCTCCTCGACGGTGAACCGGCGATAGAGCGGCTTGTCCTGGGCGAGGAAAGCTAAACGGGGGTGGGCCCCGCCCCTCCCCGGCTCCTCACCCAGGACCCGGATTGCCCCAGTAGTGGGAGTCAGCAGGCCGGTGGCCAGTGCCATGAGCGTGCTCTTGCCGGCCCCGTTGGGGCCGACCAGCGCGGACACCCGCCCGCGCGGCAGTTCGAAAGTGCAGTCCTGAAGCGCCCAGCCGCGCTTGTAGCGCTTGCCCAGCCCCTCCGCCGCCAGTGCGGCACTGCCCTCGGTCGTACTCAACCGGTCACGCTCCTTCGTGCGCTCATGTGCTCAGTACTGCGTGTCGATGACGGCCTTGACCAGCGCTTCGACGTCGTCGCGGGTCAGCCCCTCGGCCCGCGCGGCCGCCATCCACGCCTCGAGGTCGCGGCGCAGCGGGGAGTCCGCCGCCGCCGCCGGACTGGCCAGGGACCGCCGGACGAACGTTCCAAGGCCCGGCCGCGGCTCGACCAGCCCCTCACGCTCGAGTTCCCGGTAGGCCTTGAGCACCGTGTTCGGATTCACCGCCGTGGCGGCAACCACCTCCCTGGCCGTGGGGAGCCGGTCCCCCGCCTCCAGCAGGCCGAGCCGCAGCGCGTGCTTGACCTGGTGGACCAGTTGTAGGTAGGTGGCCACCCCGGAGCGACGGTCGATCCGGAACTCGATCACCCAACACCCTTTCACTAATCAGTTAGTGAAAGCATGATGAAACAATCCGAGAGGGGGTGTCAAGCGGTGCGGGACGTATGTGTCCCGGATTCGTCCTCCGGGCCTCCGCGGGCCGGTCCTGTTCCCCGGCCGCCGCCGGGGAACAGGACCTACACCTCCTGGTACGCCTCGGCCTGCAGCCGGAACAGCCGGGCGTAGGTGCCGTCCCGGGCCATGAGTTCCTCGTGACCGCCCTGCTCGATGACCCGGCCGGCGTCCAGGACGTAGATCCGGTCGGCTTCGCGGACATTGGCGAAGCGGTGCGAGATGAGCAGCACCGCGCGCTCGGCGAACAGTTCGCGGATACGGCCAAAAAGGTCGGCCTCGGCCTGCGGATCGAGCGAGGCGGCGGGTTCGTCGAGGATCACGAACGGGGAGTCCCGGTAGAAGGCCCTGGCCAGGGCGAGGCGCTGCCACTGCCCGAGCGACAGGTCGGTGCCGCCCGTGAACTCCTTGCTCAGCACGGTCTCGTAGCCGTCCCCCAGCCGGGCGAGGAAGCCATGGGCCCCGGCCCGCTCGGCGGCCCGTACAGCGCGGGCCCGGTCGGGCGGGGTCTCCGGGCGACCGAACGTGATGTTGTCGACGGCCGGGAGCTTGTAGCGCACGAAGTCCTGGAACACCACGGCGCTCGCCGCGCGCAGCCGCTCCGGCCCGGGGTCCGTGTCCTCCCCGTACACCAGCCGCCCGCTGTCCGGCCGGTAGAGCCCGGCCAGGATCTTGGCGAGGGTGGTCTTGCCCGATCCGTTGGCTCCGACCAGGGCCACGATCTCCCCCGCCCGCACCCTGACGGTGACGTCCCGCAGGGCGCGGACGGGGGAGCCGGGATAGCCGAAGGCGACGGACTCCGCGCTCAGGGAGGTGAACTCCGGGGCGGGCGCGGGGAGCCGGTCGGCGGCGGGCTCCTCCATGTCCGTGGCGGCGAAGCCCCGCAGGTCCTTCAGATACAGGACCGACTCACCGAGGCCGTTGAGCAGGGCGCCGATCATCTGCATCCGCAGCGAGAGCTGCCACAGGCCCACCAGGGCCGCGAGCGCGGTCGGCAGCCCGACCCGGCCGGCCGCCACCAGCCACCACATCGCACCGATGACCACGGCCGTCGTCAAGTCGCCCGCCAGCCGCGCCGTGATCTTGCGTCGGACGTGGACCCGGTGCATGGCCTGGACCTGCTCGATCTCCTGGCCGTACCGCGCCGTCCAGCGCCGCCGGAGCATCCCGCCCAGGCCCAGCGCGCGGATCTCCTTCGCCTCGTCGCGGCCCGTCAGCAGCCGCTCCAAGTACTGGCGGGCCCGCCGGTTCTCGGACAGCGAGCGGTGCAGGTCGTAGCCCGCGCTGCGCTCGTCGCGGGCCGCCTTGAGGGTGGGCAGGACGGCGAGCAGAGCGAACGGCAAAAGCCACCACGCCAGGACGGCGAACACCGTGGTGACCGCGGCCACGGTCAGGACGGCCTGCAGGCCCGTGGCCAGCGCCGTCACCACCATCGCCGGCTGTGCGCGCGAGGCGAACACCGCACGCTGCAGCCGGTCGTGGTAGGCCGGGTGCTCGAACTCCGGGAGTTCCGCCCGCCCGGCGGCCCGCAGCACCATGTCGAGGGCGAACCGGTCCACCTTGACCGCGAGCACCCGCTGCCGCGCGCCCGCGACGGCCCTCAGGACGCCGGCGCCCGTACCGAGCGCCACCAGACCGGCCAGGACGGCGATCAGCCATTCGTTCTGCGTGGCCCGGGCCCCGCCGCCGCCCGGCGCGACGGCTCCGCCGATCGCGTACCGGACCAGCAGCAGGACCGTCACCAGGCCGACGGCCGAGACGGACTGGGCGAGGAGCACTTGGAGCAGACTGCGCCGGTCGGCCCGCCACGCCAGCCGCATCGCGAACAGCGCGCATCCCGTCAGCTCCCGCATGGACACCGAAGCGCTCCGGTCACCGGTCATTCAGTTCGCCTCCAGCTTCTCCAGCCAGGCGTGGTGCTCCCCGGCCACGGTGGCGAGGGCCTCACGCGACCGGAAGGTGTGTCCCTCCTGCGGCAGCAGCACCAGCCGGGCGGTTCCGCCGGTGGCGACGACTCCCCGGTACAGCTCGACGGCCTGGTCCGGGGTGGTGGCCGGGTTCGTGTCCTCGGCGCCGTGCAGGATGAGCACCGGACGGTCGAGCCGGTCCGCGAAGTGCAGTGCGCTGAAGGCCCGGTAGATCTCCGGCGCGGTCCACAGCGAGCGCCGTTCGTAGTGGAAGCCGGTCGGGGTGAGGGTCCGGTTGTAGCAGCCGCTGTGGGCGATCCCTCCCGCCGGCGAGGGCAGGTGGGCCAGCGCGTACAGCGCGAGCGTCGCGCCGAAGCTGTGTCCTCCGACGGCGACCGTGCTGCCGCGGGTGTCCAGGATCTCCAGGGCGGTGGCCACCGCACCGGTGATCTGGCCGTGCAGCAGGTCCGGTGTCGCGTCGTCCGGCCAGTGCAGCGGCAGGTCGAGTACTGCGGTGCGGTGTCCGGCCGCCGCAAGGAAGTGCGGCACCCCGGGCGACGGGGTCTCGCCTCGGCGCAGCGCCCGTATCCACAGCAGCAGCGGGCCGGAGCCGCCGGGCGGAACCATGAGCCGGGCGTCGGCGAAGCCGGTGGCGACGGGGTGGACGGTGTCGGGGCCGGGAGACGGCCACGCCGGGGACGCCCCGGTGGCCGGGCCCGGCTCCGCCGAGGCGCGCGACGCGTCCGGAGCGGACACGGTGGCCGGGCGCAGCCGCCCCGGTTCCGCCGGGCGCAGCAGCGAGACGCTCCACGACAGTCCGTGCTCGTCCGGGCCGGTGCCCGTCGGGTCGACGTGCCCGACCAACAGGGCACCGTCCACAGCGGCCAGCGAGCGGACCAGCAGGGGCGGGCCCAGCACCTTCACCGTGCCGTCCGCCGAGTCGAGCAGTGCCGGACGGGTGCCCGCGGCGCGCCGGAGTTCCTCCAGGCCGGGCTCGAAGGAGACGAACCCCGGCCCCGTGGCTTCGAAGGCCGCGGCCCGCCAGGCCGGCGGCTCCGCGGCGGGCTCGTGCCGGGGTGCCGGGACCAGCAGCGCGAGCCGGCCGTCATCGAGCCAGACGATCGGGGGGCGGCCCGGCTCGGTGAGACCGGTGGCGGCGGTCACGTCCTCGTACAACCGCACCGTCCGGGCCGCCAGGTCGGCGATCCACGGGTGAGCCCGGTGGCCACGCACCGCGAGTCCTGCCGCCAGGGGCTGCCGCGGATGCCAGGCGAGGGGGACGGACAGGACGTCGGCCAGTGGAAGTTCCCAGCCGTCGTCCGGTCGCCGCGCCGTGAAGAACTCCACGCGTCTGGGCCGCGCCCGGCCCGGTACGGCCCCGGCCAGGGCTGGGTCGAGCACGAGGGAGCGCCAGTGGACGGGAGAGGGGTGCCGCTCGGTGACGGACGGGTGGGCGGGAACGGTCACCATGGCCCAGGTCCGTCCATCCGGAGCCGCGTCCCGGCGTTTCCAGCAGCGTTCGAGGTCAGTGGGCACGGCTGTCCACCGGAGTGCTCGCGAGGGTGATGCCGTCGATCAGCCCCTTGACGGCGCCGATGCCGGAGGCCGGGGCACACACCGGTTCTCCGGCGGCGTCGAGGCCGGTCGCGCACGGCACGCCGAGCCCTTGGAGGGAACCCGGCAGTTCGGCCTCCTTCGCCACGGTGACCATGGTGACGGCGGCCAACCGTTCGGGCTCTCCTGCAGCCAGGAGGTGCTTGAGCGAACGGCAGGACGGGCAGTCGTCGGCAACGTACAGCCGTACCCCCCTGATCTGCTCCGCGCACGGCGGGACGTGCAGCCGGGCCGCCTCGCGGCGCCGGTCGACCACCAGCAGGACGGTGAGGGTGACGCCGGCCGCCGCTGCGGTGGCCACCGCGCGTGGCAGGGGCCACGCGCCCGCGTCGGACAGGGTGAGCACGGCCGCCGCGAGGGCGGCGGCAGCCGCGTTCGCACCGATGTGGACACGACCCACGGCAGCCAGGCGCGCGAGCCCGAAGCAGGCACACTTCTGCCCCCGGGAGCGTACGGCGACGACGGTGAGCACGGCGTAGGTCAGGAGGGCGATGGCGGCCGCCCAGCGGACGGGCAGCACCACCACGGCGACGGTCGCGGCGACTTCACCCGCGCCGACCGCTCGGGGGCCGGTCGGCGCGGCCAGGGGACCCGAGCGGATGGGCCAGGACAGCTTCTCCGGGGCGGTAACGAGCTTGGCCGCGCCCGCGACGGCGAGCGGTCCCGCAGTGGCGGCGAGAGCGAGATCCGGCAGCCGGTCGCTCAGGACGGACAGGGCGGACATGGTCAGGAACTCCGATCCGGTACGAGCCAGCCGGCTGCGATCATCCGTGCGGTGAAGAGGGCCACGCCCGCCCCGGCCTCGGGCGGTGGGACGCCGACGCCGAGCAGCCGGTCGACCACCGCCGCGTCGCGTTCTCCGCACTCGGCCACGGCCAGGCTGCGGCCGTCGGCCAGGACGGCGCCGCCGAACGGCAGGGGGGTCAGGGTGATGGACGGGCCGAGCCGCAGCGGTGTACCGGGCGGCGGCAGCGGGTCGAGCCGGGGCGAGGGCTGCGGTGCGGATGGTTCGGCGGTCATGAGCGCTCCCTCAGCCAGCGGTCCAGCCACACCAGGCGCAGCAGGGGCAGAGCGTGGGACGAGATGTCGCGCCCCTCGCGCAGGCCGGCCGCGACGAGCCGCGGCTCGACCAGCCCCAGATCGCCCAGGGCGCACTCGCGTTCGAGCTCGGACACGATCTTCCTGCGTTCCCGGTGCAGGTGGGCCGCCGCCGCCAGCCGCAGCCAGTGACCGGGGGAGGCCGTCCGCAGCCCCGTGACGCCCGCGGCGGCGACCGCGCGGCGGAGCGGCAGGTGGTTCTCGAAGACACCGCGGCGGATCCGACCCAGCCTGCGGGCCGGCAGGGCGGCCGCGGCGGCAAGCACCCCGGTGTCCAGGGCGGGCAGAAAAGCGCCGGCCGTGCCGCGCTCCTCCAGCCCTCCGATGATCCGGCCGATCACCGGTTTCGCTGCGTCGAGCCGATCCTGCCAAACCGCCATCGAGCCGCGGTGGGTCGTCTCATACGCCTGCTTCCCCTCTGCGGTGAGCCAGGGGAGTTTGCTGCCCCCCGTCGGCGACGGAGGCGGCGGCGCGCCCAACTGCTGCGCGTCGGGGCCGCTGCCGCCAGTGTCACGGCGCCCCGGGGTGTAGACGACCCGGTTGTCGAGCAGTTCGAGCGCCTCGCCGAGCGTGCCGAGCGTGCCGGAGATGTGGAACGGCTCGCAGCCCAGCAGCCGCCACGCCCTCGTCCCGCGCGGTACGTCGGGCAGTTTGACGGAGACGAGGGACTCCAGCAGCGCCCCGGTGACGAGCGGCAGCCCGGCCGCTCCGGCCAAGGCCCCATGCAGTCGGCCCGGCACTTCGAAGTCGGGCAGCGGCGGCAGCGGTTCGGTGCCGCTGACGGTGTGATGGTCGAGCAACTCGTGGAGGTCCAGCGCCACCCGGCGTGGCGTGCCTCCCGGCACGGGCGCCGGCGGCTGCCGAGTGCCCGGCAGGCCGAGATCAGCGTGCACCAGGTGTACGCGGTGGCCCGCGGCCACCGCGAGCACGGCCAGGAACGCGGAGGCGAGGCCGCCGCTGTAGGCGAGGACGTACTCGTCGCCCGCCGAGGCCAGCGCCCGCGTCACCGCCCGCGCCAGGCTGCCCTCCACCGGCGGGAGCTCGCACTGTCCCTGAGTGACGGTCACGCCGTCCGCGTCCACCCGAATCCGCGTCCCTGGTGTCAGCCTGCGCACCCCGGGCAGCGGTGTGGAGTCCGGCGGCGCGGCCTGCCCGTGCACCATGGCCAGGAGCGCGCCGGGCTCGGGGGTCGGGCGCGCGCCCGCGGGCAGGAAGGCGGTCGGGTCCCCACCCCACTCCAGCCGCCCGTAGCCCACCCGGAAGTAGCAGGGCCGGGTCTCCGGACGGAGGCGGCTCAGCTCGAAGGAGCGGTCCGTGCGCTCGACGTTCGCCCCCAGTGCGGCGGCGGGCTCGTCCGGTTCCGTGCAGCGCAGTACGCCGCCGGACATCTCGACCACACCCAGCACGGCGCTCACCCCTCCGCCGATCTGTGCACCTCGATGTACTCCTCCCGGACGGGCAGCGAGGTGCTCACCACCTGCCCGTCGCACTCCACCCAGGCGTAGAAGCCCGCGAACGACGAGGCGGGAACGATTTCCCGGCCGAGGTGGAACGTGGCGGGCAGGCCGACTCCGCGCAGGCCCGCCGTGAGGTAGAGAGCGTCCTCGACGGGGTCGAGGAAACCGGTCGTGAGCCGCTGCGCGATTCGCAGCCGAACGACGGCCCGGGCCACGGCCCGCGGAGTCGGCCGTCGGTTGCCGCGCCTGGCCGGCCACCGGTCGAGCTGGTAGATGCCGCCGCCGGCACGCGCCGCCGCCAAGAAGGTGGCCGCCTCGCGCGCGGAGCGTGGCAGTGCGAGCAATCCTGTCGCCATGCGTCCCCGATTTTCCGTTTCCCGGTTCCTCGTTCATCGCGGAAGGAATTCCGCGGGCGGAATCCGCCGGGCCGCCGGCGCTGGCCCGCGCCGCTGTCCGACGGATTCCGCTTTTCTCATTTCATGGAACCGCGGTGGCTGAAAATCCGTCGCCCGCGGTTCACGGCAGGGGCGCTCACGCGTAGCGGCAGGTCCACCACTCGCAGATGAGGCTGACCGACTCGTTGCAGCAGTCCGAGTCGAACCAGCAGCTGTAACCGGCCATACGGCACTCCTCGGCAACCGCGGTGGGCTCTGAGTAGAGGTGCTGCTGCAGGCCGTTCCCGGACAGTTGCGAGGCAATCGATGTCACTGGCACGGTGTTTCCCCTTTTTCCGGTGAGAATGGCGCCGCGGACCGGTACCGGTGACGCGGTACGCCCTTTACGACTCTGGAAACGCTAGCCAGTCCGGGACCCCTGCGGAACAGCGCGAGACCCGGAATCCCGTCCGGGACAGAACGGGACAGCGGAACAGCGGGATTCTGGAACCGGAACTCCGGTGGTTTTCGGATTCGGCCCGGTGTGGTGGACGGCCGTCCAGGGGCGGCGGTCCCGCGAGAAAGGGGGGCTCAGCGCCGGGGATCCCGGTCGGAGGCCCGGGGTCGGGCCGCATAACAGAGAGCGCCCCACGACGGGTCCCCCCACGGGCCCGCCACAGGGCGCTCTCCTTCTCCCGGTCATGGACTCCCCCCACGGGATCCTGGCCGGGTGTCTGCCGGGCGACGTACGGGCGAGAGGGCCGCTCAAGCTCCCCCGAGGCACGTCGCCTCCGCGGACCACCGTCTCCGTCCCCCACAGACGAACACGGCGGGCGGCGGCGGCTCCGCCGGAGTACCGACCGCCACCCCGTTAGACACACGAGGGCCCCGGATGGTTACCCCTTTACCTGTGTGACCTACGTCACTTTTTCTTCACGGTTCCTCCGCACTTCGGGGTGCGGTCGTCCCCGAGGACGCGCGGAGGCCCCGCTCCGGACACGTGTGCGAAGCGGGGCCCACGGCGTCTCGCCCCGCGTGCCGCGCGGGACGTCGATCCGCTTGGTCGATCCGTCGAGTCGCGTCAGTCGCGCTTCTCCAGCGGGACGTAGTCACGCTGGACGACGCCGGTGTAGACCTGGCGCGGGCGGCCGATGCGGGAACCCGGCTCCTTGATCATCTCGTGCCACTGGGCGATCCAGCCCGGCAGGCGGCCCAGCGCGAACAGCACGGTGAACATGGTGGTCGGGAAGCCCATGGCCCGGTAGATCAGGCCGGTGTAGAAGTCGACGTTCGGGTAGAGGTTGCGCTCGACGAAGTAGTCGTCGGCCAGCGCGTGCTCCTCCAGCTTCAGCGCGATGTCCAGCAGCTCGTCGGACTTGCCGAGCGCCGAGAGGACGTCGTGCGCCGCGGCCTTGATGATCTTCGCCCGCGGGTCGAAGCTCTTGTAGACGCGGTGGCCGAAGCCCATCAGCCGGACGCCGTCCTCCTTGTTCTTCACCCGGCGGATGAAGGAGTCGACGTCGCCGCCCTCGGCCCGGATGCGCTCCAGCATCTCCAGCACCGCCTGGTTGGCGCCGCCGTGCAGCGGGCCCCACAGGGCGCTGATGCCCGCGGAGATGGAGGCGAACATGTTCGCCTGGGAGGAGCCGACCAGGCGCACGGTGGAGGTCGAGCAGTTCTGCTCGTGGTCGGCGTGGAGGATGAGGAGCTTGTCCAGCGCGTCGACCACGACCGGGTTCAGCTCGTACTCCTCCGCCGGGACCGCGAAGGTCATGCGGAGGAAGTTCTCCACGTAGCCCAGGTCGTTGCGCGGGTACACCACCGGGTGGCCCACCGACTTCTTGTAGGCGTAGGCCGCGATGGTGGGCAGCTTGGCCAGCAGGCGGATGGTGGAGAGATGACGCTGCTCGTCGTCGAACGGGTTGTGGCTGTCCTGGTAGAAGGTGGACAGCGCGCTGACCACGGAGGACAGCATCGCCATCGGGTGCGCGTCACGGGGGAAACCGTCGTAGAACCGCTTGACGTCCTCGTGCAGCAGGGTGTGCTGGGTGATCTCGTTCCGGAACCCGTCCAACTGGTCGGCGGTGGGCAGCTCTCCGTAGATCAGCAGATACGCCGTCTCGAGGAACGTGCCGTGCTCGGCAAGCTGCTCGATCGGGTAGCCGCGGTAGCGGAGGATGCCTTTCTCGCCGTCGAGGAAGGTGATCGCCGATTTGTATGCGGCGGTGTTGCCGTAACCGGAGTCCAGGGTCACCAGACCGGTCTGGGCGCGCAGCTTGGAGATGTCGAACCCACCGTTACCGACGGTGCTGTTCACCAGCGGGAAGCTGTACTCGCCGTCCCCGTACCGCAGTACTACAGAGTTGTCGCTCACGTCATCCCTCACCGACGTAGTGCCTCTTCTTCGAGTGCCCTGTCCTCTTCCCACTGTCTCCCATCCGGCGCCGTGCGGTGCACTCGGGGTCGATCAGCGGGACCGTGGATGGCACGGAGTGCCTCCGGAAAGCTACGCGGGGTGTGGCGTGCCGCGCAATCGATGGTCCAGAGCGGTACAGCGGCGTCCCGCGGACACCGTCCGTACGGCCTGCCCCAGAGCCCTTCGGGAGCCCACCAGCACCACGAGGCGTTTCGCCCTCGTCACGGCCGTGTAGAGCAGATTGCGCTGCAGCATCATCCAGGCCCCGGTGGTGACCGGGACGACCACCGCCGGATACTCGCTGCCCTGCGAGCGGTGGATGGTCACCGCGTAGGCGTGCGCGAGCTCGTCCAGTTCGTCGAAGTCGTACGGGACCTCCTCGTCCTCGTCCGTCCGCACGGTCAGCCGCTGTTCCTCCGGGCTCAGGGACGTGACCACGCCCACCGTGCCGTTGAAGACCCCGTTGGCTCCCTTCTCGTAGTTGTTGCGAATCTGAGTCACCTTGTCGCCCACCCGGAAAACCCGTCCGCCGAATCGCTTTTCCGGAAGGTCCGGACGGGCGGGGGTGACGGCCTGCTGGAGCAGGCCGTTCAGGTTGCCCGCGCCGGCCGGGCCGCGGTGCATCGGGGTGAGCACCTGAACGTCACGGCGCGGGTCGAGGCCGAACTTCGCGGGGATGCGCCGGGTCGCCACGTCGACGGTCAGCCGCCCGGCCTCCTCGGTGTCCTCCTCCACGAAGAGGAAGAAGTCCGACAGACCCCGGGTGATCGGCGGGACCCCGGAGTTGATGCGGTGCGCGTTGGTCACCACGCCGGACTGCTGGGCCTGCCGGAAGATCCGCGTCAGCCGCACCGCCGGGACGGGGCCGCCCTCGGCCAGCAGATCCCGCAGCACCTCCCCCGCGCCCACCGACGGCAACTGGTCCACGTCCCCCACCAGCAGCAGGTGGGCGCCCGGCGGCACGGCCTTGATCAGTTTGTTGGCGAGCAGCAGGTCGAGCATCGACGCCTCGTCGACCACCACCAGGTCGGCGTCCAGCGGGCGGTCCTGGTCGTACGCGGCGTCCCCGCCGGGCTTGAGCTCCAGCAGCCGGTGGACCGTGGAGGCCTCGGCTCCGGTCAGCTCCGACAGCCGTTTGGCCGCCCGTCCGGTGGGCGCGGCCAGCACCACCTTCGCCCGCTTGGCCCGCGCCAGCTCCACCACGGACCGCACGGTGAAGGACTTGCCGCAGCCGGGGCCGCCGGTGAGCACCGCGACCTTCTCGGTCAGCGCCAACCGCACCGCGGCCTCCTGCTCGGGGGCCAGTTCGGCGCCGGTGCGCTTCGCCAGCCAGGACAGGACCACCTCCCAGTCCACGTCGCGGAAGGCCGGCAGACGGTCCTCCTCGGCCCGTAGCAGCCGCCTCAGCCGGCCCGCCAGGGAGAGCTCGGCCCGGTGGAAGGGCACCAGATAGACCGCCGTGACCGTCTCCGCCGGGTTCTGCGGGTCGGGGACGGGCTCGCGCACGACGCCCTCCTCCTCGCCCGCCAGCTCGTGCAGGCAGTCGATGACCAGACCGGTGTCCACCTGGAGCAGCTTCACGGTGTCGGCGATCAGCCGCTCCTCCGGCAGGTAGCAGTGCCCCTGGTCGGCGGATTGCGAGAGCGCGTACTGCAGCCCGGCCTTGACCCGGTCGGGGCTGTCGTGCGGAATGCCGACGGCCCTCGCGATGCGGTCGGCGGTGAGGAAGCCGATGCCCCACACGTCGGCGGCCAGCCGGTAGGGCTGGTTCTTCACCACCGAGATCGAGGCGTCGCCGTACTTCTTGTAGATGCGCACCGCGATCGAGGTGGAGACGCCCACGCCCTGGAGGAAGACCATCACCTCCTTGATGGCCTTCTGCTCCTCCCAGGCGGCGCCGATCAGCTTGGTGCGCTTGGGCCCGAGCCCGGGCACCTCGATCAGCCTCTCGGGCGTGTTCTCGATGACCTCCAGCGTCTCCAGGCCGAAGTGGTCCACGATCCGCTCGGCGATCTTCGGTCCGATGCCCTTGATCAGTCCGGAGCCCAGGTAGCGCCGGATGCCCTGGACGGTGGCGGGCAGCACCGTCGTGTAGTTCTCCACGTGGAACTGGCGACCGTACTGGGGATGGGAGCCCCACCGGCCCTCCATCCGCAGCGACTCCCCGACCTGCGCGCCGAGCAGCGAGCCGACGACGGTGAGGAGTTCGCCGCCGGCGCGCCCCGCGTCGACGCGGGCCACCGTGTAACCGTTCTCCTCGTTGGCGTAGGTGATGCGTTCGAGGACTCCCTCGAGCACGGCGGGTTGGAAGGACATGTCACAGACGGTAACGCCGGCCGCCGACAACCGGGGATCGGGTGGTGGGGACGGCGGGCGTCGAAGCGGCGCCGGAATCCCGTCGGCATCTCGCCGGAAGCCCGTCGGAAGCTTACGAGGGGTCCGGCCGCGGCCGGACCCCTCGTGTCCCCCCGTCGGCCCTCTCACCCCCCCGGTGCGGCCGACACCAGCTATGACCCACGAGGCTCCGGAAGGGTTGCACGGCGGAACATGATTTTTTTCGCGGATTCCTCCGGCGGACTCCCGACCGGCTCCCGACCGGCTCCCGACCGGTTCCCGACGGGCTCGCGCGCACCGGGTCGGCCCGCGCCTTCCGGGTGGATTCGGCGATCGCCTGGGTACTCGGGAAGCGCTGCGAGACCGACCGTCCCCAGCGGACCGGAACCACAGAAGGAGGCGGCGCATGAGCGGGTGGACTCCATCCCAGGCCGAGGGTGAGCGGGACGACGACGAGGGCGTCGACCAGTCCCGCGGACTGAGCGAGCGGCACTCCGCCGAGAAGGCCGCCGAGGAGGCCGGGAAGGCCAAGGAGCGCGGCGGTCGGGCCGCCACGCCCTCCCAGGCCGAGGGCGACCGGAAGGACGCGGAGGGGGCCGAGCAGGACCGCGGCGAACGGTGACGCCGCCGTCGCCTCCCGGTGCGCGGGAGGCGACGGCGGCGGGCCGACGCGGACCGGGCGCGACATGTCCACCGCGTCGGCGGTTCGGGACGCCCCGAGGGGCGCGCGGGCGGCTACAACACGTGGGCGCGGAAGCGTTCCACCGTCTCCGCCAGGGCCTCGCGGCCGTCGCGGGCCCACAGCGCCTCGTTGAAGATCTCCACCTCGGTCCAGCCCGTGTATCCGGCCGCGGTCACCAGGTCCCGCCACGTCCGGAAGTCGATCGAGCCGTCCCCGAGCTGTCCGCGGCCCAGCAGGACGCCGGCCGGGAGCGGGGTGCACCAGTCCGCTACCTGGAAGGCGGCGATCCGGCCGCTCTCGCCGGCCCGGGCGATCTGCTCGGGCGCCCGGTCGTCCCACCAGATGTGGTAGGTGTCCACGACCACGCCGACCCGATCGGCCGGGAACCGTTCGGCCAGGTCGAGGGCTTGGCCGAGGGTGGAGACCACGCAGCGGTCCGAGGCGAACATCGGGTGCAGCGGCTCGATGGCCAGCCGCACTCCGCGCTCGGCCGCGTAGGGGGCCAATTCGGCCAGCGCGTCGGCGATCCGCTCACGGGCGCCGGACAGGTCGCGGTCGCCGGCCGGCAGACCGCCGGAGACCAGGACCAGGGTGTCGGTGCCGATCCCGGCGGCCTCGTCGATCGCCGCCCGGTTGTCGTCGAGCGCCTTGCTCCGCTCGGCGGGGTCGACGGCGGTGAGGAAACCGCCGCGGCACAGGCTGGTGACCGTCAGACCCGCGTCCCGCACCAGCCGGGCCGTGGCGTCCACCCCGTACCTCCGGACGGGCTCCCGCCACAGGCCGACGCCGGCGACGCCCAGCTCGCCGCACGCCTCGGCCAGCTCGGGCAGGGAGAGCTGCTTGACGGTCTCCTGGTTGATGGAGAAGCGGGCCGGGGCCTCGATGGTCGTGCTCATGCCGTCACCCCGTACACCGCCAGCAGGTTCCGCATCCGGGTCTCGGCCAGGGCCGGGTCGGGGAACAGCCCGAGGGAGTCGGCCAGCTCGTACGCCCGCGCCAGGTGGGGCAGCGAACGCGCGGACTGGAGACCGCCGACCATGGCGAAGTGGTCCTGGTGTCCGGCCAGCCAGGCCAGGAACACCACACCGGTCTTGTAGTAGCGGGTGGGCGCCTGGAACAGGTGGCGGGAGAGTTCGACGGTGGGGTCCAGCAGCTTGCGGAAGCCCGCCGGGTCGCCGGTGTCCAGCACCCGCACGGCCTCGGCGGCCAGCGGGCCCAGCGGGTCGAAGATGCCCAGCAGGGCGTGGCTGAAGCGCCCTCCCGCCGCGGGCTCGTCGCCCGCGATCAGCTCGGGGTAGTTGAAGTCGTCGCCGGTGTAGCAGCGCACGCCGTTGGGGAGGCGGCGCCGCAGGTCGACCTCGCGTCCCGCGTCCAGCAGCGAGATCTTGACGCCGTCGACCTTGTCGGGGTTCTCGGCGATGACGGCGAGGAAGGTCTCGGTGGCGGCGTCCAGGTCCTTGCTGCCCCAGTAGCCGGTGAGCGCCGGGTCGAACATCGGGCCGAGCCAGTGCAGGATCACCGGCTCGGACGCCTGGCGCAGCAGCTTGCCGTAGAGCTCGACGTACTCCTCGGGCCCCCGGGCCAGGGCGGCCAGGGCGCGGGAGGCCATCACGATGGCCTGGGCGCCGGCCTCCTCCACCACGGCGAGCTGTTCCTCGTAGGCGGCGCGGATCTCGTCCAGGGAGCCGGCCGGTCCGGTGAGCTGGTCGGTGCCGACGCCGCAGGCGATGCGCCCGCCGCAGGCGGCGGCCTCGGCGGCCGAGCGGCGGATCAGTTCGGCGGCGGCGTTCCAGTCCAGGCCCATGCCGCGCTGGGCGGTGTCCATGGCCTCGGCGACGCCGAGCCCGTGGGACCACAGGTGGCGGCGGAAGGCGAGCGTGGCGTCCCAGTCCACGACGGCCGGGCCGTCGGGCGTGGCGTCGGCGAAGGGGTCGGCGACGACGTGGGCGGCGGAGAACACCGTGCGGGAGACCAGCGGCGGGCCCCCGGGAGCGGGGATCGCGGGCTCGGTGCGGGGGGTGTACTCGCGCAGGGCGCCGGAGAGGTCGGGAAGGCGGATCACAGGCTCAGCTCCGGAACGTCGAGACGGCGGCCCTCGGCGGCCGAGGCCAGGCCCAGCTCGGCGAGCTGGACGCCACGGGCACCGGCCAGCAGGTCCCAGGTGTACGGCTCGTCCAGCGCGACGTGGCGCAGGAACAGCTCCCACTGGGCCTTGAACCCGTTGTCGAACTCCTCGTTGTCCGGCACCTCCTGCCACTGGTCGCGGAAGGACTCGGTGACCGGCAGATCCGGGTTCCACACCGGCTTGGGGGTGACCGAGCGGTGCTGGACGCGGCAGGTGCGCAGGCCCGCGACGGCCGAGCCCTCGGTGCCGTCGACCTGGAACTCCACCAGCTCGTCGCGGTTGACGCGCACGGCCCAGGAGGAGTTGATCTGGGCGACGATGCCGCCGTCGAGCTGGAAGACGCCGTACGCGGCGTCGTCGGCGGTCGCCTCGTAGGGCTTGCCCTGCTCGTCCCAGCGCTGCGGGATGTGGGTGGCGGTGACGGCCTGGACGGTGCGCACCGGGCCGAACAGCTCGTGCAGCACGTATTCCCAGTGCGGGAACATGTCGACGACGATGCCGCCGCCGTCCTCGGCGCGGTAGTTCCACGAGGGGCGCTGCGCCTGCTGCCAGTCGCCCTCGAAGACCCAGTAGCCGAACTCGCCGCGGACGGAGAGGATCCGGCCGAAGAAGCCGCCGTCGATCAATCGCTTGAGCTTGAGCAGACCCGGCAGAAAGAGCTTGTCCTGCACGACGCCGTGCTTGACGCCCGCGTCGCGGGCGAGTCGAGCCAGTTCCAGGGCGCCCTCCAGGCCGGTGGCGGTGGGCTTCTCGGTGTAGATGTGCTTGCCCGCCGCGATGGCCTTGCGGATGGCGGCCTCGCGCGCGGAGGTGACCTGGGCGTCGAAGTAGACGTCGATGCTCTCGTCGGCCAGGACGGCGTCGAGGTCGCAGCTCACGGCCGCGGGGTCGAGGCCGTGGCGCTCGGCCAGGGCCTTCAGCGCGTGCTCGCGGCGGCCGACGAGGACCGGCTCGGGCCACAGCACGTCGCCGTCGCCCAGGTCCAGCCCTCCCTGCTCGCGGATGGCGAGGATGGAACGGACCAGGTGCTGGCGGTACCCCATCCGGCCGGTGACGCCGTTCATGGCGATCCGTACGACCCTGCGTGTCATGAGCGTTTCCCTCTCGCTTTAGAAAGCGCTTTCTATCCCAGGGCAAGCTAGCCTGCCCACAGCACCCAGGACAAGCCCCGCAGACAAGAACCGCACCGGAGGACGGATATGGCAGTGACGCTGGCGGATGTGGCGGCCCGAGCCGGAGTCTCGGCCGCCACCGTCTCGCGCGTACTCAGCGGCAACTACCCGGTGGCCGGGGCCACCCGGAGCCGGGTCCTGCGCGCGGTGGAGGAGTTGGAGTACGTCGTCAACGGGCCGGCCAGCGCCCTGGCCGCCGCGACCTCCGACCTCGTCGGCGTCCTCGTCAACGACATCGCCGACCCGTTCTTCGGCATCATGGCAAGCGCGGTCCAGTCGGAGATGGAGCCGGAGAAGGCGGGCGGGAAACTGGCCGTCGTGTGCAACACCGGCGGCTCCCCCGAGCGCGAACTGACCTACCTCACGCTCCTCCAGCGCCAGCGCGCCGCCGCCGTCGTCCTCACCGGCAGCGCGGTGGAGGACGAGAAGCACACCGCCGCCCTGGCCGCCCGGTTGCGCAGGCTCTCCGAGGCCGGCACCCGGATCGTGCTGTGCGGCAGGCCGCCGCTGCCGGAGGACGCCGTGTCCGGGCGGGGGGACGCGCTCCGCTCCGGGACGGCCGGCAGGGACGCCGACGGGACCGGCGCCGAGGACGAGTCCACCGCGCCCATCACCGTGGCCTTCGACAACCGCGGCGGCGCCCGCCGGCTGACCGAACACCTCCTCGCCCTCGGCCACCGCCGCATCGGCTACGTCGCCGGACCGGTCGAGCGCACCACCACCCGGCACCGGCTGGAGGGCCACCGGACGGCGCTGGCCGACCACGACCCGGCGCTGCTCGCCGACGCCGAGCGCCTCACCGTGCACGGCGCCTACGACCGCTCCTCCGGCTACGACGGCGCCCTGGAACTGCTGCGTCGCGCACCGGACCTGACGGCCGTCCTGGCCGCCAACGACACCGTCGCCCTCGGCGTCTGCGCCGCCCTGCGCGACCAGGGCCTGCGCATCCCCGAGGACGTCTCCGTGGCCGGCTTCGACGACCTGCCGTTCAGCGCGGACGCCGCCCCCGCCCTGACCACCGTCCGCATCCCGCTCCACGAGGCCGGCGCCCGCGCCGGACGACTGGCGCTGGGCCGTGAGTCGGCGCCTCCCGGCGGTGTGGCGACCGTCCGCACCGAACTGATGGCCCGCGCCTCCACCGCGCCCCCGCGCGCCGACTGACGCCGCGCGCAAGGGAGTTGCCGACGCGCTGCCTTGGGACACCGAGGCCCCGTTCCTGTCGCTGCCGAGGGCGGGCGGCTTCTCGCCGTTCGCCGACGGCGGCGGACTGCCGTTCGTCTTCCACCCGCGCGCCCGAACGCGCCCCGAACGCGCCGGTGGGCGGGGCCGGGCTTCTCCGGCCCCGCCCACCGTCCGCTCGGATCGGTCCGCGCCCCCCTTACGGGCGCATCATCCGCCGGTCGAGCTTCTCCGCCGTGTCGAGCTTCGCGTCGTACGGCGCGAGCGGCGCCGCCTCGCGCTTCGCCGACGCCTCGGCGTCCAGGCCCGCCCACCTCAGCAGGGCGGCGGTGGCGACGGCCCGGTCGTCCTTCTCCAGCGCGGCGATGTTCGCGCCGTGGTTGGCGCCCGGCGCGACGAAGACGTGCGAGTCCTCGGTGCCGCGGCCCGGCCGGAAGGGCTCCGCGCCCCACGGGTCGTTCTCGCCGTAGACGAACAGCATCCGCTCGGCGTCCTTGCGCACCCACTTGTCGATGTCGCGCATGGCCTTCTTGTCGAAGCTCATCGGAATGTCGCGCGGCACGTAGGAACGGGGCTCGTAGATGCCCGGGTGGCGCAGCAGCCCGTCCAGGTGCGGGGTGGCGAACGTCGGCGAGCCCAACTGGGTGCCGGCCTGGTAGTAGTACGGCGTGTAGTACTCCAGGCCCTGGTCGGTGTAGAAGGCGAAGCCGGAGGTCTCGTCGACGAAGTCGTACAGCGTGTCGGTGCTCGCGCTCGCCGGGGGGACCTCGTCGCAGTCGGCCTCGGAGCCGTACTGCCACCAGGCCCACACCAGGTCCAGGGCGACGTTCTCGAAGGCCTTGTCGGCGCTGCCGACGACCTCGAAGGTGTTGCCCTCCTCCTTCGCCCACGCCTCGTAGCGGGCCACGATCTCGTCGCGGCGCACGAAGACCTCGCGCTGGACGGCGTTCAGCCGCTCGCGGCACTCCTCGGTGGAGACGCCGGCGAAGAACTCGTCGTAGGCCGAGTCCTCCTTGTCGTTCACGTCGTTGGGCGCGACGTAGGCGACCGTGCCGTCCATGTCGTCCGGGTAGAAGCGGCGGTAGTAGGTGGCCGTCATGCCGCCCTTGCTGCCGCCCGTGGAGATCCACTCCTCGTCGTAGATCCGGTGCAGGGCGCGGAAGATCCGGTGCTGGTCACTGGCGGCCTGCCAGATGTCGAGCTTGGACCAGTCGGCGGGTTCCGGGCGCGAGGGGGTGAAGAACCGGTACTCCATGGAGACCTGGTTGCCGTCGGTGATCCGCGTCGGCTCGCTGCGCGCCGGGTTGGTGTTCAGGCCGTAGCCGGAGGTGTGGAAGACGGTGGGGCGGTCGTCACCCTTGTGGAGCACCGTCAGGCGCTGTTTGAAGGTGCCCTTCCCGGGCTTGCGGTGGTCGATCGGCTGACGGTAGTTCAGCACGAAGAAGCGGTATCCCTCGACCGGCTTCTCCTCGATCAGGCTCATCCCCGGTATCGCGAGGATGCGGTCCTTGATGTCGGGCTCGGCCGCGGTGGCGGTCCCCGCCGACACGCCGCCGGCGCCGGTGGTGCCGATCAGCACCAGCGACGTCAACAGCGCTCTGAGCGCCTTGCGCATGTGCCCTCCCCTGGGCTCGTCCACGAACGCCGCGAACCTATCCGGCGCACCGCGCGCCCCGCCAGACCCCATTGGGCTCACGCGCGTCTCGGCGGATTCCCCTGTGTCGCCCACGGGTCGGCGGGCGTACGCTCACCGCCGTGACGGACACCGAGACGAACACCGGGACGAACACCGGGACAGGGGCGGCCGGGGACGACGGGCCGCCCCCGCTGCTCCGCGGAGCGCAGGGGCTGGATCTGCTGGGCTTCCACCGGGAGCCCGAGGAGGCGCGTTTCGACGACGCCCCGGTGGGCTACGCGGTGGTGGCCCTGTGGCGCCGGGGACGACTGCTGATGGTGCGGGTGCGCGGACGCGACTGCTGGGAGCTGCCCGGCGGCGGCATCGAGGAGGGGGAGACGCCCCGCCAGGCGGCCGTGCGGGAGCTCCGAGAGGAGACGGGCCAGGTGGTGGAGCCGGGGCTGCTGCGGTTCGCCGGCTTCGCCAGGACCGTGCTCGGGCCGAAGCGCCGCCTGCTGTACGGCGCCCTGTTCACCGCCGAGGTGGACGAGGCACTGCCGTTCGCGCCCAACGAGGAGATCGCCGCGATCCACTGGCGGGACGGCGACGAGCCGCTGGAGGGCGGCGTGGTGCAGACGGTGGACGAATATCTGGCTGCGCTCTGCCGCCCCTGAGCCGTACCGTTCCCGCCATGCCCCGACCCAACGGTTTCACATGGCAGCGGTACCGGGACGGCACGGTCGTCGTCACCCACCAGGGCCGCACGGCCGCCACCCTGCGCGGCGACCGCGCCCAACGCTTCCTGGCGGAGGTGGCCGCCGGCGATCCGCAGTCGGTGATGGCCCGCTGGACGGGCGACTACCGGCGCGGCAACGAGCGCACCGCGAGGAACCACCCGCGCAACCGCCGCTGAGGGACGGTCACGCGGGCGGCTCCCCGGCGTCCTCGGGGGCGCTCACGCCGCCGCGGGCGCCGTCTCCCCCACGTAGGTGCGCCACAGCTCGGCGTACCGGCCGTCGCGCTCCAGCAGTTCGGCGTGGGTGCCGTCCTCCACCACCCGGCCGCGGTCCAGGACCACCACCCGGTCGGCGCGGGCGGCCGTGGTCAGGCGGTGGGCGACGACCAGGGTGGTGCGGCGGCCCGCCAGACGGTCGGTGGCCTCGTTGACCAGGGCCTCCGTCGCCAGGTCGAGCGCGGCGGTGGCCTCGTCCAGCAGCAGGATGTCGGGCCGGACCAGTTCGGCGCGGGCCAGGGCGATCAGTTGCCGCTGTCCGGCCGAGAGGTTCCGTCCGCGTTCGGCCACCGGGTGGAGGTAGCCACCGGAGAGGGTGGCGATCATGTCGTGCGCGCCGACCGCCCGCGCCGCCGCCTCCACCTCGGCGTCGCTCGCGTCGGGCCGGCCGTAGGCGATGGCGTCGCGGACGGTCCCCGGGAAGAGGTACGGCTCCTGCGGGACCACCCCGAGCCGGCGCCGGTAGGCCGTCAGGTCCATCTCGCGCAGGTCCACCCCGTCCACCCGGACGGCTCCCGAGGTCGGGTCGTAGAACCGGGCGACCAGTTTGACCAGCGTGGACTTGCCCGCGCCCGTCTCCCCGACGAAGGCGACCGTCTGTCCGGCGGGGATCGTCAGGTCGATGCCGGACAGCGCGTCCTCGGCGGCGTCGTTCCCGGCCGGCCCGTCCTGCCCGGCCTGTCCGTCCTGCCCCTCCTGGCTGCCGTAGCGGAAGCGGACGTCGTCGAAGACGATCTCGCCGCGCAGCCTCCCCACCTCGCGGGGCTCGGCGGGGGCCGGCGTGGTCGTCGGCTCGCGCAGCAGCTCCTGGACGCGGCCGAGGGAGACGACCGCCTGCTGGTAGCCGTCGAAGACCTGCGAGAGCTGCTGCACGGGGGCGAAGAACAGCTCGATGTAGAGCAGGTACGCCACCAGCGCGCCCGCCGTCAGGGTGCCGTCGCCCACCCGGTTCGCGCCCACCACCAGGACGGCGGCGGTGGCCAGGGAGGCGAGGAACTGGATGAAGGGGAAGTAGACCGAGATCAGCCACTGGCCGCGGACGCGCGCCTGCCGGTAGCCGTCGCTGCGCTCGGCGAAGCGGTGGGCGTCGCGGCCCTCGCGGCGGAACGCCTGCACGATCCGCAGACCCGCGACACCCTCCTGGAGCGCGGCGTTGACACCGCTGACGCGCTCGCGCGCCAGCTCGTACGCCTTCAGGCTCTGGCGGCGGAAGAAGACCGTGCCGAGGATCAGCGGCGGCAGGGTCGCCAGGACCACCAGCGCCAGTCCGGCGTCGATCACGACGAGGACGACCATGATGCCGAAGAAGGTCAGCAGCGCCACGACCGCCTGGATCAGCCCGGTCTGCAGGAAGGTCGTCAGGGCGTCCACGTCCGTGGTCATCCGGGTCATGATCCGCCCGGTCAGCTCGCGCTCGTAGTAGTCGAGCCCGAGGCGCTGGAGGTGGGTGAAGATCTTGACGCGGAGGGTGTAGAGGATGCGCTCGCCGGTGCGGCCGATGGCGCGGGTCTCGCCGACCTGCGCGGCCCACTGGGCGATCACGACCAGCAGCGCCAGGGTGGAGGCGGCCCACACGGCGCCGAGCGCCGTCCGCTGGACGCCCTCGTCGATGCCGTGCCGGACGAGGACGGGCAGCAGCAGACCGGCGACGGCGTCGACGACGACCAGCGCCAGGCTCAGCAGCAGCGGCCCGCGGAAACCGCGCAGCAGGTGCCGCAGCCCGTAGGAGGTCTCGGGGGCGGCGGCGCGTTCCTCGTCGACGTCGGGGGTGTCGGTGGCGGGTGGCAGGGCGGCCACCCTGGCGAGCAGTTCGGGGGTGGCCGGGCTCCCGGCGAGGGCGCCGGCCATGCCCGGCCCGCCTCCCGTGGCGGGCGGGGGCGAGCCGGGGCCGGTGCCCGCGGTGTCCTCGGGGTCGCCCTCGCGTATCCACAGGTCGGGGGTGACGCCGTCGATCCGGTCGTCGTCCTCTCCGGCGCCTCCGTCGCCGTCCGCGGCGGCCGTCCGGGCCAGTCCGGCCGGGTCGCGTTCGACGCCCCCCAGCTCGTCCGGGTCGCTGAGCAGCCGACGGTACAGCTCGCAGCGCCCCTGGAGCTCGGCGTCGGTGCCGACGTCCACCAGCCGCCCGCCGTCGAGGACGGCGATGCGGTCGGCCAGGGAGAGGGTGGAGCGGCGGTGGGCGATCAGCAGGGTGGTGCGGCCGGCCATCACGCCGCGCAGCGCCTCGTGGATCTCGTGTTCGACACGGGCGTCCACGGCGGAGGTGGCGTCGTCCAGGACGAGCAGACGGGGATCGGAGAGGATCGCTCGGGCCAGGGCGATGCGCTGCCGCTGACCGCCGGAGAGCGTCAGGCCGTGCTCGCCGACCTCGGTGTCGTAGCCGTCCGGCAGCGCGGAGACGAAACCGTCGGCCCGGGCGGCGCGCGCCGCCGCCCGGATCTGCTCGTCCGTGGCGTCGGGCCGGCCGTAGGCGATGTTGGCGCGGATGGTGTCGGAGAACAGGAAGCTGTCCTCCGGGACCAGGCCGATGGCCGCGCGCAGCGAGTCGAAGGTCAGGTCGCGCACGTCGTGGCCGCCGACCCGGACCGCGCCCTCGGTCACGTCGTAGAAGCGCGGCAGCAGCAGCGAGACGGTGGACTTCCCGCTGCCGGAGGTGCCGACGACGGCGACGGTCTCGCCCGGTTCGATGCGCAGCGAGAAGTCCTTCAGCACGGGCCGCGCGTCGGAGCCGGTGTCGTAGGCGAAGCCCACGCGGTCGAACTCGACGGTGGCGGGCGCGTCGGCGGGCAGCTCGCGGGCGCCTTCGCGCTCGCGGATGGCCGGCTCGGTGTCGATCAGCTCCAGGACGCGTTCGACGCCGGCCCGCGCCTGCTGGCCGACGGTGAGCATCATCGTCAGCATCCGCACCGGGCCGACGAGCTGGGCCAGGTAGGTGGAGAAGGCGACGAAGGTGCCCAGGGTGATCTGGCCGCGGGTGGCCATCCAGCCGCCGACGGCGAGCATCGCGACCTGGCCGAGCGCGGGGACGGCCTGGAGGGCCGGGGTGTAGCGCGCGTTGAGCTTCACCGTCCGCAGCCGCGCGGCGAACAGTTCACGGCTCGCGCCGCGCAGCTTGCCGGTCTCCTGCTCCTCCTGTCCGAAGCCCTTGACCACCCGCACGCCGGTGACGGCCCCGTCCACCACCCCGGCCACGACGCCGGCCTGGCTCTGGGCGTACCAGGTGGCGGGGAAGAGACGGGTGCGGCTGCGCTGCGCGATGAATCCCAGGGCGGGCGCGATGGCCAGCGCCACCAGCGTCAGCAGCGGGGAGAGGGTGACCATCACCACCAGGGAGATCACGAAGAGCAGAACGTTGCCGATCATCATCGGCACCATGAAGAGCAGGCCCTGGATGAGCTGGAGGTCGCTGGTGGCCCGCCCGACGACCTGCCCGGTGGACAGCTCGTCCTGCCTCCGTCCGTCGAGGCGGACCAGGGAGTCGTACATCTCGGTGCGCAGGTCGTGCTGGACGTCGAGCGCGAGTCTGCCGCCGTAGAAGCGGCGCACGTACGTCAGCCCGTACACCACCAGCGCGGCGACGAGCAGCAGGCCGATCCACCGGCCGAGACCACCGCCGTCGTCGTCGACGATGCCGTCGATGATCTCCTTGGTGACGAGGGGGACGAGCGCCATCACGGCCATCCCGGCGAGCGAGGCGCCCAGGGAGAGCCACACGTTGCGGCGGTACCGCAGGCAGTACGCCGTCAGTCGCCGTGCCCATCCGGGCCGCCGAGCGTCCCCCGTCTCCCCCGCCTCCGTGCCCGCCACGTCCGATTACCTCCCGCTGCCCGTGTGTCGCCGTACGTGACCGTGTGTGGCTCCGTGTTCACACAGTCGCAATGATCCAACGCGCCCGGTGGAGTGTTTCATCCCGCCGGCGGGAAGTGGGAGGGGCCGCTCCGCTCTCGGCGGCCGACGAGCGGCTCGTCGGCCCGGTGGGGCCCGGTGGGGGGAGCCACGCGCACGACGGAGTGGGCGCGGCCCGGAGAGCCAGGCATTCTCTCCGGACCGCGCCCTTCGCCGGGCCGCGGCGTCGACGGGCGGCGGTGCGCCGGTACCCCCCACAGGACCGACATGCCGTTCCCGTCCGCTCGTTCGGCCCGTCCCGCGGCGAGGAGGCTCCGCGGGACCGCCGGTCGACGCTCGCGCCGCCTGTCCCCGGGCGTGCACGGCGCACCGGCCGTCGTGCGGGGTTCCGGGAGAGGCCGGGCCCGGAACCCCGGGTCGTCTCAGGAGGCGGGGACCTCCTCGTCCTCGGGGCCCTCGGCCCGCGCCGGGCGGTCGTCGGCGCGGGCGGTTCGACGGGACGGCCCGCCGTCCTCGGCGGCGACCGCGGCAGCGACCGTCGGGACGACCACCGGGCCGCCGTGCGCCGGCAGCGCCGTCCCCCCTCCGTCCGACAGGGACCGGGGATCGTCGGTGCCGTCCACCCGGGTGCAGACCAGCGCGGAGTGCGCGGAGGATCGCGCGCCCGGCGCGTCGGACTCGCAGACCAGCGTGACCGTGCGATCCGACCGCTCCGGCGGCGCGGCGAGCACCAGCGCTCGGGGCGCCGAGGGCGACGGCGTGGCGAGCACCGCCCCGCACAGCGGACCGAGCGCGCCCGCCACCAGCAGGCCGCCGCCCGCCAGGGCGCACGTCACCGCGTTCCGCATGGCGCGTCCTTCCGTCCGTCGGGGTGTAACGGATAGCGAACGCGAGTCTGTCGAGAACCGGCGCGGAACGCACCCCCATCGATCGTTTTCGGTAACGTTCTGTGGTAAACCAGTGGCTTCTCGTGATGTCCCGATCCTCCCGGGGCGCCGGGACACGCCCCCTGGTCACCAGCGACATTGCGGCGGCCCGCTTCGGACGTTTCCGACACGTTCCGCGCACGGCCCGATACGTCCCGTGCCAAAGACGGCCGAAACCCGTCCCACACCGGCCCGGAGGCCCACTCTCCACACCGTTCTCGCCAGGGACGCTGAAAGCGATTGCCCCCGCAACCATTCGGTCCTTTTCCCGGCATTTTCCGGATTCCGCCCGGCGCTCCGCGCGGCGTGGCCCGGCGGAACGTCAGGTGGAATCGCCGCGCACCGGCTGGAGGACTTCACGGTGCGCGGCGACGCTCTTCTCCCACCCCTGCCGGCGGGAACTCCCCACTCGTGGCGAGCGGACACCCTCGTGACCGCCCTGGCCCGCACGGCGCCGGACGGTCTCCTCACCGAGTGGACCCCGGGCCGAGGCGCTACGCCCGGCCCTCCGCGATCTGGCGCGCCATGAGGGTGGTCAGCTCGTACGCGGTGTGGGAGGCGGCGACCGAGGTGATCTCGGCGTGGTCGTACGCCGGGGCCACCTCCACCAGGTCGGCGGAGACCACGTGGCAGTCGGCCAGGCCGCGCAGGATCTCCAGCAGCTCGCGCGAGGTGAGCCCACCGGCCTCGGGGGTGCCGGTGCCCGGGGCGTGGGCCGGGTCCAGCACGTCGATGTCGATGGAGACGTACAGCGGGCGGTCGCCGATGCGCTGCCGGAGCTGGTCGACGACCTCGTCCACACCGCGCCGCATCACGTCGGCGGAGGTGACGATGCCGAAGCCCATCTTCGCGTCGTCGTCCAGATCCTTCTTGCCGTACAGCGGACCGCGGATGCCCACGTGGGAGAGGGCGGAGGTGTCGAGGATGCCCTCCTCCACCGCACGGCGGAACGGGGTGCCGTGGGTGTACTCGGCACCGAAGTAGGTGTCCCAGGTGTCCAGGTGGGCGTCGAAGTGGAGCAGGGCGACCGGCCCGTGCTTGCGGGCCACCGCGCGCAACAGGGGCAGGGCGATGGTGTGGTCGCCGCCGAGGGTCATCAGCCGGGCACCGGTGTCCAGCAGTTCCCCGGCCGCCGCCTCGATGGTCTCGACCGCCTCGTTGATGTTGAACGGGTTGGCGGCGATGTCCCCGGCGTCGGCCACCTGGGCGAGCGCGAAGGGCGACGCGTCCTGGGCCGGGTTGTAGGGGCGCAACAGGCGGGACGCCTCACGAATGGCGTTGCCGCCGAACCGGGCGCCGGGGCGGTAGGAGACGCCCGCGTCGAACGGCACGCCGACCACGGCGATGTCGGTGCGACCCACCTCGTCCAGACGCGGCAGCCGGGCGAACGTCGCCGGGCCGGCGAAGCGCGGGACACGTGAGGAGTCGACGGGGCCACGGGGCTGCTGGTCGATGCTCATGCGGTCGAGAGTAGGGGCGGAGCGGGTGGACTCCCATGGACGGACACCACAGTCCGGCACGGCGATTTATACGGTCCGTACAGGACATCGTGGCGGCACTCCGGCGGAAGCCGATCGCCCTCGCCGGTGTGCGCGGGGGACAATGCCCCCATGCCGATAACCCCCGCCGCCCCCACCCGCGCCGAGCTGATCGACCACCTCGTCCGCACCCGCATCGCGGGGGACGTCGCCACACCGCGCGAGAACAACCTGGACCACTACCGCAGGCTCGCCAACGGCGACCGGCACTACTGGCTGGGCCTGGAGCTGGGCGACAGGTGGACCGACGAACAGGACGTGCTGGCGGTGATGGCCGAGCGCTGCGGGGTCGTCGACGACCCCGCGCACCGCCACGGCCAGGACACCATCGATCCGGAGCTGACCGTCGCCGCCCTGGACCGGGCCGCGGCGCAGCTACGCAAGTCGGCGGAGGCCGGGCACCGGGTGCTGTTCGCCACCGGACACCCGGGCGCGCTGATCGACCTGCACAGCCGGGTGGCGAACGCGCTGCGCCTGGCCGGGTGCGAGATCGTCCGGGTGCCGCTGGGGCTGATCGCGGACCAGGGCGTGGTGGTGCAGCTCGCGGACATCGCGATGCACGAGCGCGGGGCGTCGCTGTGGCACACCCACTCCCCCGAGCCGATGAACGCGATCCTGGACGCCCTCCAGCGGGAGGGCGAGCCGCTGCCGGACCTGGTCTTCGCCGACCACGGCTGGGCGGGCCGCGCGGCGCAGCGCGGCATCCTCACCATCGGCTTCGCGGACTGCAACGACCCGGCGCTGTTCATCGGCGAGGCGGAGGGCACCCTCGCGGTCACCGTCCCCCTGGACGACCACGTGGTCAACCCGCGCTACTACGAGCCCATGACGGCGTACCTGCTGGACACGGCGGGTCTGACGCCCGCGTAATTCGGTTGCCCGAGGGCGGGGGCCGTCCCTAGCGTCGGTCCCATGTGTTCCGCAGCCTGCGCGGCGATCACCGACGGGGCGCGCGCCGACGCGCGGTGCCTCGGCTGGTCTCCGCTGATGATCCGTCGTCCGCGCGGTCGGCGTTCGGCCCTGGTCCGCCGGGACACGTCGAGCGTCTGAACCGTCCACGGGCTCCCTGTCGCACCGCCCGTGCGTTCTTCTCCGGGTTCTCCGGTCACCGGGTTCTCCGGTCGCCTCCCCGACTCTCCGCGTCCTCTCTCGCGCGCCCAGGGCCCCGGTGTCCGAAGCAGACCCGGACAGGCCCGAGAACCCCGTGCCCGCACACATCCGTGCCCGCGCGCCGCCGCAGCGCGCCACGGCGGGCTCCGGCCTGTCCTCCACCAGAGGACGTCAGCCCGTGGCACGCCGCCGCATCACTCTCTCCCAGAACTTCCTGTACGACACCTCCGTCATCCGCCGCATCGTGCGCTTCTCCGGGGTGGGACCCGACGACCTGGTCGTCGAGCCCGGCGCCGGCGAGGGACCGCTCACCGCCGCCCTGGCCCGAACCTGCCGGGAGGTGGTGGCGTACGAGATCGATCCGCGCCCGGCCGCCCGGCTGGCGCGCCGGTTCGCCGGGCGCCCCGACGTCCGCCTCGTCCGGGGCGACTTCCTGCGGGCCCGGCCGCCACGCGAGCCGTTCGCCGTGGTGGGCAACATCCCCTACTCCCGCACCTCCGCCATCGTCCGGTGGTGCCTGGAGGCCCCCGCGCTGACCTCGGCGACGCTGCTCACCCAGCGGGAGTACGCCCGCAAACACACCGGGGACTACGGCCGTTGGCCCCTGCTGACGGTGCGGACCTGGCCGGAACACCACTGGCGGTCGGGCGGCCGGGTCGGGCGCGAGAGCTTCGTCCCGGCCCCGCGCACCGACTCGGCCCTCCTGCGGATCGAGCGCCGCCCGACGCCGCTGCTGCCCCGCCGACGGCTCGCCGACTACCGGGAGTTCGTCGCGTTCGGCTTCACCGGGCTCGGCGGTTCCCTGGCCGCCACCCTGACGCGACGGTACGGCGGGCGGACGGTGCGGACGGCCTTCCGCGCCGCGGAGTTGGACCGGGACACGCCGGTGGGACTGGTGGCGCCGGAGCACTGGCTCACGCTGTTCCACGTGCTGGAGCGCGGTCGCTAGCGCTCCGTCCGCCCCGGACGGGCCCGTCCGCTCCGGGCCCGTCCGCCTCGGGCCGGTTCCGCCACGGGCGCGGGGACCGCGCGGGGGCCGGGACGGCGGGCGTGCGCAGGGCGAGCCCGACACCGAGGCATCCCGCGACGACGACGGAGGCCGCCGCGCCGAGGGTGAGGCCGTCCGGGTGCGTCAGCGGCTGTCCGCGCAGGGCCTGCCAGGTGACGAGGCCGAGCACGGCGGCGTACCCGCCCGCGCCCACCAGGACCAGTCGCAGCCGGACGCCCTCGTGCCGCAGACGCGCACAGCGCGGCGCGAGGGCCAGGAGCACCAGCAGGAGCAGCGGGAGCGCCTGGAGCGCGTGCATCCCGACGAAGTGGGGGATCCGCAGGTCGCCGCCGGTCGTCGACCAGCCGGTGAGCGGCATCGAGGGCCCACCGTCCGGGACGCCCACGCTGTGCGCGCCGATCACGTCCACCGTCCCCCGCACCATGGTGGCCCGCTGCTCCGGGGTGGGTCGCGTCATCAGGAAACCGAGTCCCGCGCCGATCAGGGCGAGCACCGCGCCGAGCCGTATCGCCCAGGCGCCGGCCCGGTCGGTCGCCACCCCGCGGAACAGCAGCAGGGCGATGACCAGGGTGCCGGTCCACAGCACGGCGATGGTCGCGCCCATGACGCCGAACAGCGCCTGGTCGAAGGAGCTTCCGACGTTGAAGTGGCTGCGCTCCCCTCGGACGACCTGGAGAACGATGATCGCCATCTCGACCGCCGAGGTCACGGCGACCACCGTCCCGGCCCACCAGCCCGTGCGGCGCCACCGGGTGAGCAGGGACAGCATCCACGCGAGCGTCACGCAGTAGGCGACGAACGAGACCGAGAACTTCAGCGGCTTGGCCCAGATCGGAGCGCCGACCAGGACCCGGTCGTCGACCGCCGTCCCCACGGCCGAGACCACCGCGAGGACGGACATGGCGGCGGCGAAGAGCATCAGCGGCCGGTGCCAGGCGAGCGCCCGACGGATCGAAGGCATGAGAACCCCCCGGAGACAATGGATAGCAGCACTATCCGCTATCGGATAGTGAAACTATCTACCATGGGAGCCGCTCCGGCAAGGGCGTTCCACAAGGAGCGCAGGAAGGGAACCCACCGTGCGCATCGGCGAGTTGAGCCGCAGAACCGGCGTGTCCGTACCGACGATCAAGTTCTACGTGCGGGAGGGACTGCTGCCGCCCGGCCGGCTGACCAGCCCCAACCAGGCGCACTACGACGAGGAGCACGAGCGCAGGCTGCGTCTGGTCCGCGTTCTGATCGGCGTCGGCGGCCTCTCCGTGGCCGCCGTGGCGGAGGTTCTCGCGGCGATCGACGACCCGTCGCAGCCGGTGCACCAGGTGCTGGGAGTGGCGTCCACGAGCATCGCGGGACACGGCATGGAGGACGGCGGAAAGATCGGTGGAAAGGCCGGCGGGAAGGCCGGTGGGAAGGGCGAGGCGGGCGCCGGGGGCGAGGACGGGGAGGACGAGGACGACGGGGACGACGGGGAGGAGGCCGTCCGGGCGGAGGCCGAGGCCCTCATCGCCCGGCGCGGCTGGCGGGTCTCCCCCCGCTACACCGCCGTCGACTCGCTCGTCACGGCCGTCGCCGCGATGAGGCGCCTCGGGCACGGGGACCTCGCACGGCTCCTCGACGCCTACGCCGACGCGGCGGAGATCATCGCCCGGGCGGACGTGGAGTTCGTCGCCGAACGAGCCGACCGGGAGAGCCTGGTGGAGACCGTGGTCGTCGGCACGCTCCTCGGCGACAGGATCATCGCCGCCCTGCGCCGCATCGCCCAGGTGGACGCCTCCGCGCACCGTTTCGGCGACGACGCCGACGACACCGACGACGCCGACGACGCCGACCCCGTCGAGGACGCCGACGGAGCCGTACCCGGGGAGGCGGACGGGCCGGGCGGGAGCGCCTGACCCGGCCGCGCGGTCTCAGCCGCGCGGCACCCGCACCACGCCCTCCTGCATCACCGTGATCGCCAGCCGCCCGTCGGCGGTGAAGATCCGGCCGCGGCCCAGTCCGCGGCCGGACTGGGAGGTGGGGCTCTCCTGGTCGTACAGCAGCCACTCGTCCACGCGGAAGGGACGGTGGAACCACATCGCGTGGTCCAGGCTCGCGCCCACCACGTCACCGACCGTCCAGCCGCCGCGGCCGTGGGCGAGGAGGACGGGTTCGAGCAGGCTCATGTCGGAGATGTAGGTCGCCAGGCACTGGTGGAGCGTCGGACGGTCGAGGTCGCCGTCCAGCTTGCCGTTGACGCGGAACCAGATCCGCGAGCGCGGCTCGCGCGGCCGGCCGGCGGTCAGGTACGGCGGGTCGTCGACGTACCGCAGGTCCACCGGCGCCCGCGCCTCGGCGAGGCGGTCGGCCACGCCCGGGTCGGAGAAGAGATGGGCGTGGCGCGGCAGCAGCTCGACCGCGGGCGTCAACGTCTCCGGGTCCGGGACGTCGGGCATCGCCTCCTGGTGCTCCAGCCCCTCCTCGTCCGTCTGGAAGGACGCCGACAGGTGGAAGATCGGCTGCCCGTGCTGGACGGCGACGACCCGGCGGGTGGTGAAGGACCGTCCGTCGCGGATGCGGTCCACCGTGTAGACGATGGGCGCCTTGGGGTCGCCGGGGCGCAGGAAGTACGCGTGCAGCGAGTGGGCGAGCCGGTCCTCGGGGCTCGTGCGGGAGGCCGCGACGAGCGCCTGCGCGGCGACCTGTCCACCGAAGACCCGGGGGACGACGGCGGAACGGCTCTCGCCGCGGAAGATGTCGCGGTCCACCCGCTCCAGGTCCAGCAGGTCGAGCAGGGCGTGCAGGGGCGCCCGTCCGGCGCCCCCGCCGTTTCCGACTGTGTTCACGGTCGTGCGGCCCTCCGTGCGGCCCGTCTCACAGGCCCATGGACTTGGCGATGATGGACCGCATGACCTCGCTGGTCCCGCCGTAGATGCGGGTGACGCGGGTGTCGGCGTAGAGGCGGGAGATCGGGTACTCCCGCATGTAGCCGTAACCGCCGTGCAACTGGAGGCACTTGTCGATGACCTTCGCCGCCAGCTCGGTGGTGAACAGCTTGGCGGAGGCGGCGTCGGCGGGGGTCAGCTCCCCGGCGTCCAGGGCCTCCAGGGCCCGGTCCACGACGGCCTGCATGGCGTCCACGTCGGCCTTGCAGTCGGCGAGGACGAACTTGGTGTTCTGGAAGGAGGCCACGGGCTTGCCGAAGACCGTGCGCTCCTTGACGTACTCGTGGGCGAAGCCGACGGCCGCGGCGGCCTGGGCGTAGGCGCCCAGCGCGATGCCCAGGCGCTCCTGCGGGAGGTTGTGGGTGAGGTAGGAGAACGCCTTGCCCTCCTCGCCGAGGAGGTCCTCGACGGGCACCTTGACGTCGGTGAAGGACAGCTCGGCGGTGTCGGAGGACTTCAGGCCCAGCTTGTCGAGGGAGCGGCCGACGGAGTAGCCCTCGCTCTTGGTGTCCACCACCAGGATGGAGATGCCCGCGCGCCGGTCCTCCGGGGAGGGCGGGGCGGTGCGGCAGCAGACCAGGACGCGGTCGGCCTGCACGCCGCCGGTGATGAACGTCTTGGCGCCGTTGAGGACGTAGTGCGTGCCGTCCTCCGACAGCTTCGCGGTGGTCTTCATCCCGGCCAGGTCCGAGCCGGTGCCGGGTTCGGTCATGGCGATGGCCGTCATCATCTCGCCGGTGACGAAGGGCGGCAGCCAGCGGCGCTTCTGCTCCTCGGTGGCGTACTTCAGCAGGTAGGGCAGGCACAGCGCGGTGTGGACGCTGGAGCCGCCGAAGCTGACGCCGGCGCGGGCGGTCTCCTCGGTGATGACGGCGTTGTACTTGAAGCTGGTCTCGCCGGCGCCGCCGTACTCCTCGGGCACCTCGATCCCGAAGACGCCCAGTTCCCCGAGCTTCAGGTAGAAGTCGCGGGGGACGTACCCCTGCTTCTCCCACTCGTCGTAGTGGGGGACGACCTCGGTGGCGATGAAGTCGCGGATGGTCTCGCGGAACGCCTCGTGGTCCTCGTTGAACACCGTGCGACGCACGTCTCGCCTCCTGGGGCCGGAAAACTAAGCGCTTGCTCAGCGCAAGTTACCCAAGGGTCGCTCAGGCTGTCCAGAGGAGATCGATCGGATGTTCGCGAGTGTGCCCGACGTCATGCGGCGTCACGCGGCGTCATGCGGCGTCACGCGGCGTCATGCGGCGCCGTCCGGCGTCTTACAGCGCCGCGCCGTCCGCACCTTCTGCGCCGTCCGTGCCGTCCACGCCGTCCGCGGCGGCGGCGAAGGCGCCGCGGGCCAGCCGGTGGAGGAGGGCGGCCGTCGTCACGCGGTCCGGGAGGGCCGAGGGGCGGCTGAGGTGGGGCGTGGAGTTGAGGAGGCCGAAGACGGCGTGGACCGAGGCGCGGGCCTCCTTCTCCGGCAGCCCCGGATGGACCTCGCGCACCACGCCCACCCACAACTCCACGTACTGGCGCTGGAGCTGCCGCACCAGCTTGCGGTCGCTGTCGCGCAGTCGGTCCAGCTCCCGGTCGTGGAGGGTGATCAGGGCCCGGTCGTCGAGCGCGAAGTCGATGTGGCGCTCGACGAGCGCGTCCAGGGTGGCCGCCGGCGCGAGCCCGGCCTCGGCGGACTCCGTCAGACACCTGCGCCCGCCCCTGTACAGCCGCTCGCTGATGCCCACCAGCAGCTCCGCGAGCATCGCGTCCTTGCCCGCGAAGTGGCGGTAGAGACCGGGACCGCTGATTCCGACCGCCGCGCCTATCTCGTCCACGCCGACGCCGTGGAAGCCGCGCTCGGCGAAGAGGCGGGCCGCCTCGCCGAGGATCTGCTCGCGGCGGGTGGGGGCGTCGGTCCTGGAGCTCATGGGGGAATTGTAGACAGCCGGGTTAGCGGCCGTTAACCTGATGGCGAGGTTAACGCTCACTAACCGAGCAAGGGGGCTCGAAGGGCATGCAGCAGGCACCGCCGCTGGTCAGTTCGGTCGATCCGACCTCCGAGGCCGCCCGGGCGAACGAGGCCGCGCACCGCGAGCTGGCCGCGCGGCTGCGCGAGAAGCTCGCCACGGCCCGGCTGGGCGGCGGCGAGCGGGCCCGGGCGCGGCACGTCGCACGCGGCAAGCTGCTGCCGCGCGACCGCGTCGACGCCCTGCTGGATCCGGGCTCGCCCTTCCTGGAGCTGGCGCCGCTCGCGGCGGACGGGATGTACGACGGGCAGGCCCCGGCCGCGGGCGTGATCGCCGGGATCGGGCGGGTCTCGGGGCGCGAGGTGGTGATCGTCGCCAACGACGCCACCGTCAAGGGCGGCACGTACTACCCGATGACGGTCAAGAAGCACCTGCGCGCCCAGGAGGTGGCCCTGGAGAACCGGCTGCCGTGCGTCTACCTGGTGGACTCCGGCGGCGCCTTCCTGCCGATGCAGGACGAGGTCTTCCCCGACCGCGAGCACTTCGGGCGGATCTTCTACAACCAGGCGCGGATGTCCGGCGCCGGCGTCCCGCAGATCGCCGCGGTGCTCGGCTCCTGCACGGCGGGCGGGGCGTACGTCCCCGCGATGAGCGACGAGGCCGTGATCGTGCGGAACCAGGGCACGATCTTCCTGGGCGGGCCGCCGCTGGTGAAGGCCGCCACCGGCGAGGTCGTCACCGCCGAGGAGTTGGGCGGCGGCGAGGTCCACTCCCGCACCTCCGGGGTGACCGACCACCTCGCCGAGGACGACGCCCACGCCCTGCGGATCGTGCGGGAGATCGTGGCCACCCTCCCCCGGCGCGGGCCGCTGCCGTGGCCGGTGGAGCCCGTGGAGGAGCCGAAGGTCGATCCGGCCGGGCTCTACGCCGCGGTTCCGGTGGACTCGCGCACCCCCTACGACGTGCGCGAGATCATCGCCCGCGTCGTGGACGGCTCGCGGTTCGCGGAGTTCAAGGCCGAGTACGGGACGACGCTGGTGACGGGCTTCGCCCGCATCCACGGCCACCCGGTGGGGATCGTCGCCAACAACGGCATCCTCTTCTCCGAATCCGCCCTCAAGGGCGCGCACTTCATCGAGCTGTGCGACCAACGCGGCATACCGCTGCTGTTCCTGCAGAACATCTCGGGCTTCATGGTGGGCCGGCAGTACGAGGCGGGCGGCATCGCCAAGCACGGCGCCAAGATGGTGACGGCCGTGGCGTGCACCCGGGTGCCCAAGCTGACCGTGGTCGTCGGTGGCTCCTACGGCGCGGGCAACTACTCGATGTGCGGTCGGGCCTACTCGCCCCGCTTCCTGTGGATGTGGCCCAACGCGAAGATCTCGGTGATGGGCGGCGAGCAGGCCGCCTCGGTGCTCGCCACCGTCAAGCGCGACCAGTTGGAGGCGCGCGGCGAGGAGTGGGGCGCCGAGGAGGAAGAGGCGTTCAAGGCCCCGATCCGCGCGCAGTACGAGACTCAGGGCAACGCCTACTACGCGACCGCGCGGCTGTGGGACGACGGCGTGATCGACCCGTTGGAGACCCGCACGGTGCTGGGTCTGGCGCTGACGGCCTGCGCCAACGCGCCGCTGCCCGAGAAGGACCCCGCGGCGCCCGGCTACGGCGTCTTCCGGATGTGAGGGGGATGCGTTCGATGTTCGACACGGTCCTGGTCGCCAACCGAGGCGAGATCGCCGTCCGCGTCATCCGTACGCTGCGCCGACTGGGCGTGCGCTCGGTCGCCGTCTTCAGCGACGCGGACGCCGGCGCCCGCCACGTGCGCGAGGCGGACACCGCGGTGCGGATCGGCCCGGCGCCGGCGGCCGAGAGCTATCTGTCGGTCGAGCGGCTGCTGGACGCGGCGCGGCGGACGGGGGCGCGGGCCGTGCACCCCGGTTACGGCTTCCTCGCCGAGAACGCCGCCTTCGCCCGCGCCGTGGAGGAGGCCGGTCTGGTCTTCGTCGGTCCGCCCGCGGACGCCATCGAGCTGATGGGCGACAAGATCCGCGCCAAGGAGACGGTGCGGGCGGCCGGGGTGCCGGTGGTGCCCGGCAGCAGCGGCAGCGGGTTGACCGACGCCGAACTGACCGCCGCCGCGCTGGAGATCGGCATGCCGGTGCTGCTCAAGCCGTCGGCCGGCGGTGGCGGCAAGGGCATGCGGCTGGTCCGCGACGAGGCGCTGCTCCCCGACGAGATCGCCGCCGCGCGACGCGAGGCCCGGGGCGCCTTCGGCGACGACACCCTGCTGGTGGAGCGGTGGATCGACCGGCCCCGGCACATCGAGATCCAGATCCTCGCCGACGGCCACGGCACCGTGGTGCACCTCGGCGAGCGCGAGTGCAGCCTCCAGCGTCGCCATCAGAAGATCGTCGAGGAGGCGCCCAGCCCCCTGCTGGACCAGGCCACCCGTACCGCGATGGGCGAGGCCGCCGTCCGGGCCGCCCGCTCCTGCGGCTACCGGGGAGCGGGCACGGTGGAGTTCATCGTCCCCGGCGGCGATCCCGGCGCGTACTGCTTCATGGAGATGAACACCCGCCTCCAGGTCGAACACCCCGTGACGGAGCTGATCACCGGCCTGGACTTGGTGGAGTGGCAGTTGCGGGTCGCGGCCGGCGAACCCCTGCCCTTCGCCCAGGAGGACATCACTCTCGACGGCCACGCGGTCGAGGCCCGGATCTGCGCGGAGAGCGCGCGGGCCACGGGCGGGAAGGTGGACTTCCTCCCCTCCGCCGGCACGGTCCATCTGTTGTCCGAACCGTCGGGCGAGGGCGTCCGCGTGGACTCCGGGCTGGCGCGGGGCACCGAGGTGGGCACCGGCTACGACCCGATGCTCGCCAAGGTGATCGCCCACGGCCCGGACCGCGCCTCCGCGCTGCGGCGGCTGCGCTCGGCCCTGGCGGAGACGACGGTCCTGGGCGTGGAGACCAACACCGCCTTCCTGCGCGCCCTCCTGGCGCACCCGGCCGTGGTATCCGGCGATCTGGACACCGGCCTGGTGGACCGCGACGCGGCCTCGCTGCTGCCGTCGGAGGTCCCCGAGGAGGTGTACGCGGCGGCGGCCCTGCTGCGGCACGCCTCCCTGGAACCCACCGGGTCGGGGGCGCCCTCCGAGGCCGGCTCCGCCGCGGGCTGGACCGACCCGTTCTCCGTGCCGACCGGTTGGCGGCTCGGCGGCGAACCCGCCTGGACGGTCCACCACCTGCGGATACCGGGCCGTGACCCGGTGGCCGTACGGGTGCGCGGCCGGGCCGCCGACGCCGAGGTCGGCGTCGGTGACGCCCCGCCGGTGCGGGCCGCGCTGCGCACCGACGCTCCCGACCGGGTGCTGCTGGAGTGGAACGGGGTGACTCACTCCTTCGTCCACGCCCACGCCGCCGGCGACCGGTGGCTCGGCCGCGACGGGGTCGGTTGGCGCCTCACCGACCACGATCCGGTCGAGGCGGCTCTGCGGGGCGGTGCCGGGGCGCACGGCGCCGACACGCTCACCGCGCCGATGCCCGGCACGGTCACCGTCGTCAAGGCGACCGTCGGCGACGTGGTCACCGCCGGTCAGAGTCTGCTGGTGGTGGAGGCGATGAAGATGGAGCACGTCATCGCCGCCCCCTACGACGGCACCGTCGTCGAACTGGACGTCGCCCCCGGCAGCACGGTCGCCATGGACCAGGTGCTCGCCGTCGTCGAGCCCAAGGAGCCCGAGGAGTCCGGGAAGCCCGGGGAAGCCGAGAAGCCCGCCGGTTCGACCGAGGAGGCCGCGCGATGATCGACGGACTGCCCATGGCCTTCCCCGCCGAGGGGCTCCCGGCCCGCGTCCGCGTCCACGAGGTGGGGCCGCGCGACGGTCTGCAGAACGAGTCGGCCGTCGTCCCCGTCGAGGTGAAGGCGGAGTTCATCCGCCGGCTCGCCGACGCCGGGCTGCGCACCATCGAGGCGACCAGCTTCGTCCACCCCAAGTGGGTGCCCCAACTCGCCGACGCCGAGCGGCTGTTCCCCTCCGTCTTCGACCTCGCCGACCGCGAGGGGGACGAGGCCGTGCGGCTGCCGGTGCTCGTGCCGAACGAGCGCGGCCTGGAGCGGGCGCTGGCCCTCGGCGCCCGGGAGGTGGCCGTCTTCGGCAGCGCCACCGAGTCCTTCGCCAAGGCCAACCTCAACCGCACGGTCGATGAGGCCCTGGCGATGTTCGAGCCGGTGGTGGCCCGCGCCAAGGAGGCGGGCGCCGGGGTGCGCGGCTACCTGTCGATGTGCTTCGGCGACCCGTGGGAGGGCCCGGTGCCCGTCGCGACGGTGGTCGGCGTCTGCCGCCGCCTGCTCGACCTCGGCTGCGACGAACTCAGCCTGGGCGACACCATCGGCGTGGCCACTCCCGGTCACGTCACCGCCCTGTTGACCGCCCTGAACGAGGCGGGCGTGCCCACCGACCGTCTCGCCGTCCACTTCCACGACACCTACGGCCAGGCGCTGGCCAACACCCTCGCCGCCCTGCGGCACGGCGTCACCACCGTGGACTCCTCCGCGGGCGGCCTCGGCGGCTGCCCGTACGCGAAGAGCGCCACCGGCAACCTCGCCACCGAGGATCTGGTGTGGATGCTGCACGGTCTCGGCATCGACACCGGGATCGACCTCGGCCGTCTCACCGCCACCAGCGTGTGGATGGCCGAGCGGTTGGGTCGCCCCAGCCCCTCCCGCACGGTCCGCGCCCTGGCCCCCCGGAGCACCACCACCGCCTCCCAGGACTCCCGCGACTCCCACAAGGAGCAGTGAAGCCATGTCCCTTGACCACCGCCTCTCCCCCGAGCACGAGGAACTGCGCCGCACCGTCGAGGAGTTCGCGCACGACGTCGTCGCGCCGAAGATCGGGGAGTTCTACGAGAACCACGAGTTCCCCTACGAGATCGTCCGCGAGATGGGCCGCATGGGCCTGTTCGGCCTGCCCTTCCCCGAGGGTTACGGCGGCATGGGCGGCGACTACCTCGCCCTCTGCCTCGCCCTGGAGGAGCTGGCCCGGGTGGACTCCTCCATCGCCATCACCCTGGAGGCCGCCGTCTCGCTGGGCGCCATGCCGATTTACCGCTTCGGCACCGAGGAGCAGAAGCGCGAGTGGCTGCCGAAGCTGTGCTCGGGCGAGATGCTCGGCGCGTTCGGCCTGACCGAGCCGGAGTGCGGCTCGGACGCGGGCGGCACCCGCACCACCGCCGTCCGCGACGGCGACGAGTGGGTGATCAACGGCACCAAGTGCTTCATCACCAACTCCGGCACCGACATCACCGGCCTGGTCACGGTCACCGCCGTCACCGGCCGCAAGCCCGACGGCCGCCCGGAGATCTCCACGATCATCGTCCCCTCCGGCACTCCGGGCTTCACCGTCGCCGCCCCCTACTCCAAGGTCGGCTGGAACGCCTCGGACACCCGCGAGCTGTCCTTCTCCGACGTCCGGGTCCCGGTCTCCAACCTGCTGGGCGAGGAGGGCCGCGGCTACGCCCAGTTCCTGCGCATCCTGGACGAGGGCCGCATCGCCATCTCGGCCCTGGCCACCGGTCTCGCCCAGGGCTGTGTGGACGAGTCGGTCGCCTACGCCGGCACCCGTCACGCCTTCGGCCGCCCGATCGGCTCCAACCAGGCCATCCAGTTCAAGCTCGCCGACATGGAGATGCGCGCCCACACCGCCCGTCTGGCCTGGCGTGACGCGGCGGCCCGGCTGTTGGCGGGCGAGCCGTTCAAGAAGGAGGCGGCCATCGCCAAGCTGTACTCCTCCGAGATCGCGGTCACCAACGCCCGCGAGGCCACCCAGATCCACGGCGGCTACGGCTTCATGAACGAGTACCCGGTGGCCCGCATGTGGCGCGACTCCAAGATCCTGGAGATCGGCGAGGGCACCAGCGAGGTCCAGCGCATGCTGATCGCCCGGGAGTTGGGCGTCGCCTCCTGACGCTCCGACACGGGCACGGCCCGCCGTGCGCCACGGTTCCGTTCCGCACCGGCCGGTGCGGAACGGAACCCGGTGCGGCCTCGGTCCGCGCGTGCGTCTCCTCCTGTCCGGCCCGTCCGGCGCCTCGCTCCCGCGGGCCGGTCAGGCGGAGGGCAGCGGCTGCTCGACCCAGATCACCTTCCCGGTCCGGGTGCGCCGGGTGCCCCAGCTCTCGGAGAGCTGCGCCACCAGGAACAGTCCCCGTCCCCCCTCGTCCGTCGTCGCCGCGCGGCGCAGGTGCGGCAGGGTGCTGCTCGTGTCGGAGACCTCGCAGATCAGACTGCGCTCCAGCCTCAGCAACCTGACCTGGACGGGGCCGGTGGCATACCGGATGGCGTTGGTGACCAGCTCGCTGAGGATCAGCTCGGTGGTGAACACCAGCTCGTCCAATCCCCAGTCGGCCAGCCGCCGCGTGACCGCGCCGCGGACCACGGAGACCGCGGCGGGGTCCGAGGGCACGTCCCACACCGCGGTCCGGTCGGACGCCAGGGCCCTGGTACGGGCGACGAGCAGGGCCACGTCGTCGCGCGGGCGCTCGGCCAGCAGCGCGTCGGTCACCGTGTCGCACGTCTCCTCGGGGGACTCGCCCGCCCGGGCCAGGGCCTCTCCCAGCAGGGCCAGCCCGACGTCGATGTCGCGCCCCCGGTCCTCGATCAGCCCGTCGGTGTACAGCACCAGTCGGCTGCCCTCGGCCAGTTCGATCTCGGCCGTCTCATAGGGCGGCCCGCCCAGGCCGAGGGGGACGCCGACGGGGATGTCGGGGAACTCCACGGTTCCGTCGGGGTGGACGAGCGCGGGCGGCGGGTGTCCGGCACGGGCCACGACACAGCTCCGGGAGACCGGGTCGTAGATCGCGTACAGGCAGGTCGCGCCCATCATCCCGCTCGTGCCGTCCGGCATCCCGTCGCCGTCCCCGTCCCGGTCGCTCCGGCTCACCAGCTCGTCGAGACGTCCGATGATCTCGTCGGGCGGCAGGTCCAGGGCGGAGAAGTTGTGGACGGCGGTGCGCAGCCGTCCCATGGTGGCCGCCGCGTGCAGGCCGTGGCCGACCACGTCGCCGACCACCAGCGCCACGCGGGCCCCGGACAGCGGGATCACGTCGAACCAGTCCCCGCCCACCCCCGACTGGGCGGGCAGGTAGCGGTGGGCGATCTCCAGGGCCTCCTGCCCGGGCAGGGCGCGGGGCAGCAGGCTGCGCTGGAGGGTGGCGGCCATGGTGTGCTCGCGCGTGTAGCGGCGGGCGTTGTCGACGGCGGACGCGGCACGGGCCACCAGTTCCTCGGCCAGCGACAGATCGTCGTCGTCGAAGGGCCCGTGCTCCCGGGAGCGCCAGAAGTTGACCACGCCCAGCGCGATGCCGCGTGCCCGCAGCGGGACGGTGACGAGCGTGTGGATGCCCTCCTCGACGATCCGCCGCGCGCGTTCGGGGTCCTGCTCGTGCCACTCTCGGGCAGTGGTCAGGTCGGCCTCCAGGACCGCGCGTCCGGACCGGTAGCCCCGCGCCTGCGGCGTGGACGGCAGGAAGGTGATCAGTTCGCCCTTCGGGTGGAAGGACGGGACCTCCCGAATGCCGTGGGCGGCCACCCGGCGCATGTTCACGGCACCGCCCGCGGGTTCCTCCCCGCGCAGCACGGCGTCGGCCAGGTCGACGGTGACGAAGTCGGCGAACCGGGGCACCACCGTCTCGGCCAACTCCTCGGCCGTGCGCACCATGTCCAGCGTGGTGCCGATGCCCGTGCCCACGTCGTACAGCAGCTTCAGCCTCCGGCGGGCCGCCTCGGCGCTCTCGGAGAGCACCCGCAGCTCGGTGGAGTCCCGGAACGTCGCCACGCTGCCCGGCGGGCCCCCGAAGCGGTCCGTGGGTCCGTGGTTGACGGCCAGCATGCGGTCCCCCACCTGGTGGACCTCGTCCGTGGCCGCGCGTCCGGAGGCGAGCAGCCTGCCGGTGCGCGGCGGGAGACCGAGGTCGGAGACGGAACGGCCCTCGGCGTCCGGGGGCAGGTCCAGCAGCCGGCGCGCCTCGTCGTTGGCGAGCAGGAGCCGGCCGTCGGCCCCGACGATGAGCACGCCCTCGCGCACCGAGTGCAGCACGGCGTCGTGGTGCTCGTACATGCGGGTCATCTCGGCCGGCCCCAGTCCGTGGGTCTGGCGCAGCAGCCGCCTGCCGACCACCGCCGTGCTCGCCATGGACAGCAGCAGCGCCGCCGCGGAGGCGCCGAAGAGCAGCGGCAGTTGCTCCTGCACCCCGCTGCTGACCTTCCCGACGGTGATGCCCGCCGAGACCAGACCCACCACCGAGCCGTCGGGGCCGACGACGGGGACCACCGCCTGCACCAGCGGGCCGATGGTCCCGACGATCTCCTCCGTGACCACCTCCCCCTCCAGCGCCGGTTCGATGGTGCCGACGAAGCGCTCGCCGATCCGGTCGCGCAGGGGGTGGGTGTAGCGGATCCCGTCCGTGTCCATGACGACGACGAAGTCCACGCCGGAGCGTTCTCTGGCCCGTTCGGCGAGCGGCTGGAGGACCTCGGTGGGGTTCTCGTTCCCCAACGTCTCCGGCAGCCCGGGCGAGGCGGCGAACGTCTCGGCGACGGCGATCGACCGGTTGCGGGCCTCCTGTTCGGCGGTGTTCCCGGCCTGGACCAGCAGGGCCACCACCGCGGCGACGACGAGCAGGAGCACGAGCACGGCCTGTACGACGAAGACCTGACCCGCCAGGCTGCGCACGCCCAGCAGCGAGCCGGGGTGCCGCCCCGACGACGATCGCCTTGTCCGGTGCCCGGAATCCTCGCCCTCCGTGCCGCCGCTCCCGCTCCGTTCCGACGGGCGACGGGTGCCGAGCAGACGGGACAACGAATCCCAAGATCGGCTGAAAAGTCCGATCACAAGCCTATTCTTAACATCCCTTGCCGCTCGGATGCGAGCGGTCGCCTCCGACGCCCCACCGGGCGACGGCTCCACCAGGGTATCCGGGGCGCCACGGCCCTCCTCGCGCCCCTCGGGCCGGCGAGGCCCGCGCCGCACGGCGAAGCGCTCTGAAAAATCATGGAAACTCCCGGCGCGCACACCCGGAAGTGGGTAAGAAACAAGCAAACACCCCTACTCAAAGTAGTCAGGAGAATACATATGGCTACTCCCATTGGCGCGAGCGCGCTCGTCGCCGCGCTGAAGAAGGAGGGGCTGAGGGTCGTCGAGGTCGGTGGCTGGCGCACGCACAACCGCAACCACAAGGGCCCCTGGGGGCCGGTGCACGGGGTGATGATCCACCACACCGTCACTTCCGGATCGGCGCGGACGGTCGAGATCTGCAGAAACGGCCACAGTTCCCTGCCCGGTCCGCTGTGCCACGGCGTGATCACCAAGGACGGCCGGGTGCACCTGGTCGGCCACGGCCGCGCCAACCACGCCGGCATGGGGGACGACGACGTGCTGCGCGCGGTGATCGCCGAACGCTCCCCCCTCCCCGCGGACAACGAGGCCAACACCGACGGCAACCGTCACTTCTACGGCTTCGAGTGCGAGAACCTCGGCGACGGCCGCGACCCCTGGCCCGCCGCCCAGCTCGACGCGATCGAACGCGCCTCCGCGGCCCTGTGCCGGCACCACGGCTGGAAGGCCGAGTCCGTGATCGGGCACCTGGAGTGGCAGCCCGGCAAGGTCGACCCCCGCGGTTTCTCCATGAACACCATGCGCTCCCGCGTACGCGAGCGCCTGAACCACTCACCCGGCTGGAACCGGAACGAGGAGGACGACGACGTGCCGAACGTGATCGGCGAGTACCGGACCGGCGACATCCGGCTCGCCCCCAGGAAGTGGACGACCCTCGACATCAAGGGCACGGACATCGTGACCGGCGCGACGCGCTACCAGATCATGGCGCACCTCACCACCACGATCCCGGCCGGCTCCACCCTCCAGGGCCGCTTCTACCATCTGCGGCCGGACGGCAGCCGCTGGGAATCCGGCATCATCGAGCGCGTCGGCACCTCGGGGAACACCTACGCCGACTTCCACCACTCCGGCAGCATCGCGAGGAACGAGAGGCTGCGCTTCGAGGCCGTCTACTACCCGGCCGACTCCTCCGACGACGAACCGGCCACCATCACCACCTCCCGCCTGCGCGGCCTGTACTGGACGTGACAGGCGTCAAAGGCGGTGGGGGCACCGGAGGCGGACGTCCGACGGCGTGGAGGGCGACCGGACGACCCGGGCGTGCAACCCCGAGGCCCCCACCGTCGCGGACTGAGAGAATCGGCCCATGGCGGAGATAATCCAGCAGTCGGGGACCTGGACGTTCGACGGCGGCACCGTGCGCATCGTGCCCGGACACCACAAGAGCGTGCACAGGCTGAGGCGGCTGCTGGGCGAGCTGGCGGTGCCCCTCGAGGCGGTGGCCGGGATCTCGTACGAGCGCGGGCGCAAGAGCGGGTGGCTGCGGTTGCGGCTGCGGCACGGGGCCGACCCACTCCTCCAGGCCGCGGGCGGGCGACTGCCCGAAGCGGCCGACCCCTACCGCCTGGAGGTGGAGCCGGGCCGCTCCGGGGTCGCCGATTACCTCGTGGAGGAGGTCCGCAACGCCCTGCTGCTGGAGCAGGTGCCCACCGAGGAGCCCTGCGACCACTACCTGCTGCCCGGCCCGTCGGTGCCGCTGTCGGTGCAGGGCACCGACGGCACGGCGTCCTTCGACGGGGAACGCGTCCGCCTCGAATGGAACTGGATGGCCGAGAGCAGCAAGTCCTCCGCCGGCCCCCGCGCGTTCGCGCTGCACGACCTGGAGAGCGTGGAGTGGTCCCCGGCGATCGGCCTGGAGAACGGCTACCTGCGGTTCCGCCCCAAGGGGGCGCACCCCGCCCTCAAGCCCGACCATGACCCCAACTGCCTGGTTCTGTGGGGTGTGCGGCAGGCGAAGGACGTCAGTTCGGTCCTGCTGGCCGCCGCCGTCGTCGCCCGTCTGCCGCACCCCTCGGCCGTCTTCCCCTCGGCCGTCTCCGAGGCCGGTGAGGCCCTGCCCGCCGACGAGAGCGCCCCGCCCGCGCTCACCAAGGGCGAGCCGAAGACCCCGGCCGCCTCGGACACCGACCACGACGTCCTGCTGCGGCGGCTGCGCGAGCTGGGCGAGCTGCGCCGGGACGGAATCCTCACCGACGAGGAGTTCACCGCGGCCAAGCAGGCGGTGTTGCGCAGGTTCTGACGGCGGGTTCCGACGGCGAGCTCCGACGGCGGGACGGCGCTCCGGAGAACGTCCCGCCGCCCTCGGGCGCCCTCGACACGGGTGCCGGGGCCCGGCCGTGGGAGTGCCGCACCTCGACCCACCCCGTCCGGCTCAGGCCCGGCGGGGTGGTCTCGTCGTCCCCTCTTGTCCGGGTACGGGCGGACAGCACGGATCACCTTCCGGCCCGTCCGTCGCTCTTTCACCTCACTCCTGCCCGATATCGGGCAGATTTCTTGCGCAAGGGACCGTCGAACCGCAGTATCAACGGGTGCTCGAACGCCTCGCACTCCACGAAGACCTCGTCGACCACCTGGTCCGCTCCACGCCGCTCCGGCGCGGCGAGGCGGTCCGCGTGGTCCTGGACGTCCTGGCGTACTTCGACGAGACGGTCGAGGAGTTCGTGCGCCGCCGCCACCGGGAGTTGCAGGCCCGAGGGTTGACGAACCCGGAGATCTTCGAGCGGATCGCGGCCGAACTGCCGCACCGCGCGGTGGCGCCGCCCGAACTCTCCCAACGGCAGTTGCGCCGCATCGTCTACGGCTGAGCCGCGCGACGACACGGCGGGCGACGCGAGCGGCACGGGCGTCCCGAGCGGCACGGACGACGCGGACGACCCCATCGACACGGACGCCTCGGACGACATGGACGCGGCGCGACGGAATCGGAGGACCTGATATGTGCGGAATCGTGGGATACATCGGGAAACGCGAAGTCACCCCTCTCCTGTTGGAGGGGCTTCAGCGCCTGGAGTACCGGGGGTACGACTCCGTCGGAATCGCCGTCCACGGCACCGGGACCGGGCGGGCCGCGGGCCTGCGGACGGTCAAGGCCAAGGGCCGCGTCCGCGATCTCCGGGACCGTGTTCCCGAGCGCTTCGCGGGCACCGTCGGCATCGCCCACACCCGCTGGGCCACCCACGGCGCCCCGAGCGACGAGAACGCCCACCCGCACCAGGACGCGAGCGGTCGGGTGGCCGTCGTCCACAACGGCATCATCGACAACGCCGGCGAGCTGCGCGCGAGGCTGACGGCCGAGGGCGTGGAGTTCGCCTCCGAGACGGACACCGAGGTGCTGGCCCATCTGATCGGCCGTTCGAAGGCCCCGACGCTGGAGGAGCGGGTCCGCGAGGCGCTGGGGGCGATCGAGGGCACCTACGGCATCGCCGTCCTCCACGCCGACTTCCCCGACCGCGTCGTGGTGGCCCGCAACGGCTCGCCGGTGGTGCTCGGCATCGGCGAGCGCGAGATGTTCTTCGCCTCCGACGTGGCCGCGCTGGTCTCCCACACCCGCCAGGTGATCACCCTCGGCGACGGCGAGATGGCCACCCTCACGACCGACGACTACCGCACCTACACCACCGAGGGCAGCCGTACCTCCGCCACCCCGACGACGGTGGAGTGGGAGGCCGAGTCGTACGACATGGGCGACCACGACACCTACATGCACAAGGAGATCACCGAGCAGGTCGAGTCGGTGGACCGGGTGCTGCGCGGCCGGATCGACGACCGTTTCGCCACCGTCCGCCTCGGCGGCCTCAACATGGACGCCCGCGACGCGCGCGGGGTGCGTCGGGTGAAGATCATCGGCTGTGGCTCGGCCCACCACGCGGGGCAGATCGGCGCCCAACTGATCGAGGAGCTGGCCCGCGTCCCGGCCGACGCCGAGCCGGCCGGCGAGTTCCGCTACCGCAATCCGGTGGTGGACCCCGACACCCTCTACATCGCGGTCAGCCAGTCCGGCGAGACCTATGACACCCTGACCGCCGTCCAGGAGCTCAAGCGCAAGGGCGCCCGGGTGCTGGGCGTGGTGAACGTCGTGGGCTCGGCCATCGCCCGCGAGACCGACGGCGGCGTGTACGTCCACGCGGGGCCGGAGGTGTGCGTGGTGTCCACCAAGTGCTTCACCAACACCGCCGTCGCCTTCGCGCTGCTCGCCCTCCACCTCGGTCGCATCCGGGACCTGTCGGTGGCGGACGGCCGGCGGATCATCGAGGGCCTGCGGCGGCTGCCCGGACAGATCGCCGAGATCCTGGAGCAGGAGGAGGCGATCGCCAAGCTGGCCGCCGAGTACGCGGACGCGAAATCGATGATGTTCGTCGGTCGGGTGCGCGGCTACCCGGTGGCGCGCGAGGCGGCGCTGAAGCTGAAGGAGGTCTCCTACATCCACGCCGAGGCGTATCCGGCCTCCGAGCTCAAGCACGGCCCGCTCGCCCTGATCGAGCCCGCGGTGCCGACCGTGGCGTTCGTCCCGGACGACGAACTGCTGGAGAAGAACCGCGCCACGCTGGAGGAGATCAAGGCGCGCGGCGGGCGCGTCCTGGCCGTCGCGCACGCCGAGCAGGAGAAGGCCGATCACACGATCGTCGTGCCGCGCAACGAGGTCGAGCTGGACCCGATCCTGATGAGCGTCCCGCTCCAGTTGCTCGCCTACCACACGGCCCTGGCCCTGGGCCGGGACATCGACCGGCCGCGCAACCTGGCGAAGTCGGTGACGGTGGAGTAGGGCGCGACGTGCGGGCGGTCCCCTCGTCCGTGCCACCAAGCGCACGAGGGGACCGCCTCCCTCTCGCCGGCGTCGCCCATCACACCGGCGGGTGGGCCGCCCCACGGGACCGTCACTTCCCGCGCGGCGACACGTTGCCTGCTGTATGCCCGCATCGAGCGGGTGTTCCACCTCTACGCGCGGGTAGATTTGTCGATTCCCCGCTTTGGCAGGGGAGTTGGGGGAGAGCGCGCGTCGGTCGCGGCGACGTGGCGGCCCGGGAAGTCCGGGACCGGGGTGGACGACTCGGGAGAGCGGCCCGGAGGACGGCCCCGGGGGGTGGTGGCTCAGGGGGGTGGTGGCTCAGGGGGGACGGCTCAGGGGATGACGATGACCGGCCGCCGCGCGCGGCGGGCGAGACGGCCCGCGACCGAGCCGAAGATCCGGCCGACGAGGCCGTGCGTGGAGCCGACGACGATGGCGTCGGCCTCGTACTCGCGGCCGACCTCCTCCAGCTCGTGGCAGATGTCCCCGCCGCGCTCGACGAGGATCCAGGGCACGTCGGACAGGTGGTCCGCGCAGGCCAGCTCCAGACCCAACACCTCGGTGCGGTGGTCGGGCACGTCCACAAAGACCGGTGGCTCACAGCCGGCCCACACGGTGGTGGGGAGTCGGTTGGCCACGTGGACGATGATCAGGCCGGAGTCGGAGCGTCGGGCCATGCCGACGGCATAGGCCAAGGCGCGCTCACTCGACGTGGAACCGTCGAAACCCACCACGACCCCGTGCTGGAACGCCGGATCGCAGGAGTGGCGCGCTTCTTCCGCCGCCTGGGGTGTCGCCGTCGGATCGGCGACCCGCTTGCGGTCCGCGGGGTCGGGGATCTCGTGTCCAGCCATCGGTAACTTCACGTGCGCCTTGGAATACGACCGGGAATCATGTTCCTCAGCCCATACCCCTGAGGGTACGTCGACACTCCCCTCTTGCCCAGGGCCGTGGTCACTGTCGGTTCGGTCCGTCGGTTCGGCCTGTCGGCTCGGTGCAGCATGCCGGAGCGGGAGACGTTGCGCAATGCCCGTCCCGCCCTCCACGCCCCCCGACGGACCCCCCGAACCTCCCTGAAAGCGCTCTCACGGCCTTCTCCGGCCCTTTCCGGCCTCCGCGGCCGGAAAGGGCCGGAGAAGGCCCCGGAGGCTCCCCACGGGGCGTGGAGCGGCCGGAACGGTTCCCTGGGCGGTGACCGGGACGCCGGTTCCGCGTTGGGCAGGGCATGCCCGCACCCCTGCCCTCTCCCCGATCCGCGCGGAAGAGCGCCCACCGCCGCCCGCACTCCCCCGCGGCGCGTCCGGCCGACCGGATGGACGACCGGGCGAACGGCAGGGTCGGCGGCGGGGTCGGCGGGGCGGACGAGGTCGTCCGCTGGGCGGCCTTCGGCTGCGTCCTGGTCCCCGTCGTCCTGCTCGCGTGCGGCTCCCCGCTCGGCGGCGCGATCGCCGCGACCGGCGGACTCGCCCTGGTGACGGCCGTCTGCCACGTCCTGCTGCGGCACTGTGAGCGCACCGCCGCCCGGTCGGCGGTGGACCGGGTCGGCCCGCACCGCGGCCGGCACGGTCGCACCGGGGCGGGGGCGCACAGGGGCGGACACCGGCGGCGGTAGGACGCTCCCCCCGCGCGGAACGCAATCTTCCGGGGACGCCGTCCCCTGCCTTCCCCACCCCTGTGCTTTTCGGCCAACTTCCAGCCGTGGTACACAACTTGCCAGAGGCGAATCCGGATACCGCCCGTCAGGGCGGCCAGAACCGAGGGGAACATGTGCACCCTGCGGACGGACGACAGGGGGGACGAGGCGTCCCTCCCGGGGGCGGCGACGAATGGAACGCTCCGTGATCGAATGCTTCACGCCAAGTTGTCTTGTCGACATAGCGGCGAGTGGTGAACTAGTCCCATCAGCCTCGTCGAACACAGTAGATTCGATCTTGGCTGACTACGGCGGGGGACATGTGCAGGACCGGAAGGAAGCGACGACCGAGGGGGGCTTAGTTCCATGAGCCAGGACCCAACGCACGGCCCTGCGCCGGCGCGCAAGCTGTCCGCGCGCCGCCGCCGCGAGATCGTCGCCGTACTGCTCTTCAGCGGCGGCCCGATCTTCGAGAGCTCCATCCCGCTGTCCGTCTTCGGAATCGACCGGCAGGACGCCGGCGTCCCCCGCTACCGCCTGCTGGTGTGCGCGGGCGAAGAGGGACCTCTGCGTACCACCGGCGGCCTGGAGCTGAGCGCTCCGTACGGATTGGAGGCCCTGTCCCGGGCCGGGACGATCGTCGTCCCCGCCTGGCGATCCATCACCCAACCACCGCCCTCCGCCTCGCTCGACGCCCTGCGTCGGGCGCACGAGGAGGGCGCACGCATCATCGGCCTGTGCACGGGCGCCTTCGTGCTCGCCGCGGCCGGACTGCTGGACGGCCGACCCGCCACGACGCACTGGATGTACGCGCCGACGCTGGCCAAACGCTATCCGGCGGTCCACGTGGACCCGCGCGAGCTGTTCGTGGACGACGGCGACATCCTCACCTCGGCCGGAACGGCGGCCGGCATCGACCTGTGTCTGCACGTGGTGCGCACCGACCACGGCGCCGAGGCGGCGGGAGCCCTGGCCCGCCGCCTCGTCGTACCGCCCCGGCGCGGCAACGGCGGTCAGGAGCGCTACGTCGACAGGTCTTTACCCGAGGAGATCGGCACCGACCCGCTCGCCGAGGTCGTCGCCTGGGCCCTGGAACACCTCCACGAGCAGTTCGACGTGGAGACTCTCGCCGCGCGCGCCTACATGAGCCGCCGGACCTTCGACCGGCGGTTCCGCTCGCTGACCGGCAGCGCGCCGCTGCAGTGGCTGATCACCCAGCGGGTGCTCCAGGCGCAGCGGTTGCTGGAGACCTCCGACTACTCGGTCGACGAGGTCGCCGGACGCTGCGGCTTCCGCTCGCCGGTCGCCCTGCGCGGTCACTTCAGGCGGCAACTGGGCGCCTCCCCGGCCGCGTACCGGGCGGCCTACCGGGCCCGCACCAGGCCGGAGGGCGGCGGATCGGGCGAGGAGCGGGCACAGGAGGTCCGCGCCGAGCGGACGGCCGCGGCCGAGTCGACCGGCCCCGGCGCGGTCCACGCCACGCGGCACGAGCGGGGCGACCGGGTCGAGCGCGTGGAACGAGGAGAACAGTCCGACCGGACAGGGCACGGCAAGCGGGGCGAACGGGGCAAACCGGCCACGGACGCCTACACCCCGCGGCTGCCCTCCCAGCGGGGCCGCAAGCCCGGCGGGGCCCCGTAGGCTGGGACGCATGAACGATCGTTTGGTGTGGATCGACTGCGAGATGACCGGGCTCTCGCTGTCCCAGGACGCTCTCATCGAGGTGGCCGCCCTGGTCACCGACTCGGAGTTGAACGTGCTCGGCGACGGGGTGGACATCGTGATCCGCCCGCCCGCCGAGGCTCTGGAGACCATGCCCGACGTCGTCCGCGAGATGCACACCGCCTCCGGGCTGCTCGACGAACTGGAACGGGGCACCACGCTGGAGGACGCCGAACAGCGGGTCCTGGAGTACGTCGGGAAGTACGTGCCGGAACCCGGCCGGGCCCCGCTGTGCGGGAACTCGGTCGGGACCGACCGCGGCTTCCTGATGCGCGACATGCCCACGCTGGAGGGGTACCTCCACTACCGGATCGTCGACGTCTCCTCGATCAAGGAGCTGGCGCGGCGCTGGTACCCGAAGGCGTACTTCAACAGCCCCGAGAAGAGCGGCAACCACCGGGCGCTGGCGGACATCCGGGAGTCCATCGCGGAACTGCGCTACTACCGCGAGGCGGTCTTCGTGCCGCAGCCGGGCCCGGACTCGGAGACGGCCCGCAGGATCGCCGCCCGGCACGTGCCGCCGGCCGCCCGGTAGCCGATCGGGCGGCCGGCGGCCCGGCGACGGGCCCACGCCGGCAAAGGTGGCGCGAGCACTGCCGGCGACCCTGTACACTCTTCTTTGGCCGGTGCGGAAAAGCGCCGGTCGCGGTGGGTATAGCTCAGCTGGTAGAGCACCTGGTTGTGGTCCAGGATGTCGCGGGTTCGAGTCCCGTTACTCACCCTGGTGCCGAGGGCCCGATCCGGAAGACGGATCGGGCCCTCGTTCCGTGTGCCGTTCGTCACGGCGGACTCAGACCAGGTTCACGCCCCGCCGGGCCAGGTAGGCCACCGGATCGACGTCCGAGCCGTACGCGCGGCCGGTGCGCACCTCGAAGTGGAGGTGCGGTCCGGTGACCCGGCCCGTGGCTCCCGAGGAGCCCACCCGGGTGCGGGCCCGCACCCGTTCCCCGGAGCGGACGGCGATGTCCGACAGGTGGGCGAAGAGCGTGTAGTGGCCGTCGTCCATCTGGATCGTCACGGCCTTCCCGTAGGAACCGGACCAGTCCGCGAACACCACGGTGCCCGGACCGACCGAGTAGACGGGGGTTCCCACCGGCATCGCGAAGTCGATGCCCGTGTGGTGGCCCGCCTGCCAGTTCCCGGGGATGCCGTAGGCCGCCGTGACCCGGTAGTCCCCCGCCACCGGCCGGGCCCAGCGTCCGGCGAGCGTGCTTCTCCTCGCATACGCCACGGGGGCCGCGTCGCCTCCCGGCCCGGCCCCCGATCGTCGCTCCCCGCCCAGGAGGGGAGCGATTCCCAGTACCGTCAACGCCGCTCCGCGCAGGACCAGCCCGCGTCGGCTCGGCGTCCACTGCCGACACTGCTGACGACGACTCTGCCGTCCGTCTTGCGTAGTCATCGGTCCGACCTCCCGTTCGGCGGTGTCATAAATGTGAGGACACGTCAGACCGCGCGTTCTCGCATCTTCGCCAACGGCGTCCGGACCGCCGAACGGCGTAGCGTCCGCCGTGCACCGGAGCGCGAACCCGCGCTCAAGGCAGTGGTGTTGCGGTTTCCGACGCGGAACCGCGTGACAATCCCCGGACAGGTGAATGGACTAAACCACCCTCAGCCCATCCTCGCCCCGCCCTCGGCCCGCCCTCGGCAGGGCGGTGGCGCCGGGCGACGCCCCCTCGGCCGTCCGTCCGGCACGTGGCCACTCCCCGACTCCTTCGGTACGTTCCGTATCGGGACGGGCACGGAACGGATGTGGAGCGGATGCAAAACGGCGGCGGCGCGAGGAGGAACCATGGCCAGGACGGGCCCAACGGGCGGACCGCGCAGGAGGATTGTGGTCGGGGCCGGGGCCTTTCTGGCCCTCGGAGGGCCGTCGGCCCGGCCGGGAACGGCGAGCGTGGCGCCCCCCGGCGCACGGGAGGAAGCCGAAAGGGCTCCTGACGACGTGTACGCGGTGTACGCGGAGCTGTTGCGACGGCGGCGCGAGACGCTGGTCGGGGGCGAGGTGCCGGCGGGGAATCCGAGCCACGCCGACCACGTCGCCGCCGTCGCGGCGTGGGACCGCGTCGCCCGGCGGCACCTGGAGTCGCTGCGCACCGGCCCCGGCCGCACCACCCCCTGGGACGACCTGCCGCTCGGCGAGGAGGCGGGGCCCTCGTCGAACACCACCGCGGTGGCGAACCGGCTGCACGCCATCGCCCTGTGCCTCGCGACGCCCGCGAGCCGGCTGTACGGCGGCGCCGAGGCGACCGCGCGGGTCGCCGAGGGGCTGCGTGTCCTCCACACGTCCGTCTACCACGCCGGACGGGCGCAGTACGGCAACTGGTGGGACTGGGAGATCGGCACCCCGGGGGCCGTGGGCGACACCTGCGTCCTGCTGGGCGACGCGGTCGGGGCCGACACCCGCGCCGGGCTGCTCGCCGCGATCGACCACTTCGTGCCCGACCCGAGGCGGATGCTGCGCGACTCCCTCGTCTCCACCGGCGCCAATCGGGTCGACCTGTGCCGGATCACGGCCGTCCGCGGCGCACTCAGCGCGGACCCGGACAGGCTCGCGCTCGCCTCCTCCTCCCTGGTCGGGGTGCTCGATCCGGTGCCGATCGGCGACGGCTTCCACGCCGACGGCTCGTTCCTCATGCACACCTGTGTCGCCTATCCCGGCACCTACGGCGAGGTGCTGCTGCGGGGCATGGTCGAGCTGACGCGGCTGCTGGCCGGCACCGAGTGGGACGTCGGGGCCGCCGAACGCGCGCGCACCACACGTGTGGTGGAGCAGACCTTCGTGCCGCTGGTGCACGGCGGGCTGATGCTCGACTCCGTGCGCGGCCGGGCGATCTCGCGCTCCCACGCGCGGGACGCGGACGACGGCTTCCTGCTCGCCGTGGACGCGGTGGGCCTGGCCGCCGCGCTGCCGCCCGAGGAGGCCGCGACCGCGCTGCGGCTGAGGTCGCTGGCCAAGAGGTGGCTGCGGCGCAACACCCACCGCCCCCTCGCCGAGCGGCCCCCCGCGCGGATCGCCGCCGTGGCGGGCGTCCTGGCCGACCCGGACGTCCCCGAGGCGGACGAGCCGGTGGGGCACTTCGCCTTCCCCGACATGGAGCGGATCGTCCACCGCCGTCCGGGGTGGACGTACTCGCTGTCGCTCAACTCCGACCGGGTGGCGCGCCACGAGTACATGAACGGGGAGAACGCCCGGGGCTGGCACACCGGTGACGGGATGTTCCAGCTCCACCTGGACGACGATCTCTTCCAGTACACCGACGAGTACTGGCCCACCGTCGACCCCAAGCGCCTGCCCGGCATCACCGTGGACACCGCCCCGCTGCCGGCCGGGGCGGGCGGCGACAACGACCACGTGCCGCTGTCGGGCACGCGCTGGTCGGGCGCGGTGGGTCCGGTGGCGGGAAGCGGACTCGGGCTGGCCGGGATGGACTTCCGCGGGATCGACTCGCCGCTGCGGGCGCGCAGGTCCTGGCTGTTCCTGGACGACGCCGTGCTGACCGCCTCCTGTGGCGTCACCGCCGACGGCGGGCGCCGGATCGAGACGGTGGTGGACGCCCGGAACCTGCACGCCCCGGACGACCCGCGGCCCGCCCGGCTCACCGTGGACGGCACGGAGGCGCCCGAGGCGCTCGGCGAGACGCTGCGCCACCCGCGTCCCCGCTGGGCGCACCTGGGCGGGACCGGCGGATACGTCTTCCTCGGCCTCCCCGAGGGCGTGCCGGGGCCACACGAGCTGCTCAGCCGCCGCGAGGACCGCACGGGCTCCTGGCGGGACCTGAACGTCGGCGGCCCGACCGCGCCCGTCACCCGTCGTCACCTGACGCTCTGGCACGACCACGGCACCGACCCGACGGGCGCGGCCCACGCCCACCTGCTGCTGCCGGGCGCCTCGTCCACCGCCACGGCCGCCCGCGCGGCCCGTCCGGGCGTGGAGGTCGTCGCGCTGGACGAGGGCGTGCACGCTTTCCGCACGGCACCCGGGGCGCCGGGCGTCCCGCCCGGGGCGCGCCTGACGGCCGTGAACTTCTTCGCCGCGGGCTCCGCCGCCGGGATCACCGCCGACGGGCCGTGCGCGGTGCTGGTCCTGCGGGAACCGAGGGCCCTGCGGATCGCCGTGAGCGATCCGTCCCGCTCGGCCGCGGTGGTGCGGTTGACCCTGGACCGGGAGCAGGCGGGCGGGCGGCGGGTGGTCCGCGAGAGCGACACGGGGCTCACCGTGCTCTCGGCGGGAGAGGACGGCGTCCACCTCCTCGCGGAGACCGGCGGACGGCACGGCGCGACGTTGGCCGCCACCCTGATCCCGGGCCCCGGGCACGCGGCGCCGCACCGGCGGGCGGTGCTCCTGGAGCCGGTGGCGGACGCGACCGTGCGCGGCGGCGCGCACTCCGGGGAGAACGACGGCGCGTCGGCCGTGCTGACCGTGCACAACGGCGGGGACGGAGACGAGCGGCGGGCGTACCTGCGGTTCCGGCTGCCGCGCGGCACCGGGGCCGGCGACGTCCGGCGCGCGGTGCTGTGGGTGCGCGGGCACGTCCCGAACGATCCGGGCACCCGCGAGGACGACATGCTCCACACGTCCCTGCGCGCCCGTGGACCGGCCGGGAAAGACTGGAGCGAGACGGACCTGACCTGGGACACCGCCCCCGCTCCGGGCCCCGCCCTGGGCGAGGGACGGGTCACCACCTACGACGACTGGACGGGCCTGGACGTGACCGCGGCCGCCCGGCGCCCGATCACCGGGGAGTGGACCCTGGTGCTGGCGCAGGACGGCCGCGGCCATCGGGTGCGGCTGAACAGCGGAGAGGCGGGGGAGGACGGACCGCTGCTTCAGCTCGTCACCGGTCGGTGAACACGTGGTGTCGTTCGCTTCGAGTCGTTCGTTCGGGAGTCGTTCGTTTGGGAGTCGTTCGTTTGGAAGGCCCCCCGGCGCGGCCGCCGTCGACTCAGACCGGGCCGGGGGGCCGGCTCTCGTTCCCTCTCGCGGCTACTCGCCGAAGAGGTCCGCGTAGGTCGCCAGGGCGAGCGCGGCGTCCGCCTGGGCCCAGAACCGGTGGTAGGTGAACGTCGGCGCCTCACCGCCGTTCAGATAGCTCTCCACCTTGTTGAACTGCGGGTCGTCCTTGTAGAAGGAGCGGATCGACAGGAAGGTGGAGTCGGAGCCGATCCTGTCGCCGTTGGGCATGGTGCCGGTCCAGCCCGAGGGGACGTACACCTTGTCGTCGAAGCGCTCGAAGTCGGTGCGGGTCTCCTCGACCGCGATGCCCATCGCGTCCTGGTGGTGGTCCCACATGGCGTCCATCAGGTCCTTGGCGGTGGTCCTGGCCTCCTCGTCGCCGGACTTGGCGGCGTAGTACATCAGGGTCTTGGCCAGGGCCGCGGTGACACCGACGTCGGTGGTGTAGTCGCGGACCGTCACGTGCAGGTTCGCGTTGTCACCCGGGTTGGACGGGTTCCAGGTGTCGGGCCTGCCCGACCACTGGAGGGTCGACGGGATCTGGTAGTTGCCGCCGGGGTTGACGGTGATCTCCGACAGGACCCAGTCCACCCACTTGTCCAGGACCTCCTTGGCCATGGCGTTGCCGGTCTCGTGGTAGAGCTCGGCGACGCGCTCCATCGACCAGGCCTGCATGCCGAACCACTGGTTCGACGGCGGGTCGTGGTAGACGGGCTTCTCGTCGTAGAACATGCCGTAGAAGGTGGGGGTGCCGGACGGCGGGGTGCCGTAGTTGCCGCCCCAACTGTTGGTCGCGCCGCCCGCGATGCCGCCCTCGTCGGACTGCAGCCAGCGGTAGAACTCGACCTGGCGCTGAAGGCTCTTCTCCCAGTCCGCCACGGAGGTGGAGCCCTTGGGACGCAGCTCCGGGACGGTGGTCAGGGCGTGGGCCGTCATCGGGTTCTGGTAGCCGAAGTGGTTGTGGCTGCTGCCGATCCGCCAGGCCCAGCCGGCGCTGGTGTCGGTGGCGCCGCCCCAGGCGTAGTACCAGGAGAGCAGGTAGTGCGCGCTGTCCTTGCCGGTGCCGGCGGGGCAGGAGGTGGGACCGACGCAGTTGCCGACCTTCTTGAAGTACTTGTCGAAGAAGGCGTAGCGCAGGTAGTCGCCCATCTTCGCGGCCTTGGTCAGGGTCGCGGAGATCTCGGACTTCCGGCCCTGCTCCTCGGCCCACATCTCGGCCCAGTAGGCGGCCTGGATGGCGCGGGCGTCGGCGTCGGGGGCGTTGGTGAACTTCCACTGCTTGGCGTAGTCGTCGTCGTCCATGAACAGGTCGAGGTACCCGTTCCTGCCGCCGAAGGTGAAGTCGTCGCAGGTGGGCTGCGGCACCGTCTCCCAGACCGACTCCTGCGAGCCGCGCTGGAAGGTGTTGATGTACGACGGGCCCTCCTGGCTCGGGCCGCCCTGGCAGACGCTGCCGGGGGCGTTGCCGTAGCCGTAGACGTTGTCCACGTCCTGCAGCCAGTGCATGCCGTAGATGTCGGAGGTGCCGTAGGCGCTGCGCAGTTCGGCCGCGATCGGGTCACGGCCCACCGGGACGTTGCCGTCGATCGCCGACGGGTAGTTCGACGGGTCCGGGTGCTCGGCCGCGTAGGTGGCCGGCTTCGACGCGTCGTAGAAGCCGTTGGTCGGCTGGTCCTCCTTCGTGGGGATCATGTACTTCTCCATGATCTGCCACGACTCGTTGAACGGACCCCAGTCCTCGGTGACCTTGCCGTACATGGCCTGGAGCCAGATCAGGTAGCTGTACGCCTCGGAGGTCGTCTCGTGACCGTGGTCGGGCGCCTCCACCATCAGCGTCTCGACCGAGTGGTAGGGGATGCCCTCCGGCGAGAAGTACCCGTTGGCCGGGTCGAAGATCTTGTTGTAGAGGTCGAGGAACCGCTGCTCGTACTCCCCGGCGTCACCGGAGTTGGCGAGCTGCGTCACCGTGACCTGGGCGTCCTTGTGACCGGGGGCGCTGACGGTGAACGTCGCGGCCCCCGAGCCGCTGTCCGCGGCGGCGATGGTCACCTTCTTGGGGGTGTTCCAGTCGGACGGGGAGAAGGTGAGCCGGTCGCCCTCGCGGACGGACAGACCGGAGTTGCCCGCGGTGCGGCTCACGGTCGCCGTCACGGTGGAGGTCGGCTGCTTGGAGAGCCGCACGGAGAACTCTCCGGTCTCCCCCTGGCGGATGCCGAGCTGGGCCGGGCTGACGACCAGCGCGGGGCCGGAGGTCACCTGGATGCCGACGGGGGTGGACTCGCTCGACATGCCGTTGGAGTCGTGGGCGACGGCGTAGAGGGAGTAGTTGCCCGCGGCGACGTCCTCCCACGCGAAGGTGTAGGGGGCCGTGGTGTCGGTCCCCAGCAGCTCGGTGTCGCTGTAGAACTCCACCTTCTCGATGCGGGCGCCGGGTTCCTCGGCGCGCGCGGTGGCGGCCAGGGGGACGGTCGCGCCCTCGGAGAAGACCGCGCCCGGCTCGGGGCTGGTCAGGGTGGCGGTGGGCGCGGCGGCAGCGCCGTTGCAGCGGGTGCCGTTGACCGAGAAGGAGGTCGGGTCGGTGTTGGTGCCGCTGTAGGAGAAGTTGGCGCCGGCGGTGACGGCGGCGCCGGCGGCGATCCTCGTGCTGTACGTCGGGTTCTTGACGGTGATGGTCCTGCCCGACTGCGACCACTGGCCGTTCCAGCCCTGGAGGAGCCTCTGGTTGCCGCCGTAGTCGTAGGTCAGGGTCCAGTTCTCGATGGCCTCGGAGCCCCGGTTGGTGATGGTGACGGAGGCGGTGAAGCCGGAGCCCCAGTCGTTCTTGGAGTAGTCGACGCCGCACTGGACGGCGGCGGCCTGGGCAGTGCCTCCGAGCGCCGAGGTCATCCCCAGCGGAAGGGAGACCACGGCGGCCGCCGCGAGCAGTCTCCTGGCTCTGCCTCTTCGAGATCTCGGTGGTGCGTCCGGAACCGGTAACACGGACATGCGGGAGTTCCCTCCTCGCGGCTCGGGAGTGGGGGGAGGAGCTGAGCTGTGCCTGGTGCGTGGGGAGGTGCCGAAACCAGTGGGAGCGCTCCCAAGGGTCAAGGTGGACATGACACCTGTCAAGAGTCTGAACGAGATGACCCTGCCGAAGAAATTCGGTCCGCCAATTCCTGAACCCACTCTGGCCACAACCGGAAGTTGCCGCTACGTTCTTTCCAACCAGTGGGAGCGCTTCCACAGTCGTGTGCCGGGAACGGCGCGTTCGACCGACCAGGAGCCGCTTCATGTACCCCCCACCGCGCCCCCGGGCGTCGTTCACCACCACGGCGCACGCCATCGCGCCTCTTCACGATCACGGCCGGTCCTCCGACCGGCCCGGTTCCCCCGACCACCTCCCGTCGCCTCCCGGCACCGCCGGTGGGCCACGCCTCCGGCCGGAACGGCGGGGAACGGGGCCGGAGCTCCCCGTGACTCCGCGCCACGTCGGCGGTCGTTCCCCACCACGGCCGAGGACCGCCCCGGTCCGGGACCGCACCCGTGACACGACCGCACCCCCGAGCCGCGGAGCAGGGCTCCGCCGTCGCCCGGAGGACACCCCGGAAGGAAGAGGAAGGATCGCATGACAGGCACCAGAACACCGGCGCGAAAGCGTCGTACGGCGTTACTCGCCGCGAGCACGCTGGTCGCCGGCGTACTCGGCGCGGGTGGCTTGATGCAGGGCACCGCCGCCGCGGCGCCCGCGTGCACCGTCGACTACACGGTCGTCAACGACTGGGGCTCCGGCTTCACCGCCTCCGTCACCGTGACCAACAACGCCACCTCCACCCTGAGCAACTGGCGGGTGGAGTGGGACTACGCCGGGAACCAGAAGGCTGGCCAGGCGTGGAACGCCACCGTCTCGCAGGACGGCGCGCACGTGACCGCGAGCGCCCCGTCCTGGAACTCGACACTGTCCGCCGGTGGCTCCGCCAACTTCGGCTTCAACGGGGTGTACTCCGGTTCGAACCCGAAGCCCACCACGTTCAAGCTCAACGGCACCACCTGCAACGTGGACGTCCAGGACCCGGACATCCCCGACGAGCCGGACGACCCGACCGACCCGCCGCCGCGCGGTGACCGCGTGGACAACCCGTACGCGGGCGCCAAGGTCTACGTCAACCCCGACTGGTCGGCCCAGGCCGCCAGGAGCGGTGGTCGGGCGATCTCCAACCAGCCCACCGCCGTGTGGCTGGACCGCATCTCCGCCATCGAGTCGGGCTCCGCGGGCGAGAACACCATGGGCCTGCGGGACCACCTCGACGAGGCCCTGGAGCAGGACGCCGACGTCATCCAGATCGTCACCTACAACCTGCCCGGCCGCGACTGCGCCGCGCTGGCCTCCCAGGGCGAGCTCGGCCCGAACGAGATCGACCGCTACAAGCGCGAGTTCATCGACCCGATCGCGGAGATCGTCGGCGACCCGAAGTACGCCGGCCTGCGGATCGTGAACATCGTCGAGATCGACTCGCTGCCGAACCTGGTCACCAACGTCGGCAGCCGGGCGACCGCCACCCCGCAGTGTGACGAGATGCTGGCCAACGGCAACTACGTCAAGGGCGTCGGCTACAACCTGGCCACGCTCGGCCAGTACGACAACGTCTACAACTACATCGACATCGGCCACCACGGCTGGCTCGGCTGGGACGACAACTTCGGCGCGTCCGCCGACATGCTCTACAAGGCCGCCACCTCCGAGGGCGCCACGGTCGACGACGTCGCCGGCTTCGCCGCCAACGTCGCCAACTACGGCGCGCTGAAGGAGCCCCACTTCACCATCAACGACACGGTGAACGGCACCTCGGTCCGCCAGTCCAAGTGGGTCGACTGGAACCGCTACGTGGACGAGCAGTCCTACGCCCAGGCCTTCCGCCAGGAGGCCGTCCGGGCCGGCTTCCGCTCCGACGTCGGCGTGATCATCGACACCTCCCGCAACGGTTGGGGCGGCCCCAACCGGCCCACCGCCCCCGCGGCCAAGACCAATGTCGACAGCTTCGTCGAGAACAGCCGCATCGACCGCCGGATTCACACCGGCAACTGGTGCAACCAGGCCGGCGCCGGTCTCGGTGAGCGGCCGAAGGCGGCCCCCGCCTCCGGTATCGACGCCTACGCGTGGATCAAGCCGCCGGGGGAGTCGGACGGCGCCAGCGAGGACATCCCGAACGACGAGGGCAAGCGCGCCGACCAGATGTGCGACCCCGACTACGGGGGCAACGCGCGCAACAACAACAACAAGTCGGGCGCCCTGCCCGGTGCGCCGGTCTCCGGCCACTGGTTCCAGGCCCAGTTCGAGGAGTTGCTGCGCAACGCCTACCCGCCGATCAACTGATCATCGACCGACGCGAGTCGGCCGTGTGATCCGTGAACGACGGTGACGGCGGGGGGCCGGTCGGTGCGCCGACCGGCCCCTTCGCGCATCTCGTGATTCCTCGCCGAACCCCGTGGGCAGACCGGGTTCCCGCGAGAAGCCACGACGCGCGACGACCGAGCCGTGCGATCGCGAACGCGACTACGACGAGGAGCGGCGGACCAGCTCCGTGGCCAGCACCCGGTTCGAGCGGCCGTCCCGGCCCTCCTTGCGCCCGGCGATCTCCTCCAGCAGCACCCGGACCATGGCGCGGCCCATCTCCTCGATCGGCTGCCGCACGCTGGTCAGGGGCGGGTCCATGTGACGGGCGACGGCCGAGTCGTCGAAGCCGACCAGGGCCACGTCGTCGGGCACCCGACGACCCGCCTCGCGGAGCACGGCCCGGGCGCCGGCGGCCATCACGTCCGAGGCGCAGAACACGGCGTCCAGCTCGGGGCGCGCGGCGAGGAGTTCCCGCATGGCGCGGCGTCCGCCCTCCTCGGTGAAGTCCCCCTCGGCCACCAGCCCGTCGTCCTCCGCCAGCCCCGCCGCCCGCACCGCTTCGCGGTACCCCTGGAGACGGCACCGGGCGACGTACATGTCCGGAGGTCCGGTGATGGTCGCCACCGACCGCCGGCCGCGCCCGATCAGGTGCTCCACGGCGGCCTGCGCGCCTCCGGTGTTGTCGCAGTCCACGTACGGGACGGGTTCCTCGCCGCCGCGGCGACCGCTGAGGACGGCGGGCATCCCGATCTCCTGCAGCAGGTCCGGCAGGGGGTCGTCGGCGTGGACGGAGAGCAGCAGCACCCCGTCCACGCGGTGGGCCGTGACGTACTGGGCGAAGCGGTCGCGCTCCTTGAGGTTGCGGATCAGCGTGAGCAACAACTGCATGTCGGTGTCGGCGAGTTCGGCGCTGACTCCGCGGATGATGCCGGAGAAGTACGGCTCGGCGAACAGCCTCGTCTCGGCCTCGGGGATCACCAGCGCGATCGCGTCCGTGCTGCCCGCGGCCAGCGCTCGGGCCGCCCGGTTGGGCACGTAGCCCAACTCGGCGATCGCCCGCTGGACGGCGGTGCGCGTCTGGTCGCTGACGTTCGCGGCGCCGTTGATCACCCGGGAGACGGTGCCGCGCCCCACTCCCGCGTAGGCGGCGACCTGTTCCAGGGTCGGCCTTCGACCCCGCCGTCCGCTCACTGTCATGACCGCCTCCCCAGGTCGTCCCTGCTCACGCGCGCGGAACCGTCCGGTCCCGTGCACCAGTATCGATCAGCCACCGAAGCTAACAGCCGGATAACTGCGTCGGGTCAGTCTGTCCATTCCCTTGACACCCGCGCCAGGGAGCCGCAACCCTTCAACTCATCACGTCTGGGAGCGCTCCCAAATGACCTGACCCATACAAACCCGCACGTTGCCCACCCGAGCCGCAGCACCACTCCGCCACCGCGGTCCCCCACACCTTTCTCTCGGCCGGGAGCGAAACGTTCAGGGCGCTAGGAGGACGCAGTGCGCAAGACCCGCACCACCCGCCGAGCCGTGGCCCTCGCGGCCGTCGCGGTCATCGGCTCCGGTCTGCTCGCCGGGTGCGCGAGCGACGACGGCACGGACAGCGAGTCCGGCGGCGACAGCGACGGCAAGACCGTCATCACCGTCGGCCTCTTCGGAACGTTCGGCTTCCAGGAGGCCGGGCTCTACGAGGAGTACGAGAAGCTCAACCCGAAGGTCGAGATCAAGCAGACCGTCATCGAGCGGAACGAGAACTACTACCCGCAGCTCCTCACGCGGTTGAGCAGCAACAGCGGCCTCGCCGACATCCAGGCCATCGAGGTGGCGAACATCGCCGAGGTGGTCCGGACCCAGGCCGACAAGTTCGTGGACCTGGGCAAGGCGGACGGCGTCACCAAGGAGGACTTCCTGTCCTGGAAGTGGGACCAGGCCACCACCCAGGACGGCAAGACCATCGGACTGGGCACGGACATCGGCCCGATGGCGATCTGCTATCGCAAGGACTACTTCGAGGCCGCCGGGCTGCCCACCGACCGCGAGGAGGTCGGCAAGCTGTGGGCGGGCGACTGGCAGAAGTACATCGACGCCGGCAAGCGGTTCCAGGAGAAGGGCCCCGACGGCGTCGCCTGGGTCGACTCCGCCGGCGGCGTGTACAACGCGGCCATCTCCTCCAGCGCCACCCGCTACTACAACGAGCAGGGTGACGTCATCTACAAGACCAACCCGGATGTCCAGAAGGCCTGGGACGTCGCTGCCGAGGCCGCGACGGAGGGCATGACGGCCAAGCTCCAGCAGTTCACCAAGCCGTGGGAGAACGCCATCAACAACGGCGACTTCGCCACGGTCTCCTGCCCCGCCTGGATGCTCGGCAACCTCCAGAGCAAGGGCGGCGAGAAGGCCAAGGACAAGTGGGACATCGCCCAGGCCCCCAAGGCCGGCAACTGGGGCGGCTCCTTCCTCGGCGTCCCCGAGGCGAGCAAGAACAAGGAAGAGGCGATCAAGTTCGCCGCCTGGCTGACCGCGCCCACCCAGCAGGCCAAGCTCTTCGCCGAACGCGGCAGCTTCCCCAGCGCCCAGGCGTCCTACGACACGCCCGAAGTCGCCGAGGCCAAGCACGAGTTCTTCGACGACGCGCCCATCGGTCCGATCTTCTCCCAGGCCGCGAAGGGCATCCCCACCCAGGTGATCGGTCCCAAGGACCAGCTCATCCAGGAGAACATCGTCGGCACCGGCCTGCTCCAGATCGAGCAGAAGGGCGTCTCCCCCGACGACGGCTGGAAGGCGGCCGTCAAGGCAGTCGACAACGCGCTGGACGAGTGATCGACAAGTGACCACTACCGGTTCGCCGGTGTCCGCGCCCCCCACCCACCAGGGGGGCGCGGCCCCGCGCCACAGGAACGCTCCTCCCTCCCGCGAGGCACGGCGGCGCGAACGCCGCAGCCGCTGGTACCAGCGGGACGTGAAGTGGAGCCCGTACGCCTTCGTCGCGCCGTTCTTCGTCTTCTTCGGGGCCTTCAGTCTCTTCCCGCTGCTCTACACGGGATGGGCCTCACTGCACAAGGTGTCGCTGACGGCCCCCACCGACATGGAATGGGTCGGCCTGCGCAACTTCACCCGGCTGTTCGAGGACGACTTCTTCTGGAACTCCCTGGGCAACACCTTCACCCTCGGGGTGATCTCCACCGTCCCCCAGTTGATGATGGCGCTCGGTCTGGCCCATCTGCTGAACTACAAGCTGCGCGGCGCCACGTTCTTCCGCGTCGCGATGCTGGCCCCCTACGCCACCTCGGTGGCCGCGGCGACCCTGGTCTTCGTCATGATCTTCGGCCGTGACTACGGCATGATCAACTGGGCCCTGGGGACCGTCGGCATCGACCCCGTCGACTGGCACAACGACAAGTGGACCGCCCAGTTCGCGATCTCCACGATCGTGATCTGGCGCTGGACCGGCTACAACACCCTCATCTACCTCGCCGCCATGCAGGCGGTCCCCAAGGACCTGTACGAGTCGGCGGCGCTCGACGGCGCCTCGCGCTGGCAGCAGTTCGTCCACGTCACCATCCCCTCGCTGCGGCCCACGATCCTGTTCACGATCGTCGTCTCCACCATCGGCGCGACGCAGCTCTTCGGCGAGCCCCTGCTGTTCAACCCCGGCGGCGGACCGAACGGCGGCCCGGACCGCCAGTACCAGACCCTGGGCCTCTACCTGTACGAACAGGGCTGGACCAACCTGCACCTGGGCCGGGCCTCGGCCATCGCCTGGGTGATGTTCCTGCTCCTGGTGCTGATCGCGCTGGTCAACTGGGCGATCTCGTACTGGATGAAGAAGAGCGAGCTGGGCCGCAAGGCCGCGAGGAGGCGCTCATGAGCGTGCTGAAGTCCGACCCCGCGCCCGCCGGACGCACCACGGCGCCCGGCTCCGGGGGCGACCGCCCCGGACCGACCCCCCGCGGCGGCGGCAAGCTCTCACGGGGGCGGGCCGGCAGCGCCGGCGGGCAGCACCACGGCGGCAGGCTGACGTACGCGGTGCTGATCGTCGTCACCGTGATCGCGCTGTTCCCGCTGTTCTGGACGGCCGTGGCCGCCTCCCGCAACAACACCCGGCTCGCGGAGACGCCGCCGCCCTTCTGGTTCGGCGGCAACCTCTTCAAGAACCTGGAGACCGCCTGGACCGACGCCAACATGGGTCTGGCGCTGCTCAACACCACGATCGTCGCCGGATCGATCGCGGCCGGCACCGTGCTGTTCGGGACGATCGCCGGATTCGCCTTCGCCAAGCTGCGGTTCCGGTTCCGCAACCTCCTGCTGATGCTGACGATCGGCACCATGATGGTCCCCCCGCAGCTCAGCGTGGTGCCGCTGTTCATGGCGATCGCCGAACTGGAGTGGACCAACCAGCTCCAGGCCGTCATCCTGCCGACCCTCGTCAGCGCCTTCGGCGTGTTCTTCATGCGGCAGTACCTGCTGGAGGCGCTGCCGACGGAGCTGATCGAGGCCGCGCGGGTGGACGGCGCGAGCAGTCTGCGCGTCCTGTGGCACGTGGTCTTCCCCGCCGCCCGGCCCGCGATGGCCGTGCTCGGCATGCTGACCTTCGTGATGGCCTGGAACGACTTCTTCTGGCCGATCATCGCGCTGAACCAGCAGAACCCGACCGTCCAGGTCGCCCTGACCGGCCTGGGCCGCGGCTATGTCCCCGACCAGTCGGTCATCATGGCGGGCGCCCTGCTCGGCACCCTTCCCCTGCTGTTGGTGCTCACCGTCTTCGGCAAGCAGATCGTCGGCGGCATCATGCAGGGGGCCGTCAAGGGCTGACGGCCCGCCTCCCCCCGTCCCACCCCCCACCCCCTCATATCCGTACGACCTTTGATGGGAGCGCTCCCATATGAGCCATTCCGCTTTCCCCGCCGACTTCCTCTTCGGCTCGGCCACCTCCGCCTACCAGATCGAGGGCGCCGCCGACGAGGACGGCCGCACACCGTCGATCTGGGACACCTTCTGCCGCACGCCGGGCAAGGTCCTCGGAGGCGACACCGGTGACGTCGCCGTGGACCACTACCACCGCTGGCGCGACGACGTGCGGCTCATGGCCGACCTCAACCTGAACGCCTACCGTTTCTCCATCTCCTGGTCCCGGGTCCAGCCGACCGGCCGCGGCCCCGCCGTCCAGCGCGGCCTGGACTTCTACCGCTCGCTCGTCGACGAGCTGCTGGAGAAGGGCATCACCCCCTGGATCACCCTCTACCACTGGGATCTTCCCCAGGAGTTGGAGGACACGGGCGGCTGGCCGGAGCGCGCCACCGCGGAGCGGTTCGCGGAGTACGCCTCGCTGGTCGCCGACGCGCTCGGCGACCGGGTGGAGCGGTGGACCACCCTCAACGAGCCCTGGTGCTCGGCCTTCCTCGGCTACGGCTCCGGCGTGCACGCCCCCGGCCGCACCGACCACACGGCCGTGCTGCGCGCCGCCCACCACCTCAACCTCGCCCACGGCCTGGGCGTCCAGGCGCTGCGCGCCGCCCTCCCCGGTCGCGCCCAGATCGGCGTCAGCATCAACCCGGCCGCGGTGCGCGCCCTCACCGACGCCCCCGAGGACCTCGACGCCCGGCGCCGCATCGACGCCCTGGCCAACCGGATCTTCGACGGGCCGATGCTGCGCGGCGTGTACGACGAGGACCTGATCCAGGACACCTCGCGCCTGACCGACTGGAGCTTCGTCAAGGACGGCGACCTGGCCCACGCCCACCAGCCGCTGGACGCGCTGGGCATCAACTACTACACGCCCACCCTGGTGTCCGCCTCCGCCGACCGGAAGCTGCCGCGCCGGGACGGGCACGGCGGCGGCGAGCAGTCCCCGTGGCCCGCCTCGGACGACATCGCCTTCCACCAGACCCCCGGCGAGACCACCGACATGGGCTGGACGATCGACCCGACCGGCCTGCACGACCTGCTCATGCGCTACCACCGCGAGACCGGCGGCATCCCGCTGTACATCACCGAGAACGGCATGGCCTGCGACGACAAGCCGTCCCCCGACGGCACCGTCCACGACCCCGACCGCGTCGCCTACCTCCACAGCCACCTGGGCACCGTGCAGCGGGCGATCGCCGACGGCGCCGACGTGCGGGGCTACTTCCTGTGGTCCCTGCTGGACAACTTCGAGTGGGCCTACGGCTACAGCAAGCGGTTCGGCGCGGTGTACGTGGACTTCGAGACCCTGGCGCGGATCCCCAAGTCCAGCGCCCTGTGGTACGCGCAGGTCGCCCGGACCGGCGTGCTCCAGGAGCCCGACGCGGTGCGGGAGCCGGTCGCCGACTGACAAAGAGAGCGACCGACGGGGGAGCGGCCGACGGTGTGGGCGGGGCGCAGCGGGTGTGGGGGGTGGAGACCGCTGCGCCCCGCCTGTCGTGGGGGGTGGCCGTACACGGGGCCCGCGGGCCCTGTGAGGCGGGAGTGCCAGAGGAGGTGCCGGAGAGCGGACCCGCGCGGGCCCTCCTCCGTGCCGTCGTACGCGGGGCCGTGGACTCCGACGGTGCCTGTCGCGGCGTCCGGCGCGTCCTGCGGGCCCGCCGTCACCGCGCCCGCCAGGACGAGTCCTCCGACCGCGACGATCGCCGCCGCGACCGCGTCGGCGACCGACTGTCGCCGCCCGTTCGGACGGCGCCGCTGTACGGCGATGCTCCTCATCCGCTCCTGCCTCGGTCCGGTGGGGGAAGGTGGACCAAGGAGCACGCTAGCGACTCCGAATCCGGCGAACCGCCCGATCCGGACACGGCGTCCGGGACTTATGCCTCCCTTAAGCCGGCCCTACGGAACGGCTCAGGAACCGCCACTATCGGCGTGCGCGCCGTCGCATCCTGTGTCCGCGGCGGCGCTCCGCGTCCTCGGTCGGCGCCCCGCCCAGGGAGAGCCAGACACGGACCTCCGTCCCCCCGAGCACCGAGCGGCCGATCCGCACGTCGCCGCCGGTGGACTCCGCCACGCGCCGCACGATGTCCAGCCCCAGCCCCGTCGAACCGGGCCCGCCGTCGCCGTGGCCTCGGCGCAGCGCCGCGTCCGGGTCGTCGATGCCCGGCCCGGCGTCGGAGACCAGCACGATCACCGAGTCGCCGGCGGCCCTGTGGTGCACATCCACCGCGAACGCCGTGCCCTCGGGGGTGTGTCGGAAGACGTTGCCGAGCAACGCGTCGAGGGCGGCGGCGAGTTCGGCTCGGGCAACGGGCACGTGAACGGGTTCCTCGACACCGGCCAGCCGCACCTCGCGCCCCTCGTCCTCGGCGAGCGCGGACCAGAAGTCCATCCTCTCGCGGATCACCTCGGAGGCGTCGCAGCCGGCTCCGGCACCCGGCGCTCCCGGGGGCTGGGTCCGCTGTTCGCGGGCGGTCCGGATGATGTGGTCCACCTCGCGCTCCAGTTGCGCGACGGCCTCGCGCGTCTGCTCGGCGGCGTCGCCGTCGCCGAGTGAGGCGGCGTTGAGGCGGAGCACGGTCAGGGGCGTGCGCAGCCGGTGGGAGAGATCGGCGGCCAACTCGCGTTCGTTGGCGAGGAGTTGGGCGACCTGATCGGCCATGGAGTTGAACGCGGCGGCGGCCCACCGCAGTTCGGCCGGCCCCTCCACCGGGACCCGCACCGCCAGCCGGCCGGCGCCCAGTTCCCTGGCGGCCCGGGCCAGCCGCTCGGCGGCGCCGACCATCCGGGTGCCGAGCCGGTCGGCGATGACGACGGAGGCGACGACGAGGGCGAGTCCGGTCCCGGCGAGGACGAGCCAGGCGGTGGCGACGCCATTGGTGACCTCCTCCTCCGGCACGAACACCTCGATCACCACGGTCCTGGTGGTGACGACCGGCTGGAGCAGCGCGAATCCGCCCTCGACCGGGATGACGGTGGCCCCCTCCAACCTGGCGACGGCCCCCATGTCCTCGTCGGACACCCGTCGTCTGCCGAACGCGGGGGCGTCGCCCCCCTGGGCGGAGGGCGCGTACACCGCGATCCGTCCGTCGGTTCCCGCCGGGGTGCCGGCCAGCGCCCGGTCGAGCTGGTCGCTGTCGCCGGTGATGGCCAGCACGGGGATGACGGTGGCGGCCAGCCGTTCGGCGCCCGCGAAGGCGCGGTCACGGGCCATCTCCTTGACGACCAGCGCGAGCGGCACCGCGAAGGCGACCACGACCATCGCGGTCACGGCGATGCACACCTTGACCAGCGCCCACCTCATCCGCCGCTCCCCTCCACGGTGTCGCCCTCAGCGTCTGGGGGAGGAGTGCGGGAGGTCCCTCGCGGTCTCCCGCGGGGGTTCCTGCGGGGGTTCCAGTTTGACGCCCACCCCGCGCAGCGTGTGGAGGTAGCGCGGGTTGGCGGCCGTCTCGCCGAGCTTCCGGCGCAGCCAGGACAGGTGGACGTCGACGGTCTGGTCGTCGCCGTAGCTCTGTTGCCAGACCTCGGCCAGCAGTTCCCGGCGCGCCACGACGACACCGGGGCGCTGCGCCAGGAAGGCCAGCAGGTCGAACTCGCGGCGGGTCAGCTCCAGGGTCCGGCCGTCGAGCACGGCCCGCCGGCGCAGCGGGTCCACGGCCAGCCCGCCGACCCGTATCACCCGGTCCGCGCCCGCCCCGCCCTGAGCGCCGCCGCGCGCGCGGCGCAGCACGGCGGCCATCCGGGCGGACAGGTGCTCCACGGAGAACGGTTTCACCAGGTAGTCGTCGGCACCGTCGTTGAGCAGCCGGACGATCTCCGTCTCGTCGTCCCGCGCCGTGGCCACGATCACCGGGACCTGGGTGATCCCGCGCAGCATCTTCAGCGCCTCGGCCCCGTCGAGGTCGGGCAGTCCGAGGTCGAGGATCACCACGTCGAACTCGTGGTGGGCGACCTCCCGCAGCGCTTCCAGGGCCGTCGCGACACTGCGTACGGTATGGGAGGCGTCCGTCAGGTGCCGGATGAGGGCGGAACGCACGAACTGGTCATCCTCGACGACGAGAACTCGGGCCATGGGCGGCACGTTACGGCATGCGCGGACACGTCAAGGAGATGCCCGCGAGGGCGGCGGACCGGGAACGGACGCGAGGAGAACGGGTGAGGTGCGCGGAATGCGACGAGGACTGGTCCACGTGGGAGCGTGGGCGCTGGCCACCGGGGCGGGGGTGACGCTGTCCTGGTACGGGGTGCACACCGTGGTGTCGGGCACCTCCTACGATCCGCCGCGCGTCCCGACCATCTCCGGGCAGCCGGCGCCGTCGCTCTCGCCGTCCCCGACCGCCGAACCCAGGACGGCCTCCACCCGTCGTCCCAGACCCTCCGACTCCTCCCGCCCCGCCGAATCCCCCGAACCTCCACGGGGTTCCCCCTCCGCCACGCCCTCGCGCACCGCCGACGAGCCGTCACGGGACCGTTCGGACGCCCCGTCCGGGAACGTGGAGAGCCACAACCTCCGCGGCGGCCGGGTCGCCTTCGACCTGGGACCGGACTCGGCGACGCTGGTGTCCGCCACGCCCCACGCCGGGTGGGAGATGCGGGTCTGGCGGGAGAGTCAGTGGATACGGGTCACCTTCACCCGCGGTGACGAGGCGTCGACCGTCTTCTGCATGTGGAACGGCACCCCGCCCCGAGTGGTGATCGACGAGCACGGCGGCTGAGCAAGGTGCCTCGGGGCCGGCGGCGGTTCCGCGGTGGAGGGCGCGGGGCCGGTGACGGCTTCGGTCAGCGCCGGTGGAAGACCCGCGCGGGCGGCTGCGGCGAGGGGGTCGCGGTGGCGTCCGTGACGGGGGTCGCTCCGCCGGTGAAGTCGATGAGCGTCCGGCCGTGTTCGACCCGGCCCGGATGCGGGTCGCCGGCCGCGCGCCGGGTGAGTTCGGCGATGGGCAACTCCCGGTCGGACGCGGCCAGGACGGCGTTGCCGAAGCGCCGTCCGCGCAGCACGGCGGGGTCGGCGACCAGGCACAGCTCGGGGAACGTCCCGGCGGCCGTGGCCACCTGCGCGCGCAGGTGGGCGAGCGGCGGCCCGTCGGCGAGGTTGGCGGTGTAGAGCCCGCCGGGGCACAGCACGCGACGGATCTCGGCGAGGAACTCGACGCTGGTCAGGTGGGCGGGGGTGCGGGCCCCGCTGAAGACGTCCGCGACGACCAGGTCGGCCCAGCCGTCGGGAATCCTCGCCAGCCCGGCGCGGGCGTCGCCGGCGCGCACCCGTATCCGCCAGGTGCCCTCCAGCGGCAGCTCGCGGCGGACGAGGGCGACCAGTGCGGCGTCCACCTCGATGACCTGCTGGGTGGAGCGCGGCCGGGTGGCGGCGACGTAGCGGGCGAGGGTGAGCGCGCCGCCTCCGAGGTGGAGCGCCCGCAGCGGCCGGCCGGGCGGGGCCGCCAGGTCGATCAGGTGGCCGAGCCTGCGCTGGTACTCGAAGTCCAGGTGCGCGGGGTCGTCGAGGTCCACGTGGGACTGCGGGGCGCCGTCGAGGAGCAGGGTCCAGGCGCGCGGCCGGTCCGGGTCCGGCAGGAGCTGGGCCAGCCCGCCGTCGACCGGTTCGCTCACCGGTTCCCTGGTCCGCCTGCCGCCCTCGCGTCGCCGTCCGTTCCTCGCCACACGGACCAGTATCGCTCCCACGGGCCGGGCGGGCCCGCGGGTGGGGTTCAGGCGGGGCTCCGGGGACGGCCCCGGACGCGGCCCTCGGCGGCGGCGATCGTGCGGGCCGCCTCGCCCAGCGCGGCGCGCAGCCGCGCCGGTTCGGTGACCCGGGTGTGCGCGCTCTCCGGCGGCACCAGCCACCCGGCGCCGGCGACCGGCGGGTCGGCCAGGGGGCCGACTCGCCGGTGGGTCGGGGCGCAGACGCTGCCCGGCAGGTCCCAGTCGTCGGCGGTGCCGGGCGGCACCAGGAAGCCGAGGGTGTCGCCCGCGGCGTCGTGCAGCACCGGACCGACGCTGTGGCGCAGGCGCAGGATGTCCACGGCCTCCAGGCCCTGCCGCGCGGGCACGGTCACCAGGTCGCAGGGCAGGTCGCAGGGCGCCTCCGCCGGTTCGGCGCCGTCGGCCGGCTCGGGGCGGCGCCGGGCGGTCGTCGGACGGCTGCCGGTTCCGTAACCGGTGTCCAGCAAGGGAAACCCCTCCTCCGCGGTCGCTGTACAGAGTGCAACGAGCCGCCCTGTCAACCGCTACGGCGTGATGCCGCCGCAAAGGATGGCGATGCGCGGCGGATCACGTGTGGGATATCCCGTTTGTCGGCATAACAGGCCGTATCGGCCGCGCGGCAGTGGGTGTGGTCCCGACCCTGGCGCCGGTCACCGTCGCCCTCGCCGCGGGCGGGCGGGGGGCCGAGGGACCGGTGTCCCGACCACGCCTGCGCGCGGGTGTTCCCCCGCGTGGTCCCGACCGTTCGCCCACCGATCCGGGCTTCGAGCCCGGAGAGGTCGTCCGCGGGCGCACCGCGCGCGGACGGGGGGCGTACGACGGGGAGGGAACGCCCTTGGACGCTCATTCGCGCCCTGTTTCCGCGTCCGTCCGAGACTCACCGTCCGGCCCCGGGCGCCACCACCGGGCGGGCCGGGGAGGCCGAACTCGCCGCCGCCCGCCCTACCTGACGATCCGTCGGATCGGTGTCGACGCCGCGCTGCGGCCCGTCACTCCAGATGACCCGTGTCGTTCCAGCGTTCGAGCGCGGGCTCCCCGTACGCCCATCCCAGGATCGACAGGGCTCCCGGATCGAGGCGCAGGCGCATCGCGAAGGCGGGGTCCTCCCCCAACCAGCGCGCGCCCAGCACCCTGAGCAGGTGACCGTGCGCGAACAGGAGCACGTCCCGGTGTTCCGCCCGCGCCCAGGCGACCACCTCGTCGGCACGGGCGGCGAGGTCGGCCAGGCTCTCGCCGTCCACCACGCCGTCGCGCCAGATGACCCAGTCCGTTCCCAGGCGTTCGCGGATGTCGGGCGTGGTCAGCCCCTCGTACGCGCCGTAGTCCCACTCCCGCAGCGCGTCCCACTCGCGGGCCCGGTCGCCGAAGCCCGCCAGTTCGCAGGTCAGGCGGGCACGGGCGAGCGGGCTGGTGCGGACCTCGAGGTCGGACAGCCCGTTCCAGGGCGCGCCGCGCAGCCGCTCCCCCAGCCTCGTCGCCGCCCGGCGCCCCTCGTCGAGCAGGGGGACGTCGGTGCGGCCGGTGTGCCGGCCGGACCTGGACCATTCGGTCTGGCCGTGCCGGACGAGCAGGATGCGCGGCTCCATCTCGGGTCCTTTCGGGAGGTCTCGTCGCGGGGTCCCGCCCCCGCCTCGGGCGGAGCGGTACCGTCCGCACATCGTCGCACCCGGCCGTTCCGGGGGCCTCAACTCCACGAGTGTCACAACCGGATGCCACACTTCCCCGGGTGAGCGACATCCCCGACAGCCCCTCGACGACAGCACTGCGCCGGCGGCTCGCCGAGTTGCGCGGCGCCGACGTGGCGCCACGTCCTCTCGACGCGCGGGCGCTCGCCGCTCTGGCCGCCAACCCCGGTTGCCGCCGCCGGGCCCTGTTGGACGGCGCCGGGGTGGACAAGGGCGCGCTGGCGAAGAAGTTGGGCTCCCCCGCCGCCTTCGGACAGTCGCAGTTCGCGTTCGCCCGGGGCCACGCCTTCGAGGCCCGGGTGAAGGGCGACGGCGGTGCCGAGTTGATGCGCCTGGTCCACGCGCGCACGGGCACGGCGGGCACCCCGGCCCCCGAACCCGGCGAGGTGGCCGTCCCCGACCTGACGGCGTCCGGGCCGGACGGACGCGCGGAGCGCACCCGGCTCGCCCTGGAACGGGCCACGGCCGAGGGCGGTTGGGCCCTGCTGAACCACCCGATGGTGAGGCTGGAGGTCGCCGGGTCGCCCGTCCACCTGGAGCCCGACGCGGTGGCCGTCCATCCCGACGGACGCTGGACGGTCGTGGAGATCAAGTCGTTCCCGATCCTGGACGGCGCCGCCGATCCCACGAAGGTCGGCGCCGCGGCCCGGCAGGCGGCGGTCTACGCCCTCGCCCTCCAGGCGCTCGGCGGCCGGGTGGACGAGCGGATGCTGCTGGTCTGCCCCAAGGACTTCTCCAACCTGCCCACCGCCGAGGCCGTCGACCTGCGCAGGCAACTGGCCACCACCCGGCGGCAGCTCGCCCGGCTGACCCGGCTGGAGGAGATCGCCGCCGCGCTGCCCGAGGGCGTCACCTTCGACCCCGCCCGACCGGCCGACGAACTGGCCGAGGCCGTCCGGCGCCTTCCGGCGGCCTACGCGCCACAGTGCCTGTCCACCTGCGAGTTGGCCTTCCACTGCCGCGAGCGCGCCCGGGCGGCGGGGTCCGTGGAGGTCCTGGGCCGCGAGGCACGCGGGGAGCTGGGCGGGTTGACCACCGTCGAGGCGGTCCTGGCGGCGGCCCGCGGAGAGGCGGCGTCCCTCTCCGGTGGGGACGGCACCGACCCATCGGACGACCCGCCGGACGATCCGGCCGCCGCCGCGCTGCGCCGCGCGGCCCGGCTGCGGGCCGAGGCCCTGGCGGGGAGGTCCTGATGTCGCTGATCTCCACGCTGGCCCGGGTGGAGGCCGCCGCGACCGGGCGGGCCCGCCCCCTGACGACGGTCCGCCACCGACACCTGGCCGAGCGGCCCATGGTCCTGGTGCCGCTGACCACCGCCGGCGAGGTCGGCGCCCCGCTGGGGGCGCTGGTCGGGACCGACCGCGACGCGCCGCGTCTGCTGGTCGTGCCGCAGCCGCGCGACCGCACCCTGCGCTTCGCCTTCCTCGCCGAGCTGGCCGAGGTCGTCCTGCCTCACCTGGAGTCCGCCCAGGGCACCGTGGAGCTCCAGGAGCGCGCCGAGACCGACCCGGAGACCGGGAAGCGGGTGAAGGTGGAGGTCGAGCTGTGCGCGGACGCGCCACAGTTGATCGTGCCGAACACGGCGGGGATCTCCTACGTCCGGCTGCTGGGCCGTTCGACGCGTTTCCGCCGCACCGCCGAGGAGGAGCCGGACAGCCCCCACCCGGCCCCGGCCCGGCTGCCGCTGCTGGGCCGGTGGCTGACCCACTACGGGGAGCGGGCACGGGTCCCCGGCTCCTCGCTGCTGTTGGCCGTGACCGAGGTGCTGGGCCGCCACTGGGCCACCGGTCAGAGCCGTCTGGAGGACCAGCACCTGGGCGCGCTGCTGGCCTGGATCGAGGCCGAGGAGGGCACCTCGGGCGCCGAGGCCGCGCTCCGCGTGGAGCTGGCGCGCGACGGTGACGGGGTGCCGCTCACCCCGCCCGCGGGTCCGGCCACCGACCCGGCCTTCGACAACCGGCGGCTGGCCCCGGCCATCGCCCGCCACGACGCGGGGCTGCCCGGGGCCGAGGAGGAGATCCGCGAGCTGGTCGCGTCCCAGTTGAGGCCCACCTGGGACGCGGTGTGGCGGGCCCTGGACCTGCTGCGCGCCCTGCCGCCCGGCGCCCGGGTCGCCGACCGCTGGAAGCGGGACCGCTGGTCCTACACCGCCCACCGCGACCGACTGCGGGCGGGGGAACCGCCGCAGCCCAGGCGCGACGACGCGGTGACGGCGGCCCGCAAGCTCGCCGCGCGGGAGACGGCGCTGGCGGAGCTGGCCGCGCAGGAGGCGTTGGACGATCCGCTGGTGATGGCCGAGCGACGGCTGTCCGGAGAGGCGTTCGCGGGCGAGGTCGTCCGGGTGGAGCCGGCCTGGTCGGAGGGGAAGCGGCCGATGCCCCGTCCCCTGGTCACGGTCCGCACCGACGACCTTCCGCACCTGGAGGAGGGCGACCGGGTCCACCGGGCCCTGGAGGGCGGGAAGTCCCAGCCCGGCGTGTTCGTCGCCTCCCCCGCGCCGGGGCTGTTCACCGTCCGGTTGACCGGCGGCATGGGGCGGGGGAAGGTACCGGAGGCCGGGTCGGTGCCGGAGGAGGGCGAGACGGTGTGCTGGACGCTCTTCGAGCACGCGCCGCGCGGCGGGCCGGACCTGCCGGACCCGGAGGAGACCCCCTGGACGCACGGCGGTCCCCCCGATCCCGACGCCCTCGACGCGCCCGATCCCGTGACGCCGGAGGACCTGCTGTGACCGACACCGCGACCGACACGGCGACCGAAACGGCGACCGGTGCCGTGCCGCACGCCACGACGACCGAACCGCATCCCGCCTCGGCCGCCGCCGCGGCGACCGAGGCGATCCTGCGGGACACCCTGGCGGGCGCCCACCGTGGCGTGGTCGTGGACTCGCCGCCCGGCGCCGGGAAGACCACGCTGGTGGTCCGCGCGGCGCGCGAGCTGGCCGCGACGGGACGGCCGCTGATGATCGTCGCCCAGACCAACGCCCAGGTGGACGACCTCGTGGACCGGCTGGCGACCGCCGAACCGGAGCTGCCCGTGGGCCGGCTGCACAGCAGCGAGGCCCAGCCGTACGACCCCGTGTTGGACAGGCACCCCTCGGTGGTGAAGTCGGCGAAGGTCGCGGACCTGGCCGGGCTGGACGTGGTGGTCTCCACCGCCGCGAAGTGGGCGCACGTCAGGGGCGCGGGGCCGTGGGAGCAGGCCATCGTGGACGAGGCGTACCAGATGCGGTCCGACGCCCTGCTGGCCGTCGCCGGGCTGTTCGAGCGCGCGCTGTTCGTCGGCGATCCGGGTCAGCTCGACCCGTTCAGCCAGGTCGCCGCCGAGCAGTGGGCGGGGCTGTCGTACGACCCGTCGGCCAGCGCGGTGACCACGCTGCTGGCGCACAACCCGGACCTGCCCGTGCACCGGCTGCCGGTCTCCTGGCGGCTGCCGGCCTCCGCCGCGCCGCTGGTGTCGCGGGCGTTCTACCCGTACACCCCGTTCCGCAGCGGCACCGGGCCCGGTGAGCGGCGGCTGGAGTTCCGGGCGCCCTCGGACGGCTCGTCCGTGGACCGGGTGCTGGACGAGGCGGCCTCCTCCGGGTGGGGGCTGCTGGAGCTGCCCGCCCGCCACACCCCGCGCACCGACCCGGAGGCGGTCGCGGCCGTGGCGGCCGTGGTGCGGCGGCTGCTGGAGCGCGACGGGAGGGCGTTCGGCGAGCGCTCGCCGGAGCCCGCGTCGGTGACCGCCGACCGGATCGCGGTGGGCACCGCCCACCGGGACCAGGCGGCGGCGGTCCGCGCGGCGCTGGCCTCCCTGGGCGTCACCGGGGTCGCGGTGGACACGGCGAACCGGCTCCAGGGGCGGGAGTTCGACGTGACGGTGGTCCTCCACCCGCTGTCGGGCCGCCCGGACGCCACGGCGTTCCACCTGGAGACGGGCCGGCTGTGCGTCCTGGCCTCGCGCCACCGGCACGCCTGTGTGGTGGTCTGCCGGGCGGGCGTGGCCGAGCTGCTGGACGAGCACCCCTCGGCCGAGCCGGTCCGGCTCGGCGTCGAGGTGAGGTTCCCGGACGGCTGGGAGGCCAACCACGCGGTCCTGGCCCATCTCGCGGACCACGCCGTCCCCTGGTGAGCCCGGTGAGTCCGCCCGCGCCGGCGGGCTCGCGCGGGCGGACTCCGTCCGGATGGGAGAAGGAGGACAATGGAACGCTGTCCACGACCGACGGAGGTGGTTTCATGACCGAGCCGAACCCGGCTTCCGAGTCTCGTGGCGAGCCGCGCCGCATGCGGCCCGCGCCGCTGCTCTTCGAACCGTCGGAGGCCGCGGCGGACCCCGAGCACTTCTTCGACCTGGAGTCCATCGAGGACCCGGGCGAGCTGCTCGGCCGCGCCACCGAGCTGGCGACGGCCTTCCGGGCGGCGGCGGACCGGGCCATGGAGTTCCAGGCCGTCGCGGCGGCGCAGTTGGCCGACCCCAAACGCTTCGACCGACTGACGGACGAGGCGATCGCCGAGCGGGCGGAGTGGACGGCCGACTACGCCCGCAAGATGATCGAGTTCGGCCGTGAGCTGCTGGCGGACAGCACCCCTCGGTGATGATCCCCCCGGGGGATGTCCGGGGCTACGGCTTCCGGCATATGCAAAGGGCGAACCCTACCGGATGCCGTCACTCCGCGTCTCGGTTTCCGTCGTTTTCAGCGACGGTACCCAGGCTGTCGGTGACTCTGAGTGGCATGACCGACACCGCCGCGTATGTGACTCCCGCCGGAGCCGACTGGCTCGCGTCCGCCAGCGCGTTCCCGCGCAGCGTCCACGCCCTGTGGTCGGTGCGCCCCGGCGCCCCGAGCGTGCTGCCCTGTGGCACGGCCTTCGACGTGGTCAGCGTCGGCACGCTGTTCGGCCGCCGGATGCTGGACCGGCTGTGGACCGCCGGTCCGGGCACCGGGCCGGTCGCCCTCCACGGCGGGCGGATGCTGCTGTTCGCCAAGCCCGGCACCGCCCAGCGACTGCCCGCCCTGCTGCGCTGGCGGGAGTGGCGGGGTTCGGGTGGGGGAGCCGGCGCGGGGCACGCCGAGGAAACGATCCCTCCACTGCTGTGCTACGGCCTCGGAGACGCCGTGACCGTCCCCCCTCCGATGCCCGGCGAGAACTGTCCGGCCGGCACCCGTTGGCTGGTCGCCCCGGACGTCCGCCACCCCTGGCTGCCGGGGGCGGACGCGCTGCTGTGGGCCTGTGTGCGGGCCGCGCGCGACGCCGACACGGGGGCCGGCCACGGGCGTGAATCATCGATTTCCGCTCCGTCCGAGCAGGGTGCTAAGGTCTACTACGTCAGCGGGCGCCGCTAGCTCAGTTGGTTAGAGCAGCTGACTCTTAATCAGCGGGTCCGGGGTTCGAGTCCCTGGCGGCGTACAGACGAAAAGGAAGGCCCTCGCGAAAGCGAGGGCCTTCCTTTTCGGTCACAGGGACGGGTCCGTCATTCCCCGTACGGAGACCTCCACGCTCCATCCCGTCGCCGTCCTGTCCCCGACGGACACCCGGACGGTGCCCCCGCCGGCGTCCACCTCCATGCTCTCCCCCGAGCCCAGCGGCGCGTCGGCCAGCGGCGGATAGACCGAGAGTCGGTGGCAGGCCCCGCTGTCGGGGTGGGCGTCGAGCACCCGGATGGGCCCCTGTGCCGAGGCGACGTCGCCGCGCACCCGGTACACCAGCACCCCGCTGGTGCAGGTGGTGACGTCGTTGCCGATCGGCTCCCGGGCCTCGATCGCCAGTGCCTCGCCGCGGCCGGTGCGGACCACGATCAGTCGGGTGTCGGACGCTCCGGGCAGTGCGCCGTCCCGGCTCGGGGCCCCGACCGCCCGCAGGGTGTGCCGGGTGGTGCCGGCCTCGACGCGGCAGTCGATTCCGCGGCCGTCCAGCCAGCCCAGCTTCCACTTGTGCCAGGCGAAGGGCTCGGGGGCCAGTCCGAACTGGCTGCCCATGATGTCCCAGTCGCCGACGTGGGTGTCCCAGTCGCCGTCGTTCTCCTCGGGCTGGTGGTAGAGGTCGGGCAGGTCGAACAGGTGCAGGGTCTCGTGGGCGAGGACGTTGCGGTCCGGCGGGTGCTTCTCGAAGACCGTGACGACGCGGCGCAGTTCGGTGCCGTCCACGGTGATGGGACGGTCGAGGTTGACGACCTTGGTGGCGTCGGAGTTCACTCCGGGCGCGTCGGGGTCGGCGACGAGGTAGACGATGTCGTAGTCGCCGAAGTCCACGTGCGGGTCGGCGGCGGTGACGGCGTCCTGGAGGTAGGCGGCACGCAGGTCCGGCGCCCAGTCGCGCTGTATCCCGTACGCCCGCGAGTCGGCCCCCATCTCGAACCAGCGGAGCACGGGGCGCGGGCGCAGCGTGAAGGTGCCGTAGGAGGCGCGTTCGAAGAACTCGGCGGTCTCGGGGAAGTAGTCGGCGACGAGCCGGTCGGGGGTGGTGCCGGGCCGGGTCTCGGGGAAGGCCAGGAAGATCATCAGGGCGTCGAGCGTTCGGGCGGGCCTGGGGTAGTCCGGGTGCCAGGTGTCCAGTCCCTCGGAGTGGTGGATGTCGGTCCGCTCCAGGGCGCAGGAGTCGGCTCCGGCCGCGATGGCGACCGGTCCGGTGACCAGGCTCGTCCCGATCAGCGCGGAGAGCGAGGTGAGCACCGCCCCGACCCTGCGGAACCGCGGGCCGGCGCAGAAGCCCCCCGGCCGGGGGGCGCGCCCCCGCTCCCCGTCGGTCCGATCGGCCCAGTGCCTGCTCCGCACATCGTCCTCCCGCGTGGTGTCGGGGCACGGTGCCCGTTCGGGGGCACGGCACCCACTGTGTGCCTTCCGACCCCCGCGTGCCCCGTTCCGCTGCGCCGTACGAGTGACCCCCCACAGCATCACCCTGCGTAACAATCGGTCATCATCGGTCGTTGACGCAAAGCTGTCGCGCAGGAACGATCAGCCACTCGAAAGGGCGTCCGCAGACTCCGCCACATGGCCCTCGAACACGTCGCGGGACACTGGCTGGGCTGCCCGATAAGCCTCTATGATCGCCACATTTCCAGGGCGGATGCCCCAGCGAGAGCGGCGGCCCACCGCCCGGGTCGTCCGCGTCAGACGAGTCCCCTGCGGGAGCGATCGGTGAATGGACCCCTCGACGGACCGGGCGCACGGCCGGACGACAGTCCCGACCCGGCGGCGCCGACCGTGACCGACGGTAATCACCCCTCGGGGCCCCGACCCCCGGCCTCCCCCGACGTTCCGCCCGGCGCTCCCCCGGGCCCTCCTTCCGGCGCGACCTTCGGTGCGGCCCCCGATCCGGCCCCCGTTCCGGCCCCTGGCACGGCCCCCGATCCGACGGCGTTCCGCACCGCCTTCGAGGCCGCCCGGCTCGCGATGGCCGTGATCGACGGCGAGGGGCGCGTCCTGGCCGCCAACCACGCGCTCGGCCGGCTGCTGGGCTCCCCCACCGCCGAGCTCACCGGCACCCCCGTCACCGCCCTGGCCGGGCTCGGCCTCGACGACCGCGCCCGCGAGGACTGCCAGGCCGTCCTGGAGGGGCGCAGCGAGGAGATGAGCTGCACGCGCCGCCTCAAGCACGGGGACGGCCGTTCGCTGTGGGCCGAGGTCACCGTGGTGCCCACCGGGCGGTCCGCGGGACGGGCCGGGAAGCGGGGCGGCACCGCCCTGCTCTCCGTCGCCGACGTCAGCGAGCGCCGCGACCTCCAGGAGAAACTGCGCCACCTGCGGATGCACGACCCGGTCACCAGGCTGCCCAACCGGGCCCTGTTCTTCGAGCGGCTGTCCAGTGCGCTCGCGGAGTCCACCACCGGCCGGATCGGGCTGTGCTACCTGGACCTGGACGGCTTCAAGGCCGTCAACGACACCCTCGGCCACCGCGTCGGCGATCTGCTCCTGAGCGCGGTCGCCCGGCGGCTGCGCCGGTGCGCCGAGCCGGGCGGGCACCTGGTGGCCCGACTGGGCGGCGACGAGTTCGCCCTGCTCGCCGAGGCGTCCACCGGTACGCAACCGCTGACCGAGCTGGCCGAGGAGGTGCTGGCCGCGCTCCAGCAGCCCTTCGACCTGGCGGGACAGCGGCTCGCCGTCTCCGCGAGCATCGGCGTGGTGGAGCGCCCCGCCGCGGGCACGTCCGCGACGGAGCTGATGCAGGCCGCCGACACCACGCTCTACTGGGCCAAGGCGGACGGCAAGGCTCGTTGGACTCTCTTCGACCCCGAGCGCAACGCCCACCGGATGACCCGCCAGGCGCTCTCCAGCACGCTGCGCCCGGCGCTGGAGCGCGGCGAGTTCGCGTTGGAGTACCAGCCGATCGTCTCCCTCCACGACGAGTCGCTGGCCGGGGTGGAGGCGTTGGTGCGCTGGCGCCACCCGCAGTTCGGCACGCTCGGCCCCGACCGGTTCATCGGGCTCGCGGAGGAGAACGGCGCCATCGTGCCGCTGGGCCGCTGGATCCTCGCAGAATCGTGCCGCCAGGCCCGCCGCTGGCAGCTCGAACACCCCGATCGGCCGCTGTACGTCAGCGTGAACGTGGCCGTGCGCCAGGTGTGGGACTCCGATCTGGTGACGGACGTCGCCACGATCCTCCAGGAGACGGGGCTGCCCTCGGGCCTGCTCCAGCTCGAGCTGACCGAGTCGGCGGTGATGGGGTCGGCGGGACGTCCTCTGAAGGCGCTCCAGGCGCTCTCCGCGATGGGGGTGCGCATCGCGATCGACGACTTCGGCACCGGCTACTCCAACCTCGCCTACCTCAGCAGGCTCCCGGTGCGCGGGCTGAAGCTGGACGGCATGTTCGTCCGCGGATTCCGCGCCGCACGCCCCCTCAATCCGGCGGACGAGACGATCGTCACCTCACTGGTCCAGCTCGCCCACAACCTCGGTCTGACGGTCACCGCCGAGTGCGTCGAGGGCCCGGCCCAGGCCGACCGGCTGCGCCGGATCGGCTGCGACACCGGCCAGGGCTGGCACTACTCCAAGCCCGTGTCGCCGGACCGCATCAGCCGGCTGTTGGTGGGCGACGGCAGGCCGTAGGCGTCGGCGACCAGGGCGAGCACGGAGTGGGGGGCGGGGCGGTGCCGGCCTCGTCGTTCCTCGTCTCGCCGCCGGCCGCCTGACGGGGCGGGGTGGGTCTTGTCACACGTGTACTCGCGGGCGGGCGTCCGCGTCGAGCGGATGCCCGCCCCGCGCCGTTTCGCGCGCGACGGGCGCGCGGTATTCCGAGGAGTTTTCCCGCGCGCTCCGCACTTCCCTTGTCCCTGATACTTCCGCGAAACGCTCCGCCATTTCGGCCCCTGTCCCTCGATTTCCCCGTCAATACCGACGGAGTGGACGTCGTCCGTGGTCAGGGTCACAACACCCGGATCAAGGGCTGGAAACAACCGGCATATTTTTCGACGCCCCGGGTAGTGGCGCGCCCATGGCTCGACCACATATGAACAAGATCGGAAAAACTGGAGACAAGGAGAGCCACGAGAGCACCACGAGAACCACCACGGGGGTGGGAAGACGCTCGCTGCTCATAGGCCTGGCCGCCCTCGCGGCGACGGGCGCGGCCGGCTGCAGCCGGGTGCCCGATCCCGGCTCGGGAGGCGAGAGCCTGCTGGAGAGGTTGCGCGCGCAGGGGACCGTGCGCGTGGGCATAGCGGGCGAGGTCCCCTACGGATACATCAACGACAACGGCGAACTGACCGGTGAGGCGCCGGAGCTCGCGAAGGTCATCTTCAAGCGGCTGGGTGTGGAGAACGTCGTTCCGGTGCCGACCGAGTTCGGCTCCCTGATCCCGGGGCTCCGCTCGCAGCAGTTCGACGTGGTCTCCGCGGGCATGTACATCAACCCCGACCGCTGTGAGCAGGTCATCTTCGCCGATCCCGAGTACGTCATGCTCGACGCCTTCATCGTCCGCAAGGGCAACCCGAAGGGGCTGACCAGCTACGAGGACATCATCGAGAAGGGCGCGCGGATGGCCACCGGCACCGCGTACGCCGAGATCGACTACGCGGTCGCGGCCGGGATCAAGCGCGACGACATCCTCATCCTGCCCGACCAGGTCGCCGGACTGGCCGCCGTCGAGCAGGGCCGCGTCGACGTGTTCGCCGGGACCTCGCTGACCGTCCGCCAAGTGGTGAAGGGCAGCGACCGGGCCGAGGCCACCGAGGCGTTCCAGCCCATGGTGGACGGCGAGCCGGCGATCGGCGCGGGCGGCTTCGCGTTCCGGCCGACCGCCACGGACCTGCGCGACGCGTTCAACCGCGAGCTGCGCAAGCTCAAGGAGAGCGGCGAGCTGCTGGAGATCATGCGGCCCTTCGGGTTCACGGAGGACGAGATGACCGACCTGACCGCGAAGGAGCTCTGCTCATGACCTGGGCCCTGTGGGAGTCCTACATGCTGCCCGGCGTCTGGATCACCGTCCAGGTGACGGTGTACAGCGCGGCGCTGGCCGCGGCGGTCGCCTTCGTGGTCGGCGTGGCGCGCACCTCCCGGCTGTGGATCGTGCGCTTCCTCTCCGGCGCCTACTTCGAGATCTTCCGCGGCGCCTCGGCGCTGGTGTTCATGTTCTGGCTGTTCTTCGCGCTCCCGCTCGCCCTCGGCTGGCAGCTCGTCCCCATGTGGGCGGGTGTGCTGGCGCTGGGCCTGACCTACGGCGCGTACGGTTCGGAGGTCGTGCGCGGCGCGCTGGCGGCGGTCTCCCCCGCCCAGCGCGAGGCCGGGATCGCCCTGAGCTTCACCCGGTGGCAGCGGCTGCGGCGCATCGAACTGCCGCAGGCGTGGCCCGAGATGGTCCCGCCGTTCAACAACCTGGCCATCGAGTTGCTGAAGGGCACCGCCCTGGTCTCGGTGATCAGCGTCGCCGACATGACCTTCGCGGCGAACCTCATCCGGTTCACCACCAACGACAGCGCCCCGATCTACACCCTCCTGCTGCTGATGTACTTCGTGCTGGCCTTCGCCATCACCCGCGGCATGCGGTTGGTCGAGCGGAAGGCCAAGGCCGGGATCGGGCAGGCGCCGCCGCCGCGCCGCGGCCTGTTCGCCGGTCTCTCCCGACGGACGTCGGCCACCGACCCCGTCACCGGCGCCGCCACCCCGGGAGGTGCGCGGTGAACTGGAACTGGGAGGTCGTCTCCGACTTCATGCCGCGCTTCTGGGACGGGGTGCTCCTCACCCTCCAGGCCCTGGTGCTCGGCAGTCTGCTGGCCTTCACCCTCGGTCTGGTGTGGGCCATCGCCCAGCGCTCGGCCCGGGCGTGGATCCGGGTGCCGGTGACCGCGGTCACCGAGTTCGTCCGCAACACCCCGCTGCTGGTGCAGCTTTTCTTCCTCTTCTACGTGGTGCCCGAGTGGGGGCCGAGCATGTCGCCGCTGGCGACGGGCGTGATCGGCCTCGGCCTGCACTACTCGACGTACACCGCCGAGGTCTACCGGGCCGGCATCGACGGTGTGCCCAGGGGGCAGTGGGAGGCGGCCACCGCGCTCAGCCTGCCGCCGACCCGCACCTGGGGGGCGGTGATCCTGCCCCAGGCGATCCGCCGCGTGGTGCCCGTGCTGGGCAACTACGTCATCGCGATGCTGAAGGACTCGCCGCTGATCGCGATCATCGGCGCCCTGGAGATGCTCGGCGAGGCGCGCGCCTACGGCGCCGAGACCTTCCGGTTCCTGGAGCCGATCACCGTCGTCGGCATCGCCTTCATCGTCATCGCCTATCCGGCTTCCCTCCTGATTCGAGCCCTGGAGCGTCGTCTTGTCCGCTGACACCATCCACAAGAACCCCACCGCGGACGGTCGCGAGCTGATCCGCTTCGACAAGGTCACCAAGCGCTTCGGCGACCACGTCGTCCTGGACCAACTGGAGTTCGACGTCTCCGCGGGGAAGCACGTCACCCTCATCGGCCCCTCCGGATCGGGCAAGACCACGATCCTGCGGTTGCTGATGACGCTGTTGAAACCCGACGAGGGCACCATCAGCGTCGACGGCGACTACCTCACCCACCAGGAGAAGGGCGACCGGCTCGTCCCCGCGGGCGAGAAGCACGTCCGCGAGGTGCGCAAGAAGATCGGCATGGTCTTCCAGCAGTTCAACCTCTTCCCCAACATGAAGGTGCTGCGGAACGTCACCGAGGCGCCGATCCACGTCCTGGGCATGGGCAAGGAGGAGGCCGAGCAGCGGGCGCGCGAGCTGCTGGAGATGGTCGGTCTGACCGAGCACCTCGACAAGTACCCCTCGCAGCTCTCCGGCGGGCAGCAGCAGCGCGTGGCCATCGCCCGCGCACTGGCCATGCGTCCGCAGGTGCTGCTGTTGGACGAGGTCACCTCGGCGCTCGACCCCGAGTTGGTGGCCGGTGTGCTGGACGTCCTGCGGGACATCGCGCACACCACCGACATCACCATGCTGTGCGTGACCCACGAGATGAACTTCGCCCGTGACATCTCGGACGAGGTCCTGATGTTCAACGAGGGCAAGGTGATCGAGTCCGGCCCGCCGGAGAAGATCTTCAACGACCCGGACCACGAGCGCACCCGGGAGTTCCTGGGCGCGATCCTCTGACCGGAGGCCGCCCGCGGCCCGCCTGCCGCGGGCGGCCCCACCGTTTCCCGGCGGGCCGTGACACGGGCACCCTCCGGAACCGGGTACCATGGAGGCACGACAGCGCGTCCGGAAACGCTCTTTCGAAGATCTTTCGGAGACGTTCCTAAGACGCCGCTGCCGGTCAGGCGCCGCTAGCTCAGTTGGTTAGAGCAGCTGACTCTTAATCAGCGGGTCCGGGGTTCGAGTCCCTGGCGGCGTACCGATGATCGAAGGCCCCTCGCCCTCCGCGAGGGGCCTTCGGCGTGTCCCCTCAGAAGCGGGTGTCGCGCGAGCCGTCCACGGCGGGGGTGTTCCCGAACTTGTCGACGGCCTGGTAGTAGACCCAGGCGGTGCTGTCGCAGGAGGTCTTGGTGGCGCCGGTGTAGCGGGCGCACACCCGCTTGAGGTCGGCGTGGAAGGCGTCGTCCAGGCGGGCCTTGTTGGCGGCGAAGGCGCCGATGGCCTTGTAGTTGCGGTAGCCGAAGTCGTGGCGCGCGCAGGCGGTCTGGAAGGGGAAGCCGAAGGGGTTGTCGGGCGAGGTGCTGCAGTAGTCGGTGGACCAGTCGAACCCGTAGGCGCTCCAGGCGCTCTGGTTGTTCCTCGCGGACAGCCACGCGTTGTAGCTGGTCGCGCTGGTCTGGGTCCAACTGCCGAGTATCCGGGGCTTGTCGGCGGGGGCCGCCGAGGCGGGGCCCGCCAGGCCGAGCACGGCGGGCAGGGAGAGGGCGGCGGCGGCCAGGGACACGACGGATCTGCGACGCATCGGGAACCTCCGGGAAGGGGAGCGGGGAGACGGGGACCAGGGGACGCCTCACCGGGGTGTGCGAGGCGGCGTGATCCTTCCGGGAAGGGGTATCACCGACACCCGACGCTGTCATGTACAGAACCTTACGGGAGGCCGATCCTCGCCCCTCGTTGGCTGAATATCGACCGTGAACATGGCCGATACAAACCCCTTGCCCCTCCGGAACACCCCAGAGGGGGCGGGCCCGAGCGGACCCGCCCCCTCTGCTCCGTCGAACGCCTCAGAACGTCACGTCGGAGCAGGCGTAGAACGCGTTGGCCGTGTCGTCGACGGTCCAGACGCCCAGGATGAGGTGCCTGCCCGACTTGCCGGTCGGGATGGTCCCCTGGTGACTCTCGATTGCGGCCGGCTGACGGCCGCCCATGTGCACCGTCATGAACGGCTGCGGCTCCAGGGCGGCCCGGGTGAGCGGCTTGGTCGGGTCCCAACCGTCCTTGGTGATGTAGTACTTGAAGTCGGTCGTGCGGTGCGCCGCCGTCATCTTCCAGGTGAAGGTGAAGCCCTGCCCGGGGGTGAGCCGCGTGGCGGGCCAGTTGCCGCCGCGCGGGTCGTCCAGTTGGGCGAAGCGGGAGTTGCCGCCCGAGCAGATCTGCCCGTCGGCGGGACCGGCGGCCGGGAATCCCTTGGGCCCTTCGACGCTCTGAGGCTCCCACTGGATGGAACCGCAGTCGCCCGCGGTGCCGTTGGCGCAGTACGCCTGCCTGCTCATGGGCGACTGGGTGTAGCCGTGCCCCTGGGCGCTTCCGCCGGTCGCGAGCACGGTCGTCGCGGCCACACCGAAGCCGACCAGGGCCGTGGTGATCCTCTTGCGCATCCTTCGCTCCTGAACGTGGGGGGTGGTGGAGCCCGTCGCGGCCGTCGTGGGGTCGGACACGAGAAGGGCTTAGGTCTAGACCAAGGCAGACCGTAGTCTTTCCTGTCAGTCATGTCCAGACCAATGGAACCTCCGCTTCACCCAGGGCGCGTCCCGCGACGCCTCGACGATCTCCGCGTTGGGCATGTCGTTGCCCCGGACCCACTCCCGCGCCTCCTCGGGCGTACGACCCCCCGCCGACTGGCGCTCCACCAACCGCCGGCGACGCTCCTCCACCTCCGCGTCCACGTACCACAGTTCGTCCACCACCTCGCGCACCTCGGACCACCCCGGCAGCTCACAGGCCAGGTAGTTGCCCTCGGTCACCACCAGCGCCGTTCCGGGACGGACCACGTGTCGGGCCGCGACCGGCTCGTCCAGCGTCCGGTCGAAATCGGGCACGTAGACGTCGTGGTCGCCCTCGGCCACCAGACGCCTCAACAAGGCGACGTACCCGTGGACGTCGAAGGTGGGCGGGGACCCCTTGCGGGAGGTCAGCCCCAGCCGCTCCAACTGGGCGTTGGACAGGTGGAAGCCGTCCAGCGGAACGTACGCCGCCGCCAAGGGCCCGTACCGCCGCCGCAACTCCTCCACCAGCACCCGCGCCAGCGTGGACTTGCCCGCGCCGGGCGGCCCGGCCAGGCCGAGCACCACCCGGCCGCCCCTCCCCCGCTCCGTCAGCTCCCTCGCCAGGTACGTCAGTTCTTCGGTGTTCATGCCCCGGAACGTTAACGCCTCGGACATCAGTGCCATATTGACGCCTCTTGGCCGGCACCTCTGACTTTTTCACGCATTGTCCGGTGAGGAGGGGGCCCCGGCACGGGGCATCACCGGGCGCGTCTGGGGGGACGTATCCGTGTTGTCCGCTGTCCTGGTGGCAGCGTCGTGCGTGTTACTCGTGGCCGCCACACTCCAGTTGTGGTGGATGATGCACGCCTGGCGCACACCCGAGACCCTGCGCCGCACCACTTTCCGCGAGCCCGACGGGGCCCACCGCCACTCCTTCTCGCTCCTGGTGCCCGCACGCCACGAGGAACGGGTGCTCGGCCACACCGTCGAGCAGATGCTCCGCTGCGAGCACACCGCCTTCGAGATCGTCCTCATCGTCGGCCACGACGATCCCGGCACCGCGGCCATCGCCCACCGGCTCGCCGAGGAGCACCCCGCGCGGGTCCGGGTGGTCACCGACACCCACCCGGTGAAGAACAAACCGCGTGCGATGAACACCGCGCTCCCGCACTGCCGCGGGGACATCGTGGGCGTCTTCGACGCCGAGGACGTCGTCCACCCCGAACTGCTCACCCACGTGGACGCGGCGTTCCGCGCCACCGGCGGCTGGGACGGGGACTGCCTGGCCGAGGACTGCGACCTGGGCGTGCGGCTGTCCGGCAACGGCGCCCGCACGGTGGTCGCGTACGAGGCCGGGCTGGTCACCCGCGAGGAGACCCCGGACTCGCTCGGCGGCCTGTTCCGACAGCGCACCCGCTGGAACCGCTGTACCAGGGCAGCGACCGGACCACCCGCGCCTTCTCCTACGCCGGGGCGATCACCGCGTTCACGTTGACCGTGGCGATCCACCCGCTGTACGCGCTGCTCCGCGGCGAGCTGCTGCCCGACGGCCGGGTGCTGAGCTACGGCGACAACCCCGGTGACGGCAGCTACTCCACCACCCTGTCGCTGTACTCGCCGCCGTACCTGTCCAAGGGGCCGCGCCCTCGGATCGCGCTGTCCGCGTCGGAGTGGACGTACGGCACCGAGAACCGGATCACCGTCTCCGGCGGCGAGCGGATCACCAAGGCCGCGCTGATCCGGCCCGAGGCGGTCACCCACTCCTCCGACCCCAACCAGCGCTACGTCGACCTGCCGATGACGGTGCACGGCGAGGCGCCCGGCGGCGGCACGGAGATCGGCCTGAACCTGACCGACAACCCCAACCTGGCCCCACCCGGCTGGTACATGCTCTTCGTCGCCGACGCGAACGGCGTGCCGTCGGTCGCCCGGTGGGTGAGGGTCGAGGGCGAGGAGGGGGCCGCCCGGACGCTGCGGACCGAGCCGGCCGCGGACGCGACCTCGCCCGCGGCGGGCACCGGGGACGCCCGAAAGCCCCGAGGGAGCCTGGGCATGGAGCACCGGCACCGCCCGGCCGAGGACGTCGGGGCGTGGGTGGACGGCTGCGACCGCTCCTACGGCGATCCCTCGCAGTGCCTGCCGGGCGTCTTCCCACGGGAGGTGAAGGGTTCCGCCGCCAAGTGCCGGTGGTTGGACGACCGGGGCTGGAAGCCCTTCGCCGTCCACGGCCGGGACCGACACAGGCTGGACACCGACGGTGACGGCACGGCCTGTGGACGCGGCGACCGGGGAGGCGCCATCGGCTGAGGCCCCTCGGGGGCCGGCTCGGGCCACCGGACTTCCGGATACCGGCCCGAGCCGGCCCGCCCCTGATCGCTCCTGACCACGTCTGCCCATGCCTGCTCGCGGCACCTCGCGGCGGCCGGATGGACGGAGCACCCCACGGCGTCGGGTATGCTTGTTCCCGCAGGTCGGCACGGATCGGCGCGCGAAGCGCGGATCACGTCCCCTGCGGGCGCCGCTAGCTCAGTTGGTTAGAGCAGCTGACTCTTAATCAGCGGGTCCGGGGTTCGAGTCCCTGGCGGCGTACCCATCCGCTCCGGGCCCCACCGTCTCACGGTGGGGCCCGGACGCGTTCCCCGGGCGCTCACCTCCGGGCACGTCCGACACGTCCGGGCACGTCCGGCACGTCCGAGCGTGGGCGGCCGTTCCGGGCTCAGTCGATGCCCCGGCAGATGTGCGGCTCGCCCTCGTCGTCGTCACCGTCTCCGGCGAGGCGCAGCGGCGGCGGGGCGAGTGGCGACTCGTTGCGGGCCCGCCCGGCGGCAGGCTGTTCGTCGGCGTCCGATTGCGCTGTCTCGTACATGGCGGAACGACAGCCTCCGTGTCCTGGGGGATCTCGGTTTCCGAGTACCGCGTCCATGCCCGTTCAATCCCGGGCGGGCGGACACGCCCCCCGGTTCGGCCGCACGCTTCACCCTTTGCGGCCACACCGCGCGTTCCGTGGGACCGCCCCCGTGGCGCCCGGGGTCCGGCGCCCGCGTCGCCTTCCTCAACTCCTCGTCGGCTCACCGGTGTCCGCCCCCGACGCGGGGCGGACACCGGTGAGGTACGCCGAGACCACCAGGTTGGCGGTGTAGGAGTCGCTGTCCCGGTCGAAGGTGCCGGTGCAGGTGATGAGTCTCAGTTCGGCCCGCCCGTCGCGGCGGGTGCCGTAGACCTTCTCCGGGTCGAAGTCGGCGCGCTCGGCGACCGAGACGTTCTCGACGGTGAACTCCGCGACCGTGCCGTCCGCGCGCGTCACGTGGACCGCGGTGCCCGGCCCCACGGAGGTGAGGCGGTGGAAGACCGCCCGACCGGTGTCCGTGTCCAGGTGGCCCACGAGCAGCGCCGCGCCCTCGGCGCCGGGGGCCGGCCCGTCGCCGTACCAACCGACGACGTCGGGGGTGTCCATCGGCGGGGGCTCGATCGCGCCGTCGCGGTCCAGTCCCCTCTCGACGATCCGGGCGTGGACGCCGATGGCGTCGATGTCGACCCGTTCGGGCTCGGAGTCGGGCAGCGGCGCGTGGGACGCGGGCAGCGCCCGGCCCGCGTCGGCGCGGTCGGGGGCGCCGGGCACGCCGTCGGGCGCGCGGCCGGCCACGGAGGCGCCGCCGGGTTCGGGGGGAGGCGGCGGTCCGGTGCCGTCGGTCAGGGCCCGTCCCCACAGCCACAGTCCGAGCAGCAGCACCGTCCACACCACCGCCGCCACGACGCGCCCGGTGCCGCTCGTGCGCGGTTCGCCGATCGCGGTGTCGTCGTACACGGCCGGCCGTGTCAGTGGTCGGTGTCGGAACGGTTCCGGCGGCGCGACGCGAGGGCCCGCCAGGCGACGGTCAGGACGGCGGCGCCCGCCAGTCCGGCTCCCAGGGTGGTGTGGAGGGCGCCGGGTCCGGCGTCCTCGGTCCTCTCCGCGGTGCCGCCGCCTCCGGCCGGCACGGGAGCGACCGGGCTCCGGGCCGGGGACGGGGAGTCGGCCGGGGAGGCGGCGGGGGATCCGCTCGGGGACGCGGCCGGGGTGGAGGGTCGGTCGGAGGAGGGTCGGTCGGATGCGGAGCGGCGCACGGTCAGCCGACCGACGGCTCCGGTTCCGGCGCCCTCACACTCCACCGTGACCCGGTGCCGTCCCTCCTCGACGTCCGAGCGGATCCTCGCCTCCCCGAAGAGTCCGCCGTCGGCCGAGGGCGCCAGTGCGGCGTCGGCGACGAACGCCTCGGAGCGGGCGGTGCCGGCGGTGCCCTCGCAGCGGGGGGCCGCCACCTCGACCTCGGCGCCGGGGCGTGCCGTCGCGGGCGTGACCCGTATCGAGGCCGTCCCCGTGGCGTCGGGGGACGCGGCGCCGGCGCCGCCGGGCCCCGGTTCCTCGCCGACCGCGGCGGGCGCGGCGGGGACGCTCAGGGCGCAGACCATGAGGGCCGCGACGAGGGCGCCGCGAACGGGCCGGGCGGGTCGGGCGGGGCGGGTGGGTCGGACGGTGCGGGTGGGTCGGACGGTGCGGAAGGTGCCCATGTCGAACCTCCGGATCGGTACTCCCGAAGATCCGTCGCGCCGCCTCGGCCCGCATCCCGGCACCGGCCCGCGCTGCTCCGTTCGAGGGTGGGCCGAACGTGTCCGGGGCCCGGCCGGTCCGGGCGGATCAGATCCGTTCGACCAGATCCGCGATCGAGTCGACGACCGTCGAGGGGCGGAAGGGGTAGCGGTCCACGTCGGAGGGCCGGGTCAGGCCGGTCAGCACCAGGAACGTCTCCATCCCGGCCTCCAGCCCGGCCAGGACGTCGGTGTCCATCCGGTCGCCGATCATCGCGCTGGACTCGGAGTGGGCGCCTATGGCGTTGAGTCCGGCCCGCATCATCAACGGGTTGGGCTTGCCGACGAAGTACGGTTCGCGGCCGGTCGCCTTGGTGATCAGCGCCGCGACCGATCCGGTGGCGGGCAGCACCCCCTCGGCGGACGGGCCGGTCTCGTCGGGGTTGGTGGCGATGAACCGCGCCCCGGCGTTGATCAGCCGGATCGCCTTGGTGAGCGCCTCGAAGCTGTAGGTGCGCGTCTCGCCGAGGACCACGTAGTCCGGCTCGGTGTCGCTGAGGATGTAGCCCACGTCGTGGAGGGCGGTGGTCAGACCGGCCTCGCCGATGACGTACGCGGTGCCGCCGGGCCGCTGGTCGTCCAGGAACCTGGCGGTGGCCAGGGCGGAGGTCCAGATGTTCTCCACCGGCACCTCCAGGCCCATCCGCATCAGACGGGCGTGCAGGTCACGGGGCGTGTAGATCGAGTTGTTGGTCAGCACCAAAAACGGCCTGCCGGACTCCCTCAGCCGCTTGACGAAGGCGTCGGCGCCGGGGATGGGCACCCCCTCGTGGACGAGCACCCCGTCCATGTCGGTGAGCCACGACTCGATCGGTTTGCGCTCCGCCATGCGTCACTCCTGCCTGTCGTACACACGTACCGGGGGACGGCGACACCGCGCCGCGCCGACGACCCGCCGACGCCCCCAGCGTAGTCACTCTCCGATGACCGGTTTCCCGCCTCGACGGCGACTACGTCAGCGGACCGGTTCCAGCCGGCCGAAGAGCGGGGCCAGGACCAGGTGCGCGGCGCCGTCGGCGACCAGCCGCGCCCCGCCGGGCGCGACGGAGACCGGGACGGCACGGCCGTCGGTGCGCGCGGCCCGGGCGGCCAGGACCGCCTCGACGCCCGCGCGGTACGGCTCCGGGTCGGCCAGCACGGCGCGCCCGCCCAGCACCACGCGGTCGATGTCCAGCAGCCCGGCGAGGTTGGCGGCGCCCACGCCCAGGACCCGGGCCGCCTCCGCGGTGTCGCCCCGGGCGGCGGCGGCCAGGCACAGCGCCTCCAGGCAGCCGCGGTCCCCACAGTGGCACGCGGGGCCGTCGAGCCGGACGACCTGGTGGCCGAACTCCCCGGCCCCGGTGCGCGCGCCCCGGTACAGCGTCCCGCCCAGGACGAGTCCGGCGCCCAGCCCGGTGCCCAGGTGCAGGTAGGCGAACGACGCGGCACCGGCCCCGGCTCCGCCGCGCCGGCCGTCCGAACCGTCCGCACCGCGCAGGGCGAGGCCGAGCGCCGCGGCGTTGGTGTCCTTGTCCAGGGCGACGGACATCGCCAGCCGTTCGGCCAGCGCGTCCCGCAGCGGGAAGCCGTCCCACCCGGGGAAGCCCGTCACCCGCCTCAGCACCCCCGTGCGGTGTTCCAGCGGCCCCGGGCAGGCCACTCCCACGCCCAGCACCCCGGCGCGCGGGACGCCGCCGGACGCCGCGGGGGCGAGGAGGGCGCGCACCGCCTCGACCGCTTCCCCCAGGGCCCGCTCGGGGGGCGCGCCGAGGTCGAAGGGGGCGCGGTGGACCGCGACCGGGGTGCCCGGGAGGTCCGCCAGGACGGCGGTGAGCTCGTCGCGGTCCAAGTGCAGGCCCACCGCGTACCGGGCGTCGCGCACCAGGCGCCAGACCGTGCGCGGTTTGCCGCCCGTGGAGGGTCGGCGCCCCGCCTCGGTCACCAGGCCCGCGGCCCGCAGCCGGGCGGTGATCTTGCTGACGGCCTGGGGGGTCAGTCCCGTGCCCTCGGCCAGCTCCGCCCTGCTCGCGCCCCTCTCGCCCGCCGCGCGCAGCAGGTCCAGGACGAGCGCGGCGTTGTGGCCGCGCAGGGCGGGCAGGTTCGCGGCTCCGGAGAGGGCATGGGGGAAGGCGCCGGGGAAGACAGGGGTCACCCGGCCATTGTGGCTCCCGCTTGCACTTTAGCAACACTGTTGCCAAAGTGGGCGCATGGACGTCGCCACCTCTGCCGCTGCCACCGCCACCCCGACCTCCCGCCCGCTGCGCGTCGGCCTGATCGGATACGGCCTGGCCGGCTCCGTCTTCCACGCGCCGCTGATCGCCGCCACCGACGGCCTCGTCCTGGACACCGTCGTCACCTCCGACCCCGAGCGGCAGCGGCAGGCCCGCGCCGAGCACGGCGAGGACCTGCGCACCGTCGCGAATGCCGACGCGCTGTTCGCACGCGCCGACGCGCTGGACCTCGTGGTGGTCGCCTCCCCCAACCGCACCCACGTCGAACTGGCCCGCCGCGCCCTGGAAGCGGACCTGGCGGTCGTCGTCGACAAGCCGCTCGCGGCCCGCGCCGCCGAGGCGGAGGAACTCGCCGACCTCGCCGAGCGCCGCGGACTGCTGCTGTCGGTCTTCCAGAACCGCCGCTGGGACAACGACTTCCTCACCCTGCGCGACCTGATCGACCAGGGCGCGCTCGGCGACGTGTGGCGCTTCGAGTCCCGTTTCGAGCGGTGGCGCCCCCACCTCAAGGGCGGCTGGCGCGAGTCCGGCGACCCCGCCGACGTCGGCGGCCTCCTGTACGACCTGGGCAGCCACCTGGTGGACCAGGCGCTCGTCCTCTTCGGCCCCGTCGACTCCGTCCACGCCGAGTCCGACGTCCGCCGCCCCGGCGCCCGGATCGACGACGACACCTTCATCGCCCTCCACCACACCTCCGGCGTCCGCTCCCACCTGTGGACGAGCGCCACCGCCGCGCACCTCGGCCCCCGCTTCCGGGTGCTGGGCAGCGAGGCCGCCTACGTCAAGCACGGCCTCGACCCGCAGGAAGACGCCCTGCGCGCCGGTGAACGCCCCGGCCGGGGACGGTGGGGCGTGGAGCCGGAATCGGCCTGGGGCGTCCTGGGAGCCCTGGAGAACACGGAACCCGTACCGTCCCGCGACGGCGACTACCCCGCCTACTACGCCGCCGTCGCCGACGCCCTGCGCACCGGCGGCGAGCCCCCCGTCACCGCCCGGGAGGCCGCGCGGGCCCTGCGCGTACTGGAGGCGGCACGCCTCTCGGCCGCCGAGGGACGCACCGTCCGGATCACGGAGACGGACACGGACACCGCCCACCCCTGACCCACCCTGACCCTCCCGACACCCGCACGGACACCGGCGGGCCGCCCCCGGACCGGGGCGGCCCGCCCCCGGACCGGGGCGGCCCGCCCTACCCGCCCAGCAGGTGCGTCACGGTGTGGATCGCCAGACCGGCGAGCGCGCCCACCACCGTGCCGTTGATCCGAATGAACTGCAGGTCCCGGCCGACGTTCGCCTCGATCTTGCGGGAGGTGTGCTCGGCGTCCCAACTCTCGATCGTCTCGGTGATCAGAGACGTGATCTCGTGCCGATACGTGGAGACGACGTGCGCCGCCGCGCCCTCGATCCAACCGTCGACCTTCCCCTGGAGCCCGGCGTCCGCCGACAGCCGCGCCCCCAGCGAGAGCACCGAGGTGCGCACCCGCAGCCGCAACTGGCTGCGCTCGTCCTCCACCGCCGCGACGATCATGGCCCGCACCGACACCCAGACCGAGGCGATCACGTCCTGCACCTCGCCCCGGGAGAGAATGTCCGACTTCAACCGCTCCACCCGGGCCCGAGTATCGGGATCGGACTGCAGATCCTCCGCGAAGTCCCGCAGGAAACGGTCCAGCGCCCCGCGCGCCGGATGGTCGGGCATGTCCCGCATCTCCGCCACGAAGCGCAACAACTCCTTGTAGACGCGCTCGCCGATCCTGCGGTCCACGAACCGCGGCGTCCACCCCGGCGCGCCACCGGCGACCGCGTCCATCACCGAGTCCTGGTGCCACACCAGCCAGTCGTGGGCCCGCACGCACACCAGGTCCACCGCCCGACGGTGACCGCCGTCCGCGACGATCCGCGCCAGCGTCCGCCCCAGGAGCGGCGCGATCTCCCGAGCGTGAGCGCGGCGCGTGATCGCCTCCGTCACCACCGCCTGCACATCGCTGTCCCGCAACACCGTCAGCGCCCCGCGCAACGCGGTCGACATCTCGGCCGTCACCCGGTCCGCGTTGTCGGGCTGAGCCAGCCAGTTCCCCAACCGGTCGGCGACGCGCACCGAACGCAACCGCCGCCGCACCACGGCCTCCGACAGGAAGTTCTCACCGACGAAATCCCCCAGACTGCGCCCCAGTTGGTCCTTCTTCGTCGGGATGATCGCGGTGTGCGGAATCGGCAGCCCCATCGGCCGTTTGAACAGCGCGGTCACCGCGAACCAGTCGGCCAACGCGCCCACCATGCCCGCCTCGGCCGCCGCCGCCACGTAACCGGCCCAGGCGCCCGCCCCGGCGTTCTCCGCCCAGGTGGACAACGCGAACACCACGGCCGCCAGCACCAGGGCGCCCGTCGCGATCGCCTTCATCCGACGCACCCCGCGGCGCTTCTCCTCGTCGGCGGCCGTGAACACGGTCGGGTCGAACGCCGGCCGCGCCGCCCGAGGCGCGGGCGCGGCACCGCCGGAGGCTCCTCGGCCCGCCTTCTCGTCCGTTGTCGTCCGTTCCATCCCGCTCCACCCGTCCGAGACCGTTCGAGCCGTCCCCCCGCATTGTCGCAAGGCACCGCCGGACGGAACGCGAACGGCGCCACGAGCGTCCCGGAGAAGGCCCCGGTGGCCCCCGGTGGATCCCGGTAGCCCCCGGTGGATCCCGATAGACCCTGGTGAACGCCGTCACACCGCCACCGCGCGTCCGGCTCAACAATCCCGTAACAGCGCCATCGATCCCGTAACGGGTGGAGCCTCCCGAGCCCAGCGCCCCCACCGCCGTGGGATCATGGACCCTTGCCGATCACTTCGCACACCTGTGGGCTTCCCACGCCCAGAGGGGGGACACCTTCCGTGTACGAACGAGGCCGCCGCCGGTGACCAAGAACATGGGATACGCCCTGCTGGCGGGGCTCGCGGCCGTCGCCATCCTGGTCTCCACCGCCATCTTCGTCGGCGCCGGAGGCCGCAGGCCCGCCCCGGACGCCTCCGCGCCACGCGGTGGCGAGTCCGCCGCACCCGCGTCCGCGGGCACCTGGGTGGGCACCTGGTCCGCCTCCCCGGCCTCGGCCGAGCCGAACGCCCCGGCCGAGGGCTACCCGAACGCGTCCCTGCGAAACGTGGTGCACACCTCGGTCGGCGGAACAGCCGCCCGCGTCCAGTTCTCCAACCTCTTCGGCACCCGCCCCCTGACCATCACACGCGCCACGCTCGCCCTGGCCGCCGAACCCAGCAGCCCCACCGCCACGGCGGGCAGCATGCGCCGGCTGACCTTCGGCACCCACCACGAAGTGACCATCCCGGTCGGCGCCACCGTCACCAGCGACGCGGTACGGCTGAACGTGCCCGCCGCCGCCGACCTGCTCGTCACCCTCTACACCCCCACCGGCTCCGGCGCCGTCACCCACCACCCCCACGCCCGCCAGACCAGCTACCTCGCCCGGGGCGACCACGCCGCCGACACCAGCGGCATCCCCTACACCGAGCAGACCACCCACTGGCGCTACGTGACCGCCGTCGACGTGTGGACCAACGAGACCGAAGGCGCCGTCGTGGTCATCGGCGACTCCATCACCGACGGCATCACCTCCAGCCCCGGAGCCAACCACCGCTGGACCGACTTCCTCGCCGACCGGCTGCGCACCGAACGCGGCGCCCCCCGCTACAGCGTGCTCAACCAGGGCATCAGCGGAAACCGCGTCCTCCTCGACGCCTCCCCCACCGACCTCAAGAACGGCCCCAGCGGCCTGAACCGGCTGGAGCGGGACGTGCTCTCCCGCACCGGCGCCGAGGTCCTCGTCGTCCAGCTCGGCATCAACGACATCCTCAAGACACCCCACCAGACCGACCCACAGAAGATCGTCGACGGCCTGGAGACCATCACCCAGCGCGCCCACCAGCGCGGACTGCGGGTGATCGGGGCGACGCTGACGCCGTTCGGCGGGCACCGCAAGCACACCCCACGCCTGGAGGCCGTACGGCAGCAGGTCAACGAGCACATCCGCCGCGGCGGCGTCTTCGACGCGGTCGTCGACTTCGACGCCGCCCTGCGCGACCCCGCCGCCCCGCAGCAGCTCCGCCCCGCCTACGACTCGGGCGACCACCTGCACCCCAGCGACAGCGGCTTCCGCGCCATGGCCCAGGCCCTGGACCTGAAGATGCTCAAGGGCGCCTCGCCCGCCGTCCTCTGACCGTCCTCCGATCGGCCTCTGTCCGGACGGGACGGCCCCACACGACCCCCCGTCCGGACCCATCCGGACCCATCCGGATCCGGGGCGTCCCGGCGGCACGACCAGGCCGTCGGGACGCCCCCACCACCGGCCCACCACCGGCACGGACCACGGCACGGACCACGGCACCCCGCCCGTACATCCGGGCGACGACACCCTCGCGACGTCCGGGCCCACCCCGCCCCCTCCCCGGTGTTCGCCCGACAGCACCTCGGCGGGCACCCGGAGCACCGCCACCCACGGCAGCACACGCGCCACCTCCCCGAACGCCCCGGAAAGACGGGCAACGGCAACCCCGCCCCGAGAAGAACACGCCCAGCAGACCACCGACCGTGTTCACCCGCCGTCCCGAAAGCCCGTTCGCCCCCTTGGACCCCTCACGCACCACCACAGGTGTGACCAGATCTCGCCGGCCGGCACGGATGATGCGAAAGTTTCTCATGGGGTGATCCAGACAGAAGGTATGAAGGCGCCATAACGACAAGGAGCCCTGCTGCCATGAGCGAGGAGCCGAACAGCGAGGAGCCGAACAGCGAGGAGCGCCCGAAGCGCACCGGCCCACGGCGACTGCTGCCCACCTGGCGAACGGTCCTGGGCGCCACCGTCCTGACCGCCCTGGCAGGCTGCGGCGCCTTCATCGCCGGTTACCTGCTCGTGGACATCCCCGCCCCCAACTCCGCCGCCGCCGCCCAGAACAACGTCTACCTCTACTCCGACGGCACCCAACTCGCCCGCGACGGCGAAATCAACCGCCAGAAGGTGGAACTGAAGGACATCCCCGAAACCACCCGCCAAGCAGTGCTCGCCGCCGAGGACCGGGACTTCTACCACCAGTCGGCCGTCGACATCACCGCCATGGCCCGCGCCGGCTGGAACATGCTCCAAGGCAAGGGCAAACAATCCGGCTCCACCATCACCCAGCAGTACGTGAAGAACTACTACCTCGGACAGGAACAAACCCTCACCCGCAAAGCCCGAGAATTCTTCATCGCCATCAAACTCGACCGCGAGACCAGCAAGGACGACATCCTCGCCGGCTACCTCAACACCAGCTACTTCGGCCGCAACTCCTACGGCGTCCAAGCCGCCGCCCAGGCCTACTACTCCAAGGACGCCGCCGACCTCACCACCGCCGAAGGCGCCTACCTCGCCGCCCTCCTCAACTCCCCCAACCTCTACGACGTCGCCGCCCACCCCGAAAACAAGGAACGCGCCCTCGCCCGCTGGAACTACGTCCTCGACGGCATGGTCGCCGAAGGCTGGCTCAAACCCTCCGAACGCGCCGACCTCACCTTCCCCACCCCCGACCCCGCCAAGCCCCCCACCGGCCTCTCCGGCCAACGCGGCTACATCGTCGAAGCCGTCAACCGCCACCTCGTCGACAACGACATCATCGACGAACGCCGACTCGCCCAAGGCGGCTTCCGCATCACCACCACCATCGACCGCCGCAAACAGCAAGCCATGGTCGAAGCCGTCGAGAAAGAACTCCTCTCCCACCTCAGCGACGACCGCCAAGTCGACCGCTACGTCCGCGCCGGCAGCACCTCCATCGACCCCGAAACCGGCGAAGTCGTCGCCATGTACGGCGGCATCGACTACACACGGCAATTCGTCAACAACGCCACCCGCCGCGACTACCAGGCCGGCTCCACCTTCAAGCCCTTCGTCTACGCCGCCGCCCTCGAACACGACGCCAAAACCCGCGACGGCAAACGCATCGGCCCCAACACCGTCTACGACGGCACCAGCGGCCGCACCGTCATCGGCCCCCAGGGACCCACCACCTGGAAACCCCAGAACGAAGACGAGACCGACTACGGCGACATCCCCGTCAGCACCGCCATGAACAAGTCCGTCAACGCCGTCTTCGCCCAGATGGGCGTGGACATCGGCCCCGAGAAGGTCAGGAAGACCGCCCTCGCCCTCGGCCTCCCCGAGAAGACCCCCGGCGCCGTCGAGGCCCACGCCTCCCTCTCCCTGGGCACCGCCTCCCCCAGCACCCTCGACATGGCCCAGGCCTACGCCACCCTCGCCAACCACGGCAAACGCGTCGACCACACCCTCGTCAAGGAGATCGTCCAGGACGGCGAACCCGTCCGCCTCCCCAAGCCCCGCCCCGAACAAGCCGTCTCCCGCGCCACCGCCGACGCCACCACCGCGGTCCTGCGCGGCGTCGTCGAGGAAGGCACCGGAGCCACCGTCAAGGCCGCCGGCCGCCCCGCCGCCGGCAAGACCGGCACCGCCGAGGAAGACCGAGCCGCCTGGTTCGCCGGCTACACCCCCGACCTCGTCACCGTCGTCGCCGTCATGGGCCAGGACCCCGACACCGGCGTCCACAAACCCCTCTACGGCGCCGGCGGACTCGCCCGCGTCAACGGCTCCGACTTCCCCTCCCGCATCTGGGCCGCCTACACCGCCCGAGCCCTCCAGGGCAGCCCCGCCAAGAAATTCGACCTCAAACCCGGCGGAAAACACCGGATGCCCAAGGCCTCACCCGACCCCTCCGAGAAGGCCACACCCGACACCGACCCCACCCGAGTCGCCGACGAGCCCGACGACTCCCCCGCCCCCGAACCGGACGACGACGGGAAGGCCGCCGCGGACGACGAGGCGGCGGACCAGAGGGAACAGGACACCGACGACCGGAACGGCGACGGTGACGGGAAGAACCGCGACCGCCCCGACCACGACGACGCCCGGAACGACGAGCACCGCACCGGCGGAAACGACAAGGACGCCAAGGGCGGCGACAGGAACGGCGGGCAGAACGACAAGGAGAACCCGGGCACCCGGGACAACCCGAAGAACGGGGACGGAAAAGACGACCACACGGCCCCCGCCAGGAGCGCCACCCCCGAACCGACCCCGGCGAACACGACGGGCACCCCCCGGTAGAACACCCCGGAAGCACGGCCGGAACCACAGCCGGAAGCACGGCCGGAACACGACCACAACGCAACCGGAAGCCACGGAACACGGCCCGGCCCGCCTCCGCGGGCCGGACCCTCCCTCACAGATACAGGCCGGTGGAGTCCTCGGACCCCTGCAACCGCTCGGCCGCCACCGCGTGCAGATCACGCTCGCGCATCAGCACGTACGCGACCCCGCGCACCTCCACCTCGGCACGGTCCGCCGGATCGTAGAGCACACGGTCACCGGGCTCCACCGTCCGTACGCTCTGCCCGACGGCGACCACTTCGGCCCAGCTCAGCCTGCGGCCGACCGCCGCCGTCGCGGGAATGACAATGCCGCCGGAGGAACGGCGCTCGCCCTCCGGACTGTCGGTACGGACCAGCACCCGGTCATGCAGCATCCGGATGGGTAGCTTGTCGTGGTGGGACGTCTGGGAACTCACGGTACGACCGTATCTCAGCCGCTACCGGCGCCGACGCCGAGCCGACACCACCAGCAGCCCGACCACTCCGACGGCCACCAACGCCACCGGCACGACCCGCTCCGGCCGCGGACGCCCGTCCTCGTCCACGAACCGCTCCCGCACGTCCGACACCGCGCGGTTCACCGCCACATAGGCCCGACCCACCGTACGGTCCACGGCCTCGGCCGCCCTCGCCTTCGCGTCCCCGGCGATCGTCTTCGGATGCACCCGCACCGCCAACTCGTCCAGCGTCGCGGCGAGCTCCTGCCTCCTGCGGACGATCGCCGCCTCGATCTCCGCCGGGGTCCTGGCTTCCGACACCGCACTGCCTCCGTCGTCTCGTCCGTCTCTTCTGTCCCACTAGGGCTGCCGCGCACCGGAATTCGGCTACCGGACAGTTTGACAGCTCCGCCCCGTCCGGTGCCCCGCGCCACCCCCGGCACACACCGTGACTAGGCTTCGAAGCGGTAACGGCCCCCAGCTCACCCCGTCCGAGGAGCACCGATGAGCGAGCGACTGCAACCCGGCGACACCGCCCCCGCCTTCACCCTGCCCGACGCCGACGGCAACCCCGTCTCGCTCTCCGACTACGCCGGACGCAGGGTCATCGTCTACTTCTACCCCGCCGCCATGACCCCCGGCTGCACCAAGCAGGCCTGCGACTTCACCGACAACCTCGACCTCCTCGCCGGCGCGGGCTACGACGTGATCGGCGTCTCCCCCGACAAGCCCGAGAAGCTCGCCAAGTTCCGCGAGAAGGAGAACCTGAAGATCACCCTCGTCGCCGACCCGGAGAAGAAGGTCCTCGAGACGTACGGCGCCTTCGGCGAGAAGAAGCTCTACGGCAAGACCGTCACCGGCGTCATCCGCTCCACGGTGATCGTCGACGGGGACGGCAAGGTCGAGCGGGCCCTGTACAACGTCAGGGCCACGGGACACGTCGCCAAGCTGATCAAGGACCTCGCGATCTGACGCCCCGACCCGGCCCCTCTCTCACTCACCCGGCGTAACCGACCGTGACCGCGCTCGTTGACCAGTACGAGTCCGCGACATACGACCGAAGAACACCCGCGGACGGTTCACCAGGGAAACAGGGGGAGGGGCCGTGGCCAGCCCGTACACACGCGAACGCCTTGCCGAGGCGGCGGCGTCATCGACGACAATCTCCGAAATGTTGCACAAGCTGGGTGTCGACCCGAAGAGCGGGACACGGCGGTACATCAGCGCACGCGTGAGGTCGATGGGAATCGACGTCTCCCATTTCCAGCGCGAAGGGGTGCGCTGGACGAAGGAGATCCTGGAAGAGGCCGTCAAAGCCTCCGTAAGCATCAACGGCGTACTGAGACACCTGGGTATCGATGCCGTAGGCGGTCACCACGCACACATCAGTCGCAGGATCAAACATTTCGGCATCGAGACATCCCACTTCGCTCCGCAGCGTCGAACCAAGTTCATGAAAGACAACAGGCGTCGTCGCGCACCGCATGAAATCCTGGTCATGTCGGACTCCCCGCATGCCCGCCGCACACCTCGCGGTCGCCTCAAGCGCTGTCTGTTGGAGATCGGCATTGCCGAGCGATGCGCACTCTGCGGAACTCCACCCATGTGGCGCGGACGCCCATTGGTCCTTGAGGTGGATCATATCGATGGAAACTGGCGGGACAACCGACCCGAAAACTTGCGCTTCCTCTGCCCCAACTGCCATTCAACGACGGACACCTACCGTGGCCGTTCGAAGGGTCGGCGGGGGGCAGGCCATTGAGCGGGACTCGCTACACGCGTGAAATGTTGACCGAGGCTGCCCTTCGGTGCGGCACCATCGACGAGGTCATCGCCTTTCTCGGCGCACGCCCCTATCACCAACTCCGCAGCCATCTCTTCAAACGCTTTGCGCAGTTCGATATCGATGTGTCCCATCTGCCGAGACCCGGCCGACCGGGCCGGAAAGGAAAACCACGTCCAACCCATGACGAGCTGCGTCGCGCAGTAGCGGATTCCGTTTCGATCTCCGGTGCGCTGCGGAGACTCGGCCGACCTGACAATGGAAGTCAGCGCGCCTGCTTTCAACAGTGGGTCGCTGAAGCCGGCATCGACGTGAGTCACTTCCTGGGCCAAGCGCACCAGCGAGGCAAAACTGTGAAGCAGAGAAAATCTCCCAGAGAAGTGTTGGTCAAGCACGAGGGGAAGCGCCGCACTCAAACGCATCTACTGCGCCGAGCCCTCTGGGAGATCGGCGTACCGGAGGAGTGCGCGGAGTGCGGGGTCGGCCCCTCGTGGGGCGGCAAGCCCATGACCCTTGAAGTGGACCACATCAACGGCGACTGGAGCGACGACAGAGCAGAGAACCTACGTTTCCTCTGCCCGAACTGCCATGCGGTTACCGGGACATGGTGTCGAGGAAGGGTGACCGCAGAGCGGCCTGTTGAAGCCAACTTGTCCACCACCGGCACAGCAAGCCCGGTAGGATGAGACGGTACCTAGCGGCCGTGATGGAACTGGGCAGTCATGCTGGGTTTAGGTCCCAGTGGGGGTTTCCCCGTGTGGGTTCGAATCCCACCGGCCGCACGAACCTTGGAAACGAAGGCCCGGCTCATCGAGCCGGGCCTTCGGCGTTGCCGGTGGTTCCGGTCCCCAGGGCCGGCCGTCAACCCAGGAGTTCCCTGATCACCGGTGCCAGGGCGCGGAACGCCTGGCCGCGGTGGCTGATGGCGTTCTTCTCCTCCGGGGAGAGTTCCGCGCAGGTGCGGGTGTCGCCGTCGGGCTGGAGGATGGGGTCGTAGCCGAACCCGCCCGTGCCGGAGGGCTCGTGACGGAGGATGCCGGGGAGGCGGCCCTCGACGACGCGTTCGGTGCCGTCGGGGAGGGCCAGGGCCGCCGCGCAGGCGAAGTGGGCGGTGCGGTGGGGGTGTTCGATGTCGGCGAGTTGGGCGAGGAGCAGGTCGAGGTTGGCCTTGTCGTCGCCGTGCCGTCCGGACCAGCGGGCGGAGAAGATGCCGGGGGCTCCGCCGAGGATGTCGACGCAGAGGCCGGAGTCGTCGGCGATGGCGGGGACGCCGGTGGCCTGGGCGAGGGTGCGGGCCTTGAGGAGGGCGTTCTCGGCGAAGGTGGTGCCGGTCTCCTTCACGTCGGGCACTTCGGGGTAGGCGTCCGCGCCGACCAGGTCGAAGGCGAGTCCGGCGGCGGAGAGGATGGTCCCCAGTTCGCGGATCTTGTGGGCGTTGCGGGTGGCGAGGATCAGGCGCTTGCTCATGGGGACCGATTATCCGTCTCGTCCGCTTGGTAGGCCGGCTTCTTCGGACGGACGGATGGGCGGCCCGTTGGGCTCAGTTGGGTGTGCAGACCTTGGAGAGTTCGTCGGCGGCGTCGACGACGGGGGTGGCGTCGGGGGTCTCGCCCTTGTCGACGGCGGTGCGGACGTTGTCGACGGCCTGTTGGAGGTCTTCGGTGATCTTGCCGAGGTCGCTGTCGCCGGTGTTCTCGCCGATTTTGTCGAGGTTCTGGTCGATGCGGTCGAGGGACTGGGCCACTTCGGCCGGGTTCTCGGCTCCGTCGGAGACGGCCTGTTGGAGGGCGTTGGCGCTGTCGACGATGACGATGGCGGTGTTCGCGCAGTCGAGTGCGTTCTGGACGGCGCTGCAGCCCAGCAGGGGGAGGGTGAGGGCGATGGGTGTGAGGGCGGCGAGGGTGGTCCGACGGCGCATGGTGTCCTCTCTGGTCGGGTGGTCGGACGGGCGCCTGGACGGGCCGTACGGCTCGACCCGTACGGCCCGTGCTCTCTAGGACGCGTAAAGCGCTCGCAAAGTTCCCTTGGGTGCCGTGGTTTCGTTCGGCGTCGCCCGGGTGGGTGGTGTCACCGGGTTTCCAGGGCTTGGCGTTGGAGGGTGTCGAGTTGGGCGCAGCCGGCGACGCCGAGGTCGAGGAGGGTGTCGAGTTCGGTGCGGGCGAAGGGGGTGCCTTCGGCGGTGCCTTGGACTTCGACGAAGCGGCCGTCGCCGGTGCAGACGATGTTCATGTCGGTTTCGGCGTTGACGTCTTCCTCGTAGCAGAGGTCGAGGAGGGGGGTGCCGTTGACGATGCCGACGCTGATGGCGGAGACGGTGCCGGTGAGGGGTTGGGCTTTGGCGCGGACGAGTTTGTTGTCGCGTGCCCAGGTGATGGCGTCGGCGAGGGCGACGTAGGCGCCGGTGATGGCGGCGGTGCGGGTGCCGCCGTCGGCTTGGAGGACGTCGCAGTCGAGGACGATGGTGTTCTCGCCGAGGGCTTTGAGGTCGACGACGGCGCGGAGTGAGCGGCCGATGAGGCGGGAGATCTCGTGGGTGCGGCCGCCGATGCGGCCGCGGACGGATTCGCGGTCGCCGCGGGTGTTGGTGGAGCGGGGCAGCATGGCGTATTCGGCGGTGACCCAGCCTTCACCGCTGCCCTTGCGCCAGCGTGGTACGCCTTCGGTGAGGCTGGCGGTGCAGAGGACTTTGGTGTCGCCGAAGGCGATGAGGACGGAGCCTTCGGCGTGTTTGCTCCAGCCGCGTTCGATGGTGACGGGGCGGAGTTGTTCGGCTGTGCGGCCGTCGATGCGAGACATGGGGGCGAGCCTAGTCGTAGGGGTGGTGGGCTCGTCCGGGGTGGGCGTGGGGGGCGTGAGGG